>DJHM01000012.1:62146-92492 GCA_002433075.1 Latescibacteria bacterium UBA6620
GAATCCAGAATCCAGAATCCAGAACGATTTCAGAACTTTGCACTCTGCACTTCGTCTTTCTTCGTGTCTTGGTGGTTCAGGCTTTCGGAAACGCCGTTCCATCCTCCGGCTCATAACCCAGCACCTGGCGATTGACCTCCAGATCCATCCAGCTGTGCCGATGATTCGAGATGCCGTGAACGATCGCAAAGTCAATGTCATCCGCTTCCACACACCGGGCGAACAACTGTGCGGTGTCCCGCGGGCTGATCCCCATACTCGGGTCTTCCGGGTTCCAATCTCCGTCCTGCGCGAAGCGCGGGCTCCCGAGTCTCACACAGATCGTCGACACGCGGTGGCTATGGGCGTAGACACGACCGAGCGCCTCGCCCCAGCACTTTGTCGCGCCGTAGACATTGATCGGAAACACCGGCGCCTCCCAGGGTACCGGCGTGATGTCTTCGTGTCCCAGAATCGCGTTCACGCTGCTTGCAAACACGACCCTTCGGCATCCAGCATCTCGCGCGGCCTCGAACGCGTTGTAGGTCGCGATCACGTTCCGACTCAACAGGGAATCGTAGAACTCGGCCGCCGGGCTCGGGTCGGCCGCCAGATGAAGCACCGTCTCGATGCCTTCGCACGCCGACCGCATCGCCTCGTAGTCCGCTACGTCCAACTCGACCGACTCGAAAGTCGAATCGTCGACCGGTCGAACGTCGGCCAGCCGCAGGTCGAAACGGTCGCCCCAGTGCAAACGCAACATCGTCCCGACAAACCCTGCAGCTCCGGTCAGAAGAATCTTGCCCACCCTCGCCCTCAAGCCGCCGCCGGCTGGCCGTAAATCGTGCAGGGAAGCGACTTGCCCTTCAGCACCACCTCCCCGATCTGAACCAGCCGAGCCTGGTTCGTCGCGCTCAACCGATTGTAGGCTTCGACCGAGATGGCGATCGGCGTCGGCAGGTCTTTCGTCGCGCTTTCGAGTCGGGAAGCTGTGTTCACCGTGTCACCGAGGACCGTATACTCGAGGCGTTCTTCGGACCCGATGTTCCCCGCTGCGACGTTCCCGTAGTGAATACCCACTCCGTTCCGGAGCGGGTCGAGACCCCGTGCCCCCAGCTTCTCGTTCAGATCCTCGAGACTTTCTCGAATGGCCAGGCTCGTCTCGAGCACGTTGTCGCACACGTTTCCGCACTCCGCTTCCAGCCCGAACACCGCCATCGCGGCATCGCCGATGAATTTGTCCAGAACCCCCTCGTGGCCGTGAACGTGATCGACGACCATCGGGAAGTACTCGTTCAGGATCTCCAGCAACTCCTGCGGTTCGACCTTCTCCAAGTTAGGAGGTGAATCCCCTGAGGTCGGTGAACTGCACCGCGACCTCGACTTCCCGGCCCCCAGGTTCGTCTCCTCCTCACTGCTCAGGATGGACTCCGCGATCGTCGGACTCAGATACTTACCGAAAGAACCCTTGGTCCGTTCGCGGTCGCGCAAACCGACGATCATTCCATTCGTGTGACTGGCGATCTGGCTGAACTCGTCCCGACTGACGACGGGCACGAAAGAGTCGTAGTTCCCCGACTCGACCGCCGACAGGGCCCTCAGCTGGAGATCGAACATCAGTTCCAGATTCCGACAGTAGAGTCTGGCGGCGATGTAGCTTCCGGCCAGAAGAATCGCGAACACGTAGAGAACCTCCTGGACCACCCAGCGAAATTCGAAGGCCATCATCACTTCGTGGGACTCGATCATCGTCTGGAAATCTTTGTAGATCAGGAGCATAATCACGACCGTGAAGACGAACAGAGATGCGCAGACAAACACCAGGAACTTGGTCGTGATCGAAAAAAACCGGCCGTGTTCTAGCCGGTCGATGTTCGAACACTCGGCGTAGTAGAGAATGGTCACATACTCGACGTCGAGCGATAGGTAGGTCGCGCTGAAGATGCCGACCGTCAGAGACCCCATAATGATCTTCAGACCGCTCTCGACCGGAAACTGATACCAGAAGCCGTTCCAGATGGCCAGGACGACCGAGACGATCACCCAGGCGCCCAATTCGGACTTCAGCGCAACCCACGGCTTCTGAAGCGGCGGAATCTCGTCGTCCAGCCGACTTCCCCTCTGGTAGGCCTGTGATTTCACCCCGAAGACCAGGCCATACGCCAGGGCGAATTCGGCTGTGAGTACTAGAACATCCAGCTGCTCCAGAAACGGACAAACCTGGATTCCGTAAAAAGTGACCAGAAAAACACTGATCGGGTACAAACCCCTGTTTTTAAGGAATATATAACGTTTTGACGGAAGTTGTGGTGTAGATCGCACTGTCAATGCGTAAATTTCCTAAAAACAACAATTTACCGTTATCAATGTCCACGAGGTTCCTAATATAGATGTGAAGAGACGCCTAAACAACACCAAAGACGTCACGACCGGACTCAAAACATTTGACACGGTCCTAACCCGCAGGGTAAGCTTTGGTCCTCCACCCCTCGAAAAGGGCACGATGTGAGATTTCTCCAAAACGTCTACGAAATTCTACAGGGTCGCCGGGTTTTTATGTCGGGATCGATCGTATGTGGACTTCTGTTCGCCGGCGCCAATCTCATCCCGCCGCTCCTGATCCGACGGCTCATCCAGTGGATCACGGAGGGCGGCGCTGGAGCTTCTGACCTGATCGGCATCACAGCGATGCTGTTCGGCGTCTACCTCGTTCGGGGTGCCACGCGCTACGGCTACGGGTTCTTCTCCCACGTCACCGCCTACCGGGTGATGCACGACCTGATGAACCGCGTCTACCGTCATCTCCAACGATTGCCCCATCGCTTCTTCAACGACCAGCGAACCGGAAGCCTGATCACTCGCTCCATCAACGATGTCGAGGCGGTCGAAGACTTCATCGCCCACGGGATTCCGGAAACCGTGCTGGCCGCGATCATTCCGGTCTCGATGATGACCGTCCTCTTCTTCCTCAACCCCGAACTCGCGCTGATCGTCCTGGTCCCCGTTCCTCTCGCAGGCTGGCTCGTCTATCGCTACATCTCTCACGTGCGGTTGATGTGGCGCGGCATTCGAGAGCGATTGTCCGAACTCGGTGCGCTCGTCCAGGACAACCTGGCGGGCATCGCCGTCATTAAGGCGTTCACGCAGGAGCGTCGTCGCGCCGATCTCGTTCAGGACCGCAGCAACCGGTTCCGCGATGAAATGATCCGCGCGAACACGATCTCTCTCCTCCCCTCCGGCATCATCGAAGCCGCAGGTGGACTGGGGATCGTCCTCGTGATCTGGACGGGTGGAGATATGGCGCTCGAGGGCCACATCAGCGTGGCCGACCTGTTCGTCTTCATCGTGTATATGGGCCACATCTACCAGCCCTTCCTGGCCCTCGCCTCCATCAACGACGTCCTGCAAAAGGCGGCCGCCAGCGTGGACCGGGTGTACGCGCTCCTTGCCGAAGAACCCGACATCGTCGATCGCCCCGACGCCCGGGCCCCGTCGAATCTCGAGCACTCGATCGGGTTCGAACACGTCACGTTCGGCTACGATCCCGAATCTCCCGTCCTGCACGAAGTGAGCTTCGACGTCGATCCTGGCGAAATCGTCGCGGTTGTCGGCCCGACGGGTGCCGGCAAGACGACCATTTCCACGCTCATCCTTCGATTCTGGGACGTCCAGGCCGGGGTCGTCACGGTCGGCGGTCACGACGTGCGGAACCTTCAACTCGAGTTCCTGCGGAACCAGGTAGCCCCCGTCCTCCAGGACGTTTTCCTCTTCCACGGCACCGTGAAGGAAAACATCCTGTTCGGTCAGCCTGACGCCACAGACCAACAGATGATCGAAGCCGCCCGCGCAGCCAACGCCGAAGAGTTCATCCTCGACCTTCCCCACGGCTACGACTCAATCATCGGAGAGCGCGGCGTTCGACTCTCGGGAGGGCAGAAGCAGCGTCTCTCAATCGCCAGAGCCGTCCTCAAGGATGCCCCCATCCTCATCCTCGACGAGGCCACCTCCTCGGTCGACGCAGAGACGGAGTCGTTGATCCAGCAGGCCATCACCCGGCTCGCCCGTAACCGGACCTCTGTCGTCATCGCGCACCGCCTCTCCACGGTCCGCAACGCGGACAAGATCATCGTCCTCGACAGCGGCCGCACCGTCGAAACAGGCACCCACCCGACCCTGATGGACGCCAATGGCCTCTACGCACGGATGGTTCAGAGCCAGGACCTCTCGCGCGATTGGGGGATCTACCGTGGTGCCAGAGAAAACGCCGCTGACTGAACCGACGACTGGTTGGAAACACGCCCTCCTGGCCCTCACGCTGCTCGTCTGCACGACCCCGCTCTCATCCACCCCCCTCCCATCGGATTTCACCTCGGACGGCGAGGTTGGACTCGACGATTTCGTCCTGTTCGCCGGCGCATTCAACAGCACCTCCGGAACCGAGCACTACGACCCCGTCTTCGACCTGGACACGGACGGAATCGTTGGTTTGACCGATTTCCTCGACTTTGCGAGGGATTTCGGTCAGGTCGTCGACTGCGACCAGGACCCTGGCAACGGATCGGTGATCGTCCACGGCCCGGACAGATTCGCGGATTCCTACGGCGAGGACGGGGACAACGCCTTCGGATCCCTCACGATCCATCCCGCGGACGCCCTGACGCTTCTCGTCGGAAAAGAGCGGAACGCGTTTCTCCGGTCAAAGGATGGCGGGTCCACTTGGACGTGACATCGCGAAGGCATTCGCCATCAGAACGGCCTGTATCCCGAGATCTGGGAAATCGCGTACGACGTGGACAACCCGGAAAGGGTCTATGCCGCCACACTCGACTCGCCTGCCCCCCCGGAAACTTTCCCAGCAGTTCGGCAGGCGTCTACCGAAGCGAAGATGGAGGTGACACCTGGGAGCGAGCCAACTGCGGGCCCGAAAACTCCAGAATCACCTCGATCGCGGCCGGCCCCGGGGTCGTACTTGCCGGAATCGAATCTGGAAGCCCCTCTTTCCTGGAACTGCAGGGGAGAGTTCTTTGCCGGAGGGGTCTGCAGATCTGAAAACCGGGGAAAGTGCTAAACGCGACTCGATCTGCCTGGTGAGGCCGCCGACGAGGGGTTCTGGCAGATCAGAGGGCCATCCACCGCCGGTTCGTTCATCACTTACGCCCTTTGGATCTCAGATCCGGCTCTGAGTGCGGGTTTCTACGCAGGTTCTGCCAATTCGGCCTGGGAACCCACCGGAGACCGCCTGTCGGCAAGAGGCATCACCCATTTCGACGTTTCGAGGGACGGACTGACGATCTACGCCAACGACCGAAACAGCTTCAGGATGCTCGTTTCCCTCGACGCAGGGGCCCTCTTGGACGGAAACCACGATCAACCACGCAAACGGTCCCGTCGCCGTCTCTCCCTCGGACCCCGATCTGGTGGTCTACGCCGGAAGCGTCAACCACTACCGCTCTTCCTACGGTCTGGCCACATTTTCTCATATCCTAGAAGCTGAAACCTCCCTTACGGACATCGTTTTCGCGCCCAGCGCCCCGGACACCGTCTTCGCCATCGCCGAAGGGCTCACCCTTTATCGAAGCACGGATGCGGGTTTGACCTTCGATCGATTCATCAATCTCCGAAGCGACGTCCTGAACCCGTAATCCCATATCGCGTACCCACTGGACGTTTTTCTCAGACTTAAAAGTGGCTCCGAGGCCACAATCTTATTATCGCAAATTCATTTGACGTTCCGTTCCCAACAGCACCAACCGCGAATGGAATGGACATTTCGCCCAGAATCGCTTACGATCCAGCATAAATCAGGGTTCTCAGAGCAGAAACCTTACGAGAGAGACCTCTATGGACATCACCAAACGGCAGCGGGAAATCCTCGAGATCCTATGGGAAAGAGGTGAGGCCACCAGCGGCGAGATCAGTGCGAATCTGCCCGATGCGCCCACATCCAGTACCGTTCGGTCGCTCCTACAGATTATGACCGAGCGAGGCCTGATCCTGGATGACGGCTCGAGCTATAGAAAGCGCTACAAGGCCGCGATCGATCGGGAGGAAGTCGACAACGAAGCTCTCCCCGAACTCCTCTCCCAGCGGTATTCGGGTTCCGTCGAGGCCCTGCTGGACGACCTGGTCGAGCGTGACCTGCTCGATATCGAGTCCCTCGAGCGGGCGCTCGAAAAAATGGGCAAGGAGCGGGACACCCCGTCCAAGGAACGCACGGAACGAATCATCGTCACCACCTACGAAGCCGGCTCACGCAAGACGCCTCGGGGAGCCGGAGCCCTCGTCGCGGGCGGCGTCGCGTTCGGAATCGGTCTCCTGCTGGGCAGACGATAGTTTCCAACCCCGCCTTGACATCTGCATCCGGGATCGCTTATCTGGTCGTCGCCCGTCGGGGACGTCTCGAGGTGTAAAGGGCTTTAGTCGGGTGCTTTCTCTGCCCGTCATCACCGACGAATTTGGGGAGGATTCGGTATGACTGGTTCCATAAGACGGTCACTCACCGTGACCGCCATCGTCCTCCTCTTCTCAGGCCCTGCCGTCGGCCTGAGCGCAACGGACTCGATCTCTACAATCGCCGGAAACGGCATCGATTTCAATGCTACGGACCCGCTTGGCGGCGGCGGATTCTACATAAGTGACGGAGGTCCAGCGACCCAGGTCTTGATGACCCCTGGCAATCCGCACATCGGCCTGGATGGAACCATCCACGTCCTCAACGGATCCTGTGTGCCCAGAATCGATGCAAACAGCAACGTCGCCACCGTCGCCCTCGCCATCTTCGAGGAACACGGTGGCGACGGGGGGCCGGCCACAGAGGGCGGCTTTCGGGCCACGGGGCTTACCGTTGGAGCTAATCGGGCCATTTACCTTGCCGCAGGGCCACACGACAATATTCGCAGAATCTCGGTGGGGGGCTACGATCTCTACATTCGCCGGGGGTGTGCCCCCGGACCCTTTCAGGCCCCTTCCGGTGGGTTCGCCGGCGACGGTGGACCGGCATCGGCAGCCCTCTTTAACAACCCCACTGGCATCACTACCGGTCCAGATGGTGCCCTGTACGTCACAGTCACCTTCAACCATCGGATTCGGAAGATATCAACCGCCGGAACCGGGATGGCCGGATTTTCGGGGGATGGAGGGCCCGCAGCCGAGGCCGAACTCAACTCGCCCAACAGAATTTCAGCCGGATCCGACGGGGCTGTCTATTTCGTCGGGCGTTCGAACGACCGAGTTCGACGGGTTGGCCCGAACGGCGCCATGACAACGATCGCTGGTACAGGATCGAGCTCATTCTCCGGCGACGGAGGGCCGGCAACGGAAGCCCGGATCGATCCGAGCGGCGTCGCTGTGGATTCGGACGGCGTCGTCTACATCGCCACAGACAACCACCGTGGGGGGCGTGTTGGCACGGATGGAATCATCACGACCATTGTCGGCGACGGCACAGCGGGATTCGAGGGGGACGGGGGCCTTGCCATCAACGCACGGATCGACAGCCCTCGGGATCTCGCATTCGGCCCGGACGGCACACTTTATATCGCCGACGGGGGGAACTGGCGAATCAGGCGAGTGACACTCGGCCCCCAGCGGTCGCTTTCCCTGAGCATCGGGAATGATCCCGCCTTCTGGGGGGATCTCGCCGAAGTCACGATCGACGTCGGAGGGTCCGTGTGTATCACGTCGGCCGAATTCAGCATCAGTTACGACGAAACCGTGCTCGATCCGAGATCTCTGATCCTCCAGCCGCTGGTTACAGACTCATCCTTGAATCTGGAGTGGGTGGTCGAATCCGACGTGATGAACTTTTCAGCTCTCTGGAGGCACGGGAACGGACGAGATCGACGGGACCCTCGCCTCAATCGTCTTTCAGCTCAGGGGGGACGCGGGACCTCGCCCCGCGCCATCGAATCGACATCGTTCGCGGGGACCGCCGACAGTCCGGTCACGGTCTCTTCGCCCGCGCCCGGACTGATCGTGATCGGATCGGCCGACTTCAACAGTGCCGGTCGAGTCGACTTCACGGACTTTCTAGCTTTCGTGGGCGTATTCTGGCTGCGAGCGGAGGATGAGGGCTACGACGTGAAGTTCGACCT
Organism: Latescibacteria bacterium UBA6620; assembly: GCA_002433075.1. Taxonomy (GTDB): domain Bacteria; phylum Latescibacterota; class UBA2968; order UBA2968; family UBA2968; genus UBA6620. The sequence goes on from DJHM01000012.1 coordinate 70,219, forward strand.
ATACGGGAACTCTGAGATCTCCTTCGCGGACGTTCTCGCTTTCGTCAAGCTGTTCCAGGCGTAGCCGTCCGAAACGGCTACGCCCGTTCCCATTCCCGCACGTCCACGAACGTTGTCCGCGCCCGGTCGGCGGCCACCCGCTTCTGGTAGGTGGCCACCGGCCGGTAGGCGGCGGCATCCAGGATCGTCTCTTTCTCCTCCAGGCCCGCGTCGCAGTAGGCCACGACCCGTTCGGCCTGGTCCACCTCCATCGTTTCGAGCAATTCGGCACCACGTTCCCATCCGCTCGGGTGACAGTAGAGGTCGACCAGACACGTTCCCGGCCACATCGGATGGTTGCCGCACGTCGCCAGCCCGAAGACTGCACCGCTCGCGTCTCCTGTCAGAACGGTCGTGCGAGGTCCCTTCCCCTCGTCCTTCCGTTCAATCTCCTCCTCCAGCCGACCGACGATCGGCCCTTCTGTCGACCTGCGCCCGAGAACCTCCATCACCAGCGATCGAACGACGCCCGGAAAGTCGCCGATGAACAACGGAATAGACGGCGGCCAGTGGTTCCAGTCAATTCGCGCGACGGACATCGTCTGGTCGGCGAAATAGGCGTCGTAGAAATCCCGTTCGCCATCCGGGTAGTAGGCCATATAGCCACTCCCCGGCTCGACCCCTTCGAAACCGCCTCGGGCGTAAATGCGATACGGGGCTGAGTCGTAGCCCGTCCCCAGCACGAGCGCCCGCCCGCCCCGCTTGCGAAAATCATCCAGAAGAATCGGCAACAGAAGACTCGCCGCTCCCTTCCGGCGATCCTCCGGTTTCGTGAACACGTGACCGTAGAGCCCCACGCCCTCGACTTCGATGTTCATCATATTGGAGAACGGGATCCCGTCCTCCCTGACGAGCAGGTAGTAATAGGCCTCCACGGGAAGGGACTCCCTCAGCACCATTTCATTCCCCCACCGCCATAGAGGCCCCTTGTGCCCGAGCAGTTCCTCCACCCGATCTGCCCAATCCAGATCTGGACCGATCACGACGCCAGCCTCGACTTTCTCGCCATTCTTCAAGACAACGTGCTCGAGAGATTCGTACACGAGTGAACCTTTCTATCTATGGAGAGTGGACGATTGCCCAGTCGGGAAACCGATCCATCTGAATGCCCACAAACGGACCGAGGATGTAGATCGCGAGGGTGGTCGTTAGCGCGCCGATCAGGTTCAACCCGATCCCGGCTCGCGCCATATCCGACGCTCTCACCCGGTCGGTTCCGAACACAATCGCGTTGGGGGGCGTCGCGACCGGAAGCATAAACGCGAAGGAGCACGAAAGTGCACCCGGAACCATCAACAACAGCGGATGAACCTGGATCGCAACGGCGAGCGCTGCCAGAATCGGAAGGAACATTTCCGCCGTCGCTGTATTGGATGTGAGCTCGGTTAGGAACGAAAGTAAGACGCAGATCCCGAGGACGAGAACCAGCGGCGGCAGAAGGCCGAGCCCCGTCAGCTGTTGTCCGAACCAGGCCGAGAGCCCCGACGTGAAGAAACCCTGCGCCAGCGCGAATCCCCCTCCAAACAGAAGGACGATGTGCCACGGCAGCTCGAGAATCTCCGATCCTTCCATCAGCCTGCCGGTGTCCGATCGATTCGTGGGAAACACGAAGAGGCTGACCGCGACCGCAATCGCCACCGTTCCGTCGTTCAACAGTCCGCTGGTCGGAAGTGCGTCTCCCCAACCTGGAAGGGCGACCGAACCCAGATTCAGATCGCGACGCGTCAGCCACAGAAGGGCCATCGCACAGAAGTGTCCGAGGACGATCCATTCCTCGCGAGTGGTCTTCCCCAGAGCGTCAACCTGTTGGCGGATTGCCCCGGAAGCTACGGCGTCCTCTGACGTCGACCGGCTAAAGAGTCTGAGCAGAAGCAGCCACGTCACCGGAATCATCACCCCGGCGATGGGAAGTCCCAGGAGAATCCAGGACGCGAAATCAATCTCCGGTGCGCCCGGAAACTGGATCGCGAAGATCCGTGCCAGCGACAGGTTCGGTGGAGTGCCCACGAGCGTCGCCGCACCCCCGATCGAAGCGGAAAAGGCGATCCCCAGAAAGACCGCCTTCCCGAACTCCGAATCTCCGTTTTCTTCGACCCGACCCACAACCGCAAGCGCGATTGGAATCATCATCATCGTCGTCGCTGTGTTCGAGATCCACATCGACAGGAACGCCGTCCCCACCATAAAGCCGAGCAACAGACCGCGTGGGCGTGTTCCGAAAAGAAGGAGACATCGAAGCGCAATACGTCGATGCAGGTCCCATCGTTGCATCGCGAGCGCGACGACGAACCCGCCCAGAAACAGCAGAATGACGTGGTTGAAATAGTGGGCGGCGGCATCCTTTCCAGACATCACGCCCGTCAGAGGAAACAGGACCGTCGGCAACATCGCTGTCACCGCGAGCGGCACCGCCTCCGTGACCCACCAGATGGCCATCCACGCCGCGACCCCGGCCGCGGCAGTCGTCTCCGGACGGTCCGGGTCTAGATCCGCGAACATCCATAGCACGATCGCCACCACGGGACCCGCGTAGAGACCTGACGACTTCGACGACACACATCCTCCTCTCGGTGTGGACCGCCAATATAGCCCCTTCGATTATCCCCCAACAGAGCGGCCCCGACTTCCAGCGAAGTCGGGGCCTGAACTCGCTCATCCGTTCAGTCTCAACCGGGGTTCCCAGACCAGCATCTCCCATGGCTCCCGAGGAACGAACCCCAGCCGCTCCGCCAGCAGCAATCGGCCCCTCACCTGGGTAATGTGCCAGTGAACCTCCCGACTCTCCTCCAGGCAGGCCAGGAGGAGCGCCGCAGTCGCCGCTGATGAAAGTGGCAGCCGGTCGCTTCCGTGAGCGGGGTTCATCTTGTAGCCGGGACGGATCCCCGTTTTCGAAACGACGTTCGAGCTGACCACCAGCGCGGGCTCGTCATCAACCAATGCACAAAACCCGATTCCACGCTCGACGAAATCCTCCAAAGACGCGAAGTTGTTCGCGAACGAGGGAGCATATCCCGCCACGATCCTTCGTGCGAGATCCAGGTCGATTCGATCGATTCTGACGTCATCTGTGATCCGATTCGCGATCGTTTCCAGATGGGCTGGATCGAGGGCATCGTAATCGCACTCGTAGCAGGGAACCCTTCGATCGGGGACTCCGCGGATCCCCACCAGGCGATCTTCCCAGGCCGGTGACTCCGGCACCACACCGGACGGTGGGTGCGTGATCCACTCTTCCAGGATGGGATGCGAGAGATCTCCCCCGTAACAGGTGTTCGTGCTCAGCGTGCGTCCCTCGTCGAACAACGTCACCTGAGCCACCGTCGGGTTGGATTCGTCATCCACCACCACGATGCCCTGACTCTGGTCCTCGATCACGCTGTCGATCTCCAGTCGTCCGCGAACGTGCTCTGCGAACAGAGGTGCGACCCGAACGCGATCGGGCCCTTCCAGGCGAGTGGGGAAAGCGGACCGCTTGGTAAGTGCGAGTCGAACGGGATAGACCGTCTCTCTCAGGGTCCTCTCGACGTAACAGAACCGAACCACCCCTTCCCGATCGGACCAACGAGCCTTGAGCGTCACGATCGTTACGGGCTCCGTGTCCGGTATATCAACTTTCTCGTCCTGTCGATCCCTCCGGCGTTCGACCAGAGCGACAGCCGACGGCCAGACCTCCAGCTCGGCGTCCGATACCGCGAGGCTCGGGGTTGTCTCCCACACGCGCTCGAAGTGCGCGAGCAGCGTCGTCGTGAAGGGTATCAGAAACGCCGTCGCCTCCTCACGCCCCACGGGGAAAGCGGAAAGCGCCTCGTCCGCGTCTCGACCGATGACGGCCGACGTCATATCGCTGATGTAGTCGACCAGCATCGGACCATATTCGTCCGACAGTTCGTGATAGTTCCGTTCAACCGCGAAGAAGGTGTAGACACAACAGGGATTCGGAAGGGAGGCGATGTAGTCGCCGTAGGTAGACCGAGAGACATCGACCTCGACCGTCGTCTCGTTGGGCAACCCGCTGAACACGAGCGTCCGTTTCAGCAGATCGGCATACGTTTCGTGCCGAACGGCCAGCGCCTGCACCTGGTCCCGCAGCATTCGATCGGGCGTGGTGGAGATGCCTTCGTGCGCGGCACCGGAAACTGCTTCCACGTGCGCCTTGAGTTTGGGGCCAGCTGTCGAACCCATACTCACGGGCGATCACGAGTTGCGCATCGGCCAGGGCCAGTTCCGTGTTTGCCACATCATCGGTGGAACGATCCTGCCAGTCCGAATGCACCGCGACAATGCGGCGGCAAACATCCGGATCGCCCTCGGCGTGACGAGCCCGAAGCTGTTTGGCCTGATTCCTGAGACACTGGAAGCTGGGTCTACCGGGTAGGGTACGGACGGGGAACGACTGTGGAGCGGACATATCAGCCCTCTTTCTGAAGACGCCCGTTGTCCGCTCACGCAGGCTGAAAGAAGGTGATGTAGGAACTACCGCGATGAATCAACGGGCAGGAGGTGGGCGTTTGTGCCCTTTCCGAAGACCGGGTGGCTCCCTCGAAGCACTACTCCAAGTGTAACTTCGAGTTGGGATTGCGTCAAGTTGTCGGTCCGTTGACCAGTCTGGGATAGACGTGATTAATTCATCAAGGGCGGACGGTTCTTGCCCTTCGGGCGCCACTGCTCGGGATGACCCACCATACGACCCAACATTCCACCAATTCGTGTGACATCGGACCGGAAGCATCGGCTTGGCCTTGTGTCACGTAGCCACAGGCTTCTGCGGTGTGAATCCAGTGTTCCGTCTCGGCGAGTTCGGCATCTGCATCCGTCAGTTTGCTCACGAAATGGGCTGGGTACCGACGTTTGCGCCACGCCTCCGCGATGTTGGCACCGATCGATCGCGAAGCGTCCCGGATCTGGCTTGTGAGTGAGTACCGCTCGTCCCGAGGAAACTACCTCGTCGCCTGGAAAACATCCTGCTGCAATGCGAAAGCTCGCCTGTATACCTCGAGCTCTCGATAAGTACGTATCCTCCCCACCCCTGACCCCCTATGGTTGAATCTTCTCTCTCATCATAGTCAGAGCGAGCTTCATCAACCAGGCCAGCGAGAATCATCATGATCCGCCGACCGCCCACCGCCGGCCGCCATCCGTCAAGGCGACAGCCCACTGCCGACAGCCCACCGAACTACAGCCCCAACGCCCCCCACATCCCGTCCACCTTCTCCCGCACCTCTTCGGACATCACAATCTTCTCCGGCCATTCCCGATCGAATCCCTCTTCCGGCCACTTCTTCGTCCCGTCGATGCCCATTTTAGTACCGAATGTGAAGGCGGAGCTGGCGTGGTCGAGGACGTCGACGGGGCCGGGGGTGAACCGCACGTCGCGCTCGGGGTCGATGTTGTTCAGAGCCACCCACCAGGCTTCGTGCGAATCCTGTACGTTCACGTCCTTGTCAACGATCACGATGACCTTGGCCAGCATCATCTGTCCAGCGCCCCACAATCCGTTCATCACTTTGTAGGCGTGACCGGGATAGGACTTGTCGATCGAGACGAACACCAGGTTGTGGAAGATGCCTTCGGCGGGCATATGGTAGTCGACGATCTCCGGCATAATCAGGCGCGTCAGGGGGAGGAAGATGCGCTCCGTCGCGTGGCCGAGATAATAGTCCTCCATCGGAGGCTTGCCCACGATCGTTGACGGATAGACAGGGTTCCTGCGCATCGTCACCGCGGTTACGTGGAAGGCCGGATAGTAGTCGGCCAGGGAATAGAATCCCGTATGGTCTCCAAAGGGCCCCTCCAGGATCAGGTCTTCTGTCGGATCGACATACCCTTCGAGCACGATTTCAGCCTCGGCCGGAACCTCCAGATCCACAGTAACTCCCTTTACGAGCTCCATCGGTCTTCGTCTGAGGAACCCGGTGAAGATGAACTCGTCGATCACCGGAGGGAGCGGTGCTGTGGCGCTGAACATCGTGGCCGGGTCGCCGCCGAGCGCGACCGCCACCTCCATCCGCTCTCCTTTCTGCCGAGCCAGTTCGAAGTGACGCGCCCCCACCTTGTGCCGTTGCCAGTGCATCGCCGTCGTGTTTCGGTCGATTACCTGCATCCGGTACATCCCCACGTTCCGAATCCCGTTCTCCGGATCCTTCGTGATCACGAGTGGGAGGGTGATGTAGGGTCCCCCATCATCCGGCCAGCAGGTCATCACCGGAAGGGCAGAAAGATCAATGTCATCGCCTTGCAGGACCACCTCCTGACACGCGCCCGACCTCACGCTGCGAGGTGGAAAGCTGGCCATCTCCTTGAGCATCGGCAGCATCGCCAGTTTGCCCATCAGCGAGTCGGGTACTTCCAGCTTGAGCATCTCCGACAAACGATCGCCTATGTCGTCGAGCGCCTCCACCCCAAGAGCCATCGCCATTCGTTTTGACGAACCGAACAGATTGATCCCGAGCGGGATGTCACTGCCTTTCACGTTCTCGAACAGGAGAGCGGCCCCACCTGCGGGCTGCTTCATCACCCGATCCGCAATCTCTGTCACCTCGAGGCGGGGATCGACCTCCGCCGAAATTCGCTTCAACTCACCAGCCTCGTCGATCGCCTGGATAAATTCCTGCAGGCTGCGGTAGTTCAGTTTCCCGTTCATTCGACATCCTCTGAATCGTTGTCTCGGAGGAGATCCAGCTCCCGCTCGTAGTCTTCGCGTGTGTCCATATCCCTCAAAATCAGCTCGTTGTCGATGCTCAGCTCGATCGTGTCTTCGGGATGACCGCGCACGACAGGCTTCAGCCCCTCATCGCCTGTAAGCGCCTGTATTTCAGCGCGATACCTCGCAAGGTCGAGAGCGATCGGATGCCCTCGTTTCTCGCCGAAAACGGGCACCACGATCCCGGCCTCTGTCTCCCGAAACGCGTCTACGACCGTTCGTACGATGGGGGCCGTCATTTGAGGCTGATCGCCGAGGGCGAGCAAAACCGCGTCGGCTGAAGCCAGGTGCCGGATTCCGCACAAAACGCTGCTGAACATCCCGTCCTCGTAGGCCGGATTGAGGACCGTCGATACCTTAAGGGGGGCTAGAACGGTTCGAACTTCCTCCTGACGGTGCCCCAACACCACCGTCAGGTCGTCGACACCTCCGTCCCGCACCGCCTGAACGACGGATTCAACGACCGTCCTGGAGCCGAACGGGAGAAGCTGTTTGAACGCCCCCATCCGCCTCGAGAGACCGGCGGCAAGAACAAGTCCGTGAATCTCGAGCGACATTGGCCTCAAGTATACGTAATGGAAGCACAATCACCACCGAAACGTTGCTCTTGATAGAGTCCTCGCGAGTGCAATATATTGAATTTTCTTGACTTTCAGAGCGCAGAAATTAAATTGGGCAGCGCTTCAGAGCAGCGTGGGGCCTTTGAGGCCCAACCTGCAACTTCGGTCTGTAAGTAACATAATATCATATAGATAAACCGTTTCATCAGGATGGTCCCTCTTGATCTGCGATAGCTGTAAAGAGCGTCCAGCCACCCAGGCTCGAAGTGAAGTTTTAAACGGAGAAAAAACAGTAGCATATAGATGCGATCAGTGCGAATCAGAGCTCGCGGCCCCCACCCCAGTTTTCGACCGGCCCTGCGAGTCCTGCCGGAAGGCCGAGGGGGACGTGAAGCTCACTCGATTCGTGAAGGGCAGGCGCGTGGCAAGCTATCTCTGCCAGGCGTGTGGGGACGGCTGAAGCAGCCTCCACCCCGAGGAGGACCCGCCATTGGAAGAGCAGCGGACAATCCTTGTGGTGGACGATGAGCCCGAGGTCTCGACAGTGCTGGAATCGGCCCTCGCCCATCGTGAATACCGAATCCGGTCGGTCCGGAAGTGAACAGAGGCGATCGCAAAGATCCACGAGACGCCGCCAGACATCGTTCTGCTCGATCTCTACCTTCCGACCGTCCAGGGTGAGGCCCTTCTCGAGTTCATCAAGGACCTGAACCTCAACCTGCCGGTCGTCATCGTGTCCTCTGAAATTGATCCTGGCAAAATGGCGCAACTCGGGCAGCTCGGAGCCAGGATCTCGTCCAGCAGGCACCGTCGGAAGCACCCCAGGAGCTGGATCCCGTCGTCGAGCCTGAACCGGAGCCGACTCCGACAGTTTCTCCTGGCGCCGGAGTCTAGCAGCTGGAGCGAGTGCAGCCACAGATCGAGACCAGCACCCAGCGCAGGCGACGATCATCGACACGCACCAGGAACCCCTGGGCCAGAAACCTCTTCCTTGCCTTTCTGGGATGTCTCGTAGGCACTTGGCTACTGTTTGAAGTCCAGAGCCTCCTTTCTTCTGGATTTCTCGGAATCGACATCGATACCGGACCTTAGACGAAAACGAATGGAACAAAAGTTATTTACAAATCCCCCGGGCGACTATCGCCCTGCTCCCTTCTGGTTCTGGAACGGGAACATCGAGGAGGCGGAGCTCGTCCGCCAGATCCGCGAGATGGCGGACAAGGGCGTCGGCGGCTTCGTGATTGCCGCGGGTGCCGGGCTGCGCATTCCCTACCTGTCGCAGACGTGGTTCGATCGCATCGGTCTCGCGATTGAGACGGCCAGACAGAACGATCTCAGCGTCTGGTTTCACGACGCGTTCCCTCACGCGCGTGCGCTCACGGGCGGACGGGTTGTGCTCACCGAACCCCGTCACCGAGCGCAATACCTAACCTTCCGAGAAACCACGGTTCAGGGAGGTCAGCAGGTCGATCTCGAACTCCCCTGGGCAACCGTCCTTCGTGCAGTCGCAGTCCCCCTCCGCCGCGACCGGAGTCTGTGGGAAGACGCGGAGGAGATCGACAGCTTCATCGGTGTCGACCACCGCGCTCAGCGTCTGCAAAAAACCTCCGATGCCGAACCCTTCTTCGACCGCCAGTTTGAAACACACGACCCGGTTCAGCGGCTTTACTGGAAAGCTCCCGCAGGTCGCTGGCGTGTCATCGTCTTCCTCCAGCAGGAGGTACGGGGACCCGACCAGACAGGAACCCACTTCGACCCCCTCAGCCGCGAAGCGGTGATGACCTACATCCGGTCGACCTTCCAGCCCTATGTCGACCTTGGAGGCAAACACCTCGGCAAGACGGTCAGGGGGTTCTACACCACGAGTGAAGCGAAGGCCCCGGGTCACCTGCCCTGGTCCAGCATCCTTCCGGACGCCTATCGGGCCAGGAACGGCTACGATCTGATCTCTCAGCTACCCGCCCTGATCACCCCATTCGGGCCGAACACCGCCAGAATCCGATACGACTATTTCCAGACGCTCAGCGAGCTTCTGCAACTCAGCTACCACCGCACCTGTGCCGAGTGGGCAACTGAGAATAAGCTCAGCTTCCTGACCGACGTTCCCCTGTTCCGAAGCGCACACCTCGATGCGGGTCACATCGCGGGTATCAAGGGCGGGTCGGAGAAGGGGCACGCGGAAGCGCCCGACGGCGCCTGTGCCAATCCGAGCCTGAATCCCGTGTTCGCTGCGTCGGCCGCCCGCCAGACGGGGTCGGGAAAAGTCTTCGCGACCGTCGGTCAAGGCGCAGGGTGGTCCCTTTCTGCCAAGGACATCAAGTCAGCCGTCGATCGTCTGGCCGCCGAGGGCTGTAACGTCTTCACGCCTCACGGCTTCTCCTACACGATCGATGGACTGAGAAAACACGACGGCTCGTCCTCCCAATTCAACCAGAGTCCCCACTGGGAATCCTACGGGGCCATCAGTGACTACATCGGGCGGCTCTCCTATGCGCTGAATGCAGGTTCGCGAGCGAGCCGTGTCGCGCTTCTGGAGCCAGGAACCTCCCTGATCGCCCATCTCGGTCATCCTGGAAAAGCGTGGCGCTACAGCGGCTTCGACAGCGATGAGGAAAAACTCGCAGAGCGCCTTCGTGCGGACTGGGCCGCCATCCTCGAAGCCTTGCCCCGGTTGGGACGAAGCTTCGATTGTCTGGACCCTGCGATGCTTGCACAGGGCAAGATCCGGGGTCGAGAGATCCACATCGGGGACTGCGTCTACGATGTGCTCGTCATCCCCCCCATCACGAACCTCGAGCGCGATGCCTTCGAAGTCCTCCGCGACTTCATTAACAAAGAGGGAACGGTCGTTTCGGTCAGCCTGCTCCCGATCGAGGACATCCAGGAAGGACCTTCGATCGTCGAAGCCATCACAAAACTGTCCGATATGGAAGCGGGCAGGATGATCAAGGACTATATGGGGCACGAGTTGGGGGTCCACCTCGTCAATCGAGGCAACCTGCACCTCGTTCGCACCGGCGGCTGCGTTGTCGAAAACAACGGAACCCGCGCGCTGGGCGAAGTCCTCGACCAGGTGTCTCCCAGGGAGGTCGTCCTTCAGACGGAGAAGCGAGCCGCGGGGTCGGTCCTCATCCAGGAGCGGCTTGACGGAGACCAGCGGGTCATCTTCCTCGCCAACACGGTCGGTTACGGTTTCGATTCTTCCATCAGTGTCCGGGTCCCCGACAGGAAACACATCCTCGAACGCTGGAACCTCGAGACCGGGAAGCGTGAGCCACTATCGGCCCAGTACGAAGACGGACGGATGACAGCCGCTCTGCGCTTCGAGGCACATACCTCTCACCTTCTCGTAGCCTCAAGATCCGAACCCGAGGGAGTTGCGGAAGCGGAAACCGCAACGCTGGACCTTTCCCTCGAGGGGGCTTGGCGGATCGATCCGGAGGCGGACAACGCGCTCCGGATCGATCGTTTCCGGATGCAGATCGATCCTCAGGATCGGGGGACAAAGGACGGATGGGCCGCCCTCACCCACAACGACGGCAGATGGGCGTCAGTCGAGCCTGCGCTATTCTCCGAGCAGCTTGGATCGGTCTCCCAGGCCAACGTTCCACTCACCTACGCCAACGAAGAAGGCGACCCTGAAGTCCAGCTGCCTCTCGTCGTCTGGTATCGGACCACCTTCCAGGCCGACCTCGTGCCCAGTAAGCTGTCGCTCGTCCTCGACCGCAGTGCGATTCTCGGGGACTACCAGGTCTTCGTCAACGGCTCTCGCCTACCGAACAACGCCTTCAGACCCACGTTCCGGTACGACAACAGCAATCTTACCTGCGCTCTTAGTCGACGAGTCACCAAGGGAAAGAACACCATCGCAGTGCGGGTCGAAGTCTCCAAACTCTCCGAGGGTCTCGTAGACGCCTTCTACCTGTTCGGCAAGTTCGGTGTCAGAAAGTGGAAAACCGATGCCTATCGCATCGGCGCCCTCCCCGAACGGGGGCCTTTCGCCGATCTCGATCAGAATCGAATGCCTTTCTACGCGGGGACTGTCGCGTATTCTCAGGAGGTCAGCCTCAAACGGCCTAAGCCCGACCGATTCACGCTCACTCTCGATCGCGAACTGCGTGACTCCGAAGACGTCTACGAACTGAGCGTGAACGGTCACGTCATCGGGTCCCGTCCCTGGTCGCCCTACACCTGGGAGGGGAAATCTTCTCATCTGAAGAACGGACGAAATCGGATCACCCTCCGCGTGTCGAACACCCTTTCCCGGCTGCTTACCGGCAAGCGCTTCAACGCCCGCACGCACCGAATGAGCGCCATCCGCGCCTGACCCACGCACAAACCCGCACGACAGAAAAACAAGAAGACCGAGCCATCCTTCCGGCCCGGTCTTCTTGTTGAACGATATCCTCTCGCCAGCTACACCGTAAACGAAAATCCCCGAAACTGAAGCATCAAACTGAGGCTTCGACGAAATGTCGTCACGATGCGGTGCGCCGTCCTCACGGTGGACTCTGCTTTCCGTGCAGGAGATTCCGTCCTTCTGAGCACAGTCGGAGCGGTGGCCCCGGAGGCTGAGAGCGCAGAATGCGATCATAGGACGCACCCACCGTGGAAGAAGGAATTCGCCGGGTACGTGGTTTACGAAGCGAGCTCGAGCGTTTCAGGGGGTGGGTCGAGCGGGCGGGTGATCCGGGATAGCCGTTCGACGAGACAGGTGTCCCGATCATACCCACCGACCTTTCAAGGGTCGTCTGTCCAGCTATACGAGCGTAGTGAGTTCCTCTTCGGAATCTGCGACTTCAGGCTGGGCGAGTTCGTCCCCCGCCTCGACCTCCGGCGCCACAGCTAGCTGACCGAAGGAGGCACGGGCTTCCTGGAGGAAGCCGTCGACCTCGTCGAAGAAGGCGTTCAGCTCATTATACGACGAACTAACTCAGTGCTGCCGTTCCATCTGCGTCTAGACCGAACGTTTCCGTCGCCTGCTCCATCAGCCCGTCGAGGGAAGACAGCACGAACTCCCGGGTTTCACTCAGGGCCGAATCGACGTGGTCGAAGAACCGCTGTAGGGCGTCTCCTGACCCGGATCTGGCATCTGTTTCAGACAGGTATCGATCGAGCATTCCGCTGTTCAGATCGCCGATCGATTCTGCCTGACGAGTGAACTGACCCAGGAAGGAAAACTCGAGAGAGATATCCAGCTGAAAAGTGCGTGCAACACGTTCCCTCGTCTGTCCGAACCGCTCCGCGCGACCGGCCGGCATATCGACCGAAAGCTCCCGCGTGCGGCTGTAGAAGAGCTCCGTCTGCAGCTGGCGAGACTCTGCGAAGCCCCCCGCGATTGCGCGTCTCGACTCGAACAGCGAGGACTGGTAGTAGAGACTACTCGACTCCCGTGCCCGGACCGAGGCCGACGAGCCATCGCGATCGTTCACCGAAACGGGTGAGGCAATCAGGGACCGCTGAGTCTGAATGTTCAGATTGAAGGAAATTGCGAACGACGAACTTACCACCGTGCTCGGTGCGTAGGTGCCGTTCTCGACCGCGATCGGAGGTTCCTCTGCCGGCTGGTCGAATGAAGCTCCGGCCAGGTTGGACAGCAGTTCCTCGCGCACTTCGTCGGGCGTGAGATCCAGCAGATCTCCCGATTCCGCTTCAGCGGGTCCTGAGGGGACGCCCTGAGGCCGTTCGGCCAGGGGAACACGATCCGCAAAGAACGAAGAAAGATCGATCATAGTGATTCTAGTCTGGGGCGATGTTAGGATGAGACGTGGAGACCCCACACCCCATTCTATATATCGACCGATTTGCCCATAAATTTGAGGCTCCAGGCACGCAAAAGGCCGTCCGCCCAAGAGGGCGAACGGCCTCGATTTTATCCCGATTCGGGCACCCCGTTTACTGTTCGATCACGATCTCGAATCGCCGATTTTTCCGCTGGCCTTCGGGGGTGTCGTTCGAAGCGATCGGCTTCTGCTCGCCGTAGCCTACGGGAATCAGCACGTTGTCGTCGATCCCTCCCTGACTCACCAGGTAGGCCTTCACACTCTGGGCCCGGAATTCGGACAGCCCCATATTCACGTCATCCGGACCCTCGCTGTCCGTATGACCTTCCACGCGCACTTTGATCGGCCGGAATCTCTTGATGAAAGCAACCGCCCGATCCAGTTCGCGTATCGCCTCGGGTCGGAGGGTACTGCTCCCCTTGTCGAACAGGTTTTCCGAAGAAACGACGAACACCGGCTGGACGTAATCTCCAATCATCACGGCCGTCCGGTTGAGATGCGGATCTCCGTGCGACGCCAACTCGATCACGCGAGACACGCACATATCCGGCTGTGCTTCGTAGACCCGGACGCGGCCGACAAATTGGGTCGTCTTGAACGTAATGCTGCCAATGTCGGCTTCGACCACGTGATCCCGGTAAACGTTCATCGTCATTCCGATCTGCACGCCACGATCCGACCCGATCTTGATATAGAAATCATTCTGGCGAGCGGAGTCGGGTGCAGCGGTCCCCTTGTCCAGCGGGGTCTTGGCTTTGAACACGATGAACTCGCTCTGAGCCTCCAGTCTGCCGCTTATCGCAACCACACAGGTTGCCATCAGAATCAGCATAGTTCTCATCCAGCCCGTTTCACTCATAACTGCCTCCAGAGGTCGTCCGGGCTGCAAGCCCGGTTCGGTCCATTCGGCTGACTCAGCGTGGGTCCAGCCCATCACACCGCCGGCCCGTCGGCCGGAGCCACGGGTTCTTCCGGCATCGGCCGCACATTCAGCGCGTCCTGAGCCAGATTTCGCCGCAGCAGTTTGCGATAAATCTCGACGAACTCTTCCCGCCCGTATTCGGAATTGTAGAAATAACACACCGGGTTCGGGTTCACCTCGAGGATCCTCAGGCCTTCCTGGCCGCCAATCAGGTCGATCGCGCAGAACCCCAGGGGCAGGACCTCATACAGGGATTCGGCAATTTCACCTAGCGCCTTGAGCAGATTCGGATCTTCGACCCGCACTGCCCTGCCACTCTGATGGTGCAATGGATTGAGGTCATCTGTCACGATTTCGGTTTCGGGTGCCTGTTTTTCGTAGGCAAGAAGAAGCCTGCCATCAGCCACGACAGCTCGGTATTCGGGTCCGCTCACATAGGCCTGGACCAGGATGACATTTTGAAAGAGGCCGCTCGACTCACACATGTTGACGAGACGCGCCCGAAGCCCTTCACGGCTCCCTTCAAGGTAGACCCCCTGCGCCATCGACCCCTGGTTCCGTTTGACGACCACCGGGTAGGTGAATCGATCCTCCACGTCGCTCAGCACGTCATCTACGGAAGAATGTGTTCGGTACCGATTGAACCGCTCGTCCGCCAGTGGGTTGAACACCTTCATCGACAATGGCACCGGAAGGCCTGCCTGTGTGAACAGTTCGTACTGGTAGGCCTTGTCTTCCGCAAGCCTCGCTGTGACGTAGTCGTTGAACGGATGCTTGTTTCGAAGAAAATAGGTCGGGCGCTGCAGACCCCGAACCAGAAGCACGTTCCCGTCCTCCGAGACCGCCTCGAGCGAGAAACCCTCCTCCTCGGCGGCCATCGAAAGACAGGTCAGCGATTCGAGCAGCACATCTTCGGTGATCCCGTCGAGCTCAGCAGGCAGATCAAGCGCGCGCCGCGCCTGCGCCACCAGGTGCAGCGATCCTGTCACGCACGTCGGACCCTCTACGTCCCGCAGAAAAGTCCTTAGATGTTCGACACCCGGCGGCAAGAACTCACAGGGTGTGTCTCCCGCATAGCCCACGAGATCGGACCAGGGCAATGCCTTGGGATGATCCGAACGCGTGGGACGAAACTCTTCAGCCACCGGTCTTAATGCTTCCATCACGCCACGCGCGTCGTGGCCCGAGGCGCCCCCGACGACGAACGTCCACTTCGGGGCGAGACGGCGGAGGCTCTCTACGAGTCTTCGTGCAGCGGCTGGATTGTGGGCGCCGTCGAGCACGATCGGGGGAACCGTCCGTGCGATCTCGAAACGCCCCGGCCACTCGTGCCGCTCGAGAGCGACCTTCATCGTCTCATCCGTCACCTCAAACAGGGCCGAGGCAACCGCCCGGGCAAGACTCACATTCTCCGCCAACACGTCGGACGATAACGGTTGCCCTACGGTCTGCACAGCTTCCGATTCGACCCAGCGAAGATCGAAGCCCACCTCGATCTGGCGATTTTTCAGCACCGCGCTCACCGATTCGTGCTGGCTCGAAGGCGTGAACAGCGGGCGATCGCGACGTGCGATGTGCGATTTGTCCCGTGTGATCTCTTCGACTGTCATACCCAGGAATTCGACGTGATCCAGATCGATCGACGTGAGCACCGAAACCTCGTGGTCCCACGCATTCGTCGAGTCGTACCGTCCACCCAGCCCGACCTCGAAGATCGCCACCTCCACGCCCGCGTCTTCGAACAACAATGCGGCCAACGCCGTCAGTGCCTCGAATTTCGAGAATCCACCTACGCCCTCGGTCTCGAAACCAACCGCGGCATCCCTGATCCTGGCCACGCCGGCGGCCCAGGCCTCGCGTTCGGACGGAATCCCATCGAGTCGAACCCGTTCACGAACCGAGTGCAGATGAGGAGAACTGAAGAATCCGACCCTACGTCCCGACGCGGTTACCAGCGCGGAGATGAAACTCCCCGTCGTACCCTTTCCGTTCGTGCCTCCCACGATCACGGAACGGAACGCCCGCTCCGGATTCTCGAGTCGGGCGAGCAGCGCCCGCATCCTAGGAAGGTAGTCGTCGATCGGGCCGGTCGGGGGCCTGCCGGTCTCCCAATCAGGCAATGTGTCGAGAAATCGCCGGCTTTGCAGAAAGTCCAAGCGCGTCCACCCATCAAAAAACGCCCGGGAGCCACACCCAGGCGATACCAGCAGCACACCGAAAGTAGCAGGTCGCATCCTGACACGCAATCAGATTGTCTCGGGTGAACCGTTCGATCCACGTCGGCATTCGATGCCCTCCCTTGACACAGGGACTCCGGCGCCCGATTCTTTCACAGCAATGGACAAGGTCCACCTCATCACCCTCGGCTGCCCTAAAAACACCGTCGACTCGGAGACGATGCACCGTCGTCTGGAGCTCAACGGCTACCTCGTTTCGGAGCGCCCGGACGACGCGGACATCATCATCGTCAACACGTGCGGTTTCATCCAGCCCGCCAAGGAAGAATCGATCGCCACTGCCCTCGAGGCCGCCGACTACAAGCGCGAGGGTTCGTGTCGAGGGTTGATCGTGACCGGCTGCCTCGCTCAGCGCTATACCCAGGAGCTACAAGCCGAACTCGCCGAAGCCGACATTGTGATGGGGCTGGCTGAAGAAGCTCGAATCGTCGAACATTGCGATCGGCTTTTGGGTAAACGCCGCGAAGGCCCGCTCAAGGGTCTCGACCAACGGCATCTCCACACTCCCGGTCACTGGGCCTACCTTCGCATCTCGGACGGCTGCGATCGAACGTGCGCCTTCTGCGCCATCCCCGGCATCCGTGGGAAGAATCAGAGCGTCCCGATGGAACGGCTAGTCGCCGAAGCCCATCGTCTGGCCGGCCACGGGAGCCGGGAACTCGCCCTGATCGCCCAGGACACGATGCGCTACGGGGCCGATCTCTACGGCAATCCGCGTCTGACAGATTTGCTCGAGGAACTCATCCAGGTTGACGGCATCGAATGGATCCGTCTCCTCTACACTTATCCGACGGGTTGGCGCCAGGACTTGATCGATTTGCTGGCCACCGAACCCAAGCTCTGCGGCTACGTCGACATGCCCATTCAGCACGCCGACAACACGATCCTCAAGTCGATGAATCGGGGGACGACGCGTCAGGGCATCCAATCGCTTGTGCGGCGATTGCGCGACGCCGTCCCCGACCTCACGATCCGTTCTTCCGTCATCGTCGGCTACCCGGGAGAGACGGAGGAACAGTTTGAATCGCTCTTGGACTTCCTGGCCGAAACACGTTTCAGTCGTCTCGTAGGGTTCACCTACTCACAAGAAGAAAACACCGCCGCCGGATCCCTGGAAGACACCGTGCCCGAGGACGTGAAGCTCGAGCGAATGAACCGTGTGATATCCCTCCAGGAAGAGATTGCGTCCGAGGCGAACCTGAATGCCGTCGGACGAACCTTCCGTGTCCTCATCGACGAACCCGACGGGGCGTCCGAAACGGGCTGGATCGGCCGCACAAAGATGGACGCGCCCGAAATCGACGGATCCGTGTTCCTTACCGGGGAGGCGCACATCGGTGCATTCGCCCAGGTCGAAATCACCGATGCCGCGGGCTACGACCTGTTCGGTCGCATTCTGAACCTCGAGGAACCCGTGTCACCGGGCCTGCTTGCAGTCGAACCCTCTATACCGACTGGCTGACCATCTGGCTTGCCGCCCGTGTGATCATCTGCTACGTTAAAAACAGGCGCACGATTTCACGCTGGAGCGCCCCGCAGTCTCATCCCAATCCCTCACAACTCGTTCCTCACGACAATTCCGAGCGCTCCCCCGCTCGACGATCGGGAGACTCGCTTGCACGCGTATCTCGACCAGCTACGTTATGTTCGCGAACACGGAGTTCGCAAGGAAGACCGCACGGGCGTCGGCACGCTTTCCGCGTTCGGGTTCCAGGCTCGTTACGACGTGGCCGAAACCTTTCCTGCCGTCACCACCAAGAAGCTCGTTTGGAAGTCGATGCTGTCGGAGTTGTTGTGGTTCGTGTCCGGCAGCGACAACATCAACGACCTCCGGGCCATTTACCGACACAACAAACTCTGGGACGGAAACTACGCGGATTACCTCGACCGGCTCGGGCTGGATGAGAATGACGGGACGATGGGACGGATCTACGGCGCCCAATGGAGGGCGTGGAGAGGGAATGGAAAGGTCGTCGACCAGCTGGAAGAGGCAATCGATCTGATCCGCCACAATCCCGGTTCACGAAGGATTCTCGTTAACGCCTGGAACGCAGCAGAAATCGATCCGGAGGACGTGGCGCTACCTCCGTGTCACACCTTCTTCCAATTCTACGTGGCTGACGGTCGGCTCTCTCTACAGATGTATCAGCGATCCTGTGATATGTTCCTCGGCGTGCCCCTCAACATCGCATCCTACTCGTTGCTGCTGCATATGGTCGCCCGTGTCACCGACCTCGAACCGGGCAAATTCATTCACACCCTGGGCGACGCGCACATCTACCTCAATCACCTCGACGCCGTCGACGAACAGCTCAGTCGTGACCCTCTACCGTTACCGACTCTGCGGATCACCGACCGTGGCCAAACCCGCATCGACGACTTTGTCTTCGAGGACTTCGAACTCGTCAACTACGAGAGCCATCCTGCCATTCGTGCAGAGATGGCCGTGTAACTCGAGAGATACGATGAACGACATTCAGCTCGACGGCGATCCCCGACGACTCGCGACCACAATCTATCGTGCGGCCCTTGAATCCTACAAGCAGAAGCACGGGGATCCGCAGGAAGAGATCGATCGACTTCACGGGAACCTCGAGAACGAAGTTCCTGTCCTGGCCAGGCAGATGGTCGAGGCGCTCGAACCCGACATCCGGGACGTCTACCTGATGAACGCCTTCGAGCTGATGGCGCTGGACTACGCGCGACGCGACTTTCCCTCGTCATCCTGAACGATCGAGCGACGCGCACCCCGTATCACGCGCCGGAGAAAGCGAGACCCTCCGAACACCACTATCAGTGCCCAGGCAAGCAGGACCAACTGGATGGGCAGAGGCAGTTCACCGAAATACTGAAGGCCGTCAGCCAGCTTCCCTGTAAACAGCGTATTCATCATCGCCTATGTCCCCCAATCCCGTCATCATCGTCGTAGGCCGTCAGGACGACCCGCCGCTCAATCAGACCGTCGAGGCCCTGTCCGCGTTTCGGGTTCACCGGGTTATGATCGAGGACCTGCCTGACGCCTTGTCACCCGTCCTCGACACCGTGACGGACAATGATTCCCCCGTCGTGCTGCTGCCCTTCGCACTCCAGCTCTCGGCGAAGGAACGCGACAGGTTGGAGGAGGCCCTCGACGTCGTACGATCCATCCGCCCCAAGCTGACCGTCACCCTTGCCGCCCCGATCGGCTACGATCGACGTGTAGCAGAGATCGCCGAAGAGCGAGTCCTCGCCGCCGCAGCCGAAAACGATCCCATTCGTGCGCCGATCCTCACGATCGTCGGTGCTCGCGAAGAAAGCAAAACCTTCAGCTATGCCGATCTAGAAGCGCTCCCGCAGCGCCTGCCCGATATCGGGACGAAGGTTCCAGGACGAGAGGGTGAGGCCATCCCGGTCCACGTTTTGCTCGATATCGTGGGGCACGCGCCCGGCGAGGGAGAGCTCGTATTTCGGTCCGGTGATGATTTTTCGGCCAACGTTTCCACCCGACAGGCCCGAAACGACGGATTCCTCGTCTACAAGCTCGAAAACAGGCCCCTCCCGGCCCGTTACGGCGGTCCGGTGAGGCTCTTCATCCCCGGCGGAGACGACCGATGTTCGAACGTCAAATCCGTAGACACGATCGAAATACGCCAATGATCGGAAAAACGTTCCCCATTTTGGCCCTCCTGATGGCGGGTTTGATCCAGCCGATCTCTGCCCAGGCACCGGCCCCTCCGGTCACTCAGATGGAGAAGCTCAACAAGGAAACCGCCGACAAATACGAGCAAATCGTTACCGCCAACAGTTTTCCGAAGGAACTGGCGCCGCTGTTCGGTCAGCTCGACGCTCGTGAAGAGGCGGTCCGGATCAAGGCCGTACATTCCCTCGCGCTCGTCGGTGGGCCGATGGCCGCGTTGCTCCTTCGCCGGGCCGTTGACGACGACCTAGAACGATCCTCCGCCGTAAGATCCGAAGCCGCCAAAGGTCTGGGCGACATCGGAGGTCGCCAGGCACTTGAGACCCTCGGAGTCTCCCTCAAGGATCGGGATGTTACCGTTCGAATGCGGACCGTTGAAGCCCTTCGGTTTGCAGGGACCGTTTTCGCAGTTCCCTACATCCAGGAAGCGCTCAGGAACGACGTCGATCTCGGTGTTCGTCTCGAAGCGGTTCGAATGCTCCGGAAGATCGGTACCCAGTTCAGCGTCCAGCCGCTTCACGAAGCCCTCCTCCGGGATCGCAACTTCACGATCCGGATGGCCTCTGCCGATGCCCTCGGCGAGATCGGGAAGAAGGAGCGTCAGGTCGCCAGCGTCCTGGGCGAGGCCCTCGTCGCCGGCGTCGAGAAGAACACCAGCGTCCGACTCGAAGTGATCAAATCTCTCGGCCTGGTTCGTGACCGTGCAGGCCTACCCTATCTCGCGCTAGCAATGACGGACGACGCTGACCTTACCGTGCGGATGCGAGCCACCGAAATCTACGGCCGCGTACTCGGCCTTCAGTAAACCCTCCAGCTGGACCACTTCCCCTGGGAACACACACCCCCTGCATTCCCACGCGCTACCTTGCCCTGCCCCGTACACGACCCTATAATTAATCATCTCTAAACAGTTGTATTAAAAAGTTTTGCGTTTGAGGTCGTCGTGCCTGAAGAAGAACAACCGTGGTTCATCATGATCGGCCAGGAGCGTCAGGGCCCGATGTCGGAGAACGATGTCAAGTACCTCCTCGGTCGCAAGCGTATCGATGGTGGGACGCTCATCTGGCGGGAGGGAATGGAGACCTGGGCGCGCCTCCGCGAAGTCGATACCTTTCAACCCAAGTCCCGACCCGAACCTGAGGAGGAGCCCGAAGCCGAGGCGTCTCCAGCCCCCCAACCCCCGTCCGAACGCGCCCCCGAACCCGCCGAGGAATCCGGCACATCCCGTTTCTCGGGATACTTCGTACAGCGCATCGTCACAATCCTCGCTTTGCTCGGACTTCTGGGCGGCGGACTCTATATCCTTTTTGGAGATCCACCGACCAGCCGGAGAAAAGACACAGCGAAGGAGCGCGCCAGGGCTCGATCTGACCGACTCGCAAAGATTCGCTCGGGCGAGCCCGCCACACAGCGTGCTCTGCTGAAGGAAGGAGCCCGAGCCGTTCCCGGCTTGATTCAGGCTCTCTCAGCCAAAGGCACCGGCATCGGCGATGGGCTTCCACCCGAGAAGGTCAAGGGCCTGCTCATCGAAATCGGGCCCTCCGCTGCATCAGCCATCGGCGAAGCCCTCGAGGGACTGGAGGATCTCGACCTCACGGGAGCCACGAAGATCCTCCTCGTCGAAGTCCTTGGAGAGTTCGGCGGCCCGCAATCGATTCCGTCCCTCATCATCGCCCTCGGAGATTCGGATCCGGCGGTTCAGGAGGAAGCCAAAGACGCCATCGCCCGGATTGATCCCGCGCTCGGGCCTACACTCGCCCGTTACCTGACGAAACCCGCCCGACCCTTGTCGAAGCAACAGAGGAAGAACCTCGCCGACGCACTCGGGAAGCAGCACAGTCAGGCCACGTTGCCCGAACTGCAGAAGACCCTGCGGACCGAGCTCAACCCCGAAGTCAAACAGGCCCTCACCAAGGCCGTCGAAAACATCAACGCCTGGGCGAACGTGCCTCCCCCCCCGAAGCGTTCGACCCCACCTGCCACCGAGCAGAACCAACCCGCGCAAGCGACTGTGCCATCGAACACCCCTTCTGACGCCGACACACAACGACCACCCAACATCAACATCAGCGTATCCGCCACGGCGACAGCAACGGCCACTGCACAGTCGGAAGAGGAAAAGGCGGAGCAACTCGCGCGTGAGGCAGCCCAACACCTCGAGAACGGCGATCGCGACAAAGCGATAGAAGCCTACAAGCAGGCGCACGCCATCGTCGCCCGTCGCGCCTGGCTGCTCATCATCTTCGACCTCAAGGGCATCGATCCCGACTCCGCCGAAGCAGATACGGCGACGCGAGATCTGGCAACGGACGCACCGGAAGAACTCGAACCGCTGGAGGAACCCGACCCTCCCATCG
>DJHM01000020.1 GCA_002433075.1 Latescibacteria bacterium UBA6620
AACAATCCCGGGGGGCAGGTCAATTCCGACCGATGCGCCGACGAGTCCACGATAGGTGCGCTGCGCCTCGATCCACGCTTCAAGCAGGTCCAGATGCGCCCCGACATCGTGATCCTGCGCTCGTCCCGTTCTCACCTTCTTCCCTCCCTGAACCGAGAATCCAATGTCTATACCCGCTATCGTGGACAGTCCGCAATGAAATTTAGTTTCAAGATGAGGTTTCGATTCCCTTGTCAGTCTATGTGAGAGCGCCGTTTATTCTTGCTACCAGTACCGTCCTGGCCTTGCGAAAGACAGATTCGCCGCAGCCGGGAGCTAAACCTCGCGTGAGACAGCATGATGCTTTTGAACGCTACACAGCACGCTGAGTTTTCGGAACAGGGCTACCTGCTGCTGGAAGATCTGATTCCGGACGAGATTTTCGAACCTGTCATTGCCGACATCGAACAGGGGATTGAGCGTGGCGCCCTGGAGGCGTCCGAGGAGCACGGGACCCGGAATACATTTGCCGCGGAGCCGTTCGACCGACGTTTGGCCTTGGTCGAAGAGGCATTCGGGGAGGCCGCGAATGTCGGCAGACACGTTCTCTATAAGAGTCTGAAGACGGCGGGAATGTTCGGCCTGATGACCCATCCCGGTCTCCTCGATCTCGTCGAATCGATAATTGGGCCGGAGATCCTCTCTCATCCACAGTTCAACTGTCAGGCGAAAATGCCGGGTGAAGAGATCTCGAAGGTTCGCTGGCACCAGGACCTCGTATACCTCGACGCCGACGCGGAAGAAACGCCCATGGTGAACCTCTGGATTCCCCTCGTCGATGCGACAGAAGCGAACGGTTGCCTGGAAGTCATTTCCGGAAGCCACAGGACCGGCCTGAAGCCTCACGGAAGGCTGGGTGCCACTGGCAAACGCGACATTTCCGACGAAGATCTGCCATCGGTAAGCGTTGCGGTCTGTCCGGTCCGTCGAGGCGGCGCGATCCTCTTCCATCCCCGACTCATCCATCGGTCAGGCCCGAATCGATCCGAAAAGATCCGATGGAGTATCGACATCCGCTACTCCGATGCAGACCAGCCGACAGGACGAGAGAGCGTGTCGGGGTTTCTTGCCCGCAGCAGGAGACGTGCCACCGAAGTTGCAGCCACTCATCTGGACTGGCTGAGGCTGATGGAACAGGCATAGGACGACGAGCCCTGCGCGCTGAGGTGTCGACCGCGAAGCCTTCATCTCCACGACACCAAACGAACTGAGGGAAGCATCTATGAACGATCTGGATCCCAGGCGGCACCTGGAGCTCGAAGGTACCGTCAACACGAGAGATGTAGGTGGCTACGAGACCGCAGACGGTCGCCAGACGCGCTGGGGGCAACTGCTCCGGTCCGACTCTCTGCACGAACTCTCGCTGGCGTCCCAGCAGACGCTGATCGACTTCGGCCTGCGCTCCGTTCTGGATCTGCGCAAGAGCCGAGAGATGCAGGAGAAGCGCAACGCCTTCTTCGGCTCGGACCAGGGAGTCATCTACTACCACCAGAACATGGTCGGCGACACCCTGATCCGGGAGCGCGAAGACATCCCCGAGGAGCTGAACTACGTCGAGCACATGCGATGGTCCTACTCGGTGGTCCTAGCCCGCCGCAAGTCGCACATCCATGACACGCTTGTGCTATTATCGCAAGAGGGTACGCTGCCCGCCCTCGTGCATTGCGCCGGCGGTACCGAGCGGACCGGCCTCATCGTCGGCCTCGTCCTGGGGATCGCCGGGGTTCCGGATGAAACCATCGCCGAGGACTTCGCCCTCACTGCCCGCCTCACGTACGACCATTACCTGAAGACCCATCCGGAAACCGACCCCGACAGCTACAGCCTGCAGGATCATCAGGATCAGGTGTGTAGACCCGATACCATGCTGGCCGTACTGCGCACCTTAGAGGAGCGCTATTGCGGCGTGGTCGGCTACGCGCGCAACATCGGCATGAGCGAAGAGCAGATCGAGGCGTTGCGTGAGGCCATGGTCGAGTAACCGATGAACTTTCCCATCTCCATACAGACGTCCGATGTCGGAAGAGGGTTGTGTCCTTGATAAATCTGAATGTGGATCCCACCCGGTTCGCCGAAACGGGCTACTGTCTGTTCCCGAATGTGTTCAGCCACGTGGAGGTCGAATCGAATCGGCGACTCCTCGACGAGGCGACGGACAACAACGTCCTCGACGGTGAGAACTATCTGGGTGAACCTCACACCAAAGACGATCGATGGATGACGATTTGTAGAAATCCGCGATTGTTGGACGCGATCGAATCTATTCTCGGCCCGAACCTGATCCTGGTTTATTCCAGCGTCTTTATCAAACCGCCGAACTCGGTGGATTTCGTGCCCTGGCACCAGGACAATACCTACTGGAAGGCCGTCCACGGGACAGATGTCGTTACCGTTTGGCTCGCCATCGATGATGCGGACACGCTGAACTCAGCTATGAAAATCATCCCCGGTTCCCACACCGGTCATCGTGAGATGGAAACGACTCCATCCGCGGAAAACGCTATGGTGAGCAAAACGATCGAGATTACGTCTGAAATGGAAGATACCGCGGTTACGCTCGAGATGAAGGCCGGGAGCGTTTCGATTCACGATTCGTTCATTCTCCACGGCAGCGATGCCAACCTCAGCGATCGTCGAAGAGCCGGCTACACGATTCGCTACTGCTCGACCGACACGGCGTGGGTCGATGTCGACCTTCATCCGGTCCCGGTTTATCTCGTGAGAGGACAAGCGGGGTCGCGTGGAGATGGTTATACGGATTGCAGGCTGTAGGACCTGCTTCCTCCCTAGAGGCTCTGAATCCGCGGTGGCGACCCTCAGAACGGTTTGGCGTCAACCGTTATGAGAACAGGCTGGTAGCGCTTTCGAGGTTGAATGTGTGAGGTGACTCTCGCCGAAGAGCTGTTCGCCAGTGGCTGTCGCTACCCTTCTTCCCGAATTCGCTCTCATTATGTTCTCTTTTGTGACCAAAAGAGAACCAGAAAAGTCCCGCTCAGGGACCGCGGGGGCTTTCCGCATTCGCAAGATGCTACGGCAAGACAAGGTGGCCCACGCCGGCAGTACAATCCAGCCCAGCGACGACACTGTTGATGACCCCGAGTATGGAGGAGAAATATCTGCGTTGCTCGCTGCCGCCTTTACCTGGGCCGCTAAGCGGGTGGGCTGGCCTCCTCTCGATGGTCGATCGTGGTTTTTCTGTCCATCCACCTTCTGAAGAACCGCTTTGTCATACGTGCACTAAGCCTTGTGAAAGGCTGGAACGTTACTTCGATGCGTAGAGATCAGGGCGGTCGGGGACGGAACACCGGCTCGGGGGGCGCCTGAACGGAAGGATCGCTTGCAGGCGTCGGCGACGATGAGTGACGTATAGCCGTCCCAGGCGGTGGGGCCGCTCGCGGATGGCAGACCGGCAACCCACGATTGTGCTTCCCGGACATAGGCCTCGCCGAAGCGATCCAGAAAATGGGGGTCGATGGCCTGCACGAGACCGCTCTAGTTTCGGACGAGGGGCTGGGCAACCGGCGAGGTCGTGATTTGCCCGGATGTGCCCGTGATCTCCACGGCGATTTCGTAGCCGTATCCCGAGTCGGCGTTGACCTGGATGATCCCCAACGCGCCGTTTCGGAACGTGAGATGGAGGACCAAGAGCCGGCAGATCTCAAGTCGATCCTCGGCGTGGGGAATATGTCTGGTGTAGACTTCCACGATTTCTTCTCTCAGTAGCCAGCGCGCGGAGTGGATGTCGTGGACGGCAGTGTTCGTGATGACGTCGTCGATGTGACGTTCTACGCCTTTCGATGGATTGTAGTGAAAGCCGCGAAACACGAGCGGCGAGCCCACGTCCCCGAGAGCGGCCTCGAGGTCCTGGTGCGCCTGATCGTACTCGCGCATAAAGCCGACCTGGACCAGATCCGATCGTATCTCTGGCGATTGCGCCGCCGCTACTTCATGACCTGCATCAACTCGATGCTGACGCCATCCGGGACAGCAAGGTAGCAGATGGTGTTGCCCAGCGAGAATTCCCAAGGCTTGACGCCCTTGGACCGTAATTCCTCGCACAGAGTCCTCAAATCCCCGTGGTAGGTGAAGGCGAAGTGGTCGACGCCGTATTCATTATGACTGGCATAGTCACCGAAGTCCTGCAAGGGGACGGGATCGGTCGGTTTTTCTCCGGTCCGAACGCCACGGATCAGAATCGCCAGCCCACCCAGGGTGACGGTAATCAGTGGGGCATTCCTCGACTCGGTCTCCCCAAGAATCGAGGTCCCGAGCATTTCCTCGTACCACTTTTCGGATTCGTGTGGGTCGTCGCTGGTGATGAACTACTTCGATTCCAGTCCCGGTTGAATCCGGTGATGTTGCCGCGCGGTTGGTGGGGAGATTGACGTGCCCGTTTGCCCGCAAAGCGAACCCGTTTCCCCCTACGGACCCCGTAGATCGCTCGATTCGAATCGCTGCACGACCCGGCGAGTGAAATAGACGAAGAGGGCCAGCAATACGAGTGAAAGCACCAATTCCCAAGGCGGGCGATCTCGATCAAGCAGGGCCTGCCAGTCCTGCAGCTGGCTACCGACATAGGCGGCAAGGATCGTTCGGGGCAACAGGCCAATGTAGGAAAACCACCAGATCCTGGCTGAGGACAGCGGCAGGCGCGCGCAGACAAGGTTGGTGAGGGCGAAGGGCATATGCGGCGACAAGCGCAGCAGAGCGACCGCGGTGGGTAGAAAAGTTCCTGCGGTGTGGGTCAGGCGCTGGTAAGTGGCCCACCACTCCGTCTTTCGCTCCAGTAACACTTCGAGGAAGTTCGTGCTAAAGAGGCGCCCCAGAGCCAGACCGAGGGCAGTGGCCCACGCCAGTCCGGGAAGGGCGGCGACATAGGGCCAGGCGCCGGGAAGCAGATAGCCACAGACCGCTCCCAGAAAAAAGGACGGCAGCAAGGCGACCCCGACCACGCTACCACCGACGAGGACAAGTCCCAGGACAACCAGAGGAGGTGTAACATTCTCTAAAAGGTGGATATACGCAGGGGCCGTCAGCCCGGCCAGGGTCATTCCAGCCAAAGGGCCGCCAACGGCGACCACTGCGATGCTTAAGGCCGCCAATTGGCGGATCGTGTCAGGGGTAGCAGGCATTGGGGCGGCTCAACTTCAAGTTCAAACTCGACAGGTGTTCCAAGTAAAAGGGCAAGTTCCCAGAAGCCGTCTCAGGCTCCCTCCAGACAACGTAGCGCACAACGCGGAAAGTAAGGGAAAGGTAGGTGAAAGGCGATGTAGAGGAAGCCCAGGGGTTCGGCGACGGCCCACAACCTTTCGCCTACACAGTCAGTCTATAGGAACCATCGGGACTCCATATCACTGACACAACAGGCGGACACTTGGTTACACCCGTCTTGCAGTCGCCACAGCGATTGAAAACGAGTCTATAGCAGGTGGTCCAGAATGAGATTGGTCGATTCAACGATACGTTGATCGCGAGGCCGTAGATCCGGCTCGAATGCCGTGCTCGTCAAATGTTGGAGACCCTGAATGTAGCGGACGGCGATTTCTCCCGCCTGCTCGTCCGTGAACTGCTGATCCTTCTCGGTAACCATTCCTCGCGCGAATTCCTTCGAAAACGAAACCGGCTTGCCATCCCGGGTCAGCGGTTGTCCGTCGTCATCCATGCGCCAGAAGCGGCTCGAGTCCATCGTGTACAATTCGTCTGCCGCCACGATCTGACCTTCTGTGTTGACCCCGTGTTCCGTCTTCGTGTCCACGAGGATCATTCCGCGCTCGGAGAGATACTGGGAGACCATCCCGAAAGCCATGATGGATGCGTTGCGGAGCTGGTTGTATTGGGCAGGCGTGCAGACATCGTTATCGAAGAGGTATTGCGGATCGATGGTCCGATCCACCTTGTCCTTCGTGCTCGGCGTATCCATCAAGTAGGGCAGCACGCCATTTGCGGACAGCTGGCTCACATCGATCGAATGGCCCGCATAGTCGAGCCTCGGCGAGCCATTGGCTTTCAACCAATGCTGGTAAAGTGACGTCGAGGTGCTGCTCTCGGCGTTATACATCCGCAGCACGTTCTCCACCATAATCAGCTTTAGATTCTCCGCCGGAATGACCGTCGAACTGGCCTGGAGACCGGGCACCTTGAACTGAGAACTGCCCAGCACGTGTTCGACCAGTTTGAGCATGTGGTCGTGATTGTTCGCCAGCACCTGATCCTTGAACGGGATGGCCCCTCGATTCACATCGTGTGTCGATATCCGGTTGTTCCGGAACATCAGCCGGATCGGCTTGCCATCTCTGGTCGCAAGGTTCTCGCCAAACACAGAGTCCGATACCTTCCCCTCGAGGATGGTGCACCCATCGAGACGCGGAAGATCCCCATCGGCGATGATCTGCTTGATCGGACGCCCCTCATTGACGTGTGCCCCGTTCTCGGCCACCAGTTCTCTGATCTGGGTTTCGTTTAGCATGGGTACAGTCCTTTTCAGGTGAAGGCCTCTGGGGGGAGACAATCAGGGAACGGACGATGTTCGTAGAGGCTGTGTTTCGGAAGCGGATTGTTGTCAGGTGGCTGGCGGGATGCTATGCGGGGGAGTATCTGTGCGTAGCAACGACCGGCCAGGTTGTTGAATCCTAGGATACAGGGTGTGTTCACGGAGGGCAAGGAAATCCGGCTCGGACAGTGACCTGACCCCTCTGTTTGTCACAGTTTCAGAGTTAGAATCTGGGA
>DJHM01000050.1 GCA_002433075.1 Latescibacteria bacterium UBA6620
GAACCGGTGACCTCCTCCTTACCAAGGAGGTGCTCTACCGACTGAGCTACATGGGCTCTGCAGCCCGGACGCAACCATCCGAGCTCACACGAGTGGAGCGGGAAACGGGGCTCGAACCCGCGACATTCAGCTTGGAAGGCTGACGCTCTACCAACTGAGCTATTCCCGCTCACCTAACGTATAGTCAACGCTGAAACTTACGCGAGTGGGCACGAAGTTTGCCGGCCCGAAAAAACCACAGACTAAAAAAGCTATTAAAGTTACGAAAAAGAGTCAAGTGATTTCTTAAGTCTGCCTTTTTCAGGGGAACCTATATAACTCTTTTAAAATAAACGTCTTGTGCTACAAACTGGCAGGCCTGAGAAGCCGTCGACTGTGGAGAACTTGGAAGGTGCGCCCCCCTGAACCAGTGAGCCTGAGGAGGGTGAACGAGGAGGTAAAATGGTGGGGAGTGGCGGATTCGAACCACCGAAGGCATAAGCCAACAGATTTACAGTCTGCCCCGTTTGACCGCTTCGGTAACTCCCCATAAAATCTGCGATTAGGCGGGAGAAAATACAGGCCGTTACAACCCAAGTCAACCACAATTTGGCCCTCGCCAGGGCCCCGGATCCGAAATTGACTTCAGGATATAGAAATGATATCATTCACGCACTTTGGGGCCCGCCGGGAGCGTCGGTTGGCCCGAAACCCGACTCTCGAAAAGGAGAACGCTTCAAATGACCGAGCCCATTCAGAACTACGCCCGAATCGGCATTGTCCATTTTATGGCCTACAAGGCGTGCCTGCAGGGCGAGGGCCCTATCCTCGAAACGATCGAAAAAATCGCCATCGATCCCTACTTCCAGGCCATCGAAGTCACCCACATGAAGGACGCGGGTGTACGAAAAGAGGCCGCCGACCTGCTCCGATCTTCCCACCTTGATGTCGCATTCGGTGCTCAACCCATTATCCTTGTAAATCAGCTCAACCTGAACGATCTCGACGCAGGTAGCCGGCAGAAGGCCATCGACGGGGTGAAAGGCGGAATCGACCAGGCGGAAGAACTCGGAGCCCCGGGAGTGGGGTTCCTTTCGGGTCCAGATCCAGGCCCCGGCGACCGTGATGCGGCGGTTGATGCCCTCGTCGATTCGCTCCACCAACTGTGCGAATATGCGGGTGGGAAGGGCACGTCGATGGTCATGGAGACCTTTGATCGACTACCCTTTGGTAAAAACTGCCTCGTGGGCCCGAACGCCCTTGGGGTCGAGGTTTCGGCCAGAGTGAGACGTGAACACCCCAACTTCGGGCTGATGCTCGATCTTTCCCACTTCCCGCTCCAGGGCGAAACATCGGCCTATGCGCTGAACATTGCCCGAGATCATATGGTCCACGCACACATTGGCAACTGCGTGATGAGTAATCCCGATCACCCGGCATATGGAGACAATCACCCTCGTTTCGGGTGTGAGGATGGTGAAAACGATGTCGCTGAAGCCGTTCATTTCTTGCGCGAACTCCTCAACATCGGCTACCTGGACCCCGACAAACGCCCGATTCTGAGCTTCGAGGTCGCCCCAATGGAAGGAGAATCCTCCGAAGTCATCATCGCGAACGCCAAAAGGGTACTCGACACCGCCTGGGCGCAGGTCTGAAGTTCCTAAACCCTGCTCAAAGTCACGAAGAAACGCCGGGATCCTAACAGGATTCCGGCGTTTTCTTAGGGCAATCCAATGCTGCAGACAAAACGTCGTCTCCAAATCGCACCGTCACTGGCAGTGGCCGCACTGATCCTGGTTACCGGGGTCCTCGGCACTCTGACGGCCGCGGACAGAATACGAAATCTGCTGGAGAAACAGGTCGCCGAGGACAGTCAGGTCATCGCCGAAAACCTGAAGATGATCATCTCTCAGGCCACACGGGAATTGGGACCTCCCGATCAGACGTTCGATCGTGTGCAGTCTGTGTTCGAGCGCATCCAGGTTGAAGGCTGGCGCGGATTCGCGTGCGTCGTCGACAAAGAGGGGCGCGTGGTCGCGCATCCCGACTCTGCGATGCGCGGTATGCAGGTGCTCCTCGAAGAATACGAGGCCACGACGCTGGCGGAGACTCCTCAGAGGGTGGAACTGCTCTCATAGGAAGGAGCAACCGGGAAGGGGTCTATCGGTCAACTGCGGACATCATCGCCATTCAATGGCTGCCACGGCTCATTACCTACCTCTGCGCACATCAGCCTCGAGGTGAAAGCACCCGCCGGACCGACCGGGTGCTTTCCGAACTCGGGCAAATCGGTTTGATCTTTCTGCTGACGGCAACCGGTGGCAGCTGGCTGTTCGTGGGATGGTTGGTCGACCGCTACGAGCACCACCTTGCCCGGTCCGAAGCCCAGAACAGAACCCTCGTCGAAAGCAGCGACCCCATCGTCGTATCGTCGCCGAACGGCAGAATCCTCGACCTCAACCCAGAGGCAAGGCAATTATGGGACCTTCGAGGAGCCAGCCCCCCTAACGTTGGCAGAACTCTGGGCGCCTCAGCAACGTGAAAAACTGGGTGAGCTCGTCTCTTAAACAACAGCCGGAGTCGCGATTGATACCGACGACCTCACCATCCAGACGCGGTCAGGGCGAAAAATCCCGGTGTCCGTTCGAATTCGCCAGATCGACTACGACGCCCAGCCCGCCATTTATGTGTTGTTAAGAGACATCACCGAAACACGTCGGGCACAGGAGGAATGCAGGAGCCCAACCGTGCGCTACGGGAACTGGACCGAATGAAAACGGACTTTCTCAACACCGTCTCCCACGAACTCCAGACGCCTCTGACCTCGATTAAATGGTCAGCCGATTCCCTTGCGTCACTCATTGGCAAATATCAGAACGATAAAGTGAGCCGTCTTCTCGAGATCATTCGAAACGACAATCAGAGGCTGACATCCCTGATCGAACAGCTGCTCGATTTTCCCAGGATCGAGGCAGGCCAACTGGCACCGAAGTTCGCAAGTGTGAACCTTCACGCTCTCATCGAAGCATCCGTGACCGACATACTACCCCTGGCCCAACAGAAGTAGATCGCCATCTCGGTCGCCGCGCCGGAATCCGACCCGGCGATGGATGCGGATCCTGAACAGGTCCGACAAGCCCTCGATAACCTGCTCGGAAACGCGGTAAAGTATACGCCTGAGGGCGGCTCCGTCCAGGTAAGCGTGCGTGCTGGAGATCCAGTCGAGATCACCGTGACGGACACAGGGATCGGGATTGCAGAAAACGCGCTCAAGCACGTCTTCGAGAAGTTCTTTCGTGCCGAACAGCCCGAGGTGGAGGCTGAAAACGGGACGAGGCTGGGGCTGGCGCTCGTACGACACGTTGTCGAAGCTCACGGGGGGAATGTCGATGTCACCAGCGAGCTCGGAAAGGGCAGTAGATTCCGTTTCACGCTACCGGCCCACCAACCCAACAAGAAGGTGGAGAATCCGCCAGAGACGTCGATACAGTAAGTAGATCAGTATACCCTGAAATTCACGATCGAAGGCACTCCCCCAATGCGCCTTTTCTTCTATCTCATCGTTGCATCCGTGACGGCCTGCAGCGCTGCCCCCGGCCCGACCGTCTTACGAGATCTCGGGCCTCTTCCGTCCATGGACCGCGTTCCTCCCGGGGATGCAGGAGGATTGCAACAGGCGGCGCTGAGTCACTTTTCCGGCGGGGACTACGTTCGGGCGCTTCGATACGCCTACTGGGCATCACAGACGATCCCAACGGACATTCGGCTTCGACTTCTCCTAGGTGTCATCTACGATGAAGGGTTCAGCCGGCCAGATCTCGCA
This sequence comes from Latescibacteria bacterium UBA6620, assembly GCA_002433075.1. Lineage (GTDB taxonomy): Bacteria > Latescibacterota > UBA2968 > UBA2968 > UBA2968 > UBA6620. The sequence goes on from DJHM01000050.1 coordinate 3,803, forward strand.
CTGCCGGAGTATCGTCGGGCCCACGGCCTCAGCACGCTGCCTGAGCTGACCGCCCGGCTCGACGAACGTATTCGGTACCTGCACCGTCGCGAACTAGAAGACAGGTATCTTCGGGCAGCTCTGGCAGAGTCTGACCCCCCTCTCTCCAAGAACGGACTGGCCGTTTTCCCGTTGCAGGTTGTAGGGCCACGGACGCCGGAGCCCGGACTGACACACGGCCTATTGACGCTGATGCTTCCCTCGCTCAGAGATCGCTCTACGGCACTTCATATCGATCCCTTCGCCGCACCTATCGCGGCACAGGTCTACGGAGAGGTTCGAGGCAATAACCCGGAAGATTTCGCACGCTGGTCGGGCGCTGGCGCGGTGCTCACGGGCACCCTGGCCGATTTGGGGGGACGACGAGTACGAGTGGTTCTTCGTCGTCTGGATTCCACGGGATCGGTTGTATGGACCTCCGAACCAATCGTGGGGCGCCTGGATGCAGCCGGCGATCTCTGCCAGAGCCTTTTAGCTTCCGCTGGCAGGGGACTCGGAATTGATGTGGCCTCCGGGGGAGCCAGTATATCCTCTCCTCTCGCCCTCTCGCTCTATGCGGAAGGCGTCCTCGATTACGCAGGCGCCCGAGTACTGGAGGCGCATAGAAACCTCAAAACCGCGCTCTCATTCGAACCCGGGAGTGCGATCTTGAACGAGACCTATGTCTGGGTGGATCAGGACCTGAATGGAAGCGCCTATGACATCTCGCTCGCAGAGGCTTACCGGGATCTATTGAAGCTTCCGGATGCATCGAACGCGCTGCAGAGACGTCTCTCGCGTGCACACACTCTCGCGAGGCCTCAGTCGCCCACCTCTGTCGGAAAAGAATCCATCGCCCCCTACAAGCGCCCACGGGCAGAGGTCGCACCGTGACAAAGATGACTCTCACAATTCTGGCCTTCCTGGCTGTGGTCTCCTGTACCTGGGCCCAGGCACCATTACCCATCCGAGCCGACGCGGGTAGTTTCTTCCACGAACTCACCCTCGTCGATGCGGATTCGACCCGAACGCGTTATCGACAGGCGGTTTCACCCGTCCAGGTCAGCACGCCGATCTGGCGGGGAACGCTCACGGTCTCAAGCGCCTTTATGTACGTTGAACAAGAGGTCAATGAAGTATCAGCCGATGCCTGGGGCCTTCTGGACACCGAAGTTAGCGGCGACTGGACTCTGCCCTTCGCCAAGCTCACAGGATTCGCAGTCCTCCCGACAGGAAAAAATCGCCTCAATGGGGCCGATTCCACGCTCGTGAGCGCCTTCTACCGAAACGATCTGAACTTCCCCGTCCGGGCGTTCGGCGAGGGGTTTGACTACGGTGGCGCCATCACCGTGGCACATCAACGCGGCCACCTGGGGGGAAGCATCGGGTTCGCCTACACTGCTCGCGGTGCCTACGAACCCTTCGACTCGGTCGGCGAGTACCACCCGGGTGATGAGGCCACCTTCGCCGGGGGCCTCAACTACGCTCAATCCTCCTGGACAATGAACGTCGACGTGGCCGGCACTTTCCTGTTTACCGACCGACTCGATGGTCTTGTCGTTTTCCAAAACGGGAAACAGGTGGTCACGCGCGCAGGATTCCATTACGAGAACCCGGGTGTCAGTCTCTCGCTTGAAGCAACCGAGATCTTTCGCTTCAAGGACCGCCGACTCTCTCTAACCGGGCCTTCAACCGGTCTCCTCCTCTTCGGCAACCGGAACCGGAATGATTTCAGAGCTTCTGCGCATCTGTCGTGGAACCCACTCCCAGCGCTTTGCGTGTTCGGGGCTGCCGATCTGAAGACAATTTCCGACACGGCAGACGTCGATGGAAATGTCATCGAGCCATCCGGCAGGGTGTATGGATACGGCGGAGGCTTAACCCTCCAGATTGGGGCCACGGAACATCTGGACCTGGGGGTCACACGATTTGACGGCTGGGTAGAAGACGGTGCCAGGGACCTGGAAGGATGGAACTTGAGGATCAACTTCCGTCTATTGTTCTGACTACGATCCGCGAAACTACCGGTCGAAGCCGCCATCCGAAGAAGGAGGGCGGCCTTCGTTTTGTGATCTCACGAGCCTTCTGCGAGATCCGTTGCTTCGCGACGTCCGGCAACCACGTGCCCGAACACGAAAGCGAACACTAGGGACAGATAGAAGTGGAATATCGAAAGGAACACGGGCCCCACGTAGGGAATCCCCACCAGAATGAGAAAGGTCATCATCCAGAGTCCCAGGTAAAGCAGGCAAAGCTGCACGTACTCGACTCTCACAACCTGCCGCAGATCCCGAAACAGAACATCTGGCTCGAAGGCAGCCCATATCCGGCGCTCTTCGGCGTATCGAGCGTATATCACCGGGGAAATTACGTTGAAGGCAGCCATGCTCAGCAAACCGACCATCAGTATCTGTTGGGGTCCCTCGATGTCTCCCCCGGATATCCCAAGTACGGCAACCCCCGCGAAGACAATCAGGATGAGGTAGCCCAGGGTGATAACGAACAGCCTCAGCCCGACCGACCAATATGTCCGCCACGCCTCCCAGGACGGTGGGGTCAGTGAGGGCGACCGATTCAGTCCGTCGACGAAGACGCGATACAGGTAACCCCACGCAACGAAGTTCACGAAGGGCACCAGACTTAACATCCCGCCCACCAGAAGGCGAAGTCGATCGGTAGGATCCCGAAACGGAATCCGCATGGTTTCGATTAGAAGCGCGGCGGCTTGATTTGGATGAGGGGCTCCTGGCAAGGATCAGATCGCCTTGAGCGCCTGATGTAGATCCGCGATCAAATCATCCGCATCTTCGACGCCGACGGAGTAGCGGACCAGTTCATCGTCAATGCCAGCCGCAATGCGGTCTTCCCGGGAAAGCTCGTAGTAAGAAATCGAAGAAGGATGAGAAACAATACTTTCCACTCCCCCTAGACTCGCCCCGATACACGGAATTCGCAACGCATCGATGAACCGCACCGTCCCTTCCAGGTCCGCATCCAGATCGAAGCTGACCACGCCCCCGAACCCCCGCATCTGGACAATCGCAATCTTGTGTTGTGGGTGCGAAGGCAACCCGGGGTAATACACTCGGCGAACCCGGTCCTGTTCCTCCAGGTAGGTTGCGATCTTCAAGGCCGTCTCGTTTTGACGTGACATTCTGAGAGGAAAGGTCTTGAGTCCGCGTATTAGCAGATACGCACAATGTGGGTCGATGACTCCCCCGAGGATCCCCCGGTAGTCTTTGATGGCTGACACCAGGGGTTCGGCGCCAAGCACGGCACCCGCCATCAGGTCGTTGTGCCCCCCCAGATACTTTGTAGCGCTGTGAATCACGACATCCACACCAAACTCAAGCGGCCGCTGGTTCAAGGGCGTAGCGAACGTGCTGTCGATGATCACCTTGAGGCGGTGGGCCTTCGCTACGGCGACGGTGCGCTCGAGGTCCAATACGTTCAAGTGGGGGTTTGTCGGAGACTCCGACACGATCACGCGGGTGTTCTCTTGAATTGCGGACTCCAGAGCATCGAAATCGCCCGCGGTCACAAAAGTCGTCTCCACATCGAATTTCTGAAGCACCATTCTGCAGAATTGTTCCGTCTTGCGGTAGCAGTCGTCCATTACCACCGTGTGCTGCCCCGATCTCAGCATGGCGAGCAGCGTGGTGGTCACGGCCGCCATGCCTGTCGAGAACAGAATGGCTGCCTCGGCGCCTTCGATCTCGGCAAGTTTCTTTTCCGCGATCGTTTGGGTGGGGTTACCGTAGCGGCCATAGTCCAGTTGGGGGTTCGTTCCCGCCGCGAATTCCCCTACGGCCGTCATGTCTTCGAACACATACGTGGCGGTCTGGGCAATCGGCACGGTGAGTGTGTGCCCCCAGTGTCCCTTCGTCTCCCCACCGTGCACCGCCTTTGTGGACGAGCAGGGGTCCGGCCTGTCAACCGATTCCGACATAAGCAGCCTCATGTAAAAAGTCCCCGGACAGCACAGAGACCCGGGGACGTCATCGTCGCGATCAAAGTATCGTGGCCTTTTAGCGATTTTTTATAGTGGCTGCAATATGCCGCAAATCACCACTTGAAATTCTCTAAGTCATGGTTCTATAATCTATCCGTTTGATCTCCCGCTGTCAACCCGCACCGGATCTGGCTTCAATCCTCGTAAGCAAAGCCTGCTTTACCGCTTCGTAGTCTGCGGGCAGCTCAACGGGAAGATTCGGGTAGCGCGGGCTTACGTCATAGTCGCCCAGCGCATCACGGTGGTAATCAATCTTGAATTCGGTGAACTTCAACCCGTGGGCGGTCGAGATGACGACGACCTTCTCCTCGGGCTTGATGACTCCACGTTCGAGCAGCTTTATCAAGCCCCCGAACGCTACACCCGTGTGCGGACAGCAGAAGAGTCCGGTCCGATCCGCTCGCGCTGCAGCATCGGCGAGTTCCTGTTCTGTAACCTGTTCCACTACCCCACCGAACAGCTTCAAGATCTTGGCGGCTTTTTCCTGGCTGACCGGGTTTCCGATCTGGATCGCACTTGCCAGCGTTGCACGCGCTTGTACGGTTTCGAGTGTGTCGAAATTGTTCTGGTAACTCAGGTAGAGAGGGTTCGCGTTCGCACTCTGGGCAACTGCGATACGGGGCAACCGATCGATCATGCCCAGCTCCTGCATTTCTAAAAAGCCTTTTCCAAGCGCGGTCGGATTACCCAGGTTACCGCCCGGAACAACAACCCAATCAGGCACCTGCCAGTCGTCCTGCTGAACTAGTTCGATTGCGACGGTCTTTTGTCCCTCCACTCGCAACGAATTCATCGAATTGGCAAGATAGATGTTTTCGTTTGCGCAGATTTCTTTCACGAGCGTCATGCACCCATCGAAGTCCGTATCCAGACTCAGTACGAGCGCACCGTTCGACATGGGCTGGACAAGCTGCGCAGTCGACACCCGGTCCTTGGGCAAGAAAACAACCGCCTGCATCCCGGCCGCAGCTGCGTACGCAGCCAGAGCCGCGGAAGTATCCCCACTCGAGGCGCACGCTACTGCCGGAATCTTCTGTCCGTCGGACACCATCTGGTTGACCATGGAAACCAGGACCGTCATTCCGAGATCCTTGAAGGATCCGGTGTGACTGTTCCCACACTGCTTGACCCAAAGGTCGTCCAGACCAAAAGCGTGACCCAGTCGATCTGCCCAGAACAGGTTACTGCCACCCTCGAACATGGAAACAACGTTTTCCTCGTCGACAACAGGACAGACCAGTTCCTTCTTGCCCCATACCGAACTCCCGTAAGGCCATTCGGTTCTCATAAAACGCCTGTCGAAGAGTCCCTTCCACTCTTCCGCCGATTGTTGCTTCAACGCACTCAGGTCGTGGCGAACTTCGAGCAGCCCCCCACACGACGGACATTCATAGATCACGTCGGTAAGTGGGAAACGACCCGTGCAGTCTCGGGAACACTGGAACCAGGCATTGTAGGCGGTCAGGGGCTGTTCCTTTCTATCGATCCTCGAATATAGACCGGGGCACGTCTTCTGCAACCGTTAGTTAGATCCTCAAGACCGCGTCCCGGGGAAGCCACCCCGCGATCCCGTTGACCAGCCGAATCTGGAACCACCCGCTCTCGAAACGGTCAATCGTGACTTTCGTTCCCTCGTGTAGTGTAAACACCTTCAGGAATTCGTTGCCCGGGCCACTCCGCCCATCGATCGCCTGCGACACAATAACGGCTTCTTCACGGTGATGTTCCTCCATCTTCATCGCAAAAAGACCCAGGCTACCACCACCCATAACCAGGAAAAGAAGCCCCCCTGCCAGACACACAGCCTTCCTCTCCGGCTGAAGGAGCCAGAGCCCGCCTAAGAGAGACAGCCCGAAGAGACACAGGCTGGCTGCCACGGCGAGTGATCCGGCACCCAAAGCACCATAGACCACCCCTGCCGCGCGTGTCAGAACATTCTCCATCTTAGGGTCGAAACGATCCACAATACGTGCATTGGCCAGGGCGAGGTTCGCGCGGGCGTCTACGTCTCCGGGACGGAGGCGGAGAGACCTCTCGAACGCCACAATGGCCAGCCCCAGTTGGTTGGACTTGTAGGCCGCATTCCCCAGGTTGTAGAACAGAGAAGCGTTCAGAACGCCCGTTGCCTCACACTGCCGATACTTCTCTACGGCGGCGGCGTAATCACCCTCTCTGTAGAGCGCGTTAGCCTCGTTGAAGAGACGCGTGGCGTCCTGCGCAGCCGTGGCGGAACTTGCAGCCACCAGAACGAAGAGCCACGTGATCACGCCATTCTTCCGAGGCTATCGACCACGGCCTTCGATCGCTCGAGCATCGTACGAACATCCGTGCCCAAATCGAGTGTCGGAGCAAAACGCGCCGCATCACAGGCTTCGAGGATCTTCACGACCGTTGAGCACGACTCGGGTTCCACGCCGGCACCCTCGAGGACTGCCCGTGCTCGATCGGGTGTAAGATCGCGATCCGCAAGGTTGAACCGGTCGGCCAGGAATGCGGAAAGGGCAGCGTGGATTTCGAAGCAGCAGGCCTTGCTGTCCCCCGCCTCCAAGAACCTGTCAGCATTTTGGAACCTCTTCGTAGCAGCCGTCTTGCTTCGCCGACGTCGAGCGTACGCAACATCCCCCTGAAGACGTGCCTGGTGTCTTTTCCAACCCAAGGCCCCCATGAATCCGAGAATGGGCAGGCTTTGCAGCCCGATGAACCAGGGCGATGCGTAAAAAGGTCGGTCGTGGTGTTTCAGATGGGCGACATCCCCTTTGATGTGCCTGATATCCTGTCCCAGCAGACGGACCCCCTCATTCGGAGCGACGATCGACATCAATTCTTGCTTTGGGGCGGGCAGAACCTGCAACGTGACCGGCTGTCCACGGGCCATCCGGTAGGTCCTGGAGCCGGGGTCGAAATAGGCCATTGTGACATCAGGCAGACGGATCGCACCTTCCTCCTCCTGGGGAATCACGACGAATTCGAACGTCTTTTCGCCCACGACCGACCGACCATCGAAGCTCGCATCAAGCGTTGTTTTGGGATCATAGGTTCGGAAGCCATCCCCCAGCCCCAGGTCAGGTACACCTACGGCGTGGAGGTTTCCGCGGCCAACGACCCTGACCTTCATCGTCACCGGATCACCACGCTTGACCTCCAGGGGCGATACGTCCACGTCGATTTCGTATTCCCCAACACCTCCAGTAAAGTTGGCCGGGGCTCGCTTGGGTAGGGGCTTGACTTCAATCGAGACGTCCGCCGCCCGAACCACAACTTGCTGCGTCCTGAACGGATCGAACCCGAGAAAGTCGTCCATATCAAACATGTTTCGCCGGCGGGTCCTGATCGGGATGTCACACTGCACCTCGAGTTGCTCGAG
>DJHM01000032.1:0-18746 GCA_002433075.1 Latescibacteria bacterium UBA6620
CAGTTGCTCTGCCAATTGAGCTATGGGCGCTCAAATCCGAGCGCAGAATCTACCGGTGGATCCTGACCCTGTCAAGACCGCTTGCCTTTATTCGTCATCCTCCAGCTTGGCCTTCAGCTCAGTGGCCACCAACTCCAGTTCCGCGTGTTTGGCTTCCAACTCTGCGAGCTCCGTGTTGAACTTCTGGTAGTCTTTGTCCGACTCGTCCATCGTCCGCTTGACCTTCTCGATTTCTTCCTCGTGATGACCCTTGATTCGGGCCACGTCGCGGAGCTTTGGTCGGATGACAGACAACTGTTTGTTGTACTCGATCAGGGTCTGCAACGTGAAGACCACACAACCCAGCGTGAGTACAATCAGTAAGAGGTCTAGAGAAAGTTCCACAACGCCCCCTTTATTCCTTCCGAACGTATGCGCCGGACCGCCCGCCGGACTTGCGAAGAAGCCGAATGTTCCCGATCCGCATCCCCTTGTCCACGGCTTTGCACATATCGTAGATCGTCAGCAGACTCGCGCTGACTGCGGTCAGTGCTTCCATCTCGACACCGGTCCGATCGGGTACGCGGACGGCGGCTACGACGCTGATTCGGTCGCCTCCGACCTCGAAATCGATGTCGACCCCAGTGATCGCGACCGGGTGACACAGAGGGATCAGATCGGACGTCCGCTTGGCTGCCGTAATCCCGGCGATCCGAGCGGTCTCGAGCACGTTTCCTTTTGCCACCGTACCCTGGGTGACGAGCTCCACAGTGGACGGCTCCAGCTCGATTTCCCCGGCTGCGATAGCCTCTCGCGGGGTCACGGATTTCTCCGAAACGTCCACCATACGAACCCGACCCGCGTTGTCGATGTGAGAGAGTTCGTCCACGTCTTACCAGTCCGTCAAGAGAACCAGATCCACTTCCTCGCCAGCATCCACGCTTGTTGCCTCGGCATCGACCACGAAGAGACTGTTTGCCTCCCACATCGAGAACAGGTCTGCCGAGCCGTGATGTCCTACCCAACACGTTCGCCACTGACCCTTCTCGAACCGGGATGCCGCGGGAACGTATTGCTCCCTTCCCGGCGCCTGACGAAAAGGCTCGTCCAGGGTAGCCCGCACACGAGGTCTGTGCAGATCATCGAGGCCTTGCATCTTCTTGAGTGCCGGTCGAACCAGAAGTTCGAGACCCACGACCGAGGAAACCGGGTTGCCCGGCAGACCGAAGATCAACTTCTGGCCACGCACGCCAAACGTAAGGGGCTTCCCAGGTTTCATCCGAATGCGATCGAATCGGACTTCGACGCCCAGTTCGGTCATCACCCCCTGAACCAGATCGTAGACGCCGGCCGATACGCCACCTGACAGCAGGAGCACATCGCACTCCTCGATGCCCTCGGTCATCACCCGACGGAGGTCCTCGACGTCGTCCGTTGCGATTCCCAGATACCTTGGGGTAGCCCCCGCCCTCACAACCTGCGTCGCCATCGAGTAACCATTGCTGTTCCGAATCTGCCCGGGCTCAGGGCGCACGTGGGGTTCGACAATTTCGTCCCCCGTCGCAACCACACCTACCACCGGCCTCCGATAAACGGGCACCGTATCGAATCCCACGGCACCCAGGATCCCGATCTCAGGCGGCCGAAGAGCCGTACGGGCCTTGAGCACAACCTGACCCTTGCGAACATCTTCGCCCAGTGGCACACGATTGGTTCCAGGGGAGACCGAGTCCAGAATACTGACCACCCCATCTACCCGCTCGGTCTCTTCAACCATCACTACAGTATCCGCCCCATCTGGCATCGGGGCACCCGTCATAATCTGTGTTGCCTGACCGCTCACTACGGTCTTCTGAGGCACGACGCCTGCCTGAACCTCCTCGATCACATTCAGCGCCACGGGGTTCTCTGCCGACGCACCCGAAACATCGGCGCCGACAACCGCGTAGCCATCCATCGTTGCCTTCTCGAAGGGAGGCATATTGATGTCCGACACCACGTCCTCGGACAAAGTGTGGCCGAGGGCATCCATCAGCGAAACTTGGGTGCAATCGATCGGTTTCGTGCTCGCCAGCACCCGATCGATCGCTTCACGCATTTCGATCATCTGTTTCTCCAACCTTGAGGTTTGACTCGACTAATATAACATAAGCCTCCATCCAAGTCATCGGCACACCGGTGTTGGACATTGCCGGCAGGCTTGACCCGATTCGGACGGAGGGATAGATTCGGGCTTCCGCACCTACCCGGAACAAGGAGTGATATCGATGTCGACCCCAAAAACGGCGTGGATCACGGGCGCAGGGTCCGGCATCGGCCGGGCCATCGCCGTCAGCCTCTCGAACGATCAAGCGAATCTCACCCTCTTCGGACGAACCCAGGAAACCCTCGAAGAGACCGCCAGCGCCTGCCGGAACAGCGCGGACATCCACATTGTCGTAGGAAGCGTCGACGACCGGTATGCCGTCGGAGAGGCTGTCACCACCACGATCGATCGCTTCGGCGCCCTCGATATTCTTGTCAACAACGCAGGGACGAACGGGAAAAAGCGCAACCTCTCCGATATGCCGCCCGGGGAGTGGGACCGTGTGATCGAAATTAACCTCACGGGCGCTTACAACTGCTTCAAGGCCGCGGCCCCACACTTCGAACGACAGTCGGACGGGCTCGTCATCAACATCGCATCGATGGCCGGCAAACGGGCCGGCGTGATCGGAGGCGTCGCCTACAGCGCATCCAAGTTTGGAATGGCGTCACTCACTCAGTCTATCAACGCCGAGTATCGTGAAGCCGGGATCCGCGCCTGCTGCATTTTCCCCGGTGAGGTCGACACACCCATTCTCCAGCATCGCCCCGTTCCAGTTTCCGACGCCAAACGGGAGGCCGCTCTCCAACCCGAGGACGTAGCTGAGGCCGCTCTGATGGTCGCACGTCTTCCAGATCGGGCCATCGTCGAAGAAATCACGATTTTCCCTCGACGCGTCGTCCCAACCTGAGCGTCCGCTTGCCGATCCTCGAACCCTTGCTTATCGTAAGCGTATAAGTATCTAAGTAACAATCGATTACCCCAAGGAGTTGTGACTCGTTTGAAAACAGAAATTTTCATCAATGTAGCTTCGCAAGAATCTCGAATCGCTATCCTCGAAAACGACCGCCTCGTCGAAATCCTCGTCGAACGCTCTGACAGTGAGCGGATGGTCGGCGATATGTATCACGGTAAAGTCACCGCTGTGCTACCCGGAATGCAGGCCGCATTCGTCGATATCGGCCTGGAAAAAAGCGCCTTCCTCCACGTTTCCGACCTTCCCGGCTCGCCCGGGTCGATGGTCGAACTCGATGAGGAAACGCTCGAGGAGATCGACTACCGCACGAATTCACGCGGGCAACCTGTCTTTCCGATCGAAGAGGTCCTGAAGAAGAATCAGGACATCATCGTTCAGATCAAGAAAGAGCCCATCGGCACCAAAGGCCCTCGCGTCACCGGCGTGCCCTCCATCGCCGGTCGATTTATGGTCCTCGTACCGGGCGGCGACAAGATCGGCGTTTCGCGAAAAATCACCAATTGGGGTGAAAAGAGGCGGCTCAAAGACCTGGGGCGGCGAATCAAACCCGATGGAGTGGGTGTCATCGTCCGAACCGAGGCTGACGGTAAAGGCGAAAGGGAATTCAGTCGGGATCTCAAGGAGCTGGTGACGATGTGGCGTCGGATCGAGAAGGACGCCAAAAAGACCGGCGCCCCCGCCCTGCTCCACAAAGAGATGGCGATGACCTCAAGTATGATCCGCGATCTCTTCACCGACGAGGTCGAGCGCGTTGTCGTCGACTCCAAGCAGGAATACAAGAAGATTCTGCACTACCTCAAGGGCGTCTCTCCGCACCTGCGGGACAAGGTCGAATACTACAGTGACCGTAGACCCATCTTCGACGCTCACGGGATCGAGGATGAAATCCAGAAAGCCGCACAACGTCAGGCCTGGCTGAAGGGCGGAGGCTATCTGGTTATCGACCACACCGAAGCCCTGGTCGCCATCGACGTGAACAGTGGTCGCTACGTAGGCCGCAAGAACCAGGAAGAAACCGTCCTCCGCACCAACCTCGAGGCCGCAAAGGAAGTGGCCAGACAGATCCGGCTCCGTGATATGGGCGGCATCATCGTTATCGACTTCATCGATATGATGCTTCCCCAGAATCGTCGTCGTGTCGAGGAGGAATTCCGCCAGGCTCTTCGCCGGGATCGATCGCGCCCCCGCACATCTGAAATCAGCGAGTTCGGATTGATGGAAATGACTCGCCAGCGCGTGAGGCCCAGTCTGATGTTCACCTACAGCGAGCCGTGTCCTCACTGTACGGGAACCGGTCGAGTCGTCAGCAAGGAAACCACGCTTTCCGACATCGAACGATGGCTCAAACGAAGCCGGGCTGCTTCGATCGAGCGACGCCTCACCGTTATGGTCAACCCGGTTTTGAGCGAGTATCTGCTCGAAAATCGGAAAGAGCGGCTGAAGAGAATGCGTAAATCGACCCGGGTATGGCTTAATGTGGAATCCGATTCGGGCATCCAGGCCGACGACTACAAGATCTACTCTCGGAAGCGAAAACAGGACATCACAAAAGAATTTAAATCTTGACTGAAACGTCTGTTTTGGATAGCCTTAGTGTTCTCTGGCATCTGGGCCGTCCTAGGTCCAAGACTGTTGTGGAGGCGCTCCAATAATGTATGCAGTCGTAGAAGTGGGTGGTCGCCAGCTCAAGGTTCAGGAAGGCGACAAAATCCGGGTCCAGAAGGTCGATGGTGAGCCAGGCAGCAAGGTGACGCTCGACCACGTCCTTCTCGTTTCCGATGAAAGCGGGACCAGAGTCGGCGCTCCTACCGTCGACGGCGCCTCGGTCGAAGTAAGTGTGCTCGACCAGGGCAGAGACAAGAAAGTCATCGTCTTCAAGATGAAACGGCGGAAGGGATACAGGCGGAAAAACGGTCATCGCCAGCCCTACACCGACCTGATGGTCGACAAGATCTCCGCCTGACGTTACGGGGGATTCCGGTATGGCTCATAAAAAAGGTGTCGGAAGTTCGAGGAACGGACGCGACAGCCAGGGGCAACGGCTCGGCGTGAAAGCGTTCGGGGGCGAATTAGTATCTGCTGGGAGCATCATCATCCGTCAGCGCGGCACTCGCATACACCCGGGCAATAACGTCAAACGGGGCAAGGACGATACGCTCTTTGCGGTCGTCGACGGCGTCGTCACGTTCGAGCGCCTGGGCAAGTCGAAGAAGAAAGTCAGCGTCTACGCCAAGGCCTCCTAGACGGCTTAGACGCCGAGCAAGCCTGATAACAGAACGAGGTCCGCGTGAAAATTGCCGTCGTAGGCGCGGGCAACGTAGGAGCCACCGCGGCTCAGCACATCGCACAGAATGAGCTGAGCCGCGAAGTCGTTTTACTCGACGTTGCCGACGGAATCCCACAAGGCAAGGGACTAGATCTCGCCGAGTCTTCTCCCGTAGATCGATTCGACACCCGCATCGTCGGCACGAGTGACTCGACCGCGTTGACGGGCGCCGACATCGTCATCATCACCGCCGGCATCGCCCGCAAACCGGGAATGAGTCGCGACGATCTGCTCGCCACCAATGCGGACATCGTCGGCTCGGTGAGCGAGGACGTCGCCCGTTACGCCCCTGAATCCATCCTGATTGTCGTCACGAACCCCCTCGACGTAATGGCCTGTGTCGCGTTTAAGCGTTCTGGCTTCCCCCCGGAGCGCGTCGTCGGGATGGCCGGAATCCTGGATACCGCACGCTATCGCTATTTCCTGGCCACAGAGTTGGATGTTTCCGTCGAGGATATCACGGCCTTTGTCCTGGGCGGTCACGGCGATGCGATGGTACCCCTTCCCCGCTACACCACAGTCGCCGGCATCCCCGTCACTGAGCTTCTCGACAGCCCGACCATCGATCGCATCGTCCAGCGAACCCGTGACGGTGGAGCCGAGATTGTAGGGCACCTCAAGACAGGCAGCGCTTACTACGCTCCCGCCGCCGCCATCGCCGAAATGGTCAAATCCATCGTCCGGGACAAGAAGCGAATCCTGCCCTGTGCAGCCTGGTTGACCGGACAGTACGGAATCCACGACCTCTTCGTCGGAGTACCGGTCAAACTTAGCGCAGGGGGAGTCGAAAGTATCATCGAGATCGGCCTATTGCCCGACGAATCGGCCGCGCTCCACGCCTCGGCCGAGGGGATCCGAGAAAGCGTCTCCCTCCTCCAGCTGTGAAACAATCCCGCCGGTAAGGCGTTATATTAAGGCGTCGTCCGCTAAGCGAGACCGACGCCTTTTCTGTGCCTGCATCGAACGCCAGATACGAGGACCGGATGAGTTCACGTAGACGAGATCTGCTCAGTAAACTGCTGGGATCCAGTCTCGTCCTTACCGTCGCGGGTTTGGTGGCTCCCATCTGCGCTTTTCTCACACCGCTACCCGACGCCGAGCTAGGCTCGAACCTCTTCGAGGACGCCGACGGGAACCCCATTCCTCCCGGCTGTGTGAGCGAAGGCACCGGCATCGTAGGTCGCCTTGCCGGCCGCCCCACGCTGGTTCTCCGAAAAGACCGTCGACTCTTCGCATTCGCCGCAGTATGTACCCATCTCGGATGTGTCGTACGCTGGAACTCGAACCGGGGTTCGATCGAGTGTCCTTGCCACGGTGGACGGTTCGACCTTGAAGGTCACGTCGTTGGGGGGCCCCCGCCCTCAGGACTGCAGACCGTATCTGTTCGAGTTCACGAAGACCGGATACAGCTCGCGTGAGCGTCCTCACCCTCGTCATCGATTGGCTCGATGAGCGACTTCCCCTCCGCCAGGTCCTGGAAACGCTCGTCAAAAACCTCCGAAAACCAGTCCCCCCTCACGCCAACTTCCTCTATACCCTCGGCTCGCTCGCACTCTTTCTCTTTGTTCTTCAGGCCATCACGGGCGTCCTGATGATGATCTACTACAAGCCGACCGTGAGGGACGCCTACGACAGTGTTTATTTCATCCACGATCGCGTCCCTTTCGGTTGGCTAATCCGACAGGTTCACGTCTGGGGCGCCAACCTGATGGTCCTGACGGTCCTCCTGCATATGGTGAAAACCTTCGTTTACGGCGCCTACAAACGCCCCCGCGAAGTCACCTGGATGTTCGGCACGATCCTTCTCGGAACCGTGTTCGGCTTCGGCTTCACCGGCTATCTCCTTCCCTGGGACCAGCTCGCTTATTGGGCAACGGTTGTCGGCACAGAAGCTCCAGGATCGATGCCCGTCTTCGGCCCGCTCGTACGAGAATTGATGCGAGGGCAAACCGAAGTTGGAGAGGCCACCCTCGGAAGGTTCTTCGTTGTCCACGTGGCGGTGCTTCCCGTTCTGTTCGTGGCAGCCGTAAGCGTCCACCTGATCCTGGTCCGGATCCAGGGAACTTCTCCCTTGAACAGAACCGACGAACCGGAACCCACATGGTCTCAACTCCAGGCCGAGGGCGGACATCCCTTCTACCCGAACCACGTCCTCAAAGAAGGCATCGTCGCCTACCTCATCCTGGGTCTGCTGCTGACTCTCGCCATCCTCTATCCGTTAATGCCCACCGAGCGCGCGGATCCTTTCACCACACCCGAAGGAATCAAGCCGGAGTGGTATTTCCTCCCGATGTTCCAGCTACTCAAGTATCTGCCTGAGCCCATCGCTGTGGGGCTTCCCGGTCTGGTCGCCGCTGTGGTTTTCCTTCTACCCTTCTTGGACCGGTCGCCCGAACGCAATCCCCGCAGGCGGCCAGCCGCGATGGCGATCGCTGCCGGATTCCTCATCCTCACCCTCGCACTGGGGCTGCTCGGCCACGTCTCTGAAACCCGACGTGTCATCTTCGGAACGAGCTACGACTTCAGCGCAAAGGGGTGGCCGACGCCGGTGGCGGAGGAGGTTCTGGAATGAACTCCTGGCTGTGGGTTGCTTGCCTGTTCATCGTATCTCCCGCGGCGGCGCTCGACACCCTTCCTCCGGAAACCGAGCAAGCCTTCTACGACGGCGTACACGGCTATTTCGATTGCGTCGACTGTCACACGGACACGACCTCATCCACCATCGCGCGCAACAGGCTCCCAGCCGTTTGCGGAGATTGTCATCCCAAGGCGAGGACCGACTTCGAGAAAAGCGTTCACTGGGGTGGCGGGAAGGCAGAAACCGTCTGTATCGATTGTCACGGTATTCACGACATCGACCCCGTCAGCCAGCCGACGAGCAAGGCATATCGTTCACTCGTCTGTGGCGATTGTCACATCGGACCGATGGAGCACTTCGCCACCGGACCTCATCACCCGGCCTTTGAAGTCGGTGGTCAACTCGCGTGTGCATCGTGTCACAGCAACCACGCGGTCCTTTCCCCCACGATCGACGTCGTGCGGGAAGCCTGCGAAGCGTGCCATCCTGCAGATTCCGATGCTTTCGCATTCGGGCAAACGTTCGGACAGCGCATCGAAGCGGTCCGTACCACCCTCGACGACGCGAAAGAGAAAGTCTCGGTCGCAGAAGTGGAAGGAGTCGACACGCGCGGCGCCCAGAGTGCCATCCAGAACGCGCACGCAGCTTACACGCAGACCCGACTCGTCTGGCACGGACTGGACGACCAGACCATTCGCAGCACATCGGAAGGCGCTCTCGCGGCAGCCGAAACGGCCACCGCGGATCTTTTACGATCCAGAGCCACCCTCGACCGACGAAAACTCTGGCTGATCGTTGTTTGGGTTTTCATCCTCGTCAGCGTCCTGCTGCTGACCCTCAAGAAGCGATCTCTCGATGCCCGTTCTTCATCCAGCTGAGGTATGGCGTGTCTAACCAGAATATTCTGATCGTCGACGACGAACCCAATCTGCTCGAAAGCTTCAAGATCGGTCTGGAGTTGAAAGACTATGATGTGACGATCGCCGATGGGGGGAAGAAGGCCCTGAGCTAAATCGAGAAGCACACCTTTGATGTGGTTCTGCTCGATATCCGAATGCCAGGGATGGACGGCATCGAGACTCTGCAGGAAATCCGCAAAAAGCGCCCGGACCAGATCGCCATTAGGCTCACCGGTCAGGGCAACATCGAAAGCGCCGTTGAAGCCGGCCGACTGGGGGCGTACGACTATCTCGAAAAACCATCCGCACCCGATGCCGTTCACCTCCGAATTCAGAAAGCCGTCGAGCATCGGGCGGTGGAAAAGCAACTCCACCATATCCAGGCCCTTGTCGGCGGCGATTTCGAGGGCGTCGTCGGTAAAAGCTCGGTGATGACCGACGTGTTCGACCTGGTCAAACGAATTGCGCCCACGGATAGCACGATCCTCATCACGGGAGAGACGGGAACCGTAAAGGAACTCATCGCCAGCGCGATTCACCTCAACTGCCCGCGATCAGAGGCCCGATTCTTCGCACTTCACTGTGCCGCGATTCCAAAAGAGCTCCTGAAAAATGAACTCTTTGGACACGAAAAAGGATCGTTCACGGGCGCATCGTCTCAGAAGACGGGCTACTTCGAGGCCGCGAACGGAGGAACGCTGTTTCTTGACGAAGTGGGCGAGATGAGTATTGCCGCGCAGGTCCGTTTGCTGCGCGTGCTACAGGAAAAGGAATTTATTCGTGTTGGATCGACGACCCCCATCCGAACCGATGTGCGACTCGTCGCAGCAACCAATCGTAATCTCGAAGAGGAAGTCGAGAAGGGCCGGTTCAGGGAGGATCTCTTTTATCGTCTCAACGTCATTCAAGTCCATATGCCCGCGTTACGAGATAGTCGGGACGACATTCCGCTTCTCGTTCACCATTTCCTCGAAAAGCATAAACCCAGGGATGCCGATTGCTCGAAAGAGATCACCGAGAAAGCGATGAACAGCCTCGTACATCACGACTGGCCGGGGAATGTTCGCGAACTCGAAAACATTGTTGAGCGAGCCGTCGCATTGTGCCAGGAAGATGCAATCGATGTAACAGATCTGCCTGCGACGCTACAGGACGGTACCGCGTCGACGATCAAGGATGCCACCAGCTATTCTCACCTTTCCCTCCAGAAGGCGCGTGAATCCTTCGAGCAAGTCTATATTCGGGAGGTCCTGACGAAAACCGGCGGGAACATAACCCACGCCTCCAAGATGGCCGGTATCGCGTGGCAGAACTTCCATCAGAAGTTGAAGAAGTACGACATCAATGCGAAGTCCTTCGCGAAGAAGAAATAGCCGATCCATTCGATCTTGCCTGAAACGAAAAGCCCTCCCGAGAGATCTCGAGAGGGCTTTTCGTTTTCCTACCAGCGTTGTCAGTTCTTCAGGAAGTTCCTCAGAACGGTGTGCAGAATCCCACCATTTCTGTAGTAGTCCACTTCCACCGGCGTGTCTATCCTCACCGTCGCCGTGAAGGTCTTTTCGCCGTTTTCTCCCCTGGCCGTCACCGTCACATCCTGCAAAGGCGTGAGACCATCCCCGGCAATACCCATAATATCGAACGTTTCCGTGCCATCCAATCCAAGGGACGCCGGGTTCTCGTCATCCTTGAACTGTAGGGGCAACACTCCCATTCCAACCAGGTTGCTACGGTGGATGCGTTCAAAGCTCTCCGCGATGACGGCTCGAACACCCTGCAAAGCGGGGCCTTTGGCCGCCCAGTCCCTGGAGGATCCTGTCCCATACTCCTTACCTGCCAGAACGATAACCGGTGTCTGTTCCTCCACGTATTTCATCGCTGCATCGTAGATACTCATCTCCTCGCCATCCGGAAGATGCCGAGTCACGCCACCTTCCGTCCCCGGCGAAAGGAGGTTTCGAATCCGGATGTTCGCGAAGGTGCCGCGCATCATTACCTCGTGATTGCCACGTCGCGATCCATAAGAATTGAAATCCTTCGGTTCGACTCCCCGTTCGATCAGGTAGCGCCCGGCGGGACTGTCGACCGCGATGCTTCCCGCTGGAGAGATGTGATCTGTCGTCACCGAATCCCCCAGAACGGCCAGTACTCGTGCTCCGGCAATGTCCGTGATCGGACCCGGCTCCGCGGACAGATCCTGGAAGAACGGAGGCTCCTGCACGTAATTACTCGCCGTGTTCCATCCGTAGAGATCTCCGCCCTGTCCTCCGATCGCGTTCCACATCTCGTTCCCGTCAAACACATTGCCATAGCGTCCGCTGAACATCTCGGGTTGGAGCGCCTCTACCACCGTATCCGCTATGTGATCTTGCGAAGGCCAGATATCGCGAAGAAAAACCGGCTGCCCGTCCGCTCCCTCTCCCAGAGGCTCTTTTACAAGATCAATATCCACACGGCCGGCGATGGCATAGGCAACTACAAGCGGAGGTGAAGCCAGATAGTTAGCCTTCACGTGCGGGTTGACCCGCCCTTCGAAGTTTCGGTTTCCCGACAGCACCGAAGCGGCCACGAGATCCCCTTCATCGATCGCCTCCACCACCGGATCGGGCAACGGTCCGCTGTTGCCGATACACGTCGTACACCCGTAGCCCACCGTATGGAATCCCAAAGACTCGAGATCCCCCGTCAGACCCGCACGATCCAGATAGTCCGTCACCACACGTGAGCCTGGAGCGAGGCTCGTCTTCACATAGGCCGGTACCGATAGGCCTTTTTCAACCGCGTTCTTCGCAAGAAGACCGGCTGCAACCATCACCGAGGGATTGCTCGTGTTCGTGCAGCTCGTGATCGCCGCGATCACCACCGCGCCGTGCCCCATAGCTACTTCGTTCCCGTCGAGCGAAACATCCACCGTCCGGGTTCGCTCCGCTGCGTTCAGGCCGAATCCGCTGTTCCCCACCGGCGCTTCCAAAGCGTCCTCGAATCCGCCGCGCATATCGTTCAGCGGAATGCGGTCCTGCGGTCGCTTGGGGCCAGCCAGACTTGGCTCTACGCTCCCCAGGTCCAGTTCGATCGTGTCCGTGAACGAAGGTTCCGGACTTTCGTCTGTTCTGAACAACCCCTGCTCTTTGGTGTAGCGCTCGACCAGGTCCACCTCGTCCGGCGTTCGGCTTGTACGCTCGAGATAACGAAGCGTCTCGTCGTCCGTGGGAAAGAAGCCCATTGTGGCGCCGTACTCAGGAGCCATATTCGCAATCGTCGCCCGGTCGGCAAGCGACATACTCGACAGGCCGGACCCGTAGAACTCCACGAACTTGCCGACCACACCCTTCTCCCGCAGCATCTGTACGACTGTCAGCGCGAGGTCTGTCGCCGTGGCGCCCTCAGGGAGTGTCCCCTGAAGTTTAAATCCAATAACTTCGGGAGCGAGCATATAGATCGGCTGTCCGAGCATTACCGCTTCTGCTTCGATGCCACCCACCCCCCAGCCAAGGACCCCCAGTCCGTTAATCATCGTCGTATGCGAGTCCGTCCCCACGAGACTGTCGGGGAAGGCAACCCCATCTCGCAGCATCACGCCTTTGGCCAGATACTCCAGGTTCACCTGATGCACGATCCCGGTTGCGGGTGGCACGACCCGAAAGCTCTCGAACGCGTTTGACCCCCAACGGAGAAACTCATAGCGCTCGTTGTTGCGCTCAAACTCGATTTCCGCATTCTGCTGGAGAGCGTCGGTCGAGGCGAACCGATCCACTTGAACGGAGTGATCGACGACCAGATCGGATGGAATCAGGGGCTCAATCTTACTCGGGTCGCCACCCAGACGATCCATCGCGGACCTCAAGGCAGCCAGGTCAACCAGGGAGGGCACTCCGGTAAAGTCCTGAAGGACCACCCGGGCGGGTTTGAAAGGGATCTCTTCCTGCGTCGGATTGGCGGGATCCCATCCAGCGATGCGTTCCACATCGGCGGCGGTCACCTGATAGTCATCCAGATTGCGCAGACCCGCTTCCGCCAGAACCTTGATGCTGTAGGGCAAGCGGCCGATCGAATCGAACACATCGAGCCGGTAGATCTGTACCGATCCACTCTTCGTAGCGAGTGTCGATTCCGCACCGAATGTGTTCTTGATCTCACTCATAGCAACATCCTCTCAGGGGGGACCGCCGGTCATCTCTTGCCGTCTGGGGCTGGTCATATGACGATAGATCGATATTCACTTTCTCTTGCCGCTCAATTTAGCCATATTAATCCATTATAAAAGCGAATGATTCGACTAATTCATATTCCCTTACGGAATTCCTCTATCCGTGATCGCGAACCTCGAAGCCCTCGCAGCCCTGGCCGATCTCGGCACGATGACGCAAGCCGCCACGCGCCTGCGAATTACACAGTCCGCGGTCAGCAAGCGCATCGCCGCCCTCGAGGGCGAACTGAACCTTCGACTCGTCGAACCCGCGGGAAGAGGCGTCCGCCTGACCCCCGCTGGCGAAAACCTCCTCGATAAAACGGCACCCTTTATGGCCTCTCTGAAGGATGCGTTGCATCAGGGGGGGCCATCGACGGGCGAAAGACTTGTGATCGGTGTGTCCGAATCCATCCTCGCATCCTGGGGCGGTAGCGTCCTGTCAGAAGTCTTGCGAAAGGTCCCCGATCTCGAAATTGGACTCAACGCTCACCGCAGCCCGGTGGCACTCGATCACGTCCGATCAGGCGAGTATATGCTCGCCCTCTGCGCGGGTGAGGCAGGCGAGACTCCCGAACTGAAGTCTGAAATCATCCTGCACGAACCGATGGTCATCGTACCCGCCGCCTTGGAGCCGATCCAGCTCAAGGAAACTCTGCCTGTACTCACGATCGAACCTCACGCGTCTACTTGGCGATACCTCGAGCGACGTCTGAGGGCTCACTCTGCCGAATGGGGATTCCGAATCGTTGTCGAACGCACCTTGCAGTCATTCGCGTGTATCGCTCAGATCGCACGGTCGGGCCTTGCCCACGGTCTGGTCCCTCTCGGTATTGCGCAGTCGCTTGGAATACCCGCACGGTCACTGATCCGGTTTCCCGAACCGGGTCTGACGAGGCCGGTCAGCCTCGTCGGTCGAAGTCGAACCTGGGCTCGACCGGTCGTACGGGATTTCCACAACGCCCTTGTCCAGGAGATCGACCGAATCATCGACTCGATCTCGTAGCATCGAAATTCTCCCATCCTGTCATCCGAGCCCGTATGTTCCGACTTCCCACGAACGATTCCCGGACTTGAAACGCAGAGATTTATCAATGCCAGAACCTCTCACTGCGTTGATCATCCTAGACGGCTGGGGTCTCAACCCTGACGAGGATCGCAACGCCGTTGCGATTGCCGACACCCCGACGATGGATCGAATCACATTGGAATATCCATCGACCACGTTACTTACCTCGGGTCGCGAGGTCGGCTTGCCAAGAGGGTTGATGGGAAACTCCGAAGTCGGACACCTCAATCTTGGTGCAGGCCGTGTCGTCACGCAGGCGATAGCGCACATCGAAGAACGAATCGACGACGGCAGCTTCCTCACCAACGAGGCCCTGGTGACCTCCATCGACCGTGTCAGGACCGATGGAAAATTTCACCTGATGGGTCTCGTCTCCGACGGCGGTGTGCATTCCTGGCCCACCCACTACCTGGGCCTTCTAAAGATGGCAAAAACAAGCGGACTCTCGCCCGAGCGCGTCTTCATCCACGTCTTCCTCGATGGTCGCGACACCCCTCCTACCAGCGGGTTAGACCGGGTCCGGGACCTCATCGATGCAACTCAGGACATCGGTGTGGGGCACGTGGCCAGCGTCTGTGGACGCTATTACGCGATGGACCGCGATCAGCGGTGGGAACGGACGCAGCGAGCCTACGATCTGCTCACGATCGGCGATGGCGTCCACACCAACGATCCTTTGGCCGCGATCCAGGCCTCCTACTCGAAGGGCGTGACAGACGAGTTCGTCGAACCGACCACCATCGTTTCCAACGACGGGCGGCCCCTCGCCACGATCGACGACGAAGACTCTGTGATTTTCTTCAACTTTCGCGGAGACCGACCACGACAACTCACACGAGCGTTCACCCTCGACGAATTCGACGGCTTCGAGCGACGAAAACTCCCATCCGTCCATTACACGACCCTGACGCGCTACGAACAGGATGTTCCTGTCGACGGTATCGCCTATCCCCCCGATGTCCTGTCTCAGGATATGCCGATGATCTTCGGAGAAACCGTTAGTCGGGCGGGCAAGAAACAGCTTCGCATCGCCGAGACCGAAAAATACGCGCACGTCACGTTTTTCTTTAACGGTCAGCGGGAAGAACCCTTCGAAGGAGAGTCCAGGATCCTGGTCCCATCCCCGAAAGATGTGCCCACCTACGACCACAAGCCTGAAATGAGCGCGCCCGAGATCTCCGATCGTCTCGTCGACGCCATCCAGTCCGACACCTTTGACACTGTTGTATGCAACTTCGCAAACCCGGATATGGTCGGGCATACAGGCGTGCTGACCGCCGCCGTATCTGCCGTCTCTACCGTCGACCATTGCTTATCTAGAGTGCTCGATGCCGTCTCTGCCGTCGGAGGAAGGGCCATCGTCACAGCCGATCACGGCAACGCCGAGCAGATGATTCACTACACGACTGGTGATCCACACACCGCACATACGACGAACGAAGTGCCCTTCGTCCTTGTCGATTCCAGTTTCGGGGGCACGCTACGTGAGGGAAGCGCCCTCTGCGACGTCGCACCCACGCTCCTCGGGATGATGGGCGTGCCCCGACCTCCGGAGATGACGGGCCACGACATCCGTTGCTGATTTCACAAGGATCGCTGCACGTATTTCACTCCGCAAACCGTCCCTCACTTGTGGATTACCCGGGCAGACGGTATATACTGACAACTGATTAGCAGACAGGATGGCCGCAGTAGGTCATAGCCAGGAGAAATCGATGAAAATCCACGAATTCCAGGCCAAGGAAATCCTTCAAAAATTCGGTGTTCCGGTACCTTCCGGGAAAGTCGCCACGTCTCCCTCCGATGCGCGATCGGCTGCGGAAGAGCTCGGTGGAAAGGTCGTGGTAAAGGCTCAGATTCACGCAGGCGGACGAGGGAAGGGCGGAGGCGTCAAGCTTGCGGGCGACGCAGGAGAGGCCGAACAACACGCAAGCGATATTCTCGGGATGCAACTCGTCACGCATCAGACGGGGCCTGAGGGACAAAAAGTGAAGCAGGTCCTGATCGAGGAGGCGACGGACATTGATCGCGAACTGTATCTGGGCATCGTCCTTGATAGAGCCACCTCCAAGCTCGTTGTAATGGCCTCCCAGGCAGGTGGAATGGACATCGAGCAGGTCGCTGCCGAAACGCCCGAAAAGATTCTCAAAGAGACAATCGATCCTGCGGTCGGTCTGCAGCCGTTTCAGGCCCGAAGGCTGGCTTTCGGCATGGGCCTCGAAGGGGACGCCTTCAAGGAGGGCGGCCGACTGATTATGGCCCTCGCCAAAGCTTTCGAGGCAACCGACAGCAGTCTGTTCGAGATCAACCCCCTCGTGGTTACCGGGGACAATCACCTGATCGCCCTCGACGCCAAAATCAATTTCGACGACAACGCCCTCTACCTGCACAAGGATCTTCAGGAACTCAGAGACCTGGACGAAGAGGCCGCCCTCGAGGTGGAAGCATCCAAGTACGAGCTCAACTACATTAAACTCGATGGCGAAGTCGGGTGTATGGTCAACGGTGCCGGACTCGCGATGGCCACGATGGACATCATCCAGTACGCAGGCTCCTCACCCGCAAATTTCCTCGATGTCGGAGGGGGCACGAACGTAGAACGTGTCCGAAACGCCTTCAGAATCCTTATCTCGGACGAGGACGTGAAAGCGGTGTTCATCAACATCTTCGGGGGGATCGTGAGATGCGATCGAGTTGCTCAGGGCGTCGTGGAGGCCCTCGGCGACCTCGAAGTCAACGTCCCGATCATCATCCGGCTCCAGGGGACGAATGCCCCCGAGGGAGCGACCATCCTCAAAGAGTCCGGGCTTGAATTCACCGTTGCGATGGAACTGAAAGAGGCCGCGGGGGCCGTCGTCGAGGCAGTGAAAGCGGCCTGAGCTTCGTACAAGAGACCAACTTGGGAGCGGGGTCTGTGAGATCAGACCCCGCTTCTTTATTCCCAACCATATGCCAAATAGACATATAATATGTCTTATTGGCGCACAGACATTATCGGAGTTTTCACCAAAAATACCCCTAGTAATCATATTATCAACGAGTTATCGATTCTTCAAGTTCTGGCTCAACGCTTGCTTCTCAGATTCAGGTCTCTTGGTTGCGAGACAGTGCTGCCACACGCAACTGGTTCAGAACAATGAAAAACGAAAGGGGCGGCCTGAACGTCAGGCGATTGCCTCGACCTATCGAAGGGAGCAAGAAATGTCAAAAGTGATCGGGATCGACCTCGGCACGACGAACTCGTGCGTCGCAGTAATGGAAGGTGGCGATCCTGTCGTGATTCCCAACAGCGAAGGTGACCGAACGACCCCCTCCGTCGTCGCATTTTCGTCCGATAGTGAGCGGCTTATCGGGCAGGTCGCCAAACGACAGGCTGTAACGAACCCACAGAATACGGTCTTTTCGATCAAGCGGTTTATGGGTCGGCGCCACGACGAAGTCTCGTCTGAAATCAAGGAAGTCCCCTACGCTGTCGAAAGCGGAACAGGCAACCTGGCCTCGGTCAAACTTGTAGATAAGTCCTACACGCCTCCTGAAATCTCGGCGATGGTTCTTCAGAAGATGAAGCAAACAGCCGAGGACTACCTGGGCGAGAAGATCGAGAAGGCTGTGGTCACCGTGCCTGCTTACTTCAACGACGCACAGAGGCAGGCTACCAAGGACGCAGGTAAGATCGCGGGCCTCGAAGTCGAGCGCATCGTCAATGAACCGACCGCCGCTGCGCTGGCCTACGGTCTCGACAAGAAGTCGGAAGAGAAAATCGCCGTCTATGATCTGGGTGGCGGCACGTTCGACATCTCAATCCTCGAACTCGGAGACGGCGTGTTCGAAGTCAAGTCGACCAACGGAGACACGCATCTGGGAGGTGACGACCTCGACCAGGCCGTCATCGATTGGCTGGCCGACGAATTCCAGTCTCAGAACGGAATGGACCTTCGTCAGGATCCGATGGCGCTGCAGCGACTCAAAGAGGCAGCTGAGAAGGCCAAGTGTGAACTCTCTTCCTCGATGCAGACCGAAATCAATCTGCCGTTCATCACTGCAGACGCGACCGGGCCCAAGCATATGAACCTGTCACTGACTCGAGCCAAGTTCGAGCAGCTCGTTGAAGGGCTCATCGAGCGCACGAAGGGACCGTGCGAACAAGCCATCAGAGATGCGGGGCTCTCTGCGTCAGACATCGACGAGGTCATTCTTGTCGGTGGATCGACGCGAATTCCAAAGGTGCAGGAGCTTGTTCAGAACCTGTTCGGAAGGGAACCACATCGGGGCGTCAATCCCGACGAGGTTGTGGCCATTGGAGCCGCGATCCAGGCCGGTGTCCTTGCCGGGGACGTCACCGACGTCCTTCTCCTTGACGTGACCCCGCTGTCTCTGGGAATCGAAACGCTTGGCGGGGTAATGACGAAGCTCATCGAACGAAACACGACCATTCCGACCAAGAAGACGGAGGTCTTCTCGACCGCCGCCGACAGCCAGACTTCGGTCGAAATCCACGTCCTGCAGGGCGAGCGGGAGATGTCGGTCGACAACAGAACGATCGGTCGTTTCCATCTCGACGGTATTCCTCCAGCTCCTCGGGGAATGCCGCAGATCGAGGTCAGCTTCGACCTCGACGCGAACGGGATCCTGAACGTGTCCGCCAAAGAC
>DJHM01000032.1:19035-19623 GCA_002433075.1 Latescibacteria bacterium UBA6620
CTTCGACATCGACGCGAACGGCATTATGAACGTATCAGCAAAAGACAAGGCAACGGAGAAGGAACAGAACATTCGAATCGAGGCCTCCTCCGGGTTGTCCGAAGATGAAATCGACAAAATGGTCAACGACGCCCAGGCCCACGCCGCCGAAGACAAGTCGAAGCGCGAGTCGATCGAGGTCCGTAATCAGGCCGACCAGCAGGTCTATCAGACGGAGAAGCAGCTGGAAGAGATGGATGACAAGATCAGCGATGACGCCCGTACACAGGTGCAGGCCGCCGTCGACAAGGTGAAGGAGGCCCTGAAGGGCGAGAATGCCGAAGAGATCAAGTCCTCCACCGAAGCGCTCACACAGACCTGGCATCAGGTGGCCAGCGAGCTATACCAGCAAGCCTCGGCCGAACAGCCACCCCCGGGTGCCGAGACGGGCCCCGCGCCGGGGGCTGACGAGCAGGGCGCGAGCTCAAGTGGCGAACAGAAGGAAGGCGCTGTGGACGCCGATTTCGAAGTCGTCGACGAAGAACCCGCGGAAAAGAAGTAGCCACACATATACAGCCTGCTGGAAAAGAGAAGGGGACGATCCATTGG
>DJHM01000032.1:19954-33017 GCA_002433075.1 Latescibacteria bacterium UBA6620
ATCGTCCCCTTCTCTTTTCCAGGTCCCGGCCACGACTCAGGCAGTGGGTACCTCCACGGTGATCCTGACCGTCCCGAGCGCTTTCAGGAAGTGGAACGTCACTTCACGGCGGGTGGTCTTCAGGGCCCCCTCGCCTACATCCCCACTCGATAATTCCTGCAGCCTTTGACTCATCCACTCCACGTCTTTCTCGAGGCCGGGCATCGCATTCGTCACGAAGGCGTGCGCAGCCGCGGAATTCCGAACGAGATCCTCCTCCCCCACCTCCAACACCTTGACCATCAGCATCGCTCGTTCGAGATCTCGCGGGTCGCCCCAGAATTCGGCCACCAACTGACCTTCTGCCGCAACGCCCATCCGACGATCGGTTCCGTCCAGCGGGTCCAACCGCTCGATCGCAAGAGGCACGGGCATTCCCGACACCATCGAGTCGATCGACCGGCCGATGGTCGGCCCGGTGTTGCCTGAAGGGCCCACCGTTGTCGTGGTTCCACGGGGTACGCTTCTGCGACGACTGAGGTCCTGCTCGAACCGAGCCCGCACATCGGCGACGGTGCCCACGTAATCGCCGTGGACCCATCCCTCGACTCCGTCTTCCAGACGGAGTCGCACCCATTTCTCCTGGCGCGCCAGAACCGTCAGCTCCAACCCGCGTTCCAGACGACGAATCACCTTGTCGCGGGTCGAGGGACCGGATCGCATATTGAGCACCCCGGGCGTCACATACACGACCTCGCTCGAAAACCATCCGACATCGCAGGCTCCCATCAGCCCCGCAAGAAGGACGATCCAGATCGATCTCTGCACACCATCTCCCCATCTTGAAATCTCACCAACCGAGCAGCGAAGGTAACCGTGTGGCGTTGACGAGGCAACCCGTCTTCACGTTAGAGTGTGGACATTTTAGTCCCAGCGAGCAACTTCTACCCCTATGAAAAACCGCCCCCACGACAGACGTGCGCCCAATGGGCGTCGATTCGGCTCTCTGTTCAATCTTCTCCCGAGCGGGGCAGCCTACCACAGAATGGTCTACGATGACGAGGGTGCTCCTGCCGACTACATCTTCCTCGAAATCAACGACGCTTTCGAACAGTCGACGGGTCTCGAGCGGAAAGCCTTGATCGGCCGTAGCGTCTCCGAAGCCCTACCCGGCATCCTCGACGACCCATTCGACTGGATCGGAACTTATGGCAAAGTCGCCCTGGGCGATGGGGCCATCTCATCCGACCAATACGCCGAACCCCTGCAACGATGGTTTGCAGTCACTACCTATTCCCCCGAGCCGGACCACTTCGCCACGGTGTTTCGAGACATCACAGACCAGCGGTCGACCATCGAAGAACTGAGGGGAAAGGAGGACCAGCTTCAACAGCAGAACCGGAAGCAGGCTGCCATCCTTCGCATCAGCCAGGTCGTCCAGGAGATGACGCAACCCGACGACCTGGAATCTGTCCTGTGTGTCTGCCTGGAACAATTGCGTTGCATCGGGATCCCGGCGGGCACGATGGCCATCAACCTTGTAATCGACGCGGAAGCCCTGCAGGTCGAGACATACCGTGTGGACTCGAACGGGTTGCTGTCTCCCCCACACCGCAGGCGGGCCCGCCTGCTGACGGAGGCCTGGGCGACCCGTGAGCCCATCATTACGAATCAGATCAAGGAGTGGGAGCGTAAGATCTTCCTCGAAAAGTTCGACGGGTTACCGATCGTCAGCTACTACCACGTGCCCTTCAACCTCGGCGTCGTTTCCGTTCACAGCGTCGAAACCGACGTCTTCAATGAGGGCCAGCGCAGAGACTTGCAACAGGTCGCCGAACTCTTCTCGGTCGGTGTTGCCCGAATGACAGACCTCAGCGCGCTGTCTGAGTCCGAACGGGAATGGCGGCAACTCGTGGAGAACGTACGAGATGTGATCGTCTCCGTCGATCTGAACGCCCGCATTCGGTACATCAATCACCCTGCGCCCGGGAAGACGATCGAACAGACCCTCGGCTCGGATCTCGTGGACCTCGTACACCCCCAGGATCGAAATCGAGCCACCAAGACTTTCGAGCACGTGATCGAAAGAAACGAGGATCGATAGATCGAAGTCAGGGCCCTTATCGAGGACGGCACCTACGGTTGGCACATCGCCCGCATTTCTCCGATCGTAGAGGACGATGTGGTTGTAGGCGCCCACATTCTGTCCTACGATGTAACCGATCGCAAGAAAACGAAACAGGATCTGGTACGCATCGAGCGCTTACGCGCGCTCGAGGAGATGACGGCGGGTATTAACCACAATCTCAACAAAATCCTTACGAGTATCCTCGGTCCCGCATCCCATCTTCTCCAGAGATTGGGCGACGAACAAGGGAGGGAGGACGCCGATCTGATTCACCAGTCCGCGAAAATTGCCCGGGATCTGATACAGCGTCTCGACAGGTCTATCAAAGGGAGCCAGGAGGAGAGGCAGCCGGTAGATGTTCATTGCATCATACACAAAGTATTGCAGGCATCCCGGCCCCGTTGGCATGACGAAGCAGAGCTTCGGGGCGTGACCATAGACCTCGTAACCCATCTGGAGAAGGTTCCGCTCGTTTCCGCGACCGAATCAGGACTCCACGACATTCTGATGAATTTGATCTTCAATGCCGTCGATGCGTTGCCTGGGGACGGTAAGATCGAACTCACGACACGATCAGAACAGGACAGTGTGTGTCATCGTGGCCGACACCGGGATCGGTATGGACGAAGAGACGCGTGTTCGAACCCTTCTTCACGACGAAAGTCGCCATCGGAACGGGTCTTGGCCTGTCGACGGTCTACGGAACGATCGCCATCTGGGGGGCTCGAATCGACCTGGCAAGCGAACCCGGCCGCGGCACGACATTCACCTTGCAATTGCCTCTCTGGGAGGGATCAACCAAGGTTTCCGGAAACCAGGAGGAATCGAAGGTCCTCGCTCGAAAGGCGCGGGTCCTCGTTGTCGACGACGAGGAAATCCTCCGAACGGTCCTGGAGACACTGCTTCGTGGTAATCACGATGTCTTAACGGTAAGGGACCGCAAGGCGGCACTAGACCACCAGAAAAAGAACAAAGTGGACGTGGCCCTGATCGATCTCGGGATGCCAGGCCTGACAGGCGACATAATCGCCAGCCGGATGAAGGTGTTCGACCCCTCTATATCCACAATCTTGCTTACTGGCTGGTCCCTCTCCGAAAACGACGATCGACGACAGCCCTTCGATTTTCACCTCCAGAAACCCATCGCCCAGCCAGACGATTTGCTCGAGACGATCGGGAACGCGATCCGGCTTCGTCGCGCCGCTTCAAGTGCACGCGGAAGCTTGCCCCCCGACGACCCGCTTTGTAGATTTAGCACTTGCGTTTCAACCCCGATCCAAGGTGAGAGAATCGTTTGGAGACGTTTCAGTACAGTTATCAGAATGTCATTGACGGACAGGGAATCAGTATCGCCATTACGGGAATGTTGATTGTCTTTACGGCACTTGTTCTGATCAGCTTGTTTATCACCGTTTTGCCACGTATCGTGTCCGCGCTGAACCGCCGTTACCCTCCTGTACCTGAACTGTCGTCGAGTACCCCGACCCTCTCAACGGATCCGGCTGTGGTCGCCGCTATCGGCTTTGCGCTCCATCTCAGAGACCGGGGCGCTGGAGGACGGGGCTCGTGAGCGTTCTCGACAGTTTTCTCGGTACGACCGGCTTTGCCACGATGACCTCCGGCCATCTGATGATGATCGTCATCGGCATCATCTTCATTACCCTGGCCATCACGAAGGACTACGAGCCCCTGCTGCTGCTCCCCATCGGGTTTGGCATCATTGTGGGCAACATCCCTCACATTAAGAGTATGGCTCTCGGCGTTTACGACGCAGGCAGCGTACTCTACTACATCTACTTCGGTGTCAGCCAGGGCATCTTTCCCCCATTGATATTTCTGGGAATCGGTGCGATGACCGATTTCTCGACGATGCTGTCCAATCCCAAACTGGTACTCCTCGGCGCAGCCGCCCAGGTCGGAATCTTCCTGACGCTCATCGGTGCACTCTACATCGGATTTACACCGGAAGAGGCGGCTGCCGTCGCCATCATCGGCGGAGCCGACGGACCCACGGCGATCTTTCTTTCGGCCAAACTCGCGCCCCATCTGCTCGGCGCGATCGCGATCGCCGCGTATTCGTATATGGCGCTGGTTCCGGTCATCCAGCCTCCAGTGATGAAGCTCCTCACCACCCGCAAGGAGCGTCTCATCCGGATGAAGGAACCGAGAGAGATCAGCACACGAGAGCGGATCATCTTTCCGATCGCGGCGTTCCTGATCGCCGCGCTGATCGCCCCGGGGTCGATCGCTTTGCTTGGAATGCTCTTCTTCGGGAACCTGATGAAGGAGAGTGGAGTCACCGATCGGCTTGCCGAGACCGCCCGCCACGCGATGGTCGACATCGTCACGATTCTTCTCGGCTTCAGTGTCGGTGCGAGCACGCAGGCGGACACGTTCCTGACACCGCAATCCCTACTCATCTTCGGGCTCGGAGCGATCTCCTTCGCCGTCGCCACGGCCGGCGGCGTCCTGTTCGCGAAGACGATGAACCTGTTTCTCAAAGAGAAGATCAATCCTCTTGTCGGTGCTGCGGGAGTTTCCGCGGTTCCCGATTCCGCGCGCGTCGTGCAGATGGTCGGACAGGAGGAGGACCCACAGAACTACCTGCTTATGCACGCTATGGCGCCCAATGTCGCGGGCGTGATCGGGTCGGCCATCGGGGCCGGCATTCTCTGGTCGGTGCTCGTTAAGTAGCACCTCACTCCGAGAGCTCATCGTGAAAAAAGTCACCTTTATGTGTACCGCGTTCCGCGACGGCTTCCAGTCGGTGTACGGGGCGCGCGTGTTCACAGACGACTTCCTCCCCGCCATCGAAGCTGCTCGCCACGCCGGTATCGATTACTTCGAAGCCGGGGGTGGGGCGCGATTCCAGTCGCTCTACTTCTATTGCAACGAGGACGCGTTCGATATGATGGACGCCTTCCGCGAGAAGGCCGGGCCCGATGCCAACCTTCAGACCCTCGCGCGAGGCGTGAACGTGGTGGGTCTCGAATCGCAATCGAGCGACATCGTTCGCCTTCATGCGCAGCTTTTCAAGAAACACGGCATCACGACGATTCGGAACTTCGACGCTCTCAACGATGTGAACAACCTCATCCACAGCGGTCGCTGCATCGTCGAAGCGGGACTCAAGCACCAGGTGTGTGTCACCCTGATGGAACTGCCGCCCGGCTGTGAGGGCGCTCACGACCCTGACTTTTACGAAAAGACGCTCCGCGACATCCTCGACGCAGGGATTCCCTACGACTCTGTCTGCTTCAAGGACGCCTCTGGCACGGCGGTTCCTTCCAAGGTTCACGAGACCATCAAACGAGCTCGCCAGATTCTCCCTGAAGGAACCTTCATCCACTTCCACACGCACGAAACCGCAGGGATCTCCGTACAAGCCAACCTCGCCGCATTGGATGCCGGAGCCGACGCCATCGACCTGTCTCTGGCGCCCTGTTCGGGGGGAACCTGCCAACCCGATGCCCTCGTGATGTGGCACGCCCTCAGGGGATCGGGCTACGATCTCGACATCGACATCGACAAAGTCCGCGACGCCGAGGAAGTCTTCAAAGAGTGCATGGAGGACTATTTCCTTCCACCGGAAGCCACCGCTGTTGAACCCCTCATTCCGTGGAGTCCGATGCCAGGTGGCGCGCTCACCGCGAACACCCAGATGCTCAGAGACAACGGGATAATGGATCGCTACCCGGAAATGATCCGCTCGATGAGCGAAGTCGTCAGGAAGGGTGGCTTCGGGACCTCAGTGACGCCTGTTTCCCAGTTCTACTTTCAGCAGGCGTTCAACAACGTAATGTTCGGCCCGTGGGAGCGGATCGCCGAACCCTACGGTCAGATGGTACTCGGCTACTTCGGGAAGACGCCCGTTCCACCCGATCCTGAAGTCGTGAAGATCGCATCCGAGCAGTTGGGACTCGAGCCGACCGACCAGCCTCCGCTAGAGAGAAACGACGCCGACCCCACCAAGGGCGTCGAAGCCGCGCGGAGCCAGCTGAAAGAAGCCGGCCTGGAAGAGACCGACGAGAATATCTTCATCGCGGCTGCCTGCAAGGAGAAAGGCATCGCGTTCCTTAAGGGTGAAGGCGACGTCGGGGTACGTAAGGTGTCCAAGCGGGACGACCAGGTTGCGGTCCCCACGGAGGGTCCGGTCGCCTACAAGGTCACCGTCGCAGGACGGACGTTCGCGCTGACCGTCGATGGAGACGCGGTCACCGTCGACGGTCAGCGATACGACGTCGCCCTCGAAGCATCGGGAGCCGCGCCTGCCCAGGCGAGCGGTGGCGGCTCTGGGCAAGACGTACGTGCGGAAATGCCCGGCAGGGTCATCCGTCTCGTCGCCAGTACCGGGGCCGTTGTCAAAGAGGGCGATGCCTTGCTCATCCTCGAAGCGATGAAGATGGAGATGCAGATCACCTCTCCCTACGGTGGTACCGTGCAATCGATCCCGGTTGCTCAGGGCGATCAGGTAGCAGGGGGCGATGTCCTCGCCATCATCGGCTGAGGAGGGTAAGGTTCTTGGTCGCCCGTCTTTGATTGCATATCGCAACATTCCTCAGTAATTTCCCGGAGGGGGCAACACACTCAACCGGGATTGGCGCGTGTCACACGAACTCAGTCTCGCCTGTTATCGATACGCGATCGAACACAGGCTCCCTCACGCACGTTACGGCGATCTCGAGATCCTTCTGGACCGTCTGGATCTCCGATCAGATGCACCTCCGGCTCCGAGCTATCCACCAAGGTTCGATTTTCCCTACCGACCACCGAACCTCGTCGAAGACGATGAAGACGTGGTCGCCATCATTCGCGAGGCCCTGACAGGCTGGGGATATCCAGAGTCCGCGATCCGAACCTACTCCAATGGCGAGCAACTCCAGTCGGACCTGGCGACGCATCCGATCAGCATCGCCGTCGTCGACATCAAGCTGTCAGACGGCGAGGGCCTTCTGGCCAGTCGTTACATATCCGGAATTGAAGTGCTGACTGCCATCAAAGCCGTGTCGCCAGGTTCCCGTGTCATCCTGGCTTCCGGATTCGGCACCGCAGGAATGGTCAACGAGGCCATTCTCGAAAGGGGCGCGTCTTATTACATCTCTAAACCGTTCAAGGCCTCCGAGCTCCTGACAGTCATCCAGGGGTGCATCGACCTCCTCCTCGGCGACGATATCACTCGCTCCGTCAGAGAATCTGGGCACCATTCGGGAACGGGTGAATCGGTCCTGATTGCCGACGACGACCCCACGCTCGCAGAGACACTGTCCCACGCGCTCGCGGGGCTTGGATACAAAACCCGAGCGGCAACCAACGGACTCGCAGCTCTCGATCTCCTCACCAGGGATTCATTCGACACCGTGATCTTGGACCTTAGAATGCCTGGGCTCGGCGGGCTGGACCTGCTCGCTCGTATCGGAAACGTTCGAACCCCGCCCATCCCGTTCGTCCTGACTGCCGTAGGAGACGAGGCGCTCGCTGCCGAGGCTACCCGGGCGGGGACCCGCGATTTTTCACTAAACCTGCCGATCTTTCGGTCATCCATCTCGCTCTGGAGTATGCGTTCGCCGACCACTGAGGGCCCAAACGTCACTAAATGCCCTGAAATGCGACCCTTTTGCCTTTGTCGTAAGGGATAGGCTGTAATATCGTAAAATTACAGGACTTAAATCTGGAAACGCGTGCGCTATGAGCCAAGAAAGACCCAAAATCCTCATTGCCGATGACGAACTCGAACTCCTCGAGTTCCTTTCCCTGCGCCTGTCCCGTGAGCCGTGGGACATCGTCACCGCCCAGTATGGTGAGCAGGCCCTCGAAGCCCTCAAACCGGGCGATGTCGATGTCGCCGTGCTCGACCTGAGAATGCCGGGACTGGACGCCCTGAACATTCTCAAATCCGTGCAACAGCTGGGACTGGATACCGACATCATCATCCTGACCGGCTACGCCACCGTCGAATCTGCCGTCCTGGCGATGCGTCGAGGCGCACGGGATTTCCTTCGAAAGCCGTTCAAGTTCGAAGAACTGATGACCATCATTCGAAGGTTGCTCGATGGTCGGTTTCCTGCCTCGAACACGCTCGCGGAGAGACTGGAAACCCACGTCAATGACCACGCCTTCGATCCGTCCCTCTGTATCGACCATCTGTGTGATCATTTCAAGATCTCGCCGAGATACGTATCGAAGCTCTTCAAGGACCACCTCGGAACCACGTTCAAGAGATGTCTGGCCGAGCATCGTGTCAACCGGGCCAAGCAGCTCATCAAAACCGGCGACGATCCTCTCTACGCAATCGCCGACAAATGTGGATTCCGCAACTATCGTCAACTGACTGCGACCTTCAAGAAGATAGAAGGCGTCCTGCCGAGGACGTATCGCGAGGTCTGTGAACGGGCGTAGTGAAGCGGACTCCCAGTTCGAAGAAGCTGCTAAGACAGAACGCCCGGGCAAATGCCCGGGCGCCTTTTCGTGTCTGCCCTTCCGGCGAACTATTTCCAGTGCGTCTTACTCTGCCGGCGGGTTTGGGGGTCGTTATAAACCGAGATCCCTCAGGTTGTAGTTCTTGAGGATCGTTTCGCGTGTCTCCTCACTCCAGCGATTCTCATCTTCCCGTCCGGCAAGCGGCTGGTAGGTGTAGCGCTCTTCCTGCGGAAATCGCTGGCTTCGTGCATCGATCGCCAGAGAGATCAGACGGGAACGCTCTGCGATCCGATCCGTGTCGTAGACGACCTCTCCTTCACCCATCTTCCGCCTCACCCCGAGCACCGACGATCGTTGATGGAATCCGAAGTTGATCGTCATCCGACGGTCCTTCGATGTGTTGGCAAAGGAACCGTGCAACGTCTGGCGGTTGGCCATCACGATGCCCCCCGCTCCACAAACCATCGGAACTGCGTCCGGCAGTCGGTCCGATCCGCTTTCCGAAACGCGTGCACGGATGTCGATCTTTCCCAGCTTGTGCGATCCCGGGACGACCCATACGCCGTTCTCAGCCGTGCTCCCGTAGAGCTGGGCCATAAAGTTGAACCCGTGGCTCTCCTCATCCCAATCAGGGCGATCCCACAACGTCGTCCCATCCTGATGCCAGGCCACCGATGTCCCAAGCCCCCTTACTTTCAAGATCACTGACTCTGTAAACGGTGTGAAGTCTGGCCCGTTGATCTGCTCGGCGATCCGCAGCAGCAGAGGGTGGCCGTAGAGCCGAAGGGCCGCATCCATCACGTGGAGCGGTGACCCAATCGACGAAATTACGTAATCCGGCGCATCGGGTGGCGGCTCCGGCTCGGCCATCTTCGCTGGATGGCGTCCGTTGTTCGCCGACGTGCCTCCCACCGGATCGGATAGAGGACGGGCGAATCGATAGACGGGTCGCTCCGGGTCGGAACCCAGCGCAGGGCGGCCCTCGGAGTCCACGGTCGCGCCTTTCGTAACCGGGGCCCGTTCGAATACACGATCCAGATCCGATCGCAGGTCTTAGAGTTCTTCCTTTTCCAACACATCCTCAAAGACGTAGAAACCGTATTCTCGATATGCGTCCAGAATGCTTCGTTCTACAGCCCCTTCTCGATCGAAGCGAATCGGACCCAGATTGTCGAGGGAAAGTGCCCGGCGCTCACCTTCTCGAACGTAGCCGGCGATGGAGCGTTCGTCGTCATTGGCCATTCAGATCTCTCCACGACCTCTATTCATCGGCTGCCTCGTTCAGAAATTCCACTGCTCTGCGTTGGGAAAAAACGCGCCCCCATCGGCCTACGAAACCAACGTGCCCACCCTCGTCTGGAGCCTCCAGAAAGATGGACTCCAGCACAGCCGCTTCCGCGAAAGGGTAGCAAGCCGGTGGCAGGAAGGGATCGTTCCTTGCGTTCAGGATCAGCGAGGGCACCGTGATCGACGACAGGTAGGGGCAGGCAATGCAACGAGCGAAGTAATCATCGGCGTCGGTGAACCCGTTCAACGGTGCGGTATACCGATCGTCGAATTCGACGAAGTCGGCAATATCGTCCAACCCTTCGGTCGAGATCTCCGGCATCACCGGCGCCTTCCGACGCACAGACGCTTTCAGCTCATCCAGGAATCGTTTTAGATAGATACGATTTCGGGGTTCACCCAAACAGAGGGAAGACGACCGCAGATCTGTCGGCACCGAGATTCCGACAGATGCGATCACGGACGGATCGAGCGCCTCTCCCTCTTCGCCCAGATACTTCAACATTACATTTGCACCAAGACTGAACCCGATCAGTCCGATCGTCTCGTACCACTCCCCCAATTGTTCGACGATCCACCGCAGCTCGGTCGTCCTGCCAGAGTGATAGAAGTCAGGGGCCTGGCTACCCGTGCTGCTTTGGCCCCAGACCGGCCACGCGACCGTGTCCCAGCCCGATCGATTCAGGTTTCGCACCATCCCCCGCATATACGATCGATCGACGTGTCCGCCCAACCTGTGGGCGAGAAGGGCGCAGCGGGAACCTTCCTGTCCCGAGCGGAAGATCGACACACGCCAACCTTCCCCGTCGATTTCCTGGTGGTCGTATCGAACGCCCGGAACGAACCGAAACCGGTTGGGCACGATCGTCTGCGCGTCGGGTCCGCGCAAGACGCGCGACGGCCTGAACTCGGACACCACGTTCGGCATCGTCTCCGACCGTCAGCTACCGAGAAACAGGCGTCCGAACTCAAGCCGGACCTTCATCGATCGCGGTACCATTCAGCCACTCGATCGCCCTGTGAGGCTACTTTCGCGAATGCCTCACCCACCTGGTCGACCCACTCTGGGTCCGGATCCACGGGAGTTGAGAGCCAATAAGCCGTATCCTGGATGGCCTCACTCACGGGTAGGCTGCCCGCCTCGAGCGGCGCCCGGTTGTCCGATGCGGGATCGCCCCACGGGCCGCCCAATCCTTCGAACGAAAAATCCGTAAACAGGGGCTGCAGGTGCATCACGCCGTAGAGCATCTGGCTGTTCAATCTCACGCCTTCCGCACGAAGGGCCTCGAATATTGCCTCT
This sequence comes from Latescibacteria bacterium UBA6620, assembly GCA_002433075.1. Taxonomy (GTDB): domain Bacteria; phylum Latescibacterota; class UBA2968; order UBA2968; family UBA2968; genus UBA6620. The sequence continues at coordinate 31,066 of DJHM01000032.1, forward strand.
GTGGGAGCCCCAACGGTTTCCGGATCTACGCGCCCCGTGTAAAGCAACATTCCGCCCCGCCGAGCCTGCTCGTAGGTACGCTGGTGCGTAACGCCGTCGATGCCATCTATATGTGCGTCCATTTTTTCGTACCAGGCCGTTCGCTTCGCGTTCAACTCAGGCAAGCGCTGGAGCCCCGCGCGGGCCAGGGCGGTCCCCAGCGGGTTCGCCCGGTATTTGACGCCCAAACCCATTGCCTTGAGTTCCTTGAAACGCTCGGTCTGCCAGAGGCTCCCGCATCGGCCATACTGACCGACCGCCAGCATTCGATCATAGAGGTCGTCGCTGTCCGTCGTCGCAACCCCGGCCTCGATCGCATTGATCGGCTTGCTCTTCTGGAGGCTGAAGCACCCGATATGGCCGATCGATCCGATCGTCTTTCCCGACCAGAGGGCACCGTGTGCGTGGGACGCATCCTCGATCAGGATGATGTCCGTCCCCTCCACCAATCCGACCAGTGCATCGAGATCAGCCGGATTGCCGTAGACGTGAGTGGCCACGATCGCGCAGGTGCGGTCCGTTATCTTCGCTTCGACGTCCTTCGGATCGATGCAATACGTCTCAGGATCCGCATCGCAGAACACCGGCGCCGCACCACAGTGCAGGATAGGGGAAACCGTGGCGTGCCACGTCACCGACGGGACGATCACCTCCTTACCCGGCCGAGCCCCCGCGGCCCAGATTGCAGCGTGAATCGTCGCAGTACCGTTGCACATTACCAGGGCGTGCTTCGTACCGACGAATGACCGGTACTCCGCCTCGAACAGATCGTTCTGGTCGTATGCGCTGCCGATATCGTCCAGCACGCTGTCGATGAAGGATCGCTCGACATCCGTCACGTCCTCCCACGAATCGCTCATCGCCGCCTGTACGGTCGGTCGGCCGCCATCGATTGCCAGATCGTTCGCCATCGTTCTCTCCTGTGTGGGGTAGGAATAGACCGTCCTACGGTACATCGTCTGCGGTGCGTGTCAACACTTCCACCTTCCGGGATACCCAAATGACGCACTGGAGTGCTCCCAGCCATTGTGCTACTTTAGCCTCCCGTCACTGACAACTCATCAAGGAGCACGCCGTGTCCGACCCTGAGCCCATCGTCACACCTGACATCGAACGACCCGACCCCTCGCTCATCGACGCACTCCGCGACATCGGAAGCGCCACCGCAAGCGGCGAACTGGCGAAGCTGGGCGTCCGAAACGCCCACCTCGTTGGGCCCCTGCCCAGGCTCGACGGCGCCAGCATCGTCGGCCCGGCCATCACCCTGCAGTTTCTGCCGAAACGGGAAGATCTGCACAAACCGGGTGAGTATTCCGGACCGGAGCGCCAGCTTCACCGTCACGCCCTCTACCATACCCAACCTGGCGACGTCGTGGTCGTCGATGCACGCGGGGATCTCACCAGCGGCGTTTTCGGGGATATGATGCTCACCTTCTTCAAGGGACGAGGGGGCGCGGGTGTGATCGTGGATGGATGCATCCGGGATTTCCCGAAAGTCAAGGAACTCGACCTCCCTCTATGGACTCGGGGCTTCACCCCTAACTTCCATACCCAGACCAACATCTGGCCCACGGGCGTCAACTGCCCGATTGGGTGCGGGGGCGTGCTCGTCGTCCCCGGGGACATCATCATCGCCGACGACGACGGAGCGGTCATCGTTCCCATCGCGCTTGCTCCCGAACTGGCCGAAAAAGCGGGCGAGCACGCCGAGTGGGAAGTCTTCAGCCGCGAGCGTCTGCTCGCCGGCGGTGACTTGCGGAAGTACTACCCGCTCACGGACGAGGCCCGGGCCGAATACGAAGCGTGGAAGACGCAGCAGTAAGCGCACCCCTCCCCGGAAGCACACTCGTGTGGGCGAAAGTCTCTGTTTCTGTGCGGATTCTGGTTCCACGCTCTTAAAAGTGGCCCCGGGG
>DJHM01000032.1:33334-84128 GCA_002433075.1 Latescibacteria bacterium UBA6620
CTTAAAAGTGGCCCCGGGGCCACTTTTAAGAGCGTCCGCCGTCTCTCCTGTTCCGTCCGATTTGCCCTCTCATCAGGATTGGCGATCTTTCCCCCCTGCCGGTCTGAATACCAGGATTATCCAAATGATGCCGATTTACCTCACCTTCATCCTCCTCTCCATCCACGCTTCCGTCCAAGCAGACCAGGATTACGGAACGCTGTGGGCTCGGGGCGCCTATGCCGACGCGCTCGCTCGGTGGCCTTCGCGGATCACGGTGGTCAACAGAGCCTCGACGAGCGCACCCTTCATCCAGGCTTTGGCAGGACCCAATCGGGTGGTCACCACCAAAGGCGTGGATGAAAACAACGCCACTATATTCGCAGAATATTTCATCCAGGGACTGGAGGAACTGAGCGCGGACCGAATCCAGGGACCCCACCCCCTAGCGGCTGGACGATGAGGAAACCATCACAGCTCCGCGCACCATCCACTCGTAGGACGAATCGTTGATTGCCCACCTTGCGGAGTCTGGACTCTCGTTGTAAGGTGGGCAGACACCACGACTGAGGATCCAATGATCGATCTCACAAACAAAGTCGCGCTCGTTACGGGCGCATCGCGAGGCATCGGTCGCGCGACGGCTGTCGAATTTGCGCGTGCCGGTGCAGACGTTACCGTCAACTATCGCAGCCACGGCGACAAGGCCAGCGAAGTCGTCACCGAAATTGAAGCTGCCGGTCGACGCGGGATGGTCTATGGGGCAGATGTATCCGATCGAGAGGCAGTCGAAGCGATGGTCCGGGCCACCGTAGATGAATTCGGTCGGCTCGACATCCTCGTTTCCAATGCCTACTACTCGAAGCGGGAGCCCTTCCTCGACCTGACCGAAGAGGCAATGCGCCGCACCCTCGACGTCACCCTCTGGGGCGCCTTCCATTCCGCCCAGGTCTCTGCACGTCAGATGGCCGAACAGGGTGACGGTGGAAGTATCTGCTTCGTCTCATCCGTCCTTGCACACATCCCGATGCCCACCTCGCTTCCCTACAACACCGCCAAGGCAGGCATCAACCATATGTCCGCCACCATCGCCAAAGAGCTTACCGAGCACCGGATCCGATCGAACGTCATCGAGCCAGGGTGGATCGACACCCCGGGGGAGCGTCAGTACACGACTGACGAAGAGATGCGAGAGGGAGCGAAGAAGCTTCCGTGGAAACGTCTCGGGGAGCCGGAAGAGATTGCCCGGATGGCCACTTATCTCTCTTCGGACGTCGCGGACTACATCACCGGTTCCGTCTTTCGGGTCGACGGCGGCTTCTCCCTGCAATGATCGAACTCCAGACCTCCTGTGCGATGCCCGATCGCCCCCGGCCAATTCTGGGCATCGGGGCCGGCGGTATCGTCCGCGACGCACATCTACCCGCTTACAAGATCGCGGGGTTCGAGCACGTCGGTCTCTACGACCCTGACATCGGCAAGGCAAAGACCCTGGCGGATCAGTTCGACGTGCCCAGCGTCTTCGGCTCGATGGAGGAAGCACTCGAGGGTGCACCCGACGACGTCGTATTCGACGTTGCGGTTCCGGGCGGGGTCGTTCGCAAAATCATTCCCCAGCTTCCGGACGGAGCTGCTGTCCTCATCCAGAAACCGCTCGGCCTGAACCTGGAGGACGCTCGTCATCTCTGCGCCGTTTGCCGTGACAAGCAACTCATCGCAGCCGTCAACTTTCAGCTCCGTTACGCACCACCCATTATCGCGCTTCGAAGTCTCGTCGATCGGGGACTTCTCGGAGACCTTCACGACATTCAGATGCAGGTCACGTTGTGGACGCCCTGGGAGCTCTGGGACTTTCTCAAAACCGAGAAGCGCGTCGAGATCCTGTACCACAGCATCCATTATCTGGATATGATTCGATTCTTCGCAGGGGACCCACACGGCGTCTTTGCCCGGGTGAACAGGGCTCCCGGTCAACCCGACCTGGCAGACGTTAAATCATCCATTATTCTCGACTACGGAGACCTGCTTCGCGTGACCGTCAGCGCGAATCATTGTCACGAGGGCGGCCTCGCGAATCAGGAATCTTACGTTCGCTTGGAAGGGAGCGAAGGCGTCGCGAAGGTGACCCTGGGCCTCTGTATGGATTATCCTAGAGGGCGTCCCGATGTCTTTGAGTATTGTCTTTTCGGCGATGGGACTCCATCCTGGGAAACCCTGGACATCGAAGGAACCTGGATGCCCCACGCCTTTATCGGAACGATGGCCAGTGTGATGGCCAAAGCGGAAGACCCGTCCCGACCGCTACCCACGTCCGTCGACGACGCGCTCCGGACGATGGCCGTCGTCGAAGCCGCGTACTTGTCGAGCGCGTCCGGCTCTACTCCGATCGACTACGGGGACTAACCACTATGACACGAAACACACAACAAGTGGGACACTCGATTCTGGCAGGTTTACAAGAGAAGGGTTAAGGAAGATTCCAGTAAAACCAAACATCATCCTGATCAATTGTGACGATCTGGGGTACGGAGATCTCGGCTGTTATGGGTCCACGCTGAACAAGACGCCCGCCCTCGACAGAATGGCTGCGGAGGGTACGCGCTTCACCGACTTCTATATGGCCTCACCTGTATGTTCCCCTTCGCGCGGGGCGATGCTTACAGGGTGTTATCCTTCCCGGATCGGATTCGGCGAATTCGACGGACGCTGGGTCCTGTTCCCTGGAATGCCGATCGGTCTGAACACCAGCGAGACCACAGTCGCAGGCATATTGAAAGATTCAGGCTACGCGACCAAAATCGTCGGGAAGTGGCACTGCGGGGACCAGAAAGAGCATCTGCCGACCCGGCACGGTTTCGACAGCTACTACGGGATTCCGTACAGCAACGATATGGGGATCCAGAAGGTAGACGACAAGTATCCCCCGTTGCCCCTCCTGCGGGACGAAACCGTCATTCAAGCCCAACCCGATCAACGAGGAATCACCGAACGTTACGTCGAGGAATCCGTTCGGTTTATTCGGGAGAGTGCGGGGAGCCAGACGCCGTTCTTCCTGTATCTCGCGCATATGCACGTCCATCTTCCTCACTATCCGCCGGAGCGATTCCTGCGCGAGTCAATGAATGGCCCGTATGGTGGAGCCGTCGCCGCAATCGACTGGGCAACGGACGTCCTGCTTCACGAGCTCCAGGCCCTGGGGCTGGACGACGACACGCTCATCGTCTTCACGAGTGACAACGGATCTCGGATGCAGGGACAGGGAGGGAGCAACGGGGCGCTGAGAGGGATCAAGGGATCAACCTGGGAAGGCGGAATGCGCGTCCCGATGATCGCACGATGGCCCGGCAAGATCGCGGCGGGGCGTGTCTGCAGCGAGTTGACGCTCTCACTCGACCTTTGTCCCACGTTCGCAGCTATCGGTGGCGGAAAGATGCCGGACGACCGGATCATCGACGGAAACGACATCCAACCGATCCTTTACGGAAGCGACGGCGCGTCGACAGAACACGACGCGTTCTTCTACTATAAAAAGAACGTGCTCGAAGCGGTCCGGAGCGGGAAGTGGAAACTCCACGTCAGAAGAGAGGAACTCCGAAGTTCGGGGAACCCGACCGTGGACAGGAGTGAACGTGTGCTCGTTGAGGTCGAGGAACTCTACGATCTGGAAGCCGACATCGGGGAAACGACCAACGTCTACGGTGAGCACCCCGATGTCGTCTCAGATCTGGAGGCCAAAGCAGAAGCGTGTCGGAAGGACCTCGGGGACAACGCTGTCGGTGTCGAAGGTGAAAACGTTCGACCCGCCGGCCGAGTTGAGAATCCTGATACGTTGACCCACCTCGATTCGGCTCATCCGTATATGATCGCGATGTACGACTTACCCGAAAGAGGGTAGCGGCCCGCCCGGAGGGCGGAATTTTCAATTCCATAATTTCCTTATCCCTCAATGGAGCTCTAATGTCTTTGTCCTGGGACTTCCCGTACCCCTCTCAACGAATGCCTGTCTTCGCCCGCAACCTGGTCTGCACATCACAGCCATTGGGCGCACAGGCGGGTCTTGAAATGCTGCAAAGGGGTGGCAACGCCGTCGACGCCGCTCTGGCCACCGCCATCACGCTGACGGTCGTCGAACCCACGATGAACGGCATCGGGAGCGATGCGTTCGCGATTCTGTGGGACGGTGAACAGTTGCACGGACTGAACGCATCCGGACGTTCTCCCCAGGCCTGGTCCCCCGAATATTTCGCCAACCACGATTCGATGCCCGCCCTCGGGTGGGACGCCGTCACCGTTCCCGGATGCGTCTCTGCCTGGGTCGCTCTCTCGGAGCGGTTCGGCAAGCTCCCGTTCGCGGACCTGTTCGAATCAGGAATTCGGCACGCCAGGGATGGATGGATCGTGCCTCCCATCGTCGCTCGATCCTGGAACGCCGCCACAGAGACGCTTGGTGGTTACGCCGACTTCCGAGCGGCCTTTATGCCGGATGGACGGGGCCCTCACGTCGGAGAAGTCTTCCGATTCGAAGACCAGGCGAGGACGCTCGAAAGAATCGCGGAGACGAACGGCGAGGCCTACTACCGTGGGGACCTCGCGGAGAAAATCGCCGCCCACGCCAAGAACACCGGTGGCGCGATGACCGAGGAGGATCTGTGCGCACACGCTTGTGAATGGGTCGACCCGATCTCAGCCGACTACCGGGGATACACCATCCACGAGATTCCCCCCAACGGCCAGGGGATTGCCGCCCTGTTGACGCTCGGTATGCTCGAAAACATCGACCTCGCATCTCATCCCGTCGATTCTGCAGACAGCCTTCACCTGCAGGTGGAAGCAATGAAGCTCGGCTTCGCCGACGGGCATCGCTACGTCTCAGACCCCGAGACACGGGACATAGAATACGACCGACTTCTCGACCCCGGATACCTTGCAGAACGCGCGAAACTCATCGACCTCAGCGAAGCCCGCACCCCGAATCACGGCACCCCCGGACCTGGTGAGACCGTCTACCTTACTGCGGCCGATGAAAGCGGAATGATGATCTCCTTCATCCAGTCCAACTATATGGGATTCGGATCGGGCGTTGTCGTTCCCGAAACAGGGATCAGCCTCCAGAATCGTGGTGCGGGATTCGTCCTCCAGGACGGTCACCCGAACCAGGTCGGGGGCGGCAAGCGACCGTATCACACGATTATCCCCGCCTTCACCACGAAAGACGGGCAACCCGTGATGAGCTACGGCGTGATGGGGGGCCCGATGCAGCCACAGGGCCACGCACAGATGATGATTCGGATGTTCGACTACGGTCAGAATCCGCAGTCTGCGAATGACGCGCCCCGGTGGCAGGTGATGGGAGGCAAGACCGTCGCAGTGGAGGCAGGGGTAGCACCTGAAGTGATCGCAGATCTCGAACGTCGAGGGCACACAGTCGAAGTCGTGTCCGAAGCACGGTTCGGTGGCGGCCAGATGATCTACAAACTCGAGGATGGATACTGCGGAGCGTCCGACTGGCGCAAGGACGGTCAGGCCGCGGGCTTCTGAGAAGATGTTCGAAAACTTCACTCGAACTTCTGTGTGCGCGAACGGAGTTTCCATCAACCTGGTCTACGGAGGCGATGGGCCTCCCCTTCTCCTCCTCCACGGCTACCCCCAGACACACGTTGAATGGCACAAGATCGCGCCCACCCTGGCTGAGCATTACACCGTCTTCGCACCGGATCTTCGGGGATACGGGGACAGCGACAAGCCATTCGCACCGGAAGGCGATCTCAGCATCTATTGTAAACGCACGACGGCTCAAGATCAGGTCGAAGTGATGGACCACTTTGGCGTCGCCGAATTCCACATCGTCGGACACGACCGCGGGGTTCGCGTCGGTCATCGCCTGGCGCTCGACCATCCCGACCGCGTACGATCTCTCACCTCGCTCGATGTCGTCCCTTCCCAGGCCGCCTTCGAGCATATGGACAGTTCGCTCTCCTTCGCCTGGTTCCACTGGCACCTGATGCGGCAACCGGCGCCTTTTCCCGAGACGCTGATCGGCACAAACGCAGAATTCTACCTCGATTTCCTCCTCGATCGATGGTGCGCAACGGATGGCGCGATCACCGAAGAAGCGCGAGCCGAATATCTCCGCTGTTTTTCCGATCCAGAAACCATCCGCGCAACCTGCCTGGATTATCGGGGCATCGAGCTCGACCTACAGCACGACGAAGAGGATCGGGGCAGGAAACTCACGTGTCCGGTGCTCCTGTTGTGGGGAAGCAATATGGCCAAGCGGCCCGGTTGGCAGACGGGCCACAGCCTCAATATGCTGACCGTCTGGAAGGAACGCGCGCTCGATGTTCGTGGTGAGCCGATCGACTGCGGCCACTTTCTTCCAGAAGAAAAACCCCAGGAGACCGTTTCGGAGATCCTGACCTTCCTGTCGAGTCTATCCAGATAATCATGCATCATCCGTAGGCGCTACAGCGATCGAGTCAGATACCGGTTCCACAGATCTTCCGCGATGTCAAAGTAGCTTTCCCGAACCCCCAGCTTCTCGAAATATTGACACACCCGCTCCACGTCTCTCACCAGGGACTGAAATGCATTCGGATTCTCCGGTGGACTGATCGCCTGCGGAAAGTCGATGACGCGAAAGTCACCTTCCCAGTAAAGAATGTTGAACGCCGACAGATCCCCGTGAATCAAGTTGTAGGCGAGAAAAGTCGCCACGTTCTCGATGATGCGATCGAACAAGGGCCATGCATCGCTCGTGTCTAATCTGACTTCGTGCAGTGTCGGCGCCGCAGCCTCACGGTCCCCCACGAAGTCCATCAACATCGAATGCGGGCCTGCAGCGATCGGCTCCGGTATATCCGCTCCGGCACGAAAGAACGTCTGGAAGAACGTGAACTCCGAATCGATCCACGCCGAATCCATCGACTGCTTGCCGTATCTGGACTTGTTCTTGATTGCTCGCAGTTTCCGTTTGTCTGTAGTAACGAATCGGCCTTCACGGTATGACTCGTAGTTCTTCATCGAACGCAGTCCACGGTGGCGATAGATCTTCGCAGCGACCAGGTCGTAACCCGTCTCCGGGTCTGCCTGGCAGCAGTAAACGGTCGCTTCCTTTCCGCCCTTTACGCGATACAATACCTTCTCGATCCAGCCCTCTTCATAGAATGATTCGAGCGCCTTTCTGGACCAGGATTCCTCGAACTTGGTTGCTTCAAACCGGAATTCCAGCATTCGTTTCCCTTCCGTACACAAAAAATCCGTGAACACGCACGTGCCCACGGCTTTCCTAGATGGGAATCAGACTCATCTATCGATCACATATGGGCACACCTCACCTTTCGTGGTCTCCTTTCGAACTCATAAGCGATTCCTCCTCCGATCAGTGTGCTGCAGCGTACAATCATCCTACACGCGAGCGGATGCACCTTGGGATACCACCCTGTCCTCATCTCATCGAAACCCACGGCTCGTCTTCCGATACATCGACCAGCGCCGGGCCCTCGAAAACTGCCGGTGAAAGAATCGCCAGGAAGACAAGGTCGCCGTCTCCCGCATTGTAGGTGCCGTGGACGACATCTACCGGAATGTGTGCGGCATCTCCGGCCACCAGCCGCCGCTGTTCACGATCGACCCACTGCTCAGCTTCCCCCTGCACGACATAGATGACCTCCTCCATCGCCGGATGCCGGTGGAACGCGTGGCCCTTCCCCCGCGGCATCGTCACGCGCACGAGCATCAGGTTTTTCGCCTCCGTCAGTCCCGCCCGACTGATCCACTCGTGGGGGCCCCACGGAAGCTCCTCGATAACCACATCCTCCGCCGTAACAAACCGGAGCCATGCCTCACTCATCGCGAACCCATTCGTCAGGACCTTTCAATGTTCGATTCTCAATGTCTAGTCCATCCCCTCAACCCACTGGGCATAAGGAATGAACGCCCGTTCGTACGCCTCTTTCCCCAGGACACCCACGACGGTCACTGTCAGGTTCCCCATCCTGCCGACCGGCACATACATATAGGCGTGGGCATCCGACCGTTCTATAATCACCGGATCTTCCGGTGCTATCCGCTTGAGCTTTTGCAGGCCGCCATCCGCACCTTTCCTCAGAATGCGAATCACGTGTGGCGCGCTCCAACCCACGTTGTGCACGCAGACACCTACATCGCCATCCAGCTCCATCAGGTGCTTCCTTCCCGTCGCGCCAGCCGCCAGCTTTCCATCGAAGGCCACGAGCGTCCGTGGGGGCGCTTCCACCTGGGGTTGCGAATTACAGAGCGTCATCATGAATTTCGCATAGAGGGTGGAGTCTCCGAGAGCAACCGCCTCACCGATCGCCTCTCTCACTGATTTTGCGCCTCATCCCTCCGTCGACGTCAGAAAGAACTCCGCGATCGCAACCGGCAACACCCGATGAAGGCTCTCCTCCCCGACCAATCGCGCCGTGGCCTCTGTTCGGAGCAGCATAAATTCTTCCGCCGCACCCTCGCTCGGATAGAAGTCTTTCTCGAACGTGACCTTGTCATCCGTCTCGTTTCGCGACCAGATCACGCCACCCGATTGGCTCAGTGCCTCCAGATCATCGTGCAGATAGACTATGTCCAGCAGCGCTTCGGCGATCTCGTGGAGCTCAGGTATCTCCGACACGACCAGCGCCCCCCTCTCGGCGTGCCCTTCGTAGATCGCGTTCGACCAGAGTCCGGCATCGTGGAGGAAGCCGCCCATAAAAATCTCGACCAGCTCGGTCCTGAAAAGGCGCTCTCGCAACGACTCCAGTGCTTCAGGTGTGTAAACCCGACCGCTCTCATCCACTCCAGCCCGTTCATATAAGTCGTCCGGCGCGACCTTGCCGAAATAGCCCTCGGCCGTCAAATGGGCCGCCAGTTCGGTCGCAAAGCAGGCTACGTGAAGGCCGTGACGAGCCGCATCCAGGTCCAGGTCGTATTCCTTGATCAGATCAAGGACGAGTGGGTTTTGATTGCCCAGATACTCGTCGATCGCGATCTGCGTATTACCCTTCAACTGTCGGAGAGCGCGCTCCATCTCCTTGAACATCGCCTTAACTTCGGAGCGTGACCGATCCGCCGGCTTCGCATGAAGACCGATGCCGATCGACTGGACATTCTTCGCAGCTGCCGCTACCTCGTTCGCCTTCGATGCGACATCTCTGGCCGCCCGGCTCGCTCGTTGTTGGACCGTCTGGGCGGCCCGCTCGCTTTCCTCCTCCTCCGGCGTCCCACTGCACTCTCGAATCTCCTCTGTTGTCTCGTAGAGCAGGAGGCGAATGCGTGGATCATCCTCATCCGACCGCTCGCGGAAGAACTCCAGCGCACGATAGGTCAGTGCCGAGTTGGCGGGCGCCATCAGAGCGTCCCCCGTCGCGTTCATAATATCTTCCGCAAGACGGACAAAGTGCGCCTGTTTTCGTTACGTCAACGCGCACATTACGTGGCGCGCCTGTGACACGGTTATTCGGCGTTCAGTCATTTTGGTCAGAGGAATCGGGGTGGAAGATCGTCACACGAGAAGAGGAGGGATGACAAGCGATCATAGATCGACGCGGCGTCCCTCTTTTGCAGACTGATGAATGGCGTCGATCACGCACAACGTTCCGATCGCGTTGCGGGGCGAGACGAGCAAGGGGGAACCGTCCAACACACAGTCGTTGAAGTGCTCGAGAGCGGGTGCGAAGGGTTGGCCGTCGCTGCCGAACGGCATCTTCTCGACCACATCTGCCCGAGTCGGATAATCTCCGATCCGACGAACGACCAACTGAGCATCCGTCCTCGGATGAAACGGCTGCGGCACTTCGAGCACACCTTTGGACGTCATCAGAATCGCGCCCGGGCCCACGGGCGAATCCATCCCCACCTGAACGACTGCGGAACGGCCTTCCGCAAACTCAAGGATCGCACTCGTACGTGTGTCCACACCATATTCCGGATCCACGTAGACCGACGCCTGGACCGACACAGGCTCCTCGTCAAACGCAAATCGGACGAACGTGATGGCATAGGAACCGACGTCGAGCAGTGCGCCACCCCCCAGGTCCTTGTCCAGCCGGATGTTCGGTCTGTCTCGAGGCAGCCTGAAACAGAAGTGCACCGCCATCTGCAACAATTCACCGATTTCGCCCTCATCGAGAAGCTGTCTGATCTTCGACGTCTGCTCGTGGAAGTAGAACACGAACGCTTCGAGGAGATGCACTCCGTTGGCTTCGCACGCATCGGCCATCGCCTTCGCCTCACTCGAGGAAACAGCCAGCGGCTTCTCGCAGAAGATGTGTTTCCCGTGCTCAGCCGCCTTGATCGTCCACTCCGCGTGCATCGTATTCGGCAAGGCGTTATAGACCGCGTCGACCGCATCGCTCGCCAGCATCGCCTCGTAGCCCTCGAACACATTCGGAATGTCGTACTCACTGGCGAAGGCCTCCCCCTTTTCCCGTTCCCTGCTTGCGACCGCGGAGATCTCACCGTTGCTCGTCTCCCGCATCGCGGGAATGAACGCCGTCGTCCCGATTCGTGCTGTGCTGATGATGCCCCATCTGACCCTGGTTTCACTCAAATGATACCTCCACCCTCCGAAGTACTCGAAGTTCGACTTCCAAGGCGAAGACTAAGAACGAATCCACTCTCCAGCAACCGAATTGCTCGATCCCAATTCCGTCCAGGTGACTCGTTGGGCGGTGGGGTGTAACTGCAGGAGTAGCCTTGGTATATTTTCACTGTATGGTAGAAAACGTGAACCTGAGCAGGCCTTCTTCCCGGCACGTCAGACGAGGACCTCACAATGAACCGTTTCCCAACCCTCTTTATGGTAGCAGTCGTCACACTCCTGGCCAGTGCAAGCCCGACGCATGCGCAGGTCAGCCCGGATAGCATCGTCGGAGAACACATTCGCCTGATGACTCGTAATGCCAGGGATAGAAAGTTCGTGGGTCAGGCTCTCCGAGTGGACGAGGGGCGCATCTACCTGCGGGAACACGTCGGTGCGCCGGAAACGAGTATCTCTATCGACTCCATCACTCGACTCGACATCCGCACACGGCAACGTAGAGACCCCCTGAAGAACGCTGCCATTGGGATTGTCTCCGGCTCGATGGCGGGTGTTGCTCTCTACTCGATGTGCGACCACAATGAGGACATTTGTCGTACGGACGCCTTCGTTACCGGGGGTGTTCTCGCCGCGGCAGGCGCACTCGTTGGATTCATCTATGGCACAACACACGCGAACGTATGGGAACAGTCGCATCTTGCCGATCTCGGTCTCACCGTGTCGCAGAATGGAGGTCTACGCCTTACGGCCAGCTTCTGAGTCTTCCGGAAGACACATTTGAGCTTTCCCTCTGCCCATTCTTGACACTGTAGCCAGCCTGCAATAGGTTAGTCGGCACCCGCGGTCTATGGTCGGGATAAATCGTCGGGAACATTAGGCAGAGGGAGGGCTCTGTGAGAATATTACGATGGATACTCGTTGTGGCATTCGTTTTCTGCTCGATCGAATCCGATGCCAAGACATCAAAGGAAATACAAAAGGAAATCGAAGCCTTCGGTGAGGCGCTGAAAGGGAAGGAGTTCTACCTGCGGGCGAGTATCCTTCGCGTGAGCGCGCGGGGGCGGTTCGCAATCGGCAAAGCCACGGACGCGACAAACGTGTATCCCGATGGCAATATCTACTACCAGGGAACGATTGAAGGTGGGGTACAGATCAACACGCAGGATCCGGCGGAGTTCACCGAAGAAGCCCGCCGAAAGTTGTTGGCGGCTGAGAACAACAAGGCTGCTGTAATCGGCCTTGATCGGGGCTCCAAGATCCTGATCCACGACATCGAAGTCGAAGACGACGAAACACGTATTCAGATTACGCTGCCAGGTAGCTACTACTCCGAGATCAAGTCGACTGTACGCTTCAAAATGTTCGACAGCGTAAACAGTTTTGACGACTTCAAATTCATGTTCGACAAGGCATTTGCAGAGAATGAGTATGAGGTTCTGAGGAACGACAGAACAGTAGAAATCAACGAGGGAATAGGTTCCGACGAACTCGTCAAATTGATCGGTTTGGCCGACTACAAAATCAACCTGGGCGCCAAGTCGATTCTTGTCTACGGTGATTTGCGCTACATCTTCGAGGAGGACAAGCTGGTAGATCTGAACTGATCACGCCAACAGACCGAATAGAAGAGGGGCGGCATCTCACGATGTCGCCCCTTGTTTCTTGTATGCGGACTTCCAGATCAGTCGACACCAAAGAGCCTCGCAGCATTGTTCCAGAAAATGTCCTCAACCTGCGTATCCGTCAGCTTCTCCGACCAGCACGCCCACTTGATCGATCTCAGGTGCTCCAGACCGACCAGGACGGGATTATTCTTCAGGTGTTTCTCATCCCAGACCGGCGTGTCCTCGTAGAGCCACAGAAAACTGTCCGCAGCCGAAAGGGATCGACCTCGCATATGACTGACCGGACAGTCGGTCCCGTACATCAGCCGATCGTGGCCGCAGTATCGAATGATCGTCTGGTGCGCGATCGGTTCGCAGTTCACGCTCGTGTCGTAGTAAACGTTGTCGAGATCCGCGATCGTCTCGATCCCTTCCATATTGTGCGATGGCTGAAAGCCGCGCGCCGAATGAGCGAGGATCATCCTCATTTCCGGATACTTCTCGCAGTAGGTGCGAATCCAATGCTGATTCGACGGATCGGCCAGCGCCCGCTGCTTCACCATATGCAGGGTGATCACCAGACTCTCTTCGTGAGCCACCCTGACCAGTTCCTCCGGCAGATAAGCCGGAATGTCCGCTTCCCAGGTCGGTTGCGTGGTCGCCATCGTGTGATAACACTTCAGACCGCACGCGCCCGATCTCCTCGCTTCCTCGCGCACCCATTCCGGGTCGTCCCCCGGCTTGACAAAGAAGAGGTGTCGATATTCGGGGGCTCTTTCAGACGCCCGGGCCACCCAGTCGTTCGCCTGCCCGAATTCGCCTGCCTCATCTGCCTGGACGGCGGGAATGAAAAGTGCCCCGGCCTGGTGTCGATCCGGATGAAGGTCCTGCATCAGCTCGCGGTAGACATCGAACCCCACGTCCTCGGGCGCGCCATCGACCTTCCACGGACTGAAATCGCTTGCCCACAGATGAGTATGCGCATCGAACACACGGGCGGGTAAAAACGACTCGATTTCTCTTTCGAAGAACTCGAGATCTTCGGGTCTGAGGCGAGATTCGGCCATAGGGGTCTCCGTCCAGGGGTCTCGGTATCGCCAAGAGTGTAAGTTGGGGCCTACCCGCACGCAAGGTCGTTCATTCTCAACCCAACAAAAAACGGTCCAGCTCGAGCTGGACCGGATGGAAGCTGGTTCTCCTTCGATGCCTCGATTAGAACAGCGTCAACGGTTTGTCGTCTCGAAAACCCTCGTCCGGCGGCAGATTCGGCTCGGCCGCAGCCGCCACCGCCAACGCATCGCATCGCTCGTTCTCTGCGTGGCCGGCGTGGCCTTTGACCCATTCGAACCGCACGTCCGTTTTTTCCAGCAAATCAAGCAATCGCTCCCACAAATCGGGGTTCTTCGCCGGTTCAGTATCCGTCCGCATCCATCTCTTCGCTCGCCACTTTCTCGCCCAACCTTTCGTCACCGCGTTAACAACGTATCGGGAATCGGTCACCAGCGTCGCCCGTGTCTCACCCATCTCCATCAGGGCCTCGATCGCCGCGATGCAGGCCAGAATCTCCATTCGGTTGTTCGTCGTCAGGCTGAAGCCTTCGGCCAGCTCCTGTCGTTCGTCACCTCGGAGTAGCACGCACCCGTACCCACCCGGGCCCGGATTCCCCGTGCACGCGCCATCTGTGTAGATCGCCACATCGCCGTCCCGGACAGTGGGCATCCTCGGTCGGTCTGCTGAACCCGGCAGTTTCTTCAGCTCGTTCATCACCGAAGGATGGTGATCGACGGTTGTCAACCATTCGGCGGCCGGACCGGCCGCCGAGAAGCTCTTGTAGACGGCCCCCGCCTGTCCTGTCACCTGTTCCTGGGCGCCTCCCCCGCCAGCCCAGGCGCGATAGATCCCGGGTTTCTTCCCCTTCGCTACTACATAGATCTTCTTCTTGGCCATTCGACTCTTTCAATTCCAGGTGGGTCGGGACCAAACTCTAAGACTTTGTGTCTTCGTTGTGTACATTCTTTCCAGCCCTCCCCTCCAGCCTCCTTCGAAACGCCAACTTGTCTTCAGGCGGATCGGACACCGGTTGCGACCCCGGAGCCGTCACGGCATACTATGGGCAACCAGTCGAATCGTACTCGACGAAAGGGTTTCGGGAATGAACACACGACCTAGCCTGAATCCTTCATCTGACATCGAGCTCCAGGAGTGGCTCGAGTCGATGGAATCCCTCCTGCGGACGGAAGGTCCGGAGCGGGCGAAGGTCGTTTTTCGTGCGCTCGCCGACTACCTGTCCGACAAAGACGTGATCGTCGAGGACGCCACGCTCAACACCCACTATCGCAACACCATCCCTCTCGAGCAGGAACCGGCGTACCCTGGCGAAATCGAACTCGAAGAGCGCATCGAACAGATTCTCCGATGGAACGCGATGGCCGTCGTCCTTCGCGCTTATGACAGCGGAACCAACGTCGGCGGTCACATCGGCACCTACGCCTCCGCCGCGACGATGATGGAAGTCGGGCTCAACCACTTCTTCCGAAATCGTACGGACGACTATGGAGGCGACCTGGTCAGCATCCAGGCCCACGCCTCTCCCGGAATCTATGCTCGTGCGTATCTCGAAGGACGATTGCGTGCGAAACAGCTCGACAACTTCCGACGCGAACTCCAACCGGAAGGCGGTCTCTCCTCCTACCCCCACCCCAAAAGGATGCCCGACTTCTGGCAATCTCCCTGCTCGTCGATGGGCCTGTCCACCCCCAGCGCCATCTATCAGGCCCGATTTGCTCGATACCTCGAGAACCGCGGACTCAAGCCTCGTAACGGCGGCAAGATCTGGTCCTTTATCGGCGATGGTGAGTCGGACGAGCCTGAAGTCCTCGGCACGATCAACATCGCTGCCCGGGAGGGTCTCGACAATCTCATCCTCGTCGTCAACTGCAACCTTCAGCGTCTCGATGGCCCGGTCCGCGGCAACGGCAAAATCGTTCAGGAACTCGAACGCAGCTTCCGTGGCGCCAGTTGGAACGTCATCAAGGTCATCTGGAGCGGCGAGTGGGACAAGCTGTTCCTGATCGATCGCGAAGGCGTTCTTCAGGAGCGAATGGAGCGCGCTGTCGACGGCGACTATCAGATGTATTCGGTTTCCAACGGCAAGGAAGTACGCGAGCACTGGATCAGAGACAACCCACGCCTCGCGGAAATCATGCAGGTCCTCTCCGACGAGGAAATTCGGTGTATTCGCCGTGGGGGACACGATCACCGGAAGATCCACGCCGCCTTCAAGCGCGCTGTCGAAGTCGAGAGCGGACCCACCGTCGTCCTCATCAAGACCATCAAAGGCTACGGCATGCAGGGGCACGAGGGCTCCAACGCCGTGCACCAGAAGAAGACCCTCAGCGCCGAGGAACGCATCGAGACGTGCAGTCGCCTGGGGATCCCCCTCAGCGAAGAAGCCGCAGCCCGGGCCGAATACTATCGCCCTCCCGAGGATGGGCCCGAAGTCCGCTATCTCAACGAACGACGTACTGCCCTCGGGGGCCCCTGGCCCACCAGGGAAGTCAACGCACCTGATCTGCCCACGCCCGATCTCGACTTCTTCAAGGATCTCATCGACGGTTCCGGGGAGCGTGAACTCTCCACCACGATGGCGTTCGTTCGACTGCTCGGTCGACTGCTCGAGCATCCCGATCTCGGAAACTACATCGTTCCCATCGTTCCAGACGAAGCGCGGACTTTCGGAATGGAGGCCCTCTTCGGCCGAGCGGGCATTTATTCATCCGAAGGCCAGAAATACAAGCCCGTCGACAGCGCGACGTTAATCCCCTACCGCGAGGCACGGGACGGACAGATTCTCCAGGAGGGCATCTGTGAGGCCGGCGCGATGGCCTCTTTCCTTGCCGCCGGTACCGCCTACGCCGTTCACGCCGTCCCGACCATTCCGTTTTACGTTTTCTACTCCATTTTCGGTTTTCAGCGGGTCGGCGATATGATCTGGAACTGCGGGGATATGCTTTGTCGCGGTTTCCTTCTCGGTGGGACGTCGGGTCGGACCACCCTCAACGGCGAAGGTCTCCAGCACCAGGACGGTCATTCCCAGATCGTTGCCAGCACCGTCCCCAACCTCCTCAGCTACGATCCCTCTTTCGCCTACGAGCTCGCTGTCATCATCCGCGAAGGTATTCGCAGGATGTACACCGAGCAGGAAGACGTCTTCTACTACATCACCATCCACAACGAGAACCTCGCGATGCCCTCGATGCCCGAAGGGTGTGAGGCCGGCATCGTCAAGGGGGCGTACCGTTTTCGACGATCCACGACCTCATCCGATCGAAAAGCCCATCTGCTTGGGAGTGGCGCGATTATGACCGAGGTCTTGCGTGCACGCGAAATTCTGGAAGAGATGGACATCTCGACCGACGTGTGGAGTATTCCCAGCTACAATGAGCTCAGCCGAGAAGCACTGAGCGTGGAGCGCAAGTCACGTCTCGAACCGAAAGCCGCACGAGCGACGCCATACGTCGAGCAACTCTTCGAGGGGGAAGATGGGGTCTTTGTCGCAGCGTCGGACTATATGAAAGCGCTCCCACTGAGCATCTCGCGATGGGTACCCGGACCCTACGTCGTCCTCGGCACTGACGGCTACGGCCTAAGCGAGTCGCGGTCCGCTCTCCGCGAACACTTTGAGGTCATCGCGGAGTACATCGCCTACGCCGCACTCGCCGCACTCCGCGATGAGGACCGTGTGGGCGACAGCGAACTCGAAGACGCGGCGAACAGGCTGAACATCGACAGAACGAAGCCAGACCCTACTGTCTAGTGTAAATTGTCGGCAGTCCGCGTAGTCTTCCTGTTGTCAACTGAAGGGGTTAATCGATGGCTAAAACGGGCGGAGGGAAAGCATCGGGAGCAGGACTTCGCGGCCAGTCCGCGGGATCGACCTCCATTGCGACGGTCGGCAAGGAGGGCGTGGGCCTCACCTACCGGGGCTACTCGATCGAAGACCTCGCCGAACACGCCCGATTCGAGGAAGTCGCCTACCTTCTCACGTACGGTGAGCTACCGCCGTCAGCGCAGTTCGAAGACTACACCACGCGCTTGCAGAACTCGCGCGGGCTCCCTCAAGCGCTACGAGACGTCCTCGAACGCATTCCGAAGGATGCGCACCCGATGGACGTCCTGCGAACCGGATGTGCGATGCTGGGTACGCTCGAGCCCGAGGGGGATTTCAATCAACAGCACCGCGTTGCCGACCGACTGCTCGCTGTTTTCCCATCCATCATCTGCTATTGGTATCGATTCAGTCACGACGGTGTCCGCATTGACACGGAAACCGACGACGCTTCCATCGCCGGACACTTCCTTCATCTTCTCCACGGCAAGAAACCCGCCGACCTTCACGAGCAGGCCATGAACGGCTCACTCATTCTCTACGCCGAGCACGAGTACAATGCCTCCACGTTCACCTGCCGCATCTGCGCATCCACCCTCTCCGATTTCTACTCCGCCGTCACCGGCGGCATCGGAACGCTTCGCGGCCCCCTTCACGGCGGTGCCAACGAAGCCGCAATGGCGCTGATCGAACAGTCCCAGACCCCCGAGGAGGCGCGAGAAGCCGTACTCGAGATGCTGGCGAAGAAGGTCCTGATTATGGGTTTCGGACACGCCGTCTACCGCGAGAGCGACCCCCGAAACGCCATCATCAAGGATTGGTCGAGGAAACTGAGCGAGGCAACCGGAGACACAACGCTCTACGACGTCTCGGCCGAAATCGAAGCGGTTATGAAGGAAGAGAAAAACCTGTTCGCGAATCTCGACTTCTTCAGCGCGTCAGCCTACCACGTAATGGGGATTCCGACGAGCCTTTTTACCCCCATCTTCGTCATCTCGCGAATCACCGGATGGGCGGCACACATTATGGAGCAACGTGCGAACAACGTCCTCATTCGACCCAACGCGGATTATGAGGGACCAGGCAATCGTGACTGGGTGTCGATCGAGAACCGCTCGTAGGTCCGGCTGCACCGAGATGATTTGAAATCCGGTTTGCAGCCATTCTATCGGTTGGAAGGCTGGACGTAGAGCGAGGCCGCCGTCCGCCCCAGCACCCACGCTTTGTCATCATCGGACATAAAATCCACCCCTTCCTCGATCGCCCGGAAGCCGACCGCTTCACCACGTTGCGGGTTTTCCGGAAAACCCGTGCATCCCAGCATTCGCTCGGGGCCGAAGCTGTCGTAAAACGCCTTGATATACGGGTGAATGTCCGCGTGTGGAAAAGGTTCCTCGGAAAGACCGTCGATTCGAGTCGTTTTCACGTAGAGGTTGTCGAAGCGAGCGGCGGACAGCAGAAGCTTGAAATCCCCGTCCAGTCCCTCGGACAAAATCGGCTCGCCGAAGTGATCGACAATCACCTTCACGCCGGGGAACCGCTCGAGCATCGGCTCCAGCAAGGGTATCTGGTGACATCGTCCGAACCAGGTGAACGGCACGCCCAGTCGTTGAGCCGTCTCCCACAGAGCGTCCTGGCTATCATCTGAAAGCCACGACGCATCTGGATCATTGATCGGATACAATCGCATTCCCTGAACACCGTGTTCGTGGTAGAGGCGTTCCATCTCGACAGCAGCGTTCGGTTGGCATGGATCGAGCAGCGCCACGCCGTGCAGGCGGTCGGGAAAACGCCGAATGCAGTCACACATATAGGTGTTGTCGTATCCGTGGTACATACACTGGATCAACACCGTTCGATCGATGGCGTTAAGATCCATATACCGAATGAGGTCTTCGACCAGGCCCGGGTAATCCGGCCGCCGGGTCGTCTTGTCTTCGTTGTGGGTCCACGGTGGCTCGCCAAGCGTCCATACGTGAACGTGTGAATCGATTCGCAAAAAGTGCTCCTCCTTTTCGCCGCATCAAACATCAGACTCGTCTGACAAAGAAAGACGCGCTGTAGCAAGATACCAGAGGGAAGAGGATAACAAATGAAATCTCTACCGAAGACGAGCAGCGACTCACAGTGGCGCACCTTCGGTAGCGATGGATATCTGAGACTCGGTCAAGTCGTGACGGAAGCGGAGCTGGAAGGATTACGGCTTCGGATCGATGAAATTATGCTCGGCCGGGCGGACGTGCCTTTCGACCGAATGATGATGCAACTCGATACGGAAACCGGTCTCTACGAGGATATGGATCCTCAATCCCTGGGCCACAAGGGCGCGACGCTGGCCTATCGCAAGATCCTGGGACTGGAGTTCGACCCCCTTTACCTCGCCTATATGCAGAAACCCCTGTTCAGGGGCATCTGCCAGCGGGCCTACGGCGTGGACGTGCCGATCTCGATTTACTGGGCAATGTTCATGAACAAACCCGCGGAGCGAGGCACCGTCCTGCCCTGGCACTGGGACCACTATGTGGGGTTGGATCGACCTCCGGGAGCGATCGTGTGGATGGCACTGGATGATTCAACCCTTGCGAACGGTTGTATCCAGGTCCTACCCGGGACACATCAACTGTTTCCGGACATAGACGTCCTGGGAAAGGAACAGATCGCAGAAGCGCTGGCCACCCACGAACCGGAAACGCTCGAGTGTTCCGCAGGTGAAGCGATTCTGCTTCACAACAAGCTGCTGCACACTTCCTCCGTCAACTCCACCGACACCCCTCGACGGGCGATCAGCATCAGCTACCTGGACGGGCGAACGATGAGTAGTGAAGGGATAACGTTCTCGAGGATCTTCGGTCTTGGGGCGTTGGAGCCTGAAAAATTAGGCACTGCGGCCGGTTGATAGGTAGGATGGTATTGCGGTGCGCTGAGGAGAGTCAGTTGCCCAACTTCAGCCAGATCGAGGCCATAGATGCCATCATCGTGAGCCAGCTGGCGAAGATGATCCCGACGAGCCAACGGGTAGTGGAATTCATCTCAGATCGCAAGCCGCCGATCTCTTCGTGAACCCGCTCGAAGCGAGCATCCACCTTGGAATCCAGAGACCCCACGTCCTGTTCCAGGGTCCCCAGTCGAGTATCGACCTGCTCGATTACATCTTTGGTTCCGAGTTCTTCTGCCACGTTGATGTCCTCTTTGAGTAACGATGATAAGGTAGCCTGACCCATCGTGAATTTCAAGATGTCGCGGCCTTGGGTGGCAATCATCGTGCCGGAAACCCGATTCGTACAGATTCAACAGAAACAACGGGTTGCTTCTCCGATTTAGGGAAGCCACCCGAACGAAACGTTCGGTCTTCGTTCCGCCAAGGAAAGGCTCTTTCAATCTCCGGTGCCACTCCTTGACCAAAAGTCTTATCTATCTGCGTGTTGGAGAAATGAGGAATCATTCCCAGGCAAAGCGCTGGAATCCTTCTCGATCGCCGCCTGGTCCATTCCCAAGGGCGAATACGAAGAGGATGAGGATCCGTTTGAGGCAGCGAAACGCGAGTATCGGGAAGAGACCGGCTTCGAAGTGGTTGAAGGTGACTACCTGGAACTTGGTGAGCTGAAACAATTCGGCGGGAAACGAATTACGGCGTGGACAGTGGAGGGTGACTGCGATCCGGCAAGCAGAGTGAGTTCCCCGAAGTCGATAAAGCGGATTGGTTCTCAGTCGCGACCGCCAGAGAGAAACTCCACAAGGGGCAGGTCGGCTTCGTGGATCGACTCTGCGAGATCCTCTCCGCCGATCCTCCCTGAAAGACTCCCCCTTCGTGTCTCAGGCTTCCGCTGTCGCCGACACGATCCGATAGTTCTCCTCGTCATCCGCGCACTCGTAGAACAACCTCGCCCCGCCACCGTCCAAATCGATGATGCACGGTTCGGACACCATCGTGCTGTCCCATCGCCCACCCAGCTCGATTACCGGCTCGCACGACTTCTCCCAGATCAGCCCGTCCGCTGACGTTGCCGTGAACACACCGCCACAAATGGAATCGCACCAACCCGAGTAATACATTCGGTAGGATCCATCTCCGAGTCGGATCACCTCTGGCGCGTAAACCGAAAAGGTCTCGCGATCCGTCTCCTGCGCGACACGCACACCCTCTTCTTCCTCGAACGAAAGCCCATCCTTCGAGAACGCGCTGATGATGTGATTCCCCGCATCCAAACCACTCTTCAGCGGATGGGTGTATCGATGAAAGTACATCCGGAAACCCATCGACCCTTCCTTCTCGGCGTAGAGCACGCGGGGAGTCCCGTAGGACCAAACGCCGTCCCCGAATCGCAGCCCACCCTCGACCTCCCACGCGAGGCCGTCCCCCGAGACCGCGCTCGCGATCGTCGTCGCCTGACTGGCCGCCCCGAACGAGCGATTCTCCGAGGCTCCTGGCGCGTGTGAGCGAGCCTCGATATACATCCGGTACCGTCCATCCTCGAGCGGAATCACATCGGGGCAGAGCGTTCGCGCCGTGGCGTCTGGTTCATACAGATCCACACGAACCCCCTCGTCTTTCTCCCAGGCGACGGCGTCTTCCGAGAACGCACTCACGACGTATCCCAGTGCATCGGGATCTCGTCGTGCGGGGCCCAGCCCCGTGTAGTACATTCGATAGCCGCCCGACGGAACGTGGACGACGTTCGGCGTCAGAATCCGTTCCGAATCCAACGGGTGATCCAGATCGATTGCGATCTGTGGGTCCTTCGCGAACGTTTCACCGGGATCTCGTTCGTGGTAATGAACGGCTGTCAATGGATCGAAGTCAGGCATCGGGCGAGTCCCCGTTTCCCGTGTTTTGTGTAGAATAAAACCTGTCACCCCGGTATGCTTCTGGGCCCATTCTGACTTACGCGAAGAGCAAGTGGATCCCGGTTCAACACACCACCGGGATGACAGATGTGTTCTTTTACCTCAACACGACTACGTCGTCGTGACGAGGCATTCCGAAACCTTGTCAAGGGTCACTGAAATGATACAACTCGATGACAACGGGATGCAGCACTACCTCACCGAGGGCTTTGTCACGTTTCCTACCGACTTCCCCGACGTCTTCCACAAGTCGATCTACGATCGAGCAGAGGCCATCTTCGAATCCGAAGGCAACCCCTCCAACGACATTTATCCCGGCATCCCCGAACTCGGTGAAGTCCTCAGTCATCCGCGGGTGGTCGGAGCCCTGACCGCCATTCTGGGTCCCGGATATATGATGCATCCTCATCGCCATTGCCACCTCACGCCCCCCGGGAAGGATCCTCAGCGGAATCACAAAGACAGTTACGAGGACGATGCAAACGTTCGCCACCATCGCAGCCGATGGGCGATGGCGTTCTACTATCCCCAGGACGTCACACAAGAGATCGGCCCGACTGCGGTCACGCCGGGATCACAATATTACACAAGGGCCGAGAGCCTGGATTCGATCGAAGAAAAGATGCTCTGTGGGCCTGCGGGGACCGTGACCATCGTCCACTACGACATCTGGCATCGAGCGACGGAAAACCTGACAGATCGCAATCGATTTATGATGAAGTTTCTGTTCTGTCGAATGCGGGAACCACGGGCACCGGCGTGGGACACACTCGGACAGAACGTGACATTCGCTCGCCATCCCACGCTCTGTCCGCACCTCTGGCGATGGAACAGTGGACAGGTATCTCCGCGCGTCGATCGGGACGTATCGACTCTGGCGGACCAGTATGTGGAAGGGACCGAAGAGGAACGACTCGATGCGTCCTACGGTCTGGGGGAGGCAGGCGAGGTAGACATCTTAATCGAGCGTCTGTCCGAGGAAGCCAGAACCGAACTCGACCATAATCTGGAGCGCAGGCATACAAACGCGACGCAGTTCGATGCCGCCTACGGTCTGGGAGTCGCTGGCGCCGCGGCCATCCCATCGATGATCGACGCCCTGTCCGAGTCGGACTGGTGGATGCGCGCAGCAGCGGCCGACATCCTGGGTGACATCGGGGAACCCGCGGCCGAAGCCGTTCCCGCGCTCGCGACCGCTCTGGAAGACGGCTCGGAATGGGTCCGCCGCAACGCCACCGAAGCCCTGGGAACGCTCCGGGCCAAACCCGCGGTAGTCGCTCTGGGCGGCGCATTGAGTGACGACAGTGCTCGAGTCCGCCACAACGCCGCCCTGTCACTCCTCAAGATTGGTGCGTCAGGCGAGGATATCCGCCCGAACCTGACCACCGCCCTCGAAGACGAAAACCGCTACGTCCGCGCCCTCTCCGAACTGGCGCTATCCAATCATCGATCGATGAGCTCACCGCTTCGATATGGGCAGGCGATAACCCGCAGCATCCGCCGATGCCGTTAATGCCCTCCTCCATCCACTGCCTTCAGTAGTCTGCCAATTTTTCGGGAGTCAGCGAATCATCGAAGCGCCAGTTGGGCATTTCGAACGTCCCCGAGTCTGGATAGGCGTAGGTGGGCCCATCGAACCGCTTCCGAATCTCCGCAAGAGCCGAACCCGCGATCGGGCTGCCCGTATGCATCACCCCGATCGCGGAGATCCCCGGTCGATTGGCCACCTCCAGCGCCTCCGTGAACGGGATGTCCTGTCCCTGATGAAAGTAGAGCAGCTCCCCGTTCGACCCGCTCCTGGCCGAAAGCCCCGCCCAGACCGGCAGGCCCGTCTCGATCGCAGCTGCCGCCACCAACCCGATCCGCTGGGGCAGGTACATCATCTCCAGCAAGATCAGATCGACGCCGGCCTCCGCCAGGATCGTGGCCATCTCGCCGAACACGTCCGTCAGTTCCTGCGTCGACGGGGGCATCATCCCGCCGTAGCCTTCCGTCCAGTGTGAGATCGAACCCGCAACCGCCACGCCCTCCGCACCGCTCCGCTCGCGAGCCCGTAACGCCGTTTCAACCGCCGCTCAATTGACATCCCCCAACCGATCCCAGTAGCCTGCCGCCTCCAGCATCGGTCTCAACGTCGAGAAGGTGTTCGCGGTAATGATGCGAGCCCCCACCCGAATATAGTCGATGTGAATCTGTTCGAGCGCGTCGGCGTGTTCCAGGTTGGCGGTCGCACTCCAGGACTGTTTGTCCATCGGCACGCCACGACGTTCGAGCTCCGTGCCAATCGCCCCGTCGATCACCACCAGCTCGTTCGCCCGAATACGCTACTCTATCGCCTCGTAGGACATTTTCAATGCTTTATGTCTTCAAACGGATACATCGGACACCGTCGGTGCTGATACTCGAAGGTTCGCATATCCGCGGCCGTCGCGCCCGTTGTGTTTACCCGGACCAGCTCCGTGCAGACGGGCTCGTAGGCCGCCACCGGTGCGTGCACGCCCTTCGCGACGAGAATCTGGAAGTCGGAAGGATCCAGTCCGACGCTCGTCACCACACCGAGACTCACGGGTACGGTGCGGCGGGAAGTCAGGCTGATCGTCAACCCCGTGGCGGTCGTCACGACGGTCGTCGCCCCCATATCGAAGTGGGTGTAACCTCCGTGGCGGACTTCGGACTCTTCGAACGTTCCGTCGTGGGTACTCTTGACCGTCACTTCCGCTTCGAGGGGATCGCCGTGGCGATCGTCTGTCTTCCCTCCCATCGACAACGTCAGACGGGCGCCCACACCGGCCTCCCGTGCTCGATCCTGGGATTCCCGGTCGAACAGACATACGAAGCCAGTCGTGTCTCCCCGTCGGTGAATCTCGTGTGCAATCAACGTGCTGTCGGCCGCCGAGCCCCCACCCACATTGTCGCCCATATCCAGGAGACAGACCGGACCCTTTGTCGACACCGCCTGATCGACCGCCGCAGAGACGCTGATATACTCGCCCACGAACTCCGCACGGTGCTCGAGCATATAGGACACGAGTTCATCGGCCAGATTCTGTGCCAGATCGGGATCGCCGTCGGTCACGACTACGGCGGACGACCCCATCTCCTCCACATCCGAGTAGGGAAATCCGAGAACAACGCTGTTGGAAAGTACACCCGGACGACCGAGCTGCTCGTTCGCCAGCTCGTACAGGGGGAGGCACGGCCACAGTGTCGTGCCCTGACGTTCGATGTTGATGCCGAAACGAGGGAAGGTTGCGCGCTGGGTCGGTCGAATCTCGCCCTTCAACGTAAGGGCCACAAGATCGACTGCTTCGTGTCCACGTTCTTTCTGGTCCAGATGAGGGTTGGACCGGTAGGCGATCGTCGCATCGCAGGCTGCGACCATCCGCTCGGACAGGTTCGCGTGCGGATCGATCACACAGACGATGGGGATGTCAGGGCCCACGTGTGACCGAAGTTTCTCGAGCCAGAATCCGTCAAGATCCCGGTAGTCCGGGCCCTCTCCCGCATTCGCGCCGTGGGGCGAGACCAGAAATCCATCCAGCTCTCTTGCCTTCCCCAAGGCATCGAACATCATTTCGATCAGAGTCTCACACGTCGCCTTCGTAATCGTACCGGACGGAGATGTGGACGCGTGGAAGATCGGCACTGCCTCGAGATTCGCTTGTTCCAACCCTTCCAGGAATCCCGAAATCTGGTGGTGCCCGCCTTCGAACGCCCCCCGAATCTCGTGCCCCACCAGGAGATTGTCCTGCTCGAACGATTCGATCCTCGTCGGTGAAACGGCGAACGTGTTCGATTCGTGAATCAGCGAAAGAATACCGACACGCTTCACTTGCCGACCTCGATCACTTAAGGCAGATCACGGTTCTCTTCAATCTTCGATCTCATCCAGCGCGATTCCGATCGCCTCGACCAGGGCGTCGATGTGCTCTCCCTCAGTCGGCAGGCTGATCGCGCACATCCCCAGACCCTGCGAAAGGAAGAATCCCTGGTTCAACAGGGACATAAACACAGCCAGACCCGTTTCCTTGTCGGCGCTCGCCATATCCCGGTAGGTCCTGACTTCCTCGATTCCAAAGTGAATGCTGAACACCGAGCCCATCACCACCACGTGCGCGACGACACCACGGTCACCGAACAGCTTGTCCAACCCCGTCTTCAACCGCGACCCCAATCCGTTCAAGTGGGCGTGTGCATCGTCCGTCAGCTGCTCGAGCGTGGCCAGACCGGCCGCCATCGCCACGGCGTGAGCACTGTGCGTACCACTCTGGAACACTGTCGACGAGCCTTTTGAATTGTCGAGCTGATCCATCAGGTCCGCCCGTCCACCGAACGCCCCGACCGGAAAGCCGCCTCCGATGATTTTGCCGAAACAGGTAAGGTCGGGCTCGATCTCGTAATGGCTCTGGAGGCCCCCTCTGGCCTGGCGGAATCCGACGATCTCATCGAAGATCATGATCATCCCCAAATCCCGCGTCACGTCTCGGACACGCCGTACGAATTCCGGACGCTGCGGCAGAATCCCTGCCTTGGGATCCATAATCACACACGCAAGATCTTCTCGGTGGCGGGACAGAAGCCGCTCGAGACTCTCCTCGTCGTCATAGGGCAACACGATCGTGTCGTCCACTGAGTGCGGCGCCATGCCCCCCGCCGTCGCCACTGCCTTCGGCTCCCGAGGATCGCCCGCATCCTCCAGGTTCGGTGAAACGCTCACCTCGACCGCATCGTGGCTCCCGTGGTAGCCCCCCTCGAACTTCGCAACCTTCGGCTTCCCGGAGAACTGCCGAGCCAGCCGGATCGCGTGCAACGACGCCTCCGTGCCCGAATTGACAAAACGAATACGGTCGAGCGACGAAACGCGATCGCACATATGCTTTGCGATCTTCGTCTCGACACCCATCGGGCCACCAAGCGCGATCCCATCCGAAAGCTGCGAGCGCACAGCGATGACGACCGCAGGATGATTGTGTCCCAGAACCTGCGCCGTGTGGTGGTTTCCGAAGTCCACGTAGGTGCGCCCATCCACGTCATCGAGCTCACATCCCGAACCCCGTCGGAAAGTCAGCGGATAGGGCGCGTAGTAATAGGCTCCCTTGGCCGCCCCCGCGTTGACCTCTCGCCCTTCCTCGAAGAGTTCGCGCGACTCCGGTGTCAACTCACGGTATCGTTCTTCAATGGCCTCGATTCCCATATTTCCTCTATTGGCTATAGTTCATTCCGAGCAATCGCTTCGCGTTCTCTCCCAGCACGAGTCGCTTCGCGTCATCGCTGATGCCCGCCGTAATGATCTTCCCCAGTTGCGACCTCGGGTCCATCAGGGGGACATCCGACCCGAACACAACCCGATCCGCACCCGCCTCAGTCACCAGCCGTTCGACGACCCCGGGTTCACGGAAAGTCGAACACGTCTCCAGATACACGTTCTTGTTCGCTTGCGCCGCTTCAATCGCCTGCGTTCTAAAGGGTTCCATATTCCCCGCGTGGCCGACCACGAAGTTCGCATTCGGAAACCGCGCTGCCACGATCCCCACCTGCTCCGGTTGGCAGGTCTCTTCCGGTCCGGTGTGAGAGATCAATGCAAGGCCCCGATCGTCCGCGAACGCGTAGACAGGGTCCCAGACCGGGTCCGTCATCTTCCAGGTTGAGTAGGGAGGGTAGATCTTGATCGCCACACACCCCAGTTCGTCGACCGCCCGACCCAGCTCCTTCTCGATCCGCTCCGGCATCAGGGGCGACACATACGCGAACCCGACAAATCGGTCGGGATGTCTCGCGACGAAGGCGGCCGTCTGGTCGTTCCCCGACGTCCCGTCGGGGTGAAAGATGTTGAACAGACAACTCCGATCGATCCCCACCGCATCCATCGCCTTCACCATCGCCGAGTCGTCGTCGTACATCCCATACACGTCCCAGGGTCCGACGTGCCCGTGAAAATCGATAATTTCCTGCCCCTCAATCACGCCAATACCCTCACGAAGAGACCTTGCCACTCTTGTAGCTTGTCATTTGTCATCGGTCACTGATCCTTCAATCAGCTTCTCCACATTCCCGGCGCAAATCGCAGCCAGGTCCGAGTCGTCGATCGAGAGGTGGTTCAGCATATACAGGATCGGCCCCATCGCATAGCGGGGAAAGAAAGAGCCGTAGATCAGACGATTCGCCCCAACCGCCTCTACAAGCTGTTCAATACCCTGAGTGTTCTCGTAACGACTCAGCTCCAGGGTCGCGTTCGGAAGAACACGTAGCATCGGAAGGGCCATCGCACTGTGGGCGTAGTGCGCCCCGACAATGACGGCTCGAAGGTCCGGATATCCAGTCAACGTATCGACGATTTCGGTTGGAGGCGTATCCGCCATCGACACCCACAGAGGCAGGTCCTCAGCGACCAGCCACTCGAGCACCGGCGCGTAGATCCAGTCGACGAACGGTGTTCGCGACATCTCCGTGCAGTGAAGCCTGACGTGCGTCACGAGTCCCGATGCGTGGAGACCCTGGATCTGGCGGAGAGACTCAGGATCGGCCCCGACCATATACTGTGGGACCAAACCGTTCTCTCCTCCGGTCCAGCGCTCGAGCGCCTCGTTCCCGTGCATCGGACTGATCGTTTCGCCGTGGCAGGCGTAGACCAGCGCCTGGTCCACGCCGTGACGGGCCATCTCCTCGACCAGCTGAAGCGGTTCATCGAAAGGATAGCGCCGGTTGTTTCGATGGCCCACGCCTACGTTCGCATCGAAGGCGGGCACGCGGGAGGTGAAACTCAGGTTTGACATCGTCCTCAAGATCGCCCCGAAACGGCTTCCGTCCAACTGGGTTTCGTATCCGGTGCATCTCCTCGAATCTGCCCGTAGATTGGATTCTGTAGAAAGAAGAAAGGCGCTTCTCACTGAAAGGCGCCCTGATCTACGGTCCGTCGAGCCTCATCCCCGTCGAACGAGGGGAGGCGTCGAATCGACCTTGCCACCTGCCCGGAGCGTCGTGTGAAAATCGTCAAACCCTTACCCGATCCGTTCCTGTTCGAGGATGGAAACCGTGTCCGGTCCCAACAGGACTGGCAACGCCGAAGACTCCAAATCCGACAGGCCCTGTTGAACATTCAGTTCGGCACGTCGCCTGGTCCCCCTGATGGTGTTTCCGTCATCACACGTGGGAAAGAGCTCGGCGCAGACGGGGAAACCCGAGAGGCGATCCGTCTGGAATTCATACCCGATCGATCACGCCCTGTTGTCACCTTCGGCGTGGATGTGAACGTCTGGATGCCGACGAAGGATCGCCCGAACGCGAAGGACGAGTTCCCAGGGAGAGAAGGGCTTGATCACGTAATCGTCCGCCCCGAGCTCGAGATCCAGGATACGATCCACCTCTTCCTTCCTCGCCGTCAACATTAGAATAGGAATGTCCTTCGTCTGATCATCCTGCTTCAGCACCTTGCACACCTCAAGCCCGTCCATACCGGGAAGCATCAGATCCAGGACAGGTCCGGCCTCTCAAGGTGAACGGTCTTCAACGCCGATTCGCCGTCCTCAGATGTCGCTACCTTGAACCCCTCCCGCTCGAAGTTGTACCTGATCATATCCAGAATGTCCGGTTCGTCTTCAACCAGCAGAATGGTTCCACCTTGATCTTTCGACATCAGTCTCAATACCTCAACGCAGTGTTTCGTCGATCCGGAACCGATGTTGACAGCACCGGACCGCTGTGAAAGCCGTGTCCAGATGCACTCCCACCACGCACCGACTCCCCTGTACAAGAAGAAGGGGCTGCAACCACATCGCAACCCCTTCAGAAGAAGAGTACCACTTCTGGTGATTCCCACAACGTCAGAATAGGTAGTAGACCGTCATTCTCGGAATGAACACCGTCTCCAGACCCGAGTCCTGGAAGGATTCAACGATCAGGTTTGGCATAATATGGATGTTGGAGTCAGGCATCACGTCCGCGCCCACAAAAATTCGTGTGATCGCATCGTCCGATGCCTGGTCGCTGGGATCGAAATAGTCGACGCGCCCAAAGAGTCCAAAACGTTTCTGTGTTTTCGTTCTCCCGAACAAGGAGATTCCTCGAACCGCGACATCACGCCCGGCCAGGACGTTCTTCCGTTTTTGCCAGACTCCGTCCAGGCCGAATCCGCGATCCTTGGTCGAGCTGAACAGGAGTCCCGCTATCGTCACGCGGTCCCGATCGTTCGGCTTTGACTCATAGTCGACATAGACCGTCGCGCCCGCGTTCTTCGTTGCTTTCAACACAAACCTGAGATACCCCTTCTTGTCGTTGTCGATCTCGGATTTGTTGCTGTTTCCATTCCCGAACATCACCTGCATTTTCACCCGACCCTTCCGATCGAGCGGCGTTTCGAACAGGATCCCCGTATCGCGGGACGACCCCACGCCGTTCAGATCGATGATCGTTTTCTCGATCGACCGGTATCCCCAGACCCCCTCGGTGAAACTCCACGTCGGTGTGGGCGAAAGTCCGATCACCAATGTCCGACCGTTTTTCTGATAGCGCAGCCAGGCATCCTTCACGACGGGCGTCATCTTGCTACCACTACCGAATCCGGGGTCGCTCGACTCGAGCCGAAAACGTCCCGAAAATCGTTTGTTCCATTTCTTGTCGAACGTCAGGTAGATCCGTCGGAACTGGAAGCTGTTCTCTTCCTTATCCGGACCGCTGGCGATGTGGTAGTAGTCACCGAACATATACCCCTTGATTGTCGGCGCGGCAGCGGTAACCACCTGCGGAACCGACACGAATATCAGAAGCAGAGCCCATCGGACCATCATCATCCCTCCATCTGAGCGATACCAGATCCTGTCTGTAGCGAGGCTGAACAGTACGTGGCCAAACTGATTTTAGGAAAGGTTGACGGCGTGGTTGAGTAAAAATGAGGCACATAAAAGGGGATCGCGAAATCCATCGCAATCCCCTCCGAGTTTTCCATTTTGCCTGCGACAGGCCCGGCTTCTTACCGGCGTTAGCGATCCTACATCAACAATCTCCACACCTGAGCGACTAGGAAGCACACCACGAATCCCATCCCCACCGGCAGCAACGCCGAGATGGTCGTCCATTTCGCACTTCGCGTCTCTTTCCAGATTGTATAGATCGTCGTCGAGCACGGATTGTGGATCAGACTGAACAGCATCAGATTAACCGCCGTCAGCAGTGTCCATCCTCCCGCCTGGAAAATCGCAGCCGTGGTCGTCTCCGAATCCAGCTCGAACATCACACCCGCGCCCTCGCCCATCCCCGCCATCTTGGCGCTCAGGACCGTCAGCATCAGGATCGTCGGAACGACGATCTCGTTGGCCGGAATCGCCACCACGTAGGCCAGGAGAATCACCCCGTTCAGCCCCAGCAGCAGTCCGAAGGGATGCGTGAAATTAATGAAGTGCTCGGCCAGACTCGCGTCCCCGACGATGATGTTCGAGGACAACCAGATCACGGCGCCGGCGGGCACCGCGAAAATCACCGCCCGCCACAGAACGATCAACGTGCGATCGATGATGGACGTATAGATCGTCTGCAAAACGCGAGGCGGACGATACGGAGGCAACTCCAGACTGAACGCCGAGGCTTCCCCTTTCAGGATCGTGTTCGACAGGGCCCACGACACCACGAACGTCAGCAGGATACCCAGGACCGCGATCCCCACGACCGCACCCGCGGACACCAGCCCGGCCATATGCTGCGGCGCCAGACCCCCGATGAAAATCGACGCGACCAGGATTTGCGTCGGCCACCGCCCGTTGCACAGCGCGAAGTTGTTCGTCACGATCGCGATCAGCCTCTCGCGAGGACTGTCGATCACTCGGGTCGAAACGATAGCCGCCGCGTTGCAGCCGAACCCCATACTCATCGTCAGCGCCTGCTTGCCGTGAGCGCCGGACTTGCGAAACAGGTTGTCCAGGTTGAACGCCACACGGGGCAGGTACCCGAAATCCTCGAGCAAGGTGAAAATCGGAAAGAAGATCGCCATCGGCGGCAACATCACGGCGATAACCCACGCCATCGCCAGGTAAACGCCATCGAGCAGGAACCCGTCGAGCCACCACGGGATGCCCAGTTCGGCGGAACCGGCCTTCAGCGTCGTGTGAATGTTGTCGATCAGGAGAGTCGCCAGCATCCCCGAAGGTAGATTGGCGCCCTCGATCGTCAGCCAGAACACGACCGTCAGAATCGCCAGCATCATCGGAAACCCGAGCCATCGACTCGTCACCAGTCGGTCGATCGTCCGATCGAGATCGAACCGTGGCTGTTCGTCCGTTCGCGAGACGGCGCGATCCGCCACCTGCGAAGCATCCGTGTAGATCGTTTCCATCAGTGAATCGTGGAAGTTCGGTCCCGCCTCCCATCGAACCGCCGCCGCCTCCGACAGAATCTCCTCACCTCTGTTTTCCGCGCTCATCGGGTCACCTCGCTCAACGTGCCGGGGTCCCCCGGCGTCCCGCGGCTCAAGTCTCCCAGTTCTCCCGTCCGGACGGCTTCGATGATCCTCTTGTCCCCCTCGAGCAGACGCAACGCCACCCAGCGGATGTTCGGCAGATCAGGATAGACCGACTCGATTTTCGCCACCAATCGATCGATCGCTTTTCGCATTGCGGGCGTTTCGTTCTTCAGTCGGTGGGGTTTACAAACGACCTGGCCCGTCGCCACCTGGGCGAGCGTTTCGATCAGAAGCGGGATCCCTTCTCCCTGCCTTGCTGCGGCCGGCACGACCGGCACTCCCAGATCGCGCGCCAGACGACGGTCGTCGATCTGGAGGCCGTGGCGCTTCGCCTCATCCATCAGGTTGAGACATACGACGGCTCGGTCCCTGATCTCCAGCACCTGCAGGACGAGGTTCAGATTGCGCTCCAGCCGAGTTGCGTCGACCACGATCACAGTGACATCCGGCTGGCCGAAAAGGATAAAGTCCCGTGCGACCTCCTCGTCCAGACTCGTCGACAGTAGCGAGTACGTGCCCGGGAGATCGACAAGCTTGTAGCGGCCACCGCCGAAAGAAAACCCGCCTTCAGCGCGAACCACGGTCTTGCCAGGCCAGTTTCCTGTGTGCTGCCGGAGCCCTGTGAGCGCGTTGAACACCGTACTCTTACCGGTGTTCGGATTACCGGCGAGAGCGACCACGTAATCCCAGTTCGACATATTGACGCCGAGCTTGATCAGGTTCCCGGCGTGATGGGCAGGACAGGCTTCGCAACCTTCTGCAGTTGTCTCGGTCGCCATTTAGTGTGCCTCCAACGTCCGGTTGATCTGAATCTGCAAGGCCTGCTCCTTACGCAGCGCAACCGTCGCCCCACGTACGCGATACGCCGTCGGATCGCCGCTCGGACTGATCATCTCTGCCAGAATCTCCGTACCCGGCAGGATCCCAAGATCCATCAGCCTGCGACGGGCCAACCCGCGACATCGACGGGAGATCCTGACGACTTCGCCCGATTCGCCCGGTCGAAGGACGGCCAGCGTATCCTGGAACTCATCTTCCTCATCCTCGACTGGACCCGTCGAAGAAACCACCGCCACATTCGACGCAATCATCGGCGCCAGCGTGCACTCGGTCCCATTCGCCCAGAACCGAACGCGCTCCGGCGTGATCTCGATCAGGTCGAGGCGAACACCGGGCTGCAGCCCTTCCGCGACAATTTGCGCGTAGACCGCCTCCGGCTCGTCTTCCACGTGAACAACGGTGACCGGTGTGCCCACCTCCGCTTCCGAAAGCGGGACCCCGCGTTGAGGGGCAATTTCTCCATCGACCGTCGGAATCGGATCCCCGTGAGGATCGTAGGCAGGGTTCCCCATCTCGAACGCGAGCTGATCGACGTCCGCGTCATCCAGGTCGTGTTCTCTCTCCTCTGCCAGACGGTGCCAGTCCTCTTCGGTCACCCCGGTCTCTTCGGACAGGTAATGTTCGTACAGCCGATGGACACGGATGATTCGGAGTGCATAGGACCGGCCAATCGGCGTCAACCGAATCACAGCCCCTTCGACCTTGACGAGGCCCCGCTCCTCTGCCCGAACCAGCAGGTCGGCTGCTTCGTTCTGTGAGACCTCGAGGGCCCCACCCAGACTCTCCACCGACGCTGGCTGGCTTCGGTACTCGAAATTGTAAAGATGTTTCAGCGCGTCTTCGAGAAGAGCACGCCCGCCAAGACGACGAACTCGCTGGGCACGCCAGTAATACCCTCGATGCGGCCAGAACAGGAATGCCACGATGGCAACAAGGGCAAAGGCGACGACAAGAGCGGTAACAGGATCGGCCATAGCCATCTCCTACGCTGGGATCTCGCAACATTGCTCAATAAAATTTTAGGCGCGTCTAAATATGTGGCAGGGGGTCTGCTCTGTCAAGCGCCCGAAGCTTATCTGCTCTCCAATCGATCGCCGACCCGGCCCCAACCTATGGGATCTCCCGACGGTCCCTCTCCACGTTTTCGAACCAGTTTGCCAACTCGTCCTTCATCTTGCTCACGCGGTGTGGATGCTCCGTTGCCAGGTTCTTTTCTTCACACGGATCGTCGCCGAGGTGAAACAACTCTGGGTGCCCGAACACCATCGGCGCTCTCTCGACTGGTGGATTGCTTACGTCCATCTCGAAATGTGGAACCTCGAAATTTTTCTGATAGGGAAGATTGTCCGTCTTCAGGTTGGCCATCGCGGCGTCAACCCGAGGCCAGTAAAGCTTCCACGCGCCGTCGCGCATCGCTGCGTTGCACCGATCTACCGGGTCGTATCGATTGAACTGCCAGAACCGCTTTGTCGGCAGCCGGGTCGATTCCCTCGAAGGGTGTCAAGCACGTTCATCCCATCCGTATCGCTCGGAGCATCGATTCCACACGCTTGAAGCAGGGTCGGCGTCCAATCGGTGAAGTGAAGCATCTTATCGACCGTTTCGTTCCGGGGCAATCCGTCCGGCCAGCGAATCAAACCGGGGACACGGATCCCGCCTTCCAGCACGTCGTATTTCATTCCCCGGAAGGGGCCGTTGTAGCGCCGCTGATCGTTTTCACCCCTCCCCTGCAGCACAGGGCCATTGTCGCTCGAGTAGAGCACGATCGTGTCCTCCGCCAACCCGTTTGCTTCGAGCGCATCGAGAACCCGACCGACTCCCGCATCCATTCGACGGATCATCCCATAGGTTTGAGAGACCGCCCTCGTGACCTGTCCGGTCTCGACGAACGGAGCGACATCTTCGTCCGGCGCCTCCAGGGGACCGTGCGGCGCGTTATAGGCTACGTAAAGAAAAAATGGCTCTTTTCGATACCGCTCGATGAAGGACACCGCCTCCCCTGTAAACACATCCGTCAGGTAGCGTCCGTCCGGCCACATCGGCTGGCCGTTGTGTTCAATGATCCAGTCCCAGTAACCCATCCCCCCGTTCAGGAAACCCGCGAACTCGTCGAACCCTCTACGATTGGGGTGGTAGCGAAGGTCGTGAAGCCCGTTGTGCCATTTCCCGACCATCCCCGTCCCGTAACCACCGGCCCGGAACCGATCCGCCAATGTCTGCTCGCCCATTGCGATACGATCCAGCCCTCGATTTGACTCCACACTGAGCGCCCCACTCGATGGTTGTAGCGGCCCGTCAGGAACGACGCGCGAGCCGGCGCACAGATCGGCGATCCCGTGAGTGCTGGTAGATCCCCAGGTCGCCGTACCCCTGGTCGTCCGCGAGAAACACGATGACATTGGGTCTAACCTCTAAGGCCTCCACGAAGGACGTGGTCCGATGGACGAGTGGTTATTCGAACGTCCGCTTGGGATCGATCGGTCAGGGCTTCAGATACGCACCCGGAATCCGCGAACCCTCGTACTCTCCATCCTCAGGTCGATTCGCAATGACTTCGGGAATTTCTCCGTCCCAGTAGTCGGGAACGGTGTCGGTCGGCCGTCGATGCCAGGCCAGAATAAGCGTCCTTCGATCGTCTGTCTTATTGCCATCCGCCGAGTGCAGAACGCGGGCATCCCCAAGTACGAGAGACCCGGCTTTCACCGGCACATAGACCTGTTCCGGATCGTCCCCGAACATAATTGGATGATCCTCCTCGATGAACCGGGCCCCCTGCTCATGCGCAGGGACCAGTTGGTCGTGAAGCGGAATGCGTCGGTGGTGGGTGCCGGGAATTACTTTCAGACATCCGTTCTCCGGCGTGGTATCCGTCAGGTAATAGTTGAGGAAGATGATCTGCGGCCAGGGGGACACGGTGAGAGGATCGTTCCACTGCATCCAGTCCTGGTGCCAGTAAAGGGGAGGACCGTGCGGCTCCTTCGTCAGGATGATCACGCTGCCACCCGTCTTGAAATCGCCGAACCCGAGCTCATCGAGCGCTCGATACGAAGGTTCCCAGGAGAGCAGCTTGTCGATGACTGAATAGTCTTCACGCTTCACGCCAATGTGCTGCCCCTGATAGACCAGGTCGGCGGGTTCCTCGTGATTGGCGATGAGCCGTTCGGTCTCGTCCCGCATCTCCTGCAAAAAATCCTCCGTTACCACGTCTTCGATCACACAGTATCCATTCTGGAGCATATGATCGCGCGTTTCTTTCGCCTTTTCCGGTGTCACATCGATCTCCTACGATTTTCGGTGGTCTCTTCGTTTGTTCCCCTGGCCCCCGACGAGTTCGCCTCGCGAGCGCCTTCGACACGTCTACGCGGTCTCAGGTCCGGGTCAAGTCCGTCCAGGAAGCACGAGTTCACACGACCTCCACACCCGATTGCGATCGATTGATTATCTTGAAGCCTCGGCCTCGTGTCGCGCCTGTCCACCTCACCTGGCCGCAGATGCAATACATCGATGCCGATCGAATCTGTCAAGGCACGAGGACCGCGTAGTGTCGCCGATCGACTCGGAGTCAGGGAGCTGACTCATCAGAGCAATCGTCTACCTGATTCCGACGCCGACACATCGTGTACAAGAAAGGAAGGAAAATGCCTGTCTATCCCGGAGATCAGTGGGAAACCGTAACTCCCGAAGAAGCGGGGATCGATCAGGAAGGCCTGGATGGGGTCAGGGCGTGGCTCGACGAGCGGGTTGATGATCGTAGATATCGTTTCGCAGTCGTCAAAGCCGGGAAGCTCGTCGTAGACTGGAGTCAAGGAGTCGACCCGAGCCAGAAACTCTCTGTCGCCTCGACCTGGAAATCAATGCTCTCGAACGTACTCGGGATGATCGTGGAGGAGGGGAAACTGCCTTCCGCAGATGCGGAGGTCTACGACTACTGGCCCATGTATATGGACGTTCCCGACGGCGAGGGACCGAAGGAGAACCGGTACGCTTTCCCGAAAGATCGTCACATCACCTTTCGTCAGCTCATCTCGAACAGCTCTGGCTATATGAAACCAGGGGAAGAACCCGGCACCGTTTTCCACTACCAGAGCTACGGGATGTGTATCCTGTCGCACGCACTTGCCAGCCTCTACGGCTACTACGACATCGAGGACCCCGTAGGTTCCGATGGTTTCGCGAGGCTGCTTCGCGAAAAACTCGCCGATCCTCTTGGCGTCGAGTGGACCTACTCCGCCTCACCTCTCGACAACCTTCACGACAAGGCTCGACAGAATATCTTCAGCTACGGCACGCGCATCCAGACGACGGCGCTCGACCTCGCCCGTACTGGATGGCTGTGGTGCAACTACGGAAAATGGGGTGACACGCAACTCGTCCCGGAGGGGTGGATGCGCGACTCGACCCGCGTCGCTCCCCACATCAACGAGCACTGCGGAGAAAAAGACTGGCTTTATGGGAACGGCTTCTGGAGTAACTCGGAAGGCAGGCTTTGGCGGGATCTGCCTCGGGAAGGATTCCACTCCTGGGGTGCGGGTGGGCATTACGTCGTCGTATTTCCGGAACAGGAGCTCGTCATCGTGCAGAACCCGGACCCGTTCGGAGTACGCGGCGGTGAGGGCGCGAACC
Source organism: Latescibacteria bacterium UBA6620 (assembly GCA_002433075.1). GTDB lineage: Bacteria > Latescibacterota > UBA2968 > UBA2968 > UBA2968 > UBA6620. The sequence goes on from DJHM01000032.1 coordinate 71,113, forward strand.
CCGAACTGATCACCTTGACCTACGAGGCCTGCGTCGGGTCATCGGCGTGACCGCGAGCTACATCACCATCAGCAGGTTCTCCTCCGGCAGAAAGCCCTCAGACATCCGGGTCGAGGGAGAAGCGGGGAGAGGCTGATAGGTGGGTCTCTGCGATCGATGATCCGCGTGCTCGGTGCGTCAGAATGTCCAGCGCATTCTCCAGAATCTGCAAGTAGATCCGGGGAATTTCCTCGGCCAGCGACCGTAGATGGACACGTCCCAACGAAAGGGCCATCGAAGGTTCGATGGCGGTCAACCCCACAAATCGAGGGTGACCCGTCAGACAGCTCATCTCTCCCATCGTGCGTCCCGGCTCGATTCTGTGCGAAGGACGACCCGGCTCCTGAGTCTGGAGTGCCCCACTCAACAGCACGAGCATAAACGGACTCGGTTCTCCCACCTGCCACATGGATGTTCCCGCCTCGAACGTCCGGTGTTCGGCAAAGGCCAGGATGCACTGGGCATCTTCCAGAGACAGGCCCCGGAATAAATCCAATTTCTGAATGACTCGACAGAGTTGATAGTCAGGTTGGTTCTCCTACTTGGATGTTCGGATCAGTGGTCTTCACCAAAATCCACCCAAATTCTGTACCAGCCCAAGAACATCTACATACCCATCTGTTTATAAATAGTTTAGGTGTTTTCCGGGGATGGGTGATAGTTGCTCGATAACAACGAAATATCGTGATTATGGCCTCGGGGCCATAATTAACTCGCTGCGACGGGCTGTCCAGACGCAGCACCGGATTAGAGTCCGAAACGGAGCACGAACAGAACTTCTCTACCTGGCTGTGGGTGATACGGGGATGAACCCGACTGGATTCCGGATCTGCGGCTGAATGCTGTCGATTGGTCTTGCCCCCGAACCCGATTGTCGTCCGACCGTCGCGTAATCCTTCCCCAGGAGATTTCGAACGACGAGCTGCGGCTCGAACCGACTACCCTTCACAAGATCTTGGCCAGTCAGCGTCACGTGGAGAAGCGTGGTTGCATCGACATACCCATCCGGACTCGACTCTGTGACGTAGTCGTAGCCCACCGACGCGATACTTTCCGGGGTCTTGGGGTAGAAGTAGACGTTCGATCGTGGCGCTTTCGTCTTCCCTCGCCAGTTCACTCGGACGTTGCAGTTCAAGTGCCCGCCCAGCAGGACGTTGATACCCAGGTTCGCCTTGTTCGCAGCCACGTTGTCCAGCTCTCCATCCTCGCCTCGCGTATGGGAGCAGTTGGCGTAGCCGAACATCCGCTCGCCAAGCTGAAAGTCTCCTCCGAGGGTGAACCCGTAGATGTCGGCCGTAGCCTGGTTCTGAAAGAAATCCAGGAGCTGGCTCTGGGGCCCGATCGGATATCGTACCGGGTCCGGATTCGGTGCAACCACGATCAGGTCCTTCAGGTGATTGTAGAAGAAGTTTGCCCGCACGAAGGCTCGATCTTCCAACCGGAAATTCAGCTCGCCCTCGATCGTCGCAGCCTGTTCAGGCTCCAGATCGGGATTGCCCCTGAACTCGTCAAACTGTTCGAAGACCTTCGGTGACTTGAATGCCTCTCCGTAAACCAGCTTGAAGCCAACACCGGTCGAAGGGCTCCTGACCAGACTCACTCGTGGGTTGATCGCGTGACCATACCCATCGTCCACGTCGAACCGGATCCCTCCGGTCAGCGCGATGTCGGACCCGAACGGAATGTCGTCCCGGATATAGAATGCCGCGTTCTGAGAGAAAAATACGGGCTGGACGCTCAGTACTTCGGTCGGCCACGTGAACGGAATGATCGTCGATCTCGAATCCTGCTCCGGCCTGAGCGAGATGCCGTTGTACTCCAGAACTTCCTGCTCCAGTTGCACACCTAGGACCAGCTTGTGACGCTCGCCAGCATCGATGTTGAGCTGTTGTCCGAAGCCCGCCACCATCCCCACACCGTGATACCCCTTCTTCTTGTCCGGAACGGGCGAAGGCAGCCCGCTCGAGACACTCTGGTATTGGTACGTGTAGGTGAAACCCGTCTCCGGCAGAATCCGATCGCTTCGAAAATACGCCCAGGACGACGACTTGAGTCCTTCGGTGATGTCATAGACGTAGGACGCATACCCCGAGTAGCCTCGGTGATGAGCTCGGAACTCGATGCCAGCCGTATTCGAGAAATACTCGTAGGCCGCAACCTCGCTTCCCAGCCCCTCATCCCGATCCTACAGGGTGAACCCCTCTTTCTCCAGTCGTCCGCGGAGAAAGACGTTGTCGATATCGTTCGCGACGGTTCCGAACTCTGATGTGAAAACCGAATCGGGCTCGAAGTTGTCGTGAAAAAAGCTCCCCGGATCGGATCTACCCAGCCCTCGATCCCCCTCCGTTTTGTACCATCGCCCAGTCAGCTGCAGGCTCAGACCGTTGTCGAAGCGATACACCAGCATCGCCTCAGGAGCTACGGTCTCGTGATTCGAGAGGAGAAGATGCGAGCTGACCGTCAATCCCTCCTGGCCCGCCGACGGTCGGCGGGTAATCACGTTGACGATGCCCGCATAGGCGTTCGCGCCATACAGAGAAGACCCCAGCCCGGCAATCACCTCGATCCGATCCACATCCGCGGACACGAAATCGAATCCCACACTCCGTACCCAACCGTTCGACACGTCGTTGTGTACGATCCCGTCGACCATCACGAGCATCTTGGTCTGACCCACATCTCCGATGCCACGGAACAGAAAGTGCGCGGGGAACTCGCCTACCGGCTGACCGATCGTAAAGTCGAACCCCGGGATGTCTCTCAGCACTTCATCCAGCATCCTGTAGCCGCGACGGTGGATCATCTCGCTCGTCACCACCGTTACGTTCGCGGCGGCTTCGCGTGCCGTCTGTCCTCGACGGCCCGGCGTTACGATCTCCACCTCCACCAGCGTGGACAGATCGGTATCCAGCAGTTCCTCGATGCTCTGCCCGATGGATGCAGAGGGCAGAACATCGAAAGCCAGCAGAAAAATCACTTTTCTCGTTCGATTCATCGTTGCAACATCCCATCCTGACGAATATTGCCTGGGGGCTCGAAGCTACCGACCCGCCTGATCTGCAGACCCCGGGCGACCACAATTTGGGTCAGGGACAGGTCGTTGTGCCATCCGCTCGCCAGCCGGGCCAAACGCAGCACCTGGACAAGAAGGAGATTTGTGATGCCGGATAAAGTCAGGTTGGGGTTCATCGGTGCCGGTTGGTGGGCAACCAGCAACCATGTGCCGATTCTGGCAGCCCGGGACGACGTAGAGCTCGCCGGTGTGTGTCGTCTGGGGGCCGAAGAATTAGAGCAGGTGCGCTCCCGTTTCGGCTTCGGGTACGCCACTGAGGACTATCGGGAGTTGCTGGAGAACTGCGAACTCGACGGCGTGGTTGTAGCGTCGCCTCACCCTCTTCACCACGAACACGCGATGGCCGCTCTCGATGCCGGGCTCCACGTGATGTGTGAAAAACCGATGACGACTCGGGCAGCTCACGCCCGTCAACTCGTCGAAAAGGCAAACGCAGGGGATCGGCACCTGCTCGTACCCTACGGCTGGCACTACAAAAGGTTCGTCCAGCGGGCCAAAGCCCGGATGGATGAAGGCGTGGTCGGGGAGATCGAGTACGTCCTCTGTCATATGGCCTCTCCCATCCGTACCCTCCTCTCCGGACAGGAGTTCGACGTCGATCAGGACAGCGGGAGTTCCGAGTCCGCCCTGTTCGGCCCCGACGTGTCGACATGGGCGGATCCCGTGAAGGCCGAAGGCGGCTACGGTCACGCCCAGATCTCGCACTCCTCAGGAATGCTCTTCTGGCTGACCGGACTCCGGGCCCGATCCGTGTTCGCTCTGATGTCAGGTCCCGGGGCCGAGGTCGAACTCTACGACGCGATGACCGTACGCTTCGAAAACGGCAGTGTCGGTTCCATCTCCGGTGCCGGCACCGTGCCCGTCAGCCAGGGTTTCCAGGTCGATCTCCGCATCTTCGGCGACAGCGGCGTTCTTCTCCTGGACTGCGAACGCGCCCGGATGGAAATTCTCGGCCACGACGGAAACACCGAGTCGATGGATCTGGATCCAGAAGAAGGGGCATACGACTGTAGTGGGCCGCCCGCCAATTTCGTCGACCTCATCTCCGGTGCCACGGACGTCAACAGTGCCCCGGGGGAGGCGGCAATGCGCGGAGTCGAGGTTCTGGATGCGGCCTATCGTTCAGCCGAATCGGGCAGGGAAGAACCCGTCTGAACCTTCGATCGCGCTAAATGTCGGGGCCCCTGCCTTCTGCGACATCCTTGAGCACTTCATCCCGATGCTGTGCGTTCGACGTCACCATCTCATCCGGCAGGTGGTCGGTCTCCAGCAGGCGCACAATCTCGAACGGCTCGAATCGGAGTGAGCTGAGCACGCAATTCCACCCGAATCGACCGTGGTCCAGACGATCGGGTGCGTGACGCCTCAGAATCGAGCGATGCACGCCTGCCACCGAAACGCCGTGTCCCACGAGCAGCGCGTCCTCGGGAAGGTCGACGACCCGGTCGATCAGCGGACGCACGCGCGCTTCGATGTCTTCATCCGTCTCGATGTCGGTCGTCCACCACGGATACGCGAGTTCGGCCGAGTCTGCAACACGCGAGAAACGTCTCCGCAGGTCGTCCTCCGTCGAGCCTGAGAAATCGTCCATCTGCGTCTCGTGGATCACGTACTCCCGAATCTCCGCAGCGGGAACGACTGCGACGTCGAGCACGTCGGCCACGATCTGTGCGGTCTCGACGGTCCTCAGGAACGGAGAGCAGTAGACGGTACCGCTGAAGCCATCCTTCGCCAGTTTCTTCCCCAACAATCGGGCCTGTTCCCGTCCCATCTCACTCAAAGACGAATCTCCAGGCGGGTGATCCTTTTCTAGGTCCACCTGACCGTGTCGTGTGACGTGAAGCGTCATCCTTTTCTCCTGTGGTCACTCGCGTTTCAAAAAAACGGTGTGCCATCGGGATCGACGGCACACCGCTCTGTCCGTTCTCGGTCTGAGTACCGGATCAGGCCACTGCGGTGGCCGGATTGTATTCGATCCGTCTCAGGAATCGTTCGCCGACATCGTAGTCCTGTTGATCGGATACGAAGCGCCACTGCTTGATTCGCTGCATCAGTTCGTAACGCATTTCGTTGCCTTCCCACCCGTGATTCGTCGACAGGATCTTTCCGATTTCGGGATCGTCCAGATCCGACGTGTCGAACAGTCGGACCTGCGGTTGGGAAGGATTCAGCCGCAACTTGTACATATATCGGTCCTGGTCCGTGTGGTTGCTTCGTGCCCCGTGCCAGACGCGTGTGTTCCACACATACATCGTTCCCGCGGGGCAGGTCGCCCAGATCTTGCCCTTGATGTGCTGGTAGCCCCGGATCTCTCCCGTTCTGACGTTTCGGAAATGCGATCCCGGAACCAGAAACGTCCCGCCCATCTCGTCCGGCGTATCGACCGGGAAAAACGACAACTGGATGTCGAAATAGTTCTCCCGGAAGTCGATCACTGAATCCTGGTGCATATCCGGCCCCTTCATCTGTCCGGCTCGCATCAGATGCGCCGCGTGGTGATCGTAGAGGGGGTCCGGCCCGACCAATGAATGAATCAGGCCCTTGACCGCGGGAAGTCTGAACACGTCGCCCAGCGCCGTCCCTTTGGGCCACGTCTCCTCGAACGGCGTGCCCACCGCGAGGTAGCCTTTGTTGTTTACCATTTCCTCCCGACACGCCTCGCAAAGATCCTTCGGAACCATATCCTCGTATCGCAGATAGCCCGACGCTACGAACTGCGCCATATCTTTCGATGAGATCAGGTGTTCCATCTACACATCCTCCTGCCGTTCGTTGAATTTGGACAACACGGTCTGATAGGGCAGGGGCCCAAGTTCATAGCCGTCCACCTCGGAGCGATGCTTCATTTCTCCCATCTGAATCACCTGCCAGCCATCCCGCATCGCGGCGAGGGCGCTCTTGTAAGGTGGTTCATCCTCCTCCAATAGATCATCGATTCCCGTACCCTTAGACGCCTCGTATCGTGCCCAAGCTGCGGGCTCCACATCCAGCGCGGGTGAAGTCTGAAAGAACACCAGAATGTCTTGTACTACAGGCATAGATTTCCCCATCTGAAGACAAAATGCATCGGTATCGACCAAAGCCGGTTGTCTGTGGACACTGTTTTCCAGGATGGCTGCTTCAATTCTGATCGTGACGTACACCAGTTGCATCGTGTGGACGCACACACAGAAGTGTAGCACAATTTCTATCCGAAATCGCAGTCATCTTTGATGACTAAAGTTTGTAAACTTCCACCGCGTTACCACCAAGAATCATCCCACGTTCCTCTTGCGACAGGTCTTCGATCTGCAGCTCGATCAGTCGAAGAAACGTTGGATAGCTCTGGTGCTGCAGGGTTCCAGGCTGGTCCGTCCCCCATAAGATCTTCCCCGGTCCCACCACGTCGATCGCCTGTCTTAGATATCGCTTTGCCGAGAGGTAGGGAAAATCCTCTTCCCAATCCGGCAGCGACGAAACGTCGAACCACACGTTCGGCAACTTACCCAGTTCGATCTGTTGCTCCCACATCTGCCAACGATCGGGATCTCCTTCCTCCACCCATCGACGCGGCTGTCCAAGATGGGCGATGACGATCTTGAGATCGTCGCATCGTTCCGCGAGACGCCGGACGGCCTCCGTCTGGTAGGACGGCTGTTCCGCCGACCCCAGATCCAGAACCAACGGCACACTCGCCCGTCGCACCGCATCCCACAACCACTCGATGCCCTCATCGTCCAGACGCGCCCCTGGATAGAGCCCTGACAGCCCGGTCTTCTCCGAAAACTCGATCTTGACGGCGCAGAATCGACCCGTCTCCAGCAGACCTTCGAACGCGTTACGATAGTCTTCCCGCCAGGGATCCGCGTGGAGGGCGGCGAACAGTCTATCGGGATAGCGATCGGCGGCTTCGAGAGCGAAGGCATTGCACTCCCCGTAGAACGTCCCTTGCAACAGCACCGCCTTGTCGACGCCTGCCCAATCGAGATGGGCAATCAGCATTTCGGCCGTGTATTCGGTTCGTTCGTTGTAGGCCGGGAACAATCGACGCGTCTGATCGCCGACTCGTATGTTCCCGTATCCAGCGCTTGTCGTTTTCCCCGCCCATATGATTCCGTTTACCGAAGGAAAAATGTGACTGTGCGCATCGACGATCACCGTGCGTACCCGTCGTCGTGGTCGCCACGCCAGTCTGGCAGGTAGCCCTTTTTCACCCCGAATCCGTACGATGGACCGATCTGGTTCTCTGTTCGCCACGGCCAGCCCTGTCCCCCGATGACGCGAAAGTCGTCTCCCCGCCCACACAGCCAGTAGTACATATGAGCCGCGTAACGCGCGAGCGTATGACCTCCAAAGTAGGCAGTCCGCGGATCGAAGTCCGGGTCCTTGATCCAATCCCGCTCGGGGGGCACCGACCGCCAGTAGCTGTACTTCAGCATATGCCGCAGCCCCGACGCAGTGGACGCGCCCCGCCGATGCATGATGCTTTGATGATGAATGCCCAGCGTCCCCGCCGGCCCATCCGACGTCACGATATTCGTCGGCTCGGAACCTCGACTGTTCCGGATGTGGGAAGACGGGACAATTTCGGTCGGCCCGAGCTCGATCGGGGTATCCTGAGGAAAGTAGAAAACCTCGACGAAATTCAGCTCCGGCCCGAACACGTGATCGGCGTCGTGATGCCACCCTTGAGCCTCAGCGGGACACTCCACGCCGTGATGGCTGACCAGTACCGGTAAGCCGACGTACCGTCCGAGTAACGATCTAATGGCGCCCACCAGTTGAGGATTGAGGAGGACGTGCTCGACGAACCAGTCTTCCAGAAAGATCGTGCTCGGCTCGTGCGATCCCCGAATGCGCACGAGATCTTCCTCCGACATTCCCTCCGGAACCCATGACGGGTTCGCAGGGATCTTGCCCTCCAGGTAGTCGCACGTGCGGCGATTGATCTCATCCGGAACGACCCCCGGCAACATAAGGTGACCTTCTCGGCAGAACTCGAGCACCTTGAAGTCGCTCAGCGTCGGCTCGCAGTCGAACGTGCGTTCGTCAGAATTGAAGTTCATTTCTCACTTCCTGGACTCCGGTTGCGATGGAGGAGACCGTTCACCACGTGAGGTAGTGGGTCAGGTCGCCGCCCGTCTTCGGATCCGTGCCGGTGAATCGTTGATACTTCGGGTTTCTGAAATCTTCCGTCGCATCCATACACGCGTAAAAACGGTCACGCATCTCCCGCACCTTTTCCGGACGCTCAGAGAAAAGGTTCTTCAGTTCGTGAGGATCTTCGCGAAGGTCGTAGAGTTCCCCGTACGGCTTAGTCGGATAGTGGATGTACTTCCAATCTTTCGTGCGGATGCAACGCTTGTCGACCGCTTCGGCGAAAATCAACTCCCGGAACTCCTCGCCCCCGGCCAGCACCGGTGCAAGATCCTGACCTTGCACAAAGTCCGGGGTGTCGATCCCGGCAAGGCCGCAAAGCGTGGGGAACAGGTCGATGGATTCCGCGAGTGCGTTGCGATCGCCCGAATCCTGACCCGGGATCCGGACCAAACACGGCACGTGGAGCATACAATCGAGCAGAAAGGGCGCCTTCGCGGGGATCCCGTGGTCGCCGAGCAGCTCACCGTGGTCCGACAGGAAGACCACGATCGTGTCATCGGACCTGCCCATTTCATCCAGCCGATCCAGCAGGAGCCCCACCTGCCAATCAATCTGCGAGACCATTCCATAGTAGGCGGCCTTCATCGCTCGGAACGTGGTCTCCGATGCCTCTGCGAACCCCCGGAATTTATGGTCCTCGGCCTGGAAGTAGAGACCGTACTCCGGGGGCTTCGATGAAATGTCATCCGGATCCCGTCTGAAAGGGGGCAATGCATCCGGATCGTACATCTCGGAGAACCGGCCGGAGGGCACGTAAGGGTGATGGGGGCCATAGAATCCCACCCACAGAAAGAACGGCTCGTCTCCCGACACCGAGTCCAGATATTCGAGCGACTTCATACCCACGTAGGCATCGATGTGACAGTCCTCGGGCAGATCCGACGGCACCGCCCCCAGGCTCTTGCGGAAGTCTTTCAGCGCGTAGCCGGTCTTGTATTCGTATCCGCGATCGCGCACATACTGCTCGAAAGGATTGGGGTCGTGCACCGTATAGTCCCCGTTAAGTCGTTCCGACCATCCCCGTCGAATGCCAGTTGCCGCTGAGTGGTCTACGTGCTCCTGAAATTTCTGCTGGCCGATGTGATGCTTTCCCACGACGGCCGTCTGATATCCGTTCTGTTTGAGATGCTCGACCAGCGTAACTTCATTCTCGTTCAACTTCAACCCGTTCCATCTCACCCCGTGGTTTTTCGGATACCGAGCCGTCGTAAATGAGGCCCGGGACGGCGCACACACCGGATTCTGAACGAAGAGTCGATTCAGTCGCACACTCTCAGAAGCGAGCCGGTCGATGGCGGGTGTCTGGATTGCTGGATCGCCTGTATATCCCAACGTGTCGAACCGCAGGTGGTCTGTCGTAATGAAGAGCATGTTGGGAGCAGCCAATGAGACCTCTCGTCAGTGGGATACGTAGGTAGAATGACTGGGACAATATCTGCTGGCTGGGAGCCGGGGACAACCGCAGCTACGCCCGCTCTCCCCTGCGCGGTTGATTGACATCCTGTGGGACACCGCTTTCTTTTGTTTACGGGTTCCAGAGCAGATCGATCGGAGAGAGAATGAATGATACCACCCGAAACGCCGGCGATGAGGTCGTAATCCGTTCAGCCAAAGTGTTCGAAGATCCCGGCTTCACGAACGGGGATCCAACACTCAGCCAGGAGGAAATCACCTTCTTCAAAGAGAACGGGTTCCTTCTCAAACGCGGGCTGCTCGACGAACCCGAAACCTTCGAGCGCATCCTCGACTATGTCTGGGAACAGGTACCCCGAGGTCTGATTCGTCGCGAAGACCCGGAAACCTGGCTCGCCGTCCCGGTCGAAGAGTGGACCGAAGAGGATTCTGCCAGATTCGGTCAAATGAAGCAAGACGGATGGAAGGTGCGCTCGAAGGGAGGCATCGGAACCGAGTCTTTCTTCGTCGACGGCATCGCGAATCATCCTCGAATGCGCGAGATCGTGGCCTTGTTCATCGGGGAGCCGGTTCGGCGGGCCCGGCGTGTGCGTGGCGTCTACGTTCAATTTCCCAAAGCTCCAGGTACGGAAGGCCGGCTCGGACCGCACGCGGATGGAACAGCGGCACAGCTTCAGGCGATGGTGTTCGTGGCCGACGTTGCCCCGCACTGTGGCGGCTTCACGATCTGGCCGGGATCCCACCTCCGTCTTCACCCGCACTATGCGGTCCAGTTCGGAAACCGCAGGAACCCGGAGAACGAGGAAGCGCTCACCAAGGCCAGAGAGTCCGCCATTCGAGATATCACCCCTCTGGAGTTCTCAGGAAAGGCGGGCGATGTCGTCTTCTGGCATCCTCGTATGATTCATTCTCCCGGCATCAACCGCTCGGCCGAACTCGGGCGACCCGCGATGCGCTACATCGTTCCCTGCGATTTCCAGCGCGATGGCCTCACCCTCTACGACCACCCCGACCACGGCCATCAGTGGTGGGTCGACACCCGCAACCATCGCGAGGACATCGCCCCGACCCCCGACAACGTCTGGCAGGGGTGGGCGTTTGAGTAGGGTCCTTCTCCTCAACACGGATATCACGCACGCACACCCTGCCTCCAACGCCAGACCGCAACGTTTCTGGCGTTTCCTGTTCCTCCTCGCCCTGGTCTCGTGCACGACGGAACAGGCCGCCCACACGTTCCGCTACGCCAACGAGCAGCCTGTCCAGTCGATCCGCAACCAGTCGATGGTGTTCTTCGAGCAGGAGCTCGAGAAGCGAACGGCTGGACGAATCCAGGTCGAACTCTATTTCGGTGGCCGTTCTAGGGAACGAACGCGAGCTGATGGATTTCGTCGCAACCGGGGCGTTGCAGGGCACGCGGGGTGGTTTCTTCGCAGATGCCAACAGCGAGTTCAACCTGTTCACCCTCCCCTTCCTCGTCAACGACTGGGATCAAGCCCTCCGCCTCGTGAACAGCGAATTCACGAAGGCCGTCAACCGCAGGGCCCCTCACAACGGTTTCCACATCCCCGCAACCGGGATCTCACAGGGTTTCCGGGCACACACCAATAACGCTCGTCCCATCCGCCACCCGCGAGATCTCGAGGGCCTGAAGATGCGCGTACCGATGCAGGACGTGTATGTGCAGACGGCCCGCGCCTTCGGGGCCAACCCCCACGAGCTTTCTTACATCGACGTCTATCAGGCGCTCCAGACCGGTGTGGTCGACGGACAGGATAACGCCCCATCCAACATCTGGAACTTCAAGATCCAGGAAGTTTCGACCTACCTGACGATTACCAACTACGCCACGGGCCCCGACCCCTTCCTCGTGAATCTGGATTGGTACGAAGATCTGCCAGAAGACCTGCAGGCAGACTTCGACGAGGTCGCTCGCGAAGCGATCGCTCTGAGTGACAGCCTGAACAGGGAAAAGGAATCGGAGTTCATCGATCGACTCTCCCGAACCCTCGAGACCAACTACGTCGAGGGTTACGACCTCGAACCTTTCCGTCAGGCCATTCGCCCCGTCTACGAGCGATTCGTAGCCAAAGGAGATTTCACGATGGAGGACATTCGCGCCGCCGGACAGGCCGCAAAGGAGACCGAAGAATGATCGACACGTTCGAACGGTTCCTCGACCGGGCGCTGGAGGTCCTGGTCGTCCTCTGTTTCGTCACCATCCTCGGGATCGTCATCACGCTTTGCGGACTACGCTACGTCTTCAACACCTCGATCACGGGCGCCAACGAGCTGATCACCGTTCTCTTCGTCTACACGACCGCGATCGGAGCCGCTCTCGCCATCGGCAGGCGAGAACATATTTCCATCGTCGCCTTCATCGATCGATTGGACATCCGCCGCCGGCGATGGGCCGACATCTTCGGCCTCCTCAGCCTGGCCGTGTTGAACATCGCCGTATGCGCCTACGGTCTCGTGTGGATCGACACTACCGGCAACTTCCTGATGCCCAGTACGGAGCTTCCTCGTGTCGTCGCCCAATTCAGCATCCCGCTGGGCAGCGGCCTTTCCGTACTCTATTCCATCTTCGCCCTGCGTCGAGTATTCGTAGAGAATCCCCCCAAATCGGGGATAAAGACGTGATTCCATTACTCGTCAGCCTGGTCGTTTTCCTTCTCCTCGGGGTTCCTGTGGCTTACGCCCTGGGCCTGTCTGCGTGTACCTACTTCGTCCTCGTCCAGCCGGATCTCCTCGTCGTTCTGCTCCAGCGCCTTTTCTCCGGAATGAACGCATACGCATTGATCGCTCTCCCGCTCTTCATCCTGATGGGTCAGGTAATGAACGCCAGCGGCATTACCGATCGCTTGATCCGGTTCTGCCTTGCCCTCGTGGGGCGACTCGCCAGAGGACTCGGTCTCGTCAACGTCGGTGCGAGTATGCTCTTCGGTGGCATCTCAGGATCCTCGACCTCCGACACCGCCTCCATCGGGTCCGTCCTCATCCCCGCGATGGACAGACGCGGCTCTCCCCGGGCCCTCGCGGCCGGCGTCACGGTCGCCTCGTCCACGATGGGAATGATCATTCCCCCGAGCATCCCCATCGTGATTTACGCCGTCACCGCGCAGGAGTCGGTCGGTCGGCTGTTCCTCGGCGGGGTCGTTCCTGGACTGCTCGTAGGGATCCTTCAGGTCACGCTCGTTCACTGGACGGCGCGCCGTCACGGCTATCCCAGAGAAGAGGCGCGTTTCACCCCCACCGACTTTCTCCTGGAAATGCTAAAATCGTCATACGTTCTCATTATGCCCGTATTCGTGGTCGGCACCGTCGTCTTCGGGGTCGCGACAGCCACAGAGTC
>DJHM01000032.1:84505-115181 GCA_002433075.1 Latescibacteria bacterium UBA6620
CGAGTTCTATGCTGCCCTCCGCGAGTCCATCCTGACCAGTGCCAAGATTATGATCATCATCGCGACCTCTCAGATCTTCATCTGGGTCCTTGCTCTCGAGCGCGTCCCTGACGAAGTCGCCCAACTTGTCATCGACTTCGACCTGCCACCGGTCACGATGTTGCTGGCAATCTCCATCGTCATCCTGGCTGCCGGCACCTTTATCGACGTCAGTCCGGCCATTCTGCTGCTTATCCCCGTCTTCCTTCCCGTCATTCATCAGGCCGGCATCTCCCCTGTCCTGTTCGGCGTGCTCCTCGTTGCCGGCCTGGCCGTAGGCGCGTGCACTCCACCTGTCGGAAACTGCCTCAACGTCTGCTCGCTCGTCTCGGGACTCCAGATCGGACCGATTTTTCGCGCCGCGCTTCCGTTTCTTTCTGCGAACGTGGTCGTGTTGATCCTCATCGCGCTTTTCCCCGACTTGATCCTCTGGCTCCCCGACCTCCTGATGGACTGAAGAAAGCTCGCCGAAAAAACAGGGGCCGCGCCGATCGTGGCGCAGCCCCTCTCTAACTTCACTGATTTTCGCTTTAGCGTCGGGGCGTCAGGGCCTCCTCCCCCACGTGTTCCCGAATCCATTCCCGCAGGGGAACGTCCTCGTCGCTCGGACTCGTGTAGCCAAACCCTCCCGTCGGTGAATGCCCCAGAAGCTGCTGCCGAATCGGATCGCTTTCAGCGATCAGGTGGTCGACACTCTGATCGTCGTGGGGTCTCAACCAGCGGTAGCTGTAGCCATAGAAGATGGCTTTACGAGTGACATCCGATCCGTTCGACGAAGCGGTGTGGCAGATGCGACGATCGAACACCACCGCACCGCCTCGGGGCACGAAGACCGGCTCGGCACCTTCGGGCGTCCGGCGGTCCTCCGGGCGTTCGTAATCTTCCAGCTGACTTCCGGGGACCACCCAGAAGTTGGCCTTCCCCTCTTCCATACAGTCGCTCAGAAAGTAGGCGATCTTCAGGGACACCATCGGGCGCGGCGAATACTCGAGATCCTGATTCAGCTGACCCGAATCCTGATGCCACCCCTGAAACGTCACTTCCCGATCTTCCGGCGCTTCGGGCGGACTGTAGGCGATGACCGTGTGGTAGATCTGGATGTTCCAGCCCATCAGTTCCCAGATCTTCGGCAGGGTAGTCGGAAGGTCGACCAGATCCAGCAGGGACGGATCTCGCCACATAACATCCCGCACCGTCAAACGAGCGTCTGGGCCGACTTCGCGTTCCTCCCGAACCTCCGCATCGACCGCATCGCAGGCTTTCTCGAGGGCAGGAATCTGATCCTCGGACAGGACGTCATCCACGACGAAATAGCCCCGCTCGTTATACTCCAGTCTCTCCGCTTCGGTCAGTGCGTATTGCAGACAACTCGAATCCATAGCCTCTCCTGAAGTTTCTGGTTCGACGATCTGTCCACAATATCAACACCTGCGCTACCTGTGACAATCGTGACAACACGGTAGTGTAGCCGAATCCCGACCGGACGTGGCTTCGTCCGATTCACGAGGGAGCGAACGGCGCACTCGTTGACAAACGATCGCCGATGCCTCTTCCTTCCCCCCTGAAGGTCCTGCAGCCTGCCGGATGACTCCACTCAACCAGGTATTTACTCGAGGGACGAACATGAAGGATTTCAGTGTCCGTGCAGTCCGTTGCGACCATCGTGCATCCGACGAGGAAGTCTATGAAGCCCTCAAACGGGCCACGGACCCGCTGAGTCGATCCTGGGAGAGACTCGAGCGAGCGAGTCGCATTGCCCTCAAGTTCAATATGGGTCACACTGATGTCGTTCAATTCGAGGGCCGACGTCGAGAGCTTGTGGACGACGCCGTCTGTCGTGCCGTATTGAGGCTGCTCAGAGAACGAACCTCGGCCACCCTCGTCGCGGCCGACACGTTTTGCCACAACGAAGACCGCACACAATCCAACTACGGAAACTATCTGCCGCTCCTGCAGGAATTCGACGTTGAATACGCCGAATCGAACCTCCCGCCCTTTGCGGAATACGACGTACCCGGCGGGGGCTGTATGTTTTCACGCTACACGCTACATCAATGCTTCAGCGAAGCGGATGAAGTCGTCTCGATCGCCAAGATGAAGAACCATCTCTTTATGGGCGTCACGCTGTGTATGAAGAACCTGTTCGGCCTCACCCCTACGATTCCACCCGAAGGGCGTGTTCGCACGTACTTCCATCACGCCATCCGCCTGTCCTACGTCCTTCCTGACCTCGCCCGAATCACCAATCCGGCGCTGAACATCATCGATGCCACGACCGGCCAGTGGGGTCGCGAATGGGGCGGCGAAGGTCGGATCTGCAACACGCTCGTCGCGGGCGATCAGATCGTCGCCACCGACGCCGTAGGCGCTCATCTGATGGGCCACAATCCCGTCTCTGACTGGCCCACGCCGCCGTTTCGTCGCGATCGCAATCATCTCCTCATCGCTGCGCAAAGTGGATTCGGTACGGTCAACCTGAACGAGATTGACTTCCAGAGCGAGGTCGAGGCGCCTCTGAACGAATTCGACTCCGTCGAGGAAGATCCTCCCGAAACGATGGCCACCGTCCGCGAAACCGCTTGCGAGCAGGGCCTCTTCTACCGGGATCGGATGAAGGAAATGATCGACCGCCACGGCGGGAACTTCGTCTATCTACAGGATGGTGAAGTCAAATGGAGCGGACCGGATCCGGCGCACATCAAGAGCCACCGGGAGTTCACTGGCAAGAAACCGAACAGCGCTCTGTTCCTGAAGAAGGTCGATCCTGAGGAACGCGAAAGTGAGCGCTTCGAGGCCTACGAGAATTGCCTCCGTCTGATGCGCGCGTGATAAAGCCATTGTCGTGCAGTACAGAAGCGGCCCACGCAATACAGCGTGGGCCGCTTTCTATGACGATGAAATAGGGGGGTAGGGTCACGGCATGCCGTGACCCTACGATGATGTCTGCACAGTGTTTCCTTCGTGTCTTCGTGTCTTGGTCGTTAGAGGTTACTCACCACCAGCGTCTCAACCAGATACCGGTGGTTGATCCCGATTTTATCATCCACAGTCCCCTCGCCCTCGTTCGGACGGGGCGGATCCAGGTCGAGGGTGATCCACCCGTCGTAGCCACGCTCGACCAGCATCTTCCAGATCGCCGGATGGTCGACGCCCCCAGCGCCCAGGTCCTTATACAGAATCTCCTCAGCGTGCATCTCCTTCGATGGAGTCGGACCTGTATATCCACGATACGACGCCTTAGAGTCCTTCCAATGCACCGCTGCAAGACGGTCGTAGTAGTCTGAGATCAATGCGACCGGATCTCCGCCACCCAGATTGAGCTGGGCCGTATCCGGAATCCAGGACACGATGTCCGGATCCGTCTGATCCAGCAGCGCCCTAACTTCCTCCGGGCGCTCGATCGGTCCCCAGATATGTGGATGGGGGGCAATCGTCACGCCCATCTCCAACGTCCGCTTCCCAAGCTCCGTCACGGTTTCTGAAATCGCTTTGATATCCTCGGCAGATGTTCCGCCGTTGGGACGTGCCCCCATATTGATCTTGAAGTGCGTGCACCCGAACACCTTCAGAAAGTCGCGACAGAACGCGACGTGATCCGCAATCGTCTCGTCTCGTTTCGTCGGATCGATAAACTCCGTCGACTGACCCGGTCCTCCATTCGAAGCCGTGATCAGTCGAATCCCGAGAAGATCCAGCAGTTCATTGAGCGCCTGAGGCTTGTCCAGCCAGTCGACCAAACCGCCACGATACGGTTCCGTACCGGGTAACCCGTACTTCGCGATCAACTCGGCAGATTCGGCCATGAATTTTCCAAAGATCGCCCCACCCATCGCAAAATGAATCGCCACGAGGAATCCTCAATGGAACCCGCCGAGCACTCGGCAGAGGTCTTTTTTTCTCACTACGTGAAAGGATTGTGGATCTGAAGACCAGAGAAACGAGTGAAATCACGATCACCTGTAACGAGTTCGCTAACGCCGTGTTCAAGGCACAGCGCGGCAATGTGAGCATCGTGGATCAGATTACCCGATGCGTTCGCATTCCTGATGATCTCCAGACAGAGGTCCGAGTGCCGCTCTGTCTCCGCCAGGAGAACAAGAGAGGGTGAAGCGAGGATACGGTCGAGATCCTCCAGAGCCTGCTCGACCGGCACGGGTGGGTGATAGACACGCGGATGGGTGACGACCCTCAGGAATTCATACACGCACGGCCAGGGAAGAGCCCAAGGGTGAGAGCCTTGTGCGGTCTCCGTCAGGATCTCCAGAGCGGCTGCGTGATGACGACTGCCCACGATCTCACTGTATACGAGGACGTTGGTATCAAGAGCACGCAAGCGTCAACCACGTGCCATCACATCGAACAGCTTGTCCCGATCGAGAATGTCGACCCCTGGAAGCACTTCTGCGTCCCACCCAGTCAGAGACAGTCGGTAGGGCGCGCGCTGTGGGCGCTTTGCAAGGCCCTGGCGAAGTAAATCGTTCGCAGTGTCTTGAAGAGTTCTACCTTCGCGAGCCGCTTTTTCTTTTAAGCGACGAAGCAGATCTTCCTCGAGTGCCAGCGTAGTCCGTTTCATACATCAAAGTGTATTTATCCTACATTAAAATGTCAAGATCAGTAATCTTAATGCTACTCCGGCTCGCGTATCGTTGTCTTCCTGAAAGCCACAAGGAAGGTCATCGCGCTCGTGAAGCGCAGACCGGCCGCGATCACGAACGTCAGCCAGTACCCGTATCTGACGATCAGAAACCCGGCAATAAGACTCGCGATGCCCGATGGAATCTGAAACCCGGTCACGCGCAAACTCTGCATACGACCCCAGTACTGTCTGGGTATCGTGCGTGTGGCGAACGTCATTTCTGTCGGGCTGGTGATGGCTTCAGCTGTCGCTCCGACCACGACGAAAACGAGCACCCACCAGAACTCCGTCGACAGACCCAGACACATCAACGTGATGGCGCCGAGAACCCGTAACGGTACGATCGTCTTGACCACACCCCATCGTCTCGCCATTGCAGGAGCCGCGACGGTTGCCGGCACCGTCACGATCTGGGCGATGAAGAACACCACACCAATCAGCTCCGTGGGCGTTCCGAGTCCTTCCTGCAGAAACACGTTGAAGAAGGGGAACGAAAAACCCATCGAGGCACCCCGACAGCTGGCGATGATCGAAAACGCCACGAAAACGCGTGTAGGAAAGGGAGCGTCACCAAGTTCGGATTCCGTCGCGCGCGGTTTTCGAACACCGGGTTCGATGCCTAGCAACGGCCAGATCGAGATCAGGAAGAGACCCGCCCCGACGTAGAGGGCATATCGATAGGGTTCGGGCAGGTGAGTCGAGGTGTCGGTCACCGTGGCCATCGCGCCCGGGAGCCACCCTCCGGCAAGACTGACACCCATCCGGGTCATCGCCTGGATACCCATCCACATCGCGATGGCCTGTCCCCGACGCTCGGGCCGCGCATTCTCGCTCAGAAACGGGACGTGGTTGACCCACAGGAAGGCCGTCGAAGTTCCAGCCAGAAACGACAGCACGAGCAGAACCATCGGATCTGAAAACGTGACCATCCCCAGCTGAGTCGACCCAAGAACCGTGGCTGTGGCGATCAGGAACGGTCTGCGGCCCACTCGATCGCTGATGTAGCCGATCGGGAAAGCGAACAGTCCGCAAGCGATCGGGGCCAGCCCCACCAGCTGACCGATGAAGTCTTCCTGGAACCCGAGACGTGTGAGGTAGAGATTGTAGAGGAGGCTCTGAACGGTCATTCCCGCCATCAGCGGGATGCCGAACAGAAAGAAGCGGCAGACGTTCTCGTTGTATTCGCGGAGGCTGTAGCCTCGGAAGAGACCGGTCAATTAGGCGACCGCCACTGGGTTGTGGGTCTTCAGCGCACCAAACCTGGAGAAGTCTCGGTCGGCCGTCCAGAGCGCTCGGACACCGTTATGGAGGCAGATGGCTGCCACGCGGGCGTCGTGCACGGCAGGACCCGTGATTCTTGCGTTGACGACGAGGTCCGAGAGAACGTCGAAATATCCTAGCTCTTCGCCAATGACTTCGCACCCCATAGACGGGACCAACCAAGACTTCAGCGCCTCGATCGCCATTTCCATCGGCGTGGGTGGATCGAAAATCCGCGGATGTGTGGTGATGGCCAGGAACTCGTGCAGACACGGCCAAGGGATCGCCCATCGGTTACCGCTTTCGGCCAACGCGACGAGCGAGGAAAGGGCGTTCTCGTGAAAGTCAGAGTCCTCGCGATGGGCGTAGATCAACAGATTCGTATCGACAGCGATCAGCTGCCACGCCCCTCGTATGTCGCCTCTCGAATACGCTCCCAGGTTGCCCCTTCGTATTCTTTCGAGAGACCATTCCCTTTGAAGGTGACGGGACGCACACGATGCGGCTTTCTTCGGGAACGTTCGTCGATCACTTTTCGAAGTCCTTCTTCCACGAGGCTCCGCAGGGTCGCATTCTGCTCTCGTGCAAGCCGCTTCGCTTTGGTCAACAGACCGTCGGAAATGTCGAGTGTTGTCTTCATACCATAAAACTTATCCATATACCCATATTTATCAACCCATACATATGGGTATAATACCGCAAAGCCTTCGAGTGGGAAACCCTCGATGGTGATCCGATGCATATACCGCCGCTGTCCCGGATAGTCGTTCAGAGCCCGGTGCCAGGTCACACGGTTGTCCCACATCGCGATCGACCCTTTCTCCCAGCGGAACCGGCACGTGAACTCCGGATTCGCGGCGTGATCGTAGAGAAACTCGAGCAGACTCTTCGACTCCGCTTCCGTCCAACCGTCGATCCGCACGGTGAAGCTTCGATTCACATACAGTGCGGGCCGATCGGTATTCGGATGGCGGATGATCACGGGGTGAAGCGCGTCCTGTGTAGCTTCATCCGGGTTGCCGATGCGATCGCCACCCTTTCTCTCCCCTCGCGCCTTGCCGAACACGGCCACCCCTGGTTGATCCGTTCATCCTTTTCGCCATAGTGGATCAGCAGGGAGCCCTTGCTCTTCGGCACTTCCGTCAACGCCGCAGGCCGACCATAGAACGGAACCACGGCCCGATTGATTTCCGGAATCCTTGCCGCCAAGGTGTTGGAGACCTCGCCCCCGTAGCAGAACCCGACCACCCCCACCTTCCCGTCGCACCCGGGGTGCGCGTGAAGAAATCGCGCCGCCGCGACGAAGTCCTGCATCTTCTTCTCGCCGTCCAGTTGTCGCTGTAGAATCCGGCCTTCGTCGTCCGTTCCGGGATATCCACCCAGGGACGCCAGGACATCCGGTGCCAGTACGATATATCCCGCGTTCGCCACACGTCGAGCCACATCGGCGACATACGGGGTCAAACCACGGTTTTCGTGAACAACCAGGACGCCGGGAAGCTTGCCCTCCAACTCTGCTGGCCGCACGAGATACGCATTCGTCTTTTCGTACCCTTCAGGCGACGGATAAGCCACGAACTCGGTCTCGATCCGGTCGTCGTCTTCAGGTACCTGCTGGGCCAGGGCATAGTCGGGCTGGAGACTGTCGAGCAGAGCGGCCGCCGTCGTGCCGCCAACCGCGAACTTCGCTGCTCGATCCAGGAAGCCACGCCGGTCGGTCTGCCCGTGAACGTATTCCTCGTAGAGGTCCAGCACTTCCCGATCGAAGTCGAACGTGGTTAATCTCCCCTTTTTTCAACCCCTTATGTCGATTGGATACCCATCACACGAACAGCACCCCCTATTAACGAGAATGATTATTGACAAGCAAACCCGTCCGTGTATCATACCGCCACTCTCGCGGAGGATCTTCCTGAAACACACGACCGACCAGACCATCCATACGGCCAGTCAACGATTGCGCAGAGCCGGATACCGAGTCACGCAGCAGCGCCTGGCCGTTTACGCTTTCCTCGACGGCAACCGGTCGCACCCGACGGTAGAGGACATTCACGCGGGCGTCAAAGAAGATTTTCCACGAATGAGCATCGCGACTGTCTACAAATCGGTCGAGTCCCTCGTCGACGTCGGTCTGGTGAAGCCCATCCACCTCGGTCACGCGGCAACCCGGTTCGACGCGACCACCGAAGATCACGCCCATTTCAGATGCATCACCTGCAACGAGATCACTGATGTGCCGATGGGTGAGGTACCCGCTCCCGGGAATGGGCTCGATCGACACGAGATCATTGGTTCCAGCGTCGAGTTTTACGGCTTCTGCACGCGTTGCCGACGGCACAAACTCGGTCTCGCTCCGGAAGAACCACAGGCACAAAAACTAGGGTAACGTATTAAAGCGCCGCGCAGGGCGGCAATTCGTACCGATCCAAAAGGAGTTGGAAGATGGCAGAAAACGGGAAGTGCCCGTTCCACTCGGGCGGGAACACATCCGTCGGGTCCAGGTCGAACAAGGACTGGTGGCCGAATCAGCTGAACCTGAAGATTCTTCACCAGAACACGCCTCAATCCGATCCGATGGGCGATTCGTTCAACTACGCCGAAGAATTCAAGACGCTTGATCTCGATGCGGTCAAGAAAGACATCGTCGATGTCCTCACGACCTCGCAGGACTTCTGGCCCGCCGACTACGGCCACTACGGTCCTCTGATGATCCGGATGACCTGGCACGCTGCCGGCACCTACCGTATCGGCGATGGCCGTGGCGGCGCGGGCTCCGGTCAGCTTCGCTTTGCGCCCCTCAACAGCTGGCCCGACAACACCAACCTCGACAAGGCCCGTCGCCTGCTGTGGCCCGTCAAACAGAAGTACGGCCTGAAGCTCTCGTGGGCAGACCTGCAGGTTCTTGCCGGGAACTGCGCCCTGGAATCGATGGGGTTTAAAACCTTCGGTTTCGGTGGTGGGCGCGAAGACGTCTACGAGCCCGAAGATGACGTGAACTGGGGTGCCGAAGGCGAGTGGCTCGCGGACGAGCGCTACAGCGGCGAACGCGATCTCGCCGACCCTCTCGGCGCCGTCCAGATGGGACTGATCTACGTCAACCCCGAGGGACCGAACGGTGAGCCGAGCGCGCTCAAGGCGGCCGTCGACATCAAGGAAACTTTCCGTCGTATGGCGATGGACGATGAAGAGACCGTGGCCCTTATCGCCGGCGGACACACCTTCGGCAAGACACACGGCGCGGGGGATGCCGCACTCGTCGGCCCCGAGCCCGAAGGCGCTACGTTGGAAGAGCAGGGACTCGGTTGGAAGAGCAGCCACGCCAGCGGCAAGGGCGGCGACACGATCACCAGCGGGCTGGAAGGCGCTTGGACACCCACCCCGACCCAGTGGGACAACAGCTTCTTCGAGACCCTTTTCAAGTATGACTGGGATCTGACGAAGAGTCCTGCCGGCGCACAGCAGTGGATTCCGACGGATACCGATGCGGCCACGGTACCGGACGCCCACGATTCATCGAAAAAGCACGTCCCCATTATGCTCACGACGGACCTCGCGCTCCGAATGGATCCGGACTACGAAAAGATCTCCCGGCGCTTCCTCGAGAATGCGGACGATTTCGCTGAAGCGTTCGCGAGGGCGTGGTTCAAGTTGACGCACCGCGATATGGGGCCCGTCGCCCGGTATCTCGGCACAGAGGTGCCCACGGAGTCATTGATCTGGCAGGATCCTGTCCCCACGGTCGATCACGCAGTCATCGACGACGCGGACGTCGGGACCCTCAAGGAGAAGATCCTCGCGTCCGGCCTGTCCGTCTCCCAGCTGGTCTCGACCGCCTGGGCGTCGGCATCCACTTATCGTGACACGGACAAGCGTGGTGGGGCGAACGGAGCCCGCATCCGACTGGCGCCGCAGAAAAACTGGGACGTTAACAACCCGGCCGACCTGGCCAGCGTCCTCGGCACCCTCGAGAGCGTACAGGCTGACTTCAACGGCTCACTGTCCGGTGGGAAGAAAGTATCCCTGGCGGACGTCATCGTCGCCGGTGGTTGCGCGGCCGTGGAGAAGGCGGCCAAGGATGCGGGCTACGATGTGCAGGTCCCGTTCTCACCTGGTCGAACGGATGCGACGCAGGAGAACACCGACGAAGAATCCTTCGCCGTCCTCGAGCCGAGAGCGGACGGATTCCGGAACTTCGCACCCGAAGGACTGAACGGGCTGGCCGCGGATCTCCTCGTGGATCGAGCCTATATGCTGACCCTGACCGCTCCCGAGATGACGGCGCTCGTCGGTGGGTTGCGCGTCCTGGGTGCCAACGCCGGAGGTTCTTCGCACGGTGCGTTCACGGATCGATCGGGAACGTTGACCAACGACTTCTTCGTCAACCTGCTCGACAACGACACGTCGTGGGAGCCCGCATCCGATGGCACCTATGAAGGCAAGGACGCGTCAGGCTCGGTGAAGTGGACGGGAACCACCGTCGACCTCGTCTTCGGATCGAACTCCCAGCTTCGCGCCATCGCCGAAGTCTACGCGTGCGACGATGCCGGGCAGGCGTTCGCCAGTGATTTCGCAGCCGCCTTTGCGAAGGTGATGGACCTCGATCGATTCGACCTCGCCTGAGGCACTCTGCACCTGAAATGGAAATGGCTCACGCATTCCTGCGTGAGCCATTTTTTCTTTGCGATGTCGATGCCCCATCGTGGGGGGCAGATAAATCAACCATCGCGGATCGATCGAGTAGCGACTCATCACCTCCAGCGCAGCCACGGCACGTTCTTCTCGGATCGTGATCGGATGGGAGAATCGCGTCTCCACGATCTATGTTTGTGTGTCAAACGCGTAGATCGCGGAGGCGCCCGCGATCCAATGGCACCTGGGCGGTGCACTGATTCGGAAGGAGCCGGCTTCGCCAGGCCCTCAGATCATTTTGGAGATGGTCTCGAAGCTGACAAAGTTTAAGGCCACCTGCATATTGTTACCGTTCGAACGAAACGTCCGTCACACCACGCCTGAGGAATTTGTCATATGCTCGTTGCCCCGAACGAAACCATTAAAGTCACCGGTATCGAAACCTTCGTCCTCACCAACTCCTGGGTCTTCGTCAAGATCGTGACCGACGCCGGAATCGAGGGCTGGGGCGAAATGCTCAAGGACGACGCCAGGGCCTGTGCGGCTGGCGCGAAGGAAGTCGAGGCTTACCTCGTCGGCCAGGACCCACGCAGAGTGACCCACCACTGGCAGGCCATCCATCGCGGTGCCTTCTATCGAGGGGGGCCCATTAAGACCGCCATCTCGTCCGGAATCGACCAGGCGCTCTGGGACATTACTGGAAAGTGCTACGGCTTGCCTGTCTATAAGCTCTTCGGCGGCCCGACACGCGATCGGGTTCGAGTCTACGGCCAGGTCGACGAAAAGACGGGTGTGAACGCGATGAAGGTGGGACCACAGACCTCGCGAAAAGCCTTCAAGTACGTCGAGGGTCCGCTGTTCGTCGGTGAGGTCACCGAGCGTTTCGCCGCGCTGCGGGAACAGCACGGACCGGGCGTCGACATCGGCGTCGACTTTCATGGGGCCGTCCAGCCCCCGACCGCCGCTCTCCTCATCAAGGCCCTGGAACCCTACCAGCCCTGGTTCTACGAGGAAGTCGTTCAGGCCCTCAACGTCGGCGTGATGGCCGAGCTCGCCGCAAAAACCCACATCCCCCTCGCCACCGGGGAACGCGTCTTCACCAAATGGGGATTCCGCGAACTGCTCGAGAAACGCGCTGCCACCATCCTCCAACCCGATATCTGCTACGCCGGTGGCATCACCGAACTCAAAATCATCGCCGGAATGGCGGAGGCCTACTACACCCCGATGGCGCCACACAACCCCCAGGGTCCTTGCTCCCTCGCTTCGAGTCTCCAACTCGCCGCCTGTATCCCGAACTTTCTCGCGCAGGAACGCGGAGACAACGAATACGAGGAGCTGCTCGCCAAACCCTTGCCACCCGTGAAGGACGGTTATCGCCCGATCCCGACGGACCCCGGCCTGGGAATCACAATCGACGAGGACAAGGTGAGAGCGATGGAGGGCGATCCTCGACCGTATGTGGCTCAGTTCGATCCCGACGACGGATCCGTCGTGGACTGGTAGCAATACGTCCTCGTGCAGAGCACGAGGACGAGAGCGGTCGAAAATGAGAAAACAGACTCCGGTGTTCGGGACATTCTCGACGACCGGGGCAGGTGTTACGGTTCACCTACTTTGCATTTTGCATTGTTCTATTGGTTCCGCACGGCCTCCGACCAATCCCGCCACAGATCCCCCTGCGGATCCCGCATCACCACATCGTCGGGTAAAGACTCCGGTGTCTTTGCGAACGCATAGATCGCCGCCTGCCGCATCACATCCGACCGCGTGTTCTGCCCTGCCATATGCAACAGATTCGCGTGCCACAGGACCACCGAGCCCGCAGGTCCCGCCGTCACGACCGGCTCCGTATCCGCCTTGATGTCCGGAAGCGGTGGCGCCGTGTAACCGTTCCATTCCGAGACTCGCCCGGACCCTTCCTCGCGAAGCACGGCTTCCCAATAGTCCCAGATACGGCGGTGACTTCCAGGCCAGAGCGTCAGCCCGCCAGCCAGCGGCGGAACGTCGTCAACGTAGACAGCCGTCTGAAGCCGCCAGTGCGTCTCGAACAACGCCTCGGCGTGAGCGCCACCGAAATTTTCCTTCGGGGGGGGGCTGTTCGGCAGGGTACAGTAAAGCCCGCGTGCACCCTGTGCGTTCATCCAGACGGGCCCTGTCTTTGGCAAGCGCAGCGTCTCCGACTTCCCCGTAGCCTTACCCGTCCACGTCTCCACGTCAGCCCCCAGGTGCGTCTCCATTCCCTGGATGTTGCCCTCCGTCATCAGACACGGACCGGTCGTGATACCCTCATCATCCACCCCCGCCGGCCAGACCACCTCACCTTCACCCAGCAGTTGTTCCGCCACATTCCACACCGAGCGTACGGCAGCGTCCAACAGGAGCTGTTCCGCCCCGTTCCGCGTGAAGAGCCGGTGACCGTTCCCGAAGAAATAGGCGTCTCCACCCTCCTTCGGTCGCTGCTCTCGATCGGCCTCCCCTTTGGCGAACGGAACCCACGTCGACGGATCGTCCCGTTTCATTTGAGGCCGATGCTCCGCGATCGTGTCCCACAGCTGATCCCGTACCTGTCCGCAGAGATCCGGGTCGAGCACGGCGGGCAGCACAAGGAGCCCGTCACGTTTGAACTGCGCGATCTGGCTCTCGGTAAGTTTCTCGACCTGATGAAGCGTGAATGCAGACTCACCCATAGACTTGGGTTCCTCTTCGAATCGAAATGTAGATGAACGGTCCAGTCACCCTGAGCGCAGTCGAAGGGCGGCTGGATCCACTACGCATCAGAGATGCGGTATGAGTACAACTCCGCGTTCTTCATATAAAATCGGAAACGCGTGTATCCCACGATCGTGTTGACCGCGTTGTTCCCGTTCCACGACACGACGTGATTCACGTCGTCGCCCGTAAAGCGATCGCAGTCTTCATGACGATACCCCGCCCAGTTGTTCTCCATCGCGTCGACCACTTCCACATCGATATACCCGTTCTTCTCGCAGCGCCCGTTGAGGATCAGCTTTTCGCCAGTGGAGAACTGGGGAGCGGTGCAGATGATGCCCTCCCGAATCCCCGCATCGAGCGACACGAACCCATCCACCCGCATCGTCGCCAGACCCAACGCCTCATTCAATTCATCGATCGTCAGCTCCGTCTCGGGTGTATCCAGTTCCTGCGACTTGCCGACCGTATGCCAGTCGTGATGAAAGTCGGCTCCGCCGTAGAAAATGAAATGCCGATCACCCACGCGAAATGGCGGAATCACCGTATCCATCTGAAACTCGTCCCACGACCCCTCACCCCCACGCGGGATCACCCACGGTCCGTGCGGATAGTGGTTCCAGTCCACACCATCGTGACTGTAAACCAGTTCGGTGTCCTTCGTGTTCGCCACCATATGGAACACCGGCATCAGGCCACAGTGATACCGCCCCATCCTGAAGGGAGCCAGCGCGTAAAACGCGTCATCCAGATTGTGTCCCGTGCCTGGCGCCAGCACCCGCACCGGATCGGACCACGTGATCAGATCCTCGCTCTCGATGCGATAGACCGCTCGTTTCGGAATCCACCCGAAGGGCTGTGAGGGATAGTGTTTCACGAACCACTGGTCCGCGTCCGGATTCCCCGTCTCCGCCGCGTAGTGCGCTCTCCCGTAGATCACGTAATTTCCAAGATCTTCGTCCCACAGCATCGTCAGCACATCGCTTCCCCAGATCGTGCTGACAGGATTCTGCTCTTCCAGCGTCCAGTTCAGACCGTCCGGCGAGTAGGCCAGACAAAGGCCGAGCGAGTGGGAATGGGTGATCGTCGTCTTCTTCGGGCGATTGACGTTCACCTTCTCCGGCAGGAAGGCCATCTTGTAGCGTCGGCCGGCGTCAACATCGTGGTCGTCCCGGATGACACACAGCGCGACAGGGGTTCCGAACGTATCGTCCCACGGAATCCGGTTCGTGTCGTTCCCGTTTACCACCTCTGCCCCCAGCGCCGGCTTTCCCCAATGGACGCCGTCGGAAGATTCCGCGTAGGTGATCCTGGGATGGGCCTGTCCCTCCGCGCCACCGCCCTCGAACGCCATAAACGTGAAATCCAGATACCAGCACCGAAAGGTCCCATCCGGTTCCTGGATCATCGACACCGTCGTGTTGAAGTGCGGGTTCACCTCCCACGGCTGGTCACGGCGAAGCACGGGATTGGCTTCGTGTTTCGCTGGCTGATGATGCGTTCGGGTGATATTCTTCACCCACTCCACGACCGTGTCGTCTAGAAAGTACTGCGTCTGATCGCCGATTCGCTCGTAGTGCTTCGCTGGATCGTACGTCGTAATCATTGTGTGTCCCATCGACTACGTGTGAGGTCGGGCCCACCGACCGGGAGGCAACGTGTATTCAGTCGGAATGACCTATCAGCTGAAGAATCCGAATCTCTATCCGGAATACAAGAAAGCCCACGACGAACTCTGGCCCGAGCTTGCCGAAGCGATGCAGGCCAACGACGTCAATATGATCATCTACCATTACCAGGGACGCCTGTTCCTCTACGCTACCGCGCCATCGAAAGAGCATCTCGACCGTAGCCACGAAGGCCCCGTCGCCCGGAAGTGGCTCGAGTATATGGCCACGTTGATGATCACAGACGAGAATGGCAAGTCGATTATTGAAGAGATGGACGAAGCCTTCGTCTTCGGCGCCATCAAGGGCCCATAGTCTGACGTGAACCCAGAATCTTTCACCGCGGAGACCGCAGGGATCGCAGAGGACAACATAGGTTCTGCCCCGCAGCAATTTAGGAGATGGAGAAGGGATAGCAGACCACTATGCATCGTACCCACAGTTTTTGGCGCTGAAGGCGCCGCATCCTGAAGCCCAAGGCGCTGGCGGCCGCGAGGCGGGCAAGCCCTGGGCGCCCAATCAGACCCATATCCGCGCCGCCATCATATCTTTGCGAAGGAACCCAGTCAACCACGGCGCGTTATCACGAACCTCAACGCTAATCAACGCAAGGGAGAACCGATGTCCGTCACCGATCACGAACCTTTCGTCGTAGACAAAAACCTCGGCGAAAAACTCCATCTCGGTCCTGACGATCTACCCCGCACGAACGCCGACGGTGAACCCGTCATCGATCCGACCCAGGAGCAAAAGTACCTCTTCGACGCCCGCGGCTGGCTGATCCTCCCTGGCGTCCTCGACTCTGCCGTGGCCGACGAGATGCGGGCCCACGCCGAAGTCGTCCGCGACGACCCCGAATCCCTTCCCGAGCACGAACGCAACTACATCTCCGGCCCCCTCGAAAAACTGACCGACCACCCTGTCGTCGTCGGCTTCCTCAACGAATTCCTCGCCCACCCCCACCTGTCCGCGCACGACTGCTATGGATTCCGAATGGAAGGCTCCAACGTCCGTTCTCCCTCGGCCGAGCCAGACAAACAGGGCCGCATCAACCCACACAACGGTGGGGGGCTCTTCCGGTTCGCCAACGACTCACATCACTATCAATGCATCCCGGGCAAAGCTTTCAGCGGACTCACCCGCGTCGTCTGGGAACTCGCGCCCGTCAAGCACGGCCAGGGCGGCACCCTGCTCGCCACCGGCAGTCACAAAGCCGCCTATTCTGCCCCCGAATCGATTCAGGATCGCCACTCCGAAGTCTGGAACACCTACGAATGTCCGGCAGGCTCCGTCCTCTTCTTCACCGAAGCCCTCGCCCACAGCACCTGTCCGTGGACCAACACCGAGAACGCGCGCGTCGGCATCTTCAACCTCTACAATAGCGTCGGCTCCCGCTGGGGCTCCTGGCACCCACCCGAAAAACTCGTCGCCCAGATGCCGCCGATGCGACAGACGCTCTTCCGCGGTACCCACGTCGCCGATAACGTCACCGGATTCCGTTATCACGGACAGAACCAGAAGGATCGACCGCGAGCGGAAGCGTAGCGCAGAGCAGGCTTTAACGACTCCCGTCACTGCAGTCGTTGCGTCCTCGTGCGGAGCACGAGCGTGGCGCTGAGTAATAGACAGGGCCCGGTTCTAGAGAGATATCCTGATACCGGGCCAGCTCAAACAAGCCCTCGACTCGCCCCTGTGCTCCGCACGGGGGCGGTTTTCCGCGCTGGCAGACAACATCAATGTCCGTAGTCCGCTTTTAGCGTCGACTCGTCCCGCCAGGCCGGGCTGCTCTGCTCGGCCTGCTTCGTCCGCCTCGCCAGGCACGAGCAGTTCTGCGCCAGCACCTCGAAGATCCGGTTCGCCACGATTCTGTGACCCAGGTCGTTCTGGTGCACGCCGTCGTGATGCACCATCCAGTCCGTCTCCCCACTCGCCGCCAGTAGATCGACATACAGACAATCCTGCTCGGCGGCGACCTCCCCGATCGCCGTGTTGAACTGCTTGAAGATCGAAAGATCCGCCTGCTGCCACGTCGGGCCGCCTACCGTGAAGTCGGTCATAAAGTAGGGGCCCGGAAGCACGATCACCGGCTCAACCCGCTCACGAATCGTATGGACGATATGGGCCAGCCGCTCTCGAAAGAAATCGAGCGGCGTACCGCCGCGCGCGTCGTTCAGTCCGTAGGAGATAACGAGCAGATCCGGCTGGTGAACGATTACGTGCTTGTCCAGACGCTCGTCGGCCGCCGGCTTCCCACTGTGTTCGTAGCAGGAACTGCGTGAAGAAATGACGTTCGCGCCAATCCCCGAATTGACGAACGCCATCGGCGCGGATTGAAAATCATCGATCAGCGCGGCCAGAACCGAAACCCAGCACCGCTCCGGCGCAGTGCTCCATCCCCCCGCCGTCGTACTCTCTCCCAGCGCGACCATCATCCGGAACTCGTCCACCTTCCAATCTCGTTTCATCGGCTTTTCTCGCGAATGACGCGATAGAGATGGTCTGCCCCTGGTATGTCGAGGCTTTCGATCGTGAAATCACGTCGTCGGGTAGGAGCAACCTCCCGGTCGCGATCCATACCACGTGCAATGTTCCACCCTAAGACCCGAAAGGCCTCAACGCCCGAATCGATCGCACATCTCTCGCCATCTCCTCCGCTGACGCCTCCAGTAACGCTTCACCCATCTCCGCCGTTGCCGGTCTCGGATCACCCACGCCCCCGTGCGCCGTGCGCTGGTCGAACCGATGATAGCTCGCCACGCCCGGAACCCGCATCCCGTCCCGTTCCCCATCGGGATCCAGCTGATCGGTCTTAACCAGGTCGGGCCGAATTGCCAGCATCATCGCCGTCTCCGTCTCGCCCGCGTGGCCGGACCCACCGCCCCCGAGCGTACGGATCTCGTTCAGCCGATATCCCGACGCCCACGCCCATCGCGAATAAAACTCGGCTTCCTCGTTCGGATACCGCTCCATCAACCGTTGCAGCAACACCTGAATCCCGGCCCCGTTCCCGCCGTGCGAATTCTGGAGCAGGATCTTTCGAAATCCGTGACGAACCATCGAGTCGACCATATCCATCATCAGATCCAGATGCGTCGATGATATGGCCGTCACCGTCCCCGGATAACGTGAGTGATGTTGTGAATAGCCCAGCCACTGCACCGGTAGCACCAGCACGTCATCGGGCGCCTTCGCGTGAACGCGTCGGGCCACCTCCTGCCCGATAAAACTGTCCGTCCAAACCGGAAGGTGTAGCGAGTGCTGTTCGCAAGACGCGACCGGAATCAGCACCACGATGTCGCGCGGTAGTTTGTCAACGTCGGGTGACGTCATTTCCCATAATTGCATTCCATCCTCCTTGGGCTTGCCACGGGTCGATGACCCGTATTCACAGAAGTCAGATACGATGCAGTCGCCTGAAGCATTCCGCCGACAACCCGATCAGATCGGGTACCACGTTTGGATCAGGATGCTTGTTCCTACAGATCGTGCAGGCGACGTGGCGGCCCCCGATCCGGAAGCTTAAGATTCACACCGCCAAGAGCCGCGAACCGTAGGTGAACACGATCGGACAGACCCACGGATTCGGAACTCTCTTCGGACAGGGCGACCCTCAGAATTTCGATCGGAGGTGTCGGCAGCGTCCTCAACTCGAACGGCGCCCCCGGCCGAACGAGAACCGCTGTAAGTCCTTCGGGCATCCCGTAGCTCCGAGACATTGATAATTGATGATCGAGAATCGATCATCCATTGGGCTGCCGCGTCGTAGCCCTCAGAGCAAGACCGAGCCCGGCTCATCGATGATCGATTATCGATGATTGCCTCAATCTTCTTCAACGCCCCCTCGATTTCGGTCTCCTGTTTGCTATCGGGTATCCCTCTGGACACTGAATGTTGATATCAGTACATACCCGAGAGATTTCGCCCACTACTTTGGACGCGCTGAAGCGATTGGCAAAGGCACATCGTCGGTCGCTCCAGGGGGAGTTGCGCTCGATCCTCGAGCGCGGAGCGCGCGGAGCTCCACCGCCCGATCCGGGAAACCTGTCCTGGGTCACGGTAGACACGAACCTGCCGGAGACCACGTGGTCAAGGCAGGAGATCTAAGATGCCGACGGACGGTGAGGTTCTCTTTGCCGACACGAACATCTTCCTTTCGGCCACAGACGTGTCGCGGCCACAGCACGCTTCCGCACGAGACTTGCTGACAACAGCAGCGGAAGGAAGGTTCCACATCGCACTCAGCGGGCAGGTGCTGCGTGAGTACCTCGTCGTTGCAACACGCCCGGTGGCGGCAAACGGTCTTGGCCTGGAAACGAGGGATGGGTTGCGCAACGTCGAAGTTTTCACAGGACCCCCGTTCCTGTTCTGCGACGAATCCGAAGCGGTCTCCATTGGCCTTCGAGACCTGATTTCGACCCACAAGCTGTCAGGTAAACGCGTCCACGATGCCAACATCGTTGCAACGATGCTCGTCCACGGAATCTCCCGCCTGATCACTCAAAACACCCGCGATTTTGAAGACCTCGATGAGATTGCGGCAAGTCGTCTGAACGAAGTCTGAACAGACGGCATCCACGCAACGCCGCCAACCGAATCACCCCTTGGAACCCCCTCCCAAGAATTGAAACAGTCAGCTGACCGTCATGAAGTAGCATCTACGGCCTTTCGAGCACGGTTTCGCCTGTGAATCGAAGAAGAATAACGCCCCCGCGCAACTCTTGCGCTCGAAGGCGTTTCGTTGTGAACTTCACTCCTGAATTGTTCGGCAATGTTTCCTGACCAGGGAAAGGAACCTGCGATGTTATCCATCGACACCCCGATGGCCCCACCCGAGTGGGCGCTCCTCGAACGTCAGTTGTTGAAAGCCCAGAGCGACGCCTGCGAGGCGTTCTACGATCACTACTTCGACGAGCGCGGCTACCTCCTGTGCGTCCCGCGCTGGGGCGGCGACGACGGCCCCGACGACGCGGCAGAGAACCAGCTCAACTGGACGATGCTCCACGCCCTCGGCGGCTCGGACTCCGTACTCGATCTCTTCAAGAAGGGCTGGGAAGGCCATCTGCGCCAGTACACTGAAGCGAAGACCGTCGAGGTCGACCTCGGCCGTGACGGAATGTATTACAAAGAGTTTCCCGTGATGTTCGACTGGTTCCACAACGGGGAAGGCTACTCCGCCTTCAACCTCCAGGCCCTGTCCGACCCGTATGACGAAGCCCGCCGGATTCGAGTCCGTCGCTACGCCGGCTTCTACAACGGCGAGGACCCTCAGGCCGACAACTACGACCCCGAACACAAAATCATCAAAAGCTGCTTCAACGGCAGCCGCGGATCGCTCCTCCGCAAGGCGACCGGATTGGATTGGGCCGGCGACCCGATCGAGATCGAAGGCCGCTTCCGTCTGGGCCATGGCGAGCGATCCTACGAGGAGATGGTCGCCCACTTCAAGGACTACAACGACATCGTCGGCGACAACCCGATGAACCTCGCCACCACCTTCCTCGCGCTGAACGCCTATATGCTCGACCACGAGGAAAAGTATCGCGACTGGGCGCTCGAGTACATCGACGCCTGGTGCGATCGAACCGTCGAGAACGGCGGCATCATCCCCACTAACATCGGTCTCGACGGCACCATCGGCGGCGAGACGGAGGGGAAATGGTACGGCGGCATCTACGGCTGGGGCTTCACCGTCACCGTTCCCCAGACCGGCGAACTCGCGCACCGCACCTACTCGCACACCCGCGCCATTAACGGCTTCGGCGTCGGCACCCTGCTCACCGGCGACCCTCGCTACGCCGACACTTGGCGCGGTGTCATCGACTACATCAACAACAACGCTCGCGAGATCGACGGCAAGACCAAGTGGCCGAACGCCTACGGCGATTATTTCGGTGAGGAAGATTGGTACGACTGGAAGGACACGCCCTTCTCGTCAGGTGCGATGGAAGTCTGGTACTGGTCGATGAACCCCGACGACGTCAAACACGTCGAGCACGACCCCTGGGTGAAGTATCTGGAAGGAAAGAACGAGGACCATCCGACGACCGCGCTGAAGGATGCCCTCGAACGGGTCCGCAAGGATATGGAAGAGATGGCCGACGACGCCTGTTCGTCCGACACCCGGCTCTCGGACGATATGAACCACATCAACCCCGCCAAGACCCAGACCCTGACGCAGCTGATGCTCGGCGGTCTCCCCACCGGCCGTGTCGGATCCCCGCTCTACAGTCGCCTCCGTTACTTCGATCCCGACCGCCGTCGCGCCGGCATCCCCGACGACGTCGCCGCCCTCGTCGAGAAACTCTCCGACGACGCTGTCACCGTCAGCCTCGTCAACGTCAACCCCGTCGAGACGCGGACCGTCGTCATCCAGGGCGGCGGCTACGCCGAACACGACATCACGCGCGTCTCCGTCGAAGGCGGCGAGAGCATCGACCTGGGCAGCAGCGCGTTCACCGTCCAACTGGCCCCCGGCTGCGGCGCACGCCTACAGATGGGAACGAGCCGCTACGCCAACAAGCCGACCGTCACCTTCCCGTGGGACCGTATGTCATAGGGGTTGACCGACCCATAGAGGGTCAAACCCTTGTCGCGTCGTAAATTCAGGAACCCGCCGGCAGGGAATCTTGCCAGGCGGATGCCACCGTCATACCGACAGGGGAAAAAGACACCCCTTCTCCCATTCGGAGATCCTTGATCGTCAATCGGACCTCGAGCCCCGAAGGGGCGACCCTACGGATCCATCGCTGGAACCTCGCGCACACATCGTACGCCCCACACGTCACCGGTGCTGGTGATCGGAGGTCTCCCTCGATCGGCCGCTCTGAGGGAGCTACTCTCACTCTTCCAGCTCCCACCTCTCGCAGTCTTGACGGTGGTGCCGCTGCTGGGGCCGGTGGGATTGCTCGACGGGCTCTGTTCGTAATAGTCCGACTCGTACCAATCCTGCGTCCACTCCCACACATTCCCTGTCATATCGAACGCCCCGTAGGGACTTCGGCCATCCTTCACCGAACCCACGTCGGAGCGACCTGTCGTATTGAAGATCGCCAGACTCAACGACGGATCCGTTTCACCCCACGGATACGTCCGCCCGCGGGGTCCTCGTGCCGCTTTCTCCCATTCCGCCTCGGTCGGAAGCCGGCCGCCCGTCCACGCACAATACTCGAAGGCCCCATACCACGAAATCTCGATCGCAGGCTTATCCTCCACTGCGGCCGAAACCGCACTGAACGTGTCCCCGACCTGCCGGATCTCGGTGTCCGGGTCGGGAAGATCGATCAGCAGGTTTCCGTTCCCGTCTTCCATGCTTCCGTGCGCCGTCAGGAATTCCGCGTAGGCCTCGTTCGTCACCTCGAACCGGTCGATGTAGTAGGTGTCCAGGAACACCGTATGGACCGGCTGCTCGTCACTCGACGACGTCGCTCCCATCGTAAACTCCCCTTCAGGCACCTTGACCATCTCGACCTCTCTGCCCGAAGGGTTCTCAAACTGTCTGACGATCGTCATCGGTCGTTCGATCGGTTCGTCCCCTTCCGCGAACTCGACCAGGAACCGATGGGTTTCGGTATTTGCCACGTCGTTGAGGCTGAAGCCCTGCTTCGAATCGAACACCGCGAAATCTTCTCCGTCATTGCTGCTCGGCGCGTGACGATCCCAGTTGAGGAACACCGACCCCTCATCCACAACGCCCACCCACGTATCCTGCTCGGCCTCATCCGTCATCCCGACCCACGTGCTCGCACGGGCCTCTCGCGCAGCCGCCTCCGCGAACCCGGATTCCTCTTCCGTCGAAATAACAGCCAGGTAGCCGCCCAACTCTTCCGCTTTCGATTTGCTGTCACGCCAGGTTGTGCTCTCTTCCGACAGGTAATACGAATGCCCGTTGAGCGTCCCGTGGAACGTGAAACCGAGAATATTCATTCCTGTCGGCGGATCGACCGACAGCGTGATCCGGACCGTCGCGTCCCCTCCGTTCGAACTCACCTCGATGAAGGCCTCGAACACGTCGCCATCGAGGTTGCTCGTCGAGGTGTTCATCGACAGTTCGACTTCACCCTCCCCAGCGATCCGGGTGGTGTCGGCCGTGCTCGCATCCGATGTTGTAATGTCCAGCCACGATACCTCTTCGGTCACCGTCCAAGTCAGCAGTTCCGTCCCCAGATTCTGAAGATCGATCGTCGCCGAAGTCGAACCTTCCACCGCTAGGTTCAGAGTCGACAGCTGCAGCTCCGGCGGCGTCGGCGGCGGAGGTTGGGTCCCCGCCGTGGCCGGCAGAATCAGCTCGAATCCGAGCACATAGGGTGCGAGCGCCGAGTCCCACCGGTAGAGGAGCAAAGAAGCAACCGTATCGCCATCCGGAGTCTCCGTCAGCTGATCGCCATATGCGCGCGTCACGAGCGTCACCAACGCCTCCGACGTGAGCGTATCGACCTCCGATGTCGTCGGATCGTCCGTCCAGTCGAACAATCGCCGATTACCCGCCACCAGACCGGGAATCGTGCTGTTTAGCGTATCCAGACTGCCAATTGAGATCATGCCGGACGCCCCTGGGGTCACGTCGTTCATCGCGCGCGCCAGCTGCGACAGCGTCTCCTCGTACGTGTCCACCGACCACGACACGTTAGCGAAATCGCCTGCGAGGAAATCGGACATCTCGACCAGCCCGGGCGCCACCGTCAGACCACTGTCCGCGCTCTCCGTCAGGGACAGCAGCGACAACTCGATCGCCACGATCTCGAACGTGAACTCCGAGCCCGCGAAAACGCCCGTTCTCTCCTCCACCACTAAACTCGCCGGTTTGGCCGCGGCCTCCGGGTTCAAACTCGACGTATCCGGCAGACCCGCGACGATGGCCGCCGGATAGGTCCCCGTCGTGTCTTCCACCACCACGACAATCGAGCCGTTCAGGAC
Organism: Latescibacteria bacterium UBA6620; assembly: GCA_002433075.1. Taxonomy (GTDB): domain Bacteria; phylum Latescibacterota; class UBA2968; order UBA2968; family UBA2968; genus UBA6620. Next base: position 108,362 of record DJHM01000032.1, read on the forward strand.
TGTCGCGCTCACTGTAAGATTCGGAATGGCGGCTCCGGCACCGTCCTTCACCACAACCTCGATATCCCGTTCCAGTTGATCCGACGTCAGCGTGACCAGACCCGATGCGTTGGTCACCCCCTGCTCCAGGCTCGAGTAGTCCAGCGTATCCGCCAGCGCAACCGTGCTCACCGGCTCGGGTAGCGGCAACGGAGGTGGCGGTTGTGTGCCGGATTCCGCCGGCAGGATCAGTTCGAATGCCCGATCGTGGGGCGCCAGCGACGAACTCCACTGGTGGACGAGAAGGTAGGCTTCCGTGCTGTCATCCAGGGCGACCGTCACCTGATCTCCGTATCCCCTCGCCAGCAACGTATCGACCGTAGCCGTGTCGATCGAATCTTCCCCGGCCGGCGTCCACTTGAACAACCTGCGGTCCGCCGCCATCAGCCCCTTGAGCGTGCTCCCCAGCGTATCTCGCAACCCGACCGAGATCACCGCCGACCCGCCCTCGATCGTCGCGTCCATCACCCGCACGAGATCGATCGCGGGGCCCTTGTAGGTATCCACCGCCCAGGACACATCCTCGATTTCGGCGATCGTGAAACCGACCAGCTCCGTCACGCCATCCCCCATTTCGAGATTCGCTGCCGCACTTTCCTCGACCGTATTGACCGTCATCTCGATCTCGATCGTGCCCGATTCCGCCGTCGCAAACGCCTCCGGCACGCCCTGCACGACCGTCGGCTCAAACAAGCCCAACGTGTCCTCCAGAACCACCAGAAGGGTCCCGTTCAGGACCACGCCCCGCACCATGAAACTGTCAACCGGACTCGCGTCAATTCCGGTAACCGTGACCTCGATCGACCTTGCCAATTCCGTCGACTCGAGCGTGGCAAGCCCCTGATCGTCCGTCACAACTGCGGCGAGGACCTCGTAATTAGCCGTATCCGCCAGCACCACGGACAGAATGGGCTCGGGAAACCCGGGTTCAGGATCGGGCGGCTCGACCGTCTGGCCGAACTGCGTTGCGAACACCAGGAAATCCGCGAAATCGATCGCCCCGTCGCCACTCAGGTCGAACCGGGCGTCCGTCGTCCCGAACGCCGTGGCGAACAGCAGGAAATCGCCAAAATTCACCTCCAGATCGCCGTTAAAATCCGCCGACGGTGTGGATGTCGCCTGAAGGGCCTGGACGGAGGGCTGGGTGTAGAGACTGACGAAACAGAGAAGCGCCAGAAACGGGACAATCATTATCGCACGGGGGCGATCGGAACGGATCATTGATCTTCTCCAGCAGCCCGGCTCGGAGCGTTACGAACGATAGGCACCATAGTAATGGTAGTATAAAGAGGCGCTCCGGGTCGGATCAAAGAAGCATTTAAGTATACCCGATCGGAGCGGCGTCTGCTTCCTGTCCGGGAGGCCTGGAGGGCAGGGCGCCCGCAGGGGTTCCACTCACCGGGATTTCAGGCTTTCCCCTCCGCCGCAACGACCTCCTTCATCCCGTCCCACTCACTCCAGGGGTCGCAGAGCCGTTCGATCGCCACTTTCCACGGGTCGTATCCCTCTGGATAGGCCAGAAACTCCCCTTCCCAGCCCCGATCTGGATGGTCACTGTCTCCCCTGACCGGAACGCCATCCGGTCGATGCCGACGCAACCTGAAGTAGGCGCTGATCCTCGGATCGGCGCCTGCATCGTTGCGCGTTGCGCTATGCGGCACCCCGTGCAGGGCGATCCAGGTGTCCCCTTCCTCGACCAGCAGGGGCGTGGGCTCCAACCACATCGCCCCGTCCGGGGTGTAACGCGCGTTCGCCTTGAAGGGTTCCGCGATCGCGGCCGGCAGGTAGTTCAGCCCGACCCGATCTCCGACCTGCCGAAGACGGGGCCACCCGTAGCCTTCCGGACCGATCACACCCCCCTTCTCCCGCTGCTGACGGATGAACGCCGCCGTATGATGGTGCGCGCCTTTCAGGACCGCGAAGTTGCCGTAGCCGAACACAGACTGATCGCTCAGCGCGACCCCCACGAAAGTCGTGAAGCTGCCGAGAGACAAAGTGCACGCGGGATCCTGGAAAAACGGCGTCCCATTGGTTCCGATCACCTTCGCACTGCGATCGCCGAAGTGGGGCGTTCCCGGCACGTGCCAGTCGTCCACTTCATCTGGGCGCTGCGGGATCGGGCCCGTCCACTGACCGTCCAGATGGAGGTAGCAGCCGTGCCAGGGCACATCACGATCTGCGACACCGTGGATGCCGATGTCGTCCGACGACTCGACCGGATACAGGACCGGCGAAAATCCGTGGGTCGGTGGATCGAACGGCCCCATCGTGCTTTGGAGGATCTTCGACATTGCCGTCTTGTTGATCAGGTCCGTGATCTCCGTCTCGGCCCCCATAAACCGGTTCCGTCTCTCCGGCGCTTCCATCGTCCCGTTAAGGATCTTTCCCGCCGTGATGTTAGCCAGTCTCCTGGCACGGTGGGTCATCTCTTTCGGCACGACGCCTTTCAAGACCACGAACCCGTCGCGATAGAGCGTGCGCTTTTGCGCGTCCGTCAGTTCCTCAGGACCCTCAGCGATGTCGTTCATCCACCAAACCTCCATAACGACAGACCCGAACTTCTCCTCGTGCGCCCCACCGGTCCGCACCCCCCCCACCTGGCGCCGTGGGACGGGTTCTATGTCCTGCTACCAAGAGCAAAAAAACATTAGAGCGACGCGATCGGCAACCATTCCACTTCCCGTTTGTAAAGGACATCATTTCCAGTACACCATCGCCCGAACACCAACGAGCGACTGGAAGAAATCTTACGCCAGTTTTAAACGGGTTGAAACAGGGTTTCAGGTATGTTCACGTGTCACACACCAGAGCCCCTGATTGCCTGGGATTCTGTATCTCGAATGATGGTACGGCGTTTGCAGATCAGCCTGAAGTGGTTATCATTGACCATCACCAAAAGGGACAAGACAATGCCAGAGGATTTCAGTACCCGCGACGTACTGGGCCAGGTCGATGCGCGGTTGAACAATATGGAGCAGGACCTAAGGGCCTTCAGTTCCGAGTTCGGCAACGTCCGCTCCGGCCTCTCCGCGTTGACACGTTGGGGGTTGGGGATGATGTTTGCCAGTTGGATGACCGTCATCGCCTCCATCTGGCTCAAGTCGTAACCGACGTTCCTGCCCGGAGCGGCGTCAGTTCGAGCCCCTCGGCTTCGCTCGGGATAAACTCCGTCGAGAACACGCCCATCGAAAATCCCCGTTCGAAGTAACTACAAACCAGCCAGGTCATCGATCAGTACCCAAAAGAGAAGCCCCCGCCAGCCTACGCCAGCGGGGGCTCTTGTTTCTAGTCGGTGATGAGACTACCTGCTGTCTTTCCCAGTCTGGACGAACCGGACACACTGTCCCTGGTTTCTGAAGCCGTAGTCCTGCCAACCGCCCTTCTTGCAATCCGCCTTTGTTTCGGGATCTGTCGGTGGCTCGGGCTCCGGCGTGGAGACGACGAGATCGCTAAAAGTAGTTCCTTCAGCGCTGTTCCCGAAGAAGATGTGACCGTTCGTCCCGTCGAGGACACTCGCGATAGCGGACAAAGAGAAGGTCTGACTGGCTCCCGTAACGCCTACGATGGAGAGGGTCACATCGTCGCCGCTCTTCTCGATACGGAATGTCGTTCCCGTGGGATCGTATGAACCGATCTCATCGAAGACGCTTGTACCGGAAGTGATCCCTGTGTGGTGAGAGGCGTGGACACCTTTCCAGCTGCCAGTGTTGTTGTGAATCCGCAAGTAAATTGAGTTCGTGGGCTCGTCGAAATGACTTGGGTTAGCCTCGCCAGCACCGAAGCCAAAATAGATGAGATCTTTGCTCTGGGTAAGGTCGGTCTCAGTGACGGTCAATTCGGCAATGAAGTCCGTGGCTTCAAACCCGCCTGATACGGTCTTGATCATAGGTCGATCGACAGGCCTTCCATCCCATCCGTTGTAGCCCATCGTCGATGAGACCCGAGTGAGACCAAGCGCGGTGTCGTAGGCGTAGTCACCATCGATCGTCCCAAGATGAGGGCTGGCTGGATCCGTGAAGTCTGTGTCGGTGTCAGCAGCAGCCCCATCCCCTGCGTGCTTCGTAAGGGTGCGAACGGATTCAGCAAACGGGGCTTCTACATCACCTGGACTGCTTGTCGTAAGGCGATCCCCCTGACAAGCGGTAAGGAACAAACCCAGAACAGCGATAGTCAGCTTCTTCATTTTCGGTTCTCCAAAGGATTGGTAAGTGTACGGTCGTGACTGACGAAAACTCGCTCTGACCCTCCCCTATCTTGACGGTGAGTCCGTGCCCCCGAACGAACATTCCAAAATGTCCCGGCAACCACCTGTGGACATTCCTGACGAAAAACGAACAACAGCTACTCCCCTGAACGACAAGACCGCCCTGCCATTTGGCAGCGCGGTCTTGTCCCGTTTGACTTGCCCCGACCAGGCCAGTCAAACCAGGACCGCTGATTGTCACGTGAACAATCGTGACCCTTCACAAGGAGATTCCCGGGAAATCCCACAGGCACGGGAATATTTGTTTATCGAGGCCTGAACGTCAAGCCACAACCGCAGAAGATCGTGCCTTTTGCGAACAACGTTCCTCAGATGCGCCAAGAAACCTTTCTGCTCTCAGCGATCTTCCTACACGACGATTACAAGCGTCGCCACTCCGCTATCTCAAGCCTCCCGGACGTGTATCCCATCCGTGATCGTCTCTCGCTCAGGCAGCGGCGGAAGGCTCGCGAACAAGCCGCATCCCGGGGATGGCGAAACGGAACGCGAGCGGCCAGAAATTGCGATAGCTCACTCGAATGTGCTGGGTGGGTGTCGCCCAACTCCCTCCCTTCAGCACCATCTTGTTGCTCATGAACTTGCCGTTGTACTCTCCCAGGGTGCCCGCCAGCGGCCGGTATCCTGGATAAGGCACGTAGGGACTGGCCGTCCACTCCCAGACGTCGCCATACAGCTGATCCACCGGCCCCTGCGTTCCTTGCGCCACTCGCGGATGCAGAACCTGGTCTGCAGCGAAGTTGCCATGGCAGCTCTGTGCCGCTGCCGCATGCTCCCACTCCTGTTCCGTGGGAAGCCGACACCCGGCCCAGCGCGCGTAGGCATCCGCCTCGTAGTAGCTCACGTGCACCACGGGGACCTCCCGGTCCAGCGGCGCCAACCCTCCAAGGAGGTACTCCTGATCCATTTCGCGCCAGTATAGGGGCCCCGTAACGCCCGCCTCGCGCATCCAGGACCAGCCGTCCGACAACCACAGCCGGGCATCTTCATAACCTCCGGCTCGCACGAACTCAGCGTACTCGGCGTTGGTTACAAGACGATTGGCTAGTGCATATCCAGGCAGCAACACTCTGTGCCGGGGCGCCTCGTTGTCGAAGTAGAACCCATCGCCCGTGGCCCCGATCTGGACTTCACCAGCGGGAAAGGTCACGAAGTCGAGGGGTGGTGCGCTACCCACCGTCCTGACCAGGTCGGTCCGATACGGTGGGTGCAGCGGGTTGTTACCCAGGTTGAACTTCAAGTCGGTGACGATGAGCTCCTGGTGCTGCTGCTCGTGATGCAGACCCAGCTCCAAACGCCTCTCGAGCTCGGGGGCCCGGCCGGCATCTCGCTGCAGCAAAGCGGCCATTGCTTCGTCGACCCACGCCCGGTAGTCCATCACCTCTGCCACCGTGGGGCGTGAAAGGCGGCCCCGCTGTGATCGCGGAAACGGCTGAGAGACGCCGTTGTAATAGGAGTTGAACAGATATTCGAACTGCGGATGAAAAGGGCGATAGTCGGGCAGGTAGGGCTTGAGCAGAAACGTGTCGAAGAACCAGCTGGTATGCGCGAGGTGCCACTTTGGTGGGCTCGCGTCCGCCATGGGCTGCACCCCATAGTCCTCGACGGCCAGCGGCTCGCACAGACTCTCACTGTATGCTCTCAACGCCTGGTAACGCCGCAGCCAATGCTGGGCAGCTTGATTCTGGGGCTCGATATCAACCTCACGTCCGGGGGGGCGCAAACCTTAAACGATTACTCCAAGTCTAGGAACCCGCTCTGAGGGCTGTGAAGGTCGCGGCGATGGTTTCCGCCGAATGGCCCTGGTGCGTTCCAGATTGCTTGATGAAACCGTGATACTGACCAGCAGGATTCACGATGACGATCTGGCCAGGATGATCCACGGTGTAATCACCGCCCGGCAGGCGCACCTTCATTGGGCGCGCCACATGCACCTGCTGCGCGAACTGAATCACGCGCTCGCGCTGCCCTGTCACGCCAGTGAACGAGGGCGAGAAAGCCGTTACATACTCCGTCAGCCGGCTGCCCTGATCTCGCTCCGGGTCCACCGAAATCAACACGCCCCGAAACGGCGATTGCAGCGCGCCGCGAGCAACCAGTTGCCGCTCAGCCTGCGCCATCACCGCCAACGACGTAGGACAGATATCCGGGCAGTTGGTGAAGCCGAAGAAAATGAACGACCACCCGCCCATCAGATTGTCGTTGGTGAACGGTTCGCCGCCCCCGGTAGTGAGCGCAAACGGCTCCAGGTTGAGGGGCTGCGGCAGAAGGAACACTCCCCGGTCCTTGAGCTCCGCCATGCTTGGCGTGCCCGGTGAGCAGGCGCCGGCAACGAGCAGGGCCGCGGCCAGCATCAGTTGAATGAATACCCTGGGTACGACCCGACTCACAAAGCGCCAAGGCTCAGCGCCACACCTCCATGGTTCCCCACCACCACGTAGTGGTCAACCAGCAGCGCTACAAACAGCAGCCCCAGGTAGAGGATCGAGTAGCGGAACGTGGCCATCGGCGCCCGCGGGT
>DJHM01000054.1 GCA_002433075.1 Latescibacteria bacterium UBA6620
GTTCCTGTCGCTGATGGAAAAGCCGGACATCGACCACATCGAGGGGCTTTCGCCTGCCATCTCGATCGAGCAGAAGGCGGCGAGCAAGAATCCCCGATCGACGGTGGGGACTATCACGGAGGTCTACGACTACCTTCGGGCGTTGTTCGGGTTGCTGGCGAATGTGCACTGCCCCAACCGGGAGTGCGACGACGTGCAAGCCACCGCCCAGTCGTCGTCGCAGATCGTGGATCGTCTCGTCAACGGGGGATCCGGGAAACGGGTGGTCCTGCTTGCGCCCATCCGGCCCGATCGCGGCGAAGACTACGAGACGGTAATCTCGCGTGCACGTCGGTCCGGGTATCGCCGGGGCCGACTGGACGGAGAAATTTTCGAGTTGGATCGTCCACCGGAGATTGACTATCGGCAAACGCACCAACTTGAGGTCGTGGTGGATCGTGCCGCACTCAAAACGTCGGCTCGAAAGCGAATCGGCGAATCCGTCGAAAAAGCGCTGGATATGAGCGGCGGGGTTGTGGTCGCATCGTTTCCGGATGAGGATCGGGAGAGCCGATTCAGTCAACATCTGTCCTGCCCAAGTTGCGCCAGTAGTTTCGATGTCCTGACGCCCCAGGCTTTCTCGTTCAACAATCCGGAAGGTTGGTGTCCGGCCTGCGAAGGACTGGGAACCCAGCGAGGGATGGGGGAACATACGTTGATTCCGGACCCGACCCTTTCTGTGGCCGACGGGGCCATCCTGCCGTGGGGCAAACCGACGGGTGAACTGCTGAAGATGCTGGAGGCCGTGGCGGACTCCATCGGTTTTTCGCTCGACACACCGTTCGCCGCACTCGAAGCAGAGGCCCGGGAGGCGCTTCTCTATGGAACGGATACGCTCTCTTGCGAGGCCTCGGAGGGCTTGATATTCAAGTTCAAGGGGCTCTTCCCTACAGTGGAGTCCCTTGTCAGACTTTCGCCCTGTTTCCGCCGTGCGATGGGGGAATTCGTGAAAGATGTGCCCTGCCCAACGTGCCGGGGGAGGAGACTACGTCCGGTGAGCTCCGCGGCGCGTCTGTTCGGGCGCACGTTGCAGGACCTGACGGAATCGCCGATCGCTGAGCTGCGATCCTGGTTCGATGAACTGATGTTGACGGAACGGGATGCCGAGGCAGCGGGGGAGGTCACGAAGGAAATCCGGAACCGGCTGCGTTTTCTGGACGACGTGGGCTTGGGGTATCTGACTCTCGGGCGTCGGGCGCCGACGTTGTCGGGGGGAGAGGCGCAGAGAATCCGATTGGCCAGCCAGATTGGATCGGGACTGACGGGTGTGCTCTACGTTCTGGATGAGCCGACCATCGGTCTGCATCAGCGGGACAACCGGCGGCTCCTGGACGCGCTGCAACGTCTGCGCGATCTGGGCAACACGCTGATCGTTGTCGAGCACGATCGTGACACCCTGGAGGCGGCGGACCACATCCTGGACTTCGGCCCAGGTGCAGGAAGCGAGGGTGGTCATCTCGTGGCCAGTGGGCGCCCGTCGAAACTTCCGATGAAGGCAGGGTCGCTGACGGCACGGTATCTGAAACACCGGCTTGCGATCGACGTTCCCCAGCGGCGCATCGGAAACGGGAAAACCGTCGATGTGCTGGGCGCTCGTCAGAATAACCTCCAGAACATCAATGTGCGTTTTCCGCTCGGGACGTTCGTGTGCGTGACCGGAGTATCCGGTTCGGGGAAGAGTTCGCTCGTCAACGACGTGCTCTATGGCGCCCTTGCCACCCGTGTCAACCGCGTTCATCGTGCCTGGGGCGAGCACGACGATGTCGTGGGCGTCGAGGAGATCGACAAAGTGATTCGGATCGATCAGACGCCGATCGGTTTCAGTCCACGGAGCAACCCCTCAACGTATGTGAAGGTTTTCGATCGGATTCGGAGGTTCTACGCAGAATTGCCCGAAGCCCAGGTTCGTGGGTTTGGCACGGGCTATTTCAGCTTCAACAATCGACGAGGGCGATGTGACGCGTGTGACGGCTTGGGAGTGCGTTGTGTCGAGATGCACTTCCTGCCGGATGTGTGGGTGACGTGCGAAGTCTGCGACGGGAAGCGCTACAACCGCGACGTCCTGGACGTCCGGTATCGCGGCTATTCGATTGCCGACGTACTCGACCTGACGATCGCCGAAGCGGCCGACCTGTTCGAGCACTTCCCGACGACGGCAAGGGCACTGAAAACACTCGTCGACGTAGGTCTGGGGTATATAAAGATGGGGCAAGCGTCGACGACGCTTTCCGGTGGAGAGGCGCAGCGGGTGAAGCTCGCACGCGAGCTGTCCAGGCCGAGCACGGGGCGTACGGTCTATTTGTTGGACGAACCGACGACGGGCCTCCACTTTGCAGACATCCAGAAGTTGCTTGAGGTTCTGAACAGGCTTGTGGACGCCGGAAATACCGTGATCGTGATCGAGCACAACCTCGACGTGATCAAGACCGCGGACTGGGTCATCGATCTCGGTCCGGAGGGAGGTGCGGAGGGCGGCCAGGTCGTGGCGGCCGGGACCCCGGAGGATCTGGCCGAAGTCGATGCCTCGCATACGGGCCGGTTCTTGAGTGAGGTCCTGGAGGTGTGACTCCGGCTTGAACTACATCGGGCGAAAGTACGCGCTGATCGATTTCTGGATGAGGGAATCACGTCTTTCATGGACCCGTCGTGCGAGATCTTTTTCGACGTTTTCGCAGGAACGGGCGTGGTCGGATGGCATTTCAAGCAAAAGGGTTTCGGGTTGTCACGAACGACCTGCAGTACTACGCCTATTGCATCAACCGCGTCAGCATCGGAGTGAACCGCCGGCCGGGTTTCCATCGTGTTCGCAAAGCCGTGGGGTTGCGTGGTCTGGATGGGACTCGGCGAACACTCGACTACCTCAATGCGCTCGCGCCTCGGAAAGGCTTCATCTTTTCGCACTACTGTCCCGGGGGAAAAACGCGTCCTCCGCGGATGTATTTCTCGAACGAGAACGGCGCGCGATGCGATGCGATCCGTCAGGAGATCGAACGCTGGCGTGGAGCCGGACTTCTGCGGGATGGTGAGTACTTCTACCTGATCGCCAGCCTGATTCAGGCCGCGGACCGAGTGGCCAACACCGCGTCCGTCTACGCGGCGTATCTTAAACGCATCAATCCGAGTGCTCTACGACCGCTGAAGATGGATCCGGTCGACATCGTGCCGAGTTCGTCACGCCATCGTGTGCATTGCCGAGACGGGCTTCAGGTCGTTGCCCGCGTGCCGTGCGATATCCTTTATATGGATCCGCCTTACAACCAGCGTCAGTATTGCACGAACTACCACGTTTTGGAGACGATTGCGGCATACGATGCGCCCGCCCCGCGCGGGGTGACCGGGTTGAGGCCTGACGGTGATCAACGGTCGGCGTGGTGCTCGCGCTAGGAAGATCCGGATACGCTTGCCTCGATGGTTTCTCGATCGCGCGCACGTTACTGTTTTCTGAGTTATAACAGTGAGGGGTTGATGACAAGGAAGCAGATCCTGGACACGCTGGGCGACTTCGGCCGTTTAGATGTTCAGTCGAAAAACGTTCCCCGCTTCCGGGCCGACCTGGATCGAGCCGGGCGTAGATACAAGTCGGACCGTGTGGTCGAATACCTCTTCAAACTCCGGGTCAAGGGCAGGTCTTGAATCTCAGAATCCCCATTCGTTCGTTTTTCGACTTCGCCTGGCCCTGTCCGAGGCTCGGGGAGATCCCCTTTATGAAGGGCCCCCTGACAGGGTGGCCCGAACGGCACAAACTGCCTGACCTGGGTGGGCTGGAAGGAGCGGATTCGTTTGCCGAGGTGTATTTGGGCTGGCGGGACGAGGGGCTCTACATCGGCGTGGACGTTCAAGGAAAAGCGGGATTGAAGGTCGAACCGAAGCGCCCCCTCAAGGGTGACGGGATTCAGGTCTGGGTCGACACTCGGGACGTAAGGGACGCACATCGGGCGAGCCGATTCTGCCATCACTTCTTCTTTCTGCCGGGCGGCGGAAGAAGAAAGGGGGCAGCGTCCGGGCAAGTGCGCATTCGTCGTGCGAGATCCCAGGGCAAACCGTGTGAACCCCAGGCGATCACAGTCGTATCGAAGATCCGAAGCTCGGGATACCGTCTTTCCGCCCATCTCCCGGCGGATGTGTTGCACGGGTTCGATCCTGAAGACAATACGCGCATTGGTTTCACCTATCGCATCGCTGACAGCCTTCTCGGACTGCAGTCGTGGACCGCGGAAGATCCTCTTCCGGTGTCCTACGACCCGAGTCTCTGGGGGACCCTCCAGCTTGTTGATTGAACGGGCTTTGCGGGGTTGACTTCACCCCCGTTGGGGCTTATCCATTCCGCATCGGCCGTCCCGGTCAAATCCCCACGCGGCGTGGCAAATTCTCCTCAAGATCCGCCATCCAAAAAGGCTCCTGACTCGCACATCCATCTCGCCTGAAACATCCACCACACGAGTACGGTCGTATGAGGAAATTCAGCCTCACCGACCCGAGTGCGCGTATACCCATGACTCTGATTGAACAGACCTCGCCCGAGATCGAAGCTCATCTGCTCGGACACCTCCGACCTGGAGAGGAGGAGCTGGTCCGTGTCGGCTCTGACCTCGAGCTTGACCAGCACTTCGGCGCCCAATGGGTGATGGTGACCCCGGAACGGATTCTGGTGATGCGGGGGCAGAGCAACGGCCAGGGAGTGGTGAGTGAGGTGACCGAACAGGGCCAGAAGCAGATCGTGACGTGGCATCGAGACGAAACGATCGAGATTCCCCTCTCCCAGGTGGTTGTGGCCAGGACGGAGCCGCGGGTGGGAGGAGCCTGCCTCGAGATCGAACGCCGCAACCTCCCGACGGTCGAAGTTCCCTACTCCAAGACCCAGGACGTCAAGTTCTCGGAGCTCACCCGTGGAATCGAGCAACTCCGGAAGGGTGAGGCGCTCTACACAAAAGGTTATCTGGACAAGACGCACTGTGGTAAGTGCAGCCGGCCTCTGCCTGAGAAGAACAGTGTCTGTCCGGCCTGTATCAGTCGGTTCGCAACACTGATGCGTATTGCCCGATATCTGGGGCCCTACAAGAAGAAAGCGGCCCTTCTCGCAATCGCATCCGTTGCGACCACGGTCGCGGAATTGATCCCGCCCTTAATCACGAAACGCATTGTCGACGACGTGCTCGTTCCCACGGGCGTCATTCCGGAAATGGACACCCGGATCGGACTGCTGGGATGGCTCGTTCTCGCGATGGTGGGAGTCCGGCTCGTGACCTGGAGCGCTGAGTGGCTTCACGGCTGGACGATTACCTGGCTGAGCGCACGCGTGACGGCAGACATTCGAAGCCAACTCTACAAGCGGCTCGAATTGCTCTCCCTGCAGTTCTACGACAAGCGTCAGGTCGGTCAGGTGATGTCACGTGTGACTTCCGACAGCGGAAGGCTGCAGGACTTTCTGGTCGACGGATTGCCATATCTGGTCATCAACGGTCTGATGCTGGTTGGCATCCTGATCGCACTGCTGGTGATGAGCTGGAGTCTGACGATGTATGTCCTTATTCCGGTCCCGTTCATCATTCTGTGGGGAATGATCTTCTGGAAACGGATGCGCGGGCATATGTCCCGCTGGTTCCAGACCTGGTCCGATATGATAGCCCGGGTGAACGAAGCGCTGGCAGGTATCCGGGTGGTCAAGGCCTTCGCGCAGGAGGATCGGGAGCTTGGCCTTTTCCGGCGTCGCAATCAAGCTCACACCGATGTGGGGCTCAGGGCCGAAACCAATCGGTCGGTTTTCTTCGCGACGATGACGCTGTTTACGGGGATGGGTGTGGTGATCGTCTGGTTCTTCGGTGGCCAGGAAGTGCTCGAGGGAGAGCTGACGATCGGAACGCTGCTCGCGTTCTACAGTTATATGTGGATGCTTTACGGTCCGCTCGAGTGGTTTGGGATGGTCAACAGCTGGATGACGCGCGCCTTCGCGGGTGCCGAGCGAATCTTCGAGATCATCGATACGCCTCCGGAGGCCTACGAAGATCCCGATGCGGTCCCCCTTCCAGAAATGAAGGGCGGAGTGACCTTCACGAACGTCACATTCGGATACGACAAGAGCAAACCCGTTCTGCACGAAATCGATATCGACATCCAGCCTGGCGAGATGATCGGTCTGGTGGGTCGCTCCGGCGTGGGCAAAACCACGACGGCGAACCTGATCTGTCGGTTTTACGACGTCGATCGTGGCACACTGGAGATCGATGGTGTCGACATCCGGAAAATTCGGCTGGAAGACGTCCGGGGCCAGATCGGGATCGTCCTTCAGGAGCCGTTGCTCTTCAGTGGGTCGATTTCGGAGAACATCGGCTACGCGAAACCGGGGGCCTCGTTCGACGAGATTCTGCAGGCGTCGATAGCGGCGAACGCGCACGACTTCATCGCGACCAAGCCGGATGGCTACGACACGTGGATCGGGGAGCGGGGGTCGGGGCTCTCGGGAGGTGAGAAGCAACGCATCTCCCTGGCAAGGGCGATTCTGCACAATCCGCGAATTCTGATCCTGGACGAGGCGACCTCGTCCGTCGATGTGCAGACGGAAAAGAAAATCCAGGAAGCGATCGGGAACCTGGTCGAGGGACGGACGACGATCGCGATCGCCCATCGTCTGTCGACGTTGAGGAACGCGGACCGTCTCGTCGTGCTCGAAGCAGGGCGCGTCGTCGAGGTCGGCACGCACCAGGAATTGTTGGAGAACGGCGGCGCTTTTTCGCGTCTGGTAGAACTTCAGAAAGAGACGTCCGCAATCATTGCGGTCAAGGAATAGGAATGCCACTCGGGTTCATCGAAACTGCACCGACGAAAATCGCTTCGAAGCTGGAGATCGAAAAGCCAGCTGACGAAGACGTCATTGTGCAGATGCCCACGGACCTGGACGAGGACCACACGTTCGGGGAGCAGTGGTTTGTCGTGACGTCGCAGCGAGTCCTGCTGATTCCCAGGCAAGGGGCGAACGGGACCGTGGCGACGCCCCTCTCAGACGTGGCTTTCGTCCGGGTCGACGATCTGGTCGGTGGCGGTCTGATCGAAATCGAAAAGAAGGACGGTACGCCGGTCTTTATCCCGTTCTCGCAGTCGTTGCGCCCCAAGTTCGCCGAGGTGGCGGAAGGCTTGAAACGGTTGGCTGAGGGTGAATCGGACAAGCTCGAACTGCCGACCGAGCTCGATCGCACGCGTTGCGAGTCGTGCAATCGATTGCTGCCGGAGAAAAATGGCACCTGTCCCGTCTGCATCGAGAAATGGGAGACGTTTTGGCGCATCGTGGGGTATATGACGGCCTACCGGGGCGAGGTGGCCGTGATGCTGAGCCTGACCGTCGTCGGGTCTCTGCTCGGTCTCGTCCCCCCAAAAGTGACGCAACACATCATTGACGATGTGCTGACCCCGTCCGCGGGTTTCCGGCCTCTGGTCTGGGCGGTGGGGGCCCTGCTGGGCGTCCGTATCTCGATCTGGTGCGTAGACGTCTCCCGACGCTACATCGCCCGGAGGCTGGGTCTCAAGGCAATCCAGGATCTTCGGGAAGACCTCTACCGCCACTTTCAGTTTCTGCCGATTCGTTTCTACGATCGTCGCCGGCTCGGGTCGCTGATCGCGAGGATGACGAACGACAGCGACCGGCTTGAAGGTCTGATGCTGTATGAGCTCTCGTTCGTTCTCTCCAATGGAATCCTGTTCTTCGGCATCCTCGGGCTTCTCCTCTGGACGAACTGGAGTCTGACTCTCTACGTGCTGTTGCCGATTCCGCCGATCGTTTATGCGGGAAGCCGCATCTGGGAACGGATGATGCGGAACTGGAATCTATGGGGTGCGCGATGGTCCAAACTCTACGCGCAGCTGAACGAATCAATCACAGGGATCCGCGTGGTCAAGGCGTTCTCCCAGGAAGCCCGGGAAGGTAAACGATTCGACGGACACAACGAGGGGGTCAGGGAAGTCACCGTCATCGGCGAACGAAACTGGTTTGTTTTCTTCACCGTGACGAATTTCCTGATGAGCTGCGGAGCCTTCTTCGTCTGGTATTTTGGCGGGCTGAAAATTCTGGAGAACGAGATGACGCTTGGTGCGTTGACGGCCTTTGTGAGTTACCTGTGGATGATGTACCAGCCTCTTCGATGGTTCGGTGATTTCTACAATTTTATGATGCGGGCGTTCGCGGGCGCCAAACGGATCTTCGAGGTGATCGATTCACAGGCGGAGCCCTACGAGGTCGCTGGCGCCGAAGAACTGAAGGAAATGGAAGGAAGGATCACGTTCGAGGACGCCTACTTTGGCTACGACCCAGGTAAGCCGGTTCTCAAGGCCATCCGGCTCGACGTCGAGCCGGGAGAAATGATCGGTCTCGTGGGAAAATCAGGTGCAGGCAAGTCGACCCTGATCAACCTGATCTGCCGATTTTACGATCCAGATCGAGGTGCGGTCCGGGTGGACGGCAGGGATATGCGAGAGATCACCTTGCGCAGTCTTCGATCTCGGATCGGGATGGTCCAGCAGGAGCCTTTTCTTTTTGATGGTACGGTCGCGGAGAACATTGCTTATGGTAAGCCTGATGCGACGTTCGACGATGTGATCCGGGCCGCAGTGGCGGCGGAGGCCCACGAATTCATTGTCAAGAAACCCGACGGCTACGATATGAAGGTGGGGGAACGTGGAGGCAAGCTGTCCGGTGGCGAGAAGCAGCGGATCTCGATCGCCCGTGCGATTCTCCACGATCCAAAGATCCTGATTCTGGACGAAGCAACGTCTTCGCTCGACACGCAGACAGAAAGAAAGATTCAGCTGGCCATCTCCCGTCTCGTCGAAGGACGGACGACCTTCGCGATCGCCCACAGGCTGTCAACGCTTCGGAGCGCAAACCGTCTCGTCGTGGTCGATGAGGGCCGAGTGGCCGAAGTGGGCTCTCACGAAGAATTAATAGAACGCCAGGGTATATTCTATCGACTTGTGAAGACACAACAGGAAACAACGGCCGTGATGGAAGTCGCTGGATGATCCGCTTCACGGTATCGAAGAAAGGACGTCGTGTCAGTGCTGGATGTTGAAATCGAAGACACCGAGGCGTCGGCTGGGCCGGAGGACGATCCGACTTGGAAGCCGACGCCGATCGAGGTGGTTCATCCCAAGAAAGTGGACCCCGCCGACATTCTCCTGTTGAGGGAGCCGGAGTGGAAACTCAGGATGACAATCGAGGGTGATCGATCCTATATCCGGGTCAAGGTGGCGCGCGCTGCGCCACTGACAGAACCCGATCGGTACATCTGCTTTCTCGATATCAAAGACGACGCGATCTGCATTGTCAAAGAGCTGGATGAGCTGCGTGAAGAAAACCGGAAGATCGTGCTGGAGGAACTGGAGAAACGGTACCTGACGAGTTATGTCGAGCGCATCAATCATCTTCGTAACGAATACGGCGTGTCTTACTGGGATGTGGATACGGATCGAGGCCAACGGGAATTCGTAGCCAAGAACGTTGCCGAGAACGCGCAGTGGCTAGGTGAAGGGCGGCTGTTCCTGGTCGACGTGGACGGGAACCGGTTCGAGATTCCGAATGTCCAGGCGCTCGATCGTCGCAGTCAGAGCTTCATTGAACTTGTGTTGTAGTCCGTCATCTTGTCGAAATTGCGGGCGGGCGTCCCTTGACCAGGGGCGCCCGTTCTGTGTACGGGATCGAACGGATCGGATCGCGAGGCGTCCCATCCTTGTGACTGGCCTTGATCATCTTGCGACGAAGATCTTGTTGCCCCTGTTCCTTGTGGCCTTGCTGGGGATAGGGTGTGCGACAAACCCCGACGTGCCGGGCCGTGGTCCTGGGAGGGCCCACTATGATCGAGGCGTGGCTTTCTATGCCAAAGGCGACTACCAGAGAGCGATCGAATCTGACCGATGCGCACTTCGGATTGGGGGTGGCCTTTGTGAGGGCCGAGTTCTACCGAAGGGTGATTCTGGCGCTCGGGCGAGCGCTCGAACTACGGAGTCCGTTCGCGGAAGCGCATTACAACCTGGGT
The DNA here is from genome assembly GCA_002433075.1 of Latescibacteria bacterium UBA6620. GTDB lineage: Bacteria > Latescibacterota > UBA2968 > UBA2968 > UBA2968 > UBA6620. The sequence goes on from DJHM01000054.1 coordinate 10,059, forward strand.
GTTGCCTACCATCGCCTGGAGAGATACTGCGAGGCCGTTCATCATTATGGAATCGCGCGCCGGCAAGATCCTGGGCTGGAGGGCGTCACTTTCTCGCGGGGCCGGGCGTTCGAGCAGTCGGCCCACCAGGACTCCGCAAGCGTTTACTACCATGACGCGTTGGAGGAAAAACCATTTGAGGCGAAAGTCGCTCTGGCCCGTCTTGCACGCGCTGGGCGAGGATCATCTATGTCTCGCGGCGAGGTTAGCGAGCGTATTCGCTCGGGCAGGGCGACCCGAGCGGGCGCGGGACCTCTATCTGCAGGTGATCGATCGTGATTCGGAGGACAGCGGCGCCTTCTACAATCTGGGTGTGATGCACGACGCGTTGGGCGAGGTAGACCGTGCGATGGCCGCCTATCGGCGAGCCCTCCAACTCGATCCAGGTCACGTTGATGCGCGTCTGAATTTGTCCATTGACCTGCTGGAACGGGAGTCGTTCGAGGAAGCGCTACGGAATTATCTGTTGCTGCTTGATCTTCCCGTCGACTAGCGGCGAAGGGGCCAGGTAGAGAGAATTGTGGATCAGCTTCAGACGGCACTGGGAGAAGACTGACGGTGAAACAGGGCTCTTCAAAAAAAGGCGTCCACCTTAAGGTGAACGCCCTTCGTGTTCTCTATAAGCGTCAGTGAGGGGGCGGGAGACAGACTGTGGGGCCTCGGCCCCTTCCGAGCGTGCCCCGTTTTCTACCCTTCCGAGCAGAGCCCTGTTCCGGTAACGCCACGAGGGAGTCGACCTGGGTATCGGTCAGATGAATTGTGGGTTCAGCGAGTCCAAGCCCGGCGGTCTGGATCGGGGTGTCTTCAGCCAGCGGGTCCTGAACGGAAACGTTCGAGCCAAAGGAGGACAAGTCCATCGCGAGAAGGGAATGGATCGCCCCGGATTTGCGGGAAACCGGCGCAAGAGGCTTCGCGGAAACCGTTGCGGTCGGATCCCCAGAGTCCGTGACCTGGTTCCCCTGCGGTTCATCGGGTACGTCTGCGACAGGGTCCTCCACGACGGGCGGTTCGAAAGGTCGCTGGGGAGTCGCAAACTCGATGACCATCTCGGTCGGAGGTGGCTCGCGCTCCTACGACACCAGCAATGCCAAAAGGACGCGGTGGAACCCGACCGACAGGGCGATCGTCGCGCTTCGGTTTCTTAGCCAGCGTGGCTCTTTGGGCAACCGCATAAGAACTCTCCCTCGCGGATGTCGAGGAAATCCGGCTTTGTGTGGGACGCGCGCGAGAAGCCGGGGTTCCCGTCAGCGATGCCGATTGCGGCCTCCGACGGCGTTCTCCCAGGATCTGGTGAAGGCTTCCGACCCGTCATCCTCGATGACGGTCAGTGTGGACCCGGGCTCGGCGATGGGCTGGGCATCCCGAGGATAGACGTGATGCAGCTCCTGTTTCGAACACGTATAGTCGGTTTTCTCACCGCTGGCCCGACTGTACCTGTACAGATGGCGGGGCGGATCGACCCAGTCGTGGTCCGATGTGAATTGCGTGACGGCCTTCCGGTTGAGACGGACGCCAAGTCCGGGGCCCTCCGGTACGGCGTAGAAGCCCCCTCGGATGTCGTGGGGCTCCGTGATCAAGGGGTCGGACCAGATGTTCATGCACGTGATGGCCGGCCACTTGGCCTGGGAAAGGACCGCACCGAGATGTGCGGCCCAGGCCGTTGTGATCCCCGTGCCCACGAGCTGAAGCCAGAAAGGCTTGTTCCACGCATCGGCAATGGCTGCCTGACGGGTGACGCCAGTTGCGCCCGCGCAGACGACGAATCCATCGGCCACATCTTCTCTGACGCACGTTTCGATCGGGGGACTGCCGAAGTGCATTGCGATGGGCCGGTCGCAACGCGTCCTGATTTGACGGTTACCGGCCACATCGGACTGGGGGATGGGCGACTCGATCATCGCGACTTCCAGATACCGCTCCAGTTCCTTGAGATGGGGGACGGCATTGGCCGAATTCGCGAGGGTGGCATTGTAGTCGAGGTCGAGATGGAATCCGGGTGGGACCACATCGCGAACCGCCTCGATCGCGGCGTGGAGGTCGAACCAGGGCCTGGCTTTGAGCTTGGCGCTCGTGTAGCCGGCCGCAACGGCTTGACGGCATTCTTCCGCCCAGCCTTCCGGCGGCATATCCATATTCCACCAGGAGATCGGACACCAGTCGCGGATCCGGTTCCCCAGAAGGCTGTGCACGGGGACCGACAGGGCACGTCCTACGGCATCGAACAGGGCCATCTGTACACCGGCCCCGATCCCGTCGTCCCACATCAGGTCGGCCGCCCGCTTCCCGATGGCTCTGTCGAAGATGTTCTCCGGCACTTTCGACCAGGTATAGTTCGGAATCGTCTCCCCGAGCCCCTTGGTCCCGCCGGTCAGAGTGACTTCACAGATTTCCACGATGCGCCAGTGGGGGAGCCAGTACCCGAGATGGCGGTTGGCGTGGTCGGTGAACGGAACATCCAGCGTCGTCAGCGATATGTTTTCAATGCGCACGAGTATCCTCCTTGGGTGGGCAAGATGGTACGCCCAAGGTTGCCGGTCAAGGGCGGGGCTCTGCCGGCTTGATCGGCCTTGACGCTTTACCTTACTTGGTGGCCGGCGAACCTGAAGACTACCTATTAGGAGAAAATCATGGCGCATCGTTTGATACACGTCGGGGTCACGGGGCGCGGCCGTTGGCCCGTGAATCTCGTGCCTCAACGGGATGACTTCGAGAGTGTGGCCCTGGTCGACATTGTGGATGAAAAGTTAGAACCCGCAATGGAAGCGTCGGGGCTTGCCGAATCCGCCTGTTTCAGAACGATCGAGCAGGCACTTAACAACGTCGAATCGGATGCGATCGTCGTGATTACCCCGCCCGATCTTCACGCCGAGATGTGCCTCGAGACGGTGAGGGCGGGGAAGCACCTTCTTGTGGAAAAGCCGTTCACCAAGACGCTGGCAAGCGCGAAGCAGGTCGTCAAGGAAGCAGAAGAAAACGGAGTCACGGTGTTGGTGAGCCAGAATGCCAAGTACAATGCGGCCACGGTTACGATGCGGCGGCTGATTCAGGAAGAGGTCTACGGAAAAGCCAGCTTCGGGATGCAGATGAAATTGAGCTGGCGGAGCAAGGGCGTGCACCACTCGGGTGAGGACGACCATTCCTACCTGTGGGAACGCGGGATCCACGACTTCGATACGATGCGGTTCATTTTTGCCTCGGATCCGGAGAGGATGTGGGCGCACAGCTTCAACCCTTCGTGGAGTGCCTATAAGGCGGGCGCCGGAGCCCACGCGTGGATCGAATTCGAGAGCGGCGCAACCTGCGGATATCTTTGCTGCTTCGAGTCGCACAAGAACGGTTCTGTGATGCGTGTCGACTGCGAAGGTGGGACGCTCGAGCTCGACGGCGGGAAGCTGACGCTCAAGCATCGGGAGAAGGACGAAGGTGAAGAGATTCCGCTCGACGAGTGCCCGGACAGCACGACCGTCATCCTCGACCAATGGAACGACTATCTCAATGGAGGGGACGAGCCCTTCAATTCGGGACGCAACAACCTGACAACGGTCGCGATGGTCGAAGGATGCGGAGTCGCGTCCGATGAAGGGCGGGTTATCGATTTTCAAGAATACCTGAATGCCTGAACTGGTTTCGGCGACCACGATCGGCGCCTACGGACCCTGGGCGGCCAAACTCCTGGGGACCGAGGCAGGTTCGCTTTCCTACAGGCGGAGCGAGTTCGGCGACATCGATGCCTGGCGGGAAATTGCGCGAGGACGACTGACCGCCTGTCTGGCCGCGCCGGATCTCCCCCATCATCCGACCGCTGAAGTGGTCGACCGATGGTCGTTCGACGGTCTGGACGTGGAACATTTGCGGTGGCAACTGGGCTACGGGCCGGACACCGAAGCCTATTTCCTGAAGCCCGCCGGAGAGAGCGGTCCTTTGCCGGGTGTTCTCGCGCTACACGATCACGGTGGGAATAAATATTTCGGGAAACGGAAGATCGTGCGTGTGCGGGAAGAGTCTCACCCCCTGATGATGGAGCACCAGGCGAGCTACTATGGTGGAGCGGCCTGGGCGAATGAAATCGCGCGACGGGGCTACGGTGTGCTCGTTCCCGATGCCTTTCCTTTCGCGAGTCGCAGGGTGCGGGTAGAAGAGGTGGTCGATCGGATTCGGGACGGGTTGACCGACGACGATCCCGAGCACCCCGACCGAATCGCCAGCTACAATGCGTGGGCGGCAGGCCACGAATCGGTGATGGCGAAGTCGTTGTTCTGCGCGGGGACGACCTGGCCGGGGGTTTTCTTGGCGGAGGACCAGCAGGCGTTGGATGTGTTATGCGCGCGTGACGATGTGGATGAAACCCGGGTGGGATGCGGTGGGCTGTCCGGGGGTGGAATGCGGACGGTCTTTCTCGGGGGCGCAGACGAACGAATTCGGTGTGCGGTCTGCGTGGGAATGATGAGCACGTGGCGGGATTTCCTTATTCACAAGTCGTACACCCACACCTGGATGGTTTATGTGCCCCTCTTGCCGCGGGATCTGGACTATCCGGAGATTCTGGGCTTGCGGGTGCCGCTGCCCACGCTCGTGCAGAACGACGAAGAAGACCAGCTGTTTACCCTAGAAGAGATGAAGCGAGCGGACCAGATCCTTTTTGAGGTTTACGACAAGGCTGGCGCAACAGACCGATATCGCTGCACATACTATCCAGGGCCGCACAAATTCGATCGATCGATGCAGGCAGAGGCGTTCGACTGGTTCGACCGTTGGCTGGCTGCCTAGAAGAGTGAAGAATGGAAGAGAAATACAGAATCGCCCGGGGCACCCGCGACCAGTGGGACACCTTTATGGAAGAGGGGATGCTCGTTATCGAGGACGCTTTGTCGGATGCGGAGGTAGACGGTTATCTGGAGATGATCGACGCATCCGCACAGGGGGACGAGCGATACCAGGACGGGAAGTTCTTCGGGCCCAACAACATCGTCGAACGGTACCTTGTGTTCCCAGAGCTGATCGATCACCCTCGTCACGTGGGCTTCGGATATGATGTCTATGGCGAACTGCTGAAACTGCACAGTTCTTCATTCGACCTTGGGATACAAGTCATAACAAGTGGCACCCGGACGGGTCACGTGCAGTGCCCTACGGCGTGTTCGTTCCCGAACTTCCTCTTTAGATTAAGGTCGCATACTGGGTGACCGATGTGCCTGAACCCGAAATGGGGAATTTCGTCTATCCGCCCGGCAGTCATCGCACGCAGGTGGTTGCGCACTACGACACGCACGACCACGCCCCCGAGGAGCATATTCTTTGTGTGAAACGGGGCACGATGCCGATTATGCACTGCAACGCGTATTGTCCCTCATGGATCTGCGAAGCCGACCGACACCAGAACTCGAAGATGTGGCTGGATTCCCCCAATCGAGAACTACGCATCATTATGCGGTCTTACGAATCGGGGTATGCGCGGACCAAGCCGCCGGCAAGCTATTTTTTCCCTGTTCTTGAATCGCGATACGGGGAGCGACGCCGATGAGGGTTCGCTCGAGCACGTCGCTCTCCACCGGCGTAAGCGAATGACCACGATTGAAAAATGGGAGGCGGGCGTGCCGGCCTGGCGCCTTGTGATGGACCTGAACGATAAAGTTGCTCTCGTGACAGGAGGCGGGCGGGGAATCGGACGCGCCACGGCGCAGCAACTCGCGGCGAAGGGTGTGAGTGTGGCTATCGCAGCGCGGTCGACGGCTGAACTGGATGAGGTCGTGACAGAGATCGAGGCATCGGGCGGTCGGGCAATTGGGTGCCCGACCGACGTGACGGACAAGGCGGCCGTTCACCAGACCCGCGATCGAGTGATGTCGGAATTTGGGCGAATCGACATTCTCGTGAACAATGCAGGGGTGGCAATTCATAACCCCATCGTAGACGTAAGAGAAGAGGACTGGGACCTGAATATCGCAGTCAACCTGAAGGGTACCTTCCTCTGCACGCAGGCCGTGTTCGCCCACATGTGCGAGCGGGGGAGCGGGCACATCGTGAATGTCTCGTCCGTATCGGGCAACCGCGGTCATGTGCGGGGCGCAGCCTATTGCGCTGCGAAGGCCGGGGCCATCGCGCTGACCGAGACGACCGATGCGGAGGGGAGACCACACGGCGTCAAAGCGACCGTCATTTGCCCTGGCCCCGTGGACACCCGGATGCGACGGGAGAACCATCCCAACGATGTGCTGGAGAACCTGGGTCAGCCCGAGGGCATCGCCGACGCGATTCTGTTCGTCCTCTCGCAGCCCGACAGTGCACACACGATCGAGTTGATCGTGCGAACCCCATTGATGTAGGAGGCACGTTTGAAGATTCTGGTGACGATCGACCTCGAGCCCAGACATCACGAGAAGATCCAGTCTGCGTTAGACAACGTAGAGATTATGGTGGCCAAGTCTCAGGAAGAAGCCGAGCAGTTCATGCCGGAAGCGGACGTCCTGATTGGGGGATTCAATCTCAATCTGTACCGTAGGGCGGAGCGGCTTCGCTGGGTGCAATCCTGGGGAGCGGGTGTGAACGGCGCGCTGTTCAAGGAGTTCGTCGACAGTGAAATCAAGTTTACGAGCGCCAAGGGGACGGTCGGTGTCCATCTGTCAGAGCACGCAATGGCACTTCTGCTTTCACTGACGCGAGGTATCCACACCGCGATACGAGAACCTACGTGGGACAATCGAATGCCGATTCGCCGAGCGTCGTGGGAGTTGATCGACCAGACGATGGGCATCGTCGGACTGGGGGGCACAGGCCTCGACGTGGCGAAACGGGCTTCGGCTTTCGGGATGCGGATCATCGCAATCGACCCGGAAGACGTCGACGTTCCAGAGTGTGTGGAATGGTGCAGGAAGCTGGACGCGTTCCACGATCTGCTCCAGGCTTCGGATGTCGTTACGGTGTGCGCGCCCCTTGCCCCGGGGTCCGAGGGGATGTTCGATGCGGCCGCGTTCGATGCGATGCAGGACCACGCGCTCCTGATTAACGTCACGCGGGGAGGGATCATGGACGAGGATGCCCTGGTCGACGCCCTGCAGAATGGCAAGATCGGCGGGGCGGGTCTCGATGTGACCCCCGAGGAGCCACTGCCGGAGGATCACGTGCTCTGGCAGCTTCCGAACGTGGTCATCACACCCCACACGGCTGGGGGATCGCCCAATCGGGACGATCGGCTCGTCGAGTTGATCTGCGAAAACCTCAGGCGCCAAGAAGCCGGAGAGCCCCTCTTGAGCGAGATAGACAAGGTCAAAGGCTATTGAGGTGTCAGGCCGAGGACAGAAGCGGAAAACTTGTGCGAACGGCCTTGGTTTTCGGGGATTTTGTCTTATTTTAGCGGTGTTCGCTGGAACGGGATACTCCAACCCTTGAAGGAGCCCGGGGTTACGCTATGCCTGGTAAGGACGTTGGGGACATCGTAGGGAAAGTCATTATCGGCGTGGTCGTCGTCGCGCTTATCGTGATCGTCTACTTCGTCGTCTCCGGACAGTGGGGTGGGAAGCGATTCAGGGGCATCGAGAAGTTTCGCGGTGATCAGCGGGTTGAGGCACCGCTTCACCGATTCGCCTGACATCGTCTATTTAAAGAGCATCAACATCCGGGGTGCCCTAGCGGCACCCCGTTTTTGTGTCTGTGAACGATCCTTTCTATGAGTGCTGAACCTCTCTCCGTTACCTCATCGGATTCTGTCACACGATCCCCAATCACACCGTGGTCTCTCGGTCTTGGGGCAATCCTTGCGGTGATGGCCACGGTTGCGGGGACCTACGCACGGTTCATCCTCCACACGACCAGGCTGGATCAGAACCATCTTTCGCTCGCGGCAGTGTTCCCTCTCGTTCTGATCTCTCTTTTCCTGGCCCGTCCGCTCAAGCTGAATCGGGGACAGCTGATCGTCATTTTTACGATGGCCCTGATCGGCGCCACGATGCCAACGTACTTCATCGGAAAACTCGTGGCGAATATCGCCGTCCCTCACTACCTCGCGACACCGGAGAATCAGTGGCGGGAGTATTTCGAGCCCGGGTTGTCCGAGTATGCCGTGGTCCCGCAGGGAGCCGCGCTCACCTGGTTTTTTGAAGGGCTGCCCACAGGGGCCAGCGTGCCCTGGGAAACCTGGATCACGCCCGTCTTCTGGTGGCTCACCGTCGTGGCCGCCTTTTATGGGTGCTGTCTGTTCATCACGGTGATGCTACGCCGTCAGTGGGTCGAGAACGAGCGCATCGACTACCCACTTATGGAAATGCCCCTTGCGGTTTTGGAGGATCCCGAGCCACGAGGGTTCTTCCGAATCCCGATTATGAACCGTCCTGTTTTCTGGGGCGGATTCGCGATGTCCTCGATCGTGATTTTCTGGAACATCATTTCCTATTTTCAGCCAACTTTCCCGACGATTCCGTATCGCCTGTCGAGCATCCAGCTGGGTCCCACTTTTCCTGCGATCGGGATTCGTCTCTACTGGATGGTTGTCGGATTCGCCTATTTCATCAATCTCGATGTCTCTCTCAGCATATGGGTGTTTAACCTTCTGACGAACATCGAGGTCGGGATCTTTAACCGGCTGGGTGGAGACATCGGCGGGGACGAGGAATACTCCACGGCGCCGCTCGTGATGGGCGCCCAGTCCATGGGTGCTTTCGCAGTCGTTGTGGGCACGGGGCTCTGGATGGCCCGAGGCCATCTGAAGGATGTGTGGAGAAAGGCTGTCACGGGCGATCCTCGGATCCGGGATGACGACGAGATCGTGAGTTACCGTACGTGTGTGTTCGGCCTGGGCATCTGTGTGGCCTACTTGTTCGTCTGGCACGTCGCTACGGGGATGGTTTGGTCGTTTGTGCCGCTCTTCTTGCTCGGTTGCCTGATTATGTATCTGGGCATGACCAGGGTGATCGCGGAAACCGGATTGATCGCGATCCGGGCGCCCCTGATGCCCCAGCCGTTTGCGATGTTCATCACGGGCACCGACTGGTTGAATCGAGACACGATGGTTTCTGTCGCGCTCTCCTACTCCTGGTGCGGCGACACGAAGACGACCATCATGCCGGCCCTGGCTCACGGCACCCGCCTTTTCAGCTCCGAACGTTCTCATCATCGGGACTACATCGTGGCCGTCGTCGTGGCGATGGTCGTGGGGGTCCTCGCCAGTTTCGCGTTCACCATCTACATGGGATATCTGAACGGGGCGGCGAACTATGGTGGCCTGTTCACGGGAGGCCTGGCCCGGTATCCGTGGGACAACCTGGTGAAGAAGGTGAACGACCCCTTTGCCACGAACTGGAAACCCCTCCTGGTGATGGGGATCGGTGCCGCAGTCACAGGGGGACTGATGCTTCTACGATATCGAGTCTCCTGGTGGCCGCTTCATCCGATCGGGTTCGCAGCGGGCCCTGTCTACCCGGTCAACAGTGTAGTTTTCCCAATCTTCATCGGCTGGGCGCTCAAGTCTTTGATTCTGAGGCTGGGGGGAGTAAAGGCTTACCGCGATGCACGGCCGTTCTTCATCGGACTGATACTGGGTCATTTCGTGGGGACAGGTGTATCTTTCGTCGTGGACATGATCTGGTTCCACGGTCAAGGCCACGGTATCCCCTTCAACGACTGATTGGACATCACGTGAAAGTTCTGTTCTTCTGGGAACCCGTTGGGGGGCTTTCGCTATCGGACCCCTGCAATCCCTACGCTGGACTCTTGGAAATCGAGCTCAAGAAACTCGGGATCGACCTGGTACTGGGTGATTACGATTTCGAGAAATCCTGGCTCGAGGACTGCAGGGAGACGTTCGACGTACTTCACCTGCACTGGCTTCACGTGTTCTACCGGCTGGATACCCTCGAAGCGACTGTGGAGCGCTGCGCCCGGTTCACCGAGAACCTGGCATACGCGAGGGAACTCGGCTACCGTATCGTTTGGACCCTGCACAATCTGTATCCGCACGAACGGCCCTTCCCCGACGTCGACCGGATCGCACGCCAAGCTGTCTGCGAGGCCGCAGACCACGTTATCGCCCACTGCGACTACGGTTTGCGCGCTGCGGCCCGGTACTTCCATCGCACGACGGAAATATCGATCGTCCCTCACGGCAACTTTATCGACGTTTTCCCGAACGAGATTTCACCGGAAACTGCCCGCGAACGGTTGGGCATTCCGTCCGATTCGTTCGTCTATGTCTACTTCGGGAACGCCCGGGCCTACAAGGGGATTGAATCCCTGATTGATGCATTCCTCCGCATTGACGACGATCGCGCCAGGCTGGTTCTGATGATGCGTGTGGCCGTCGACGTCGCCTATGGGGAGGCGTTGGAGGAGATGACCCGTGGGGACGGCCGGATTCAGGTTCACGTCTCCAGTTTTTTTCCCGAGGCCGACTTCCAGAGTTACCTGAACGCAGGGGACGTCGGAGTCTTTCCCTTTTCCGAAGTAATGACATCGGGGTCGACGATTGCGGGGCTCGGGTTCGGCTTGCCTGCGATTGTCCCGCGCCTGGGGTGCCTGTCAGAGTTGATCGACGAGTCCTGCGGGATCACTTACGACGCGGCGCACGAGGACGGGCTGGCGGATGCAATGCTCCAGGTTCGCGATCGGGACATCGACGCCCTCAAGAAGGGCGCCCTGGCACGGGCTCGATCCCTCGATTGGGAGACGATCGCTCGACAGACGGCCGACATCTATGCGGGGCGCGTTGCTCCGTCCTGATGCCCCGTCTATATTCTGGCCTCACAGGAAAGTACAATGAAGATCACAACGATCGAACTGACGGCTGTTCACGTGAATCACAGGGGAGATTGGGTCTTCGTTCGGGTCAACACGGACGAGGGTCTCTCGGGGCTGGGTGAGTTGCGTGCGGGCAAAGGCTACGAACTGCAGGTGTCCGCAGTACGGACATATGGCGATTGGCTCAAGGGTCGGGACCCCTCGTGTATCAATGCGCTGACCCGGGGCTGGCCGGATGCACGAAAGGACAAGGCGCACACGAATGCGGTGAGCGCAGTCGAAGCGGCGCTGTGGGATCTGATGGGCAAACGATTGGAAGCTCCGGTGCACGAACTCTGGGGTGGGCGTGTGAGAGATGAAATCAGACTCTACGCGAACATCAATCGCGCCACGACAGACCGAACACCGGAAGGATTCGCACGAAATGCGGCCGCAGCGGTCGCGGATGGATTCGACGCGGTCAAGCTGGCGCCGTTCGATGGAATGAACCGCGGGATGGAAAGCGCAGAGGAGGCCGCTGACGGCATCGCGTGTATGGAGGCCGTAAGAGAAGCAATCGGACCCGACATCGATTTGCTGATCGACTGTCACAACCACTTCTCAGCCAAAGGTTCGCTGGAAGTCGCCGACGCGTTGCGTGACCTGAATCTGTTCTGGTTCGAGCAACCTACGCCTGAATCCAACATCGAGTCGGCCGTCGAGGTCAAGAGAAACTGCGGGCTGACGCTGGCCGGTGGAGAGCAGCGCGCTTTTGGAGACGGATGGACGGATGTGTTCGAGCACCGGACGATGGATATCGTGATGCCCGACCAGACCGTGATCGGTGGAATGGCGGAAGTTCGGCGCGTTTCCGAGATGGCCGATGCGTGGGGCATCGCGACTTCTCCTCACGGGCCGGTGGGCCCCCTCACGATCGCCGCCCACGTCCATTGCGCCGCAGTCGCCCCTAACTTTTTGATCCTCGAATTCGGATGGGGAGAGATCCCGTGGCGGTCGACGCTGACAGCCCCGGAGGAGGTCATCGTGAAGGGGCGGATTCCGGTGAACGACCGACCGGGGCTGGGCTACGATCTCAACCCGGAGATGGTCGCCGCGCACAGGGTGGATGTCTGATGTCAGGGATGTTCAAGTGTCTGGCGCCCGGAGCCATCGGAGTCAAGGCCACAATGGAAGAAGCCCTGGGCCTTGTTCAAGGAAGCGGCTTCAGTGGGCTTGATGTCAACGCTCGAGACCTCTGTCATCTGGTCGATGAGCGGGGTGCGGCAGAGGTCATTTCCCTTTTCGAGGGACACGGTGCCCGTATCGGGGGATGGGGGTTGGGGATCGACTGGAACGGGCCGGAGACGGACTACCAGGAGGGTCTCGACGCCTTGCCGGAGATCGCGGCGGCGGCCGCAAGTGTGGGCGCGACACGGGTGACGCAATGGATCCCGCCGGCGTCGGACGATCTGAAATTTCGAGAGAACTACCGGTTTCACGTCGAACGACTGCGTCCGATCGCAGAGATTCTGAAGGGCGTGGGGTGCCGTCTGGGGCTGGAGTTCATCGGGCCCCGGACGATGAGGACGGAGAAGCCCTACGGGTTCCTGTATTCGCTCCAGGGGGTGATGGCGCTGACCGAGTCGATTGGGACCGGGAACGTCGGTCTTCTGCTCGATGTCTGGCACTGGTACACGAGCCTGGGGGCGCCCTCCGATATTGCCGCACTCGATGCGGAGGATATCGTCTACGTTCACGTGAATGACGCGCCCGCGGACAGAGGCTTCACCGAACAGATTGATCACCAGCGCACGCTGCCGTCCGAGACCGGTGTCATCGATCTCGTGGGATGCCTGAAGGTGCTGAAGGATCTGGGCTACGACGGGCCGGTAACACCAGAACCGTTCAGCGATCGCGTACGGGCCCTTCCAGACGAAGAGGCCATCGAAGAGACACACGCCGGTCTGGACAAGGCCTGGCAGGCCGCGCGGCTGACCTAGGAGGGGATGTGGAAACTTTCGTGCGATCCTACCTGGAAGACCTGAAGCAGGTGATCGAAGGTGTTGACGCCTCGGTGATGGCGGACATCATCGCCCGGTTCGGGAAGGCGAGGGACGAAGGGAAACGCATCTTTGCAATCGGAAACGGCGGGTCGGCGAGTACGGCCTCTCACTTTGTTAATGACATGGGCAAGGGCGCATCCGTCGGTCGGGAGAAACGGTTCAAGGTCATCACTCTGACTGACAATGTGGAGTGGATGACGGCACTGTCGAATGACATCAGTTACGATGACGTATACGTCGAGCAACTCAGGAATCACGCAGAATCCGGTGACGTGCTGCTGGCGATCAGCGGCAGCGGCAATTCCGAAAACGTGATTCGGGCGGTCCGCTACGCGAATGAGATCGGCTGTACGACGATCGGGTTCACGGGCTTCGATGGCGGGAAACTGAAAGATCTCGCGGAGACAGCAATCGTAGCCGACTCGAACCATATGGGTCGTGTCGAAGACCTGCATCTGATTCTCCAGCACCTAATCTGTTATTGGTATATGGAGAATGCGTGACGAAGGGCGATCGCGGAAATGTCCACAATGCTTTCGGGGGTGGAGTAACATCAAGGAGTCCTTAGATGCTGAATGAGTCCGAGTTGAGGCACTACGAGACGTTCGGATTTGTCGTCCTGAAAGAGCTGTTCACGGCCGATGAAGTAGCGACACTCTCCGACGAGTTCGATTCCGGGCTTGCCCGGGCTTACGCGCATCGCCCGTTCGACGGAACGGAACGTCACTGGCTGATGATGCTCGGCCCCGATACGCCCCTCTTCGCCACGCTGCTGGAGGACCCCCGTTTCGCCGAGGTGGCCGAGCAACTGTATGGTGAAGACGTCATCGGTATTGGGTGCGACGCGAATCAATATGTGGGCAACACGCACTGGCACCCGGACCACCGCATCGACCCGTCGGAGGACTGCTTCGGCGTGAAATTCGCGTTCTATCTCGAGCCCGTGGACGCTGAATCGGGTGCACTCAGACTGATTCCGGGGTCGCACAAGAACCCGCTTCACGACGATGTGCGGTGGAGCCGCGATGAAATGGAAGCAGACGTTCCGGACCTGCCTGCGTTCGTGTGTGATTCGGAACCGGGCGATGTCGTGGCATTCGACATGCGAACGTGGCACGCGAGCTGGGGTGGTTCGAACGGGCGCAGGATGTGCACGTGCGTCTACTACAACAATCCCCGAACACCAGAGGAAGAGGCGGCCACGCGAAAGCGTGCGGAAAGCAACAAGAAGACACTCGAGCGCTTTCATCGGCCGGACGATCCCTACTATCACCCGTCGTGGGTGGCCAATCCTGACGGAAACCCACGACGACGGAAATGGCTGTATAGACTCTCCGAACTCGGTTTTCTGGAGACGGTGTGAGAACCCTTTTCTCTAGAACCGCTCCAAGGTAGGGATCGAGGCTCGTGGGAGGCATTCTCTTCTTGCTTGCCTTGCCGGCCCTGTTCGGGATCGACCTCGGATACTACTTCCATCTCGCCCGGGGACAGTGGCACCTGTTATGGAACCAGGTTCCGATCGGACGTGTGCTGTCCGACGCGGATCTCGACACGAGAACGCGGGAGCGTCTCGAGTTGGTTCTGGATATCCGGCGTTTCGCGATCGACGAACTGGGTATGGAGGCGTCGGATACCTACACGCGATTCTGCGACATTGGTCCTGGACCGGTGGTGTGGGCGCTGACCCTCAGCAGGGATGACCGGTTGGAGCCCTTTCGCTGGTCTTACCCTATCGTGGGCTCCGCTCCCTACCGGGGATTTTTCGATCGAGACCGAGGAGAAACCGCCCGGGCTCGGTACGGGGCAGATGGATACGATACGTATCTGAGACCGGTCGGGGCCTACAGTACGTTGGGCTGGTTTCCCGATCCGATGCTCAGCTCGATGCTCGCGTATTCAGTCGTCGATCTGGCTGATACGGTTGTCCACGAACTGATGCACGAAACGGTGTGGGTTCAGGATCACGTCGATTTTAACGAAACGATGGCGAGTTTCGTCGGACGGGAGGGGGCCCGCCTCTGGTTGGAAGGGCGTGCGGCGGGAGCTGACAGTTTGCGGGTGGCCAGAGATGCGCGTGCGGACAGGACAAAGTTGCGTGAATTGATGCACGACACGGCGCTGCAGTTGGACTCACTCTACGCAACGCAAACGGAACGGCCTCTCAAGCTGTCTAGGAAAGACAGTATCATCGCCGAACTGAGGGGCCGGCTGGGTGCCCAGTCGTGGAAGACGGATACCTTTCGGGACTTCGATCGATGGACGATCAACAACGCCACGCTGGCGATCCATCGAACCTACGATCGGTCCAGCGACCTGTTCGAGCGCGTTCACGATCGGCTGGGTGGAAACCTGAAGAGGACGATCGAATTCCTGAGGGATGTCGACGCATCCGAACCCTACAGGCATCTCGAACGATGGCTGGAAGCGAGTGGCTGATGATCTGACAGATGCGGTTCGTAGAGTCGTGGCCGCGATTCCGGAGGGAACGGTGGCGACCTACGGACAGATCGCCGAGCACGTCGGGATCGGTCCGCGCCAGGTCGGGTGGGCACTTCGGCATATCCCCCCAGGTCGCCAATGCCCATGGCATCGGGTTGTGAACGCGCAAGGGAGGATCTCGGAACACGGAGGGGAAGATCGGCAGCGTCGTCTGGAGGCCGAAGGTGTCGAATTCGATGCGCACGATCGAATCGATCTGGAGGTGTTCGGGTTGGACCTGTGGGAAATCGATGAGGGACCCTGAGGGATCGCCAGGTTGACAACATCTATGTTTCTTATTAGGTTAGCGCACTCAATAGCTCGGCCTTCGGCTGACGCAACGAGGCTGAATCGAAACCTTGTGCGGTGGGAAAGAGACTGAGGTGACCAAGGCCGACATTGTCAATCAGATTGCAGATGCCACAGGACTGACGAAGACGGATACGTCGGCCGTTGTGGAAGGATTTCTGGCATCCGTTGTGACCGCTCTGAGGGACGGCGAACATCTCGAGATTCGAGGGTTCGGTACCTTCAAGGTCATAAAGCGGGCCAGTCGAACTGGTCGGAATCCAAAGACAGGCGATGTGGTTAAGATTCCGGAACGTCCAGTTCCGGTTTTCAAGCCGTCACGCGAATTGCGTGCATCCGTAGAAGAGAAATGATGAGACTTACGAGTTCCTTCATCCGAATCATTCCTAGGGAGGGGTGCACGCGTGCCTAGCGGAAAAAAGCGCAAGCGTCAGAAGATCGCCACGCACAAGCGCAAAAAGCGTCGCCGCAGGGATCGACACAAAAAGAAATAGGCGTATGGGGATTTTCCTGGGGCATTAGCTCAGTTGGATAGAGCGCTGGTCTCCGGAACCAGAGGTCACAGGTTCGAATCCTGTATGTCCCACAGCAAAGCGAAAACCCGCATCCTTAGGCCTAGTGCGGGTTTTCGCGTTTCTGCTATATGTGAGAAAGTAAGCAAAAGTATGCATTTGTAAGCTCAGGTGGTGACCAGCGTGGTGACCAGCGTGGTGACCAAATCCGCGCACTACGGGTTCCCCAACGTTAATGGCGATAAGTTTGGTATAGCCTCTATTGTCGCTGGCGAATTGATCGCGTTTCGTTTGTTCTCATCCGTAAGTGGCGATGAGGACCAGCTACTGCGCTCTCTGCAGTTAGTCCGTAGGAGGCGGTCGAGGCGACGACCATAGGAACAGTAGAATTGATGGAGTAGGTTGATGAACGTCAACAAGTGATCTTTCGATATGTGGCATCGCATACCATAGGGTGGTGACTAACCGTGGTGACCAAGTCCTGGTTGCGAGCCGCGCAAATGCCGGAAACGCAGTGCTGGTGAGGCTTTCCGTGATTTCGGGACTTGGCAGTCATTTATGAATCCTGTATGTCCCACCATTTTGGCCGGAAAATTGCCGAATTGACGCTCCCCGAGGGATTTTTCTCCCTCGGGGAGTCTTTTTTGCCCCTTATAGATTGGTGATCGTCTTGCCGATGTTATAGGGAGGAACTCGGGCGCGGATCGGGCGTCAGAACGGACGAAACATCCCTGACACTGCTTCCGTCAAATGATCGATACCAGAGTGGCGGAACAACGAGCCGATTCTGGCGTATAATTACAATCAGGGGTCCGTTTTCTCGACTCTACTGGAGGTCGGCGGCATTGGATAAGGAACAGACCAGCAGAGATCGTGGCCGATACGGCCAAGATCCCTCCGTACAGCGATATCTCAGAGAACTTCGCAATTATCCTCCGATGACCCGTCAGGAGGAGGAAGAGACTCTCGTTCGCGCCAAAAAAGGCGATGCGAAGGCCGTTGAAGCCCTCCTTACGGCCAACTTGCGCTTTGTGGTGAGTGTGGCGCTCGAGTATCAGGGCCGTGGAGTCGCCCTCTCGGATCTGATCGCGGAGGGGAATGTCGGGCTGATTGAAGCACTCAAGCGCTTCGATGAGAAGAGGGGCTTCAAATTCATTAGTTACGCGGTTTGGTGGATTCGCCAAGCCATCCTGAACGCCGTGAAGAAGACGTCGACGGTTTCCATGCCGGCGAATCGGCAGGAAGATATGGATCGGATGGCACGTCGGTGGGGCCAGATGACCCAGGAACTGGGTCGGGTTCCCACACTCGAGGAAGTTGCCAGCGACATGAAAATCAGCCGGAAGCGGGCCGAAAGGGCCCTTCGATGCGTGCGAACGGACCTTTCGCTCGATTCTCCGCTCGAACCTTCCGGTGACCAGAGTCTGATGCAGTTGCTAAAGGCCGAGGGGCCCGAACCTGACAGTCCGGTCCTCGAAGGGGATCGCGACGATCTCGTACGGGATTCGGTCGGATCCTGTCTCGATCCCCGCGAAGGAGAGGTCATTCGGGCCTATTTCGGGCTGGATGGTAACGAACGGCGGACCCTTGGTGAGATAGGGGGCACCCTCGGCGTCACCCGCGAGCGCGTGCGACAGATTCGAAACGGGGCTCTGGGAAAGCTGCGGCGCCACCTCCACAAGCGGATCTCTGGGGACAACTGGCACGATCTACTCTGAATAGATGATTTTTGCCTTCAGGCGGGCGATTCCTCACGGAATCGCCCGCTTTTTTGCGTGTGTCGGAGGAGGGGCGGGGATTGGGGTCGGCTGTTGATTGACATCGTATAAATCCTTAAGTTTCGCGTGTCCCGTAGGACCTTCTCCCCCTCAGCAGACCCGTACTCGGAGGCTGTGTGGCACCGGTGATGACTCCCGAGTCCGATCTTGCCGGGGAATCCTCCCGTGCCTGACCATCCAGGAAATCGTATATCCAACGCTGGATGGACCTGTTTGCAGGCGTGTTTCGCCGGGCAGTGCGGCACGATTGCACCGAAGTGGCGGGCGAAATGAGGTTCGATTTCGCGTTTTCCATCTTTCCGGCCGCGCTGTTCGCGGCGATGCTGGCCGGTCTCCTGAATCTGTCTCCGGAGGCCGTTTCGCGATCCCTCGAGATCATGGGGATCTTCCTGCACGACCAGGTCCGCGAAATGGTGGAATCGAACGTCAGTGCGCTCGTAGAGAGCAGTTCCCAGCAGTTGTTGACGCTGGGTTTCCTTGGCGCGGTGTGGGCGGCTTCGAGTGCGATCAACGCGACGATCAAGGCTCTCAACCGCGCTTATGAGATTCAGGAACGGCGCACGTTCTGGTATCGACGTATTCTGTCGGTCGTTCTGATGTTCGGGTTCGGGATGTGCATCTGTTTCAACCTGTTGATTATGGGGTCCTGGATCGAGACTCAGCTTCTGGCCAGGGTGGGGCTCGAAAATTACGTTCCCACAACCGTCTCGATGCTCAAATGGCCGGTGGGCTTCGGGGGGTGCATCATCGTTGCCATGCTTGTCTACAGGATCGCGCCCAACTATAAACCGCGGGTGAAGGACATTCTGCCCGGGGCGCGGTGTGGTTTACGGCTCTCTGATTTCTGCTCTCACAGGCCTTCAGGACCTACGTATCCAACTTCAGCTACTACAATCGCGTGACCCGTACCCTCGGCGTGTTCATCGTCTTCCAGCTATGGGTTTATCTGACAGCCCTCATTTTTCTCCTCGGTGGTGAGTTGAACGCCGCTCTAACCCAACGCAAGGCGCAGATGCTTGAGGCGCTGGCCCGGGTCTGATGGAATTCCTCTTCCGGCCGATAGGCCGTAAAGTGGGGAATTTCCTGACCCACATGTATCACATGTCCACGTTCTTCGCGCGGATGATCGTGGAGTTTCGGCACTTCTTCTTCTATCGCCGGCAAGTGATCGACCAGTGTTATTCTGTGGGTGTCGGCTCGTTTTCGCTCGTCTGTCTGGTATCCGCCTTCAGCGGGATGGCGGTGGCGATTCAGATGGCCTACCAGATGGAGGCCTACGTTCCCGACTACATGGTCGGAAGCATCGTCGTGCGTTCGGTCGTGCTCGAGCTCGCACCCGTTTTGATGGGGCTGGTGCTTGCGGGCCGGGTCGGAGCCGGGATCGCGTCCGAACTCGGGACGATGAAGGTTTCGGAGCAGGTGGACGCGCTTACTTCTATGGCTGTCGATCCGATCGGCTATCTGATGATGCCTCGATTCGTAGCCGGAATCCTGATGATCCCGGTCCTAGTCGTTTTCTCCTGCTTTCTTTCGATCTTCATGGGGTTTGCGATGTCCGTGTTGAAGATGGACATCAGTGTGTTCAATTTCGTCAAAGGCATGAAGCTGGACTTCGCGACCTACGACGTTGTTGTGGGATTGACGAAATCCGTCGTCTACGGGGGAACGATCACGTTTATCGGAAGCTACGTCGGCCTTACGACGGAAGGCGGCGCGCAGGGTGTGGGTCGGGCCGCCACTGCTGCCTGCGTGATCAGTTCAGCGCTGATCCTGGTCCTCGACTATTTCCTGACACACACGATGCTGGTTGCCTGAGCGCCGATGATGGAGGCGCACAAAAATAGACAGGCGATTCTGTTTGAGGAGGTGCACAAGAGCTTCGAGGACAATCACGTTCTCAATGGCCTCTCATTAGAGATCCCGTGGCGCAAGGTCACCACGATTCTGGGTCCGAGCGGATGCGGAAAGAGCGTTACGCTCAAGCACGTGATCGGTATTCTTGAGGCTGACGAGGGCCGGGTGATTGTCGATGGCCAGGACATGTCCAGCATTCGACGGATCGATCTTCTGGAGCTCAGGAAACGAATCGGCGTTCTGTTCCAGTCGGCCGCTCTGTTCGACTCGATGACGGTGTTCGAGAACGTGGCGTTCGGGCTGCGCATGCATCGCAGGATGTCAGAGAAGGAGATCAGGGATCGCGTGGCGGTGTGTCTGAATCAGGTCGATCTGCACGATGCCGAAGAGACGATGCCAGTGGAACTTTCCGGGGGGATGCGAAAACGAGCGGCTCTGGCCAGGGCGATCGCGCTCGAACCGGATTTCATCCTCTACGACGAACCGACAACGGGGCTCGACCCTCGGACCTCGAACGTGGTGGGAGATCTGATCCTGCAGTTGCAGCAGGATCTCGACATTACCTCGATCGTCGTGACCCACGACATTCCGCTCACCCTCAGAATCTCGGACAAGATCGCGTTGATCGATCGGGGGGGCGTGGCCGCCTCGGGGTCGCCGGAAGAGGTCGAGCAAAGTCCCATTTTCAAGAAATTCTTCGAGGGCAAATTGGGGAATCTAGATGAAGCGTGAACGAGAAGTCGTACTGGGCGCAATCGTGTTCGTGGCCATCTCCATCATTGTGGTCGGGACGACGTGGCTTTCGGAAAACTTCTGGGGGGCGGCCGGCGGCTATAAGATTGTCACGACCTACGAATCGGTGATGGGTTTGAACAAGGGCGCGCACGTGACAATCCGCGGAGTCAAAGTCGGGAAGGTGCTAGAAGTTCATATGGAGCGGGGAAGGCCTTTCGTGACAGTTGGGTTCTCGACGATCCGCAGGCTTCCCAGAGACAGCAAATTCATTCTCAGAAGTATGGGGATGCTCGGGGATCGGATGATCGAGGTGCGGGTAGGCCAGGCAGAGGAGGTTTTCGACGATGGCGACCTGGCCATCGGACATTCCGAACTCGGTTTGGAGGATCTCACTGCCGACGCAGCTGACATGACAAACCAGGTCAAGGCCGTCATCGACAGTATGACGGCGCCTGAAAACATTACCCGGATGATACGGGTAATGCGAAGTGTCGACACGTCCGCGGCCGTCATGAGAGAAGTGGTCGTCGGGAATCGCGAGAAACTGGCTTCTACCATCGACCAGCTTTCGTCCATCTCATCCGATCTCAGTGGGATGACGAACGCGAGTCGATCAAAGATCGAGGCTTCGGTCGAGAATCTGCAGACCACGACAGCCGGTCTGTCGAAGTCTGCGGAGAACCTGGAGAAAGCTACAGCATCCCTCGATAGGATGATGTCCAACCTGAACGAGATCAGTTATAAGATCAATAGCGGTGAGGGTACGATCGGACGACTGGTGAACGATCCCTCCGTCTACACGGGTCTTTCGACGGCACTGACGTCGGTCGACAGCCTGCTGGAAGCGGTCAAGACGGATCCGGGACGGTATCTCAACTTCAAGTTCACCATTTTCTAGGAGACGGAATGAGGACGATCGCGGCTTGTTTTCTGGCCCTGGCAGTGGGCGCGGGGGCGCTGCAAGCTGGAGAGCTCAAGTGGTATCTCTGGCAGGATGTTGAAGAGATCGTCTTCGGGGGCTTCGTCGACGAGATGAACGGCATCAGACTGATCGATGACGGGGAGGGGGACCGCCGAATCGTGTACGGTGACCGACTCGGTCTGATTCATTCCGTGCGGTTTGAGAACGGGCGATTTCAGGAGGAATGGGTCAGTCAGACGCTCCGAGGCCCCATCTCGGAGATCTTTGTAGAGGATGTGAACGCCGACGAAAAGCTCGAGATCGTTGCCTACACGGAATTGGGTGAGATCATCATCTTCGCGGCTTCGGACTACAAGGAGATCTGGCGTTCTACCGACGATGAATTCGAGACGATTTCCTCGATGGTCCTGGCGAACGTGGATGACGATCCGCAGATGGAGATGATTTTCACTGCCGAGTCCGTCGCGGATGTGTCGGGCTACCGTACCTCGAATCGAGGAGGCTCACCCCAAGACGTCGAGCTGGCGCGGGAGCAGGAAGTGTCCCGCCTGTATGTCTACGACAGCCTTTTCACGTTTCGTGAATGGAGTACCGAACAGGGCCTGACGGGGTCGAGCATCATCGTGGCCGATCTGGACGACGACGGGATTCTGGAAATCGCCCTGAATTCTGGATTCGTGGTGGACGCATCCTTCCAGCGTGTCGAGTGGCGATGGCCCGACGGGTTCGGTGAAAGACTCGGCTACGCCGACCTGGATGGGGACGGAATCCCCGAACTGATCGGTGAGTACCGATCCGTCACGCGACCGAGACGCACGATCCGGGTATTCGACGTGGATCTCCAGGCGGAGAACTTCCTCAGTACGGGGCCCTGATGTCAGATCCACTTCCCGATCAGCCGGAAGGACGCACAGCGTCGAGCAACAGCGTGTTCTTGAAGGTGAGTATCCTTGTTTTTCTTGCCATCCTGACCTATCTGCTGCTCCCCAGCCTTTCTCCCGTTTCCATCGGGGCTTCTGTTTTCCTGCTTCTTCTTTTGAGCCACCGCCGGGCCCGGTTCGAACTGGGTGTGGGGCTGGTTCTGTTCGTTCTCATCTTCGCTTTCATCTTTCACGAAGTTGCCGGGATGCTCTGGCCCTTCGTTTTCTCGTTCATCCTCGGGTATCTGCTCGAGCCGCTCGTCGGCGTGTTGGGGCGATACCTGCCGCGCGGTGTGGCCATCGGGGTGATTGCCGTGCTGCTGTTGGGCGCGCTGACTCTGATCGGCGCGCTGTTGATCCCGCTCGTCATTTCCGAGGTGTGGGACCTCGTCAGGCGACTGCCGGACTACGCCGACTATTTCCGAGATCTATACACCCGAATTGAAGCCTACCTGAGTGCGTACGGCTATGAGGGGTATGCTTCTGAACTCCAGCAACGTGTGATCGGGAAGCTTCCCGAGGTTGGGAAGCTCTTCGCCGACCAGACGACGTCCGCCCTGCGCGGCCTGACTTCCGGGATCGCGGCCCTGCTGAATCTCCTGATGATCCCGTTTTTGACCTACTACATCCTGAAGGACTTCTCTCGCATCAAGCAGCTTCTGTCGGAGGCGTTTCCGGAACGTCACCGTGAACGGATGCTCGAGTTCTTCCACCGAGTGGACACGGTTCTCGGACAGTACATTCGTGGCCAGATCCTGGTCTCTACGTTCGTGGCGGTCCTGACCGCCATCGGGCTTTCCCTGTCGGGGGTAAGATATGCGGTTGTGCTCGGACTGACGGCAGGCGCCCTCAATCTGATTCCCTACGTCGGGATTGCGACAACTTTTCTGATCACCCTGTTTGTGGCCGCTTTGGACACGGACCCGTGGGTGACGTGCCTCAAGGTGGTCATCGTGTTCGTGGTCGTACAGGGCATCGAGGGAAACTTCCTTTCTCCACGCGTCGTGGGGCAGCGAGTAGGTCTACACCCCGCCTGGGTGATTTTCGCGCTTGTGATATCGGCAAATCTGTGGGGATTTCTCGGGATGTTGATTGCCATTCCGGCTGCGGCCGTGGCCAATATCGTCATCCGGCTCGTGACGACTCGATACTTCGAATCCAGCTATTACACGACCGGAAAACAGCCATGATATTGACTTTGGAAAGTGGGTAGACTATCATATAAAGTGTTATGATATAAGCGCTTACTGATTTTCCTCCGAATCTCTCCCTCTGGAGTACTTAATGCTGTACTGGATGTTGTTTACGCTGCTTGGCGTGTTCATGGTCAAGTACTATACGGCGGTCGAAATGCGGAAACTCGAGCGCCGGCTGGAACGCGTGAAAGACGACCTCGGTCAAGTGAAGGACAAGCTCAGGAGGGTCCAGGAGCACAACGATCAGGTTCGGAGCGAGGAAGAAGACTTCGAAGATCGCGTCAGGCGTATCAAGGAAACGATAGAAGACCTCGAAATACGACTTACGACGGCGGGTGAAGAGGAAGGTGATGAGAAAGTCATCATCTCCGATGGCCCCCCGGCTCCCCGTCCCTTCTGAGAAAGCACTATGTTCTGGCTGATCATCGGCTCCTTGGGCATGATTTTTACAAAATATTATACAGCCGTGGGGTCACGGATGCTTCATCGCAGGATCAACAACGTCAAACTGGACCTCGAGCACGCCAGACGTAGGCTCAAGGAGGTGCGGGAGCAGGAGTTCGAGATGTCTAAGGATGACGAGGTCGTCCTCCAGCGGGTCCGGTACGCCAAAGAACTGATCGACGATCTTCGCATCCGACTGACGACGTCTGAGGAAGGCTCGGAGGCACTCGTTATCGATCAGAAACCGCTGACAGCACCAGCAGTCATTTATTGATATTCTCCTTGTTTGTGGAAGCCGACGGCCGCGTGTCGTCGGCTTTTCTTTTTTGTGCAGCACAGGATGACGGGCAGCTATCTTGACGGCGCACGGGCAAATGTGTAAGTTCGGGGCCGGTTGAAAGTGGGACCGCAGCCGCAGGCTCGGCCGCGCATCCTGTAAAGTCCTGAAAATAGCCGGTTCTTTCATCGTGCCGGCTTTCCCCTTTGGTCGGGGCGTAGCGCAGTTCGGTAGCGCACTATCTTGGGGTGATAGGGGTCGCTGGTTCAAATCCAGTCGCCCCGACCA
>DJHM01000010.1:0-489 GCA_002433075.1 Latescibacteria bacterium UBA6620
GCCCCGATGATGGACTGCACCGACCGGCACGAGCGATACTTCCTCCGTCTCATATCGAAGCGAGTACTTCTCTATACCGAGATGGTGACGGCGCAGGCCATTCTGTATGGGGATCTGAGGAGATTACTTGGATTCAGCACAGAGGAGCATCCGGTGGCGTTGCAGTTGGGGGGAAGCGACCCGAAGGGTCTCTCAGCTGCGGCCAGGATCGGTGAAGACTTCGGGTACGACGAAATTAACCTCAACGTCGGTTGCCCGAGCGATCGAGTCCAGTCGGGCAGATTCGGTGTCTGCTTGATGGCCGAACCCGACCTCGTTGCACAGTGCGTTCACGCCATGCAAAGCGTAGTCGAGGTTCCCGTGACCGTAAAGACCCGCACGGGATTCGACGATCGCGACGGGTATGAGGAACTTTGCCATTTCGTGCAAAAAGTCGCTGAAGGGGGGTGCGGGACATTCGCCATCCACGCCCGAAAGGCGTGGCTTCAG
>DJHM01000010.1:797-89199 GCA_002433075.1 Latescibacteria bacterium UBA6620
CACGCCCGAAAGGCGTGGCTTCAGGGGCTGAGCCCGAAAGAGAACCGCGAAATTCCACCGCTCTGCTACGATCGAGTCTACCAGCTCAAGCGGGATTTCGAGGACCTCGAGATCATCATCAATGGAGGTATCCGGACACTCGAAGAGGCGGATTCCCATCTTCGCTCCGTCGATGGGGTTATGATCGGCCGGGAGGCTTACCAGAATCCCTTTCTGCTGGCTTCTGTCGACGAAAAATTTTTCGGTGACGTAGGAGGTCCGACGCGTGAGACCATCCTGGATGGTCTGTATGACTACGTGAGAGTGCAGACGCAGCAGGGAGTGAGGCTGCACAAGGTGACACGCCACGTCATTGGCTTGTTCGCTGGGATGCCGGGCGCACGTGCCTGGCGGCGCCATCTTTCCGAGGAGGGTGTAAAGCCGGGTGCAGACGCAGAAGTTCTCAGGACGGCAGCCCGATTCGTGAAGGGTGGGATGTAGAACAGACGTAAAAAGGGTCTGCCACGTCGTGGCAGACCCCCAATGCGCAAGCGCGCTGGATGTTCGTTAGAAGAATATGGTCGCCGTGGCATCCAGACATTCTTCTACCGTGCCTTCGGTGAAGGTCGGATGAGGGGCGTACTTGTTCACGTCATACTTGTAGATCAAGAGCTTCCACTTGTTCGGGCCGAGGAATTCGAGCCGGGCGATCTTCCCGATGCCTCTGACGTTCTTGTTCCCGAAGAACTTCCCGAACACGCCCGATTTCTCTTCCTTGACGACCTCCAGGAACATGTAGCTGGCCTTGAACCTCGCGCGAATGTCTATGATGTCACGCTTGGTGTATTTCTTTTTATGGCGGTCCAGCCTGTTGAGCGTCAGTTGTTTGTCGGACTCATTCGGTATGTTCATGGGCTACCTCTATGGGCCGGGGCACTCGACAGGGAAATATCGTCAAACTTCTTTGTTTGGGGAAGCGGGGCATCCGTATCGAGAATAAAACCGTGCACTTCAGTTCCATAATTGCACAAAACATCCGTTTCTCCGCCACTCATTCGAGCAGGTTGGCTTGACCCTGAGAAATGCGGTCGTAATGTTATTGAACGGAGAGCGTTCCGTCAACTCAGGGGGAGGAACATGGCCGGGAAGCGGATCCTCGTCATTGACGACGAACAGGCCTTTTGTGAGATGATGAAGGAATTGCTCACTTCAGAGAGATTTGAAGTGGAATACTCCGCGCATCCGATCGTGGCAACCGAACGCGCCCTGTCCGGGGACTATGATCTGATCACCTTGGATTTGAATCTCGAAGATCTCGACGGATCAGATGTGTGGTCTCTCTACTGTGACAGTGATGTGC
This sequence comes from Latescibacteria bacterium UBA6620, assembly GCA_002433075.1. Lineage (GTDB taxonomy): Bacteria > Latescibacterota > UBA2968 > UBA2968 > UBA2968 > UBA6620. Next base: position 2,137 of record DJHM01000010.1, read on the forward strand.
CGACGCCCGTCGTGGTGATGTCGGGCTACCTGAATGAAGATACGCGTCAGGCCCTCAAGGAGGCTGGCGTGAACTATATGCTCGAGAAGCTGTTCAGAAAATCAGAACTCATGAATCTGATGCAAGAGGTCATTGGAAACTGAAACGATGAACACAAACGATGAAGGGTCCACCCCAACGGGGTGGACCCTTTTTCGATCTCAAAAGTGGAGCTGAGGGGGATCGAACCCCTGACCTCCTGAATGCCATTCAGGCGCTCTCCCATCTGAGCTACAGCCCCAGCAAGGTGGCGTAAGTCTATCTCTCCGCCTAAGTTCTGTCAAGGCAAATGATCGTTATCCGGCGGCCTCCACGATCCCAATCAGAGTTTTCTCGTCGATGATCTCAATGCCCAGTTCCTCCGCTTTGGTCTTTTTTGAGCCCGCCTTTTCTCCCGCAATCAGCAGGTCGGTTTTCGCGCTTAGGCTCGAAGTTGGACGTCCTCCTAGCTGTCGAACCAAGTCCTGCGCTTCCTGTCTGGACCATCTCTCAAGCGTGCCTGTGACGACAACGACTTTGCCGTCGAACGGCCTGATAGTCAGGTCCCCGGTTTCCCCGCTCTCGGCTTCAAGCTGCAGGCCAGCCATCCTTAGTTTCTCGATCACGCGCCAGTTGTCGTCGTTGTCGAGGTAGGCCCGCAGGCTCGTAGCGATTGTGGGTCCAATTTCGTCGACGGCCAGAAGATCTTCTTCTGACACCGCTTTGAGGGCGTCGATCGAGCCGAACGCATCAGCCAGGTTTCGGGCGACGGTCGCCCCAATGTGTCGGATTCCGAGGGCGAAAAGGACGCGGTGAAACGGGCGGGTTTTGCTGGCCTCGAGCCCGTCGCGCAGATTCTGGGCGGAACGCTCTCCCATGCGTTCCAGTTCGGCAACCTTCTCGATCGGTAAATCGTAGAGGTCGGCGACGTCGCAGACGCGATTCTCGTCAATGAGGAGACCGACAAGCGCGGTCCCGAGGCCTTCGATATCCATGGCGGTTCGAGAGGCGAAGTGGCGTGTGTTTCCCTTCAGCTGCGCTGGGCACGCTGCGTTTACGCAGCGGATAGCCACCTCTGCCTCGTCCCGGACGAGAGCGCTCTCGCAAGCCGGACACTGGTCCGGGAAGTCGAAGGGCCGCAAGTCCTGGGGGCGTTTCTCCTCGACCACGCGTACGATTTTCGGAATGATATCGCCACCCTTTTCGATGATGACGGTATCGCCCTCACGCACATCCTTTCGCGCCAGTTCGTCGGCGTTGTGAAGACTGGCCCGGCTGACGGTCGTCCCCGCGACCTGCACCGGAAGGAGATGGGCAACTGGCGTGACGGCACCGGTCCGACCGACTTGCAGCCCGATCCGTTTGAGGACGGTTTCGGCTTGTTCTGCGGAGAACTTAAATGCGATTGCCCATCGGGGGGTTTTGGCGGTACTGCCGAGCTCGGACTGGAGTGATAGATCGTCCAGTTTGACGACGATGCCATCGATGTCGTAGGGCAGATCGGGACGAAGTCCATCGCAACTTTCCCAGAAAGCGATGATATCTTCGGGCCGTGTGGCGAGGACGCGATGTGGATTGACCGCGAACCCCAGAGTCTCCAGGAGGTCGAGGTTGCTGTAGTGTGAAGGAGTTTCTGCGCCAATCATCGCGTAGGCAAAAAAACTCAATTGTCGTTGGGCCACCGATCTGGGATCCTGCAGCTTAAGCGTTCCGGCCGCGGAGTTTCTGGGGTTCGCGAAGAGCGGTTCGCCCTCTTCTTCGCGCTGGCGGTTTATGGCAGAGAAAACCTCGTGTCCGAGATACACTTCGCCACGGATCTCGCACGAGGGAAGCGGCTCCCTGAGACGGATCGGTATGGTCCTGATCGTCCGGACATTGGGCGTGATATCCTCACCCTGTGTCCCATCCCCACGGGTAACGGCTCTCACCAGGAGGCCTTGTTCGTAGTGGATACTAAGGGCGACCCCATCGATTTTGAGCTCGCACGCGTACGTCAGGTCACGGTTGGGGAGTTCCCGCTCCATCCTTTCCACGAACTCTCGCACTTCATCGCCAGAGTAGGTGTTTTCCAGGCTGAGCATCGGTGTGCGGTGAACGACGGTGGGAAAGCTCTTGGAAAGGTTGGACCCGACCCGCTGAGACGGAGAATCGGCCCTGAGGTGTTCGGGGTGACTTTCTTCGAGATCCTGCAGCTCTCTGAGCAGCTGATCGTATTCACGATCAGAGATGGTCGGTTGAGCGAGGACGTTGTAGCGGTAGTTGTGCTCGTTCAGGGAGTGGACAAGTTCGTCGATTCGTTCCTTCGGTCCAGACACTTCAGCTCTTTCCTATGTGATCTTTGACCAAGAGCAGCAGCTTTTCAGCCTCAAAGGGCTTTGGAAGGTAGCCGACGACGCCCAGTCCCTCGAGCGTTGCCTCGGTGTCGTCATTGAGGTAGGCGGAGATGACAATTAGAGGTGTCGATCGGTTGGGGCCATCCTCCGATACGAGCGCCTCGATCACACTGAGTCCATCCAGGGAGGGCATGTTCAGGTCGACCGTAATGAGGTCGAACGATTCTGCCTGGGCCATGGAAAGGGCGGCGTGACCATCTCCAACGAGGCGAGGAGAGATGTCGGCGAGCTTCAGGATTTCGCCGATGGATTCCCGCACAGGTCTCTGGTCTTCGATCACGAGGGCGCGTTTCAGGTCATTTCTCCAGTGTGGGGTCGATAGTAGCCGGAAGGGGTGCGGGTGTCAAGTGACGACGCGGGGATAGAAAAAGCCCCCGACGAGAGATCGTCGAGGGCGACGGGTTGGAACGCGGTTCCGCTCAGTTTTCAGGGGCGAATCCGGTGGATCCGCCAGCGTCTTGCGTGGGCAAGGGGCTCTGCTCAGTCTCCAAATGTTGATCAGCAGGCCGGTGGAGTTCCTCTTTGAGGAGCTTTCCTGGCCTGAAGTGCGTTTTTCTTCGAGCGGGCACGTAAATGACCTGACCCGTTCGAGGGTTCCGGGCTGCAGGCTTCGGCCGGGTCTCTTTCACCTGAAAAACACCGAATCCGCGGATTTCGATCCTTTCGGCCTTCATCAGGCTCTCCCGCATCGCTTCGAAAACGGTGTCCACCATCTCGGACGCGAGGTTCTTCTTACAGCCCGTCTCCTCGCTGACCAGAAGTGCCAATTCCTTCTTGGTGGTGGTGCCCAAGATTCACCTCCTGGGATGGTGCAGGCCGGAGTACATACGATCACTACACGTTGCGTTAAATTAGCATAATCAATGGGTTGTGTCAAGTTTTGGAATCGCCTGGCTTACCTCTGGAGGACGCAAAACGCGGCCAGACCGACGATCGTGGCCCACTTGAGCAAGCGGCTGGCCCTGGAGAATCGCTCCGGCAACGGGCTCTTCCAAATCCGATAGAGTATCGTGAGGAGCAGGATATCGAGAACGGCGATTGCCGCGAGATAGGGATGTTCGACGTGTTCGGACCATAAGGCGGGAAATGGGGTGACGAGGATCAGGAGCACGAGCAGGGCCGAAGCGGCCCAGAGGGCGACGTTGACCCCGAGGTGTCCGGGCAGCGTGGCCCCTCCTCTTTCCCGGTCGGGGCCGAGGTCCTCCAGATCCTTGATAATCTCGCGACTTAGATGGAGTGTGAAAGCGAACATGGTAATCGGCCAGATCCCGCGAAGACTGCCAACCGCAAATCCTCCGTAGATGAAGGTGGAGGCTGCGATCGCTGCGATCAGCGCGTTCCCGAAAAAGGGCCACCATTTTGCTCGACGGTTGTAAAACCACAGTCCGAAGGTGTTGACCCCGGCTATCGCCAGGCAACTGGGGGGTAGGGCCATTGCCGAAACGCATCCGACGAGGGCGCAAGCCCAAGTGACGCGCCGGGCGGCGTGGACCGAAATTCCGCTGGCCGGCAAGGGGCGATTGGGATGGGCAAGCCGATCGACTTCAACGTCCACGATATCGTTGTGGCCGTTGCCGAAGCCGGCGATCAGCGTTGCGGAGAATGCGGCGATGAAGGCTGGGAGGGTCAACTGCCCGGTGGCTAACCACGCTGCAAGAAGGACTGAGCCCGCCGTGATGAGGCCGTTGATCGGGCGGAGTAACTCGATGGATGCCCGAATCGGCAAAGTCGATCAGCCAGCCTGGGCGGGGGACGTTACGTCCGTAGCATCGTGAATGGAGTAACGATATCCCTGTTCGGTCAGGAACATTTGCCGGTTTCGGGCGAACTCCTGCTCACGAGTGTCCTTCGTTACGAGGGTGTAGAAGTGGGCTAGATTGTCACCCTCTTTGGGGCGCAGAATCCGGCCGAGGCGTTGCGCTTCTTCCTGCCGCGAACCGAACGTGCCGGAGACCTGTATGGCCACGTTCGCATCGGGAAGGTCCACAGCAAAGTTGGCTACTTTGGAGACGATCAGCAGATTCAGCTGTTTCTTGCGGAAGCGATCGTAGAGTTTATCACGCTCCTCGCTGGGTGTCTTCCCTTGGATAATCGGGGCATTGAGCTCCTTGGAAAGTTCCTCGAGCTGATCGAGATACTGACCGATGACCAGGATCTGGTCGCCTGAATGCGAGTCGACGAGGCGGCGGACTAGATCGATTTTGTCGGGGTTCTCCGAAGAGATTCTGAACTTCGCACGGCCGCCTGCTACCGCGTAATCGAGCCGTAGTTTCTCCGGAAGCGGAATCCGGATCTCCTTGCACGCGGCTATCGCGATCCACCCTTTCGACTCGAGCTCTCGCCACGGGACGTCGTAGCGTTTTGGTCCGATCAGGCTGAACACATCCGTTTCGAGACCGTCCTCCCGTACGAGCGTGGCCGTTAATCCGAGGCGCCGCCTGGCCTGGAGTTCGGCCGTGAAGCGAAAAACCGGGGCAGGAAGCAAATGCACTTCATCGTAGATGATGAGCCCCCATCCTCCTTCGTTGAAAAGACTGAAGTGGGGAAAATCGCCTCCCTTTTCTCTTCGGTAGGTCAGAATGTGATAGGTCGCCACTGTAACGGGCTTGATCTCCTTGCGCTCTCCAGAGTATTCGCCGACCTGATCCTCACGCAGATCCGTCTTGTCGAGGACTTCGGCGAGCCATTGCCTGGAAGCGGTGATGTTCGTCGTCAAAACGAGTGTTTGGGCCTGATATTGATGCATCACGGCCAGCCCCACGATCGTTTTACCTGCGCCGCACGGCAGGACGATCGTCCCGCTGCCTCCATCGGGGCCTCCTCCAGCGTAGAAGATTTCGGAGGCCTCACGCTGGTAGTCCCGTAGTGCGAAGGATTCACCAAAAAGGGTTTCGTCGCGGAGGGAGAAGGAGAGTGGGGACCCCGCGAGGTAGCCTGCGAGGTCTCGAACTGGAAAACCCACCTTGGTGAGGGCTTGTTTCAGGTGACCCCGATAGAGGGGTTCGACGGCTGCCCGATGATCATCGAGGCGTTCTTTGATGTAGGGTTCTACGGTTTTGTGTCGCAGGATTTCGACAAGCAAGAGAGGGTCATCAGCGGTCAGGACCAGGTGGTCTCCGTCCCGATCGAGCTCGATTCGTCCGTAACGCGCGATCGTCTCTTCGATCTCGACGTTTACGTTCTGAGGGATCTCGTACTTCCCATGCGTCTCGAGCGCTTCGCCGATTTCGACAGCGTTCAATCCCGCAGCTGCTGCATTCCAGAGTGAGAGGGGCGTAATTCTGTAGGTGTGGATGTGTTCGGGACTTTTCTCGAGTTCCGCGAATCGCGCAAGTACGTCCCGCGCCGCCTCATATCTGGGGCTGTTGACCTCGAGGAGGACGGTCAGGTCGCTCTGAACGATGAGTGGATTTTCGGGAGCGTAGTTCATTGATAGAGGTGTGTGCGAGGATCGGACGGATGTTGCCCGCCCTCGATATCGGGCTTCCAAACGGCCACGCCCGAAACGACTCAACTATAGGGGAATCAACGACCTTTGTCAATTTCTCAGGGGCTTCAGGAGCCGTGAATGCGATTGACAGGCCATAGGGGTTCGCTTAATTTTAGATTGTCCGTAAAAGGCGTGTATTCACCGTCTTCCGGGCTTCGGGCCACTACGGGTCGGGGCTTATAGGGGGCGCGTTGGAGTGGAGGGGGAAAGATGGAGCATATGTTTCCATCGTGTCAAAAGTGTGAAAGCGGCGTCCTGCTGCCCCTGTCGGATTACGGCCGCGAAGGGGCATCGATCAAGTACAAAGCGTGGGTATGTAACAACCCCGACTGCGGGTTCAACTTACGTATCGATAACGGCGAAATCAGCGTCGGAAGAGACATTACCGAATCTTACAAGTGATCTGCGCGCCCTTGCAGGTCGTCTAGCCGGGTGAGACTCCTCTCGCCCGGCTCTCTGTTTATTGGGGGGCTGCCTTGCGACCCACGGTTCTGGGTATTGAAACTTCCTGTGATGAAACATCGGTGGCGGTCGTTGCCGACGGAAAAATCGCCTCGAACGTCATCTTCAGTCAGACCGATCACAGTATCTATGGCGGTGTCGTGCCTGAGATCGCTTCGCGAAACCACACGCGCAAGCTTCTCCCTGTGCTCCGTGAGGCTCTGCGTGATGCCGGGGTGAGGCTGGAGGACATCGAGGGCGTAGCGGTGACCTCGGGGCCTGGGCTTGTCGGCTGCCTCCTTGTGGGGCTGTCGGCGGCCAAGGGGTTAGCCTGGAGCCGGGGTCTTCCGCTCGTGGGTGTGCACCACATGGAAGGACACCTGTTCTCGGGATTCCTTGAGCACGAAGACCTCCGGCCGCCCTTCGTGGCTCTCGTGGCTTCAGGTGGGCACACGGACCTGATCGAAGTGGTTGATCTGGGTCACTACCGATACCTGGCCAGGACGTCGGACGACGCGGCGGGCGAGGCCTTCGATAAGGTGGCGAAACTTCTGGGTCTGCTCGCACCGGGGGAACCCACGATGGGTGGGCCCCGGATCTCGGAACTGGCCAAGTCAGGTGATCCCTCGGCTTTCGACTATCCGAGAGGGCCCTTGGACGAGTTTACATTCAGCTTCTCAGGTCTGAAGACGGCCGTCTTGTACCACCTCCAGAAACTGTCGGCCGAGGAAAAGACGAGGTTGAAACCGGACGTGGCTGCAAGCTTCGAGGCTGCTGTCGTCGACCCTCTTGTGGAGAAGACAGTTCAGGCCAGTAGGCGGATCGGGGTCAAGCGGGTTCTACTGGCAGGCGGCGTGGCTGCGAACAAGTGCTTGAGGGAGGACATGGAGGTGGCGTGTGGGGACGCGGGGCTCAGCCTTCACGTGCCTTCTCCGATTCTTTGTACCGACAACGCGGCGATGATCGCTGCCGCAGGATCCTATCGATTGGAGCGGGGCGAAACCGATGGCCTCGAGCTGAATGCGGATCCTCGAAGACCACTTCCCGGCATTGACACTGGGGCCGGGGCTTGATCGACGGGTTGGGTTTCGATTTCGACCTCTCCTATGGTCTCCCACTGCTGCTCCTTCTGCTCGGGATGAGCGGATTGGCCCGACGGGCCTTTCGGTCTTCAGAAAGAGGCTCCTTCTTCTTCTATGTCCGGGTCCTTGTGATCGGAACACTGCTCCTCCTGATCGGGGAGCCCGTTCTTTCGCTCACGTATGAGGCTTCCCGCAAGCCGCTTATTGCAGTCGTGGTAGATAACTCGGAAAGTCTGAGGATTGCATCGGGTGACCGCACTCGCACTGATGTGGTTACGGGGATTCTGGAGGATACGGTCTGGAATCGCGTTGCCGATCGAGCCCGCCTGCGGTGGTTCGCAGTGGATGTGGAAACAGTCGAGTTCCGAACCCCTCAACTGCCCAATTTCGACGGTCCCGGTACGGATCTGGCCCAGGGGCTGAAAACGGTCACCAAAGAGCTGAGAAACGAAGGCCTCGTAGGGATCCTTTTGGCGAGTGACGGGGCCAACAATCTTGGAGTTTCTCCGGAAACCCTTGCTTCGGGACTTGAGGCCCCCGTTCACACCGTTCTGGTAGGTGCGAAGGGGGCCCCTGCTGACCTGTCTCTGACCTGGTGGGGAACAGAGCCGCTGGGATACGTAGGCCGACCGCTTGCCTTTCAGGTCACTTTGCGTGTGAGCGGCCAGGTGAAAACACGGGTACCTCTGCTCGTAAGTTCTGACAGCGCGGTGGTCGCACGCAAGGTGGTCGAGGTCTCTCCGGGCGAGCAAACGGTGGAGTTGGTGGTCGTTCCTGACCGTTCCGGGGTCGTGGAGTACGAAGTCCGAGTGCCTGGCGTGCCGGACGAGCAAGAGCTACGGAACAATCGAGTCGTCGTCAGGACCCGTGTGCTTCCTGCACGGTCTGATGTGTTGCTCGCAGGTCCTCCCTCCGCCGATCTTGCCTACCTGCGCAGGACGATCGAAGCGGATTCCAACTGCGTCGTTGAATTCGTCCACGTTCTGACGGGCGCGATTCCTTCCCGGCTCAGGCGAGCCGCGGAAGCTTCCGATCCCCCCGACGTCATCATCCTTCACGACCTTTCGGTCTCACCCGGTAGTGGCAGGATGGCCGACTACGTGAGAGGGGGTGGCGCCCTGCTTGTTGTGGGTGGGAGGAGATCGGCTCTCGAACAGACGGAGCGTGGAGACGGGTTACTACCCTTGCGTGGGGGCGCTTTCGAATCTCTTCCCGTAAGGGTAGAAGTGCCCGCAGACGCCAGCAGTCATCCGATCCTTCGAAGCGGGATGGTGGATCCGCAGATCTGGCGTTCGCTTCCCCCGCTCTCAGGCATGAACCCCATATCGAGAGTTCGAGACGATGCGCGCGTTCTGCTACGGTCGTCGACGTCGAAAGACCCGATTGCGGTCGTTTCGCAGTATGGGGGTGGAAAAGTAGCGGTGTTCGCGGGCAGGTCGTATTGGCGTCACGGCCTGATGTCCCTGGGATACGATCGGGCGAGCGACGCGCCAGCTGCGTTCTGGAGGTCTTGCATACGATGGCTGTCTGCCCGGGAGGACATCTCGCGACTGAGGGTCGAAACCGATCGATCGCTGTATCGGAGCGGAGAACCCGTCAAATTTCGCGCTCAACTCTTCGACGCCTTGCTGCACCCCGTCGACGGCGCCAGAGTCGGAGTAGAGGTTCTGGGGGCCGCGCCCCGTACGACTACCCTTAGATCAGTAGGTCGGGGACACTACGAGGGGCGTATCCGTGGACTTCCTCAGGGCAGCCACACGTACCGTGTGTCCGCCCGATCCAATGAGCAGGAGTCTGAGAGTGTGATGGACACCCTGACGGTCGGTCGTTACAGCCTGGAATTCGAGAATCTGAGTGTGGATGGGGGGCTTCTGTCGGCCATATCCAGAAACAGTGGGGGCAAGGTGGTCGATCCTGATCAGATCGCACAGTTTCTTGATGAACTGGTTCTCCTTCCGCAGCCGCATCGTGTATCGATACGGAGGAGACTGCTGGGTGTTTCCTGGCCCTTCTGGCTCGCGGCAATCGCACTTTGTGCGGAGTGGGCATGGCGTCGCCGGCGGGGTATGGTGTGATGCGAGACGTCTGGCTATCGCTTCTGCTGATGGCGGTCTTCCAGACCTGCGGCGGGGCTGTGTGTGCGGACGTCAGGCTGACGGAAGTGATGTATGATCCTGCAGGCAGTGAGCTGACGGATGAATTCACCGAAGTTCAGAACATCGGACCTCTGCCGGTGGACATGACAGGATGGCGTGTGGGAGAAGGGGCCGTAACCGAGGCACTGATCGCCGTAGGATCGGCTTCTCTTGCGTCAGGACAATTCGGTCTTCTGTTAGATCCTGACTACGAACTCGGAGTTGGGGCCTACGCGCCGTTACCTGGTGATGCGAGTCTCTTCCTGCTCGATGACGGGACGTTTGGACGTAGCGGCCTGAGCAATACACAGGCAGAAACGATCGTCCTGTTGAACGCACAGGGGGACACGATCGACACACACACGTACTCGATTGGTACCGATGAAGGTTTCAGCGAGGAGAGAACTCGGGGCATTGAAGATCTTTGGAGCGCGATGCTCTGGCGTGGTGGAACACCCGGGTCGATTAACAGCATCTCGCCAAAAGAAATGGATCTGGAGGTGACTGCCGATGTGACCCTCGTTCCGTACAGCCATGAACCTTTGGTTGCACTGACCCTGCACAATCGGGGCCGTCAGGCCGCAGGTGGCGACCTGATTCTTTCACTCGAGGGGGCGGAGGTCGACAGGGTAAGGATTCCTGAGATTGCGCTGGGGAGCGCAGACTCGATCACTGCGTGGGAGCCGCATACCCGGGGCGCACGTTGTTCTACGAAGCCAGGGGCATCTCTCCTGGGGACCAGGACGCGACGAACGATCGAGTCTCCGTTCGGGTCGTATACGGCGTGATCCCTGGAGGGGTTGTGTTATCGGGATTGATGGTGGCCCCTTCGGCGGGACCTGAATGGATCGAGGTCGTCAACCGATGGGGAGTGGAAGTCGATCTGTTCGGCTGGGGATTCTGGGATTCATCGGGCAAGAGGGGGCACGTGCGCACGCCGAGTCTACTGCAAGATGGTGCGCGTGCCGTTCTGTCAAAGGGAGAGGTGAACGAAGTGGAGGCCGTGCAGGTCGAGCCGTGGCCAGTCTTGAACGATGGGGGGACTCGGTCACCCTGTTCGACGGGACGGGTTCCGAGACCTATCGGGGAATCTACGAGTCCTCGAGACTTGGACGGTCTCTGGAGCGGATCGATCTTTCGGCCCCCGGTGATGGGTCCAACTGGCTGTCTTCGACCGCACCATTCGGGGCGACGCCAAGCGGGCCCAATGCAGTGGCATTCGCTCCGGATGGAAGCCTGCACTTAGAAGCACGGCCAAGTCCATTTTCGGAATCGTCTCAAGTGACTGTCGAGACTGGCGTCAGAAGGGCACGTTTGGTAGTGCGGGTCTTCGACCGGGTTGGGAGACTCAGAAGGGTGCTCGTTCAAGGCGCGGAAGTAGGATCGCGGTTTGTCACGACCTGGGACGGGCGTGACGATCGTGGAGTCCGGGTCAAACCCGGCCCCCACATCCTCGACGTTTGAGGCCGTGCCTGACGGGCAAATCTTGAGGGCCCGAACGACCGTGGTCTACAGCAGGGGACTGGGTAAACGACCATAAATACGCTTCACCCGTGTTGCCCGTTTGCCTATGTTTCTCTATTGCGGCGCTTCCCCAGCGACGCACCCCCCAAGCTCCCCCTTCGATAGATTCGGCGGTTCCCATGAACAGATCGTCGAAGGACGCCAGGTCAGCCTCGGGCGGCGCATTGCCGCTTCAGGTCCTGGGTGTACTCCTTCTTGCTGTCGGGCTCCTCGTTCTCGTGAGCCTTGTTTCACATTCTCCTGAGGATCCTCCCAACTCCAGCAGACCCCCAGAAATGGCTCAAAATCTGGCGGGATGGCTCGGTGCGCATCTCTCTTACCGTTTACTCTTCCTATCGGGCTACGGGGCGATTCTCCTGAATGCCACGGTGTTTCTCTGGGGCTGGACCCTGTTTACCCACGCTGATCGTCGTCGCGCTGCCTGGCGATCTTTGAGTCTGCTAGTCATCCTGACGCTTTTTTGCGCCGGGTCCGGGCTGCCCTCGGGGGGGCATACGCATCAGGCGTTTCTGATGGGAGGGTGGATTGGAGTCACGCTTTCCTCCCTCGTTCTGGTTCCGTATCTGGGGCAGGTGGGCTCCTCGATTCTACTGGGTGCAGGCGGGCTTATCCTTTTGATGGTCGCGACAAATGTTCCCGTCCATCGGTTCCCCGACCTGGTAGTAGTGGGTCTCGGGCGGCTCTGGGCGGGGATCTGGGGTCTGTTGCCATCGGTGATCCGTATCGGACCCTGGACACGGACTCAGGGTTGGCGGGCGTGGGATTGGGGGACCGAGATTCGGGCCAGACGGAAGATTGCGAAGGCCAGAAGGATGGAAGAAGCTGAGGCAATGAGTGCCGAGGAGGTCGATGCAGGCGGTGGCGATCCGGTGTTTGAGGAGGCTTTCGAGGAAACATTCGACGAACCGGAGATCGACACATCCGAAGCAGAGATCGAGTCACCGATCGAGCCCGCCCCTCCGACGTTGCCGTCATCGCCCGCGGATCTTGAGCCATCTACCACGGTCCCTCCCAGGATTGTTCGAACGAAGAAGAGTCGAAGGGGTGGAAGCAGTTCTAAGCCCAAGCAGGGGAACTCGGAACTCGATTACGAGATGCCGAGTCTGGACCTTCTCTCCGATCCACCTCACGACTCCGAGGAGGTGGACAAAGACTATCTGCTTGACGGCGCCCAGACGCTCGAGGAAAGTCTGAGCAGCTTTGGAGTTGACGGCCGGGTAGTTCAGGTGAATCCCGGCCCTGTCATCACCTCTTTCGAAGTCCAGCCCCCTTCCGGGGTGAAGGTTTCGAGGATTGTCACCCTGGCAGACGACCTGGCTATGGTGATGAAGGCTAGGAGCATCAGAATCATGGCTCCGATCCCGGGCAAGGCTGCAGTCGGGATCGAAGTGCCTAATCCTGTTCCGCGGTATGTGTATCTCCGCGAAGTGCTCGATACGCCTTCGTTCCAACGAACGAAGGCCAACTTGATGGTGGGTCTGGGAAAAACCGTGACTGGCGAACCCATGTCGGCGGATCTAGCCAAGATGCCGCATCTATTGATCGCGGGCGCGACGGGAAGCGGCAAATCGTTCTGCATCAATTCTCTGATCGCCAGCATCCTGTTCCGGAACTCTCCAGACGAAGTCCGATTCATCATGGTAGACCCAAAAATGCTTGAGCTGTCTGTCTACGAGGGGATTCCTCACCTCTTTTCGCCGGTGGTCACGGACCCCAAGGTGGCGGCCGACGCACTGAAATGGGCAGTGGCGGAGATGGAGAACCGGTATCGGACGATGTCCCGGTTCAGCGTTAGGAACATTGCTGACTTCAACAAGAAGCTGGAGCGCCTTCGTAGAGAAGCCGAGTCCGACGAGGATCGGGAGGAGCTTCCAGAGAAACTGCCTTACCTGGTCGTCGTGGTCGATGAGCTTGCCGACCTGATGATGACAGCCCCGGCCGATATCGAAAACTCCCTCGCCCGTCTGGCCCAGATGGCACGGGCCGTGGGCATCCACCTGATCATCGCCACACAACGGCCCTCGGTGAATGTAATCACAGGCACGATCAAGGCTAACTTCCCGTCCCGCATAGCGTTCCGCGTTGCGTCTAAAGTGGATTCGAGAACGATTCTGGACTGTAACGGGGCGGAGAAGCTGCTCGGAAACGGCGACATGCTCTTCCTCCCATCCGGAAAACCGGAACCGATCAGGGCCCAGGGGGCTTACATAGAAACGGAAGAGACTGAACGAATCGTCGAGTTCGCAGCGTCTCAGTCGGTGACTCTGGATACGGTCGATTTCGGGAAGGGAATGAACGACTTCGACTTCGAGGAAGACGCCCGCGATGAGCGGTTCGATGAAGCCCTCAAGCTGGTGGTCTTGCATCAGCAGGGCTCGGCATCTCTCCTTCAGAGAAGAATGAAGGTTGGTTATGCGAGGGCTGCCCGACTTGTGGACGAACTGGAGCGGGCCGGCATTGTGGGGACATCCGATGGGGCGAGCAAGGCCAGACCCGTTCTTGTTGGTGAGGATTACCTCGAAGCTCTCCTGGAGACGGAAGCTCAAGAAACGTGAGAAAGTTTGCTCCCATCGTCTTCTTTCTGTTCCTTATGGGCAGTCCGGGGGCCTTCGCGCTCGATGGTGCTGAGGTCATCCAAAATCTGCAGAAACGGTTCAACAAACTGAAGACCCTTCAGGCAGACTTCCAGAAGCGTCATTACTGGAAGCTTGTCGATCAGACTCAGATCATTCGGGGGCGCCTGGTCGTCCAGAAACCCAACCGATTCCTCCTTCAGTCAGATGTTCAGACAGTCGTGACCGATGGGGAGCGGGCGTGGAGCTACGATCCTTCGAATGCCCAGGCTTTGCTAAGCGACTATGCCGTGGTTAACCAGGACCAGAGCTACGAAAAGCTGCTGTTCGATCTGATCCTGCTCGGGGGGTACGACGAACGATTTCACCCGGTTCTGGATGGTGAGGATCGCGTTGACGGAAAGCGCTGTCATGCGCTGACCCTGACCCCCATAGAGCCGGACGCCTACGTTAATCGAGTCCGGCTTTGGGTCGACCGTAGAATTTGGCTGGTGCGAAAGGTCGAATATCGCAATATCAATTCCGACGAGACGACCTACGTGTTGACTGACCTGAAGGAAAACAAGAGAACCAAAGACGAAACATTCCAGTTCGAGGCGCCCGAGGGCGTCGAAGTTGTCGATCTGAGGTAATAAAATGCCTTCCGAGATTCAGCCAGTCGACGTTCAGTCCCGTATCCAATCCTGCCGAGAGAGAGTGGACCACCTCGGGAGGTATCTTTGAATTAGATTCACGTAGAGCCCGCATTTCCGAGCTGGAGCGGCTGATGGAGGCAGCCACCTTCTGGGATGACCAGGAGAAGGCCCGGGAGACGATCGACGAGGTAAATGGGCACAAGGCTTGGGTGGATGGATGGTCTTCGATCGATCAGACGATTACGGATGTCGAAGAACTCTGCCAGCTGGCCGTGGAAGAGGATGATGAAGAAACGCTCACGGAGGTCGACGCGGAACTGTTGGTCTCGGAGCGTAAACTCAGCGACCTTGAGTTGCGCCATATGCTGGGGGAGCGTGAAGATCGGCTGAATGCGATCCTGTCGATCCATCCCGGCGCCGGGGGTACCGAAGCCCAAGACTGGGCGCAACTTCTCATGCGAATGTACGTGAGGTGGGCAGAGCGCCACGATCTGAAGGCGGAGGTGCTCGACCTTCAGCCTGGCGAGACTGCGGGTCTCAAGAGCGCAACCATCGAGGTGACCGGTGACTACGCCTTCGGATACCTGAAGGCCGAAATCGGAGTCCACCGCCTCGTGCGGATATCTCCCTTCGACTCGAACAAGCGCCGGCACACGTCTTTCGCATCCGTGTTCGTCTATCCCGAAGCGGCCGGTGACATCGAGGTCGAAATCAAACCTGAAGATGTCAGGATCGATACCTACCGCGCTGGTGGAGCCGGGGGGCAGCACGTGAACAAGACCGACTCCGCAGTGCGGATGACGCACCTTCCGACCGGCATCACGGTTCAGTGCCAGAATGAACGAAGCCAGCACAAGAACAAGAACTCGGCCATGAAGATCCTCAAGGCCAGGCTGTACCAGCACTACAAAGAGCAGGAAGAGGAAAAGCGAGCGGCGCTCGAGAGCGGGAAGAAGAAAATCGAATGGGGCAGTCAGATCAGGAACTACGTGTTCCAGCCCCACCAGATGGTCAAGGATGTTCGAACGGGCGTCGAAACTTCAGATGTCCAGGGCGTCATGGACGGCGACATCGATGAGTTTATTACGGCCTTCCTACACGAATACAACAGCTAAGTGAGCCATAAGTTTCGGTCGGATTGACCGTGACCATAGTATTCACTATACTTATAGAACTTTTCCTCAATTTAGCAGGCTTCGACGGAGAACGCGGGTGAGTCAGCAGAGCACTGCGACGCCCGAATCGCAACTCATCGAGCAGAGGCTGAAGAAGCTCGAGCGGATTCGGGACATGGGGGTCGACCCCTACCCTTACCGATTCGAGCGGTCACATACGATGGACGCCCTCAGGGAGGACTTCGACCGACTCGCAGAGGAGGGCGACGAAGTCTCGGTCTGCGGTAGGCTCGTCGTTACCCGTGGCCACGGGAAGGCGGCCTTTGCGGATCTGAGAGACGGTTCGGGTCGTTTCCAAATCTACGTCAAACTCGATGTCGTGGGTGAGCGACTCTTCGACCTCTGGCGCTTGCTGGATATCGGCGATTTTGTAGGCGTCATGGGTCCGCTGTTTCTCACGCGTACCGGCGAAATGACCGTCGAGGTCCGTCAACTGGATCTCTTGAGTAAGGCGATTCGACCCCTCCCCGTTCCCAAAGAAGAAATGCGTGACGGAGAACGGGTGGTTCACGACGCTTTTGCCGATGTGGAGTTGCGCTACCGGCGCCGCTACGTCGACCTGGCCCTGAATCCGGACGTCCAGGATGTTTTCAGGAAACGAACAGCCATCGTTTCCGCGATTCGTCGATTTCTGGATGAGAAGGCGTTTCTAGAAGTCGAGACGCCCGCTCTGCAACCACTTTATGGTGGAGCTGCGGCCAGACCTTTTGTGACGCACCACAATGCTCTCGACATGCCGCTCTTCCTCCGCATCTCGGACGAACTGTATCTCAAGCGCCTGATCGTCGGGGGATTCGATCGGGTCTACGAAATCTGCAAGGATTTCCGTAATGAGGGGATCGACCGGACCCACAATCCGGAGTTTACGCTCCTCGAACTTTACCAAGCATATGCAGACTACGGCGACATGATGGCCATTGCCGAGGAGCTGGTGTCATCAGTTGCAAAAGAGGTGACGGGATCCTTCACGATCACCTACCAGGGCGAGGAAGTAGACCTTACTCCTCCCTGGCGCCGACTCTCCATGCAGGAGGGGATCGCCCAATCGGCTCACATCGACATCTCCCAAGCCAGCGAAGACGATCTTCGTGCAGTCTGCGACCGGTACGAGGTCGACCTTGAGCCTGGCGCGACCCGGGGCAAGATGATCGACGAGATCTTCGATGCAGCGGTGGCGCCCACGCTCATTCAGCCGACTTTCGTCACGGACTACCCCGTCGACATGTCACCCCTGGCCAAACGTCATCGCGATACGGAAGGTTTGACAGAAAGGTTCGAGCCTTTCGTGTGCGGGGCAGAAATCGGCAATGCGTTCTCCGAACTGAACGATCCAATCGATCAGCGGGACCGGTTCGATCAGCAGGCGGCTCTTCGTGAGGGGGGTGACTCGGAGGCCCACGTGATGGATGAGGACTACGTGAGAGCCATGGAGTACGGCATGCCGCCGACAGGCGGACTTGGAATCGGGATTGACCGGCTGGTAATGTTGCTGACCGATTCAGCCTCCATACGTGATGTGATTCTGTTCCCCCAGATGCGGCCCGAGGAGGGTGTGGACACCCCGGCAGACGCGGTGGAAATCTGAGAGTCGTGGGGCTTCCGGCGTGATTTCAGCACGCGGGCTCTGTAAGCGATTTCACGTCGGGGAGAGCGTGATCGAGGTTTTGAGGGGAGCCGACCTCGATGTAGCCCAGGGGGAAATAGTCGCGATCGTGGGGCCGTCGGGTGTTGGGAAGAGCACGCTCCTACACCTGTTGGGCGGTCTGGACAGGCCCGACAGCGGGTCTGTCACAATTGCTTCAACGGCCCTATTGGATTTGAACGATCGCGAGCTCGCGAACTTTCGGAATCGTCACATCGGGTTTGTGTTCCAGTTTCACCACTTACTCGCCGAATTCACCGCCGTCGAAAATGTGATGATGCCACTGCTGATTCGAGACCTTCCCAGGGGGGGCGCCCACGATAAGGCGCAGGCGCTTTTGGAAGAGCTCGGGCTGGACGATCGGAGTTCGCATCTCCCATCTGAACTGTCGGGGGGCGAGCGGCAACGGGTTGCCTTCGCTCGTGCCCTGGTGGCAGAACCCACGGTGATTCTGGCCGACGAGCCTTCTGGAAATCTCGATGGAGAACGGAGCGAAGCGCTTCACAACGCGATGATCACCTATGCGAGAGGTCGCGGCCAGACCTTTGTGGTGGTGACCCACGATTCTACGTTGGCATCCAGGGCCGATCGCGTGGTTCGTCTGGAGGGGGGGCTGCTGGGCCCGGAGTGAAATGACCTGTCAGAATTGCCAGGCACACGAAGCGACCGTCGTGATCACGAAGGTCGTGGGTGAGGATCACAAGATCACCCATCTCTGTCCGGAGTGTGCGTCGACGCTGAACGGGGCCGGCGGCGTGGCGATCGCGATCAAGACGATGACACAGGGGCAGAAGGCGCCCGCCGTCTCGTGCCCCTCGTGTGGCAAGAGCTTCGCCGACTTTCAGAATAGCGGCCTGTTCGGGTGCGCGCAATGCTATGAGGCATTCGGGCCACACCTCGACCGCCTGTTTCATCGCGTTCAGGGTGTCGGAGACCACAGCCCAGTTGTGGCTGCTCCTGACCTGGAAGATCTGCAACGTGCGCTCACGGAGGCGGTCAAGCAGGAAGCATTCGAGGAAGCGGCAGAACTACGGGATCGGATGCGTAGGGCGCTTCACGCGGGAACAGCGAATACTTGACGTTCAAGGATCTGGCGGGAGACACCGCCACCTGGCTCGACGGGTCCGGACAGTCCGCAACTGTGGTGGTCAGCAGTCGGGTCCGGTTGGCTCGGAATTTAGATCAGATTCCGTTCACAAACCGGGCCACGGAGGCCGAGCAGCAGGCTGTGGTCGATGCCGTGGCGTCTGCGCCGTCTCCTTCGATGGTGTTTTTCCGAACCACGGACTTGACCGAATTAGAACGGCAGCTGCTGGTGGAGCGACATCTGATCAGCCCCGCATTGGCCGAAGAGAAGGGGGCGCGTGGCGTCTTGGTAGAACCGGGTGAATGCCTCAGCGTGATGGTAAATGAGGAAGATCACCTTCGAATTCAGTCTATTCTCTCAGGATTCCAGCCGGACGAGGCCTGGGTTGCCGCTCGGAAGCTGGAAGCAGGCTTGGCCGATAGACTGAAGTTCGCCGAATCAGACCGGTGGGGTTATCTTACAGCGTGCGCAACGAACGCTGGGACCGGGTTGAGGGCGTCGGTGTTGATTCACCTGCCGGGGCTCGTGCTGACCCGTGAAATGGATCGGGTTATCCGGGGTGTGGCCCAAATGGGGTTCGTGGTGCGCGGCATCTATGGCGAGGGCACGGCCTCGGCCGGGAACCTCTATCAGATTTCCAACCAGCTTACGATGGGCAAGGCCGAAGAGGCCCTGCTGAACGACCTGCGGAGTGTGGTCGATGAGTTGATCGCCTGTGAGATCAACGCCCGCGAAACCCTCCTCCGTGAGGCGGAAACACAGATCGAAGACAAGGTGGGGCGTGCCCTCGGAATCCTGCGTAACGCCCGTTTGCTAACGTCGCAGGAACTGATGAATTTCTCCTCCGCGCTTCGTCTGGGCATCGACCTGAAGATGGCGGATGACGTGGACCTGGCCTCGTTGAATCGTCTGATGGTCGAGTCCAAGCCATCCCATTTACAGTTCAGGGCAGGCCGATCCCTTTCCCCCGTCGAGCGGGACGTCCTGAGGGCTGAGCGGGTTAGATCGCAGCTTGTAGCATGATGACTGAGCCGCATCTTGAAGATCGAGAGAAAATCGGGGATTATTCGAGGTGGGTCGATTTGACGGCCTCTAAATGGTTTGTCCGAAGAGGAGTCGTACGATGAACAACATGTTCTCAGACCGTGTGAAGCGAATTATGCAGCTGGCCCGTGAGGAAGCCGCTCGTCTCGGCCACAATTACATCGGGACGGAGCATCTTCTGCTGGGAATCATTCGCGAGGGGAAGGGCTCGGCGACCACCGTTCTGCAGAACTTGGGTCTCAACCTGGAGAACATCAAACAATCCATTGACGACTATGTGGCCTCGTCGGGCGGATCGATGACGATGGGCGAAGTGCCCTTCACGCCGCGGGCAAAACAGATCCTCGAAATTGCGGCGAACGAAGCCAAGGAAATGAAGAGCCAGTTCGTGAAGACCTGTCACCTCCTGCTGGCGCTTTTGAAAGACAAGGATGGGGTCGCTGCGCAGATCCTATCCGCGTTCGGGGTCGATCACAAAACGGCGAAAGAAGAGGTGATCGCCGTGCTGCAAGGCAAGCCGACCGGGAAAAGAGAAAAGAAAAAGAGCAAGACACCGTTCCTCGATCACTTTGGACGGGATCTTACCGAGCTTGCGAAGCAAGGCAAGCTGGACCCGGTCATCGGACGAAACGACGAAATCGAACGTGTGTCCCAGGTGCTCAGTCGCCGCAAGAAGAACAACCCGGTTCTGATCGGAGAGCCAGGGGTCGGCAAGACATCGATTGTGGAAGGGCTTGCCCAGCGTATCGTCGAACGTCGTGTCCCGCAGGTGTTGGCCGACAAACGTGTGGTGACTCTCGACATGGGTGGCATCGTGGCCGGTACGAAGTATCGGGGACAGTTCGAGGAGCGCATCAAGGCGGTCATGAATGAGCTTCAGCAGAGTACCGACGTTGTGATCTTTATCGATGAGCTTCACACGATTGTCGGTGCCGGCTCGGCCGAGGGAACTCTGGATGCCTCGAACATGTTCAAGCCCGCGCTTTCGCGGGGTGAGTTGCAGTGTATCGGTGCGACCACGCTCGACGAGTACAGGAAACACATCGAGAAAGACGGAGCCCTTGAGCGACGCTTTCAGACGATTCTGGTGGACGCCCCCTCACCTGAGGATACGATCGAAATCCTCAAGGGGCTCAAGACGAGCTATGAAGTGCACCACAAGGTTCAGTATACAGAGGCGGCGATCGAAGCATCGGTCCGGCTGGCCGACCGCTACATCACAGACCGACACCTGCCCGACAAGGCCATCGACGTAATCGATGAGACCGGGTCGAGGGTGCGACTTGCCCGACTGAATCCGCCTGAAGAGATTAAAGAACTCGAGTTGGAAATCGAGAAAATCACCCGCGACAAGGATACGGCTGCCGACAAGCAACAATTCGAAGAAGCGGCCAAACTGCGCGATCAGGAGCGATCGAAAAAAGCTCTTCTGGAAGACAAGCGGAAGACGTGGGACCGTAAGGTCAAGGACGAAGTGGTCGAGGTGGACGAGGAGAAAATCGCTGAGGTCATCGCGAGCATGACGGGTATCCCCGTATTCCGTCTGGCTGAGGCCGAATCGGAAAAACTTCTGCGAATGGAGGACGAGCTCAAGGAGCAGGTCGTCGGCCAGGAGGAGGCGCTCAAGACCGTGTGTCGCTCGATTCGCAGGACCCGGGCGGGTCTAAAGGATCCAAACCGCCCGATCGGAACGTTCATGTTCTTGGGACCTACCGGCATCGGGAAGACCCACCTTGCACAGTCGCTGGCACGATATCTGTTCGACGATGACGATGCACTGATCACGGTTGACATGTCAGATTACATGGAGAAATTCGCGATTTCGAGGCTTGTTGGAGCGCCTCCGGGCTACATTGGTTACGAGGAGGGGGGCCAGCTTACGGAGAAGGTGCGTCGCCGACCTTATTCGGTCGTGTTACTTGATGAAATCGAAAAAGCGCATCCGGATGTCTTCAATCTATTGCTCCAACTGCTGGACGAGGGGCGTTTGACCGATAGTTTCGGTCGGAAGGTCAACTTCAAGAACACGATCCTCATCATGACCTCGAACCTGGGGACGAAGGATATCGCGAAATCAGGAGGCCTGGGTTTCCAGGCATCCGACAAGAAGTCGCTAAAGGAACGGATGGAGCAGCGCATCAACGAAGAGGTTAAGAAGGCCTTCAGCCCTGAATTCATCAACCGACTGGATGAAACGGTCATTTTCAACCCGCTCGATCGCAAAGACATCATACAGATCGTCGATATCATGCTTGTAGCGGTGCTGGAGCGGGTCGAAGAACGTGGCATGTCTCTAAGCCTGACCCCCGGCGCAAAAGCGCTTGTGGCGGAGAAGGGCTTTGACCCCACTTACGGTGCAAGACAACTCAAACGCACGATCCAGAAGCTGGTAGAAGACCCTCTGGCTGAAGAAATCCTGATGGGCCGGTTCCGTGAGGGCAGCAAGATCCGGATTTCGAAAAAGGGCAAGAACCTCCACTTCAGCGATGAAACCGCTGACGTAGATGCAGAAGTGGTAGATCGGGATAAGGTCTGATCTACTTTCTGTGAGTCGAATTCGACGGGCCCGGTGACCGTTCTCCGGGCCCGTTTTCCGTGACGTTCACGCGGGGACCTTTTGGCAGGCCGTGCGTATTCCGAAATAAGTGAATTCAAACGTCGGCCGCGAGTATGTATGACCCAACGTAACACGATGATTATCGCTTTGCTGTCTGTGTTTCTGGTGAGTTCGTCCGCCCGGGGACAGACAGAAGCCCCGCCACGCCCTTTGATCAAGGAGATTCGTGTCGAGGGCAACGATATCACTGAGGCATCGCTGGTTCGATTCCAAAGCGGGCTCGATATCGACCAGCGTCTGCAGCCCGACCATCCGGCGACCGCAATCCGAAATCTGTTCAGCGTTGGGTTGTTCGAGCACATCAAGGTGTTCGTGGAGGAGGCCGATGGGGGAGTGGCCGTGATTTTCGCCATTCGGGAATACCCTCGGCTTGGAGAAGTCGAGTTCGAGGGCAACAAGGCCATCAAGGACAAGAATCTTCGGAAAACGGCCGGATTCATTCGAGGCGAAGTGCTTCGGCCTCAGGCGAGGGTTCGGGCCGAACAGGCCATCCGGGACGCGTATCACGAAAAGGGCCACAATCTCGTTCAGGTGTCTGCCGAGATCGGTCGAACGGACGACGAGGGGCGTGTCCCTCTTACCTTTCGTATCAAGGAAGGGCCCAAGGTCAACCTGAAGAGGATCACGTTCAAGGGGAACGAGACGTTCTCCAACCGAAAACTTCGCAAGCAGATGAAAGAGACCAAACAGGACGGCTGGTGGTTCGGGGGAGGCAAGTACGATGCCGACCTCTACGATGAAGACAAGGAGAAGGTTCTCGCATTCTACCGGGAGAACGGCTACAGACAGGCACGGGTCGTCAGCGACAGCCTCTATTTTGATGCGGAGGGGCGTGACCTGTTCATCGACATCCGGATAGAAGAGGGGCCCCTGTTCAAGGTCGGGGATGTAACCTGGGAGGGGAACGAGAGTCTGCCTGACTTTGTGTTCGACGAATTGATCGTTTCGAAAGAGGGGGATGTCTACAGCACCGAGCGAATCGATAAATCCCTCGAGGAAGTGCGCAACGCATACATGAACATCGGCTACATCGGTGCCTTCGTTTCCAGGAAAGAAAAGCCTGCGGGCGACAACGTTGTCGATCTCCACTATTCAGTGATCGAAAATGATCCCTGGACGGTCCGGGAAGTGGTCATCGCCGGAAACACGAAGACAAAGGATCGTGTGATCCGCCGGGAGCTCTGGATCCAGCCGGGTGACACCTTCCAGCGTTCCAAAGTCGAGCGGAGCGTCCGGAACCTGATGCAGTTGAACTTCTTCAACAACGTGGAACCGGACATCAGCACAAACGAAGCTACGTCCGAGATCGATCTGATCGTTTCGGTGGAGGAGAAGCAGACAGGTACAGCCTCGATCGGGGCTGGTTTCAGCGAGCAGGACGGCCTGGTGGGAACCCTCGGTCTTCAGATCCCCAATTTCCTTGGAAACGGACAGCTCCTCAATTTTCAATGGGAATTCGGTTCCCAGAGGGAGACTTTCATCCTGGGGTTCACGGAACCCTGGATGTTCAACACACCGACGAGTCTATCGGGGCAGCTGTTCCGTACGACCCAGAGGTTCTTCGCGGATTTCGACCAGCGCAGCCAGGGTGGATCCGTCAGGGTCGGTCGCCGTCTGTCGTGGCCTGACTTTTCGAACGTCTCGGTTGGCTACAGTCTTTCAGAAGTCTCCTTCATCAACTTCCGCGATTCCACCCGAATCGGAGATCCAGCACTCCGTGACAACGTGACGAGCGCGGTTTCCTTCTCGTTCTCTCGGGACAGCCGCGATCTTCCGACCTTTGCGACTACGGGGACCATCTTCAGTTATCGTCCAGAAGTGGCGGGCGGGATCTTCGGCGGGAACGTCAACTTTCACAAACATGACTTCACGACCAGCTTCCATTTTCCTTTGTTCTGGAAAACGGCCATTAGTTTGAAGACAACGCTGGGCATGGTGATCGGGTACGGCACTCAGCCCATTCCATTCAGCGAACTCTACACCCCGGGTGGGGTGTCGCTTTTCGACAGGACCATGCTGAGAGGCTACGAGGACCAGTCTATCGGCCCGCTGAATTCCGCTGGCGTACCGATCGGAGGAACTTCACAGCTTCTGTTCAATGCGGAGATCAGCATTCCTCTGGCGGAGAATCAGTTTTACGCTCTGCTCTTCGCCGATGCCGGAAATGCGTGGGACGACCACTCCAAGATCAGTATGCTGGACGTGAAGCGATCGGTTGGGTTCGGGATCCGTATCGTTGCCCCGCTCCTGGGCATTATGGGCTTTGATTTCGGCTGGGGTTTCGACAGAAGAGACCTGGCAGGGAACAAGCTGCCCACTCAGATGTTGACACATTTTCAATTTGGACCCCAATTCTAGTCTCGATGAGCACTGCCTGATGCCCAAAGGTCGAGCCTGACAGGGTTCGGACGTCCTTACAGGAGAATGCTATGCACAAGACAGTCACAAAGATTCTGATCGCAATTTGCCTGCTGATAGGCGGGGCCTCGGCCCAGAAGATCGCCTATATCGACGCGGATGCTATCACGACGAACTTCCAAAAATTCCAGGATGCGCAGAAAGAGGCTCAGCGATTCGAGGAGGAGTTGACCCGGGAGTTCAGGAAGGCCCAGAATGAGCTGGAAGGGATGAAGGACAGTTTTGAACGGCAGGTCCTGCTCATGAGCGAGCAGCGGAAGAAGGAAGAGCAGCAGTCGATTCAGAAGAAGGAAGTTGAACTTCAGCAGTTTCTCGAGGAGGTCAGCGGTCAAGGCGGAAAGCTACAGCGCAAGACGCAAGAGCTGCTTCAGCCGATCATCGGTCAGGTCAACGAGGTCATTGCGGAGGTCGCGAAAGACAAAGGGTACGACTTTGTTCTGAACACAGCTGCACTGGCTTTCGCTGATGAGAACCACAACCTCACGCAGTTCGTCCTGAAAGCCCTCGAGGAGGCAACGAAGGAAGAGCTGGAGCGGCAGACCGGAGGGACCCCACGAACGGGTCGATAAGTGGACGTGATTCTGGACAATGCGGCGATCCAACGGATTCTTCCGCATCGCTACCCTTTCCTGTTGGTCGACGCGGTAGTGGAGCTTGAACAGGGGGTCCGGGCGGTCGGTGTCAAGAACGTGACTGCGAACGAGCCATTCTTTCAAGGGCATTTTCCAGGCCGGCCCACCATGCCGGGGGTTCTGCTGGTCGAGGCCATGGCTCAGACCGCTGCTTTGATGATCGGGGAGGAAGGAGCGGGTCAGGTACCGCTTTTCATGGGGATCGACAAGGCTCGTTTTCGGCGGCAAGTGGTACCAGGAGACCAGCTGATGATCGAGGCGGCGGTGACCCAGCAGCGGGGAAAAGTCGTAAAAGTAAAGGCGACGACAAGGGTGGAGGGCGGGGTTGCAGCCGAGGCAGAAATCATGGCCACGCTCGTCGATCGGAAAGACCTGGACTGACGAGACGTCAATCTGAGAGAGAAACCGTCCCGAGTCGGGGCGGTTTTTTTATTGTGCCGAATCGATCTCGTCGATCCGTCGCCTTAATTCAGATTCGATGTCGAGCACGCGGTCAGGTTCACCCGCGTAGTCGGCGGTGTTGAATTCCATGCTGTCGACCGCCTGTTGCAAAGCCTGGAGAACGGCACTGATTTTTTCGGTCTGGCGGATAGCGACCTGCCGAAGTTGCTCAGAGAGATCCGGGTCGTCGGGGTCGGTGTTCGCGAGTTGGGCGATACCCGATATGGACTGCGTGGCGTCGTTCAGGTGGTGGGCAAGGGTGACGAGGGTTTGCCCGACACCTCGAAGCTGGGCGAGGGTCTTTTCCCTCTCGAGGACGCCCATCTGAAGGTCGCGGATTCTGAGAAGGGCCTTGATCCGGGCTGAGACTTCACCGATGTGGAAGGGTTTGGTGATGTAGTCATCGGCACCCGCGCCGAGGCCGGCGATCCGATCTTCGTAGTCCTTCCTTGCGGTGAGCATGATGACGGGTAGTGACGCGTAGGCCTCTTCTTTCCGAAGCACCTGGAGCACCTGGAGGCCGTCCATGCCCGGCATTGACAGGTCAAGAAGGACAATGTCGGGTGCCTGAGCGGTGATCATCCGGAGGGCTTCCTGGCCGTCACTGGCCGTCACGACCTCGTGACCGAGATGAGTAAGCTCCTCCTGGAGATAGTCCAGATGCATTGGCATGTCGTCGACAGCGAGGATTCTGGCCACTAGTCTGCCTCCTGGAGGGACGTCTCCAGATCGTCCCATTCCTTGATTCGAATCTCGACCTCGTTCTGAAGTCGAGTTTTTTCGTCAGTCAGTTCTATGAGTCGGGTCCAGTCCGTTGCGAGGTCCTCACGCCTGAGTTCTGTGTCCAGTTTCGAGATCTCCATCTCGAATCGGGCGATTTCTGCTTCAATCGTTTCAATCCGTTTGCGGTGTTTTGCGTTGATGCGATCGCTCTGGTCATGACGCCCCGCCTTCCGGCCCCCGCTGGCAGGTTTCTTCGGTCGACCGGCATCCGGCGGGTCCCACAGATGTTGGACACTGTCGTAGTTGCCGTCGACGAGCCGATACGATCCCCGATCGATGACGAGCAGCCTGGTGATCAAGTCGTTCAGGAAGTAGCGATCGTGAGAGATGGTCACGATGGTACCCTGGAACTGCTTGAGCGCCGCTTCGAGCGCCTCCCGTGATGGGATATCGAGATGATTCGTCGGCTCGTCCAATACGAGCAGGTTCAGCGGGCGCCGAACGAGCTTTGCCAGCGCGACGCGGCTTTGTTCCCCTCCGCTTAAATGTTGGATGCGGCTTTCCACCTCGTCGCCCGAGAAAAGGAAGGCACCCAGATACGTTCGGATCTCGGTCACGGTTGATTCGGGGGTGACGGACCAGACTTCCTCGATGATGGTGCGAGTCGGATTGAGATCGATTCGACTCTGATCGTAATAGCCAACCTCGACATCGTGACCCAGACTGACCCATCCCGTGTCTGGCTCTACGCTACCCGTGAGCATTTTCAGGAGGGTGGATTTGCCAGCGCCATTCGGGCCGACCACGCCGATTCTGTCCCCTCTCCACGCAATGAGGTTAAGTTTCTCGAACAGAACGAGATCGCCGTATGCTTTGGAGATATCCTCGGCTTGGAAGACGCGATCGCCTCCACGCTTTCCGATTCCGAACTTCAGTCCTACCGTTTTTTCCGAACCGGGGCGATCGACCCTTTCCATTTTCTCGAGGGCTTTCCGTCGGCTCTTCGCCTGTTTGGTCTTCTGCCCGGCGATATTTCTTCGAATGTATTCTTCGGTCCTCGAAATGCTCGCCTGTTGCGCTTCGTACGTGCTCTTCTGTTGGCTTACCTGTCGCGCCTTTTCTGTCACGTAAAAACTGTAGTTTCCAGAATAACGTCGAAGACGGGTGGACTCGATCTCAATGATCGACTTCACCGCCCGGTCAAGAAAGTACCGATCGTGCGAAATGACAACGTAGGTGCCTTCGTAATCGGCCAGGAATCGTTCGAGCCATTCGATGGCTCTAAGGTCCAGATGGTTCGTCGGTTCGTCGAGCAACAGCACGTCTGGAGCGGACGCCAGGAGCCTGCCAAGGGCCAGCCTGTTCTTCTGGCCTCCGCTGAGGATCTCGATCTCGGTTTCGTGCTCCGCCGGAGGGAAGCCGAGACCATCGAGAATGGCGCCTGCCCTCGCTTCGAGCGAGTAGCCATTCAGATGCTCGTAGCGCGCGTGCACCTTGCTGTAGGCCTCGAGGGTGGCGGGATCGTCGTGGCCCCCTGCCATGCGGGTTTCCAACTCGGTCAGCTGATTCCGCAGATCCAGGAGATCCCCGAATCCCTCGAGGATGGTCGAAAGGACCGTGCTACCCGGGACGAACTCGGGATCCTGGGCAAGGTAACCGATGCGGTGCCCACGGGCTCGATGGATGGATCCAGAGTCCGGCCGAAGCTCGCCCGTGAGGATGTGCAGCAGGGTGGTCTTTCCACAGCCGTTCCGCCCCACCAGTCCGATGCGATCACCCTGGTCGATCGCCCAGGATATGTTCTTGAGGACATCGTGTGACCCGTAGGTCTTGGAGATGTTTTCAACCTGGATATGGGGCATGAGGCGAAAGATGTCCTACCGGGCCCCCCAAGTCAATCTTGAGTGCATTTATTCGGTCCGTCAGGAGCAGAATGAGGACCGTCTTCGCCGTGTTGACGCTCTCTGATGGAGGTGCCTATACTCGAATGGCACTTCCGTTTTCGGCTGACTTTCGAAGTCATCAGGGTGAGGTAATGTGTTCGGTACGCGTGATTCCCGTCATTTTCTGGCGCTGATCCTTCTGGGGTTCTGCGTCGTGGGGGGGGGGCTGATCCCCATCGCGGTCGACGACATTCGGATGGTGGACGTTTATTCGGTCGATGAAGCCGGAGCGGCGGCCGAAGTCCGCTATCTGCTGGGTGAAGGACTCAGTGCGGGATTGTCCAACAAGTACGGCAGCCTGTTCTACTATATCCCGTATGCCCTCCTCGCTCCATTCGACGATCTGACCGATCGAACGATCCTGATCGGTCTCCGGGCCTTCAGCCTGATCGGCGGCCTGGCGTGTCTGTGGCTCACCTGGGTTCTCGGGCGATCTGTTTTCGACGGCCAGGTCGGCGTTGTTGCAGCTGCCCTTCTCGCCGTGAGCTCGGTCTTCGTCAGGTGGGGCATCACGATTCATCCGGACCTTCCCCAGCTCTTCTGGATGCTCCTTTCCCTTGTCTTTGTCATTCGCCTGAGCCGGGGGTATGCGAGTCGTGACGTGATCTATGCGACGATGTGCGCGGCGATGGCCTTCAATACGAAGTTCGGCGGAGTCTTTCTTCTGCCTGTGATCGTGGCAGGTGTCCTCACGGCCAAACTCGACGAAGAGGCCCGATGGAACTCAGATCGCCTGCTGGGGCTCTTGTTCGTGCCGGTGATATTTGTCGGGGCGGTTGCTCTGACGAACCCTCTGGCGGTCCTGGACTTCCAGGCGTTCAGCCAGAGTCTCGAGGCCGAACGACAGATCATGGGGTTCGGGCACAGTGTGAGAGTAGAGCGCAGCCTGGGCGATTGGATGGCTATCCTTTATGTCATTCTCGGTCCGGTCAACACACTTGTCGTGATCGCAGCAGGCGGGGTGTCGGTGTGGCACCTCATGAAGAGACGAGCAATCCCTCGTAAGGATGTCGCTCTGATGGTCCTCTGGGTCGTCGTCCTGGTCGCATACCTTTCTCTGTTCTCCTCTTTAAAGCGTGCTCGTCATCTCCTGCCGATCCTTCCTGTGGTCCTTCTCTTTGTCGGTTACGCCTACGTCCACGCGTGGCGCCTTCTGGAGGGTCGTCCGGTTCGCTGGGCGGTTGTGGCCGTAGCCCTCATAGGTGCGTGGGGGCCGGCGAGCGATTCCAGCGCTCTCGCAGGGGCGACGCTGGATCGCCGCACTCCTTCGAACGAGATCGAGGCCGGCCGCTGGATCGGAAGCCACTATCCTCCTTCGATGCGGGTCCTTTACTCGACCTACGCCTACGTGCCTTCTGAATTTCGTGACGCGTTCCGACTTTTCGAGATGTCCTACCCGATTGTGAACCATTTCCGTCCAGATCTTCTGGTGGTTCGGGAGGCGATGGCGGCGGAGTATTCGGACACCTCGAGGGCTGCTTCATCGCGCACCGGGCGTGGAGCGTTCATGGATGCCCACTACTTCCACCGATATCTGAAGACCCGCCAAATAGATGACTACCGCCTCTTGAGGTCGTTCGGCGCAGTGGACGTCTACGCTCGACAGGAGGGTATCGCCCCCCGTCGAGGAACCTGGCTGTCCCTCGTTGAAGAGTACGCGACCGGAAAACTGAGGGGAGCGAAGGGGGCCCGTCATCGCGTTGCGGCCTGGCTTCTGGCCGACGGGGACTCGACAGCCGCACGTGCCCAGCGAACTCGAGGTTTGGGGGCAGAGGTTCGGAGTATCCGGCACTACCGTGATGCGGTTAAGTATCTGAAGGAGGGAAGACTACCGGAGGCGAAGGACCATTTTGAAGAGGTCGTTCGACTCAGCATGGCTGAATCGGACAGCTTCCAGACTCTGGTCCGGCAAAGGATAGCCAGATCCTATTTTGAACATCGGTTTTTCGAAGAAGCCCAACTTGAAGCCGGCCGGGCACTCGCCGCGAACGATGCGTTGCGTTCGCTTCAGTTCGAGTATGGAGTGTTCCTGTTGGCCAGCGGGCGTGAAACCGCTGCAGACTCCGTGTTCGGCCGTGCGATCGACCGATTCGGACGGAGCGCTCAGGGGCGCTCACTTCTCCGCCAGTTGGTCTCACAGAATATCGCGAGGGAGGGGGCCCAACGCCTGCTTCGTGCCCACTACACAGGAGGGGGCCAGGAATGAAGGAACGAGAACCCTCGATTCGTGTGATGCTCATGCCGAGGGACACGAACGGGCACGGCACGATCTTTGGCGGGGCGATTTTGAGTCATCTGGATATTTCCGGGGCCGTAGAAGCTCGAAAGCACACCCGTCACCGGGTGGTGACGGTGGCAATCGACAAGGTCGAATTTATCGCGCCTGTTCACGTGGGGGATCTGGTGTCCTACTATACACTGACACTGGAAATTGGACGGTCTTCCGTGACGGTGGCCGTCGATGTGGAGGCTGAAAGGGCGGATGGGTCGGGCAAGGTCCGGGTGACGGAAGCGCGGGCGGTCTACGTGGACGACGAAGGTCGGTCGGTGGCGCTTGAAGAGTCTCCCTGACGATCAGGTTCTCCCGATGACCTCTTCCTGATCTTTCGGGCTGTAGAAGTACGCGCCAGGATGCCAATTTGCGCCAAGGTCTCCGAGAAGTCGTCTCTGCCTCGGGCTACAGCTCTGGTGAACGTCGGGGTCGATGACGTTGAAGTCGAACTGCCTGAAGCAGTGGTGGCTATAACAGTAGATGAGAGATTTCCGGTTTCGGCGCCCCCGATTCGGGGCAACGCCATGCCAGAGTGCGTGAGGGAATAGAGCGGCATCCCCCGCCTTCGCCTCGATTTGAACGGCCCCAGGGGTCCGGGGGGCGGGCGGTTCCCGTTCTGGGGATAAGGTCGGTGGTGGCTTGCCGGAAAGATGACAAAATTGCTCCGATCGCTCCCTCTCACAGCGGTTAGAAAGTACTGGATCTTGATCTGGAGGGGTGCGCTCGTCTCGGTGACGCGAATCCGGATGAGAGCTTGGCCTCCATCGGTATGAACGTAGCCCGGGTTGGAAGGGTCGGTGACGTGCACGAGTGCCTGAGCCATGCTCAACTGAATCCACGGCTCCATCAGTTGTCGAACAATGCCGCACGTGGAGCGGTGGTCGATGAGGCGAATGAACCGACTGCTATCGGCCAGTATGTCTCTTTTGTCGAGTCCCTTCGATGGCTTCCCGTTCTTTCTCGAAACCTTCCTATAGAGCCTGTCCACGTCTTAACGCAACTCACTTACGTCTTTCCTGGTAAGAGCATTCTTCAAGACCAGGTAACCGTCGCGATTCCAGGAATCGAGCTGTTCTTCCGTCAGTTTCCTCGGCACGTTACACTCCTTGGGGTAACCCGGAGGTGGCCGCTCGAAGGTCTTCGGCCGCTTTCATCGCGGCGTCCGCGAAGTCCTCGCCGTCCGACGCATAAAGGATGCCACGGGATGCGTTTATCAAGATGCCACCTCCCCCAGGGAAGGAGCCGCGCCTGACCACGGCCTCGGCGTCTCCACCCTGCGTCCCCACACCGGGGATAAGAAACGGCAGAGTAGGGGATGTTTTTCGGATCTCTTCCAATTCGTCAGGGTGTGTTGCTCCAACCACAAGTCCACATTCTCCATGGCTGCTCCACCGATTCACGATTTCGGCGGTAACCGTGTAGAGCGGCCGGCCATCGACCGGCAGGTGTTGGAGGTCGGCGGAAGATTTGTTCGAGGTCAGACAGAGTACGAACGCACATCGGCCGGGTCTGAGGAAAGGCCTCACCGCATCAAATCCCATGTACGGATTTACGGTCACGGCGTCGGCCCCGATTACGTCGAAGGCCATGTCGGCGTAACGTTCGGCCGTGTTGCCGATGTCTCCGGCTTTGAAATCGAGAATGACGGGTGTGTCGGATGGAATGTTTCGTCGCACGTGCGCGAGTACTTCAAGACCTCCTACACCGAGCGCACCAAAGAACGCGAGGTTGGGCTTGAAGGCGCAGGCGATTCCTGCGGTTGCGTCGATCACGTGAAGCAGGAATTCGGTAACGCCTGCTGCGTCTCTGGGGAGATGGCGAGGCAGTTTATTCAGGTCGGGATCGAGCCCGACACAGACGCAGGAGTCGATAGAGGCAGCCCGCTGGGCGATGGTGTGTGTGAAGGACATCGAACCTCCGTGCGAATCAAGCGGAGAATTTGCGGGTGAGGTAAGTGCGGAAGGCTTCGTAGCCCGTCTGTTCGAACAGGACGAAGCTGATATGTTCTACGGGTCCGGGGCCGGCCAGCAGCCGCTCGACCACAGCGTCGATCATCGCCTTGGCGGCCGCTTCCAGATACAGTCCTCCGACACCCGTACCGATCGCCGGGTAGGCGAGGCTCTGGATGCCGGATTCGATCGCGAGGGACAAACTGCTCGTCGTGGCCGCCGCAACCTTGGCTACGTCGGTTTGTAGATCTTGTCCCATTCCGGCTGCGTGAATGACGTGCCTGGCTTTGAGGCTCCCTCCGGTCGTGATGACGGAATCTCCCACTTCGACGGGGCCCTGGGAGGAGGCTTCGATCTCGATCCGATCTCCGCCCTTCTTCTTGATGGCTCCCGCGACACCGGCACCCATCCAGAAGTGGTTATTTGCCGCGTTGACGATGGCGTCGACATCCCGATCGGTGATGTCGCCCAGCTCGATCTCAATTGAAACGCCGGAAACGCGAATCACGAGTGACCTCCCTGGCACATACACACTCGGCGGATTCGGCACCCCACAGAAGTGATGTACGAGGTGCGCGGATCCGCCGAGCACGCAAGCGGGCCTGTAAGCCGAGTTCTGTCGCCCGTACGACGGACGGATGGTCATTTATCTGGGATGCCGGTTACCCGACACCTCGTTGCGGCCAACCCGAGCGTGCGCGTCGCGAGCGACGCGTAGGGCGAGGCGGGCAGCCTCTTCGCTCCTATTAGGCCTTGCACCGGATGGGGTTTGCCGTGCCGCCCTCGTCTCCGAGCGCGCGGTGGGCTCTTACCCCACCGTTTCACCCTTGCCCGCTGCCGGTTTCCCGGCCCGCTGGCGGTCTGTTCTCTGTGGCACTTTCCGTCGGGTTACCCCGCCTGGGCGTTACCCAGCATCCTGCCCTTCGGTGCTCGGACTTTCCTCATCCTTGGAGGTTGAACCTCTTCGGGACGCGACCACCCGGCCCGCTTACGATCCTAAACGAGCACTTCATCCTTCCATATCAGCATCCGACCACAATTCTCGCACCGTAGCAACTTGTCGGTTCGACGTGCTTCCACGAGCAACTGTGGGGAAAGTTGGCGGAAGCATCCGCCGCACGCGCCTTTCTTGATTGCTACCGCCGCAATCCCTCCCTTGACCATGCGTCGGATCCGGTTGTAGGACGAGAGCGCGGGCGCTTCGATGCCGTTCTCGATCTTCTTCCGCTTATTCATCCACCCCTTGATGTCGCCTTCAACAGACCCGAGCTTCGACTTGAGGTCGTCGATTCGCTCCTGAATTTCGGTCTCCCGCTGAGAGAAGGCCGATTTGTCTTCGTTCAGCTTTCCAGACAGATCTTCGTGATCCTCAATCGACTGCAGGATCCCGGTTTCCTGTTCGTCCTTTCGGTTGCCGAGAGACTCGATTTCGAGCTGCAATGCGTCGTATTCACGGTTGGACTTGACCTCGTAGAGCCGATCCTGATGTTTCTTCAGGTCCTCGCTGATGGTTTCAAGCTCGCCCTCCATTGCCCGTCTGCCACTTTCCAGCTCCGTGACCCGCTCTTCGGTTTCCTGGATCGATTTTCGTGCGCTTTCGAGCTCGGACTTGAGGCGTTCGATTTCGTCCGGAAACTCCTCCTTGGAACGTTCCAGGATACTGATTTCTTTGTCGATCTCTTGGAGTTCCAGCAGCCTGTGGAGGCTCTCCTTCATGGTAGGCGATCTCCTTGCCTGAGGGCTAAAAGCAACGGTGCATCTTCGCTGGGAAGATGCACCGTTGTCTGGTTGCCTTTTTGTGGGTCTTCCACTCGCGGCGGGCGGCGGGCGTGAAGTGGTGGGCGATACTGGACTCGAACCAGTGACCTCTGGTATGTGAAACCAGCGCTCTAACCAGCTGAGCTAATCGCCCTGGTGTGTGTACACCGGGTGCCGTTTTCTTGTCCTTTTTCAGCCGCGATCTATCCTGAAGACGGTGATATGAAGATCATTCAACAGCCCGGCTAATTAACATAAACCCCGATGATCTGTCAAGTTAGCTGGTCAGGTGAGGGGTTGCCGGGGTGAGGGTGGGTGATTGACGGGGTAGTCCGGTTTGTTGCCCTGGAGCACTTTTACAATGTCAGACGCAACCATGGCCATGTTTTGCGCGGATTCGAGTGAATGCCCCGAACAGTGGGGCGTGAGAAGGACGTTGTCCAGTTCGAGCAGAGGGTTGTCCCCCGGGACGGGCTCGGTCTCGAAGACGTCGATGACGGCCCCTGCGATGCTTCCCGCTCTGAGGGCGGCCACAAGGGCCGATTCGTCGATCACGGGCCCCCGCGAGCAGTTGATCAGGTAGGCATCCTCCTTCATCCGTTCCAGCGCCCACGCATCGATCAGATGATGGGTCGAATCGAGCAGAGGCACGTTGAGAGAGATAAAATCCGCTGTATCAAGGAGGTCGTCCAGCTCCACACGCCGGGCGCGGAGGCGCTTTTCTTCTTCTTCGGGAGCGGGAAAGGCGTCTGCGTAGACCACGTTCATTCGGAGCCCCAGCGAGCAGATTTCGGCAATTCTCCGCCCAATACGACCGAATCCCACGATCCCGAGGGTCTTTCCCATCAGTTCGGGGGCGTGAACCTCGTTTCGGAAAGACCAGTGACCCCCTCGCGTCGCCGCGTCGGCCTGCACGATGTGGCGGGGGAGCGCGATCATCCCCATGACGACAAACTCGGCTACGGACTCTGCGGGGGCAACGGGGGTGTTTACGATCTGAATGCCCCGGTCTGTTGCTGCGTCCACATCGATGTTGTCGACTCCGATGCCGTGACGACCCACGACCTTCAGGTTGGGGGCGACGTCCATGACGTCTCCGTCGATTTTGCCCTGTGCACGGGCAAGAATCGCATCGATGTCTCCGACGGCCCTCTTGATGGAATCGGGGTCGAATCCGTCTGCATACACGATGGACGCCCCGTTCTGGGTCAGATGATCGATGCCTTTCGCGTGCACGGCTTCGAATAGCAGGACTCTGTGGTCGGGCACTTTCGGTCCTTTCATATTTTCGTTATAAAGTATTATTTTATTATAATTTATGTGTGAAAATCCTGGACTTGCTCGGATTTTTGCTTTTCTATATATTGGTCCACGAGTGACCCCGTCGTTCAGCGGTTAGGACACCGGCCTTTCACGCCGGTAACGGGGGTTCGATTCCCCTCGGGGTCACCACTTCATTAGGGCCCTGCTGACGCCAATCTGGCTCGGCAGGGCCCGTTTTATTGCGGGTGTAAAATACGCAGGGCGTGTGAATAGGGCCAGTTATAAGCGGTCTTCGGTGTTGTATTTGGACGAGAAATCCCTGTTGACACTGGTGGTGCGGCGCTGTATACTTTCGTGGGGCTATGGGATGGCCCAATTGGGATCCTCGGGCATACTAGGGGTGGGATGACCGAGGATCCCGTTTTATGTACGGTAGTAAGGGCAGGATATTCGGAACTCGCCAACGATGTGGGCGTCTGACTGATGAAGTCGGACGCCCTTTCCTGTTTCTACCTGGATTTCACGACCCTCCCACCAGGCGGCTGACGGAGAGGGTGTCTGTTTTTTTATGTGCGGAGACTTGACGGGTATACAAATGGATAGTATCTTTTTGTGCAGGTATCGTAGGAAGGTCAGGAATTCCCCACAAGGAGTGTCCTCGTGATTCGAACCGTAGCTGCAGACATGGACAGCGTGGTCCGCATAGAAGATCTGAGTCAGGAATTCGACAAAGTCGTCGAGAGGGTGATCGGGACGGTCGGTGTAGCCTATACCGCCATTGGAAGCGATCGGCTAGAAGGCATTTCGAGGATCGAGCGCCAGGTCGATGCGTGCGCCCGGGCGTATGTCGCTGGTCGGTGCGATCGCAATCTCTGGCTCCAGGTACTGGATGACTATGAGAGAAGCTGGTTGGTTGCTGCCGACCTCGCATCTGTGGATGCGCCCGTCACGCAGACGATGGCGGCTTGAAAGGCCGTTGCTATTCACCAATGCCTGAAAGCCTGTCACCATCGGTTGAGTTGAGATCCATCTTCCCTCACTAACAGGGGAGAGGGGAGGGGAGTTGGGTCCCAGAGGGGGATCGATGGTGAACACGAGCGAGTGACTCGGGAGGTCACTCGCTCTTTAAATCTGTACTGAATAAAAAAGGGTTCGAACAATTACGTTCGAACCCTTTCGTGCGTCAGATTGTGCTCTTATGCCTTGAACGCCTTCAGTTTCGCTCCGGCCTTGAACTTGGGCACCGTAGCAGCCTTGATCTTGATGGCCTGTCCCGTCTGCGGGTTCCTGCCGGTTCTGGCTTTCCTCTTCGATGTTGAGAACGTCCCGAAACCGACGAGCGTCACCGAATCACCCTTCTTCAAAGCTTTCGTGATGTTCGAGAGGGTGGCATCCAGAGCCGCGCCGGCATCCTTGTTGGACAGACCAGCGTCGGTCGCGATCGAAGCGATCAATTCTCCTTTATTCAAACTGTTTCACCTCCCTTCCGCCATTCTTGCGCAGTGCGCGCCTGGGTGAGTGTCTGGCTTGATTGCGGCCGCTGAGGGAGCCATAAGAGGGAGGTAAAGCCCTATGGCGTCGCTAACCGCGAGAGTATACGGCCAGACCAAATCCAGGGACAAGGCCAAATCGGCCTGAGATCAAGCGACACAGGAGCATTCTTCTCTCTTCGGGTTGTTGGCTTACGCTTGGTGTGCTACCTTCTTTGGATAAAGCACGTAAATTTCGATGGAAGTTTCCATAGGATAAGTTTATGGATATTGAGCAGATGCGGGGCCTTGTGGAAGTCGCGCGGGAGAGGTCTTTCACAAAAGCCGCCGGGAAGCTGTTTTTGACTCAGCCAGCCGTAAGTCTTCAGATCAAGGCCCTGGAAGAGGAGGTCGGGCAGCGACTGTTCGAGAGGCACGGAAAGAGGGTGACGATTACGAACGCCGGGAGACTCCTGTGGGATCGGGCGGAACAGATTCTGAGCCTGGTAGATCGAGCGAGAGAGGATCTGGCGGGGCTGGGGTCGCTGAATACCGGACATCTGAGAATCGGGACGAGCGATACGAACTGTGCCTATGTCCTTCCTCCGAGCGTTCGATCCTTTCGTGCCCGATACCCGGGAATCGACATCCGGTTAACCGACCGAATGTCCCGAGAGGTTGTTCGACTGGTTGTGGAGGGGAGCGTCGATTTCGGTATCGCCACCATGCCGGTGGGTCACACCGGGGTGGTAACATCCCCACTTTTTGAAAGACGCGATGTTGTTATCGCTCCGCCTGGCCACCGTCTGGCAGGGCGGAAGCGGCTCAAAATCATGGACCTGGTTGAAGAAGATTGGCTGATGCTCGAAACCGGTAGCACGAGCAGAGGACTCGTCGATCGTGCCCTTCAAGAAGCGGGACTTAGGCCATCCATCGCGATGGAACTGGGCAGTATCGAAGTCATCAAGAAATTCGTGAGCATCGGGCTTGGGATTGCCGTGGTCCCTGAAGTCGCGATCGAACAGGAACGGGCTCAGGGCGAGCTCTTGTGCCTGAAGGTGCAGGGGATCCCGCCCAGGCAGGTCTCTCTGATTCTCCGGCCGGGGGGATATCTTTCTCCGGCGGCGGATGTTTTTCTAGACACTCTCAGGAAGGACGTGGGTGCCCGAGGATGATGAACTACGGTGGTTTCTCGGTCCCCGATGATCTCCTCGAGGCGGTCGCCAACTCCTACGGGCTCAAGCCCGTCGTTCTCCGTCATCGAGTCGGTCCCCGTTCGACCGTTCTATTTCTGTCGTCAGGTTGCGAAGCCTACGTGGGTAAATACTATGGGGCGCGCGATGGGGACCAAATCGAACGGGTCCTGAGGTTGGCAGAGCTTGCTGGGTCTGCAGGATGTCCGGCTGTCGCTGCGATACGCCCTCGTGATACCGACAGGTGCACCGTCGAGGTCTCTGGGGGGCGAGGCCGATTCGCCCTTTTTCCTTTTGTCCGGGGGTCTGAATACGGACCTGGACGTATCGATCAGCTTCGAACCGCCGCCCGGCTGCTCGCGAATTTACATCGGAAGAAACCGAACGTGAACGGGCCCTCGGATTCCGATGTGTTGTCTTCTGGGCCGGATCTGGACGTCTGCCCCGCCTGTTCATCTCTCCTGAAACAAATAGACTCCCGGCAGCTCATGGACCACAAAGTCCATCTGTGCCACGGAGATTTTCGCGGCCAGAACCTGATCTTTTGTCAGAACCGAGTCGCGGGACTTCTTGATTTCGATGACGCGAGGATCGCGTCCAGGCTGTGGGACCTCTCGTATGCGGTCCTCTTCTTTTCCGCTGCCTTGTCGGCATCCCCTCTGCTACCCTCCGAACGTCGCGCTTTTCTCCGCACCTATCATCAGCATCTCCCGTTATCTCCCGAGGACCTTGAACGGCTGCCTTCCTATCTGTGCTGGGCGGCGGCTCGAGGCCTGGCGCTGTGGGAAGACCTTAAGCGCTCAGCCGCTCCCGATGTTCACGGTCGGTTGACGCTGTGGTCTCTCCGATACGCTCCGATGGTCGAATGGGTTCTGGGGGGAACGCCGGAAAATCTCAGATCCATGACAGGCGACCTCTGATCTGGGGGCGTGTTGTTCGAGATGGGCGATTTACTTATCATTACGCGCCTTACTTCAATGCAGTGGTGGGCGAAAGCGCCGAGGGTGCATTGCCGTTTAATTTCTCCTGGCTTGTGCCAGGACATCTCGCTGGCACGGGGCGGCCGGGTTGCGCGCTGGAATACTAGGGCGAAATGCTTCCCCACGAACAACGATTCCTGTCGTGGCTGAATTCCTCCCGCAGGCTTTCTGCTCCTCGTGAAGTGCTCGCAGACGACATCGGGCTGGGTCACATTGACACCGATCGTCGAATGCAGGCGATGTATCGAAAATTCCGAGATTCTTGGCCGATCCTCGCTTCGGTTCGCGAGGGGTTCGGTGAAGGTGGAGAGGAAGTGGATCGTTTTGCGCGATCCGATCAACTCGCGCTGGAAGATCTCAGCTTCGTTAAATCGCAAGGGATTGGGCATCTCGTCACCCGGACCGGGCGACCCATTCCGGAGACGTGGCTCGAGGAAACACAGGTCGAATCTCTTCACCTGCCGGTTCCTGACGGAGGGATTCCGGTGCGGGAGCAGGTCGATCAGTTTAACGATCACGTAGATCGGCTTCTGGGGCTCGGTTCGCCAGTGCTCGTACACTGCCTGGGTGGTTTCGGACGGACAGGTAATTTCCTGGCGGCGTATCTGGTTTACGGTGGTGCCACCGCCGCGGAGGCGGTCGTGGAGGTCAGGCGGTTGCGGCCCGCGTCGATCGAGAACGAAGCTCAGGAAACAGCCGTCCAGGCTTTCGAGGAAGGGACTCTATGAGTACGTACGATGTGGCCAGAATGAGAGGCGATGCGGATACCGTCTTTGCAGCCGCTGTACACGCGGTCGATGCGGAACAATGCGTGAAGTCCTTTGTCGCGCTGTCAGGGGACACGCTCTCGATCGACGATCAGGAATACGATCTCGGCAACTTCGATCGGGTCATGGCCATTGGAGCGGGCAAAGCGACGCCCCGGATGGCCGTAGCGCTGGAGTCGGTGCTCGGGGACCGGATTACGACTGGATTGATCAACACCAAGTACGAGCATACGGAGCCTCTGTCTCACATCGAGACTGTAGAATGCGGTCACCCCGTACCGGATCAGTCGGGCGTCGAAGGTACGAACAGGATCCTTGGATTGCTCGACGAGGCAGACGAGCGCACGTTGGTGATCTGCCTGCTCTCCGGGGGTGGATCTGCGATCCTGCCTGCACCCGTCGATGGCATCTCGCTCGAGGACAAACAGGAAACGACCCGTTTGCTGTTGTCGTGTGGTGCGAACATCGTGGAACTGAACGCTGTTCGGAAGCATCTCTCGCGCGTCAAGGGCGGCGGCCTCGCCCGATCCGCATTCCCAGCCACGGTAGTTGCGCTGATGCTGTCGGACGTGATTGGCGATCCTCTGGATGTCATTGCTTCAGGGCCGACTGTCCCTGACACATCGACCTACAAGACGTGCGCGGAAATTTTCTCGAAATACGACCTGACCGATGCCCTTCCTACCAGTGTAGCGGAGAGATTGAGGCTGGGTCTGGCCGGGGAGGTGGCCGATACGCCCAAACCGGGTGACGAAGCCCTCTCGCGCGTTCAAAACGTCGTCGTGGGAAGCAACGGGCTGGCTGTGGCTGCGGCACGGATGAAGGCCGAAGAGTTGGGCTACAACACCATCGTGCTTACGACACGCCTGGAGGGTGAGGCCCGTGAGATTGCCCAGGTGTATTCTTCGATCGGGAAAGAGATCCTGTCCAGCGGCAGGCCGGTACCACCCCCGGCGTGCATCATCGCGGGAGGCGAAACGACGGTGACAGTCGCAGGATCGGGCAAGGGCGGTCGGAACCAGGAGCTTGCTCTGGCTGCAGCTCAGCAAATCTCGGGGTGGGCCCCCATCGTTATTTTCAGCGGGGGGACTGACGGGACAGACGGCCCGACCGACGCGGCTGGCGCCGTGTCCGATGGCGATACGATCTCGCGCGCGGAGGCTGCGGGTCTGTCACCGAACGATTTCTTGAAGAACAACGACGCCTATCATTTCTTCAAGCCCCTTGACGACCTCGTGATGACCGGGCCGACCGGTACCAACGTGGCTGATGTAGCTTTTGTGATGGTCGGAGACGCCTAGTTTCGATTGGCGAGAGCAATGCCTCCGCCGACCAGCACCACGCTGATGAGAAGTCCGGGGGAAAGGGGTTCACTGAGAAGCAGGTGGCTCAGGAACACGCCAAAGATCGGAGTGACGAACCCATAGACGCCGATCTGGCTCGCCCGATATCGCTTGAGCAGGTTCGTCATGACCAGAAAGCAGAAGCCGGCGATGACGAAGCCCTGGTAGAGAATCCCTGCGTTGACGTTCGGCGTCAACGCGAGATCCAACGGGCGTTCGAGCAACGCACTCATTCCAAAGAAGATGGGCAGGCTGAGCCCCGACTGCCAGACGAGCAGCCTGGTGGGGACGATGTCCTGGGCGAGGTGTTTGGTGTAAACCTGACGGGCGCCGAGGAGCGTGGCGCTCGCGAGGACCATGAGATCACCTCCCAGATAATTCCACTCGGCGCGAGCAAGGCTCTCCCCGAAGACGAGCAGGACGCCGGAGAAGGATAGCGCCATTCCGTAGAACCGCGAGGGCCCGCTCTGATCCCCGGGGATGAATAGGTGGGCGAAGAGCGCGGTAAAGAACGGATAAGCTGATATGAAAACGGTGGACCGCGCCGCGAGTGTATGTTCGGTACCCGCGTTGAGAAGCCCGATTTGGGCGATGAACAGAACGAGCAAGCTTAGAATCCTGGAGAGTTCCCCGTGTGCCAGTCGCACACTCGTTCGGCTGATCAGGCACCAGGTCACGATGAACAATCCGCCGAGGAAAAATCGGAATCCTGCGAGGGCCAGGGGCGGGACACCGGCAAGGGCCACCTTGATGGCGACCGAGTTGCCCCCCCACAGTACGGCGGTGAAGAGTGTGATCGAAGCCGCGCGGCGGGTAAGTCGCTCGTTCTGGATGGTCACGATGCCAGATTCCGACGGATCGTGAGAACGGCCCACAATGCGGTAGCCGTCCATGCCACGGCCCAGACGTAGTAAGGTTCTCCCCCCGCAGCCAGTGCCAGACCGAACCCTCCCGAACTGATGGATATCGCCGAGATCCGTTTCCGGAACTGAGGGGCGAGCCTGTGCGTGAACGAGAAGAGACCGCAGCGAGGTTGCCGGATTTCCGTACCCAGCAGGATGAGCAGCAGCGCGGCGACTCCACCGATAAAGTTCGCCTGGCGAGGAAGCACACCAAGGCCGATCCCGATTCCGAGGAAATGGGCGTAGCCGAATCCGAAAATGGCGATGTTCCTGAGGGGCTCGAACAGTCCGATCCGTCTGAGCTGCCTGACCCGACC
The DNA here is from genome assembly GCA_002433075.1 of Latescibacteria bacterium UBA6620. Lineage (GTDB taxonomy): Bacteria > Latescibacterota > UBA2968 > UBA2968 > UBA2968 > UBA6620. Next base: position 44,363 of record DJHM01000010.1, read on the forward strand.
CTTGTCGATGTGAGGAATCAGAGAGAAGAACACGAAGACGACAGCGGCGCCTGTGGGATTCAGGTAAACGGCGATGTCCCGGTGGGCGTAAGTGCTTACATTCCCGTCAGCGCCCCAGTGGACGGGAATCCTGGTTGAGAGATGCGGATGGGAAACGATGGAAAGAACCCCACAGAGGGCGATGAGGATCAGCGGGGGGAAATTTTTCGTGAGAAGGCTCATAAGCATGACGAAATGCGGTGATTCAGGGGCGGCGGAGTATAGAGGGCGCAGCCTCCTCCGTCAAGCGTGTGGGCACATCTTTGCGCTGGTTGTTCTTGGCGTGGTTTCTCCCGTCTTGGGTCAGGATCACGCTAACCGAATCGAGGCGTACTTCAGACAGGGCCATCTTGACTCGGCCGCTGCGGAGAGCGAGACATTCGTGGCCACTTATCCGGACAGCGCCCAGGCTCAAGGATACGCGGGTACGATGTACGCCGCATCGGGGCGCGTAGAGGAGGCTGAGAATGCATTCAGACGCCTGACGGAACTGAGCCCAAAGTCTCCCGAAGGCTATCGGAGTCTGGCGGTGCTTCTGGCTCGGGCTGGTCGGTTCCCCCAGGCGGTGGGAGTCTTGAGTCGAGGCCTGGAACAGATTCCCGGGTCCGTTCCGCTCCTGCTGCAACGTGGGGTTCTGTACGGCAATGCGGCCAGGGTGGAGCAGGCGGAGGCGGATCTGGAGCAGGTCATCTCTCTGGTCCCAGATCATCTTGAGGCGTATCAGAATCTGGCGCTCATCTTGACCGCGGCCGAGGCGTACGATCGCGCTCTTGCCGTGCTCGATCGGGCCCTTGCAATCATGCCAAACCACCCGATGGTTCTCGTCAACCAGGGGGGGGTGCTTCATTCAAAGGGCGACCTGCCGGCGGCATTCGAGACGTACGATCGTGCGATGCTAGTTGCGCCGGAGGATCCTCAGGTACATCGGGCGCTCGGGTTTATGGCAGCGGAGGTTGGATCCTTGAAGGTGGCTCGCACCGCCTGGGAGCGAACACTCTCCCTGAATGCGGATGACCTTGAAGTCCGTAATGCGCTGGGGCAGCTTTACGTGAGTCTGGGCCAACACCAGGAGGGGATCGCCCAGTTCGAGGCCATCGTTGCCCGCGAGCCCCACGCGGCCCTGCCCAGACACACCCTCGGATTCCTGTATCGTGGGGCTGGCAGAACGGATGAAGCCAAACAGCAGTTCCTACTCTGCATCCAGTCCAAGCCCGGGTGGACAGAACCCTACAAGAGCCTGGGCGTTCTTCTCGTGGAAGCCGGGCACCTGGATTCGGCGATGGTGGTCTACGATGCGGTTCTGCGTGTCGATTCGACAGATGCGACGATCCACAATAACATCGGTTTTCTACATTCCCTTCGGAAGGATTGGGCGCGCGCCAAACTCGCCTATCAGCGAGCGATGGACACGTCCAGAGATGCCCGGGAACTCGCGGAGGTTCAGGAGAATCTCGAGGTCGTCCGGGCGATAGAGCAGGGCAAGATTCGCGTGCGGCACATCGTGCTGGCGACGGCCTCCGAAGCCCGCAGCGTGCGTGCGTCTCTGGAGAACGAGGGTGACTTCGTCGAACTCGCGAGGACCCACTCGATCGACGCTTCCGGCTCCACGAGTGGGGACATTGGATTCTTCCGCAAGGGAGATCTCCATCCGGATTTCGAGGCTGCGGCGTTCAGGTTGGAGCCCGGGGAACTGAGCGATGTGGTCAAGACACCCGTCGGGTATCACATCATCCAGCGTATATATTGACTCACGGCCGTAGCGTTAGAGCATTTTGAAAAAACCCGTTCGCATTCTGTTGTGGATCATCGGACTGTTCTTGCTGGGCGCCCTCGTGCATCAGCTGGGCGTGAGCCTCGTCGTCGACCGGGTTCGTGCCTTGGGTTGGAACATCGTACCCGTGCTGTCGATCGCGATGCTATGGCACACAAGCAACACGCTGGCCTGGCGCGCATGTTTCGACCGGGACGATCCGGATCGACCCGGCTTCTGGTGGCTCGTTTACATCAAGCTGGCGGGAGAGGCTGTAGGCAACGTGACGCCGGCATCCCATCTGAGTGGTGAAGTCGCCAAGGTCTACATCCTCAGGCCGAAGATCTCCGCCACGCGGGGTTTACCCTCCCTGGTGGTGAACAAGACAATCGAAGTTATCAGCGGTTTGTTCTTCGCGGTCCTGGGAACGGTCCTCGCATTTCAGCTTCTCGAGATTGACGAGCAGATTCGTCTCGGATTGATTCTTGCGCTCGGCATGAGTTCGCTCGCGATCGGTCTGGTGTTTCTGGGCCAACGCAGAAACACCTTCGAGTGGTTTCTCGACCTCCTGCTCAGGCTGAAAATCACGTTTCTCGAAAAGCGACGGGCTCAGATTCAGGAAACCGACCGGAACATCGCGGCGTTCTATCGGCGAAACCCACGGGGCTTTATCGAGTCCTTCGTTCTTCACGTGTTCAGCTGGATCTTCGGCACATTCGAGATCTACTACATTCTGATTACGCTGGGTGAACCTGTCACGTTCACGACCGCCCTGCTGCTCGCTTCTCTATCCACGATTATCACGACAGCTTTCTTTTTCGTCCCCTCAGGGCTGGGCGTCTTCGAAGGCGGCCACGCGTTCCTGTTCCATCTCCTCGGGCTGGATCCGGTCCTTGGACTGTCGGTGGGTCTGATCCGAAGGATTCGGAAAGTCTTCTGGGTCGCCATTGGTTTCGGACTGATGACCGTCTACCGCCAGCCTCGTGACCCTCCCGTATCGCTCGAAGCTCCAAGTCCTTGACATTCCCTTACTTCTGGCACGTCATTCGCAATTCCAGGTCTCACCGCCGTTTCTGGGAGGGCGAGTCTGTCTACATCGCAGGTTTGAGGCCGATCCTGCGTGCGGTGTGGAGGTTTTTGTTGCAAACTGGCAACAGGTGTAGGCAAAATTCACACCCCCTGCTCTACTCCGTCCTGCTTTTCCTGGCGGGGTTTACGGGAACTGGCCAGGCCCAGACCTACGATCTGGGAGAGTGTGTCGATGCGGCGCTTGCGGTCAGTCCCGAGGTTCGTGCGGCCGATGCGGATCTGGAGATCGCGAAGGCCCTGGCAGATCAGGCTAACGCCTTACGCTTTCTGCCGAAGCTCGATCTGACTTGGATCCTGGGGCCGTCTCCTGAGGCAAGAGGGGACGCGCTGACAGGTGAAACGGACCTAACAAGTTTCAACGTGTTCAATAGGGCGGAGGTCACTTTTCTCCAGCCCCTTTACACGTTTGGGCGATTGGGAGCGGCTCGAGATGCCGCGATGGCAGGGATCGACGCTCGAACGGCGGGTGCGGCGGGATCCCGGGAGCGCCTTACGGCACAGGTCGCAGAAGCCTACTACGGTCTTCTGCTCGCTCACCACCTTTCCGATCTCGCGGACGAGGCTCGAACGGAGATTGGAAAAGCGCGCGACCGAATCGACCGCGCGCTCGAGGAGGACGAAGGGGACTATACCTACACCGATCTTTTCAAACTCGACCGGTTCGTGTTCGATGTCGAGGAGAACGGGAACAAAGTCATCAAGGGGCGGGCCCTGATCGCGTCTGCCCTGAAGTGCCTGATGGGACTCGGGATGGCAGACTCCCTGCGGCTGGCGGAGGAGTCATTGACGCCGGTTGAGGCAGGAATCGGACCCCTTTCTTCCTATCTTGATCGATTGCCCAGGCGCCACGATCTAAAGCAGCTTGCGGCAGGGGTCAGGATCCTGAAAGCTCAGGCTGAAGCCGCACGAGCCGAGTTTTACCCGCAATTGTTTCTGGCGGGACAGTTCAAGTACAGCTACGCGCCCAATCGGGATAATCAATCGAGTCCTTTCGCGAGAGACGATTTCAACTTTCTCCAGGCAGGAGCAGCGATCGGACTGAGGCAGTCTCTTGCGTTTGGCCAGACCTCGGCCAAGGCTCGGAAGATGAAACTGGAACACGTGAAGCTGACGTATCAGCGTGATCTGGCGAGGATGGGGGCGAGTCTGCAAATCGAGGGTGCGTATCGCGATCTGATCGAGGCACAGGCGAATCTGGCTGCCGCCCGAAAGGCGCGAAGAACGACCCGGCGCTGGTTCATTTCGTCCCGGGATGCGTTCAACGCCGGCCTCGAGGAAGCGAGTGAGTTGATTGATGCGGTGAAGGAGTACGGAATCATTCGTGGGAAGTATTTCGAAGCGGTTTACAAGTTCAACAAGGCCTGGATCGCGCTGAATCTGGCGACCGGTCAACCCATACATCCAGCAGGGTAGCGTAGATACAACAGACGTTTCGATGCATACCGGAGCCGAGGTTCTGGTCGAAAGGGATCCTATGATCAAGCAGGCCGTCATCATTGCCGCGGGCGCCGGGAGCCGCCTGAATGGCCACAGCGACCTTCCTAAGCCACTCGTCCCGATCGCGGGCGTCGGGTTGCTGAAACGCACGCTTCTCACGGCCGAGAGGGCAGGGATCGATCTGTTCGTGATCGTGACGGGCTACCGGTCTGAAGAGATCAGGGCGGCGATCGATGGGGATGCGCAAGTGACGGCGCACGTCGAATGGGTCGAGAACTCAGACTGGAGGAAGGGAAACGGTCTCTCGGTGCTGGCGGCGAAGCCGTTCGTGAACGATCAGCCATTTATCCTGACGATGGCGGATCATCTTTTCGACCCAGAGGTTTTCGTGACCATGCAGAATACGCCTCTCGGGTCCGGAGAATGTTCGCTGGGTGTCGATTATCGAATCGATCAGGTCTTTGACATTGACGACGCGACCAAGGTGCGCGAGCAGGGCGGCCAGATCGATGCGATCGGAAAGACTCTGACGGACTACAATGCGATCGATACGGGCGTGTTTTCTTGTTCTCCGTCCTTGTTCGACGCGTTGGAATTGGCGGTCGCGCGTGGTGAAGATTCGCTGTCGGCCGGAATCCAGGAGCTCTCAGCGAGCGGTCGGATGCGGACATCGGACATCGGAGATTCGTTCTGGACCGATGTTGACACGCCTGAGGCGCACAGGTTCGCCGAAGATGCTCTGATTTCGGCGCTGGGTAAGCCTACCGACGGGTTTGTGTCCAAGCACTTCAACCGGAAAGTTTCCACCCGAATATCACGGGTGTTGGTGAAGACACCGCTCACGCCGAACCACATCTCCCTTCTGGCGATGGGGATCAGCTTTTTGGCCGCTTACCTGATCGCAGATCCGTCCTACCTGTCACTTGCGATCGGCGGTCTTCTGTTTCAGTTCGCGAGCATCGTCGACGGATGTGATGGGGAAGTCGCGAAGCTAAAGTTCAGAGGGTCGAACCTTGGAGAGTGGGTCGACACCGTGGCCGACAACGTTTCTTACCTGGTCTTTTTCGTCGCGATCGTCGTGGGGATGTATCGACATACAGGCGACCCGAACCTACTTACGCTTTCGTTTTTCGTGATCGTTTCTCTTGCGGTTGCACTGTCGCTCGTGTTTGTCTACCTGCGGCTGTCCGGGTCGGGGAGTATCGTGAGTTTCTACGAGACCTTCCTGGAAGAGGTCCCCAGAGAACGTCGCGGCTGGTTCCACCGCGTTTCGGATCGGTTCAAGTTCGCGAGTCGCCGCGACTTCTTCGCGGCCGTGTTTGCGCTTCTGGCCGTGATGGGTGCCCGCACCACGATGTTCTGGATTTTCGCAGTCGGGTCGAGCTTGATCACGCTCTCCATCCTGATTTACACCGGGCATCTGATGAGGTCGCGAGGTTTCTGGCCCTCCCGTCGGGTGACGCCCGTCGAATCCGAGCTGGTATCCGAAAAGGCCGACTGAGCCTTCCATCCAAGGGGAACCTTTGTCAGTCTGGCTCGTCTTGAGGACGACGACTGGCGAAGGTTCCCCTTCGTGTGTCCAGACGAATCCTAAGTCGCTAAAAAACAAGGAATATTTGAGATGTGGACCCGTTTATGTATATTCATCCTGCTGTTCGGCTTCGGGACGTGTCTGAGCGCGGAAACAGCCTCTCCGTTACTCGATCTGGTGCGGGGACGCAACCAGGCGATCGAGACGATCGTTCGGTCCCCGACCGGGGGCGAAACGCCCGAAGAACGGGATAAAATCAAGACCATCGTGGCCGGATTGTTCGATTTCGAGCGCTACAGCGAGCTTTCTCTGGGTCGGTACTGGAAGGATCGCACGAGCGCCGAGCAGGCTGAGTTTACGAGTCTCTGCCTAAGGCTGATCGAACGGAACTACGCCGATCCTCAGCTCTACAAGAAGGCCGAGCGAATCGATTACGTCCATTCCGAGGTCGATGGCGACGAAGGTGCAGTGGAGACGGTCGTTCATTACAAGACCGAGCAAAGTACGATCGTGTACAAGCTGCATCTTAAAGACGGGGAATGGTTGATTTATGATATGGTGATCGACGATCTCAGTATCGCGCGAAACAACCGGTCCCAGTTTCGAAAGGAAATCAGGAAGAGTTCCTACGAGGGGATGGTGAAGAAGCTCAGAGACAAGCTGACGCAGGAGGACAAGCCGTAGCAACGTTCCGATGAACGCTCTTTTCCATCATCTGGCGAGAATTACGTACCGCCACTATAAGTGGATTGTGATCCTGTCGACGATTCTGACCGCGATCAGTGCGGTGTATGTGATCAAGCTGGTCAAGAACATCGAGACAGACATCGCAGCTCTGATTCCGGAAAACTACAAGAGCGTTCGGACGTTGAAGGAGATCGAATCAGTCGTGGGTGGGGTGGGTAGCATGATCATCCTGCTCGAGTGTGACGACTTCGATGCGTCGAGACGATTCGCGGACGCGCTGGCGGATGAACTACAGAAGGGGGTATACGGCGATTACGTCAACTTCGTGAGCTACAAGAAGGACGTCGACTTCTACAAGCAGCACGCCCTCCTTTACATGGACATCGAGGATCTTGAAGAGATTCTCATCCGAATCGAAGACCGGATTGCGCAAGAGAAGCTGAAGCTGTCGCCCCTGTTCATCCAGCTGGACGACGATGCGGGGGACGAACCGCTGGATTTCACCGATATCGAGGAGAAATATCAGGGGGAGAACGGGGACGACACCTACTTTACGAACCCTGACATGACGATCGTGGCACTCGAGGTTGAGGCGGCAGGCACCGTCAGTAACATCGGCTTCACAAAGGCGATGCACCGGACGCTTCAAGACGCGGTGGCCAAGGTGGGCCCGGCCGACTACCACCCTGAGATGCGCGTTCGCTATGGTGGAACCTACAAGAACAAGATCGATGAATTCGACGTCATTATGCAGGACGTCCGATCGACTCTGATCTACGGCGTGATCGGCGTGTTTCTCATTCTCACCGTTTACTTCAGACAGCCTCTGGCTGTCTTTTTTATTGCAACCCCGCTCGCAATGGGTCTGATGTGGGCGTTTGCCATCACGTACTGGGTCATCGGCAACCTGAATACGATGACTGCTTTTCTGTTTGTAATCCTGTTCGGTCTGGGCATCGACTTTGGCATTCACATGTTTGCGCGTTATCTCGAGGACCGAATCGCCAGGATGGATGTGCGGGCTTCGATCGACACGATGCTGATTCAGACGGGTCAGGCGATTTTCACGGCAGCTTTGACGACGTCGATGGCGTTTTTCTCCCTGACCATCACGGACTTCAAGGGATTCTCGGAGTTCGGGTTCATCGTGGGAACAGGGATCCTGATGTCGCTCGTGGCGATGACGACCGTCCTGCCCGCCTTCCTGGTGTTGGCGGACGAGAAGCTGGGTCTGGTCCGGATGCGTCCGGTCTGGGGGCACAAGAACCTGCAGGCAAAGAAGGGTCGATTCCCCAGAGCGAAGACAGTCCTGGCGGTCGGCGTCCTTCTCACCGCTTACCTGGCTTACAACCTGAGACATATTCAGTTCGAATACGATTTTACGAATCTGCGCTCGAACCTTCCGGCATCGGCAGACGTAAAGCGCAAGATCGGAACGATTTCGCCATTCAATAAGCTGTCGCAATCGCCAAGCCTGGTGTTGGCAAAGGACAAGGATCAGCTCGACCGGATCGTGGCTGCTGTGGAGACCAAGATCGAGAAGGAGGATCCGACCCCCACGATCGATACGGTCCGTACGCTCTGGTCCTTCCTCCCGAGCGATCAGGACGACAAGATGGAACTGATCGAGGAGATCGGCGATCTGGTGAACGGGTCGAGCGCGGACCTGATCAAGGGAGAACAAAGGGAACGTCTGGATGAGCTTCGCGAGCTCCTGGATGTCGAACCTCTGGGCGTGGATGACCTTCCCAAGATGGTGCTTCGGAAATTCTCCACGATCGACGGGAGCCGTGCCCACTTTGCTTTCATCTACCCTGACGTCCAGCTGAGGGACGGGAAGAACGCCATGTCCTTTGCTGATGACGTTCAGGAGATCGAGGTCGCCGAAGGAGAGGTCGTCTACTCTTCGAGTGCGAGCATTGTGTTCTCGGACATGCTGCGGCTTATGCTGCGTGACAGTCCCACCGCGATCGGTGTGACGCTCACGGTGGTTTTCCTGATCGTGGTTACAGATTTTCGTGGGTTGCGGCCGGCCTTGATGGTGATGTTCCCGTTGATTTGCGGGGCGGTGTGGATGTGCGGGATGATGTATCTCTTTAACATGAAACTCAACTTTTACAACATGGTCGCTCTTCCAACGATTATCGGCATGGGGATCGACAACGGGGTGCATCTCTACCATCGATACCGTGAAGAGGGCCACGGATCCTTGCGGCTGGTGATCCGGAGTACGGGAGGTGCCATGTTCGTGTCGATGTTGACGACGATGGTGGGATTCCTGGGGCTTCGGCTTGCCACGCACCCGGGTCTGAACTCGATCGGAGTACTCGCCCTGATCGGGTTGGTGACGTGCTTCGTCGCGGCCGTCATCGTTCTTCCGGCGATCCTCCAGGCTCTCGAAGATCGGGACCTGGCAGATCGGGATGGCGAAGAGGCGGAAGGGTTTGCTGACTCACCGACGGCGGCGATCGCCGAGTGAGGCTGGCCCCATCAAATGAAAAGTTGTGTGGCGGAACGATCCATCGTTCCGCTTTTTTGTGGCTTGTTGGACGTCAGCCAGACAACCGGGCTGACAATGAATTTCTCGAAATCTCTGGCGCCTGCATTGTGGACGTGTAATGTCTTTTCTGATTTTCCCTTTCCTCGTTGCAATCGTATCGGGTCTTTACACCTCTCTGTGGGGGGCCTTTAAGGATTCTCCCTACGAAGGATTCAAACCGAAGACGTTCCCGAGGAGCGTCTATTTTCATATCGTCCTGTTTCCTTTTCTGTACTACGTCCCACCTTTTTCCGATCCATTCAGGGCCCTGAACACATTCCAGCTTTTCTTTCTTCTGATGGGCCTGGAGCGCTTTCTCGCCGAGCTCTACAAGGGTTTCTTCAGAACGGAGGACCAGGAGAAGTATTTCGTGCCTTCCCGCATTACTTTTCTGGGCACGCACGTAGGAAACGATTGGGTTCGCCGGGGTGCGGGAGTACTACTGGTCACGGGCGTGCTGGCAGTCCTGCTCGTCGAACTCCCTATCGTGAGCCCATTGTCATTTCTCCTGGTTGCGTACGGCTCGGGGCTTATCGTGTCCCTCGGCGGAGCATACAAAGATGCTCCGTTCGAAGGCTTCAAGTGGTTGAAGTTTCAAAGGTCGGCGGTCGTTGTGGCGATCGCTTCGCCCCTGTTCTACTACGTGAACGACGTGTCACAACCCATCTCGCTCGGATTCCTGGTTTACATGAATGGCGGCCTGGAGCGATTCCTTGTCGAGTACTACAAGACCTACATCCAGCGAAACATGTCCGGAAAATTCCGTCCCGATCTCGAGCGTATTCAGGTCTATGTGGATTTCAGGGAAAAGTTCCACTACGCGGCGTGGGTGATCATCGTGTCGCTTGGAGTAATCTATGCCCGCGAGATCAACGTCTTTTGACGTTGCCATCGTAGGCTCCGGTTTCGGAGGTGCTGCGGCCGCTCTGGCCTGTGTGAGGGCGGGACTTCGAACGGTTGTTGTGGAGCGTGGTGGGTGGCCAGAGCGCGACACCGATGACTGGTCGCCGCGGGGGATTCTCCTCGATCAACGCTACCGTGACAAGGTGGCTTTTGAGTCCAGGCTATACGGGCATGGCTCCGTGCGAATCGAGCGTCCCAACTCGGTGGTCGGAGGAAACTCGGTGTTCTACGGTGGGGCCGCGATGCGTCTACGGGAGACGGACTTTGCCCGCTGGCCTCTGGACTACAGTGAACTCTCACCTTACTACGACGAGGCGGAAAGAATTCTGGGGGTTCATGGCGTGGCCGGCTCCGATCCCTTCGATCCCCCTCGTGACCATCCTTACCCGCACAAGTCCATCGATTATTCCACTCCCGCCCGGCGCATCCATGTTGCCGCAGAATCGATTGGGTGCCGCCCTTTTCCCCTTCCACTGGCGATTAACTTCACAGACGAGACAGAGCCTCTCTGCCTCCGCTGCACGACCTGCGATGGCTTTCCCTGCAAATTGGAGGCAAAGAACGACGTCACCCGTACTTTCCTTCGCCTCGCCGTGGACGAGGGACTGACGATCGTGGCCCACACGCGCGTGGATCGGATTGCGGTAGCCGGCCGGCGCGCCAGTCGGCTGATCTGTGTCGATCGAGCTGGTCGGGCTGGCGTCGAGATCGAGGCTGATACAATTGTTGTTGCCGCCGGTGCCCTTCAGTCGCCAGCTCTTCTTTTGAGGTCAGGGTTGGGAGCACACGAAGCCGTGGGACGTTACCTGATGCGGCACTGCAACACGATCGTGACGTGTCTGTTTCCGTTCGAGACGAATCCGGAAGGGACTTTCCACAAACAGGTGTGCGTGACCGATCTGTACGAAGACGTTCGGGTGCGCGATGGAGTTGCTGTGGGCGTGATTCAGGATATCTACACGCCGGCGCCGGAGGTCATGCGGCACTACGCACCCCGCTGGGGCAGGTGGCTGATCAACCTGACGCATAAGCGCCTGCAGAACCTGTTGTGTGTGGCAGAGGACGAGCCGCGTGTCGAGAATGCCGTGACATTAACGGATCGTCTGGACGAAGAGGGGCTACCCGTGATTCGAGTGACGCACGATTACACGGACGCCGACTGCGCGCGAAACAGCCTGCTGAGTGATCGGGCGAAGGATATTCTGAAGGCGGCAGGCGGGAGGGTCCCATACCGACATCGTCTGGACACATTTTCGCACGCGCTGGGTACGCTTCGTATGACCACGTCAGAAAACGACGGCCCTGTCGATCGAACGGGTAGGCTGCGAGCCGCAGACAATGTTTACGTGACGGATTCGAGCGTTTTTCCAACCTCGGCCGGGGTGAACCCCAGCCTGACGGTTGCTGCCAACGCGATGAGGATCGGCGAGGGCATCGCCCGTGGCTGAGCCCCTCGTTTGCTTCGTGGGCTGTGGCTCCATCTGCGCGAGCCACGCGAAACGTCTCCAGGGCCGGGTTCGAATGAAGTTCTTCAGTCGGAGTGAGTCGAGCGCCACGACGATGAACGCAAGGTTGGGAGGGGAGGGGGTTTACGCGACGTTCGACTCCATTCTCGAGGACGAGAATGTCGATGCCCTGATCGTCACTTCACCCCCCATAGTGCACGCCGAGCAGGTCATCGGCGGTCTGGAAGCGGGGAAGGCCGTCCTTGTGGAAAAGCCTCTCTGTCTGGATCGAAGCGAACTGGAGGCCGTGGGACGGGTGAGGACAGATCGGCTGATGGTCGCCGAGAACTATGACTTCAAGCCCTCCCTGCACACGCTCCTGTCGTGGATTGATTCCGGGAAGATCGGCAATCTCGAACGCGTTCGACTTCGGAAGTGTACGAAACAGGCGGGGGAAGGATGGAGGTCGGCCCACGGCGCTTTACTCGAAGGCGGTATCCACTTCGTCGCGCTGATGACATCGCTTGTCCGATCGGATACAGTCGATGTCCAGGCGGAATTCCCCGGCCTCGTTGATCGCGAACCCGAGCGACACACGTCACTCGAAGTGACTTTCGGGAACGGCGTAACTGGGGAACTGGTTTATGCCTGGGATACGCCGTCCCTGACCCGAGGCGCGTTTCAGCATTCGGAGATCGTCGGCAGCGAAGGCCGAATCGTCTTCGAAAGCAACGGAATCTATGCGATGTGTCTTGGGCGCCAGCACGCCCTGAAGTTTCCAGGCCTTTCCGATCTAATGGGATATGGGGCGATGATGGACGCTTTTCTGAGGTTACTACAGGGCGAGCCATCTTCGTCCGGGTATGCCAAAGCGTCTCAAGACCTGGGCATCGTGATGTCTGCCTACGAACAGCTCCCGCAGTGAAAACCTGCACGCTCCTGGCTGTTCGGGACATCGCGGTTGACCGGCCTGATTCGCCCGGCTATATTCTCCACACCGGCGTGGTATCCTCTCCTCTCCTCTCCTGCCGGCTCTCTCCCGAGTATCTTCGCAGTAATCACCACCCTCTCTGTCTGGCATCCGGATGGATTTCGGGAAGTTCCTTCAGCAGGTCCGCAGCGGCTACGACTATGCGGGTCAGGTCGCACACGTCGAACAGATCGAATCTCGTGAGGCTCGTTACGCCGAACTGGACGAGCCCCTTGATGCTGCGATCGGCGATGCCCTGACCGCCGAGGGCGTGGAACGATTCTACACGCATCAGGCCCACGCCATCAATGCGGCACGTCGAGGTGAAAACGTCGTTGTCGTGACATCCACGGCGAGCGGAAAGACACTCTGCTACCAGGTGCCCACGCTCGAGTCGCTGATCTCGACACAGGAAGCTACCGCATTATATCTGTTTCCGACCAAAGCCCTCGCCCAGGATCAGGCGCGAGGGTTTGCGCGTTTCGGTGATCACAGGGATGCCCTGAAAACGGTTTCGGGCACCTACGATGGGGATACTCCCCCCGACTTTCGGCGCAAACTTCGCGAAGAAGGGCGCGTCATTCTGACGAACCCCGACATGTTGCATACGGGCATCTTGCCGAATCACCCAAGGTGGGGCCGGTTCTTTCAAAACCTCAGGACCGTCGTGATCGACGAGGTTCACGCCTATCGAGGGATTTTTGGCTCGCACGTCGGTAACGTCATCCGACGCTTGACGCGAATCTGCAACCACTACGGGGCGTCCCCTCGATTCATCTGCAGTTCCGCGACGATTGCAAACCCCGGTGATCATGCGGAGGCGTTGGTCGGCCAGCCGATGACGCTTGTGGACGATGACGGCTCTCCCCGGGGCAAGCGCCGGTTCGTATTCTGGAACCCCCCCTACCTCGAAGGAAGCACGAACGATCGGCGCAGCCCGAACACCGAGGCGCGTTCTCTGCTGACCCGGCTTGTCCAGGGCAGAATCCAGACCATTGCGTTCGTTCGCGCGAGGACAACGGCCGAAGTCATTTATCGCTACTGTCAGGACGACCTGTCGCGTGTGAGTCCGAAAATGGCGAATGCGATTCGGGCCTATCGTGGCGGCTATCTTCCAACAGAACGGCGAGAGATCGAACGCCAGCTGTTCGAAGGTGAGTTGCTCGGAGTTGTCAGTACGAACGCGCTCGAGCTCGGGATCGACATCGGTGGGTTGGACGCGGCACTGATCGTGGGGTATCCGGGGACGATCGCCAGCATGTGGCAACAGGGAGGTCGAGCCGGTCGCAGTTCCGACGAGTCGCTCGTCGTGTTCATCGGTCAAAATGCGCCGGTCGACCAGTTTCTGATGAAGATGCCGGGATATTTCTTCGAACAATCTCCAGAACACGCAACGGTCGATCCGCATAACCCACACATTGCGATCGGTCACCTTCGATGCGCGCTCAGAGAGTTGCCCGTCGATCCTGAAGAAGGCGAGTTGTTCGGGGAATTTACCGGAGCGCTGCTTGAGATTCTTGAAGAAGAGGTTCAGGCCAGGCAGATCGATGGTCGCTGGTATTACAATCAGTCGGGCTATCCCGCGGCCGACGTCAGCCTTCGCAACACGAATGAGAAGATTTACACGATTATCGAAGACACATGGGAAGGACCGCAGGTCATCGGCACGCTCGACGAAGCAAGTGCCTATTTCCAGCTTCATACGCACGCCGTCTACATGCACAATGCGCAAACCTATTTCGTCGACAGGCTGGATGTCGATCGAAAGATTGCCAACGTCAGCCAGCAGGGACTCGACTACTACACCCAGGCGGTAGATGAAACGGCGATCAAGGTAAACGAGATGGAGGTAGAGCAATCCTGGCGCATCTCGCAGACGTGTTTTGGGGATGTATCCGTGACGACCCTTGTCATGATGTTCAAGAAGGTGAAGTTCGAGGGTCGTGACAGTATTGGTTGGGAGAATCTGGATCTTCCCGAAATCAAACTCGACACGATGGGGTGCTGGTTGATCCCGCCACGAGACGTGTTGAGGCTCTGCAGAACACACGGGCGAGTCCCGACCGAAGGCCTGAAGGGCATTGCGAACGTGATGGCTGAAGTCGCACCCCTGTTCGCCATGTGCGACCCTTCCGACATTGGAACAACGATCGACAGTTCGAATACCGGAGGCCCCACTCTGTTTCTCTACGATCGGTATCCGGGCGGGATCGGATTCGCCGAGAAGATCTATGAGATGATGGAAGAAGTCGTTTCGGCCTGCTGGATGGTGGTGTCGGAGTGCAAGTGTGAGGAAGGGTGTCCATCGTGTGTGGGGGCGCCTCAACCTCCCAATCTGGGCGACGAGGGTACGCGCGAGACGATTCCAGACAAGGAAGCCGCTCTTGTCCTGCTCCACGCGCTGCTCGAAAAGGTTCCCTACACTCCGAAAGTGCCGCGTCCAGCCGATCGCCCCGTGGCCGTGCTGGCCGGGACGGACGGCGCTCCAGCGGCGACGGTGGTCCCGATCCCGGTGAAGCCCCTGCCCACGAACGTCGAAGCCAAGATTCGGCGGAAGGTCCGGAGTTTCGGTCGATGAGAGATCGACTGCGTGCTTACGTGGAAGCGAGCGTTCCGCAGATCGATGAGGAGCTGTTTTCCTATCTCCCGCAGAATGAGCCTCTCCGATTCCTCTACGAACCCATGCGCGACTACCCGCTCCGAGGGGGGAAGCGCTTTCGATCTGTGCTTGTTCTGCTCGGATGCGAAGCCGTCGGAGGGGACCCGAACGACGCGCTGAAGACCGCTGCGGCGTTCGAGATGTTCCAGTCGTTCGCGCTCGTGCACGACGACATTGAAGATGGATCCGAGATGCGGCGCGGGAAGCCCTGCCTGCATCACCTTCACGGCGTGCCGCTGGCGATCAACGTGGGCGATGCGCTGTATTCGAAAATGTTCGAGATTCTTGTGGACAATCGCGCACGGCTAGGAGATGCGCGGACCCTCGATCTGCTCGACATGATCATCGCCGGGGCTCGATGTACGTTCGAGGGTCAGGCCTACGACATTGGATGGATCGAGGCGTCTGAAATTCCGACCGTCGAAGCGTTCCTGGAAATGCTGCGGCTCAAGACGGGGTGGTACAGCGGTCGCGGTCCGTGCGAAGCCGGAATCATCATCGGGAACGGGTCGTCCAACGATCGTGAGGCGCTGGGCGAGTTTGGAGAACGTATGGCCGTGGCTTTCCAGATTCGGGACGACCTTCTGAATCTGACGGTGGATGCGGACGATGCATCCACCGCCCCGACCGGAACAGCGGGAGGGTATGGGAAGGAGCGGGGCGGCGACATTGCTGAAGGGAAGCGTACCCTGATGGTGATTGACTCCCTCAACAGTGTGTCTAAAAAGGACGCGGCAAGGCTCCGGGCGGTGCTGGACGAAGAGCGGGATAAAACAGCCCAGGCGGACATCGAGTGGGCGATCGATCTCATGTCGGCGACCGGGGCGATCGATCGGGCTCAAGACGAGTGCCGCGAGCGGGCTGAGGCGGCGGAGGGTCATCTGGATCGTTTGCCACAGAGTGAGTCGAGAGAGACGTTGCGAGAAATGTGTTCGTTTCTGGTCGAGCGAGTTTTTTAACGACGGGTTCAAAGTGGGCAAACACGGCGACAAGAGGAGAGGGCGATGAAAATATTTGTCGATACGGCTGATATGGATGCGATCCGGGAGGCGAATGCGATGGGCATCCTCGATGGGGTGACGACGAACCCATCGCACATCTCGAAAGAATCCGGCGCGTTCGACGACATCATCCGGCAGATCTGCGATGAGGTTCCCGGCCCCGTGAGCGCCGAGGTCGTCGCCACCGACTTCGATGGGATGATGGCGGAGGCACGCCACAACGCGGGTATTGCGGACAACGTGGTGGTAAAGATTCCCATCATCCCTGAGGGACTGAAGGCGATTAAAGCCTGCGCCGACGAAGGCATCAAGACGAACGTGACCCTCTGTTTCTCGCCCAATCAGGCCTATCTTGCCGCGAAGGCCGGAGCGACCTACATCAGTCCGTTTATCGGACGGCTGGACGACATTGCGCACGACGGCATGGACCTCATCCAGACGATCCGTCAGATCTACGACAACTACGGTTACGAGACCGAGATCCTCGGTGCCAGTCTTCGATCGCCCAAGCACGTTGTCGAGTGTGCACTGGCAGGCTGCGATGTGGTCACCCTTCCTCCAGACGTTCTGCAGAAGATGCTCGCGCATCCGCTGACTGACATTGGACTGGAACGCTTTCTGACGGATTGGAAGGCCTGGGAGGCCAAGCAGGCGGATGGAAAGGTTCTCGCATAGAGGCCAGCCGGGGAATTGGCCAACGACCGGAGCAGGAACGCACAAAGGGCTTGTGCCGAAACGGCACAAGCCCTTTTCATATGGGGCCACCCAGCGGGATCGAACCGCCGACCTACGCATTACGAGTGCGTTGCTCTACCAGCTGAGCTAGGGTGGCTTAGTCCTGTATTTTCAATCCTTTACGCACTGTATAAGGTCTTAAAACATACGCAAACGGCATTTTTCTGTCAAGATCGAACTATGTCCAACCAGACCATTCTTCCCAGCATGAAGTTGGACGGCCGGACGGCCGTCGTGACGGGCGCCGGATCGGGAATCGGCAAGGCAATCGCGATCGCTGTTGCCGAGGCTGGGGCCGACTGTGTGCCCTGTGAACGTACCGACCGGTTGGGCGATCTGGACGAAGTGTGTGACGCGATCCGGGCAACCGGACGAAAGGCTTTTCCGACCGCCCTGGACCTTCCCGACGTGGCAAGCATCGATGCGATGGTGGATGGGGTAAAGCGAAAGGCCGGCCGTATCGACGTGCTTGTGAACAATGCAGGCATCAATCTGCCCAACGATGCCTTCGACGTGACAGAAGAGGAATGGGACGCCGTGCTCGATGTGAACCTGAAGGGCCTTTTCTTCACCTCACAGCGCGTAGGGCGACTGATGCGGGACCAGCAATCGGGTCGGGTCATTAACATCGCGTCACAGAATGGAGTGGTGGGTTACTATAAGCGTGCGGCCTATTGCTCGAGTAAAGGTGGCGTCGTGAACCTGACGCGTGTGCTGGCACTCGAGTGGGCGTCTCACAGCATCACGGTCAATGCCGTGGGCCCGACGTTTATCCTGACGCCTCTGACCCAATCCACTTTCGACGATCCTCAGCTTCGGGAGGATATCGAATCACGGATCCCCCTGGGTCGCGTTGGACAGCCCGAGGACGTGGTGGGCGCAGTCGTGTTCTTGGCCAGTCCCGCAGCAGGCATGATCACGGGCCATACCCTTCTGGTGGATGGTGGATGGACGACGATGTAACCACGGGGCGAGGCCCTCTGTTTTCGGATCCGGACCCGGATCGAGCGCGAGCCTTTTTCCGATCGAAGCGTGTGGCACTTTCGGAAAAGGTGATGTCTGTCGACCAGGCCGTGTCGACCTTTGTCCACGATGGAGACTACCTGGCTTCGGGTGGCTTCGGGACCAATCGAATCGCAACCGCTCTCCTCCACGAGGTTCTGCGCCAGGAGAAACGTGGTCTGAGCTTCGCCGGCCACACGACGACCCACGATTTCGAGATTCTGTGCGCGGGGCATGTTCGAGGTCCACTCCTGGCCCGGGTCGATGCTGCCTACATCGTGGGTCTCGAGGCTCGTGGTTTGTCCCCTCAGGCCAGGCGGGTTATGCAGAGCGGGGATGTAGAGGTCTGCGAATGGTCGAACTACGCGCTGGCGGTCCGGCTGCGTGCAGCGGCTACTGGGGTACCCTTTCTCCCGATGCGAAGCACGCAGGGGACGGACACATTCCGATTCAGCGCGTCAAAAACCGTAGAATGCCCCTTTACAGGTCGGCCCCTTGCTGCTGTTCCAGCACTTTATCCCGATGTCGCCTTCATCCACGTTCACACCTGCGATCCGCTCGGTAATGCGAGAGTCGAAGGCATCTCGGTCGCGGATGCCGATCTTGCGCGAGCATCCAAGCGGGTGATTTTGACGACGGAGAAGATTGTTTCCGTCGATCAGACACGAGAAAGTCCCCAGCAGACTCTGATTCCGTCGGCGTGTGTGGATGCGGTCTGCGAGGTGCCCTACGGCTCGTACCCCGGGAATATGCCGGGCTGCTATTTTTCGGACGAAGTTCATCTGCGAGAGTGGTTGGCGGTGGAGCGTGACCCGAACGAACTCACAGCGTTCGTTGACCGCCTGATCTATGAAACTGACTCGTTCCAGGACTATCTCGAAGCGAGTGGGGCCACCCATCGTCTCGCCGAACTCGAAGCGATCGAGAAGGGAGGGTAGGTGGCGGGCCGGGACTACAATGCGATCGAACTGATGACCTGCGTGGCGGCCCGCTTCCTCGAAGACGGGGCGACGGTCGGGGTTGGCACGGGGGCGCCCTGCGCAGCCGCGATGCTCGCGCAGAAAACCCACGCGCCCGGTTTGTTCGTCGTCTTCGAAGCAGGAGGACTGGGGCCTGAGCTTCCGGCGATGCCGATTTCGGTGGGAGATTCTCGAACGTCACATCGCGCGGTGATGGCAACGTCGATGGCAGATGTTTTCGAGATGTGTCAGCGAGGCCTGATCGACTACGCTTTTCTGGGTGGAGCGCAGATCGATGTGTTCGGAAATCTCAATTCGACGGTGGTGGGTCCATTCGAGAAACCGTCGGTGCGCTTTCCCGGGAGCGGTGGTGGCAACGACTTTGCAAGTTTCTGCTGGAGAACGATGGTGATGACGGAGCACAGCCCTCGTCGATTCGTGGAAACCCTGGATTTTGTGACTTCGCCTGGCTACTTGTCCGGAGGGCGGGCTCGTGAAGCAGCAGGGCTGCCCTCGGAGACGGGCCCCTACAGGGTCATCACGGACTTGTGCGTGATGGGCTACGGGGTCGAAGGTTGGATGGAGGTAGTTAGCATCCACCCTGGGGTGACGAGGCAGGATGTTAAGGAGGCTACAGGATTCAGTCTGGAGATACCCGAAGGGGTGGCCGGGACGGAGGCGCCGACCGAGCAGGAGTTACACGTATTGAGGACGGACGTCGATCCGACCGGTGTCGTGATCGGACGAGGGTCCTGAGGAGGAAAGATGAAGTTTGCCATCGGGGTCGATTGCGAGGGCGTGGCCTGCGGCGTGGGATCGCCGGGGGCTTCCCTCAACAGTTCGAGAAACCTCGAATTCGCCAAACTGCAGGCGACGCGGGAGGCCGATGCGGCCGCCCGAGGGCTGTTCGAGGCCGGTGCAGAACAGGTGATCGTGTGGGACAACCACAACGGGAGCCTGAATCTGGATTATGATCTTCTCGATCGACGTTGTGACATCGCTCTGGGTGTCGGGTTCGAGCATCGCTGGCCAGGTGTCGATGAGAGTTTCGACGGAATCCTGTTCGTGGGCTATCACGCGATGGACAACACGATCGATGGCGTGATGTGCCACAGCTTCAGCTCGGCGACGTATCAGTATCTGAAGGTGAATGGCGTCGAGGTCGGGGAGATGGAAATCGATGCCGCCGTGGCGGGCGAAATGGGCGTGCCCCCCATCTTCACATCGAGCGACGACAGAGCTGTGGCCGAAGCGTCAGAATTCTTCAGCGGGATTGAGACCGTGACGACGAAGGTCGCTAAGGGATGGAATGCGGCTGTCAGTAAACATCCGGAGCGCGTGCTCGACGAGATCTTTGAAGGCGCGCAACGGGCGGTTCAGAATCGCAAATCGATGAAGGCGTTTAAGTTCGAATCTCCGATCGAATTCGAGATTCGCTATAAACGGCTCGAGTCTGCGCAGTCCGCTTCGCGAGGCTACAAGGCTGGGGAACGATTGGACCCCTATACGGTCCGGCACCGGTTCGAGAGAATTACGGACTACTATTGATCCTGGGCTCGGTCTAAATCGCGCTTCTGGAAGACGATCCAGAACTGTTGCCCGAACATAGAGCCCAGATCGCCGAGTTCGCCCACGTGGTGCAGCATCGAGGCACGCATCGCCCAACAGAGAATCAGGAGTGCGAAGCGTGCGAGGGTGTAGACATCGCAATTCTGGGCCGCTCGGGGGGTGGTCTGTCGGTGGCGTCTGTGGACGCTCTGGGTGGTCGAATGAGAGCCATCGGGGTGGTGGGCGGTGGTGTAAAAGCTGTGTCCCCCGAGCGTGTTCTCGAACGCGGAATCGTTTTGTTCAACTCCGGATTCGCGATGGCCAATTCAGTGGCCGAGTTTACGCTGGCCTTGATGCTCTGTGGGCTGCGCGACATTCCTCATATGATTGCGACGATGCGAGAGGATGGATGGGGGAAGGCTCGGAGCCCGGTCGATCTGGGTGGAAGAGAGGTGGGACTCCTTGGGTTCGGGGCGATCGGCCAGCGCGTTGCCGACCTGCTACGGCCCTTTTCGACGACCATCCGGGTCTACGATCCCTATTGTTCAGATCGTCGGATCCTTGAATGTGGGGTCCAGCCTTCCAGCCTCGAGGATCTACTCGCGACTTCCGACGTGGTCTCGATCCATGCTGGACGGACGAGACGGTAGGGATGTTGGGGTCTTACGAGCTGTCGCTGATGCGGGATGGCTCGTTGCTCGTGAAAACCGCGCGTGCTCAGATCGTCGGTGAGTACGCCCTTGTCGGTGAACTGGCGCGAGGCCGCCTGAGGGCGGCCCTCAACGTGTACTGGGAGGAGCCCCTGGCCGTGGATCATCCTCTTCGTTCGCTTCCGAACGTAATTCTGACGCCCCACGGGGGTGGATTGACGCACGATCGCTTCGTTCGTCAGGGAGAGGGTATCGTCGAGGATGTGAAACGGATGCTGAGGGGAGAGCGGCCCCAGCACGAAGTAACGGCGTCAATCTTGACGAGGATGACCTGATTCTGACAGGGGTTTCTTCGGGTCAGGGTCGATCAGGAAGTCGAGGGCAAGGGCGACCGATTTTCGGTAGGGGAGAGACGCGGTGAGAAGAGCCAGACCCAGGAAAAAGAGCGCCGTCCGACCGAGGAACAGGCTCGGGGGGCGGTAGATCAGCATCACCATGAAAAAAATTCCCGTAATTGCGGCGGTGGAGAGATACATAAACCCCCAGCAATTCGACTCGCGGGACTGGAACTCGAGACCGCACGCAGTGCAGGCAGGTTTGACTTCGTGCCATCGCTGAAAGACCGGATCCTCACCACAGCGCGGACACCGCTTTCGGAGTCCGCGTCGCAAGACTTTCCCAATCTGATTTGTTTCCCCAGCCATCGTTTTCAAGATAAAGGTCCGTTATGACACCTCAAAATCCTACCCGTGGCGTCTGGCCCGTCATGCTCACTCCGTTCACGGACTCGAAGGAGGTTGATTGGCAGGGGCTGGACACGCTGACCGAGTGGTATCTAGCGTCAGGCGTGCAAGGGTTGTTCGCGGTTTGTCTGTCTAGCGAGATGTACGATCTGAGTGAAGACGAGCGTCTTGCGGTGGCGAGGCACGTGGTTGCGCGCGTAGGGGGTCGCATCCCGGTCTATGCCTCGGGCACCTTTGGGGGGCCAGCCGCGGACCACGCGGAATTCGCCAACAGATTGGTCGACACGGGAGTGGATGGGGTGGTGGTGATTGCGGCTCAGATGGCGGAGGAGGGTGAAAGCGAGGACGTGTGGAAGGATAATGTTTCTCGCCTGCTGGAGGGCACAGACGCCGATCTGGGGATTTATGAGTGTCCGAGGCCGTATCACCGACTCCTGCAACCCGGGACGCTCGATTGGTGTGCGTCTGCGGGCCGATTCAAATTCATCAAGGAGACGAGCCGATCCTTGCCCACGATCGCGGCGAAGATCGAGGCCGTGAAAGGCTCAGCCCTGAGGTTTTACAACGCGAACACAGCTACTCTTCTGCCTTCCCTGGAAGCAGGCGGCGACGGTTTCTGTGGGATTTCTGCCAATGTCTATCCCGATCTTCACGTCTGGATGTGCGAGCATTTTTCGGTGAAGGCGGAAGATTCTCGTGCGCTTCAGCGTTTCCTGACCGTGGCTGAAAAAGCCGTCGGACACAACTACCCTGCCTCTTCCAAGCTCTATCTCCAACGCCGCGGTCTCCCGATTCTGCCCATCTGCAGGTCGAGCACATTCGATTTCCACGAAGTGGATCTGATTGCGATCGACGACCTGGGAGGGATCGTGGACGAGTGGCGGTCAAGGTTGGGCATCACGGCGGCAGCCACGAGGGCGGCTTGATGGTGCGGGTCAGAGAGGCCGTGCTGGGGGATCTGGAAACCATCGTGGGTTTCCAGCAAGCGATGACCGAGGGGTTCGAGATGGATCAGAAGACGCTGGAGGAGGGTGTCCGGGGGGTCTTTCTGGATCCGTCAAGAGGGGAGTACTTCCTGGCCGAGATTGACGACGAGCCTGTGGGGGGATTGTTGACGGTGAGGGAATGGAGCGACTGGCGGAACGGAGAGGTCGTTTGGATTCATTCGCTCTACATGGTTCCCGAGGCCAGACGTCAGGGGGTCTTCAAGCAACTCTACCTGCACCTCAAGCATCTTGTCGATACGGACGAAGGGCTCAAGGACCTTCGTCTATACGTCCATCACTCGAACGACATCGCTTGTTCGGCCTAGGGCGCCCTTGGGATGGACGGGGAACGCTACCGGATGTTCGAGTGGATGCCCGAAGACAAGTGAAACAGCCAGCAGGATCAGGCGTTGAATATTCGGGTTCAGCCTACCTGTAGACAATCTCACGTATGTTGTCCGAGTGGAAGCGGACGGTCTGATCGTCGATGCGTTCGGCACCCGGTTGGGATGACGCCGCATCCGCCGCGTCGGTGAACAGAAACCGCTTGTCGAGAACGTAGGGTCCGTCCCAGACCAGAGGCAGGATCGGATCTGAGAGATGCCGTTCGACGGCCTGTCTGATTCCCTCGCGGATGCGTCGTCCGGCCTCTGCGGCCGATAGCGAGATGGCCGAACCGCGGCCCAAGCCCTGCTTGACTGAGACGGTCGAGATCCCGGGGATGAGCGCCTCCGCTTCCCGACAGGCGTCGTCTTCCCCGCTGAGAAAGATCAGGGGAAGTCCAAGATCGCCCTGGTAGAGCGCGAACTGAGCGATCTCGCCGATTCGGCTTCCGTTGAGCTCGTAATAGTCGATGGACGTGCTGCTCTGGGTGTGGTTCTGGTTGCTTGTACTCACGCCGGCCATCGCGTGTTGGCCGATCATGACGCAGGCTTCATATCCGGCGACAATGGGATCGCGCACTGACCGCGGGGCGGAAGGTCTGCCGTGAAGCAGCCGCGCCTTTTCGTGCAGATCCTCGAACCAGACCGCCCCAGGGCCGTGGCCGTCCACGACAAGCACGTCCTCCAGGCCGGCTTCGAGCAGACCGTCCACGGCCGCGTTAATCTCTGCCGTAACGATTCTCTTTCCCTGGTCATAGTAGCGAGCTGTCGGCCTCGACTGCTGTTCGAACGAGACGATGCCGGCGCATCCTTCCATATCCGTACCCATCAACACTCGTTTCATCGAGATCTCCTGTCGCGATCCACACTTCGGCGCCCCAGGCGCCATTTGGCGGAGGAAGATAGAGGTCGGGGTCCGGGCGGTCAATGGGGACACCTGCAGGTCCAATTTTCGCCGTGGGGTGTGAGTCCGAACACGCCCTCTGTAGAAAATAATCGACACTTTTCAGGCCTCGATCCGCGTCGGTAAGCGAACTCTGAACTGGCATAACGCTTGCAATCTTGACCTTCCGGGTAACACAATTCGAACCCGGAGGTGTTCTATGAAACAGCTTGGGCTGATGTTGCGTCTGACTGTTGTGATTTCGTGCGATGTCGTTTGGCCGCCGACCATCACGGCCCCTGTCGAAGACGTGGCGCCCGATGCGCTCGTGAACGCCTCGATCGTCATTCTGACCCAGGAAGGTTATACGATTTTGACCGCTGAAGCCTCGAGTGGGCTGATCACAACCGACTGGCGCGAAGAATCCAGTTTCGTCAGCCAGAACTTGCTCGGGGTTTCTCGACGAAAGCGGGTTTCAATCATCTATGATCTGTTGACCGGGCACGTGAGCGTTCAGATGACGAAACAGAAGAAGGAAGAGGGTCACGCCTGGCGAACAGACGGCCTTTCGGGCGACGACCGTAACGAAATGGCTCGTATCCTGACGCGCGTTCAGGAGCGGGCGCAGCTCATACAGTCATTGGACTTCGAGCCCGTCTGAGATCGGGCGGAGTGCGGCAAACACAGGGATGATTTCTCGAGGATTACGAAAGTGAAGACACGGTTTCTGGGAGTGATGGGGCTCCTGCTGGTCACAGCGGGAATCGCGGTTGGGGGAACGATTAATGGGTATGTGAGGGACAAGGGCAGCGCTGAGACGCTTCCCCACGCCAATGCCGTTCTAAGGCAAGGGGATCAGGTCATCGGGGTGCTGAGCAACGCGGAGGGCTATTACGCGTTGAAGGGCGTTCCAGCAGGGTCCTACAGTTTCATTGTTTCTTACATCGGCTATGAAAGCTACAGAGATTCGGTCACCGTTCCTGACGAGGGAGAACAACGACTCGACGTGTCATTGAATCCGGAAACGCTTCAAGGCCAGGAAATTGTCGTAGAGGCCAATCGAGCGGAGGAAGAAGAGCGCATACAAACCGGGTTCATCACGCTGGAAACGGCCAAGATTCAGGATCTCCCGTCCTTTGGTGAGGCGGACATTCTGCGCAGTCTTCCATTGCTTCCGGGGATACAGGCGGCTTCGGACATCAGTTCGGGGCTCTACATCCGTGGCGGCGGCCCCGACCAGACACTGATCCTGCTGGATCAGATTCCTCTCTACAATCCCAGCCACGCCTTTGGGTTTTTCTCCACGTTTAATTCCGACGCGATTAAGGATATGAGCTTGCACAAGGGCGCATACCCCGCGCAGTACGGCGGGAGGCTCGGGTCGGTGCTGGATGTTCGCAATCGCGACGGAAACCGGAACCGGTTTCAGGGCACCGGCGGCGTGAGCCTGATCTCCGGACGATTGACTCTGGAAGGCCCAACGCCGAGCGGATCCTGGATGGTATCCGGTCGAAGGACTTATATGGACCCCCTGCTCTCGCTCATCCGGTCCGACAGCACGGATGTTCCGACCTATTACTTTTTTGACGTCAACGCCAAGCTCAATCAGGACTGGGGCGATCGGGACAAGCTGACGGTGAGCGCGTATCTGGGAAGGGATGATCTTGGCTTCGATCTCGAAGAGGACACGTTCTTCAACATTCGCTGGGGAAATACGGCCGGGACGGCGAAGTGGAACCATCTCTTCACCCCAAGCCTCTACGGGAATTTCATGGTCGCGGGAAGCAAGTACTTCAGTGATACCGACCTCAACATTTTCGACACGCCGATTCTGATTTCGAACAGCATTCGAGATGTTTCGGTGAAGGGCGACCTAGACTATTTCGCAACCAGTCAGCACACCCTGACGGCAGGCGTCCTTTCGACGTGGTACGATTTCCGGTTCAGGCAGGTCTTCAACCAGGACGAGCAGCTCAATCTGAAGGAAACGCCCTCCTTGCACTCCGTCTATCTGCAGGACCACTGGCAGCCCACATCGGGAACGAGCATTCGATTGGGGGTGCGCGGCAACTACTTCACGAATCAGGAAAACGTGAGGATCGAGCCACGGATCAGCCTCAGCCAGCAGCTGAGACCAGGACTCCGCTTCAAGGCCGGTGGTGGGTCCTACACACAGTACCTGCAGCTGGTGACAACCGAGGCGTTCAGCGGTAGCGACTTCTGGGTCCCGTTGGACGACACGGTGGATCCAGGGGAATCGTGGCAGGCCGTTGGAGGGTTCGAATATGAGCCATCCGAGAATTACAGATTCTCGCTCGAGGGCTACTACACGGATATGGCGAACCTGGTGGTCATCGATCAGGATGTCCCGGTCGACAGCGAGGGAACGACGTCCGAGGACGTGTTCGTGACGCGGGGTACCGGATACGCGACGGGGGTGGAGTTTTTCCTTCAAAAGCGCAAGGGGCGCCTGACGGGATGGATTGGCTACACTCTCGGATGGACCCGGCGGACCTTCGAGGAATTGAACGGAGGGCGTGAGTTTCCCGTCAAGTACGATCGGCGTCACGATGTGTCGTTCGTCCTGAGTTACCGTAAGGGAAAGTGGACGTGGGGCGCGAATCTGGTTTATGGCACAGGGCAGGCGTTCACTCCGGTAGTCGGGCGGTATGCCCTGCGGGCACCTGCGACGAGCGACTTCCAGATTAACCGGTACGCGATCCAGGGAGACAAGAACAGCAGCCGGCTTCTGCCCTATCACCGTCTCGATTTAAGCATGAAGCGAAAATTCAACCTGTTTGGAACCCAGGCGGAATGGTATCTGCAGGTCTTCAACGTTTACAATCGAAGGAACGAATGGTTTGTGGAAAACGACAACGGTGGCGATCAGTCTCCTCGGGTGTTCAAGATGCTACCGATTGTGCCAACAGTGGGGGTGGATTTTGGATTCTGATCGAAAGAAGACGACGAAAAGTGCCCGCAATGCGCCGGCGCGCTGGGTAGGTGTGCTCTTCGCCCTGATGGTCACGTGGGGGTGCTCGACGGAGCGTGGGCCCGGGGAACTGTTCGGGAGTCAGACAGAAGAGGGACGACTCGTTCTGGATGCGTTGCTGATCGTTGACAAGCCCTTGCCAGACATCCTTCTATCCGAAACGATCATACCAGGTCAGCCCGTGACGGACGAAAATTCGGGTGTCGCTGGAGCGAGGATTGAAGTCACAGAGAACGGGACGACTTATCTGTATGTGGGGGATCCTGCTCAGCGTTCACTCTACCACCCACCCGACAATCCCCCGGTCGTGCAACCGGAGACACTTTACGACATCCGTGTCGAAGCAGGGGGGCGCCTCCTGACCGGCTCAACGATTACACCCCCACGGCTGGATATCCGAGAAGGCGTTCTTCTGGACGAGGAGACACTCGAGGTAGCGCGGCAATTCAGGACCTACAAGGAGGGGGAAGAAGCTGTTTTCAGTTCACCCGAGAACCAGGTCATCTATCAGGAAGGCCTCCTCGAAGCTCGGTTCGATCCTATTCAGGCCGCGGGATACCAGGTCGGGATCTTCAGCCTGGATCCAGGATCGCCTTTTGTGATCTCAGCAGATTTTCTGGACGACGACGACTTTGCGGATTTCGATCGTCAGGAGAGTTCGCCTGCGTTCGAAGCAAAGGATGGAAACCTGCGCTTGCCCTGGTTTGCGGTGTATTTCGCAGGGCGTCACAAGATCAAGGTTTTCGCGGTAGACAATAACTGGTTCGACTTCGTGAGAACAAGTCCTGAGTTTGGTGGGGATGGCGGCTTCGGAGGAAACGCAGGCGATAACTTCAAATTTCCGCGGTTCAACCTCGAGGGGGGAATCGGGGTGTTTGGTTCGGCATCCGTAGATTCGTTGGGATTCGTCGTAGTGCCTGCCGACTCGACCAACCTTAGACCATCGATCAACCCTTGAAGACCGACACCGCTCCAAGTTCTTTCGGACAATGTCAGGCCGCCTAGGTTTCCCGGGTGGTCTTTTCCGTTTTTGCCTTGACGGCCGAGGGAGGGAGATGCATCCTCTGAAACGAGACAAACCTTCATTTTCCTCAAGGGACGGGATCCGATGCTGGCTGTCATCTCACAATGGTTACACGTCGCTGCGGCGGTGATCGCCGTAGGCGGAGTCGCATTTGTCCGATTCGTCCTACTGCCGGTCAGCGAATCGATTCCTGAGGAACAGAGGCCCGTCGTGATGGGAGCCGTCGTGGATCGATTCCGCCAGCTCCTGTGGGCGAGCATCGGTCTTCTGCTTGTGACCGGACTTTACAATGTAGGGATCGCGGCGATTTCCGGATTGCTTGCGAGTAAACCGTATTTATATGCGTTGATCGCAAAAATCGTCCTGGCTCTGGTGGTCTTCAAGATCGGGTTTATGTTGACGGTCCCTGGAGATGCTTTTGCCTCGGTGAAGGCGAATCGGAGACGATGGATGACGATCAACTTCGTGCTGGGTATGATCGTGATATTGATTGCGGCCTATCTTCGCAGATGGGTCGTAGGAGAATGAAGCGGATGACGGCTGAGGAAATTCGGGCTTCCTTCGAGGGCAACGGATATTTCGTGCTCGAGAACTTCATGTCTCAGAAAGAGATCGATACGTGTGAGGCGGAGATCGAGCGGTTACACCAGCTGGGTGCCGATTTCAAGGCGAAGGATGATCCGCGGGGACACCAATTTCAGTTGGAACCCTACGCCAAAACGGAGAAACAGGACGGCCTGCCTGTCCTCAGGAAAATCGAGCAGACGGGGGAAGTGTCGGATGTGTTTGAGTCACTTTCAAGACATCCTGCACTTATCGATACCGTACGGGCGCTTCTGGGTGACGACCTATTGTTGTTTCGGAGTACCCTGATGCTCAAGCCTGCGTTCCACGGGTCCGCACACGCATTCCATCAGGATTCTGCTTACTGGCCTATGGATCCTCCCGCACTGGTGACGGTGAGTATCGCTCTGACGGACAGCACGACGGACAATGGATGCATCCAGGTCATTCCGGAGAGCCACAAATGGGGGCTTCAGGAGTGGGGTAGAATCACGCGTGGCGACGGTGAGAAGATGACAGATCGAGAGGACGTCGATACAAGCTCAGCTATCGAAGTCCCGCTCAAGGCGGGGAGTGCTTTGATGTTCCACAGTCTCGTGGCTCACGGCTCGGGACCGAACAAGACGGCAAACGCCCGACACACCGCACTCTACGCCTACTTTCCTCCAACGGTCAACTATCGCCCCAGGCCCAATGCCCTCAAAGAGAAATCCTTCGCTGTCATCTCCGGTCTCGAAGGACGTCGGGAGATGACACTGCAGGCCGCCGAACTCGCGTAGTTCTTTCGAGTGACAGAATCCGCCTCGCACGAGGTGTTGCTACTTCGAGGAGACAGAGATGGGGAAGCGAGCGATCCAGGTCGCCCTGATCGGTTGCGGCGGAAACATGCAGAGAGCGCATCTGCCCCGGCTGGAGGCGGATGGCGGAATCGAGATCGTGTGTGTGGCCGACACGAACCGGGAAAACGCCGACGCGTTGCTCGAGGCGTGGGGGAAGGACGCCGTCTACTACGAGGATTACAACAAGATGATTCGGCAGCAGGATATGGAAGCCGTGATCATCAGTTCGCCTCACTCCGTTCACTACGAACAGGCCCGCCTCGGACTCCAAAAGGGCTGCCACGTATGTGTAGAAAAACCACTCACGGTTTCCTCGCGACATACCAAGGGCCTCATTGCTCTGGCTGACAAGCGCAAGTGCTTCCTGCAGGTGGCCTACCAGCGACACTACCAGCCAGCCTATGTCGTGGCGCGGCAGGCGATTAAAGACGGAGCGATCGGCGAAATCGTGGGACTTACGGGATACATCACGCAGAACTGGGGGAGCGCTCGCGGGTGGCGGCTGGACCCCGAACTGTCCGGTGGCGGGATGTTTATGGATACGGGAAGCCATCTGGTGGCGGTCCTTCTGTGGCTTACGGGCCTGGAGCCAGCCGAGGTTTCCGCCTTCTTGACGAACGCTGGGAAAAAAGTCGATATCAACGCTGTCATCAACATACGGTTTAAAGGCGGTGCAGTCGGTACAGTCAATACGTTCGGGAACGCGAGCGCCCACGACGAGCAGGTAGCGATTCACGGAACCGAGGGTTCGATTGTGTTCCATTCCCACGGGTGGAAGCTGGACTCAGTGCTGTTGAACAACGAACCCCTCAAAGTGCGCAAGAGCCTGAAGGAAAACACGCCCGATCAGGCGTTTTTCGATTGGATTCGGGGAGGCAACGAAGAATACTCTCCGCCGGATTACGCCCTGCAGGTCGCTCGCCTGTCCGAAGCCGTGTATAAATCCGTTTCAGGTAAAAAGCCGGTTCGCGTGGCACGGTAACATATGGTGGACGCCTGTCCCCACGTTGTCGCAATCGGCGAACTCCTGTGGGATGTGTTCCCCGACGGCGAGCGCTTGGGTGGTGCTCCGTCGAACTTTCTCGTGCACGCCGCCGCACTCGGGGCCAATGGGTCGCTCATCAGTGCGGTTGGGGCAGACGACCGGGGTGATGAAGCGCTCCTGAAGCTGGGAGCGCGCGGCCTGGATCTTTCAGGCGTGTCCTGCGTTCCGGATGCGCAGACGGGCACCGTCGACGTCGAGATCGAAGAGGGTCAGCCCAACTACACGATCACCCGCGACACAGCCTGGGACCAGATCCCCTGGACACGAAACGCGCACGATCTGGCGGCCTCTGCCCAGATCGCGTGCTGGGGAACGCTCTGCCAGCGAAGCTCCCTCAGTCGTTCCGCGCACCACGCCTTCCTGGGGGCCCTGCCCCCCTCCTGCCTGAAGATTTTCGACTGTAACTTTCGCCAGAGTTTCCACGACGCCGACACGGTCGTTCGGTCAATCCGCGCAGCGGATATTCTCAAGTTGAACGCAGAGGAAATCGAACAGCTGGCTGAATACGCTCGGGCACCCGTCGCGCGCCTGCCCGAAGAGTACGGGCTCGCACTCGTTGTCGTCACGGATGGTGAGGCCGGTTGTCGGGTGATCGAATCGGACGGAACGACGACCGAAGTCGCAGGCGAACGTGTTGCTGTGGTCGACACAGTGGGATGCGGTGACGCCTTTACGGCGGCACTGACCCTGGCGCTCTACGACGGAACGGGTCCAGTAGAAGCAGCCGGATTCGGCAATGAGGTCGGTGCGTTCGTCGCAACCTGCTCTGGCGGCATGCCAGAACTTCCGGAGACGCTCGCGCTCTGGGTATAGTCGCATACGAGGTGAGTTTATGGGACAACACGAAGACGTTCTCTCTCTGATCGATGAGGAATGGGTAGCGGCGCAGACGCTGGCTCTGGTGGAGACGCCCAGCGAGACGATGGAGGAAGCCGTGGTCTGTACTCAGTATGCTGATCTTATGGCCGAGATCGGGCTCGAAGTCGATGTTCGAGAGGTGACACCGAGGAGGAACAACCTCTACGCCAGGATCCGCGGAGCGGGGGATGGGCCCGCGCTCGTCTTCAACGGTCACCTGGACACGATTGCGATCGGGGACTGCGTGGCGCCAGGGCGCGATGGAGATACGATTACGGGGCGGGGAACGACGGATATGAAGGGCGGCATGGCTTCACTGCTGGGCGCTGCCAAAGCGATTGTGGAATCGGGAATCCGACTTGAAGGTGATCTCTGGGTGACCGCGGTCGTTGGACACGAAGAGCCTGAGGCTGACAAGGACGGGCCCAAGGCGATGATCGAGGATCTGAACAATGGCCGGCTGGGGGGAGATCGAATCCTGATCGTGGAGGGCCCTGACGCCCTGTGGGTGATGAGTATGGGGTCGATGGTCTGGACGATCGAAATGACTTCACCCAGGGGCGGGACACACACACAGTATGTGCCCTTCTCGGAAAACCCGATTCGATTCGTGGGGGATCTGATTCAACGAATCCACGAATGGCAGGGAGAACTGGAGCAGGGGGTCGTGCATCCACTCGCAGGTGCCGAGCGAATCGATGTCGGGATTGTAGAGGCGGGAGACTACTTCAATCGGACACCCGGCACCTGTCGACTCGTGGGCACGCGACGTTGGTCGCCGGGTAAAACCGCGGGCGAATGCCTGGCAGAGTTGGAAGCGCTTACTGTAGAGTTCGCTCGGCAGGGCGGGTTGGAATCCTCGGTCAGGATGGTCCACGAGCGCGAACCGTTCGAGACACCGCAGAGCGATCCGGCTGTGGGTGCGATCGCAGACGCGCACCGTCAGATCACAGAATCTGAGGCCGGGTACATCGGAATGCGCATCGTAGGTGATGCCAACCTCTACGTACACGGTTCCGGGATCCCGACATTTTACTACGGTCCGTGCAACGAAACAGCGCACGCGGACAATGAATGGGTATCCGTCAAGCGGTTGGGAGATGCGTCGAGAGTGTATGCTCTGGGGGCGATGAACTACTGTGGCGTGGCGTGAGCAGCATACCTTAAACGGTTGAGGCTTCTATGGCGACGGAACGACAGATCGGGTCGGCATTGAGTCGGGTACTGCTTGGACGACGGGATCCGGAAGATGCGAAGCGCTGCGAGCTGAATGCGTACATCCTATCCAAATTAAAGCGATGGAACGCCCCGAAATCGGTCAGAGGGTGGGAGGCCTGGGCGAAGGATGTGCGTAAGCGCCTGTTGCGGGACGTCTACTTCAAGGGCCTGCCTCTGGGGATGACTCGCCTGAAACCCCGGGTGGTCTGGGGGAAGGTCATCGAGACAGGCCGAGGGTACCGTATCAGAAAAGTGCGCTTCGAAGGGTATCCGGGTATGTGGATACCGTCCCTGCTTTATGAGCCCACGAACCTGCGGGGGAAGGTGCCTGCCGTCCTCAACCCGAACGGTCATCATATCGGTGGCAAGGCGATGGACTACAAGCAGGCCAGATGCATCAATCTCGCAAAGCGAGGCATGCTGGCCCTGAACACCGAATTCATCGGAATGGGTGAACTTTCGATGAATCGGGACCATTACCGGATCGGGCATATGGATCTGTGCGGCGTGGCCGGGGTCTCTGTGTTCTATCTTGCGATGAGCCGGGCACTGGACCTGCTTCTGTCGCACGGCCACTGCGACCCGACAAGGGTCGCGATGACGGGGCTCTCGGGCGGGGGATGGCAGACCGCTGTGCTTGCCTCCACGGATGAGCGAATTACAACGATCGTGCCGGTAGCAGGACACTCGCCGGCGTGGCAGCGGGTCGGATGTGCGGAGGATATCGGCGATCTGGAACAAGCTCCGGTCGACCTGTGCACGGTTGCCGATTACGACCTGATGACGGCCCTGTTTGCGCCCCGACCCACACTTCTGATCTACAACCTGCGTGACGACTGTTGCTTCCGGAGCCGGCGCACCCGGGTCAGTGTCTACAACCCGGTCCGTCCGGTTTACGAGCGCCTGGGTGTGGGCGACCGCATCGCATTCCATGAGAATACCGATCCAGGGACGCACAACTACGAAGCCGACAATCGGCGACAGCTTTATCGGTGGCTGAATACGCATTTCGGGATGGACACACCTGATGGAGACCTGCCGTTCGAGGACGAACTCCTGAGCGAACGAGATCTCAACGTCGGTCTGCCACAGAACAACGCGTCGATGCTCACGCTGGCCCAGGAGCAGGCGGACAAAATCTCTCATCGGGCGATCCGTTCGAAGCCAACGATCTCGAAGACCCGAAAAAAGATCGCCGAAATCATCGTGCTACGCCGTAACCGTATTCGGGCGGAACGCTTGACCCGTAACAATCAGGCAGAGCACCTACGGCTGCATCTGGGAACCGACTGGACCGTACCCGTAACGAGGTTCAGAGGCCGTGGAACACCGACGGTCGTGATCGGTGATGGTGGAAGAAAGGGTGCGGCCCAGCGGGTTTCGCAGCTCGGGAGTTCAGGTCGGCCCGTGATTGCGGCCGACATCTATGGTACAGGTGAGAGTGCCTATCCCAACGGGCTGCATATGTCGCTCAGTATGACGGGTGAACGCCCGCTCGGGGTGATGGTGGGACAGATCCTGGATGTTTCACAGTGGGCGGGAAAACGCGTCGACCTTCACGCTACAGGACCCGTTTCCAGCTTTGCTGGCCTGACGGCGGCTGCATTGAAGCCATCCTGTTTCTCTTCGCTTTACGTCGATGGGCTGGTCGAGTCGCTCAAACGCTTGATCGAGACGCCCGTAAGTTACCTAGATGCCGTTCCATTGTTCTGCTTCGGTCTGCTGAAGGTCACCGATGTCAGCCAACTGATCGACCTGTGTGAGGGGCTTCCCATCGAATGGCGGAATCGGGGTCCTGTCTACAGTGCGGCAAGAGGGTAGAGGTGAATAAGGTGCGAAGGACGTCACTTGAAGCATCCTTATGCAACTGACTGAGCACATCAATCTCCCACGCGGGTGGACATCGGAGACAGCAGGTGATTCTGACGCCTGGGTGCACAGATTGCCCTACGAACTCCTCGAGGCCTACGCACAGGACGAAGGAGATGAGCTGGATGCCTCGCCGAACCTGATTCACAAGTGGCGCCCGGCCTTCGAGTCGATGATTGGTGAGCTGGACGGGGGACACGGCTTCATTCTGATCGATCGTGTGCCCATCGAGACATTGTCAATCCACGCGGCAAGACGTGTCTACTGGCGAATCGGGCAGTCCTTGGGGAGACCGATAGAGCAGAACATCCAGGGCACCCTCCTTTATGATGTGAAGGATACAGGCGCGGATGTGGCTGAAGGGGCCCGGTTCAGCGTGACGAATGCCGAGAGTTCGTTCCACACGGACGCCGCCTTCGCGGATACGCCTCCGGAATACGTAGGTCTCCTGTGTCTGGCTGCTGCACAGCGCGGTGGGGAGAGCCAGTTGGTCTCTGCATACGCTCTGCACAATGCGCTGCGGGCGGAAGGTACGAGCCTGGAAGCAGCATACGAGCCCTTTCACTTCGACCGTCGCGGCCAGTTCCGGCCGGGGGAGCCGAATGTGATGACGGCCCCGATTTTCCGGTGGGATGGTCGTGAGTTGGATACAAGGTATCTGGATTATTACATCCGGGTCGGCCATCAGGTCTCGGACAGTCCATTGACAGATGATCAATGCGGATTACTCGAGCGGATCGAGTCGACTCTAAGCGCAGGGAATCTGCACGTGGCGTTTTCACTCCAGCCGGGCCAGATGCTGTTCACGAACAACCATTGGATTCTCCACAATCGGACCGCGTTCGAGGATCATCCTGATCCAGACAGGAGAAGACACTACATCCGGTTGTGGCTGAGTCGGAATTCGTCGGATTGGGCTGAAAGGCCCACCAGGATACCGTATGAAACCTAACATCCTCTTCCTGATGACGGACCAGATGCAGGGTCGAGTACTCGAACCCGATCATCCCTGTATCACACCGAACTTCGACGCCCTCGCGGAAAAGGGTGTGCGGTTTCCCCGTGCCTACACACCGAACGCTGTGTGTTCTCCCGCCCGTGCTTCACTGATGACCGGGACGCTGCCGCATACGAACGGGGTACTGGAAGTCATCCACTGTGTCGATGACGATCAATGCAATCTCCGAAGCGAGTTGCCACACTGGGCGCAGAGACTGGAAGCCGCAGGGTACCGCACCGGTTACTTCGGGAAATGGCACGTGGAGAGAACTGACGACCTCAATCAGTTCGGATGGCGGGTGAATGGGGTGAGTTCTGGTGAGATCTACAAGAACGCAGCTGCGGGAGGGGTTGGAAAAGCGGAGGGCGCCTTCTCGCTGAAGAAAACAAACGACCTCCCGCCGGGGTACAGACAATCTCTGCTCTATGGCGTCACAGACGTGCCACCCGAGAAACGGGGCGTCGGGATTGCGACCTCACTGGGGCTGGAATTTCTACAAGAGGCGACAGCGGGTGATGATCCCTGGTGCTGTTTCGTGTCGATCACAGAGCCGCACGATCCGTTCGTGACGGGTGAGGAAACTTTCTCCAGGTATAAAGTCGATGAGATTCCCCTCCAGCCGAATATTGACAACGGGTTGATCGGCCAGCCCAATCTCTACCGGAAGGCTGGTGAGACGTGGTTGGATATGACCGAGCAACAGAAACGGGAAGCTGCAGCGTGCTATTACGCATCGATCACGGAAATCGATGAACAATATGGTCGATTGATCGATTTCCTGGACGCGTCCGGACAGCGGGAGAATGCGATCGTCGTGCTGGCGAGCGATCACGGCGAGCTGCTGGGATCGCACGGTCTCTACTGCAAGAACATCGGTGGATTCGAAGAGGTGTATCAGATCCCGATGGTTGTGAGTGGTCCAGGTATCTGTGAGGGGGTCACGAGCGAAGCTCGCGTGGGGCTGCACGATCTGGCTCCGACGCTCCTGGAACTGGTGGGTGAAGACACGATCGGGGATCCAGATTCAAGATCGTTCGTCGCAGCCCTGAAGGATTCAAGGGGGAGTGTGGGCACTTTCACACGAGGGTTCGCGGAGTATCACGGAGGCCGTTATCGCCTGACCCAGCGGATAGTGTGGGATGGGCCGTGGAAGTTGTGTCTGAACGGATTCGATTTCGATGAGCTCTACAATCTCGAAGAGGATCCGTACGAGATGAGCAATCTGATCGATGATCCCAGTTACGAAGACATTGTCCGATCGCTGATGCACTCCTGCTGGTCGGTGATCCGGGATACCGGTGATGCAGCGATGTGGAATTCTCATTATCCCGTGCTGAGGCTGGCGCCTTTCGGGCCTGACGTTGTGGAGGACCGTGATGAAACCTAACATCCTCTTCTTCTTTCCGGACCAGCATCGACACGACTACCTCGGGACGAACCCGGACATACCGGTCAGGACGCCGAATATCGATGCGTTGGGGGCGAGGGGTGTTCGGTTCACGAATGCGATCACCCCGTCACCGGTGTGTGCTCCGGCGCGGGCGTGTCTGGCCTCAGGGAAGCGCTACCATCGGTGTCGCGTGCCGGGAAACGGTCACGATTATCCGTTGGATCAGCCGACTTATTACCAGCATCTGAGAGACGTGGGGTATCACGTGCTGGGGGTCGGGAAGTTCGATCTGAGCAAGAACACACCGGAGTGGGGGCTGGACGGGAAAAGGCTGATTGACGAGTGGGGATTCAGCGATGGAATTGACAACGAGGGAAAGTACGACGGGACCAGGAGTGGAAAAACAGAGCCGCACGGTCCGTACCTGAAGTATCTCTACGATCGGGGATTGGCTCACGTCCACCTGGATGATTTCAATCGAGAAAACCGGCACGGGTTCCACGATACGCACCCAACGAAGCTTCCGGACGATGCCTACTGTGACAACTGGATTTCGGAGAACGGGCTGAGGCTGCTGGATGAGGTTCCCCCTGGCGTACCGTGGCATCTGGTGATCAATTTTACGGGACCGCACAATCCGATGGACATCACCGAATCGATGTACGACGGCCGGCCGGACGTGGGCTATCCGCCCCCGGTTGAGAGCACCGAACTCGACCCGGATCATCACAACGAGATCAGACGCAACTACGGTGCGATGATCGAAAACATCGATCGGCACGTCGGCCATTTCATTCAGGCTGTCGAGGTACGTGGGGAGCTGGACAATACGCTGTTCGTCTACAGCAGCGATCACGGAGAAATGCTAGGTGATCACGACCGGTGGGGGAAGAGTGTACCCTATCAGCCCTCAGCGGGCGTCCCGCTGGTGATTACCGGGCCGGGTGTCGAGTCGGGTATCGAATCGGATGCGCTCGTCGAGATTCAGGACCTGGCGGCCACATATCTGGAAATGCCGGATGCCGATCCGCTCCCAGGCTCCGACGCAAAGTCCCTGTGGCCGGTTCTCTCCGGAAGCTCCGAGACCCATCGGGAAGTCGGGATCTCAGCGTTGAATGATTGGCGGTTTGTCTGGGATGGGACTCACAAGCTGATCGACCGGGAAGGGGATCAGCCCCTGCTGTTCGACCTTCTTCGTGACCCTGGGGAAACGACAAATGTTGCGAGCGATCGTCCTGAGGAGTTGGAGCGACTTGAGAGACGGCTGGCTTCAGAGACTGCATAGGCGGACCCAATAAATAGGCTCATCGACACCCAATACGAGGTGACTGGTATGGCGTATAGCGTGCAGGACCTGAAGGATCGACTTGGGAAATTCTCAAGACTCGATTTGGCGGACCTTCCGACTCCACTTGATCGTTGTCCACGTCTGTCGGGGGAACTGGGGGGGCCTATGGTCTGGGTGAAGAGGGAGGACCAGACAGGCCTGGCGATGGGAGGCAACAAGGCGAGGGAGTTCGAGTATTCCGTGGCTCCGGCGGTGGACGAAGATTACGACGTTCTGCTGCACGGAGCCGCATCCCAGTCGAACCAATCCCGGTTCACGGCAGCTGTCGCGGCCAAGCTGGGCAAACGATGTGTGATCGTGGGCAGAAAGGACGAGCACGCAGAGCCGATTCAGGGTAACCTGATGTTAACGCATCTATTCGGCGCGGACGTGCGATTGTCCAGTTCCGCTGAAGAGAGGGATCGGACGATTGCGGACCTGAAGGACGAGGGGCTGAAGGTCTACAACACGAGCTCCGATGGGTACTACCTGCGTACGGTTTCGTACGTGGATGGGTTCATCGAGCTGTGGGGGCAGCTACAGGCCAACGACGTGAAACCTGACGGAATCTACGTGTGCTCGGGGGTTCACACGCACACGGGGCTGGTTGTGGGCGCGAAGGCGCTCCGGGTCGATGTACGAATCGTGGGTGTGAGCCCCAGCCCTCACCCCAACAACGAGAAAAACGCCCAGTTGTCTGAAGTGGCCAACGAAGTTTGTAAGATGATGGACCTGCAACTGACGTTCACGGCCGATGACTTCGAGACACGGGGAGATTATGCGGGTGATGGCTACGGGGTGCCCACGGAGGGTGGGATCGAAGCTGTGAACCTGTGTGCGAAGCTTGAGGGGCTGCTTCTTGACCCTGTTTATTCGGGAAAGGCGTTTTCCGGGATGGTGGATCATATCCGGAGCGGTGAGTGGAAAAGCGGGCAGAACCTGGTTTTTGTGCACACGGGAGGGACGCCGGCGTTATTTGCTTATGCCGGGGAGATCTGACCTCGTCCTGGCTGGCGCAGTAATCAGCAGGAGAAAATCGAAAACTAATATAGAAAAGGGTTGTGGAGTGTAAATTAGGTCTCTAACATCTGAGTCAAGCCAAGATTTGTGGCTACATAGAAGAGCTTGAGACATCCTGATCGGGAGAAATCGATCGGGATGATTTAACGACAAGGGGGCACTTGTCGAACGGAAACAGTCTGTTCGACAAGTGTCCCCTTGTCGTTTAGCGCACGTAAGTCCAATGTTGGATCCCAGAAGGTTTCCGCATCCTATGGGTATACGACCTAATTTAACTCCCCCTTCATTGTTGAAGTGCTTCGAGCTAACTCCCACGGCGGCTATAAATTGAACGCCGAGACACACCTTGTCGAAGGGATTCTTGTTAGAGGAGGAACGGACTTCAGGAAGGTTACGCTCTATGGCGCTCTAAACTGTGTCCGCACGGTATATGCTGGATCGGCCGAGGGTGGAGAAGACGTGACACGTTCCATCTACTTCAGCAGATATGCCCCGTAAGGTCTTACGCGCAACTGAGGATTCCTAGTTTCTCTGCAAAAGATCAAGGCCGGATTCGTTAATGAGAACTCTGTTGATTCTTTCATCGGAAGTGATGGAGATTCCGAGCATCTAAAGCCGTCGACCGGGCTCCGCTACAAAGGGAAGGATAGAGATAAGCGCGTGCTATGGACCTCGGAAGGGAGACAAATGTAGCCGCTTTCGCAGAAGTGCTAAGAAATGATCCCATCGTCATCGTGTGTGTCAGCCTGACCAGAGAGTTTCGAACCACCACTGAGAAAAATACCGAACTGGTTTTCGCCTTTAGGAAATCTTTCTTCACAAGTAGAGGAATTGTCGCAACCGAGCACTGGAAACTTCACATGGTGCAGTGACCATAAGGATACAGCGAGAAGAGTCCGAGAGTCAGGAGGCTCAACATTCGTCTTTCTGACTGGAATCGCGCAGTAAGCATCAGGTATTCGAGATTCTGAACAGAGGTGTTAACGGAATTATGGCGGATCGTCCAGAACGAGTCAGGAAGAAAATGGACGAGTGGATCCGCGAGAAATCTGGGTAGAGGCAGAGCCTGGGAAGAGGCGAACACTTTCGGACGTGCTTAGTGACAGGAATCTTTTTGGTATCAGCCTCCCCCGAGTTATACTGTAAAAATTTCTCCCACCTAATCCAAGCCAGTGCAGGATCGATGTCTCTCCTCGCTCTCTTTGACGGTATGCCCGCCTTAACAGATGTCCCCTCACACCCCTGGCCCCACCACGACCAGGCCGAACGGGACGTTCTCCTCGAGGTCCTCGAATCCAGTTCCTGGTACAACGGCACGAAGGTCAAGGAGTTCGAGGAATCCTTCGCAGCGATGCAGGATGCGAAGTATGGTGTGGCCTGCACGGGGGGCACGGTGGCCCTGGAAGCCGCCTGTCGTGCCGCCGGGGTCGGGGTCGGTGACGAGGTCATCACCAGCGCCTACACGTTCATCGGCACGTGTTCGGCGATCCTCAAGACCGGTGCCGCGATCCGTTTCGTCGATATCGATCCAGAGACGAACAACCTCGATATCGATCAGATCGAAGACACGATCACGTCGCACACAAAAGCTGTTATGCCCGTTCACTACGGCGGTCTGGCGTGCGACATCGATCGTCTCCAGGCGATTGCGGACAAACACGAACTGGTGATCCTTGAGGACGCCTGTCACAGTTGGGGCGCGAAGTACAAGGATCGTGGGTTGGGCTCCTGGGGGTTGGCGTCGGGGTTCAGCTTCCAGCAGAGCAAGAATATGACGTGCGGGGACGGAGGGATCGCACTGACGAACAACGAGGCGGTTGCCGACGCAATCGGGTGCGCGATCAATCAGGGACGTTCGCGGTATGACAAAGCCGACCCTCGTCTCCGCTGGGGCAGCAATCATCGGATGACCGAATTCTCGGCGGCGATTCTGCTCGTTCAGCTAAGTCGAATGCCCGAGCACACCGAGATCCGCGAACAGAACGCGGCCATGCTGACCCGGACGCTCAGCCAGATTCCGGGGATCACGCCCTGCACGCGTCTAGCTGATGCGACGGTCGTGAGCTGGCACGTTTACGGAGCCCGCTATCATGAAGATGAATGGGACGGGCTTCCTCGCGATGTGTTTCGGATGGCAATCGCGTCAGAAGGACTCCGAATGGAGCCGGGCTACCCGGAACCCGTGTATCGACACGGGGTTTTCCAGCAGGACTGGGCGAACAGCGAGGATATCCGGCCGTTTCCCTGGGCGGGCGAGGACTGGGTGCAGGACTATCGTGCGCTCAACCTGCCGAAGGTTGAACGCTACTGCAAGGAACGACTCGGCGTTCGGCAGGCAGCGCTTCTTGGGGACGAGGGGGCGATGGCTCAGGCGTGTGGGGCGATCGAGAAAGTGTGGGAGCAGCGGGGCGAGCTCCTGGATGCGTGGCGAGCGGGGAAGATCGAGGGGTGGGATGAGGAGCAGGTGAAGAGGCATAAGGAAAAAGGGAAAACGCAGGAGGCGTTGACGAGATAGACAAGACGGGGCGGGAGAACGGGGGATTCAGGGCGAGCGGGAGCTTCGCTCTGCGAGCTGCGGCGAGGCAAGCGGGGATGGCTTTGGCTTCGCACGATTGTTTTCACCGAATGGATGGCGCGGCGTGAGAGTTTGTTCTTGAGCCGCGCTTTTTCTGTGTCTACCATCGTGGGTCAAATCCCGGATTTGTGCCACTATTGGCGAGTTCTCGACTCCGCTCGAACTGACGCCGCGCGTGCGGCAAGGTTCAGGCTGATTGGGAGGGTTCGATGTTCGAAAATGCTGTTGGGTTGAAGAAGAAATATCGCGACAGGGAGCCAATTCTTGGCGTTTCTACCGCGGTGACGGGCGACAAGGATCAGATTAAGCGGATCCTCGATGCGGATGACTACGACTATATCTCTGCGGATGCACAACACTCACCTTACAATGAAGACCGCCTGGCCGAATTCTGCGATATCGCTGCGGAGATGGACGTTTTCGTTCAGTTTCGGATCAAGCACACGTTTCACAGTTACCTGATCGGGAACATCCTCGATCTGGGGCCCTGTGGGATCGAGGTCCCTCAAGTGGAACTCGAGTCAACGGTAGATGAGTCTGTGAAGTACTTCTACTATCCGCAGGACGGCTATCGGAGCAACGGTGGTGGCCATCGGCGCCGGGTGCGCGACTTTCCCGACTTCCGCGAGTACGCCGCGTGGTGGAATTCCTTTGGTGTGCTCTGGATGCAGATCGAATCGGTTGACGCGGTTCAGAACGCGCACAAGCTCTGCAAACCCGGTGTCGATGCCGTGTCGTTCGGCCCGACCGATCTTGGGTTCAGCCTCGATTCCCACCCAAACCACGCCCTCAAGACCGTCGACGATTGTGTGGCCTACGCCTGCAAGTCGCTCGAGGGAACGGGGAAAGCGGTCGTGCATCGGTCGTATGATCCGGAGCTGCGGAGTAAGTATCGGGATATGGGTGTTCAGGTGCTGCTGGAGAGGCCGAAGGTATAGGGAGGATGAGGGTGAGCGGGAGTGGTGGGAGCGGGGGACAACAACGCTCACTCGACTCACGCCTGTTTAGAGCAGGGTGATCCTCCAGTGTGTTCCGTGTATTCCGTGGTCCGCGGGGGTGCTTGTGCCGAAGCCAATCGACGAAGTGAATGCGAAGCAGTTCTACGACGAGAAGTCGCCGACGTCGGGAATTCAGGAGGCGATCGATTCGTTGCCTCGTCGTGGGGGACGGGTACGCGTACCCTCTGGCAGGTGGCATCTGTCGCGGTCGATTTGGGTACCCTCCGGGGTCAGCTTGATCGGCGATGGGCCGTCGTCAGAGATCTACATCTCACCCCTCAAAGTGGCGCGGCTCACGAAAGACGTTCGCAAAGGCGGTCGCGTGATCGAGCTGAGGGGGCGGGTTCCATTTCGCGTTGGACAGGAGGTCGGGGTTCGGGACGATCAGCGTGGGGGATGGTGGGGGACGCACGGGATTGTCGAGGCCATCGACGGGAAACGAGTGAAGCTGAGTGTGCCGTTCAATCGGACGTTTTATGCCAGTGACCGGGCGACGGCACAAAGTCTGTTCCCGGCGATCACGGCGGAGGGGAGGAAGGATCTCGAGCTGCGAGATTTTTCGATCCACGGACCGAAAGGCTACAACGGGAAATGGTGGGACTTTACTTACAGCGCAATTCACCTTGTTCTA
Source organism: Latescibacteria bacterium UBA6620 (assembly GCA_002433075.1). Classification (GTDB taxonomy): domain Bacteria; phylum Latescibacterota; class UBA2968; order UBA2968; family UBA2968; genus UBA6620. Next base: position 87,652 of record DJHM01000010.1, read on the forward strand.
TGCCAGCGAGCGCGGGTGATGAACGTGAACGTGTTCGAGTGGCCGAGTGACGGGGTCGGCGTCCAGCGTGGATCGGATGTCCAGGTGACCCAGTGCCAGTCGCACGATTGCGCCGGCCACGGCTTTCATCCGGGGACCGGGCTTGGACGGAGCGTCTGGTCACACAACATCGGGAAGGGAAACGGGGGCGACGGCTTCTTCTTCTGTGCCCGCGTCCATCATTCGACCTGCAGCGACAGCGTCTTCTCGGAGAACGGCCTGTCTGGTATCGGGGGCGTGGCGAGAGGTGGGGACCATCACAACATCGTCGCCGACAACGTTTGCTCGTATAACAAGAAGTGGGGGATCGAGGCGACACGTGGCGACGAGCAGGTCATCACCGGCAATCTGATCCTCAGCAATTCGCGCGAGGAGGCTGGTGGATACCCGGGCATTCGCTTACACGATATGGAGCGCAACATCGTGTCGAGCAACCGCCTGGCCGACGATCAAAGGCGCCCAACCCAGACACAGGGTATCATCGAAAGTGGGGAGAGTGACTACAACCTGATCAACGGGAATCTCTGTGTCGGAATGGAGGAGCCGGTTCGGTTGGTTGGGAAGCATAGTAGAGCAGAGGGGAATCTGGTGTAGGGAGAGACTGAAGGCGGTGGGCAGTCGGCAGAGGGCTGCGGCTACTGCCTTCGCAAAGCTACCCCAACCCAGGTGGTTCGATCGAGGCAGGTGGGCGAAGCCCTGTTCTGAGGCGACACAAAGGAGAGGTAATGGCGGGCTGGCACGAGTTGGCAGTGGACGTCGGCGCACTGTTGAAGGAGAAAGGGCAGACAGTGGCGGTCGCGGAATCTTCGTCGGGAGGGTTGATCTCTGCGGCCTTGCTGGCCGTACCAGGCGCGTCGGCCTATTTCAAGGGCGGGGGCGCCTGCTACACGGGGAACTCCAAACAGACTCTGATGGGGATCTCTGACGATGATATGGCGAAGGAACGGGCGTCGACAGAAACACACGCGTTGATTCTTGCAAACTCTGTTCGCCAACGTCTGGGGTCGGATTGGGGAATCGGGGAGACCGGGGCGGCGGGGCCGACCGGGAATCGATATGGTGACGAGCCTGGGCACTGCTGTATCGGCGTCGCGGGTCCGGGGGGGGAGACGGCGGTCACGCTCGAGACGGGGAGCGAGGATCGGGCACGAAATATGGAAGCCTTTACGAAGGCCGCACTGGATCTGTTGATGGATCTGACGAAAAGTCAGTAAGTGTCTATTTATAAAATAGATATGTTTGTTCTGGGTAATAGTGGCCCCGAGGCCATTATTAAGAGTTCGGCCTTGTTGCGCTCACTCATCGCGATAGTACTTCCACGATTCGCTCATTCCCCCACCTACATCCTCCGACCGCTCCTGGATCCATCGGTCCAGCTCGTCGGTTCTGATCAACGCGAGGCCGCCCACTTCTCCCGGCTGGAAGCGCAGACGCTGGAATGTGTCCGTCCTGAGCGACGCCCTGTAGACGGTTGCATGTTCGACTTCGATGTAGTCGGCCATATCGTCA
>DJHM01000008.1 GCA_002433075.1 Latescibacteria bacterium UBA6620
CTCCATGGTGAGGAGGCGCGCGTTAGTAAGCGCGAGGGTGCCGTTCGGGATGCTGCGCTGCACCATGAGATCGATGTCCACGCTGTCTGTGGCTTCATCGCCCGGTCGGTGGGAGAAGAAGTGGGGTCCACTGCCGAAGTCCAACGTTTCGTTGTTCCGCCAACGGGGATACAGCCCGCCCTCGGTGCTCACTTGATGAACTGGCACCTTGCCGTTCCCCTTCGCGATGTCGAGAGGCTCACCGCCGGTCGAGCCATAGGGGAAGGGAGCGACATAGACGTTGTCTCCCTCCTGGACGGCGATCCATGATCCTTCCGGTGAGATCTGAATCTCGTCTGCGAAGGGGAGCGTGGCGTGTAACGTCCGCTCGCTACCGTCGGCGTGTACGGAGTACAGGCCGACTTGGGCGCTCCCGTCACCGTCCGGCTGGTGGCCGTCAGGGAAGAAGATCAAATCGTCCGGTCCGAAAGTGGCGCGCGGAATCTGCGAGCGAGCACTGCCGCTTGAGGCGCCCACGGTGGTGACCGGCTGGGGATCACCACCATCGGCCGAAACGAGTGACAATCTCCAGTACGCTGTCCATGCGAGGCCGCGCCCGCGCTCGGCCGAACCATCTCCGTGGGTGACGACGATTTGGTGCCCATCCGGACTCCATGCGGGATGCGTATACTCCGACGGTTGCGTGGTGAGCTGTTGTGGCGAGCCTCCCGAGGCCAAGACCTTCCAGAGTTGCCCACCTTCTGTTTCGTGCCAAGTGGTGAAGGCGATCCAATTCCCGTCCGGCGACCACGCCGGCGCGTATTCGAAGCCATTCTCTTCCGAAAATCCGTCTGCCGTCAGAGCGCGTGGCTCACCGTCCGGCAACGATTGCAGCCAGATGCGTCCGATGGCCTGAAACGCTACCGTCTGGCCGTTCGGCGCTGCCGATGGCCAGCGCAGGAAACGAGCCATGAAGGGGTCGTCGGTGATGCGAAAATTGGCGCGGCTCTGCTCAGATGCCGTGCGTTGCACACGCGCTTGGAAGGGGATCGTGGACACGTTCCCGCTGTCAATGTCGAGGTGCTTGATCTTGCCTCCCTGAGAGATGATCATCGCGCTCCCGTCTGCAGTCCACGAATAAGCGGGCACTATGCGGAGCGTCTTCATGCCCTCAGCCGCGTCCTGTGTGATCGGATCCATAATGATCCGCTCAGCACCCGTTTCCAGGTCGCGCAACCACAAGGCGGTGCGGGGCCCGAAGCGATGCCCCTTGAAGGAGATCGTGCCATTCGGGATCCGTCGAGCGAACGCCAACCAACGACCGTCGGGCGAGACCTCCGGCGCGTAGCCGCTCCCGCTCGAGCCCCGAACCTGCTGGCCGGCACGCCCCGCAGTGATCGAAATGACCTCCCCAGTTCGCAGATCCTTCCTCCGGATTTGCCACGAGCCGGCGAGTACGTCTCGTCCGACAATCCCCGGGCCGGCATACATGTGGAAGAAGAGGTGCCGGCCGTCCGTTGAGATGGAAGGCCACGCGGCCGAACTCTCTTCCGCGGAACTCACCAACTCGATCCCTTCGCCCCCGTCGCGGTGGTACATGTACAATCCGTTGCCATCTCCAGTCCCGCTTACCCGTGAGCGACGTATGACGATGTATTGCCCGTCCGGTGTCCATTCGGGCTCAACCGCTCGGAAGGTGTTGGACGAAAAGACTGAACGCGGGTTCGACCCGTCCGAATCCATGACCCAGAGGTTGTTTTGACCACCTCGGTCCGAGATGAACGCGATCGTGCGTCCGTCCGGGGAGTACCTGGGATGGTAGTTGACCGAGACCCCGGCGTCGCGCGTAAGCAGCTCCGCGTCACCGCCGTCGCTGGAAATACGATAGATGTGCCCCAGCAGATCGAAGGCGATCCAATTCCCGTCCGGCGAGCCATCGACCGACATCCATGTACCCTCGTCGGTCGTGAAATCGACGTCCACCGTTTCTCCGCGTGCTAGAGTCACATCCCAGCTGTCGCTGTCCTCGCCTTGTTGGCCCGAAACAGAGGTGGAAGACCAGAGGAGGCCGATCGCGGTCAGCAGGCAAGGGATGGCGAGTCTACGCGGAGAGATGAGCATGTTTTCGGTCCCGATGGGGTGACTGAGTCCCTCGGCCGGGGGAAAGGGTACGAGTCCGACACGAGGATGGAAAAGTCTCAGTTGACCGTCGTCTCCGCCACCGTCAGGCTACCAGTTCCCGCCGACCTTGGACGGGACGGTGCTGTTTGTGGTCGTGCTGTCACCGAGCTGGGTCGTGCCGTTCGGGATAGCAATTACACGACATTCGGAGGGCTGGACTCGGCACACATCGCCGCCACTGAAATGCTGTTTCGTGAACAGATTGAGGAGCAGGTTAGATTGTCCCATCAGCTCCAATGCTTCAACATGACAACATGACAACGAGCAATCCGGAGAGAGAAGTGATATGAACGCTGGTGCCCACATGTGTTTCAGTTCCGCTTTGATCCTCTCGCTGGTGTCGATCACGCCGCTAGCGGCTCTACCCATTCAGGACCAAGAAGCAGAAGGGGAGGAGCCAAAGACTTATTCGGACGTGATCACCGATGATACGGAAACGGATGAGGGCGTCTTCGATGTGCATCGGACAGATGGGACATTCCTTTTCGAGATTCCTGACTCACTTCTCGGGCGTGACATGCTCCTCGTCTCCCGGATTGGTAAGGTCCCCGTCGGCTTTCCTGGGTTCTCCCCGGCAGGTGTGAAAACCGGTGAACAGGTACTGAGGTGGGAGAGGCAGGGGGACAAGATTCTTCTGAGGACCGTTTCGTATTCGAGTGTGGCAGACGATACGCTTGCCGTCTCGATTTCGGTTGAGGCCAACAATTTCGGCCCGATCATCGCAGCATTCGATATCGAGGTCGAAGGCGCGGATGGTAACTCGGTCGTGATCGATGTTACTGAGTTCTATGAAGCGGACACACCAGCGTTGACCGGTTTGAATTCAGGGCAGCGAGACCAATATGGCATCCGTCGCCTGGATCC
>DJHM01000043.1:0-42310 GCA_002433075.1 Latescibacteria bacterium UBA6620
CCGAATCCGCCCGTCACTGTCGAGGACGACGTAGATCAGCCGCTGAAGGCTGGAAGGCTCAGTTCGTCCCGATTCACGATACTGGGTGCCGCCTTCGGCGCGTCGCCGCCCTCGAGGAAGGCCAGAATGTCATCCTGGTCCTGCCAGCAGCCATAGCCGTTGAGCACACCGGCGACGTTTCCGGCTGCAAGCGAGGCCATCCCCGATCGCGTCCAGATCGTGGCAGACGCGATGTGCGGAACGATCACTGCGTTGGGGCACTTCTCCAGGCCGGGCTTCATAGCCGGCTCGTCCTCGAACACGTCGAGACCAGTCCTGAAGTCCGGGTTCTTGTTCAGATGGTTGACCAGAGCGACCTCGTCGATCACGGGCCCTCGACTTGCGTTGACGAGGATGGCGTTCGGCTTCATCATGTTGAGCCGCTCCTCGTTCATCAGGTGGTGAGTCGTCTCATCGAGAAGAGGGTGAAGGCTGACGACATCCGATTGCCTCAGGACATCCTCGACAGAATCGCACCGTCCCCACGTGATCGGCTCTTGTCCTTGCGACTTGAGGAATTCACCGTACGCCGTCAGATAGTCCTCGAGTCCTTTGTTCTCGTAGAGGTCGTAGTAGAGGAAGTTCATCTTGTAGCCTTCGACCATCATCTTGGCGTAGGCTGCACCGATCCGCCCCGCACCGATCACGCCGACCGTCTTGCCCGTCATCAGTTCCCCGAGATAGAGCGTCGGCAGCCACCCCTTATATTGCCTAGCACGCATGAACTCATCCGCCTCTACTACCCGTCGGGCTGCGGAGAACGTCAAAGAAACAGCCATCTCGGCGGTCGTCTCAGTCAACACGCCAGGAGTGTTCCCAACCGGAATTCCATGCTTGTTCGCATCGTCGACGTTGACGTTGTTATAGCCCACGGCGTAGTTGGCGTAGACCTTTCCTCCCGCGGCTTTCAGGGCAGAAAAGAGCTCGTCGTCCCACCGCTCCGTGAGCTGTCCGATCACCCCGTCGCATTGATCGCCGATCTTGCTCTTGATTTCATCGACGCTCAGGATGTCCGTGGATGTACCAACTTCGACTTTGCAATCGGCATCGGTGAGCACTTTCAACCAATGGTCGCCCGGCAGCTGTTTGGTCACGACTATGCGTTTACTGCCTGATGAATTGTGAGTCTCCCAAGACAAAAGAACACCCTCCTCTACGGTTGAACCCGGATCGGGCAGGTCTGCACTATGACTGAAGGCCGAGTTGACGAATCGAGCTTTGGCGTTCGACGATCTCGCCCGTCAAGGTCAGCAGGGATCGAAATGTGCCGACATCGACGGGTTTTGGTATGACCACGTCGGCCGCATCGAGATCGTCGTCATCGATCGACTCGGTAAAAGCCGAAACGATTGCGATAATGGTATGGGCACTGAGGCCCCTGATCACGGAAATGGCATCCAGGCCGCTGACCCCCGACATCCCGACATCAAGGGAGATCAGATCGTAATCCACCAGAATCGATCGCCCGACCGCATCTTCGCCTGAGACTACCGTATCGACCTCCCAGCCGGCGTCTTGGGCGATTCGGGAGAGAAATTCGGCGACCTCCGGGTCGTCGTCAACGATGAGTATTTTCATGATATCCGTAGGATTTTAGGGCCTCTCAGCAACCGTCCAATGTACTCGAACGACTCGAGCCGGTCAAGCGGGAAAGCCTTGCAAAATGGTGGCTTACGGTGCGGTCGACGGGTCTCGCCGAACTCCTCACACCTGATTCCGAAGCCGAGAAAGGAAGGGAAAAATGAACCTGATATTCGTAGGATGTGAATACGCGGGAAAGTCCACGATCGCTGCGAACGTGATGGAATGGGCCGAGAAGGCCGTGGGTGGCACGAGTCACTTTCACGACCACTTCACAGTGCCCTCGAGTGAGTTCTCCCCCGAAGGACAGGCTTCACTCAAGACCCTGCACCCCGAAGCGCTCGAGACGTTCCAGCGCTACCAGATCGAGTATCACGTTCGCGACCACTTCTACGTGAATCCCGATCACAATCTGATGGGGGTCGTCATCGAGGAAGCGGTCTATGCTCCCCTCTACTACGGGTACGGTGGGAAAGACAGCGGGGCTCCGCGTAGAAGCCCCGAAGGTCAGCGTACCGAAATGGCCCGGCGTGTCGAAGAGAACATGCTGCGGATGGCACCGGGATCTGTACTCGTCCTGTTCAAGGCCTCTCGGGAGGTCATATCCGAACGCTCCAGAACGAACCCCCACGTACATCAGGTCATCAGGGAAGAGGACATCGATCTCGTACTCCGGAGATTCGAAGAGGAGTTCGAAGCCTCGCTCATTCAAAGACGAATCGTGATCGATACCTCCGAGGCAACGATCGAGGAGACGACGGCCGAATTCATCCGAAAGTACGAGCCCTTTCACACCGAAGCAGATCTTGCCCGGATCGATCGCCAGAAAGCATAAAAAAATAGACGCCAGCCTTTGGGTCGCAGGCTAACGTCTGGTAGGACAGAAGTGGATGCCAATTCACTGTTTCTTACCATCGGCATTCGGCGTCCCAAGCTTTAGCGCATCACGCCTGCTCCATGCAGGGGCTTCCCTTGATGGGGGCCGGTCCTGGGGACGTCTCCGAGCAGTTCATCGGCGGCCCGTCTGGCGGCTTCCATCTTGGGCCAGATCACCTCTCTGTACCCACGCACGCTGTCGGGTAACCCAAACACGCGAACGTAGCTATCGTAGCCCCTCTCGCCCTCTTCCACGAATCGCTCGACGAGTCCGATATACCAGTCTCGATACCCCTTTTCTTCCGTGTGCCACCCCGGAAGGAGCCCACGCAAGAACCGGAACCTCTTGAAGATCCGGAGCATCCAGTCTTTCGTCTTTAGATCGAACTTGATATCCAGGCCAAGGATCTGGAAGTGGGGCCGAGTAAGGTGTGCGTGGGTGATTCGGTCTCCCCTCGTCGGGTCCACATTGTAACGCTCCTGATCCCTCAGGCGTTTCTCCTCGCTCGTCAGCAAGTGGGCCACGTAGAGTTCATCCTTGTACGCGATCACACGTGAGAGGTTGGGAATCACTGCCCGAGTGGCCTCGAATCTTCGATCTTCTGAATCTGACGCATATACAGCTTCGACTAAATCTACGTAGTCCCTAGCGATGCGGGCGCCCCCCCACTGATACGCGTCGTAGACGCCCAGTGCGAATCGAACCCGGTCCTGCTCCTCGAGATGCCATGTTGCGCCCCGATTGGCAAGTCGGCGGTAATTCTCAGCCCCCTTGCGCCCCCACCCCACGGCGAGATAACTGGACCGCGTTGTGACAAAGTCAGAAAACGAGAGGCCCGTGGATGGCTTCTCGAACGCCTTTGGATCGATCGCCGCTTTGCGACCCATCTCGAACGCCTTCAGGTTGGGCTCCAGCTCATTCGACCGGATGTTGACCGACATGGCCCAGGTCAGGTTTTCGAGGCTGACAGGCAGGGCACCACGCTGGTAGGCAGCGCCCAACAGGATGCTGTTCGCGTAAATCTTGTTTCCCAGGAACCGTTCCGAAATTTCCCCCAGATCCATCCCGAAGAAACGGTCCCTCCTGGTGTATTCCTGAATCTTCATCTCCAGATCGGCAGGATCGAACGCGTCGGCTCCCGTCATCGTCAGTACCGTCTCGCGCTTACCTGTTTCGACGACGGCTGTCGTATGCACCGGGCTGGCGACGCACGCTGTGCCCGAGGGGTCCACCCCACGCACGGCTTCGAGGATGTCCAGACCCAAGAGCAGGTTGGCGTGACCCGTCGGGGTGAGCTGAGAAATCACCCGATCGTCCTTCGTGAAACTTACGTGCGAGTAGACGGCACCGTTCCGAATCGCCAACCCTTTCTTGTTCGTGAAGCGAACCTGATACCCCTCCTTCGCCCCCGCAGTCGAAACGATGGCGGCAATCGTATTCACCCCCATACCTCCAACCCCGGCCACGTACGCGTACCACGCCGTGTCGAACGCTTCGACCTCAGGCTCGGGTAGCGAAGAAAGGTCTATGCTTTCGGTACGCACGATCGGCGCTCGACTCCTGTGGACGGTCGCTTCTTCAAAAGATGGACAGGTCTTGTCACCGTTGGCCACGGTGACCTTCGTGCACGCGCCGTCGGCCACACACAAAGAGAGGTCGGTGGTTACCTTCGGTCCGTGAAGAGTCTCCTCCACCGCCAGCCCCGAGCACCCCGTACCCTGCGTGCATTCGAGGCAGTACTCGCAGACCTCGGGCGTGATGTTGATGTGCGTTTCTTCCGGAATAAATCCCGTTGCCTGTTCGACGGCTCGTTGTTCCGAACGTTTGCGGCGGTGATAGGTGATTCCGCATTCCTTGTCCGCGATGATGATCTTCACGCCATCTTTCAGAACCGTATCCTCGACCATCTCGCGATAGCGCTCACGATCGGCCGGATTCATGCGCACGATCGCGCTCGGCCCGTACTCGCCGCTTCCGGCCATCCCGCGGACGACTTCCTCGATGTCCTGAGCAAACGTCGGCCGTCCCATGATGTCGGTTTCCACGCCCGGCGTGGGTTGATGCCCAGTCATGGCGGTCGTCTTGTTGTCCAGGATCACATAGGTAATGTCCTGGCGATGTTTGATCGAATCGGAGATCGCCGCCATTCCACTGTGAAAGAAGGTCGAGTCCCCCATGAACACGAGTTGCTTGTTCTCGATAAACGGGTCGATCCCTGCGCCCGTTCCTCCCCCCAGCCCCATGCCGGACAGGTTGTGCATCAGCCGATCGAAGGGTTTGTACTTCAGCAGGGAGTAACACCCGATGTCCCCGTGAAAGACGAGATCCCTCTCGGTCGATTCGTGAACCGACTGCATGTATTCCTCGTCCATGAAGTCGTCCACCATCCGGTCGAGAACGCTGGCACTATCGCGATGGGGACAGCCCGGGCAGAACGAGGGGGTCCTGGCCGTTGCAATCAGGTCGTAGCCTCGAGCCTCCTCGATCAACCTCACTTCCCCATCCGCGTGTGCCGCATACTTTTCCGCACCGTCGAGCGACTTGAGCAAGGGAACCAGGACTTCGAGCGTAATCGACGGGTTGAGACCTCGCGTGTCGGGGAACCCGGGCTTCCCGCCCGGGAACAGCTTACCCCAGACGGGCAGTTCCGGCGTGTCGCCGCACCTTGCCAGACGATGAATGGCAGCCTGGACCTGTTCCTCGAGGAAGGGACGTTTCTCTTCGACAACGACAAGACTCTCGACGTGCTCACAGAACTGCGTGAGAATCTGGTCGTCGAGTGGGTAGGTAAGGCCGTATTTCAAGATCGGAAATTCACCCGACAGCCCCAGAAGGTCCAGGGCGTGAGAGAGATAGCAGTAGGCGAGGCTGCTCGTCACGAATCCGATCTGCTTCTTCCCCCGCTCCGGGACGTGGAGAATCTGGTTCAGCCCAGCCTCGCGAACCTTCTCCAGCAGAGCCGGGAACCTTTCGTGCAGAACCTGGTCTTCTTTCTGCGCCGTACTCGGCGGGATAATAACTCGATCGTCTACGGGAATCGACTGGCTGTCGATCGTCAGCGGAGACAGGGTCGTGATGTCGGGGTAGCGGTTGGGGCTTACTGTCACCGTGCCCCCACCATCCGCCTGGTTCGAGGTTACCAGGTAGGCGACATAGAGACGCGTCGCTTCGGATAGGTCGAACGCCTGACCGATCCAGTCCTTGATTTCCTGCGCGGTCGAAGGCTCGAGGATCGGCATATACAGATGTTTGGCCATGAACCGCGAGTCTGCTGGGACTTGGGTTCCCTCGGACCACGTGTCATCACCGAATACCGCCACGGCCGCGCCGCCCGGCGACGTTCCCGCCATGTTTCCGAGCGCGAGAGCGTCGGCGGCCACGTGCGCACCCACGCTCTTCATCACCGCCATCGCCCGAATCGGCGCCATCTGAGAGCCATTCAGTCGTGCCGCGCTCAGCGCCTCATTGTTCGCGATCTGGACCGTGATGCCCTTTTCGATCAACAGGTCGCGAATCCGCTCGGCCGCGTCGAAAACTTCAGCCACGGGAGACCCTGGATAGCCGGTCAGTAGCCCGACGCGGCTCTCGATCGCCCCTTTAACGATGAGTTCGTTTCCGGTAAAAATGCTGACGCCGGATTCCTGAGTAAACCTAGGATCCATACTCTAATCGACACCTCGATCGGTAGGACCGTCTTCCAAACACGGACCCACCAGCACGTCGTTCTCGAAAACCTCGACGGGATACTTCACAACGCGGTAGTGAGAGGCTTCGGGGCAAATGCCCGATGACAGCGCGAATCTCAGACCGTGCCAGATGCAAGTCACGTGGTCTTTATCGTAATCGATCGTTCCGATCGGACGATTGCTGTGGGGACAGATGTTGTCGATGGCCTGGAACGTCCCACCGACGTGAAAGACTCCAATATCCCGGCCAAAGGCGACAACGACTCTCGCCGAGTTGTCAGGAAAGTCGTCCAGGCTGCCCACCTTCACAAATCCGGGTTTTGGCCCCTTAGGCTTTGTGCCTATCCAGGCTCGGAGACTGAACACCTTACCCTCGGGAAAACGGCTCGGCCTGATCGGCCGCGTGGTAGGAGCTACGAACGAGAGGCCCAGACTCTACGTGCCGGAATCCAAGGGCGAGCGCCCGATCGCGAAGTGTGGAGAACTCAGCAGGATCGTAGTACCGAGCGACCGGCACGTGGGCTGGCGAGGGTTGAAGATACTGCCCGATCGTGAGAATATCCGTCCCCTGGCGAGCGATGTCAGAGATCGTCTCCATCACCTCTTCTTCCGTCTCTCCGGCACCCACCATGATCCCCGACTTGAGCGGAAGAGCTGGGTTTCGACCTCGGACTCGGCGCAAAAGTTCAAGAGACTGGGTATAGTTGGCTTGTGGACGCATCAGCCGGTAGAGCCGGGGGACCGTCTCCAGGTTGTGGTTCAGAATCTCGGGCTCGGCCGACAAGACGATATCCAGCGCGGCTTCGTTTCCCTGGAAGTCTGGAATCAGTACCTCCACGGATGTGTCGGGGCAGGCCGCATGAATCTGGCGAACCGTCTCCGCGAAGATCGCCGCGCCTCCATCTTCCAGTTCGTCGCGATTGACCGATGTGATGACCGCGTGTCGCAACCCTAGGGAACGGACCGCACGTGCTACGCGGTAGGGTTCGTCCGTATCCAATCCTTCGGGACGTCCGGTCTTCACCGCGCAGAACCCACACCTGCGTGTACAGATGTCCCCCAGGATCATGAACGTCGCCGTCCGTGCGCCCCAGCACTCCCCGATGTTCGGGCAACGCGCGCTCTCGCACACGGTATGGAGCCGGTGCTCGTCGACGACCTTCTTCAGGTCCAGATAGGTCCTGCTGCCTGGCGCCTGGACGCGAAACCAGGGAGGTAGTCTACGCCGCCGAGCGGGTCGTCCGTGAACGGGCGCTTCAATGTCCACGAGGCCACTCACGCAGTTACCTCTCCCAGCAACGTCTTTTGAGTTGCGCTCGTGATCCGGACAGGAACTATGGTATTCGGCAGCGCTTCCGAGGTGAAGACCACGGTCTTGAAACCGTCGGACTTCCCGTAGACCCGCCCTTTCCCTTTTCGGGCCTTCCCCTCGACCAGCACATCCAGTACGCTCCCAATGTATTCGTTGTTGACCTCCGCTGAGATACGGCTCTGCAGTTCGATCAACGACTCCAGTCTGCTGCTCTTTTCGGTTTCAGGAACCGTATCAGGAATCTCGCGATGAGCGACCGTGCCTTCGCGCTCCGAGTATTTGAACATGAAAGCGAAGTCGAACCGGACACGTCGCACCAGTTCGAGTGTCTCTTCGAAATCTCCCGCCGTCTCATCCGGGAATCCGACGATGATGTCCGTCGACAGCGCGAGCGAGGGAATTTCCTCACGCAACCGTTCGACCAGAGCGAGATAGCTTTCCCGTGAGTAGGTGCGTTGCATCCGTTTGAGCACCTTCGTCGACCCTGACTGAACCGGAAGATGAACGAATTTACAGATTTCGTCGACCTCGGCGATCGTGGCGATCAGCCGATCGTCAAAGTCTGACGGATGAGGAGATGTGAATCTTACCCGATCGATTCCCTGCACGTTGGAAAGGCGACGCAGAAGCTCGGGGAAGTCGCATACCCCATCGTGATAGGAGTTGACCGTCTGTCCGAGGAGCGTCACCTCCTTGAACCCATCGGCTGCCGCGACTTCCACCTGCCGCACGACTTCATCGGATCGGACACTGCGTTCGCGCCCCCTGACATAGGGGACGACGCAGAATGTGCAAAACTTGTCGCACCCTCTCTGTACTGTGACCCACGCGTTGACGCCGTCCGTCCGGACAGGGTCGACCCCATCGTAGTGCTCCGCGCGATCGAGGCGCACGCTCAAAGAAGGCTCGTTCCTGGATCGGACCACGAGGTCGGCCAGATCGCGGTACGAGTCAGGCCCCAGGACCAGATCGACGTAAGGAAGACGATCCATCAGCTTTTCGGACATGTGCTTCGCCATACAGCCGCACACGCCGAGCACCAGATCAGGTTTCCGAGTCTTCAGATGTCGCAACTGACTCAGGCGCCCCAGCACGCGTTCCTCGGCGTGCTCTCGGATGGCACACGTGTTCAACAGAACGACATCGGCCTCCTGAATCGAATCGGCTGAGGAGAATCCCGCATCGCCCAGCACACCGCGCATGAGTTCTGAATCGGACACATTCATCTGGCAGCCGTAGGTCTCGATAAACACCGACCCCAGCGGGTCTCCGTCCTTCGTCTGGACCACAGGATCAATTTCGACCAGCAGACTACTCACAGCTCCGCCCCGACGGCACAGAGTGCGTCATCGATTTCGGATCGAACATCTTCTTCCTTTTCGCTTGATCTCGCTTCACGCAGTACGTCTGTTGCCTCGTCGCCCCCGATCCGTCCGAGCGCCCACGCCGCGTGTGCACGTACCAAGGGCTCGGGATCCCGAAGCGCGTCGCTCAAGACGGGCACATCAGACCGGGTGCCCACGTTTCCAAGAGCCACTGCGGCATTCCGCAGGAGTCCGCGACGTTTGGTACGCTTGATCGGACTCTTCCTGAACCGTTCGCTGAAGCCGGCCTGGTCCAGCCGTAGCAGATCCGCAAGTGCCGGCCTGTCCCGATCCGGCTTTGGCGCCAGGGCAGGATCCTTCGTGACGCGGCCGTGCTTGATCGTCCACGGGCAGACATCCTGGCATACATCGCAACCGTACACCCAGTCACCGACTCCCTCTCGAAGCGTCTTCGGAATCGCTCCCCTCAGCTCGATCGTAAGGTACGATATGCACTTTCGCGAATCCAGTTCGTAGGGCGCGACAATCGCATCCGTCGGACAAGCAGTCATACACCTGGTGCACGTTCCACAGTGATCGGCTGCAGGCGTGTCTGGCTCCAGGTCAAGCGTCAGGAGAATTTCACCAAGGAAAAAATAGGAGCCCACCTGCTTATTGATCAGGTTTGTGTGTTTTCCGAACCACCCCAATCCGGCTTCCTTCGCGAAATCTCTCTCCAGAACCGGCCCCGTATCTACGTAGACATTCCCTTCCGTTCCGGGCCAGCGTGCCTGAATCCGCTCCAGGACAGACCGCAACCTGGGAATCAGAACATCGTGATAGTCGTCGCCCTGTGCGTAGCAGGAAACCCTCCCGGTGGGGCGGTCCTCGTGTGTACTCGCCGAACTCCCGGGATGATAGAGGGCACCTACGCACAGGAGCGAGCGCGCTCCGGGGAGGATGGCGGCCGGATCGGCTCGCCGTGAGGGGTTCCTCTCCAGGTAGGCCATTTCTCCAGCGTATCCCAGGCTCAGCCAGCGCGAGAACGCATCCCAGGTCTTCGGGGCGGTTGCCGCAGCCACGCCCACCAGGTCGAAGCCCGCCTCCGTAGCTAGGTCCTTGACCTGCTGGGTAACGACGCTCACGTCCGGAATCACCTCATTGAATCAAGCCAAGCAAAAAGGCAGGACACCGCTTACGTGCCCTGCCCAGTAGAGCCACAGTTATCGGCCCCTTACCCTGCCGGCAGCTTGGAACCCATTGCGCGTAGTGCCGAACTCATCGCGTCAGCTGCCAGCCGTGCCGCGTGGCGACGGGTCGGCGGCAGACCGCCCAAGGCGTCGTCCACCTCCTCCGTCGTGATCCGAAGATCCTCGACACTTCGCCCGGATAACATCTCCGTCAGCATCGAACCGGCCGCGATCGTTGCCGTACAGCCCTGAGCGCTGAACCGAGCCTCTACGACTCGTGATGCGTCGACCTTCAGGTGAATCTCCATCACCGCACCCGTCGCGGGGTTGGTGGCCTGACCGATCGCATCGGGATGATCGAAACCCCCGACGTTCCGCGGGTTTTGAAAATGGTCCAGCGCCGTTTCGCTGTAGCGTTCCGCCAAACGCCGGCCTCAATAATGAACGTTTTCGAGGGCCCGCCGTGGCGGCGTCAAAGTCACGCGCTCGTCCACCTCGAGCAGGCGCTCCTTCGTGTAGATCAAGTCAGCGCGGCTCTCCGCGGCCAATTCCGACCGCTCCGTCATCACGATCGCATCCTCGGGACACGCCTCAACGCACATTCCACAGAAGATGCATCGCAGCATATCGATCTCGAACCGTTGGGGATACTTCTCCCGATCCGGCCACGGCGCATCTGCCGCCTCGATCGTGATGCATTCCGCCGGACAGGCCGTTGCGCACATATAGCACGAAACACACTTTGGCCGGCCCTGGTCGTCTTTAGTCAGCTTGTGGAGGCCGCGATACCCTTCGGGCTTTTCCCACGTTTCTTCCGGGTACTGCATCGTGACCTTCTTTCCGAACAGATGCTTGAAGGTCAGCGACAGGCCTTTTGTGATTGCCGGAAGATACATCTTTTCGGTCAGCGTCATTTCGTGACCTACTTTTACCATTCTTGCGGTCTCCTCTTCGACGGTTGCGGCCTCTCCGTCTCTTGTTATTCGGTCTGCCCGCCCATTCTGTGGCGACCGTCTGTCTGATGACCGTGACCTGGATTTCGCCAGGATAGGTAATCTCATCCCTGATTTTCTGAGCAATCTCGAAGGACAGGTTCTTGGCCTGTTCGTCGCTGATCCGGCCCGCGTTCGCCATGACCCGCACTTCTCGTCCGGCGTTGATGGCGTAGGCATCCCGAACGCCCTGGAACGACCTTGCCAGATCCTCGAGATCGCGCACTCGGTTGATGTAGGCATCCGCATCGTCGCGACGCGCACCCGGCCGGGACGACGAAATCGCATCCGCCGCTTTGACCAGGAACGAGATGGGCGAGAGCGGCTCCGCTTCCTCGTGATGGTAGAGGATCGCGTTGATCACCTCGGGACCCTCGCCATACTTCTTCGCCAGATCGACTCCGATCCCAATGTGGGTACCTTCTTGCTCGTGGTCCACGGACTTACCGATATCGTGGAGGAGCGCGCACCGCCGAGCCATCTTTTCGTCGAGTCTGAGCTCAGCCGCCATTGCACCGGCCAGAAACGCGACCTCTTTACAGTGGCCGATCATGCTCTGCCCGAAGCTCGTTCGATACTTCAGCTTTCCTACGAGCCGAACCATTTCGGGGTGCATCTTGTCGAGCCCGACCTCCTTGATCGTCCGCCGTCCTTCCTCTTCGATTACGTTTTCAATTTTTTTCTCGCTGGCGGCCACGACTTCCTCCACCCGCCCGGGGCTGATTCGTCCTTCCCGAACGAGCTGCTCCATTGCGAGGCGTGCCACATCGCGCTTGATGGGGTCGAAACTCGAAAGCACGACGGCCTCGGGCGTGTCATTCACGATCACCTTGACGCCCGTTACCGCCTCGAAGGAAATGATGTTGCGTCCTTCCTTGCCTACGATGCGACCTTTGATGTCGTCGTCGGGGAGGGGTACGACCGAGATAGAGGATTGTACAGTCTGGTCTGTCGAACAACGCTCGATCGCGTTCGCGATGATCCGCTTGGCCTCTCGTTCGGCTTGCTCTTTGGCCTGATCGATCCTTTCCCGACCGATCTCGGTCGCCACGCGCTGCAGATCGTTCCGGATCTGCTCGAGCAACATCTCTCGAGCGTGTTCCGCATTCATGCCCGATATCCGCTCGAGTTTCGAGCGCTGGTCGCCCAGGACCGTCTCGAGTTCCTCGTTTTGCCGCTTGAGACGATTCTCGAGCCTCTGGGCGTCCTTTTCCCGTCGACCCAGAGTCCGTTCGCTTTCCCGAACCACCTCTATGCGACCTGACGCCTCGGCCTCCTGAGCCTGCAAATCGGATTCACGCGTGTCGAGTTCGGCTCGTTTGGACTCGATCGTTTCTTCGTATTTCGCCTTCGAATCGTACCAGGCATTTTTCTCTACTAAGAAGGCCTCTTTACGTTGCCGATCGGCCTTCTCCACAAGCTTTCCGACCTTGCGATCATTTTCGGTCTCGATTTCTTTGAGCTGCCGAGTCTTGACGCGGGCACAGAAAGCCCAGCCCAGCCCGAACAGGAGGATGGCACCGACCAGTCCGCCACCAAGCCATACCACATCCAGTGCCACCGAAGCTCCCCGTAGCCACGTAACATCCATCGGAGCCTCCGATCATCGGTAAGATTCAGATCCGGACGCGAGGCAACGGAGACCGAACGATTCCACGCGACGCACCCCTGCATCGCGGCAAAGCCGGCCTGCGGCTTTACCCACACCCATCGTGTCAGATGGTCAAGGAATCCTGCGATCATAACGAAACCTCACGGCACGACCTCACTTCGGTCGCGCTTGTAGGGCCGCGAGGGGAGAAACCGTCAGGCCCTCCCCTCGCGGGACAACGTCTCAACGGGAGCCCTATACGCTGAAGGACTCTCCGCACCCACACTGGTTCTTCGCGTTGGGGTTGTTGATCTTGAACCCCTGGCCCATCAGGCCATCGTCGTAGTCCAGCTCGGACCCGGCCAGATAAAGGGCACTCTTCATGTCGATGAAGACACGCACTCCATAACTTTCGATCACGTTCGTGTCGTCATTCGGTGTTTCTTCAAACTCGAGCTTGTACTGAAGACCCGAGCAGCCTCCACCCACGACGCGCATTCGAAGTCCGAAGTCGTCGCGGCCTTCGCGCTCGAGCAAAGTCTGAATTTTTTCTGCTGCGGATTCAGTCACTGTCAACACGACGTCTTCTCCGTCTTACCCAAGACCGCCAAGGCACGCCTTGACGGCGTCGAAATCCGGCACAACGCCGGCGTCCTCAGATATGCTGGCGAATCGAACGACACCTTCCTTGTCGATCACGAACGCCGAACGTTTGGCCACGCCTTCGAACCCAAGTAAATCCTCGTACTTGCAACCGTAGGCATCGCACACGGTCTTGTTGAAATCGCTCAGGAGCGGAACCGAAATATTGCTGTCCTTTGCCCACGCTTCCTGCGCGAAAGGACTGTCTACACTGATCCCCAAAACCTGTGCGTTCAAACCCTCGTAATCACTCAGGCCCCCGCTCACCGAGCACAACTCGTCGGTACAGACCGAGGTATAGGCCAAGGGGACAAAGAGAAGCACCACATTCTGTTTGCCTTTGTAGTCTGCTAACGAAACATCATCCAGGCCATCGTCCGTCTTTCGTTTCATTGTGAAATCCGGCGCCTGGTCCCCAACATTGACGGGCATGGATCCTCCGAATCGCGTAAAAGTCAGCCGCCTACTTGGCGGCGTCGTAGAGCTCGTTCACCTTATTCCAGTTAATCACGTTTTCCCACGCGGCGATGTAGTCCGGCCGCCGGTTCTGATAATTCAGGTAGTAGGCGTGTTCCCACACGTCGAGACCCAGGATGGGTGTGCCTTCACCCGTCATCACGGGGTTGTCCTGGTTGGGTGTGCTCAGAATGTCGACTTCGCCTCCACCCTTGACAACAATCCACGCCCAGCCGCTCCCGAAACGGGTCGCTGCGGCGGCGTTGAACGTCTCTTTGCACTTTTCGCCGTCCCCAAACTTGGAGTGCAACGCGTTTAGAAGCGCTTCGGACGGCTCGCCTCCCTGGCCTTCGGGCGCCATAATCTGCCAGAACAAACTGTGGTTGTAATGGCCTCCCCCGTTGTTCCGGACAGCCGTCCGCTTGTCTTTGGGTACACTGTCCAGATCGGCGACCAGATCGGCGATGGGCTTGTCTTCGAGACCTGTGCCCTCGAGGGCTGCGTTCAGGTTGGTTACGTAGGCATTGTGATGTTTTCCGTGATGGATTTCCATCGTCTGCGCATCGATGTGGGGCGCGAGAGCATCGTGAGCATAGGGAAGATCGGGCAGTGAGTGCGCCATCGGTGTAGCTCCTCTCTGAGGGAACGGATACGGACCCTGAAGGGCTAAATCATATTTGCACTTCAGGGTCTGACTGACAATAGGTTAGTTTAGGTGAGAACAGGGAGAATATATAGAAGTGGTACAGTAGCGTCAAGATCGGACAAACCACGCCCTTTTCTCTAAAAAACCGTAACTTAGGCCGATTTTCACGCTGCCTCGGGGGGCCTCAAAATCAGGTTATCGATCAACCTTGCCCCCCCAAATCGAACGGCAACTGCCAGAAGAGTGGGCTCCTCGATCCTTTCCACAGGCCGCAGCGTCTCAAGATCGACGGCCTCGGCGTATTCGACCTCGCCCGAGCCCGACAGATCTGCTCGGACTTGCTCCAAGACTCGATCGACCCGTTTCTCACCCCGCCTAAAAACCGACATCCCCGCTTGCAGCGCGTGAAAAAGGCGCGCCGAACGGCGCCGTTCAACCTCGGTCAGATACACGTTTCTCGAGCTCTTTGCCAACCCGTCGCACTCTCGGATCGATGGTGAAACGAGAATTTCGACGTCAAAGTCGAGGTCTTTCGTCAGCCGACGAATCACCAGCGCCTGCTGCGCGTCCTTCTGTCCAAAGACGGCGAACGTTGGCTTCACCACGTTAAACAGTTTGGTCACGACCAGCGCCACACCTCCGAAATGTCCGGGTCGAGATGCTCCGCAGAGTCGGTCAGTCAACCCATCGACCTCCACCCGGGTCGAAAAGCCCTCGGGGTAGATCTCCGCGACGTCCGGAGCGAAGATGGCATCCACTCCGATAGCCTCCAGCCGGCTTCGATCGGCCTCGAAATCTCTCGGGTAACGATCGAAATCCTCCAAAGGCCCGAACTGGGTCGGATTCACAAAAACCGTTACGACCAAACGGTCTGCGTCACGCCCGGCGCGACGAACGAGACTCAGATGCCCTTCGTGGAGATATCCCATCGTCGTCACGCAGCCCACGCGATGACCCTGGCATCTCCACTCGTCCGACAACGCCTGCATCTCCCCGACCGTACGTAGCACAAGAGCGCGCTCAGCCATTCGGAAAGCGCCTCTGTTTTACATCTTCCCTGTAGCGGGAAGCCGCGTCCACGGTCACTTCGTAAAGGGAAGCGTATTTCTGTACGAATGAAGGCACGGATTCGTGCTGTCCCAGCATGTCGGAAATCACCAGCACCTGTCCATCGCATCCCGGTCCGGCGCCGATGCCGATTGTCGGAACGTCAACGCGGTCCGTAATCGATCTGGCCGTGTCGTGCGACATGAATTCCAGTACGACCGCGTAGCATCCGGAGTTGGCGAGCCCGATGGCCTGCTGCTCGATGCGTGCCGCGGATTCGGGCTTCGTGCCCTGCCTGACGGTTCGCTTCGCCGTCTGCGGAAGCAGCCCGACGTGGCCCATGACCGGTACACCCGCACCGACCAAGTGTTCAACGACCTCGAATCGAGGCCCTTCCAGCTTGACACTGTTCGCTCCCGCATCCATCAGAGCCAATGCTGACGTAAGCGCTTCCGCCGGCTTACCGTAACTCCCGAAGGGAAGGTCGGCCAGAATGTGGGTCCTCTCCACCCCTCGTTTCACGGCCCGGACGTGATGGAGCATCATTCCGAGACTCAGATCTGCCGTTCGTTCAAGTCCCAACTCGTTTTGGGCAACGGAGTCCCCCACCAGCAGAATGTCCAGCCCGCTCCCGTCCAGCGCACGAGCAGTCGGGTAATCATAGACCGTCAACATCGCGACGGGCTCCTGACCCTTCATAGCCAGAATGTCTTCAGCTGATTTCATGCGGAAGTCAGACGCTCACCTGGGTAGGCTGATAGTAGCGTGTCCCGGCAGGCGGAACGTGGACCTGTTCGAGCAGGGCTTCAAAATCCTCGGGACGGTTGACGAAATCCACCTGCGACACATTCACGACCAGGAGGGGTGAAAGCCGGTAGTGAAAGAAAAATCGAGTATAGGCCTCGCTCAGACGCTCCAGATACGTCTCGGTGATCGCCCGTTCGTAGCCGCGCCCACGCGTCCTGATCCTTCGCGCCAGATTCTCGACCGTATCCTGGAGAAAGATAACCAGATCGGGGCGGGGTATCCGATCGTCAAGCGTCTCGGCCAGCCGCTCGTAGAGCGCTAGTTCCGCTTCCCCAAGCGTCACGTGAGCGTAGATCCCGTCACGTCCGAACAAACAGGTCGATACAACCTGGGATCGGAACAGATCCAGCTGATGAAGACTCTGCAGTTGTCGGTAGCGATTGAGGAGGTAGAAGACCTGGGTCTGGAAGCCGAAGCGGTCCGGATCCTCGTAGAACAGGGGAAGGAAAGGGTTGTCGTCGGGTTCCTCGACCTCGAGACGGGCCCCCATACGGGTGGCCAGCATCTCCGCCAAATGGCCCTTTCCGACTCCTGTGACCCCTTCGACAACGACGTAGCGAACGGACAACGGCCACCCTTCCCTATTTGGCTTCGACGAGGACGATCCCGTGGACCGGTCGCATCGAGGAATCGTCGACCGTGGTCAGCAGATCGGCGACGGTGCACTTCGCAGTCGGATGAACCAGGTGAGGATTCAGATCACAGATCGGCTTCAGCACGAAAGCACGTTCGTGAGCAAGGGGGTGCGGCACGGTAAGACCCGGCTCCTGAATGACTTCGTCGCCGAAAAATAGAATATCGAGGTCCAGCGTCCGGGGGCCCCATTTCTCACTCCGTACCCGACCGAAAGTAAGCTCTGTTGTCAGAAACACGTCCAACAGGCCACGAGCATCGAGTGAGGTTCTGAGTTCGAGGACCGTGTTCAGAAAGGGAGGTTGGTCCTGAGGACCGACAGGCGGATTCGAATAGACGGGGGACGCCCTTGTAACCTCGATCCCCTCCTCGGCGCCTAGTAGAACGACCGCCTGTTTGAGGGTGGCTGTGGAATCACCCAGGTTGCTACCTGCTGCCGCGTAAACCAGATGACTCACCACGATCGCCTGACCTCGACTTCAACGCCATCAAACTGGCCTGAGACCGGCGGGTCGGGCTTGCGTACCCGGATCACCACATTCAACGCTGAAAACTCACTGACAATGGCCGTTGCGATTCGATCGGCCAGAGATTCTACCAGCCCGAAGCGTTCCTTCGTAACGATCTCCTCAACCAGGGTGTAGACCCTGGGGTAGTCGACGATGCCTTCGACACCCTCCAGATTCGGGTCGGCCCCCAGATCCTGCAAGCCCTCGAAGTTGGATTCGAGGTCGACATCGACTTCGAATCGTTGACCCAAACGGGTTTCCTCGGGAAACAACCCGTGATAGCCGTAGAATCGCATGTTCCGGATGCGGAGCCAATCACCGCTCATGGGGGGCAACCTGCCTTCCAAAATCGAAACCCTCGGACTCATCGAATCCGCAGTCCGAATATTTCTGTCCCCTGTAGCCGAGTCAAGGACAAAGCCGTTCACGGAATGAACGGAAGAGCAGTGACCGTCGCTTCATCCCCGTTCTGGAGGCGAAGCGTTGTGCCAGGAGTCTCGCTCCCCCTTCTGACGGACGCCAGCGCAATCATCCCGCCCATTCTGGGCGATTCAACCCAGGATTTCACATCCCCCACTACCTTCTCCCCATCCAGAATCTGATCTCCTGATTCGGGCGGATTGTCCCTGCCGATCGCAAGGCCCACCAGGTATCGTCGCGGCTTCCCCAGGTTGTGCATCTTGGCGAGGGTTTCCTGTCCGATGAAACATCCCTTGGTGAAGGAAACGGTGTCCTCCAGTCCCGCTTCGAGCGGAACCACTCGCGTGTCGACATCCACCCCGTAGCGCGGGTGGCCCCGTTCGATCCGTCGTCGCTCGGCGGCCTCAAGACCGGCCGGTCTCGCCCCCTTTTCGACCAACCCCGTCCACGCGTCAACCGCCTTATCGGCCGGAATCCACAGATCATACCCTACGTCAGCTGCGTAGATCCGCTTAACCACCCACCCCCCGCCGGGAACGTCGACCGAGTCGTATACGTCTTCGGGTAGATCGGTACCAAGATCCGACAGCACACCGGGCGACTGTGGCCCCTGGACACCCATAATACACCACGCTTCGGTCACATCTTCGATCGTCACATCATCGGCGATCAGGAACTGATCGAGGAAAGTGAACACATCAGCCTGTAACCCAGGCTCGGTTTCCACGAAGAAGACGTCGCCCCGACTGTAGAGATGCATATCCGCCTGGGTGCGGCCCTGAGGATCGGTCAGGGCCGTGTGATTGCCCTCACCAGGCCCCAGCGTTTCGACCGTGTTCGTCAGCATTCCGTGAAGAAAGCGTGCGCGATCTCCACCCTCGATCCGGAGCTTTCCCCGGTCGCTTCGGTCGATCAGTCCGGCCGAAGCGATCAATGATTCGTATTCGGCGTCAGCATCACCATAATGGCGGATGCCCTCACCCTCAGTCTCGACGGACCCCAAAGCGGCTTGGGCATCGCGCAACGCTGTTCTGCTCAAAGGCTCCTCCTCCAGTTGGCATTCGTTGACTATTGTAGCCACCTCAGAGTGGGTGTCAAGGAGAGCGGCCAGCACGGTCTTGCTCTTAGATTGCAGCCGCTTACTTTACTATTCACGCAACTCACACTCTGCAGGAGGAGAACCGTGAAGGCCATACGTGTCCACGAACAGGGCGGTCCCGAAAACCTCGCGTTGGACGACCTGCCCGTCCCGGAGCCAGCGAAGGACGACCTGTTGATCAGGATCGACGCTGCGGGCTTGAACTACATCGACACCTATCACCGGTCGGGCCTCTACCCACTCGATTTTCCGATCACACTGGGTCTGGAGGGAGGCGGCACCGTGGAGAAGGTGGGCGACGATGTCAACGGATTTGAGGCGGGCGATCGCGTCGGGTGGGGCACCTGCCAGGGATCCTATGCTGAATATATCGCCGCCCCAGCGGCCAAAGTCGTCAAGCTTCCCGAGGACGTAACGACCGAGCAGGCAGCGGCCGTCATGCTCCAGGGGATGACCGTCCACTACCTCACGCACAGTACTTACCTCCTCGAGGCGGGAAAGACCGCGCTGGTTCACGCCGCGGCGGGTGGCGTCGGCCTCCTGATGGTCCAGGTGGCTAAAAAGCTGGGCGCCACGGTGATCGGTACCGCGGGTACGGCCGAAAAAGCCGAACTGGCGAAGGCAGCGGGTGCGGACGAGGTGATCCTCTACACCGAGCAGGATTTCGAGGCGGAAACCCGTCGATTGACCGAAGGGGCAGGTGTCGATGTCGCTTACGACTCCGTGGGCAAAGCTACCTGGGAAGGATCCATGAACAGTCTGAAGCCACGCGGCTACCTAGTCCTGTTCGGAAACGCCAGCGGTCCTGTGCCTCCAATCGACCCGCTCATACTGACGCAGAAAGGCTCTTTGTTCCTGACCCGCCCTAATCTGATGGGCTATACCCTGACCCGCGACGAACTAGACCAACGAGCAGGAGACATCCTGCGATGGGTGGGTGACGGCTCCCTCGATCTGCGGATCGATCGGCGTGTCCAGCTGGCCGAGGCTGCGGATGCCCACCGTGCCCTCGAGTCCAGGGACACCAAAGGGAAGGTGTTGATTGTGCCCTGACGACCAGCTTGCACGTAGATCATCTTATAAGGGCGCGCTTCCGAGAAGCGCGCCCTGTTTCTTTAACCAAATAAAAATCAACATTTTGAGAACGAAAAAAACGAACCCCGAATAAAAAAGTCACAAAAATCGAGAAACCCGCTAAAGGTCGGTCAACCGCCTGCCGATACACTAAGAGAAGGGGCGACTCACCCACCCCACCGGGTTGACCCTTCAATGCCGAATTCACGGTTCCGACGGGGGTCGGGACGCAAGACAGCAGCTCCCCACAGCTTTGGGTCATCAATCGATGGATCAGAATCGAGTGTCTGAATTGCAAACTGTCATCAGCCGCCAGCTTTCTCGTCTCACCGGATAGGAGGTCACCATCACCGATCTGGAGGCCATCTACTTCGCCTTTGTGCTCTGGGAAGACCGGGCCCCGCAACTGTCGGGCCTGATCACAGCCGACAGCCGGGTATGAAAGGTTGGTTATGCCAGCAGAGATAAATAACTCGGCCATTTCCGCTCCTTCCCTCACGCCCCGATCCGTCCCCCAGGGACAATCGGAACTGAGATCGCGCGAAAACAATGCCGAAGCGAACACGCAGAATCCTCAGGCCGTTCTGACCAGCCGTAGTGAGGACGCAGTCAGGGCGCCGGACCCGGGCACAAGCGGGCAGGGTGCCGAGAATCAGCTCCAGCAGAATCCCCGATCTCCGGACAACGGTGGAATTGGAGTCGGTGGCGCAGTAGACGTAACCATCTAGTCATCATTTCTGCGCGACGGATCGTTCATCGCGGCGTACCTCCTGGTCAGAGGTCCGGAGCGATTCGAAGCGACGCAATCGGAAGGAATGGGTCACCGATTGCGGAAACCTCAGTCGAAGAGATTGATCACGTTTGGTAGGGTAGTAATATGCCGATCTTTGTATCGCGATTTTCTCCTGAACGGTCGCTCCTCGGTAACTTCTTCACCTCTCGCGCCCCGGCTACGGAGGCGTCAGAGGAACCGGAGAACGGGAGGACGACTGTCCGCAACACCAACTCCGCACAGGGTCTGGATCGGGCTCCGTCACAGCAGAACCGAACAACGACGGAAGCCGCCCGGCCGGCACCCGAGCCCACGGCTCCCGAAGGGGACGCCAGTTCACAAGACATCGGTACTGATTCGATCACGCTGTTGGATCAACTGCGTCTGCGACGTAGTGCGACCAGTCTGGTTCGCGAGGACCGCGGTTCAGCCGAACCTGTTCAGGATCCGCCCTCTGCGGATGTTGCGCAAGGGAACGTCGGCCCCCTTGCCGAACGGCTGACAGCCCTGGTCGAAGAGATTACGGCCGATGATCCACAGGAAGTAGAAACTACCGCTGACACCCCAACGGACCTGATAGAGTCGGTTTCGGTAGAGAACCAGCAGGCCAACGAGGCCGCGGCAACAGAGCGCCTCGAAGTCCTCATCGACGCACTGCAGACCGGTGAGGCAGCCGACGCTGGTGCCGCCGCATTCCAACCGCCACCGACACCTGCAGCACCCCCCGCACTCGAAACCCGCGAGGAGCAGGAACGACCGCTGCGTGAGGACCTTCAGACGATCGCAACCGGGCTTCGTCAGGATGCGGCAATCGAAGGCCAGCGAGCGGCCGAGCAGACGGCACGAACAGCCGCTGCGGCAACCGACCGCAATCAGCGAACGGAAGTTCGGGAGAACCAGCGCGAGATTCAGTCTCTACAGACCGATCGCAGGCAGGCACAGCAGGATGCGCAACGTGCCGACCAGGCGATCCGTCAGCTGCAAACACGCAACAACCGCATCCAGTCGAGTGCGTCGCAACCCAACGCGGGGAATACGCTCGACCTGCTCGCGGAGTAACCACCGGGATTGAGCCTGGACCCGGGCCTGAAAACCAGGCTCACGACGATGCGTTCATCGGAGTAGCGCTTCGTCAAAAGCACCTCGCCTCACATAGAGCGGTGGTACCGACTGGTCAGTCCCCCTTTCTCTCGGCGACCCCGAGGGGAAGGAGGGGGTTATTCCGGTCGGCAGGTACCTCTCAACGACTTCTTCGTCTATAAAGCGCTTGCTACCGATTTGGCCTTCCCCTATCATCTTCGCGACAGGCAGATGCTGGTCTCATGAATGGATCCAGTCGTGCAAGATATCGCCGATCACCTCAAAGTGCTGGCCGACCCGGCCAGGCTCCGCATCCTCAAGGAGCTGATGGTCGTCAAAGCCGAGAAGAACGTCTGCGTTCGCGATCTTGCGGAACGACTCGAAATCTCACAACCCAACGTGTCGCATCACCTCAAGGTGCTAAAGTCGGCGGGCTTCATCTCCTGCAAGAAGCCTTGCCACGAAGATCAACGATACGCCTATTACTCCGTCGATCGAGCCAAGATCGAGGGACTCTTTTCGAACGTCATTGAATCCATCTCCTGAGAAATAGATAGAGGTCAGGAGTCGAAGTCCGGAGAAGCGTTCCACCCGGAGTTCCAATCCCTGACCTCTTGCTGTCTCTACCCCTCCGGTTCTACAACGATCGCGCGGGGCCGCGTGGGACACGCGTGCTCGCAGACCCCGCACCCCACACATCCGTCTCCCACAACGATCCTGTCACGCTCGATCGTAAGGGCGCTGGCCCCGATCGGACAGAGATCGACACACGTCGTGCATTCCACGTTGTGGGTCCGTTCGCACTGGTCCCAGTCGACGCGCGCGACGCCCATCCGAATCGCATCCCTGGTCAGCAGGGTAAGCGCCCCAGTGGGGCAAGCAGGCATACACGCCAGATCGTCGCACACCAC
Source organism: Latescibacteria bacterium UBA6620 (assembly GCA_002433075.1). Classification (GTDB taxonomy): domain Bacteria; phylum Latescibacterota; class UBA2968; order UBA2968; family UBA2968; genus UBA6620. The sequence continues at coordinate 22,669 of DJHM01000043.1, forward strand.
GCACGGCTGATGGTCCGCCCGAATCATCGGCGTCGATGCAGTCAACCCATCAGAGGATCGATCGGGAAAGATCGCGTTCGCCGGACACGCCTCCACGCACGCGTGACACTTCGAGCACAGCTCGAGGAAATCGGATCCCGCCCCGGGTGGTCGCAGAAACCGAAGCGGACGCGTCTGGCGATCGAGTTTCTCCTCAACGAACTCGGCTGCCGGCACGACGTAGCGATTTACGACCTCACGAAAGAAGCCGCGTCTTCCGGGGCGTTCACGTTCACTCAAGACCCATCCTCCGGGCTCTTCCGGCTCAGTCCGTCAGCTGCCGCGCGACGCACCGCAGATCCATCTCGAACTCGATGTCGACCACGGGTGGCCGAGAAGGAATCTGCATGACCCCGAACCTCGAGGCCGCTCCCATTCTGGGCAGCAGATCCGGCATCACCGTTCGGTCGATCGGGTGAATCGTGTAGACGTTCGTCTCTTTCACATCGTCCCACACGAAGCCCAGGCCTTCCAGCCTATTCGCCATCAGATCGATCACGTAGGCGGCCTTTTCTCCAATCGCCTCTTCGCTCGTCTCGCCACAACGCACGATCGTCTCATTCGTGATCTCCGGCGCTGTCACTTCTCCCCCGCCCGATACCACAAACGATGGGTTCGTATCGGCACCCTCTACCGCACAGGAAAAAGCGTGCATCGCCTGCTCCTCAGGCGGCAGGATGGACGGCGCCACGTTCGTCCGGGCGACCGGGTTTCGATCCTCATCGAAGATGCCCCACGATCGAAGTACCTCACAGTAGGTCTCATTGTATGAAGTAAAGCCTTCGCCGGAGTACGGGGATGGGCATCGAAGTTCAATCGCACAGAGTGCCACACGGGGCTCGTTCCGATCGCCCAACCAGGCATCAATCCTCTCGAAGCCTTCCCGCCATGGGATGGGATTCTCGAATTGGACACGATCGATTCGGTATCCCGATTCGGCCGCGACACCACTGCTGTATGGCGGACCTCCCCGCAGGTACCGATATCGTCCACTCGGGTGCACGCGTAGGTTGGGTCTTGAACTCATTTCTCCTCCAGCGGATCGGTCAAATACGACTCCAGCAACCGAGCGGTGTTCACGATGCCTTCGATCGAACAGATCTCGTAGCCGTGTGTGTTCTCCCCCGGATAGGCCAGGCAAACCGCCCTCCCCGCGCCACCCGCTTTTTTGGCGATGCTCGCATCGCTTCCGTAAGATGTCACGACAGCGGCCTGTGAACCGAAGCCAAGCTGCTCCGCCCGATCGTGAAGTTTCTCGAGCGTCGGTTGGTGGTAGAGACCTTGCGAGTCTGCGTGCAGCAGCACTGGTGATCCATTGTTGATCATTTGATACTCTTCAGCCACCGGCGCGATGTCGAGTGCGATCACTTCATCGACCGGCAGACGCCCCGCTGCGTGGATGGCGCCGAACGCCCCAACCTCTTCTTCCGAACTCACGACTAGGTAGACGTCTCGGCAGGGAGGCGTTTCTTGCAACGCACGGGCGGTGCCCAGCAAGATGGCAATCCCCGCACGGCAGTCCAGATTGTATCCGCAGACGAACTCCCCAATACGCTTTGCCTTTTTTCGATCTCGATCCAACACCACTCGTGTGCCCACCCGAACACCCGCCCGGCTCAACGCCTCCGTCGACAATTTCGTCTCGATCCACATCAGCTCCCAGTCCAGGGGCTTCCCCGACTTCACGCGGGCGGCTGGACTGTCGCTCGAAACGTGTTTCGAACCGATCGACAACACACCCGGCACCGTGTCCCTTGCGCCCAGGATCTCGACCGGTGTTTCGCCGATTGCCCAGGGATGCAAACCGCCCAGCGGCCGCACGCGCAGACGCCCATCGGACTCCACGCGTCGTATCATCATGGCGATCTCATCCTTGTGGGCGGTCACCGCTACCGGGTCCCCACTTCCGCCCCCAGGGATCGCAGCGACCGTGTTTCCCGCTGCATCGATCGTCACATCCAGATTCAGTTTTGAAAAACTGTTGTGCACATAGTCGGTGACCTCTCCCTCGCCCCCCGGGGGCGCGTGGGCGAGCATCAGCGCTTCGACATCGTTCAACAACGTCACAGAATCCAAGGGTCCTCCAATGAAAAACAGCCCTCGACGAACCGACCCGCACAGCGCCTGCAGGAAACCGTACTGTAGGAAGGGACTAAAGACTCGACACGTCAACGCCGAACTAAAACGGAGGGTAGACGGACGTTACTCGTTGATTTGCAAGGGATTGACTTCGCACCTTCGAGTGCTCATACTTTAGTCTGTACTGGCCGAGAAAATCATACGACCAACTGCTTGACAGCCTGCAGCGAATCCCTTTATTGACGCCGCTCCAGGTGCCTTTCCGGCGCCGCCTCTCAACACTTGCACGGGCATCTTGCCACCAGCGTCCTTCACCCCACACACTAAGGAACTCCGAAGTGGCGCGTGCATCCCAGTCGGACTTCAAAGGCGTTAAAGATTCCCTCCATCGGTATCTGGAAGATGTGGCTTCGTCGCAGCCGCTGTCCGCTGCCGAGGAAGTTTCTCTCGCCCAACAGATCAAGAAAGGCGACCACGAAGCGAGGGCGAAGCTCGTGGAGGCAAACCTCCGTTTCGTCATCACGGTCGCTCGCGAATACCAGAACCAGGGTGTCCCGCTCGTCGACCTCATCAGCGCAGGCAACATTGGGCTGATCGTCGCTGCCGAACGCTTCGATGAGACGAAAGGTTTCAAGTTCATCTCCTACGCCGTGTGGTGGATCCGCCAGTCGATCCTGCAGACCTTGGCCGAGCAATCTCGTGTCGTCAGGCTGCCGCTCAACAGGGTGGACCTGCTACGACGGATCGCGCGCTACACGAACAGCAAGCAGCAGGAGACTTCTTCGAAACCGCAGGAAGAGGAAATCGCCGAGGAACTCGGGATCACAGTGGAGCAGGTCGTCGACACGCTTTCAAGGGGACAGCGTGTCCTTTCGCTCGACGCCACCTTCGGGGACGACGACGAAAACAGTCTGCTGGAGATCATAGCCGACGACAACCAGGCGCCCCCCGATGAGATGATGCTGAAGAACTCGCTCGAGTACGAAATCCACGCCGCACTCGACACGCTCGACGACCGCGAGAAGGAAGTCATCAAGCTCTACTTCGGGCTGAGCAGTGAACCTGAAATGACGCTGGAGGAAATCGGCCTTCAGTTTCATCTGACTCGGGAGCGGGTTCGCCAGATCAAAGAGAAGGCGCTGAGGAAGCTTCGCCACCCCACGCGGGGTCGCAAGTTGATCTCGTTTTCGGACAGCGCCTGAAGCGTGCTGTAGATGCACAGGAAAGGGCCGCGACCTTCGGGACGCGGCCCTTTGTTATTCCCCCTGGACCCGTTGCTTGAACCGCCGGCCCCGTTCCTCGAAGTTCGCGAACATCCCATAGCTCGCGCATGCCGGCGACAGCAAAACCGTTTCTCCTTCACGCGCGATAGATCGCGCTTCGGCGACTGCGGCATCGAGACCCGCAACCTGGCGCACGTCGGTCTTCGTATCCGGAGGTAAGGACCGCGCAATGGCCTCGGCCGTTTCCCCCATCAGGATCAGCACCCGCACGCGCTCGCCCAGAATCGGGCCCAGGCCGCGGAAGGGCAGACCCTTGTCGTATCCCCCCGCGATCAAAACCACGTCCCCTTCCACCGCCTCCAGCGCCACCCGCGTCCGATCCGGACTTGTGGCGATCGAATCGTTCACGTACGTGACACCCGCAACCTCGCACACGCGTTCCAATCGGTGCTCCACTCCGTCAAACGACCCGAGCACGTAACGAAGGTCTTCGTCCTCCACGCCGGCCGCCCGTGCCGCAGCCGTCGCCGCACACGCGTTCGCCACGTTGTGCCGACCCGGCACCCGGAGATCAGCGAGATCGAACAAGGGCTCGCCTTCCGCTACGATTCGTGCATGATCCGCATACACGGAACCGGTCGCATCTCCACCCCCCTCCCCCATACCGAACCAGACCCGGGTCGCACCGGTCTGCCAGCCGGCTACCTCTGCATCATCACGATTGAGGACCGCCAGGTCACCCGGCTTTTGGTGTTCGAGAATCGCTCGCTTCGACTGGACGTAATCTTCCAGGGAACCGTGAACGTCCAGGTGGTTGGGTGAGAAGTTCGTCACCACCGCGATCTGCGGGGACCACGCAATCGCTCGGAGATGACGGAGCTGGAAGCTGGACAGTTCCAGCACAACCGGAACGTCCTCGCTCAGTGAATCGACCTCCCCGAGGAGGGAAACCCCCATATTGCCCCCAACCCGTGCATCGCTCCAGCGTCGTTGCACCATTGCGCCGAGCATCGCCGTCGTCGTGGTCTTGCCGCTGCTTCCCGTCACGGCGAACACCGGTGCGCGGCATCTCGCCAGAAAAAGTCCCATCTCCGTTGTCACCACTGCGCCACTCTCGCGGGCCACGGCCAGGAAGGGCGACGCCACGGGGATCCCCGGATTGGCGACCACAAGATCCGTGTCGGCGAAATCACTCTCGTCGTGCCCGCCAAGCCTGTATCGGATTGCGAGGCCCTCGAGCGATTCGAGCGATTCCCTCAGATCTTCCGCCGAAGCCAGATCGGTCACCGTCACCTCCGCCCCTTGCTCGACGAGGAATCGCGTCGCAGGAACTCCACCGCCGAGCCTCCCCAGCCCCATAACCAGAACGCGCCTTCCCTTCAGGGAAAGCGCGGCATCCAGGATTACACGAGCGTCGCGGTCGTCGGTCACAGGTTCTTCCCTTCGAGCATGAAGAGGACGATTTCGACGAGCGAGACGAGATCGAGAGCGTTGTGGTGCAGGATATCCCGTATTTCGATCGCATTTCCGGTGCGTACGAACGCGTGATACGCATCCGGAATCGCCTCACCCGGAATATCTCCCGTTCGCCCTCTCTTGCAGATCGCTCGTTCGAGCGTCTGCAACTTGCAATTGGGCAACCGCCCCTTGTAGCGTCGTCGTCCTTCGTGCAACAGGTCGATGTGTGCGAGTTCGGCCGGGAAGTCGTAACCGAAGAAGCCCATCCGATCCCGGACGTAGGGCAGATCGTACGTCTTTCCGTTGAAGCTCACGACCGACTCGGAGTAGGCCAGGATACGACGCAACTCAAAGAGAAGGGCCGCCTCTTCGGAGTAGTCCCTAGCCAGCAGTTGGCGAACACGCAGTTCGCCTTTGCATTCCACCACGACGCCGACCAAAAAGAGCGGCGTCCCCGGGGTGAACCCTGTGGCCTCGATGTCGATGAACATCAACCTGTCGGCTGCCGTTCGGGTCAACGCCCCGAACGTCTCGTGGGGATCGTGGGGCAGCACCTCAACCCCCTGGACAGACGCCATCAGCTGCTGAAAGCGCCGGGTCATTCGTTCCCCGTGCGTGGGCAGGAAATCGACCACCGGCCGGTCGATCATCAGAAAGTCCCCGGCCAGCGTGGAGAAGTCTTCTCCAACCGCAATATCCTCGATTTCCCGATGCAGGCGTACATCCGCAGGGCCCGCCATCACGCGCGTAATCGAAGGAGGTGTGGTGACGACTCCCTCGGCCGTCAACGCCGCTTCACGACGCCGCAGGGCAGAGCGACTCAGTTCTGAAATGCGTGTTCGCAGTCGTGGCGAAATCACAAAGTAATCGACCCGGACGAAACGACATTGCGCCTTGCAACGTCAGCCAAAACACAGAGAACGACGGTGTGATCGATTGTAGTCAGGTTGAGAATGCGAGTCAAGGTAGCCTCTCGTGAGGCCGAATCTCTTGTTGTTCGGGATGTCTGGCTTCCATAAATTGTCGCGCCTCAGTGACGGGACTCTACATGGCCAATTACATCCTCAGACGCCTCCTTCATATGATCCCGACGCTGATCCTGATCTCCATGGTCAGCTTTGTCGTCATCCAGGCGCCCCCCGGCGACATGCTCACATCTCGTCTGGCCGAGCTCGCGGAACAGGGCGAACTCGGCTCGGAGAGCGCGGTCGCCCAGATCGAAGCCCTCCGCGAGCGCTACGGCCTGAACGACCCGATCTACGTCCAGTATTTCCGTTGGATCGGCAAGATCGCGTTCGAGGGAGACTTCGGTCAGTCTTTCACCTATGAAATGGACGTGATTCAGCTGCTTGGCGAGCGCCTCGGTTTGACCCTCGCGCTCACGCTGTCGACGCTCGTCTTCACCTGGCTGGTCGCGATCCCGATCGGCATCTATTCGGCCACCCGGCCCTACTCGCTCGGTGACTACGGGTTCACGCTGCTTGGATTCGTCGGGCTCGCCACGCCCAACTTCCTGCTCGCTCTCGTTATCATGTTCTTCCAGATCACGGTCTTCGAGACCGAGTCCGTCGGAGGGCTGCTGTCGCCCGATTACATCGGTGCCCCCTGGTCGTTGGCCAAATTCCAGGACCTGCTGGCTCACATCTGGGTCCCCATCGTCGTGATCGGCACGAGTGGGACCGCCAGCGTCATCCGTATCATGCGGGGCAATCTGCTCGACGTGCTCGGTCAGCAGCACATTCAGACCGGACGAGCCAAGGGCCTGACCGAAACCAAGGTCATCGTGAAGTACGGGGTCCGCATCGCCATCAACCCCCTCGTCAGCCGACTCGGACTCGCCCTGCCCAACCTCCTGTCGGGCGCCGTCGTTACCGGCATTGTCCTCGGCCTCCCGACCGCCGGTCCCATCTTTCTGACCGCCCTGACCTCCCAGGACATGTATCTGGCCGGCGCCTTCCTGCTTCTGTCGGCGACGTTCCTCCTACTCGGCAACCTGATGGCCGACATTCTACTGGCGTGGCTCGACCCGAGGATCCGATATGAGTAGCGCGCAGCCCGTCGCCGCCGCCGAACCTACTGAATCTTTTGAGCCCGAAGCCATCTCGACCGCATCGTATTCCCAGCGCAAGCTCATCTGGCGGCGCTTCAAGAAGCATAAGGCCGGCGTCATCGGCGGTTACGTCGTCGTGGCTCTATACGCGATCGTCCTGCTCGGCGAGATCCTGGCGCCCCACGGCGTGAGCCACCGGTACTACAAGGTCGTTCACTGCCCTCCGCAGAGAATCCACTTCTTCTCCGACGAAGGTTTCCATCTGCGGCCGTTCGTCTACGGCATCAAGGGCAGGCTCGACCGGCAGACGGGCACCAAGAAGTACACCGAAGACGCCAGCCTGAAGTACCCGCTCTATCTGTTTCCCCGGGGGGACGATTACTCCTTCTACGGCCTGTTCACGTGGGACCGGCATCTGTTCGGTACGGGCAAGGGCAACCCGATGTTCCTCCTCGGCACCGACCGTTTCGGCCGGGACATGCTTTCCCGGATCATCATCGGCGGCCGCATCTCCCTGACGATCGGGCTCTTCGCCGTGTTCATCAGCCTGACGCTCGGCTCGGTTCTCGGAGTCACCTCCGGTTACTACGGAGGGACGATCGACAACCTCATCCAGCGAATCATCGAGTTGATCTTCGCCTTTCCGTCCATCCCGATCCTGATGGCTCTCAGCGCCGTACTCCCCGCCGACTGGCCTTCCCATCTCGTCTTCACGGGAATCGTGACCGTCCTGTCGTTGATCGGCTGGGGCGGTCTGGCCCGCGAAATCCGCGGCAAGACCCTTTCGCTGCGCGAAGCCGACTTCGTGCTTGCCGCCCGCGTCTGCGGGGCCGGAGACGCTCGAATCATCTTCCGCCATCTACTCCCGTCGATGTTCAGCCACATCATCGTCATCGCCACCCTTGCGATTCCAATCTTCATCCTCGGCGAAAGTACCCTCAGCTTTCTCGGTCTCGGTATCAAGCCCCCCATGACCAGCTGGGGTCTGCTGCTGTCCGACGCGATGAACATCCACTCCCTGAGCCTTTATCCGTGGCTCCTGATCCCGGGCGTGTGCATCATCATCGCCGTTCTCGCATTCAACTTCCTTGGCGACGGTCTACGCGACGCGGCGGACCCGTATTCAAGCAGATGAAACCTTTCAACACGAAGACGCGAAGGCACGGAGGGAAGAACCTAACCAGTGTTCTTTCTTCGCGACTTCCTGACTTCGTGTCTGTCTTATGAGCGAATCACAACAACCGCTTCTCGAGATCAAGGACCTGAAGACGCACTTTTACACCGACGACGGGGTGGTGCGTGCGGTGGATGGGGTTTCGTTCAGCGTGGGGAGGGGTGAGACGCTGGGGGTGGTCGGGGAGAGTGGGTGCGGGAAGAGCATTACGGCTTTTTCGACAATGCGGTTGATCCCAGAGCCACCAGGGAAGATCGTCGGCGGGCAGATTCTGTTTCATCCGAACGGGACCGCGCCGGTCGACCTCACGAAACTCCACCCGCGCGGTCAGAAGATGCGCGACATTCGCGGCAATGACATCGCGATGATCTTCCAGGAGCCGATGACGTCGCTCAGTCCGGTTCATACGATCGGCAACCAGATCGGCGAGGCCATCGAGCTTCACCAGGGCGTGGACAAGGACGAAGCCCGGGCAAGATCCGAAGAGACCCTTCGCAAGGTGCGCCTCCCCCGCCCCGATCGACAGCTCGACGCCTACCCGCACGAACTATCCGGCGGCATGCGCCAGCGGGCCATGATCGCGATGGCGCTTTCCTGCAATCCCAGCCTGTTGATTGCGGACGAGCCGACGACGGCGCTCGACGTCACGGTTCAGGCACAGATCCTGGATCTGATGGAGCAGCTGCAGGAAAACATCGGCATGTCGATTATGCTGATCACTCACGACCTCGGAGTCGTGGCTCGGATGGCCGATCACGTCGCCGTAATGTATCTGGGGAAAGTCGTGGAGTACGGAGATGTTCGAACCATCTTCAAGAACGCGCGACACCCCTACACGCAGGGGCTACTGAAATCGATCCCCGTTATCGGTCGCAAGGAGCACCTTGTGCCGATTGAGGGCTCGGTGCCGGATCCGTTCGAGCTTCCGTCGGGATGTACTTTCGCCCCGAGGTGTCCTCACGCGACGGATCAGTGTCGTGAGGCCCCGGAGCTGCGGGAGGTTGCGGCGGGGCATCAGATTAGTTGTTGGCTGGATATTGAGGAGTAGGCAGGAGAAAGAAGGCAGAAGGAAAAGCACGCCTTCGCTGCTGGGCAGCTTCGGCGGAGCGGGCAGGAGTGAGAAGGATAGAAGTGGAGAAGAGAGAGAAGGAAAGCGGTAACAGAGATAGCTATGTCTGAATCGGACGGAAAAGCGGACGTACTCTTCGAAATTGAAGACCTGAAGACGCACTTCCCGATCAAGAAGGGGATCTGGCGGAAGGTGGTGGGGCACGTCAAGGCGGTGGATGGGGTCAGTATGACCCTTCGTCGCGGGGAAACGCTGGGTCTTGTCGGGGAGAGCGGATGCGGGAAGACGACGACCGGGCGGTCGATGATCCGACTGATCGAGCCGACCGATGGTCGCGTCACCTTCCATCACGCCGGGCAGGCTATCGATCTCCGCAGCCTCGAGGCCGACGATCTGCGAGGACTGAGACGGTACCTTCAATACATCTTTCAGGACCCGTTCTCTTCTCTCAATCCGCGAATGACCGTGTTCGACATTGTCGCCGAGCCCCTCGTCATCAACGAGATCTCAAGCGGGTCCGAACTCGAGGGTCGTGTCGAACAGCTGCTCGTTCGCGTGGGTCTGCGCCCGGATCACCTGCGCCGATATCCTCACGCATTCAGCGGCGGACAGCGCCAGCGAATCGGGATCGCACGCGCCCTTGCCCTTACCCCCCAACTCATCATCGCCGACGAGCCGGTCAGCGCGCTCGACGTCTCCGTCCAGGCGCAGGTCATCAACCTGATGGAAGAACTCCAAGAAGAGTTCGACCTCACCTACCTGTTTGTCGCGCACGACCTCAGCGTCGTCGAGCACATCAGCGACCGTGTCGCCGTGATGTATCTGGGTCAGATCGTAGAACTCACGACATCCGACCGTCTCTACGAACGCCCGCTCCATCCCTACACCGTCGCACTGATGTCGGCCGTCCCAATCGCGGACCCCGACCATCAGATGGACCGGGTACCGCTCGAGGGCGATGTCCCCGATCCCGCCGATGCCCCCTCCGGATGCAAATTCCATCCTCGCTGCGCCTACGCACAGGACATCTGCAAGACGGACGACCCTTCCCTCAGAGAGATCGAGCCCGGCCACGAGGCCAGTTGCCATTTCGCAGGCGAAATCGATTTTGAGACATTGAAGATTGAGCATTGAACACAGAACATTGAAGAGCACACGTTCAATGCTCTATACTCAATTTTCTATGTAAGCGCCTGGCTAAGCTGCTCCCTCGTAAGGCCTGTCACAGCTTCCAAGTTGGCGTCCGTCAGATCCGCATCCACCAGGTAGACCCTTGTCAGGTCTGCACCCGCGAATACGGCCCCCTTCAGGCTCGCTTCCTTCAGAGAAACTTCCTTCAAAATTGCTTTGGTAAAGTCGGTGCCTCTCGCATCGGTCCCGAAGAGATTGGCGCAGCTGAGGTCCGCCTCCTTGAAACTGGCCTTGTTCAGGGCAGAATCGCTGAGGTCGGCGTGGCCGAGGTAGGCGCCGTCGAACACCGTCCCGTCCAATGTGGCGCCACTGAACACCTGATGGTGGAACGACATCCCAGCCAAGTTCGCACCGGACAGGTCTTCGTAGACGAAGGACTCACCCTCAATATCGGGAATCATGGTTGGATTTCCCGCACGCCACGCGTTCCAGTCTTCGACGCTGGATCTGATCATCTCGATGTGTTCTTCGTTCGCCATGGTTCCTTCTTGAGCCTGGTAATGCGCCCCTGTGCGCAGCACAGCGGCGAGGGGGGCGCTCGCGATGTGGCTGTCACTGTGGGGACAGATCATTACGTCCCTGTGCACAGCACAGGGACGAGAGGGTGCACTCAGGGTTTGCCTGTCATTGGGACGAACCGGACCGGTAACGTACGGCGTTGCTTCACCCCTGACTCCGACCGCGTGAGAATCCTCATCTCCGGAGATCCGACCCCTAGGGGATGACCATGATCCCGTTCAACGCGAGTTGATCGACAAGCGCCTCGGGCACCTCAGCTGGCACCGCCGTAAAGACGATCGCGTCGAAGGGAGCCTCTTCCGGCCATCCCAGGTAGCCGTTTCCGGTGCGGACCCGGACATCGGCGTATCCCTGCTCCTCCAGAACGGACCGGGCCTGTTCGGCAAGCTCGGGAATGATCTCGATCGAGAAAACGTGATCCGACAGCTCCGCCAGGACGGCCGCACCGTGGAGAAACGTTCGGGTCAGCGTCGCCATCTTCCTACGATGTTCGAAGACGATCGACGATGGCCTGCCTCTCGCCCTTGTCGGCATACCACAATGGGGCGTGACCTGCCTCGTCCGTTACGGCCGGGTCCGCGCCTGCTGCGAGAAGCGCGTCCACGATGGCCTCTCCGTCGTCCCGATCGGCGGATAGGTGGAGGGCGGTCCTCAAGTCCGACGTCTGTGCGTAGATGTCGGCCCCGTGGGCGATCGCCCATCGCACGCTCTCCTCCGACCCGTGGTGGGCGAGATCCTGCAGGATGGTTCGACCGTTGAAGGGGCGATCGAGGGATGCGCCCGCATCGAGCAGCACGCCCGCGGACCGGTACTGTATCTCCCCCGGATCGCGTCTATGCACGAGCAACTCCCACAGCGCGCTCTCCAGTTCCTGGGCTCCGTGGTTAACGAGCACGCTGACCAAGTCCGGATTGTCCCCGTAGAGCACTGCACAGTCGAGGGGGGTCAACCCGAAAGGAGACTCGCGTTCGGGCCGGCATCGAGCACTCACCTCCGCGCCCCATTCCAGCAGGTGCTGGGCAACGTTCACCAGCCCCTGGGCAACCTGATCATCCTCTAGACCGAGTGCTGACGCCGCACAGTAATGCAGCGCGGTCTTCCCGGATTCATCCCCATGCCGGACGATGCTTCGACTCTGCTTGGTCCACTCCTGAACGGTATCGAGATCGCCGAAAGCCGCCGACGTATAAACATCCTGAGTCGCCACTTCAATGAGGGCGTCCGCAATCGGCCGACATCCAGACCTCGCGGCCGCATCGATCAGTTGTCGTGCGATGGCCGCTTTCTGTCTTTCCTCCGGCACTTTCCACAGAAGCGTGCGAACCAGCACTCCGTGGCGTTCCGTCTTGGGGACCGATCGATACGGAAAAACAGCCGCCACGAGCGCTTTCCGAACCGATTCCAGCTCCGGCGTCTCGCCGAGAAGGAACATCACGATATCCTCGTGACCGTAGCGGGCCGACGTCACCAGGGCACGGTCGTTCTGAACGAGTTCGGGATACTCCGTCATCAACTCGCGAATGGTTTCAAGATCGTCTGCCTTTGCTGCCTGAACGACGGCTCGCCAGTAGTTCATTTGTCGACTCGCGTCATTTATCTGCTGAGACCACGGACAGCCACCTGGATGTGCCAAGCGAAGGTCACGGCCCACCTCCGCTACCGCCTCCGCCGCTGCCTTCGCAAAAGCTTCGGCAAGCCAGGGAAGGCTACGGCGTGTCAGGGAGCACCTGCGGACAGGCATGCCGTTACCCTACCCATAGTTAGTCGCAAGAGTAAACGTCAATTATCAGAAACCGGGCTCCACGTCCTCGTCGAGCGGGAACATGGGGCGAGGGGCCAGCTTGTAGGGCAAGGTTGTGACATCGGCGCTGGTCGAGCCCGGCACGTCCGCATACAGGATCTGATTGGCGTATTCCTGGTAGAAAATCCGGAACCCGTTCGGAGACTTGGCGATCACGAAATCGTATTGCAGCGGATCTTCGCCCTGCGCCAGAAAGAACGTCGAATCCGTCGTGGCGGCGGGTCGCTCCGACGCGACCACCGTGTGCTGCTTCAGCCTGAACGTCGCTGTCCGACCCGCCCGGGCCGGGACCTTGCCCCGACGGCCGCCGTGCTCACCGTCCGTCAAGGCGCGCACGTAAACTTCGGCTTCGAGCGGCTCGAACCGTTCCGTATCGATCGACCCGCCCAGCTTGACGGTGAACGTGCTCCCGACCCCCACCTCGAACGCTTTCGCAACCGCAGGCGCATCGACGATCGGGACCAGCGCACTCTTCGAATATTCGTGCTCCAGCAGCCCCTTGAGGATCGCGTTGCTATCTCCTGACGATCCCGACGCCGTCGAGTCCGCAGGATCGCCGCAGACCGTCAGCCCATCTTGATTCTCGGAGAGCTCGACAATCTCCTTCATCGGCGTCAGGTCCGCGAACCAGAGGTTTCGGTGTTCCCACATGAACTCCGCGAGTTCGTGTGCGAGCGCGTCCGCCCGTTCCTGATCGCCATCGACCGTCACGATCGTGTTGGACCGCAGTTCAGGAACGTCCGTGAACGGGTTTCCGATGTTAACGCCCGCAGCGATCCCGCCTTCCGAGGCCTCGATCTCCTGACACCTCCGAATAGCTTCCCCGAACTTTCCCGTCGCCGTCATCAGCTCGTTTCCGCGTGCCAGCATGGGAATCTTCACGCGCCCGGTGACCGGGTTCTTGAACTCCCCGTCCATCATCCGCAACACGTTCCGCGCCGCTCGATTCCCTGTCTCCCGGCCATCCACATGGGGATACGTATGGAGGAAAGAGATAGCGTCGACATTCGCGAGCAGCTTGTCAGTGATGATTCCGTGGAGGTCCATCGGCGTGGTGATCGGCACGTCGCCGACGTGCTTGCGAACCGCTTCCGCGACGTCCCCCTCCGGGTCGTGCACGTCGACGCCAGCCATCGCGCCGTGCAGACAGAGCACGACGGCATCGATGTTCGACTCTCCCTGGACCGCCTCGATGAACTCGGCGATCATCCGCTCCTGGGCCGCCTTCTCGACGAGACCGCCGGTCGTGTTCATCCACGCGGCGTAGGTGGGAACGATTTCGACATCGTCACGCTCCTTGAGCACTTCGATCGCACCCCACGTCGTGGATCCTCCCCCGTTGAACGCTTCCAGGATGTCCTGCCCCCATAGATGGTGGAATTCGTCATAGCCTGAATGCATCGGGTGGAAGCTGCCGACTTCGTGGGTCATGGTGCCGATCAACACGCGTTTCATGGAGCGTCCTTTCGGATTTTCGTTGAGCGTATCGCCATTAAAAACACGGGGGGGGTAAGCGTCACCCCAACGAACGAAGGGATTCGGGAAGGAGCAAGGCAAATCCAATCACGTGGATGATGGAGATGGAGGGAGGTCGTTGGGGAAACAGGTGATGTCTGCGCGAGGTTGAATCGACGCGTTGGCGTTGCGTGAGAGGTCGTTCCCGACTCGTAGAGTCGGTCCTACCCCAACGGGGCGCGAAACCATTTACCAGTCGCTGAAGGGGATGCCGTGGCCCTCGCCGGGGAACCAGATCATGTCGACGATGATGGAGACGCTGGCGCCCATGATATGGCCGAGGATCAAGCCGATGAAAAAGGGGCGGCCGGCGCGGAAGCCGTCGACGCCGCCAGCCCGTAGAATAACGGTCTTTGCGAACCAGACGAGAAACAGCGGCAGCACAACCATTCGGACGGGGCTGACGGGAGCGACCGCGAACCCCACGGGACTGAGGGGGAAGCTTGGCATCCGGTAGCGAGCAACCATCATCAACGCGGTGACGAGGCCCCCGCCCACCATGAAGGCGATCTTGTCCTATTTCGTGGAGTAGGGGTCCTTGGCCTTCTTGACCATGTCGTCCCACGGCCAGCGGGCGTTTTCTCCGGTAAACACGCTGCCGTAGTTGGCGGGGCCCTGTTCGTAGCCCATACCGATCGTGTAAATCCAAGTCGCCGCGACCTCGACGGCCATTGCCACGACCGGGGCCCAGACCAGTCGGCGTCGGTTCGTGTGGAGCGTGTCGAATAAACGCGTGGTGTGGGCTAGCGCGGGCATGACGGTCGTCTTGACGTCGTTGCCCCGGACGACTCCAGACCCTGCAACGTCTGCTTGCGGAAGGCAATCTGGGCCCAAGTCTGGGAGGAAAGCAGGAGCAGGAGGAAGAGGGCCGAGGTATGGGAGTTGGGTCGACGCTTTGGTGTTTAGAAGCCGAGGCACGGGTCCTATAGATCAGCGACACGGGGTCGCGAATTTGCTGTTCCCGGGCGGAGCCCGGTCTCGCAAAGCTGACAGACAGCAACACGGTACCGTGAGTGAGCGGGGTTGCGCAGCTAGAGCCGATGGGAGGATGACGCGGGTGCGGGCTACTGGGCCTGGAGGATGCGTTCGAGCATTCTCAGGCGGAGGTCGGTTTCGACCTCCCGGTAATCGTCCAGGCCGGCGAGGTTTCTGGATTCATCCGGGTCGGTCTCGAGGTCGAAGAGCAGGTAGGATTGACCTTCGGCGTTGACGGCCATTTTCCACTTCTCATTCACGACCATCACTTCGTTGGAAATTTCGCAGAGGGCTTCTTCACGAATCCGGTGATCCGTGTCGGACAGACACGGGCTCAACGACATCGCGTGCTGGGGGTAGTCGATCTCTCCGCCCGCAGCCTCGACGAGCGTGGGGCCGATGTCAAACCACTCGACGAACGCGTCGCACGTCTTTCCTCCCTCCACGCCCGGCGCTTTGACGAGTAGCGGGACTTTCGCGGCGCTGTGGAGGAAGTTGCTCTTGTAGATCATCCCGAAGTCGCCGTTCATTTCGCCGTGATCCGAGGCAAACACGATCACGGTATTGTCCCACTTCCCTCGCGCATCGATCGCAGCGAAAATCTCACCCAACTGATCGTCGATCAACGTCACGTTGCCCGCATAGTTGGCGCGCATCGCGGCAATGTGTTCGGGTGACCGATCCGCGGCCGTGTCGCGCCTTCGCTGGTCGAGCACCCCCTCCGGCCGCTCCCCTTCCCGTAGCTCACCATCCAGCGAAGCAGGCATCTCGCCCGGGTTATACATCGACGCATAGGGCTCCGGCGTGTCCCAGGGTTCGTGTGGCCCTCCGAAACTCACCCAGGTGAACCAGGGCTCATCTCGATCGTAAGACTCGATATACCCCTTCGCCCGCTGGCCGACATACGTGTCGTAGTAAAGCTCTAACGGAAGTGCCGACGGGCGAACCACCCAGGGCACGTTGGCGAAACGTTCGGCGAAGTCCTCCTTATAGTGCTCCCACAGGCCGGCTTCTTCCCACTTCTCGGTCATATTACACAACGTTCTCGCGCATCCTCGCGGCCCGACGATCTCGTCGATATCGTCGATCCCCTGTGCCCGCAACAGATACTCGACGTTACGAATGTCGCCAGCCCGGTCAGCGCCATTCAGGTGAGTCTTCCCGAACAGACTCGTCCGGTAGCCCGCGTCCCGTATCGCCCGCATCCAGGTTGGCGTGTCCTCCGTCAGGCTGTAGTTGCCGTTGTACCAGACGCCCGTGTTGTGGCAGTAGAGCCCGGTCGCCAGTGTCCGGCGGGTCGGCACGCAAACCGGCGAGTTCGTGATACAGTTGGTAAAGCGCACCCCTTCCGCTGCGATGCGGTCCATATTCGGCGTGTTGACCCAATCGCTCACGCAGCCGAGGGCGTCGGCGCGTTGCTGGTCGGTGATGATGAAGAGGATGTTGGGCTTTGCCATATAGACCTCAGAGGCTTGAACCACGAAGACACCAAGAAAACCAAACGGAAGAGGGGTGGGAAGCATAAAGACGGGAACGGAGTTATAGCAGGAGTGCGCCTCGCTCCCCTCGGCTTGGGAGAGCAGGGGTGGCGATTGACGCCCAACGAAAATCACGTCTGCTGCCGAAATTCAACTGGGTCCAGACATAGCCACGCCTGCTCCCTGCCGGCTGAGGCCGGCAAACACCTGCCCAGGCATTTGCAGGCGCCAAGAGCGGTCGCTATTATACGCCGTCACGTAACTTGAATGGAGGAAACAATGGAATACACCACCCTTGGCCGGAACGGAGTCAAGATCTCCCGGATCTGTCTCGGGACAATGATGTTCGGCAGTCCGACGAGCGAAGCGGATTCGATCGACATCATCAACAAGGCCTACGACGACGGCGTCAATTTTATCGACACGGCCAATGTGTATAATGACGGAGAGTCCGAGCGGATCACGGGCAAGGCGATCAAGGACAAGCGGGACAAGGTCGTCCTCGTCACCAAGGTCTGCGGGCCCCGTGGTGACGGGATCAACGACGGTGGCGTCAGTCGCTATCATATAATGAATGAGGTCGAGAACAGCCTCCGGCGCCTGGGCACGGATTACATCGACATTTATATGCTGCATCGCGCGGTCTATGACTGCCCGATCGAGGAATCCCTCCGGGCGCTCGACGACCTCGTCGCGCAGGGCAAAATCCGTTATCCCGGCTGCTCCAACTTCTACGGTCACCAGATCACCGAGGCGTTGTGGATCGCGGACAAGCGGGGCTACGCGCCGATGTCGGTTGTTCAGCCGCTCTACAACATCGTCAACCGCGACCCCGAGGTGGACCTCTTCCCCGCGTGCGAGAAATTCGGCGTCGGGACGATGATCTACAGTCCCCTCGCTCGCGGCGTGCTGGCCGGAAAGTATCTCGTCGGCCAGGAACCGCCCGAAGGCTCGCGCGCTGCTCGCAAGGATCTCCGCATCCTGATCACCGAACTCCGTGACGAGAGCTTCGAGGTCGCCCAGGCGATCAAGCCCCTGGCGGACGCCCACGGCAAGACGATGACGCAGTTCAGTCTCAACTGGGTGCTCGGAAACCCGATCGTCAGCTCGGCCATCGTCGGGCCCCGCACGATGGAGCAGTATGTGGACAACGTGGGGTGTCTCGGCTGGGAGATCGACGATGAAACGCTGGCGAAGATCGATAAGCTCGTCCCGCCCGGGGAGCACACGGGATGGGGGTTCAACGATCCGCAGTATCCGGTGATCGGGAGACCGAAGGCCTAACCACCCAGCCTCCGCTCGCAAGCGAGCTACGGCGAGGCAGGCCAAGACACGAAGACACCAAGAAAGCCGGATAACACGAAGGCGCGAAGGCTCGAAGAGAAGCACGGGGAAGACGATCCCCTGGACGGGACAGGCACCCGGGCTTCCTCTTTTTGCTACCGCCCTCCGTCCTCGTGCTGTGCACGAGGACTCACTCTCAGGAAGGACAGAAAACATCTTCGACCCTGCAACACCTGGCTACACGCCGGCGAGCGAGCTCCGACGAATGATCGGGGCGAAGGAATTGTCCCCGGTCGAGTTGACGGAAGCGACGTTGCGTCGGATCGAGGCGATCGACGGGGATCTCGGGGGCTACATCACGGTGATGGGGGACGAAGCGATGGAGGCCGCACGCGAGGCGGAGGCGGCGGTCGCGCGAGGTGACGATCTGGGGCCGTTGCACGGCATCCCGGTTCCGATCAAGGATCTCGAGGGCGTCAAAGGCGTTCGTCTCACCCACGGGTGCATTCCGGATGACGAAATCGCGGATTCCGACGCGCTTTGCGTGCAGCGCCTCCGCGAAGCCGGCGCCATCCTAATCGGGAAAACGAATACGCCCGAGTACGGTCACGCAGGGACGACCGAGAACCGGGTGTTCGGTCCCGCACGCAATCCCTGGAATCCGGAACGCACGCCCGGCGGGTCGAGCGGCGGGGCCGCCGTCTCGGTCGCGGGTGGAATGACGTCGATCGCTCAGGGCAGCGACGGCGGCGGATCCGTGCGCATTCCGTGTGGCTTCAGCGGGATCTACGGCATCAAGGCCACCCAGGGGCGTATCCCCCGTCGCTGGTCGAGCGAACACTCCTGGCATCCCGTGAACAACTCCTCCGTGGGACCGATGACGTGGACAGTCCGTGACGCCGCCATGATGATGAACGTCCTGGCCGGTCCTTCGGCCGACGCCGAATCGACCACCCTTCCCGATACACCTCCGGATTTCACAGAGTCCCTCGACCAGAGCGTGAAGGATCTGCACATCGTCCTCAGCGTCGATCAGGGCGGCGCGCCGACCGATCCCGAGGTCATCACGGCCGTGCGCGCAGCGGCCTCTGTGTTCGAGGAAGTCGGGGCCCGCGTCGAAGAACGCGACTTCTGTCCGGACTACAGCAATCGCGCGCTGATGGACCGATTCTTCGATTTCTTCTGCATCAAAGGCTACGCCGCCCATTCAGAATTGCTCGACAACCCGGAGAACGCCGCCCAATTGACCGACTATTTCCGTGAGGATCTGGAGCACGGTCGGTCCAAGACAGCCGCGGACTACGTCGCCACCCTGAACGCGATCGGTCGCTATCGCGCCTACGCTGAATCTTTCTTCACCGAAGTCGATCTCCTCCTCTGTCCCACGACGGCCGTGCCCGCCTTCCCGATCGAGCAGCCACCGGACACCATCGCCGGTCAGACGATCGACCGAGTCCGGTGGGGGTTCATTCCGTTCACCCCGGCATTCAACCTCACGGGCAATCCAGCGGCGAGCGTGCCGGTGGGATTCTCCTCGGACGGGCTTCCCATCGGATGTCAGATTGTGGGGCGGCATCGGGAGGAGAGGGCGGTACTGGCGGCTTCGGCGGCTCTTGAAGAAGCGAGGCCGTGGGTGATTGAGAAGCCTGGGTAGGACGAGGGGAAATACGGAAGGGGGGCAGAGAGTCTGGGAGGCGACCTGACCCCCTGGATTGTTCCCAGTTTCAGAGTTAGAATCTGGGACAAACAGAGGGGTTTTCTATGTCGAGGAAGCGGTATTCAGCAGA
>DJHM01000043.1:42571-70873 GCA_002433075.1 Latescibacteria bacterium UBA6620
TTTCAGAGTTAGAATCTGGGACAAACAGAGGGGTTTTCTATGTCGAGGAAGCGGTATTCAGCAGAACAGATCATCGGTCACCTGCGGCGTCAGTGGAGGCGAGATCTGGATCGCCGATGCTGCACGCCGTCTGCGGGAGCGGGGGCACGGTATCAGCCTTGCCGCCCCGTCCAAGTCGTGGATCGCCGCCCAGGCGCGCCATCACGGCTTCCCCCTGGTGGATTTCTTCTCTGGCGACGGGTTCGACGCGCACCGGCGGTGGTCGTTGAGCGAGCACCTGACGGACGCGAAAATCGACATCATCGTGTGCAGCATCCCGGGATCGCGGATGGAGGTCCCTCTCCTCGACCAGGCCATCCGGGACGCAGGTCGTGGCCGAATCGTCATCCGACTGGGCGTGGCCCCGGGTGAAGAGGCTTTCCCCCCGGAGCGTGTGGGCTTCGGATACGACACCGTCGCCGGGATCATCGCCGTTTCGCAGGACGTCAAGCGCCACCTCCTCAGCAACTATTCGATGCTCGACGAAGACAAGATTCACGTCGTCTACAACGGGGTCGACCTGGAGCGTTTCAGTCCCGACGCCGTCAGCGACGTCAAACGGCATTCGCTGAGGCGAGACCTCGACATCCCCGCCGATCATCGGGTCGTCGCAGCGATCGGTCGGTTGGATCCGATCGAGAACCTGTTCGAGCAGGTCGCATCGTCGGGTCCCCCCCTGGCCGCACCCTCGGAACAGGAGCTCTACGATCCCCCTTACGCGTTTACTGCACGCGACCATCTGTTGCGCGCATAAGGCTTGCCGACGATCGTCGGGCGGATTGTCGGCAAGTCGGCATCATCACTTCGGTAGTCCACTGGACACGTCACGACCGAATGCCTGTCGAGGGACTTTCACATCGACGCGCCGGCCGTAGAAGACCGGAACATATCCGAAGAAACTGCCATCGTGGCGGTTGAAGGTGGCTACGATCTGATTATTCTCGACCTTCGCCTTCCCCATCTCGGCCCGTTCAAACTCATCCGCGCGGTCAACGAAACGAAGGACGGCCCGCCGATTATGATTCTGGCCGGCTGCATCTCCATCGAGCTCAGAAGCCGTCTGCGCGCCCTCGGCGTCCACACCTTCACGACCAAGCCCTTCACGTTCTCCGGCCTCCGGTCCTCCGTCGACGAATGTCTCGCCGCCTCCGTCGCGATGCGTAACTGATCGGCGGAGGGTCGCCCCTCGTATCACCTCGAACCGTTCTCACGCAGGTGATCGCTCAGGTCTTTTTGGAGCCCTCCGGCAACCTGCCCTCCTTTACCGTAGCACGACCCCAACCCCCGCTCTATATTTCATCCTCATCGCAGCCCACAACAACTCAACAACGCGGGAACCCGAATGACACCCCCGATCGACATCGTTCAGGTCGGCCTTGGACCGCTCGGCCAGATGCTGACACCTGTGCTGGAAGCCAAATCGTCTCTCCGAGTCGTCTCCGCCCTCGACATCGATCCCGAGCTCGCCGGAACAGACCTTGCCGATCTTGCGGGAGCCGGCCAGGGCGTTTCGGTTTCGGGCACGCTCGACGATGCGCTCGCCCCCAACCCTTCCGTGGCCGTCGTCACGACGGTATCCGAACTCGATCGATTGTGGCCCCAGATTCAGCCCCTCGTCGAAGCCAGCATCCACATCGTGTCAACCTGTGAGGAACTCTCCCACTCCTGGACGACGTCCCCCGACCTATCACGAACGATCGACGAGGCGGCCAAATCCCACGGCGTCAGTGTACTCGGCACCGGTATCAATCCGGGCTTCCTGATGGACTTCCTTCCGTCGGCCGTCACGGCGGTGTGTCGTCGCATCGACAGCGTGAAGGTCGAGAGGATTCAGGATGCTTCTTCGCGACGGTTGCCCTTCCGCCAGAAAATCGGGGCCGGTCTGAATGCGGAAGAATTCGAGCAGCGCACCACGGCGGGCAAGATCCGTCACGTCGGATTGACCGAATCTGCAAACTTCATCGCCGCCAAGCTCGGGTGGTCCCTGGATCGCACCGAAGATGTCGTCGAGCCCGTCATCACCGACGTCACCGTAGAAGGCGATGACTGGGTCGTCGAACCCGGATACGCCACCGGTGTGAATCAGACCGGTCGAGGGTTCATCGGCGACCGGGAAGTCATTACCCTCGTCTTCAGGGCTGCCGTTGGACAGTCCGATCCCCACGACACGGTTAGCCTCACGGGGGATCCGGACTACTCGATCACGGTTCCGGGCGGCACACACGGTGACGTCGCCACGTGCGCTATCATCGCCAATGCCATCCCCTCGGTTATCGACGCGCTTCCCGGTCTGCGCACGATGTCGGATATCCCGCTCGTCTCCTGCGCACCCTGAATGCCAGATCCTCCCGAGATTGATCCTCAACAGATCGACCGCATCGTTGCCTGCGAACACCACGATCCGTTCGAGGTCCTCGGTATGCACCCTGCCTGGCACGGGGCTCAGCATCACCTGATGGTTCGGGCGTTCAGGCCCGACGCCGTTTCGGTCGAGGTAGTGCGGATGGACACCCACGACATCTGCGCCCGCCTCGACCCGCGCCATCCCGAAGGGTTTTTCGAAGGGCGTGTCGCCGACCTCGAGCACCCTTTCCCCTACCTCCTTCGCGTCACCTATCCCGACGGCTCGATCGACTTCCGCCCCGATCCCTACGCATTTCCACCCGATCCTCACCGACTACGACCTCCATCTCATCAACGAAGGATCCCATCAGCACCTCTACGATCGAATGGGTGCGCACCGTACCTAACTGGAGGGAATCGATGGCGTGTCGTTCGCCGTCTGGGCGCCCGCAGCTCGACGCGTCAGCATCGTCGGGGATTTCAACCAGTGGGATGGACGAGCGGGCGAACTCCGACCACCGCGAAGCACCCGTCTCCATCTATGAGGTGCACTTCGGGTCATGGATACGGAATCCCGACGGCGACCCCCTCGACTATCACCACCTCGCTCACCACCTCGTCGACTATGCACTCGATATGGGATACACCCATCTCCAGCTGCTCCCCGTCGCCGAGCACCCTCTCGACCAGTCGTGGGGATACCAGGTTCTGGGCTACTACGCTCCAACGAGCCGGTATGGTTCGCCCGAGGACTTTCAGTACCTCGTCAACCACTGTCACGTCAACGGGATCGGCGTCCTCCTGGACTGGGTCCCGCGCATTTCCCGAGCGACGACCACGATCTGGCCCGTTTCAACGGCACCGCCCTCTACGAGCACAACGACCCGAGACAGGGCACCCACCCCAACTGGGGCAGCCTCGTCTACAGCTACGGCCGCAACGAGGTGCGGAACTTCCTCATCGCCAACGCGCTCTTCTGGCTCGACCGCTATCACATCGACGGTCTCCGCGTTGACGCCGTCGCGTCGATGCTGTATCTCGATTATTCGCGGAAGGAAGGCGAGTGGATCCCAAACCGATTCGGTGGGAGGGAGAACATCGAGGCCGTCGAGTTTCTCAAGGAACTGAACGAAACCGTCTACGCACGCTGGCCGGGTGTGATGATGGTCGCGGAGGAATCGACCGCCTGGCCCCCCAACCTATCTCGATGGGCTCGGATTCGGCTTTAAATGGAATATGGGCTGGATGAACCCGTGCATCGAAAGTATCATCACGACAAGCTCACGTTCGGCCTGGTCTATGCGTTCACGGAGAATTTCATCCTTTCCCTGTCCCACGACGAGGTCGTCCACGGAAAAGGTTCTCTCATTCGAAAAATGCCTGGAGACGAATGGCAGAAGCGAGCGAATCTCCGGGCCTATCTCGGGTTCGCCTTCGCTCATCCAGGAAAAAAGTTGCTCTTTATGGGATGCGGAGGACAGTCTCGACTGGCGCCTTCTCGAACACGAGGAACACCAAAGCCTTCGCCGGTTCGTCAAGGATATCAACCTCCTCTACACTGACGAACTCGCCCTCCATCAGAAGGACTGCGACCCGGCGGGCTTCGAATGGGTCGACTTACACGACAGCGACCAGAGTGTGTTCTCGTTCCTGGGAGGGCCGAAGACGGATCGTTCGTCCTGATCGTCTGCAACTTCACACCTGTCGCCCGGAGTCCGTACCGGGTGGGCGTCCCTATACCCGGAGGCTACAGAGAAGTCGTCAACAGTGACGCATGGGTGTACGGCGGAAGTAACATCGGAAACTTCGGAGGCGTTCTTGCGGAACAGCACCCCTCTCACGGGCGTCCCTACAGCCTCAACCTCACCCTTCCCCCCCTCTCCACCCTCATTCTACGTCCCAAGTAGATCCCCTCAACCGAGAGTCGACCCATTTCTTGACCAGATTGACAGCCGTCGTGTTGTCGTCGTCGAACGGAACGATCAGGTCTGCGTAAATCCGTGACCGTTCCGAGTGTTCGGCAACATTCGGGATGACATCGCGACGATACCAGGCGATCGCGTCCTCGAAGCTTGTGCCGCCCGCAACGTCACGTGACAGACGACGTACCACCCGCTCGTGTACGAACGCGTCCACAAAAATCCGAAGATCCACGATCGTCCTCAGCGAAGGACGTGCGTAGAGAAGATGACCCTCCACGATCACCACCCTCGACGGGCCGAGGGTCTGCGGCGGGTCCCCTCGACCCCAAGCTCGCGTTCCCTCGACGGGCATCCGAATCGATCCCCCATCGCACAGAGTCGTCAGATCCGCTTCCAAACGATCCCACAGCACGCCTCTCGGATGATTGGTCGTCCGTACACGCTCCCGTTCCGCCGGGTCGAGATCCTGCCAGCTTCGGAAGTAGCCGTCCTGTCTGACCAACACGGGGTCGATCGCAGGAAGAGCTTTCACCAGCGCAGCGGCGAATGTCGACTTGCCCGACGCCGTTGGTCCCGACACGCCGATCAGGATCGCCATCACGTCCCAGACGGGCGCATCAGGTCAAAATTGACAAGTTCCGAGACCATTCTGCATCTTTCAGAGAACGGGTGTAGGGGGGCTCCCCCACTGACTGCGGAGGACACGATGACCGATGGCAGAGTCGGCGTCCATACCTTCATTCTCCAGCAGTACGGGTGCGACCACACCAAGCAGACTGACCGGATCGCCCAGACCGCAGCCGAGGCAGGTTTCGGGGCCGTGGAATTTCATCAGCCCGTTCTGACCGGTGGGTGACGACCACAGGGGTCGCATCAATGCAGCGATTCGGCAATACGACCTCGCTTTGATCGGCCTCAGTCACGCTCAACCCCTCTGGAATCGATCTCAGTACGAACGGCTGATCGAATCCATGGCCGAACACGCCGAGCGAATGGCTGAACTGGACCAGGATCGTCTGTTTTGCGGACTGTCCTGCTCCGGCAAGCACCATGCCCAGCGGTCGGACACCGAGAACGATCACACCATCGAGGTCTGGACCGAACTGGGCGAGATCTTTCGCTCCCACGACATCGGATTGGTCTACCACAACCACGGGGAACCGGAAGAGGATATCCTGTTTGTCCTCGACAACGCCGACCCGGACCTCGTCTCCTACTGTCCCGACATCGACGGGTCCCGCGTTGGCGGAATCTCCCCCGTCGATCACATCGCCGCAAACGCCGAACGGGTTACCCACGTCCATCTGCGCGACTACGAAACCGATGGCGATCGAACCGTCGCCCTCGGCGAAGGGGATCTTCCTTTTGAAGCCCTCAGGAATGCATTCGAAGAATTCGATCAGGCTCCTGACCTGATCGTCGAGCTTGCCCTGCCCTCGGGCACCCCGCCCGACCGTCCGCTTCCCGGGAAACGTTGCAACAGCTTCTCCACGTCTGAGCATCGCACGACCCACACTGTTGCAAAAAATCTACAACTACTGTAGCTTTTCACGAGAAGTGTATCCATCCCGCACACCTTTGTTCCTCTAAGTCCTTAAAATACAACCAAGTCAGCATCCGGCACCTGGAGGGTTCAAGGCACGCTTCTTGCGACCCAAAGACCCACCACGTCCACGACCGGAGAACCCGATGAAACATACGATCCCCTGCTGCCTGCTGACCCTCCTGCTCGCTCTCCCCGTCCTCGCCAATGGGATGGCGGGTGAGGGATACACGATCGAACGCATCGAGGTCCGCGGCAACGAAAAAACGAAAACCGCCGTCATTCTCAAGGCTATGACCCTCCATCAGGGTGATCGCCTCCACACTGAAGGGGCAAATTCCAGCAAGGACGCCCTCTACGCGACCCGGCTGTTTCGAACTGTTCATCTGGCGTCCAAGCCGGGCACGCTACCAGACCACGCGATCGTCGTCGTCTACGTCGATGAAAAACGGTTCGGTGACTTGGGCATAAGCCTCGAATACACCGAATTGGACGGCTTCGGTGTGTCCGCCGACGCGTTCCACGTCAACCTTCTTGGCGAAGGAAAAGTCGTCGGCGCGGAATGGGGCCTGGGCGAGCGATTCAAGAAATGGGGGTTCAACTATGCCGACCCTTACTTCACGTCTTCGAACCTGCTGCTGTCAGTCAAGACCGTAGGGTCTTCGGCAGACCGTGACCTCTTTCGTTCCAAG
This sequence comes from Latescibacteria bacterium UBA6620, assembly GCA_002433075.1. Taxonomy (GTDB): domain Bacteria; phylum Latescibacterota; class UBA2968; order UBA2968; family UBA2968; genus UBA6620. The sequence continues at coordinate 49,111 of DJHM01000043.1, forward strand.
CAGAAGCAAGTCCAAGGCAGATACGACCTGGAGCGAGTCGGCGGTATCATCGGTCTCGGACGGGTTTTGAAAGAGGGCCATCGTCTCCTGTTTCAATACAACCTCGACGGCATCGAAGTCGGCGCATTCCAGGCCCCCACTGTTTCGACCAACGGCGGCGTCTACGCCGACGAGGTTCGGGCCGCGGTCGGCAGGGAGACCCAAGCCTACCTGGGTGTCGACTTCCAGTTCAGGCCCTCGACACAGCCGTGGGGGAGCGCGCCGGGCACGGATTTTCGACTCCGCGTCGACCTGTCAGCAAAATACCTCGGCTCCTCCGCCACCTTCCTGCGCACCCGGGCGGAAGCCGCTCATCACGTGTCCACGTTCGGGCGCCAGATCCTGACCGTCGGAGCACGAGGCGGCGTCATCCTCGGTACGCCCCCCTTCTACGAGCGGTTCTACCTCGAAGGCGGGAACCAACTCCGGGGTCACGAGCCTCGGAAGATCGGCCCCGAAGGCGGGGAAGAGTTCGTCACCGCGGAAGTCGTCTACTCCTTTCCATTCCTCCCTTACGCCCGATTCTACGGGTTTGGAGAAGTCGCTGCGCTACGACGCGACCTCCCCGTCGGATCTCGATCGCAGCGTGACGGTTCGGTCGGTGTCGGCGTCGTGCTGTTCAAGCGGGTCGACATCAGCTTTGGAATTAGTACGGGAACCCTGATCGTAAAGTCACATCGCTTCGGAGGCATCAACGTCGGCCTGTAGCCGGCCGAAACCCGAACCTATGCGACGCACGTTCTTCAAAACCCTAACTGCGATCGGCTTGCTTCTACTTGCCGCCGCCGGTCGTGTATCGAGTCAGGTCATCCAGACCCCTCCCACGATCTACCTTCGCAACGACAGCCTGTTCGTCGATGTAATTGTCGATTCCCTGTTCGGTAGGCATGCCCAGGATGCGATCGACTCGGGGATGAGTACGTCTATTACCCATCAGCTCAGACTTTCTGCCGATGGACAGCCCGATGTCGTCCGCTCCGTCATCATCCAGCTCCATAACGACATCTGGGAGAATCGTTACACCCTCATCTGGTCGGGCCGGGGTGACACCCTATCGACGCAAGCCTTCACCGAAGTCGAGCGCATGGTCTCGACGCTCTCCGGATTACCCATAGGCGTGCTCGACCGGTCCGAAGGACCCTACCGGCTCGCCATCCGTTCGGGAATCGATCTGATCTCACCCGAACAGGAGCGACGTACACGTCGCTGGCTAAACCTGCTCGAGCGGGGAAGTGTGCTCGAACTTTTCTTCTCTCTCGACCCGAGGGAGCAGGACGTCCCTTGGTCGGAGGTCGCCCGATTCAGTCGGGGTGACCTCCCTCAGGCCCCTCCCTATCCGCCATCACAGAACCCAGCACCTGCCGAGGCGCCCGAACCAGGTGCACAACCCGCTGTAGCACCCTCCAGGCAGAGTCCGGAGCAATCACCATGAGAAGACTCCCACTCAGGCTGCGCATCATCCTCGCGCTCGTCCTGCTTGCCGCGGGAACGTCGGCTGCCGTATCGGGCCTGACGACCTATTACCTCAGCCAGACACCCCAGATCAGCACGAACCCCGAGCTGAGCAGCGCGCTCGAAATCGGGCTACAACTGGGCAAACGGGACTATGACACCCGAAAATCGAGGCTCCTCGACCTCGGGGACCGATGGTCGCGCGATCCCCGAATGATCGATGCCTATGAACGGGCCGACACCGCCGAACTGAATCGGATCGTGGGCTCCCGCCGTCTCGTCGCTCACTTCGCAGAGCCGAGTCAGGCCCTCGCGCGCTCAAAGCCCGCGGTGGGCAGAACCGGAGGCGATAATGCGCCGCTGCGTCTGACCGTGCCCCTCCTGAAAGATGGGCGAGTCATCGGAACTCTGATCGTCGATGACCCTCTGGACGAACTCCTGAGCATCGAACGCGCGCTCCAGACCTACGGCCACATCGAAATGATCATCGACGAAATGCGACAGGGACTGTTCCAGAGCTACTTCGCCATCGGCGCGGGCGCGATGGTGCTCGCTCTCCTCATCGGTCTCAGAATCGGAATCGGGATCACGAACCCGCTCAGCACGTTGATTCGTGGGACCCGCGAACTTGCTCAGGACAACCTCGATTACCGTATCCCATCCGGTCCGCCGGACGAAATCGGCATGCTTATCGAATCCTTCAACCATATGGCGACCGACCTGCAGGAAAATCGACGACGACGAGTAGAGGCGGAAAAGGTCGCCGCGTGGCGCGAGATCGCCCGACGCCTTGCCCACGAAATCAAGAATCCCCTGACCCCCATCCAGCTTACGGTACAACAGATGCGGGACAAGTACACGGGCAAGGACGAGGCCTACACCCGACTCCTCAACGATTGTACTGAAATCGTCACCGAAGAGGTGGAGAGCCTTCGATCGCTCGTACAGGAGTTCGCAGAGTTCGCACGAATGCCCAGGCTCGCGCTCATGCCGCACGATCTGAACGCGGCCGTCAGGGACACCCTCAAGTTGTATCCGGACCAACAGGTCCGTCTGGATCTCGACGATCGGGCACCCCAGCTTCAGCTCGATCCGGAAGGATTCAGGAGGGTCCTCATTAATCTGGTCGAAAATTCCTTCGACGCAGCCGGCGAAGACAGTGCGATCTCCATCCGCACCCGATTCGAGGATCCTCAGGTCGTTCTCGACATTGTCGACGAAGGCCCGGGCGTGGCAAGCCAGGACCGGGAACGCATCTTCGAACCCTATGTCTCTGGGAAGGAGGGCGGCACCGGGCTCGGGTTGGCCATGGTTCGAAGTATCGTGGAAGAGCATGGAGGCACCATCGCCGTGGCCGACGGCCCGGACGGTGGCGCCCAGTTTCAGATTCGCTTACCCGTTACGCAGCAGAACACATCGACGGAGGTCACATCGTGAGGGGAAAAACCATTCTTGTCGTCGATGACGAGCGCAATATCCGGCGATCGCTCGAAATGATTCTCGAAGGCGAGGGATTCGACGTCGTGTGCGCCGAGTCTGCGGACCAAGCACTCGAAGAGGTCGAAGCTACGCACATCGATGTCGCCCTGCTCGATATCGTCATGCCCGGCACGAACGGTATCGACGCCCTGAAGATTCTCCAGGAGCGACACGCTCACATAGCCGTCATCGTCATCACGGGTCACGGCACAGTCCAGGACGCCGTCCAGGCAACCCGGCTCGGGGCGTACGATTTTCTCGAGAAGCCCCTGTCCAGGGAGAAAGTCCTCCTGTCCGTGTCCCACGCCCTGGAATCTTCCGGACTCGCCCAGGAAAACAAGGCGCTGCGCAAGAGAGTCGAGGCCAGTTACGAAATGGTGGGCGGCAGTTCGGATCTGGAAGCGATACGGGGACAGATCGCCAAAGTGGCCCCCTCGAACGGCCGGGTCATGATCCTGGGTGAGAGCGGGACCGGAAAGGAATTGATCGCCCGCGACATTCACACACAGAGTGGTCGGGCTGATGGTCCGTTCATCAAGGTGAACTGTGCTGCCATTCCCGAAGAGTTGATCGAAAGCGAACTCTTTGGTAGCGACAAGGGAGCTTTCACCGGCGCCGTCAATCAGCGCGACGGGAAGTTCCTGCAAGCCGATGGGGGCACACTCTTCCTGGACGAGATCGGCGATATGAGCCTGAGCGTCCAGGCCAAAGTGCTCCGAGCGCTCGAGCAAGGCGAGTTCGAGCGCGTCGGCGGATCGGCAACGATCCGCGTCGACGTGCGCGTCCTCGCCGCAACGAACAAGGATCTGGAATCCCAGGTGGAAAAGGGGGAATTCAGAGAGGACCTGTTCTTCAGACTGAATGTCGTCCCGATCGTCGCCCCACCGCTGCGGGAACGAAAGAGCGACGTTCCCCTGCTTGTCACCCACTTCCTCAGACTCTACGCCGAGACCAACGACTTCCGCCCCAAGGAGGTCGCTCCCGAGGCGATGGACGCGCTCTGCAGGCACACCTGGCCGGGAAACATCCGCGAACTCCGCAACCTGGTGGAACGTCTCTCGATCATGGTCTCGGGGGACACCATCGAAGTCGGTGATCTGCCCCGATTCGAGGGGCTCGACAGGGGGGGTTCAGACTCGTCCGACGGACCAACTTGGCCTACAATCAATTTGGGGTTGACTCTCAAGGAAGTCCGGGAAAAAGTCGAGAAACACTACATATCCGATGCGCTCGAGTCGTGTGGGTGGAACGTGACTCAGACCGCAAGAACGCTTGGCATTGAGCGAACGAACCTCCACAAGAAGATCAAATACTACGCGCTGGAGCGGTAGCCTTCAAAGGCTGGGCCCTCTCATTGCCCTCTCCGTGGCGTTTCTCGTAACCCCTCTCTACGGCGAGACCGGGCCGGATCTGTCACGCAACGGAATCCTCCGATACAATCGGGTCGAAGGGCTCTTTGCCGGATACCGGCTCCACCTTTCACCCCGCAAGCATCGAAAGATTTCCTTCAGAGTCCAGGGTGGTTACGGCTTCAGCCTGCAGCAGGCGCGGTGGGAGATGGGTGTGTTCTACACCGGCAGGAAGACCGATTTTTCGCTAACCGCCTTCGACCGAACGCACACGAACGACGAGAGCATCATACGAACGGGCGAAAACACCTTCAACGCCCTTCTCTTCAAGGGAGACTACAGGGATTACTTCCGTGCGAAAAACGGGTTCTCGTTTTCGGGCCTCTACCGTCTTCGCAAGAACCTGAGGGTGCAGGGCAATCTGACCATTTCGACGCACAGCAGCATGCCCGTTCAAGTCGGGTGGAGCCTCTACCGCAACAGCGATGCGTTCCGACCGAATCCCGCCGTCCGCGAAGGCGATGTCGGCCACGTCAAACTCGCCATCGTTTATGATGACCGTCGCAAGGGGCCGGTCTTCCGAAACGGGACGTTCCTCGGCCTAACCTACGAACGAGGTTTCCGCGAGTTCCCGTTCGACGGGTTTCAGTTCGCCGCGAACCGGCGCCAGAAGACCATCTTCGGAAAGCAGGCTTTCATCCTTCGATTCCTGGCTGGTAGCCGGGAGAGCATCGACGAGCAACTCCTGTTCGACCTGGGAGGGGTCAGCACGCTACGAGGCTACCGAATCAAAGAGTACACGGGGAATCGTGTGCTTCTCCTCAACATCGACTACCTGTTCAACGGCGACCTGTTCCGCAAAGTCCCGATCAAGGGTGCCCACCTCGCCGAACTCATCCTCTTCGCCGACGCCGGCTGGACGGGGCGATCCCTACGGTCCGACCATCTCTTCAAGGGGTTTGGGAGTTTCCGGTTCGGCGATCTGAAGACCAATGTCGGCGCCGCGCTCTCGCTCTACCGGCAACTCATTCGCCTCAACTTCGCCCGCCGGTTCGAAGGGGACATCGACGACTGGACGCTGTCGTTAAGGTTCAGGCGGGAGCTGTAGCGAGGTCGTCGCAACCCTAACCAGAAAGAAACCGGCCGTCCCGATCTACGCGTCGAGACGGCCGAATCATTCGCAACCAGAATCATTTTGCGCCCGGACTATATCTCGACGTCAACGCTCTTTCCGCTCTCCGCCGATGCCCGCGCCGAATCCAGAACTCGCATCACGCGAAGCGCGTGCTCGCCCGTGATAATCAGATCCTTCCCTTCCCGAAGATGCTCGGCCACGTTCACGTGCAGATTCTCCCGTTCGACCGCTCTCGATCTTCGCAACTCGTAGTCTTCACCCCAGATCGTAACCGATTCCCCGCGTCCTCCCTCGTCCGTCAAGGTGGCTTCTGTCCCCAGAACGAACCACTTGTAGGGAAGGCTCGCGTAAGAGACATCCGCTTTGCCGGCGCGCGCCCGGACGCCGTCGTCGAAGACCATCGAGATATCGAACAGGTCTTCCGCGTCTCCCCACTTGATGTGTCGAACATCTGCGAAAATCTGTATCACTTTTCGGTCGCCGAGAAGATCCAGAATCTGCTCGACCCAGTGTGGCCCGAAGTCGAACATCGTCCCACCCCCCGCCGAGGCCGTAATTCGCCACGCCTGGTTGTATTCGGGAACACCAAAACCCACAGCGGGCCTCGCCCCCATCGTGCGGTTCTCCACGGAGATGAGATCTCCCACCAGACCTTCTTGAACAGCCGCCTTCACTCGCCGGTAATCGTTGTCGTAGTGGCGGTTGTGATTCACGGTGAGGGTCACTCCGTTCACCCTGGCCGCATCGAGCATTTCCTCCGCCTCTGACGCACGAAGCGCCATTGGTTTCTCGATCAGCATATGCTTCTTCGCCTCCGCGACCACCAACGCGTCTGCGTAGTGCGCCGAGGAATGTGTCGTAATCAGGACCAGCTCGATGTCCCACGACAATAACGCATCCAGATTGTCGGTCACTTTCAGACCCTCTTCGGCTGCAGCGTCACGTCTGGATTCCGTGATGTCGCAGACGCCGATTACATCGTAGAGTCCACATTCCCGCATGGACTCCAGATGGTTCGCCGCCATGCGGCCGTACCCGATAATCCCCGTCCTGATGGGTTCCATCACTCACGCTCTCCTAATAAACGAGCGGGCGAGGAAACCCCGCCCGCTTTAGATCCTAACGCCTTTATTCTTACATCAATACTTGTAGTGCTCGGGCTTGTACGGGCCCTCCACCGGAACTCCGATGTAATCCGCCTGGTGCTTGGATAGCGACGTCAGCTTCACACCAAGTTTGTCCAGGTGGAGTCTCGCAACCTCTTCATCCAGATGCTTGGGCAGTCGGTAAACATCGATCGGCCTCTGATTCTCCCACAGGTCGATCTGGGCCAGAACCTGATTGGTGAACGAATTGGACATGACGAACGACGGGTGTCCCGTCGCGCATCCCAGGTTCACGAGACGCCCTTCGGCCAGGATGAAGATCGACCTTCCGTCTGGGAATGTGTACTTGTCGACCTGAGGCTTCACCTCTTCTTTCACGACCCCTGGTGCGGATTCCAGCTTCTCCACCTGGATCTCGTTGTCGAAGTGACCGATGTTGCAGACGATCGTCTGGTCCAGCATTTTTTCCATATGCTCGAACCGAATGATGTCGCAATTCCCCGTCGTCGTTACGTAGATGTTCGCCTCTTCCAGCGAATCCTCAATCGGCTTGACCTCGTAGCCTTCCATCGCAGCCTGGAGGGCACAGATGGGATCGACCTCGTTCACGATCACGCGCGCCCCGAATCCGCGCATCGACTGTACGCAGCCCTTCCCGACATCCCCATAGCCGCAGACCACGACAACTTTCCCTGCCACCATCACATCGGTGGCCCGCTTGATGCCATCGGCCAGTGATTCGCGACATCCGTAAAGATTGTCGAACTTCGACTTGGTGACGGAGTCGTTCACGTTGATGGCGGGGAAGAGCAACCGACCTTCTTCCTTCATCTGATACAGGCGGTGGACGCCTGTCGTCGTCTCTTCCGAAACCCCCTTGACCTCTTCAACCATCCGGTGCCAGAACTGGCCGTCCCTCTCCAGCTGCCTCTTGAGCAAGGCGTTGATGATCGCCAGTTCCCGATTGTCGGTGGGTTCGTCAAGAATCGTCGCATCATCTTCAGCTGCGTAGCCACGATGGATCAACAACGTGGCGTCGCCACCATCGTCAACGATCAACTGCGGGCCCTTTCCGTCTGGAAAGCTGAGGGCCTGTAACGTACACTCCCAGTATTCCTCGAGCGTCTCCCCTTTCCACGCAAAGACCGGCGTTCCGCCCTCCGCGATCGCCGCCGCTGCGTGGTCTTGCGTAGAGAAGATGTTGCACGAAGCCCATCGCACGTCCGCGCCCAGCGCTTTCAGACTCTCGATCAGCACAGCCGTCTGGATCGTCATGTGAAGAGATCCTGTGATCCGAATGTCTTGCAGGGGACCCTTGTTTCCGTACTTCTCCCTCACCGACATCAGACCGGGCATTTCCTGTTCAGCGATGATGATTTCACGTCGGCCGAACCCGGTTTCGGCCTCATCGGAGATTTTATAGTTCAGCCCTGAATAGTCGGGCAGTTGGATCTCATCGACTGCGATTAGCATGGTACATCCTTTGGAATGATGACGGTCGGCTACAAACCCGCGTCTCTCTTCAGCGCCGCGGCCTTCTCCGTTTTCTCCCAGGTAAATCCATCTCCTTTGCGACCGAAATGGCCGTACGCGGCCGTCGGTGTGTAGACGGGTCGCAGGAGTCTGAGTTTCTTGATGATTCCGGTTGGGGTCAGGTCGAAGTGCTTCTCGATCAGACTGACCAGCGTGTCGTCGTCTACGCGTCCCGTTCCGAAAGTGTCAACCGCGATCGAAACCGGCTGGGCAACACCGATCGCGTAGGCGAGCTGAACTTCGCAGCGACCCACCAGCCCCGCCTTGACGACGTTCTTGGCCACCCAGCGGGCTGCATAATGGGCGCTGCGATCCACCTTGCTTGGATCTTTGCCTGAAAAGGCGCCGCCCCCGTGACGACCCATTCCCCCGTAGGTATCGACGATGATTTTCCGTCCGGTCAGCCCCGTGTCTCCGTGCGGGCCACCGACCACGAATCGACCGGTCGGGTTCACGTGATAGATCGTGTCCCGATCCAGAAATCGGGCCGGCACGATCGGTTTGATCACCTGCTTGATGACATCGTTCGTGATTCGCGAATGACTGACTTTGTCATCGTGCTGCGTCGAAATGACCACGGTATGCACGCGAATCGGTTTCCCGTCCTCATATTCGACCGTCACCTGGGACTTACTGTCCGGCCTCAGGTAGGGAATCTTCCGTGCCTTGCGCAGTCTGGCCAGCCGTTCGACCAGCTTGTGCGCCATCATAATGGGCAACGGCATCAACTCGGGCGTCTCGCGGCACGCATAGCCGAACATCATTCCCTGGTCGCCTGCGCCTTGCTCCTCGTGCAAGCCCTCGCCTGCTGACACCCCCTGCGAGATGTCCGACGACTGTTGATGCAGCGCGACCAGCACGCCGCAGGACTGCGCGTCGAAGCCGTAGGCGGAATCGGTATATCCGATGCGGCTGATCGTCTCACGAACCAGCTCGGAGACGTCCACACGGGCTTTGCTTGTCACCTCGCCGGAAACGATGACCTGCCCGGTTGTGACGAGCGTTTCACACGCCACGCGCGATCTCGAATCCTGCGCGATCATCGCATCGAGCACGGCATCTGATATCTGGTCGCTGACTTTGTCCGGATGTCCTTCGGAAACGGACTCCGACGTAAAAAGATGACGCATACAAACTCCGAATTCAGGTGACAGGCGATGCCGGAGCACGGTGCCCCGACAAAAGATTCAATACAGGCTCACTTGGGAAGAGTCGCCGACATTCAGACGCCGACGTCCCGCCTCGACTGTGGCGTGATCGCCGATCAACGACTGGTCAAGGTTGCATCCGGTCAAATGGGCGCCGGTACCGACGATCGTGTCCCTGAGCACCGACTCTGCGATTCTGGCATCCTCCCCCACAGACACGTACGGCCCGATGATCGAACGTGTAATGTCGGCAGATGGATCGATATGCACAGGAGGCACGATGACGACGCCCTCCCTCGGTTCGAGGGGTGGGATCCGTCCAAGCAGGTGACGATTGGTTTCCAGGAGCGATTCCGGCGCCCCGCAGTCGTACCAGTTGTCGACGGTGAACGCCTCCATCCGGGCCCCTTCATCGACCATCAGGCCGAAAGCGTCCGTCAACTGGAATTCGCCTCTGGAGCGGACATCGTCGACGATCAAGCGATCCAGACACGCGAAGAGCCGTTCACTGTCGCGAATCAGGTTGACCCCGACGATCGCCGTATCCGACACAAAGGTCTCGGGTTTCTCGACCAGCCTGAGAATCCGGTTTCCGTCGAGCTCGACCACGCCGAAGCGACCCGGGTCTTCCACACGCCGGACGCCGATGACCCCATCCGCATCACGTTCCACCGCCTCGTCCAGCCCCCCCTCGAAGACCGTGTCTCCGTATACGATCAGCACCGGCTTCCCTTGCGTGACCGGGGCCGCCAGATGGACCGCGTGTCCCAGTCCGAGGGGCTGGGGTTGCTCGATTGCCTCGACCTCGCAGTTCCCGTATTTCTCCCGGGCAAAGGTCAGAATCTGATCCCCACGGTAGCCCACGACCAGGGCAATCCTTCGCACGCCCAGCGCAACCACCTTGTCGAGGATATGCCCCAGGATCGGTTTGCCACCGACCGTCAGCAGGGGCTTCGGAGTAGAGTGGGTGTGCGGCCGCAATCGGGTTCCGGCGCCTGCCGCCGGTATGATTGCCCAGCCCTCTGACAGATCAGTTGAGGAAGGCAGCCGTTCCCTCCACAGTCCCCCGTGTCACGCGATCCCTGATCTCGTCCCTGGTCGTCAGCGTCAGCACGTCTTCGGCAAGTGCTGCGGCATCGCTGAAACTGACGCTGCGCACTGCCTGTTTGACGTCGAACAGGGAGGGGGTGCTCATACTGAGCCCGTCGACACCCATCCCGAGCAGCAGGATCGCGCACGCGGGGTCACCTGCCATCTCGCCGCACACCGTCACCGGGATTCCGTGTCTCTTTCCCGAGTCGACAACCTGTTTGATCAGTCGAACGATGGATGGATAGTAGGGGTCGAACAGGTAAGCGACCCGATCGTTGCCACGATCGACCGCCAGCGTGTATTGAATCAGATCGTTCGTGCCGATGCTCAAGAAGTCGACGTGGCGCGCCAGTTCGTCAGCCAGAATCGCAGCCGAAGGCACTTCGATCATGGCCCCTACCGGAATCGACTCGTTGAAGGGCACCTTCTCCTCTCGAAGATCGGTCTTGGCTTGTGCCAGCACTTCCAGTGCTTGATGCAGCTCTTCGACCGTGGCGATCATCGGGAACATGATCTGCACCTCACCGAACGCACTTGCCCGAAGAATCGCCCGGAGCTGCTCCAGAAACATGTCTGGGCGGGAAAGAGAGACGCGAATCGCTCGCCATCCCAGGAAGGGATTCATCTCCGCTTCCCCAGGCTCGAGGTAGGGCATCTTGTCCCCGCCCAGGTCGAGTGTGCGGATGATCGTCGGGCGCGGAGCCATCCGTTCGGCCAGACCTCGGTAGACTTCAGCCTGCTCAGACTCGCTCGGGTCCGAAGACGGACCCAGGAAGAGATATTCGGTCCGGAACAGTCCGACGCCCTCCGCACCATTGTTCAGCCCCGACTGAGCTTCGATCGGCAATTCGATGTTGACCATCAGCTGAACCTGACGTCCGTCCTCCGTCTCGGCTGGCAGGTCCCGGAGTCCCGCCAGCCCTTCTCGCTCGACCTTGCGCTCGCCCGCTTCCTGCTCGTACCGCTCGAGGGTTTCCGCATCGGGATTGATGATCACGAGCCCACGCGTGCCGTCAACGACCGTCATGTCGCCCGGCTGAAGTGACTCGACCACGTTCCGAACCCCGACGACACACGGAATCTCCAAACCGCGCGCCATTATGGCCGTGTGTGACGTACGTCCCCCCACTTCCGACACGATTCCCAGCACGTGATCCGACTGCATGTGGACCATATCAGCGACCTGCATGTCGTGCGCAACCACAATGGCTTTATAATCCAGCTGATCGAGGAACGACTCTTCCCGGTGGCACAGCTTGCCCATCACGCGCCGTTCCACCTCGTGAAGATCTGATTTCCTCGACCTGAAGTACGGGTCCTGGATCGCATCGAAGCGTCGCGCCACATCCCTGACGGTCACCCGGTAGGCGTACTCGGCGTGGTAACGATAGACCTGGATGCGCTCCACCGTAGCGTCGTGAAGGGTCTGATCCTGCGCCATCATCTGGTGGGCATCCAGAATCCGGGCGTGCTCCTCGCCCAGCTTCTCCTCCACCTGCCCGCGGATCACCTTGAGGTCCTCGCCGACTTCCACCACGGCGCGGTCGAATCGCTCCACTTCCTCCTCGATCCTGTCCTGGGAGATCTGGCCGTAGTCGATCCAGAAATCGGCCGTATCCAGGATAAAGACCGGGCCGATCGAGACCCCCGGGGAAGCCGGTGTGCCGGTCAGCGTTTCCGAGGGTCTTGCGTGGCCATTGCCGTGTGCGGTTGTGGGATATTCTGCCAAGGTCTTTCCGTGGTGTTCAGTCGAAGTCGCCGCTAATCATTTCGATCAGCTTTTTGACGGCCGTCTGGTCGTCGGGGCCATCGGCACGTACGGTGATTTCCGCACCCACTTCGGCCGCGAGCATCATCACTCCCATGATGCTCTTTCCGTTGACCTCCAGACCGTCCTTAATGAAAGTGATTTCCGCCTGGAATTGCGATGCCGCCTGAACCAGATAAGCAGCCGGTCGTGCGTGAATACCGAGCCTGTTCTTAACCGTCGTGGCTTGTTCTACCATGGGCGGGGACCATCGAGACGTCGTCGTTGACAGGCCGCATTGTGGAAACGGAACATCTTGTAATGTCATCGGTTAGGGGGAATTCCAAGACCTCTGAATCTATAAGTGGGGGCGATTTCTGTCAAGCTCCTCGGGCCCTCTTCAGGACCGTCTCTTCGTCGAACACATGCCCACAACCTCCTATTTCACAGCAGGTTATGGAAGCTACCGCGGAACCAAAGAGGACACTCTCACGAATGCCCGCCTCTGTCAGGACCCCGTGTATCAGTCCCGCCCGGAAGGCATCGCCGGCCCCGGTCGTATCGATGGCTTCCACATCGAACGCGGGAACGTCGAATCTTTCTTCTGGAGTGTAGACCACGCAGCCATCGGCCCCCTTCGTCAGGATGAAGAGGCCTACACCTGACGAAAGAAGTCCCGCGGCGACCCGATCCGGATCGACCCGTTCGTGTCGGCGAGCAAAACCGCTCGAGTTGATCACGATATCGGCGAATCCACCGAGCGGGTGGCCTTCGGACAGTTCGATACTCACCACCGTCAGACCCCGAGCACGCGCCAATTCGGCAGCTTCCACTGCCCTTTCTCCGAGGAACGGGTCCACAGACAGAACCTGGGCGCCATCCAGATCCTTCTCGGTCAGAGCGGAGGCTGTCAAATCGGGGAAGGCGCCCAGAATCGTCCTGGCGCCGTCGGGATCCGAAAGAATCACCGCGTGCCCCGTGATCCGGTCTGGTTCCGATTCGAGACAGGCCAAATCGAGCCCACGGACCGTTTCGAGTTCCGTACGCAGAAACCGGCCAGCCGGGTCCTCGCCGATCCGGTTTCCGGCAAGTCGAACACGGTGCCCGAGACCACACAGCGAAACTGCCGTATTCGCCGCCTCGCCCCCCACGCATTCCGTCTCTTCGAGGACACGGGCGTGTCCGTCCCTTTCGGGAAATCGGGAAACACGGATCAGGCGATCGACACCGATCACCCCATAGCACACGATGGCAGGCTGGTCGTTCATTCACTGAACGGCAAAGGGCCGTACGGCGACGACGCCGACGGCCCTGCCAGGGTTCTTCGACTTTCTCAGGATTGCGTATGAATTGCGCGAGCGAAGGCCTCAATGCGGGAAGCATCTGCACCGCCTTCGAATGCGGTTCCGATCACCACGAAATCAGCACCCGCCTCGACTCTCGCCCTCGCGTCCTCGGGCTGGCGGATTCCCCCCCCCACGATCACCGGGATCGACACATAGTCCTTCACAGCTCTAATCATTTCTACCGGAACCATCCGGTCCGCCCCGCTCCCTGCATCCAGGTAGACACACGCCATACCCAGATACTCCGCCGCCAACGCGTGGGCCATGGCGATCTCCGGTTTTCGTCTGGGGATGGGTTTAGTGTCACTCACATACTCCACAGTCGTTTGGACCCCCGACTCAACGAGCACGTAGCCGGTCGAGATCGGTTCGATTCCGTGAGCCCGGATTGCGGGTGCCGCCTTCACGTGCTGCCCGATCAACAGAGCGGGGTTCCGACCGCTGATCATCGACAGAAACAAAATCGCATCCGCCGCAGCCGAAATCTGCGTTGTGTCCCCCGGGAAAATCACGAGTGGAACGTCGGGCACCGCCCGCTTGACCGCTCGAATCATACCCTCGAAGTTCGTGGAAATCAGAAAGCTGCCCCCGAACAGCAAGGCATCGACCCCTTCCGCCACACAGATCTCAGCCCGCCGGACGATGTCTTCCTTGTCCTGACGGTCTGGATCGAGCAGCGCAAGGAAGCCCGCTCCGCGCTCGTCCCGCACGCGCTGGAGTCGTTCAAAGGTCGTCATACTCAACCGACTGCCCCCAACTTCTCCCGCACGATGTCGGGCACCTTCGACAGAGCCTCAGGTATTCGATCCGGGTCCTTGCCCCCGGCCTGAGCGAGATGGGGCTTGCCTCCACCGCCCCCCTCGACGTAGCGTGCAACCTCCTTGACGATCTCCCCGGCGTGGAAACCGCGGCCGACCATGTCGTCCGTCACAACTGTAATGAGGGAAGCTTTGCCGTTCAGCGCTGCGCCGATGACCCCGACGCCCGTCGCCTTCAGGGCGTCGCGGAGCTGATCGCCCGCGCTGCGAAACGCATCCATGTCCGCAGCCGCGATCGTCCCTGTCGCCACCCGCACGCCGCCGACCTCGACGGCCCCCGTAACAAGATCCCCCATGGCGTCGCCCGCGCTGTCGCGACGCAAGGCTTGAAGCTCGCGTTCGTATTCCCGGTTCTGCTCTAGAAGTTGAGCGAGTCTTTCCGATAATCGTGCCCGATCGACTCCAAGCGCGTCCTCGATTTCAGTCAGGAGGTCTCGGTCAGCCCGAGTCGCGTCTTCAGCGCCGCGGCCGCTGATGGCTTCGATTCGACGCACCCCTGCCGCGCTTGCCGTTTCGGCTGTAAATCGGAAGGAACCGATCTGTCCCGTCGACGATGTGTGCGTCCCCCCGCACAGTTCGAGGCTGAACTCTCCGACCTGAACCACGCGAACCGTATCCCCGTATTTCTCGGAGAACAGCATCATGGCACCACGCTCGCGCGCCTTCTCGTAGCTCGCTTGGGACACGTCAACCGCGATGTCCTCACGGATCACGGCGTTCACGCGATGCTCGATGGCGGCCAGCTCTTCATCGGTCACCGGTGAGAAGTGTGCAAAATCGAACCGGAGTCGATCCGGGCTGACATAGGATCCCGCCTGGTGAACGTGCATACCCAGGGTCTCCCGCAACCCGGCGTGAATCAGGTGGGTCAGCGTGTGATTCCGCGCCGTATCCATTCTTCTCGCAACATCGACCTCGGCCCTGACTTCCGCCGATTCGAGCGACTCGACATTCCCCTCAGCCAGCCGACCCTCGTGCACGATCGCTTCGCCTTGCTTGTAGGTGTTCTCCACGATGAAACGAAGGCCGTCCGCCGTGAGAACGCCCTGGTCTCCCACCTGACCGCCCGATTCGGCGTAGAACGGCGTCCGGGAGAGGTAGACTCGCTGGGCATCCCCATCATCCACCACAGCAACCACTCGAGCTTCCGATGTCAGAGAACCGTACCCCACAAATTCTGAATGCTCGTCTGGCAGGAAGCCCTCTTCGACGGCTTCCTGGCTCCCACCCGCACGCCGAGTAGCTTCGCGGGACCGGTCCTTCTGGGCTTCCATCTCCCGCTCGAACCCGACCAGGTCCACGGTCAGGCCCTTTTCGCTCGCCATCAGTTCAGTCAGATCGATCGGAAAGCCGTAGGTATCGTAAAGTCGGAACGCATCTTCGCCGGAGATGGCACCACGCGCGCTAACTTCCTCGAAGATTTCCAGACCTCGATCGAGGGTCTTGTTGAAGCCTTCCTCCTCGGCTCGGATGACCCGCTGAATATGGTCCGCCTTCTCGACAATCTCGGGAAAGGACTCGCCCATCGTCTCGACGACCGCCGACACCAGGTCGTGCATGAAGGGATCCTTCACATCGAGGGTCCGACCAAACCGGGCCGCACGACGCAGAATGCGCCGTAGGACATACCCCCGGCCTTCGTTCGAAGGCACTGCCCCGTCTGCGATGCTGAAGGTCAAGGCACGGATGTGGTCCGAGATGACCTGAATCGCGACACGATGATCTTCCGTGTAAGGCTTTCGAGTGCGTTCGCTCACCGCCGAGATGATTGGCAGAAACAGGTCCGTCTCGTAATTCGACTTTACGCCCTGAAGAATCTGGCAGATGCGCTCGAACCCCATGCCCGTATCGACGTGTTTTTCCGGCAACACGTTGAGTTCGCCCGAGTCGGATCGATTGTACTGGATGAACACAAGATTCCAGACTTCGACATAATCCGGACCGTCGAGATCGGGCTCGGCATCCTGCGAAGCCGGATCCGCTCCTGTGTAGTAATGAATCTCTGAGCACGGCCCGCACGGCCCCACCTCGCCCATCTCCCAGAAATTGTCGTATTTCCCCAGGTGCAACACACGTCCCTTGCCGATATCCGTGACTTCATACCAGAGACTTTCGGCTTCCGTATCCGCCTCGAGCCCATCCGCCTCGTCTCCCCCGAACACCGTCGCCCACAGACGATCCTTGGGCAGTCCCCACACCTCCGTCAACAGTTCCCAGCCCCACTCGATGGCCTCGCGTTTGTAGTAGTCGCCGAAAGACCAGTTCCCGAGCATTTCGAAGAAGGTGTGGTGCGACGGGCTGTGGCCGACCTCCTCAAGATCGTTGTGCTTCCCGCTCACGCGAATACACTTCTGCGAATCGGCCGCTCGCGTGTAGGGACGGCGCCCGGTTCCCAGGAATACGTCCTTGAACTGGTTCATTCCGGCGTTCGTGAACAGAAGGGTCGGGTCTTCCAGGGGAACTACCGGCGAACTCGGTACGATCTCGTGCGCCTTCCCCCGAAAGAACGCCAGGAAGTCCTCTCGAACCTTGTCCGCACGAATATCTGATCGAGCTGCGGAGGCAGTCGGAGGGTATTGTGGGGTATCGCTCATGCGTGGTTTTAAATTGGGAGGTTTAATCGAGGTTGGTAGTGTCGCCACTCATTTCATCGAGGGCTCGGAATGCCGCCGACCGCGCTACATCGGACGGAAAACCGCGCCGGCCCAGGAAACCATACATCCGGTTCAGGGCTTTGGCACGTTCCACGTGAAGATAACGAGAACGTCGTCCGCACAAAAGACGAAAGGCAACAGCTTCGAGGTCGACGTCCTTGAAGGCCTCCTCCAGAGCCGCCTCAATCAGGTCCGGTTCGACGCCTCGGCGGCGGAGGTCCCGCCTGAGGGCCGCGTGCCCCGAAGGGCGGAGACGCATGCGATCCTGAATGAACCGAGCGGCGAAATCCGCATCATCAATCAGGCCCACCCTCTCGAGCGAAGCTGCCGCTTCATCCACGACGGACTGAGCGAACCCTCGACCGATCAACTTGCCCACGATTTCCGACCGGGTATAGGCACGGCGTTCCAGGAGCTGGAACGCCGTCTTCTTCGCCTTTTCGATGTCAGGATCGAGGTCGAAGAGCCCCGATTCCGTCCTTTCGGTATCGATCAGTTCGGCTCCGCCGCGAGTCGGTCGGCGGATGTCGCCTCGTCGGGTGCGGGTTCTCCGTCGTCTTCTTCGTTCGGCAGACCGATCGCCATACGGACTTCGTTCTCGATTTTCTTGGCCAGGTCGGTGTGTTCGGCCAGATACCGCTTCACATTCTCTCGACCCTGCCCGAGCCGTTCCTCCCCGTGCGAGAACCAGGTCCCGCTCTTCGAGATAATTTCATGAAGTTCGGCCATGTCGAGGATGCCACCCTCGCGCGACACGCCTTCCCCGAACATCAGATCGAATTCGGCCTCTTTGAACGGCGCCGACACCTTGTTCTTGACCACGCGGATCTTCACGCGGTTTCCGATCACGTTCTGACCGTCTTTGATCGCCCCGATCCTGCGGATCTCCATTCGCACAGAAGAGTAGAACTTGAGGGCATTGCCTCCCGACGTCGTCTCCGGATTCCCGAACATCACGCCGATCTTCATCCGAATCTGATTCGTAAAAATAACGATCGTATTGGACCGGCTGATCGACCCCGTGAGCTTCCGCATGGCCTGAGACATCAACCTTGCCTGTAGCCCGACGTGTGTATCGCCCATTTCGCCTTCGAGTTCGGCTCGCGGGACGAGTGCGGCCACCGAATCGACGACAACCACGTCGAAAGCGCCACTCCGAACCAGTGTATCCGTGATTTCCAGAGCTTCTTCCCCATTATCGGGCTGGGAAATCAACAGGTTCTCCAGATCCACCCCGATCCGTTCTGCCAGCTCGGCATTGAGCGCGTGCTCGGCGTCCACGAAAGCGGCCACACCCCCCCGTTTGAGGGCTTCGGCAATCACGTGGAGACAGATCGTCGTCTTTCCTGAACCTTCCGGGCCGTAAATTTCAGTGACGCGGCCTCGTGGCAGGCCACCTACGCCAAGGGCCACGTCGAGCGCGAGGGCGCCCGTCGGAACGACGTCGACCGGAACGCGCTCGCCATCATCGCCCGCCAGCCGCATGATGGACCCCTTCCCGAACTGCTTTTCGATCTGCGACACAGCAGCTTCGACTGATTTGTCCCGTCCGTTTTCGACTTTCTTGACCATCTCAAATCCCCTTACAGATATCCCCTTACAGATACTGAATTCTGCGTTTTCGGATCACGGCGCAGTCCGAGTATTTAGATAGCTGTGCCGTACGTGAGCGACGAACCTGAATATAGTGCACATATGTATAGGCGTCAAGCACCGGCGAGCGAAATCGCCTCGATCGGCGTGTAGACGGCCCCAGCGGGTTGAATGCGGCTCTGGATGAGGGAAACCACCGATCCTTCGAATCCCACTTCGGAAACAGGGATGTCCGGAATCTGAACCGGCGATTTCCGCGCTCGCCCCACCGTCAGGTGAGGACGGAAGTCTCTGGTCTCCCGGCTGAATCCCTGTTCTTCCATCTGTGTCTCGACCGTGGGCTGGAGTCGATTCAGCGGGTCCAGATACCCATCGAGACCGACCCAGATCACCCGTGCGCGATCTCTCCTCGGAAACCCACCGAGAGAGGTCAGCCGAAGCCGCACCGCCTGACTGTTTTCAATTGCACTCAGAACGGATGCCACGCTCGTTAACCGGGATCGATCCACATCCCCCAGAAACTTGAGCGTCAGATGAACATTCTCGGGGCGCACCCATCGAACACCGTCCACTACCCGCTTGAGTCCGTCCACCGTCTCGCCGAGCGCCGTCCGAACCGAATCGGAAACGTCCAGCGCAACGAAGCACCTCACGGGGTCCATCAGGCCGGCTCCGAGCTCCCCATTACGGACAGCCCAAGGCGAATCAGCAGATTCGCATAGACCGCGGCCACCACATCATCCAGCACGACCCCCCATCCACCGGGTAAATCCTCGGCCTGTCGTGCGGGCGGCGGCTTGGCGATGTCCAAACCTCGGAACAGAAAAAAAGCAACGATTCCCAGGAGGAGCGATTGAGGGAGAAAGGCCGTGGTCACGAAGAAACCGACAATTTCATCGATCACGACCTGGGGAGGATCGTGGCCCCACTCTTGTTCACCCTTGTAGGACAGGTAAACGGCCACCAGGAACAGAATGACCAGAAGTGCGATCCACGACGTGGGGGAAAGCGGAGGGAGAAAGGCGTAAACGAGAAGGGCGACGGCGGAGCCGCACGTTCCCGACGCGAAAACCGAATAGCCAGAGAAGAATCCGGTGACCAGCAGACGTTCTACAAGATTCAAGCCGTCGCCCGCCACGCAGCGACCAGATACTGGAGGCCCGACACCACCGCCAGAACCGTCACCACGCCGACTGCGCCGTTCACGAGTGTCGCCTCCCACGCGCCTGTCAACGTGTAGACCTCGACCCCGTATTCGAGCAACGTGCCCTGAACGGCCAGCGCCAGCATGATGCACGAAACCACGACCAGCTGCAGCATCGTCTTGATCTTCGCGAAGAACGAAGTCTCCAGCGGGTGTCCTTTCCGGATCAGCAGAGTTCTGAGCAATGTGATCGCGACATCCCGCACGAGGGTCACGATCACCAGCCACGCGTGAACCAGCTGCATCATCACGAATGCCACGAGCGCCGACGACACCAGCAGCTTGTCCGCCAGGGGATCCATGAATCTGCCGAACTCGGTCGTCGTTCCCGCCCTTCTCGCGATCCGCCCGTCGTAGAGGTCGGTCAATGCCGCGAGGCCGAACACCACACACCCCGACACGCGTGCATACCACAACTCAGAGAACAGTAGAAGGAGGTAGACCGGGGTAAGAATGATTCGAATCACCGTCAGGACGTTCGGAATCGTCCAGAGCAGGTCGCCTTCGTGAGCGACGGGGTCCGGGACCATGGTCTTGGCCGCTTCCACTACAGTTGCCTTCGCCCTTCGAGCGCGCGGCTCAACGTAACCTGGTCGGCAAGCGCCAAATCGCTGCCAACGGGAAGCCCCCGGGCGATCTGCGTCACCTCTACAGGGGCACCCGCCAGGAGTTGACTCAGGTACTGCGCCGTCGCGTCTCCCTCCACCGTCGGTTCGTTGGCCAGGATCACCTCCTGAACTTCTCCCCCCGCGATTCGATCGGGTAACGAGGCCAGGTTCAGGTCTTCCGGGCTGACCCCTTCGAGCGGCGAAAGCCGCCCGCCGAGCACGTGATAGACACCGCGAAAGTGGGCGGTGCGTTCGACGGCCAGGAGATTGGCCACGGTATCCACGACCATCAGGAGTGTCCGGTCTCTTCTCGAGTCGTCACAGATCGAACACGGATCCGTCAGCCCCAGATTCCCGCAAACCGTACACGACTTCACGTTGGTCTTCACATCGACCATAAGGTCCGCCAGACGTCGCACTTCTTCCGTGTCCCACGTCAGCATATCGAGCGCAATCCGGCGGGCAGACTTCGGCCCCACCCCGGGCAGTCTGTTCAACCCCTTGGCCAGTCGATCAATGGGACTCTCACTGTTCAACCGTCACTCCCGATCTCCGCTCTTAAATTCTCGATTCTCAATCTTCGATTCTCGATGCTATATGCCCAGCCCCTGCATCATGCCCGGCGGAATCATGCCGGCAGTCGCCTTCTGCATCTCCTGCTCTGCCACGGCCTGTGCTTTTTCGCGCGATTGCTGGATCGCGGCGAGGACAAGATCCTCGAGCATATCGACGTCTTCCGGATCGACCACCTCCGGGTTGATCTTGATAGACAGGATCTCCTGATGCCCGTTCGCCGTGACGACGACCATTCCACCACCCGCGTCCCCCTCCACCTGCTTGCCCCCGAGCTCCTCCTGGACCTTCGCCATCTTGGCCTGGAGTTTCTGGGCCTGCTTCATCATCCCACCCTTGCCTTTTGCCATTTGTCCTCCGAACCGGACTACCGCCCTACGATCTCACCGTCGAAAATCTTGAGCGCCGTCTGCACTCGCTCGTCCTCCTCGACGCGCCTTTCCTGCTTCACCTCTTCAGGATCTTCGTCGTAATCCACCTCGCAGACAAGCCGAAGATCGAGACCGAACATTGCCTTCAATACCTGCTCGACCGATTCGTGATTGCGCCGCACCTGGTTCGCGTGGAAATCTCGTGTTCGCTTGAACACCACAAGCAGCTGGTTGTCATCCAGGCTGCGTGGCTCACACTCGCTCAGAAACGTCCCCACAGACACTTTTTCTTCACGCACCGTGGCCACGACATCCTCCCATCGTGACCGGATACCTTCTATCGTCGCGGGCGTCGCGGTTCCGGCGTGCTCCTCCTCGCGATCTGCTTCAGGCTCAACCGTTGGCGGAGGGGGCGATTCGTCGCCGTTGCCCTCCTCGTTCTTCCGCCCCGCAGGCTGTGACGGCGCCCGGGGCGTCGGCTTCCGGGGGGAGAGCGGTACGGGCCTGGCCCGCGCG
>DJHM01000043.1:71187-71313 GCA_002433075.1 Latescibacteria bacterium UBA6620
ACGGGCCTGGCCCGCGCCGACTCCCCCGCGCCTCCAGGCTCCATACCGTCGAGCCTCGCCATCAGCGCCGCCAGCTCGACGGTCGTGGCGGCCTGGATCAGTTTCATGACCGTCAGCTCCAGCCAG
>DJHM01000043.1:71618-72188 GCA_002433075.1 Latescibacteria bacterium UBA6620
CATGACCGTCAGCTCCAGCCAGAATCGAGGTTCGCCCACACGCCCCAGGCTGAGTTCGAGATCGGCCACGGTGTTGAGCATCCGGACCAACTGGTGCTCGTCGAATCGGGCGGACGCCTCTTCATACTGAGCGATCTCGGCATCCGGCAGATCGACCCCCACGACCTTCCCTTCGACGTGGGCAACCAGAAGGTGACGAAAGTGCTCCAGCAATCCTTCGACGAACTCGCCCACGTCGCCGCCCTGTTCCACCAGATCGGCGATCAAGGCCAGCGCGGCCGCACCATCCTGTTCTTCGATCGCGCGGGTGAGGCTGAAGTAGAGTTCGCGAGGAACGATCCCCAGCAGATCCCGAACGGATTCGGCCGCAATGCCTCCCTCCGAGAAAGACAGGGTCTGATCCATCAGACTCAGCGCATCCCGCAGGGCGCCGTCCGCACGCTGGGCGATCAGGTAGAGCGATTCTTCGTCGGCCTCGATCGACTTTTCCTCGACGATCCGCTTCAGCTCCTCCACGATGTCACGCGTGGGAATCCGCCTGAAGTTGTAGCGCTGGCAGCGGGACAGGAT
>DJHM01000036.1 GCA_002433075.1 Latescibacteria bacterium UBA6620
TTAGGACTGGGAACAATCCTGGGGGGGTAGGTCAGTACGGTCGTACCTTAATCCCGTCTGGCCCGTTCCGGCGACAGCGCAGCCGGGCGAAGGCACTGGGCACTTGCAGGACCGAGTCCAGGCCGAACCGCGAGCTGAACGACGTGCCCCAGGGAGTGCATGGATGAACATCGGAAAGAGACGGGAGCTTTTTCTCGACACCTACCTGATTGAGAGGCTGCAGGATACGAGACTCAAGCTTCACCCTCCCCGGCCAGCGGGGGTCGCCATCCATTTCGACAGGCCCTGGGAAGGACGACATTCTGGATATGTCACGGTGCTCAAGGATCAGGATGTCTACCGCATGTATTACCGCGGGTTGCCCGAGGCGGGTGAGCCGACCAACAGCATCAAGCAGGTTGTCTGCTATGCCGAAAGTTCGGATGGGATCGCCTGGACGAAACCTGAGCTGAGGCTTTTCGAAACGCGAGGCACACTGGACAACAACGTAGTGTGGGCCGATGACGGCGACCTGTGTCACAACTTCAGCCCCTTCATCGACACCCGACCCGGCGTGGATCCCGGAGAGCGATACAAGGCCATCTGCGGAACGCAGGCGACCGGACTCGTGGTGTTGAGCTCATCCGACGGTATTCACTGGAGCCGGTGGATGCAGGAACCTGCCATCCCTACAGATCCCGACCTGATTCGGTTCGATTCGCAAAATGTCGGATTTTGGTCGGAACACGAGGGCTGCTACGTCTGTTACTACCGGGTATGGCACGGGGGATACCTGAAGGGGCCCCGATCGATTGCGCGCCAGACATCGCCGGATCTCGTCCATTGGACCCCGCAGGAAGAGATGGAGTTCGGGGCCGCGCCCATGGAGCATCTGTACATCAACCAGACGCATCCCTACTACCGTGCGCCCCATATCTACATCGCGCTACCCGCAAGGTTCATCACGGGGAAGACACTGCTCACCGATGAGGAGCTCGAGGAATTCGGTCTGCATCGGTTCGAAGACGGGAGATACGATGAGGCAAGGGGATGTAATGAGACCCTCTTCATGACCAGCCGAGGCCGAAATCTCTACGATCGAACGTTTATGGAAGGGTTCGTCCGGCCGGGACTCGATAGACGCAACTGGGTGAGTCGATGCAACTATGCGGCCCTGGGCATCGTGCCCACAGGAGGCGATGAGATGTCGCTCTACGTGGGCCGACACTTCGCCCAGCCCAGCGTGCATCTCGAGCGGCTCACGCTCCGGGTTGATGGGTTCGTGTCAGTGAATGCCCCCTATGGGGGCGGAGAGATGACGACCCGGCCGTTTCAGTTCGAGGGTCGGGAGCTGCTCATCAACTATGCGACCGGAGCGGGCGGGTTCGTTCAGGTCGAGCTTCAGGATGAAGCAGGCACGCCGCTGTCAGGATACACCAGAGATGACTCGCTCCCGTCGACCGGGGATGAGACCGAACAGGTTGTGCGGTGGGAAAAAGGGTCCGATCTGGGCGGTCTCGAGGGCAGGTCGATTCGGTTGCGATTTCCGATGAGAGATGCCGATCTGTATTCGATCCGTTTTCGATGAAGAAGCAACATTGGCATCACCCAAGCAGGATCGGTAGGTGGACTGGGTTCACGCGACAGGAGGAGACTGAATGAAGATCAAGGAGATTCGGGCCGCTGCCATCCGGTCGCCCGAGGAGATCAGGCTCAACTGGAAGCACCCCAAACCCGACCCCGGTCGGCCGGGGCAAGGGGGCCATCGGGACACGTGGATCTGGGCCAACCCGATGTCCGGATACCCCCGACTCAAGGTCGACCGCAGCCTCTGGCGCATGCCGCAATCTCCCCGCCTGGCCTGTGTCGTCACTGCCGAGGATGGCACGTGGGGTTTGGGGACCACGGACTACAGCGGGGCGGTCGCGCCCATCATCAACGACCAGTTCGCTCCGGTCCTCACCGGCGAGGAGTGCACGGCCACGGAGAAGCTGTGGGACATGATGTACCGCATGACCTCTCCCTACGGTCCGGGGCTGGCGAGCTGCGCCATCAGTGCGGTCGACATTGCGCTGTGGGACCTGAAGGGCAAGCTCCTCGGATGCCCCGTTTACACGCTTCTGGGAGGACCGGCGAGAGATCAGGTAACCTGCTACGCATCGGGCAACGACCCGGCGTGGCACGTGGAACAGGGATTCCGGGCGAGCAAGCTTTTCTGCCGGGCAGGCCCGGCCGACGCGGCGGCCGGGCTGGACATGAACGAAGACCTGGTGTCCACGGCCCGGGAGTCTATGCCAGCGGGGACCGATCTCATGCTGGACTGCTGGATGGGGCTCGATCTGGAGTATACAGTGAGGCTGGCGGAACGGCTACGGCCCTACCGCTTGAAGTGGCTGGAGGACTGTCTGATGCCCGAAGACTACGACGGCTACGCCGAGCTACGCCAGCGCATCCCCTGGCAGCCACTGGGTGCGGGCGAACACTGGTTCTCCACGTTGCCCTTCTTCTCCGCCGCCCACCGACGGACCCTCGAGGTGCTCCAACCCGACATCAATTGGGTGGGCGGTATCACCGCGACGGCCAAGATCTGCCACTACGCGGAGGCGGCCGGGCTTTCCGTGATCGACCATTGTGGTGGCAACACGGCCGAGGGCCAGCATATGGCAATGGCCATGCCCAGCACGCCAATGGCCGAATTCGGAATCGGCGTCTCCGGCGTGCCCATCCGCGAGTCCTTCCAGCGTTACCCGGGCACGGCCGTACCCGAGGATGGCTGCCTGGTCCCAAGCGACGCACCCGGCCTGGGCC
Source organism: Latescibacteria bacterium UBA6620 (assembly GCA_002433075.1). Lineage (GTDB taxonomy): Bacteria > Latescibacterota > UBA2968 > UBA2968 > UBA2968 > UBA6620. The sequence continues at coordinate 2,788 of DJHM01000036.1, forward strand.
TGGAGATCACGAAGGAGGCACTGGAGGCGGCCACGGCATAGAATTCAATAGTTGTGAGGCTGCATACCTATCCTTTGGCAGCAACTCTATTCTCTATCCGTTCTGTTCACCGCTTTATTTCTGGTGCCGTATAGGGTGTCGTCCATGATTCCGGTTGAATTTGATCTGCAAGAGGTCATTTACGCTTCTCTTAGGCTTGGTAAAGGCGCTATATCGTCGCAATCGTTCGCGCTTCAATCTGATCCCAGTCGATCTCCCGTCCCAGCCCCGGTGTCTGGGGGACATACATAAATCCGTCTCGTATCTCCATCGTATCACGAATCAAGCCTGAAAACGATGCCGACCTCGCTCGGTCAGCTCGTGTCGGTGGCCACGCGGAAACTTCCCACCAGTCATCGTTACGAATCGCCGCAGCGACGTGAGGGTTCCCTCCGTGCGCATTCTTCCCGAACATCTCGGCAAGGTTGGCCAGCTTCATCTGTCCCGTGATACCCAAACCTGACTGTCGCACGATATCGATCGCACCCGTGGCAAGGTACTGCTTCGCAAGGTATGGATTCCCCTTGATCGACTCCATCGCCATGACCGGCAGATCGACCGCATCTGACAGTCGCTTCAGCCCGTCGATGTCGAACTCCTGCAGCGGCTCCTCGATCCACAGGTAGTCCAGCTCCTCGAGTCTGCGAGAAACCTGAATCGCCTCTTCGACCGAATACTGTTGAACAGGATCGTGCATCAGGACCATGTCGTCCCCGACCAAGTCCCGAATCTCCTTGGCCAGGGCGAGGTTCGTCTCGACGCCCAGCGTCGAATGGTCCTTGAACCCGTGGAACCCATCGTCGATCGCGCGCTGAACGGACTTCAACGTGTCTTCATACGCTATGCCCTGCTCCGTAAGGTAGGCGGGCATACGATCCCTGAATCCGCCCAGCAATTTGTGTACGGGCAGTTTTGCCCGGAGCCCCGCAAGGTCCCACATCAGCTCATCGATCAGCGCCAGCGGTTCCGTCCACTCATACATATGGAAGTACCGCCGCGCCATCCACATCTTGTGCCACATATACTCGCGGTTCAGAGCGTCCTGGCCGACCAGCTCCTGTTCCCACTGAAGCTTGAACGTCCGCGCCTCCCACTCCAGATCCTCTCGGCCCCATCCCGTGGCAAAGGACCCGATCGTCTCGATATTCTCATCAGTACGGATGCGAAGCAGACACGCGTAAGCCGGCCGTGCTTCAAGACGAAGGCCCTCCCCATTGAACAGCCGATACGAGAACCGCACCTTGTGTGACCCAGGATACTCCCGCATCGTCCGCATCGGACGCCACTCGGGTTCGACGGGGTCCCCTTCGAGGATCTGGAAGCTGATAGATTCGATTTTCATGGGTTGCCTTTGCTCCGTTGTAGAAGGTTAAGAAGAGAGCGTATCTGCCATCCGGGCCCGTCCTCCGCAGTAGCACTGCTACGGAGGGTGGACGTTGTGCCGAGCAAGGATCGATTTTCCCATTCCGCGGGGATCGATTCCAATCCCAATCGACTTCCCGTCCGAGTCCGGGGTCCGCGGCATACGTGTAACCATCACGGGCCTCGAGCATCTCCCGGATCAGTACGAATGTAGAAGGTCTCAGAGATTCTCTGGTGTCATGTTCGTCCAGGCAGAGCGCCCGCTCGGGCACGTTGCGGAAGGTCTTCCCGAGTACCCGAAAGAATCCCGCCGTTCAATCGCCCTACCCTTTATCGCTCTCGCGAGGTTCTGTGCCAAGCTGTGGACGATCTCGACTTGCGGCATTTCGCGCCACCGCACGATGATAGCCCGTTGAATATAACTGAAGTTCGTGCGCTGTCCATGGTGGGCGAGTGCCGCCAGAATCGGGCGGCTACAACTCTTCACAGAGATCTGGAGAAGCCGCAAGGTCACGATCATGCCTATTACAGTGACCTATCCATTGCGAAGCCCCCTCCTGTACTGGAAAAGGGGGCTATCACAACTCTACCTTCAGCGAACTTCTTGCGAATCCACTTTCAAGGGCGTGGTCTGACTCGGATGTGAACAGACTACGCTGTCAGGCTTTTGGCGAGATTCGCTTCGCCCAATGCAGTGCCATCTGGCGCCCCCAGGGATCGTCACGCCACCCGGAATCGTGGAATTCCTGCAAGAGGGCGGCAGGCTGGTCGTAGTCGACCCCGGCGCGAACTACGTGCTCAATCTCGGGTTGATCGGGGATGGTTGCCGTCAGATCCCCGCGGACGATCGCGATATCAGCGGCGCTCCCGGTCCGAAGGCGTCCCAGCTCGGGACGCTCGCAGAAATCGGCAGCGTCAGAGGTGGCCGCGCGCAGCGCACCCAGAGGCGAAAGGCCGGCTTCGACCAACAGCGTGAGCTCACGCCAGAGGCTTTGACCGGGCAAAATGCCGCCACACGGTGTGTCGCTGCCAGCCAGGACGGGTACATCTCTTTCCAGCAGCAGCCCCTGGAACCGCACGGCCGCTTCCGTCGCGCGTCGCCAGACCTCGCCGGTTTCGGGATCGGGGTCGGCCGATGACCACGTGAGGAGATCACCGGGGACGAAGCGGCTCTCTTCATCGTAGGGGTCCTGCAGCCGCCGGCGCCACTGGCTGTCCCAATAGGCCAGCGTGGGCGTGGATACGATTCCCAGTTCAGCGATTTCGTCGGCGACTTGCAGCTGGCGGTCCCAGGTCTGGCAAAAGTCCTGATCTCCCCAGACGTAGAGCCAGCCGGATGGGCGATCGGGCCAGACGTCGGCGAGGATTCCGTCGAGATGGTAAAACTCGTCGACGCCCGCGCGACCGGCGACGAGCACGCCGTGCGGCAGGCAGTGCATGGACACCTTGAGCCCCGCCGCGTGACTCGCCTCGACCATCGGAGCAATCCATTCGGCGGCAATGCTGGCGTAAAGCTTGATCGCGTCGACACCGGAACTGGCCGTCTCACGCACGGCTACGGCGGCGGCGTCCACATCGGTGATGGTGCGAGCGACCAGTGGATGGCCTGGAGGGTCGCCGTCCAACAGCGGGCCCATGCAGAGGATGCGCGGCCAGGTCTCTTTCGGCCACGCCTCTCGACACTGAAGGATCCAGTCGAGGTCATTGCCCGTATCCCGAACGGTGGTCACTCCATAGGCGAGAAAGGCGGGCCCTTGCCATCGCATGAAGTGCATATGCGTGTCTATCAGACCCGGGATGATCGTACAGCCGGGATGCCGGATCAGAGGGAGGTCGCTCGGGACTGCGTTCAGTTTCACCAGACCCGTAATCGAATCCCCCTCAACGATGACGGCGTGGTCGTGGAGGACCGTGTCCCCATCGTAGATACGGTCAGCGGAGTAGGCTCGGACACTCATACGTTCGCTTCAGAATCATGAACACCACGACGGAGGTCGTCAGGCGAAGTGTGGTTAAGCGGTCGATGGCCAATTGACCTGAGGATGTAGTCATGCTGCCTCATCATCGCACGTCACGATTCGTAATGTGCCGGGAGCGTTACAGTGAACGTAGTGCCTTGGCCAACTTCGCTGACTACGGAGATGGCGCCTCCGAGCAACTCTGCGAATCGCTTCGTAACCGACAACCCAAGCCCGGTTCCTTTGTGGTCCGCGTCGCTGCCCCTGACCTGTCGATACTCGTCGAAGATGGTGGGGAGCTCCTCGGCCGGTATCCCTTTACCCGTATCAGATACGGAGGTCGTGAGGTCCCTCCTGCGCTAAAGCTTCGGAGGGCGAGCGTGAATCGTGAGTTGGGGTAGCGGCCGACTGATTCCCCTTCTCGCTTCGTGCGGTGACGGTAATCGTTCCACTCTCGGTGAACTTGATGGCATTGCTCAACAGGTTGATGATCATCTGCTGGAGCCGGACTTTGTCGGTGTTCGCTTCCTCGATGTCTTCAGCCACGTCCTGGACCAGCTCCACGCCCTACCCTACCAGTGGCGACACGGTCGAGACGCAGAGGTCGACCATCTCTGCGACGCCAAACTTTCCGGGGGTGATATCCATCTGACCGGCCTCGATCTTCGACAGGTCGAGCAGATCGTTGACGATCGACAGAAGGTGGTCCGATGCCTGATCGACCTTCTCGAGGTTCTCTTTCTGGCGATCCGCCAGGTTTTCCAATCGGCGCAGGAGCAGATTCGTGAAGCCCTTGATGGCGTTCATAGGCGTGCGGATCTCGTGAACCGTGGACGCAAAGAAGGCGGACTTGAGCTCCGACTGCTGCTGAATATCGCGGATGTCCAGGTAACGGGCGTAACCGAGCGCGACGGCATCGGCAAACTCGCGGAGGGTGACGACTTCGTCCTCGGTGAAGCTGTCACGCTCGGACGCTGTGAGGCGTAGCCGCCCGTAGGCACCGGCGGGGACCTCCACGATTGCCTGACCCTCGCTGGTACCCTGCCACGGCTCCCCGGCGATAAATCGTTCAACGGTCTGTTCGATAACGATCGGGAATGGCGCGGCAACGTTGTAAGAACGTGGTGCCACCGTGCCAGTCGGGTCGAGCCGATAGGTTTTGTACTTGAACCCGGTCTGCTCGAACATCTCCATCGTAGGGTTCTCGACCGGCTCGCCGAGCACGTCTATCTCGCAGCCGTCGAACGTCAGGTCCACCGTCTTCAGGCTTTCAGTCAGCAGCGATAAAATGCGCTCGAAGTCCGACGCTTCGTCCATTGACTGTACTTCGGCGCGAAGCCGCTGGACGGATGCATCAACGGCGAGGCGGCGATTCTGTGCTTCCTTCTCTTGGAGTTCCTTCTACCGCGAGTGCGCATATCCGAAGACCTCACCGAATCGCTTGATGCTCATCAGATATTCGTGTGCGATAGGTTCACGAGAACCAACGAGGACATTTCCTCGGTCAAAGTAGATCGCGTAGCTATCGACTTTCGTCGGCCACTCCTCCACGGGCAGAGACTCAGCCGGATGCCCACGACTCATGGCATCGCGCCAATTGGACTTGAGTTCTTCCCCTTCCGCGCGGGAATGGTAGTAGTCTTCGACCCGAAGTCGTGCCTGCCAGCCAGGCGAGTCATCAAGGGCAGGTCGTTCTCTCAAGTAAGGTTCCAACGCTCGACCCGCTTCGGTCGTTGCCCAGATCTCCGACTCCGATTCCGAAAGGTGTATGCTGATCCCCGAATAGATTAGGTTCAACCCCAAGCCGCTCAGCTCACGATACACCGCCACGCCTCCGTCTCCGGATCGGGTGTGGTGACCAGGAGCGTGTCCAGGGCGTAGGCCTGGTGGGTTAGGAGCAGGAGGCAGAAGACAGATGACAGAAGACGGAGGACGGAGAACCCTTCGGTACGCCTGCTTCGCAGATTACTCAGGGCAGGCAGTGGACGGTCGGCCCGCCTTCGCCACTTCGTGGCTATGGCGAGGCAGGCGGTGGGCCCTTCGATACGCCTGCTCCGCAGGCTACTCAGGACAGGCGATAGGCGGTGACGACGGGCTTCGCCCCCAATGACCCGTGGCAGAGGCCGGATTCCGTCGCGAAGGAGCAGGGGATGGATCGATGCCTGGGAACGGAGGATGGTGGCGAAGGTGCGCATCGCGACCAAGATACGGAGTGGGAAACGGCGGGCAAGCGCGGCTGATGGAGGGATCAGGCGAAATGGCGGGTCGACGCCATTTCGGACCTCACATTCCAGGATTTCTCACTTTGCATTTTGCCTTTAGCACCTACCTTTATCCACTGCCTTCTCACTACTTCCTGCTTCCCGGAGTTCCCCCATGTCCAACCCACTGAAAGTCGCCGTCATCGGCGCAGGTCGCATGGGTCGGCGCACCGCCCAAGCTGTCGCCGATGATCCCGCCTGGGAGCTTGTCGCCATCTCCGACCTCAATCCTGAGGTGCGAGTTGAGTTGAACGATGCCTTCCCGGGCGTCCGCGTAACCGACGATACCCCCACGATCCTTTCCGATTCGACCATCGAGGCGGTTGCCATCACCACGCTGGCGGACGTGCGGCCTGCCCTGATGAGGGAGGCGTTGGCGAGCGGCAAGCACGTCTGGGCGGAGAAGCCGATCGCCGCCACCGTTGAAGAAGAAGCGCAGCTGCTTGAGCTGATCGAGTGCAGCGGGTTGCACGTCTGCGTGAACCTCTTCAACCGGAACGGCCAGTACCACGAACGGATGCAGGCCTTCATCGCCAGCGGCGAGATCGGCGACCTGGCCAGCATCCGTGTGCGACACCAGACCCCGGGTCTGCTGCCCGGCGGTGGCCACGAGCCCGAAGGTCCTCCCTTCCACAACTGCGGCATGCATTACGTCGACGTCGTCCGTTGGTACGCCGGGTCAGAATTCCGCGACTGGGATGCCCGCGGAATCTGTTTCTGGGGTCACCCGGACCCGTGGTGGGTCGACGTGCACGGCACCTTCGAGAACGACATCTTCTTTCAGGTCACCAACGGCTTCAACTTCGGGCAGGAAGCCGATTCGCCTCGAACCTCGTGTGGACTGGAGATCATGGGTACCAAGGGCGTCATCGTCATGGAACACGACTTCAAAACGGTGACCGTGGACCTGCGTGGCCACACCCAGACGCATCTCGAGCGATTTCCATACGGGGGAAAGAAGGTCGATGTCATGGCCCGCCGCCTCGCCGAAGCCATCCAGGGTGGCCCGGTGCGCTACCCCACTGCTCGGGACAGCGTCGTCGCCTCTCGGGTCAGCTGGCAAATGCTTGAGCAGGCCGCCCGGAACCCGAGCCGTTGGGGTAAACCCGGAGACCTCGATCACGTGCTGGCCCATCGCGAGAAGCTCCGACAGAGGGAAGCGGCACCGGCTCCCGGCTGATCCTGGCCACTAAGGTAAGATCCGGTTACATGGGCCCGGCCAGCCCCCGATCATCAGAGCCCCAACAAAAGACGCAGCGGGTCTTGTCTTCTGTCGCAAGGTCAAGCTTAACGAAGTAGGCTCTGTGAGACCCGGCTCCGCTTGGGAACAGGCCCCAGCAGACTCCACTGCAGCTGCTTGAATCAGATGGGCAGCCTGGCTGACGGCAAGTTGCCGGACAGCATTGAACGGTTCGCCGATGCGGGAGGGTAGACATGGCGTGCTTCTCCGTTGAGAACGAGGTCGTTTCCCTGCCGAGGGGAGCTTGGGCAAGGTCCCACCGGCTGAATGTGCGCTGGCGCGGGCGGGCGATCGCCTCTCTGAGCCAGGGGGCATTCCGCGCCTACCTCTTTCCCGTGTATACGCCGGCCGGCTTTGCGGTGACGACTGAGAGTCCCGTAGACCACCCGCACCACAACTCACTCTGGGTCGGCGCCGACCACGTAGACTGCCGATTGCCCTTTTCTTCGGATGCGTACGAAGAGGCGTCTTACAACTTCTATGTCAACGAGACGTTTCAGGGCCGCGCTCCAGGACGTATCCTGAGCCAATCGGTGGAGCACACGGAGGTATCGGAGAACCACCTCCGGTTGATTCAGACGCTCCACTGGCAGGGACCGGGCGAGTGGGCTGCACCCGAGGGACGCACCTTGCTTGCCGAGACCCGGACGATCGATATCTACCCGGGCGAGACGGCCAATCTGATCGATATTCGTTCGCAGCTGCGACCGACCGATTGGGACATCCGCATCGGTCCAACCCGGCACGCCTATTTCGGGGTACGCATGGCCGAAGCGCTGCGGGTGACCGGCGGAGGAACCCTGACCGATTCTGCCGGCCGTTCCGGCAGCGAAGCGATTTCCGGGCAGTGCGCCGACTGGGCGGACTGTTCGGGACCGGTTGCGGCTGGCCGTCAGGCCGGTGTGGCCCTGTTTCCCTATTCCCCTTCGGACAGTGGGACCTGGTTCGTTTCCGATTGGGGGGTCCTGTCGGTGAACCCGTTTGCGAAAAGCCGAAAGGAGATCGATCGAAACGAGGTATACAATGTTGCCGTACGGGTTGTCGTGCACGACGGCGATGTGGAGGAGGCAGACGTCGAGGGGTGCTACCGGTCATTTGCCGAGGTGGTGAACCGGGCTGACGCCACATCAGGAGGCTGAGAAATGAAGATTGTGCGATACAGCGCCAATGGAGATGCCTGTTACGGCATCCTGGAGGAAGATGGGAGCATTCGCCAGCTTGCGGGATCTCCCTTCGATAGCCTCGATCCCGGAGACGTGGTCACGCACCTGGACCGGGTGCGCGTATTGGCCCCTGTGGAAACCCCCAGGGTGATCGGGGTGGGTCTGAACTATGCCGCACACGCCCGGGAAGGCGGACAGGAGCCGCCCCCGTTCCCCATGCTATTCATGAAACCTTCGACCGGGGTGATCGGCCCGGAAGTGCCGATCGTCTATCCGCACCAAGGAGAGGAGATTCACTACGAGTGTGAGCTGGCCGTTGTGATCGGAAATCCGGCCCGCAGGGTGACGGATGCGGAGGCCCTGGACTGCGTTCTCGGATACACCTGCGGAAACGACGTGAGCGAACGGGTGATTCAGCGGTCTGAAATGGCCCTGGGCTGTATGCTTATCGGGAAGGGGTTCGATACCTTCTGCCCGCTCGGTCCGGCGATTGCAACCGGTCTGGATCCCACCGATCTGGATATATCCACCCGGCTGAACGGTGAGGTGAAGCAGCAGGCCAATACGTCCGACCTGCTGTTCCCGGTGGCCCGGCTGATCTCCTACATCAGCGAGGCAATGACCCTCCTGCCCGGAGATGTGATCATGACCGGGACTCCGTCCGGGGTGGGTCCGTTTGCCCCCGGCGACACCATCGAAATCGAGATCTCAGGGATCGGAACGCTGCGCAACCCGGTTGTTGCCGAGGGGTGAGCGTCAGTGGGTTCGAGGGGAAGAGGACAGCCTGCCTTACCGCAGCCCTGGCGGAGGCAGGTGGACGGTGGACAGTGGACGGATTGCAGAAAATCCTAAGCAGCATCTCAAGTCTTTGTGGTTGATTTTTCACCACACGGGCTGTGCTGCCATTCCTATTTACTATTGTATTGCTCCGTCCACCGTCTTCGGGATGCGCACCTTCTCGTCGATCAGGCCTCGTGCAATCCCGCCGCCCGCAACACCGTCTCCTGCACGGTGAATTCGTGGTCGAGCGAGCGGTCGGGCGTCTTCTCGCCGCGAATGTCCGCCACAAACGCGCGCAAGCTCTCGACATAGCGCGGACGACTTTCCACCGGCACCGTCTGCCATCCTTCGGCATAACCATCGCGATCTTCGTCCAGACAGAGTCGCAGGGCGGGTGGCTCAAGCGGCTCCAAGATTGCGGTGCCCCTCGTGCCGTAGACTTCCAGCCGCCGCGACGCGCCTGCGGAAACCTCCAGCGACGTCGACTCGATCGTAGCCATCGCTCCGCCATATTCGAGAATCGCCGCTGTATTGTCCCGATACCACGGGAATTCATCGTCTTCATTACGCGAAAAAGAAGTGACGCGGTCGGGTCTACCGAGCAGGGTCACGACGGCGTCGGTCAGATGACAGGCGAGAAGAAACATGATTCCGCCTTCACGCTCGCCGTGCGAATCCCAGCGTTGCCACGTCGCCTCATCCGACGGGCGAGTGGATATCCGCGCCCGGACGGAAAATATATCTCCCAACTTGCCGCTCTCCGCCCAATCGAAGACAAACTGAAAACCCGCATTGTAGCGGAACATATAGCCCAACTGCACCAGTAGCGACTTCTCTCGGGCGATGTCGAGCACCCCGCGGAATTCGTCCAGGTCGTCGCCGGCGGGTTTATCGAGCCAGACGTGCTTGCCGTGCTCCAAGGCCCTCCGTGCGATCGCAAGGTTTTCGGATACACGCCCCTGCGCGGCAATGCCGACGATCGTTTCGTCGTCCAGGATCCCGTCCTCTTTAGAAAACCAGTGCACCCCTTCGTAGGCCGGATTGGCACCAAGCGCCTCCCGAACCTCCGTGGAGGGCTCGAAGACGCCGCAGAAATCGACCTGATCGCTCTCCTGCATCACCCGCGCCTTCCCGGTCGCGTGGTCGTGTGAGATGCCGTATTGTGCGAGTTTTACTTTCATTTCACACCCTCCTCTATGAGCCCAGCAGAAATCGCCGTCCTCCCACAGCAGCTACCCAACAAGTACAGAACCGACCCGGCCGCATCACGCAGCTCGATCAGCAAAACGGATGGAAGTGACCTGCCCCCAGTTATGTAT
>DJHM01000025.1 GCA_002433075.1 Latescibacteria bacterium UBA6620
CCCATCATGACCTTGTCTTTGGCATCTTCGAAGTCCTGCATCACCACCCGGGAACGATCCTGGCGCGAGGCGAGAAGGGCGGCTTCGTTGACGAGATTTTCGAGGTCGGCACCAGAGAGCCCGGGGGTACCACGGGCGATGACCTTGATTTTGACATCCTTGGCAAGAGGAACGTTGCGCGTGTGGACACGCAGGATCCCTTCGCGTCCTTTGATATCGGGGAGATCGACGACGACCTGCCGATCGAAACGTCCGGGGCGCATGAGCGCCGGGTCCAGCACGTCGGGGCGGTTGGTCGCCGCAATCAGGATCACGCCCTCTTTGGATTCGAAACCGTCCATTTCCACGAGGAGCTGGTTGAGCGTCTGCTCCCGCTCATCGTGGCCCCCGCCGATGCCGGCGCCACGATGTCGACCAACGGCGTCCATTTCATCGATGAAGATGATGCAGGGGGCGTGGTTTTTTCCTTGTTCGAACAAGTCTCGGACACGTGAGGCTCCAACCCCGACGAACATCTCGACAAAGTCGGACCCGCTCATGCTGAAGAAGGGGACACCCGCCTCACCGGCGACGGCCTTGGCCATGTAGGTCTTGCCCGTACCCGGCGGCCCGACGAGCAGGACGCCCTTGGGGATGCGCCCCCCAAGCCGCTGGAATTTTCGTGGGTCTTTCAGAAACTCGATGATCTCCTGAAGCTCGTGCTTGGCCTCCTCGGCCCCAGCCACGTCTTTGAAGGTGATTTTGGGGCGATCTTCGGAGACGAGCTTCGCTTTGCTCTTGCCGAAACTGAAGGCACCTTTGGGGCCGCCCTGCATTTGCCTCAGGATGAAAAGCCAGAGTCCGACGAACAGCAACCACGGAAGGAAATTGAAGAAGACGCTCACCCAGTTGAAGGGCTTACTCTGGAAGCGGAAGTTGACGCCCTGCTTCTCCCATTCGGCCCGGGTTTCGCCGTCGATGACGCCGAGGTTGACGACGAATGCGTCGTAGGATCGGGGCGTGCCCGTTCTGTCGGACGTCAATTCGGGTTCTAGCAGGGAGCCGTGGAACTCTGTCTCGATGATGATCGCACTCTCGATCTTGCCGGCCTCGAGAAGGTCCTTGTAATCCTTGTAGCTCAACGTGACTTCGTCGTTGGCCGTGTTGCTTCCAAGGAACTTGGAAGCGAAGATCGCAACAAGCATGAAGACCACCCAGAACGCCAGCGTCTTGGAGATTCGACGCCACGGACGCTTGCCATCGGGCTTGGGCCCATCTGGCCGCTGCTGCTGGGGTTGTTGCACAGGTTCCTCTGGGCGATCGGGTTTTTTGGGATCAGGCTCAGCCATCGGAGGGTGCTTTCGAGGACGGAAGTTGAAGTGCGTTTGCCAGGTTTCGCCAGTCGCCCCTGAATTCCAGATGTACGGCTCGCCGGGCCTCTTCAGGCACCAGCGCTCGAGCAGAAGTTCGAAGGCCCACGACCCAGAGGGGTTCGTCGCCACTTACGACGACGGGGACTTCATCTCGGACGATGCGCGGGACCTTCCGGTCAATCAACAGCTTGCTGATTTTTACACGCCCGGAGAGCCCATAGGGTTCGATGCGGTCTCCCGGTTGGACCGACCTCAGGCGTAGAGGACCCAGTCGGGATGGATCGAACCAGGCAGTGAACGGGTCGCCCGTTTTGAGGTCCCTCGGCCGATCCTGTGAACAGGAAACGACGAGTTCGGCTCCGATTTGGGGGTACTGTGTCAGCCCCGACTCTTTGATGGGCAGATCGAAAGGGCCGACACGTCTTCCAAAAACGAAGAGCCGCCCGTCGAAACAGGCGGTCAAGTCGGGTGTCAGGTCGACCCGGGAGGATTCCCGGCTGAACCGATCCAACGCGTCGTTGACTCGTGCTGCAGACAGCTCTCGTAGATCGACACCAAGCCGTCCGGCGGCCAATCTGAACAGGCGACGCTGAATCGCTATATGATAACGGAAACACGCAGGGCCATCAAGCGCTATCTTGCGGTCGGTTTGAACGCAAGTTACGGTTTTAAAGGCGTCTACCGCTGTTTGTGCGAGGAAATCCTCGTCGCTTCTGAGCAGGTCGGCTGTGCGCGCGATGACGGCCGGTATGGCATCGGAAAACTCCGTTCTGAGTCGTGGGATCACCCGATGTCGGATTCGATTTCTGAGAAATCGAGTGTCGTTGTTGCTGACATCGTCGACGTGGTGCAGACCCCTCGCGTTTGCATAGGCGTCGATCGCCGCCCTGGATTCGGCCAGGAGCGGGCGAATCCACTCACCCGCGGTTAGAGGCCGAATCCCCGCCAGACCGGTAAGACCAGCCCCACGGGTCAGCCTCATCAGCACCGTTTCTGCCTGATCGTCGAGGTGGTGTCCGAGGGCGATCCTGTGTGCGCCGACGTCGCTGGCAACTCCCGAAAGAAAGCTACGCCGCATCTCCCTTCCCGCTTCTTCCAGTGACTCTCCATTTGAACGTGCCCGAGAGGCGATATCCGCTTCTTGCGTGTGGCAGGTTAGACGCAGATCCCGGGCCAGTGTTTCCACGAAATCACGATCCTCACCAGAGTTCGGACGTAGTCGGTGATTGAGGTGGGCGACGTGTAGCGTCAGGTCGAGGGAAGGCGCGAGATGGGTGAGTACGTCGAGGAGGACGACAGAGTCGACACCCCCGGAAACGGCAACGACGACCGTCTGGCCCTGGGATAACAGACCGTGATGATCGGAGTAGGTGTGAACCCGTTGGATGAAGGAGTTTTCGTGCTGCACACGCCTAATGTAACAAGAACTATGGGGTTCCACACGGCGGCTTGAGCACCACTGGACCCACCCCTATATTCAGCGCAGTTGACCTTCATCTACCCACACGGGAAGAACCATGGTACGAATCGGGATCGCCGGCATTGGCTTTATGGGACTGACACATTTTCGTGCGTCCGGGTCCCTGCGGGGTGGCAGGGTCACGGCGATCTGCTCGCGGTCTGCCAGGAAGCGGGCGGGAGACTGGCGGGGTATCGGGGGAAACTTCGGTTCAGGCGGGGAAAAGGTGGACCTTGCGAACGTGGAGACATTCTCGGACTATGACGAGCTGATCCACAGTCCTGACGTAGACCTCGTCGATATTTGCTATCCCTCCGACCAGCACGCGGATCGGGCGGTGGCCGCACTCCGGGCGGGAAAGCACGTGCTGGTCGAGAAACCGATCGCCCTGACAAGCTGGGATGCAACACGAATGGTGCGGGCGGCGAAGCGCTACGACCGGCACCTGATGGTGGCGCACGTGCTCCCGTTCTTTCCCGAATATGCGTGGCTGGTAGAAACGATAGAGGCCGGAACGTACGGAGACCTTCTGGGCGCCCATTTCAAACGGGTCATCTCAAGACTCGACTGGTCGGGAGGATCACTGAATCTTGCCCGCAGCGGAGGGCCGGGCGTCGACCTTCACATCCACGATGTACACTTCATTCAGCTGGTGTTCGGGAAACCGAACCGGATAACGGCATCGGGGAGGCTTGTGGAAGAGGCGTACGTCGAATACGCATCGACGACCTACCTCTACGACGAGAAACCGGATTTGACGGTGACCTGTGCCTCAGGTGCGATCTCCAAGAAGGGGCGGCCGTTCGCACACGGGTTTGAGATCTACGCCGAGGGAGCAACGATTGCCTACGAGGCCTCCACGCTGGGCGGTAAACCGCACGTGGCAACGCCCCTGTCGGTGATTACGGACGACGGGAAGGTGCGGAAACCCCGGCTGCGAGGTGGAGACGCGTTTCGTCGAGAGATGCAGGCTGCAGTGAACGTCGTCAGGACGGGACGGAGTTCGTCCGCGTTGTCGGCTGACCGCGCAGCAGCGGCCCTCAAACTTTGCTTCAAGGAGGCGGAGTCCGTTCGTCGAGGACGAACGGTCAACGTGTGAAGATGGCGACACAGGTTTCCCCCAGGGACGCGAACCAAAGGCGATCCTCGTTCGCCGTGATCGACCAGACCGAGCCAGACGAGGCCCCCATCGTCCTGAACCAGGGATTCGAGGTGAGGCTCGTGCAGGTTGTCGTTTGCGGGGAAGGGGCTGGGGCCCGTGTCGGTCAGGATGGAAAGACCGTCGGGGGGCGAGAACTAGATCTGGTTCTCGACCTCCGCTAGCGCGTGGCCGATCAGCGCCGCAGGGCCGGGTGGGACAACCACTTCGATCTCAGGAATTCGGAATCCCGTTGCTGGGATCTTGAACAGCCCTCCGTTCTGCGTGACGAACCACAGATTGCCTGCCCGGTCGCGCAACGACTCGAAGACGGCCGGCTCGGGGGAGTCCATCTTCGACATCGAGATTCCGTTCCCGGTGCCGAACCAGACTCGACGATCCAGATCCTTCGTGATGGTTTCGACCGCTCCGGCCAGCAGGCCGTGTGAGATGTCGAACGTTTTCCAGTGGGGTGCGGGAGCCTTCCCGCGGTTTCGCTGTACGGCTACAGCGAGTCCCGGGGACGATTCGGTCCAGGGACGCAGGACCGTGAGACGGTCTTCCTGGGCAGGGGTCGGGGAAAGGAACAGGGCGTGGAGGGCGAGGATGTGCATCCAAAAACGTAGACGGCCAACCCGGGTGTGGAGATGGCCGTCTGCGAGGCGAGGGTAGGGGACTTCAGCGTTCATAAATCTTCAACGTTGTATAGAGCTTCATCCGAAGGGAACCGGTCTCGAGGTTCTTGAACATCTGGTCGAGACCTTCTGCTAGGTCGGACGCTTCCTCCTGAAGAATCTGGACCTGGTCTTCAAGTTCAGCGTGGTCTGCTTTGAGTGCAAGGATCGTCAGTCGATCGTAGATGCTGCCTGGAGATTCTGTGAGCACGGGAGCCGTGGGCTGCGAAGTCGGAAGCCGCTCGAAGCAGTACCGGTTGAGGACGTTGATCTGGTCCACCCTGCGCTGGTTCGACCGGTCGATCTCCTGCTTCAGCCGACCGGCTGCTGCGAGGTCGGTCGTCGCTCGACTCTCATCTTCCAGGTGCCACTGGAAACAGTTAATGAGAGCCAGATGCTCGACGAGTCTTGCGATTTCGGACCGACGAGACTCGATGATCTTCGCGCACACCGTCCAATCGAGGTCCGGATTCGTTTCGTGCCATACGGACACGACTTCTCCAGAGAGGACGAATGCCTCGCACCCTTGAACGTACCAGTCCCCCACGTCTAAGGGTTGAGGGGTGCCATCGTAATGTTGCTCACATCGACGCCCGCCTTCGATAGCGCATCGTAAAGGTCTTTGGGCGAGATGCCGCGAATGACGAACGGACGGCTCTTGGGAGCCACATTGCCGATCGAACCGGGCGCGGCGCTGAGCGTGGCGTTCGTCGGACCTGCCATTGAAAGCGTCTGAGCGAAGGACAGAGTGGTGTTGGCCGAAAACTTGAGTGGTTTCGCTCGGTTTCCGAAGATTGTGTTGAGGCACGTGTCTGAGATGCCCCCCACGACGACAGGTGAGTTCTTGTTGGTGTCGCCCTGTAGCTTGACGTCGGCCATATTCACGTCGTGGCGCGCTTCGAGCTCGGCTTTGATGTCGTCGACACTCCCGTCCACGGTGGCCGCGGGCAGACCTTCCTGATAATACTTCACGACGTGCCTGCTCTTCTTGGCTTTTTTGGCGGTTGCGCTCTTGACGGTCGCTTTCTTCGCCTTTTTCGCTTCGGCCATCTACGCCTCCCAGTGCACTGTCAGGTTTCCATCCGGACGGAAACTGCTTTCAAGACGTCTTCGACTTCAATGGATTCTATCGTGCCGTCCTCCGACGACACAACAGTCGTTCTGTTTCCCATAGGCCCGAAAAAGCGTGGGTTGGTGGGGCCGAAAAGGGCCACTTGAGGGACATCCATCAAGTCGGCAAGGTGCATCACGCCGTTGTCGTTCGCCAAATGGAAATCCAGACGTGATAGGACGCCGATGGGTCCACCGAGGCCGCCATAGCATTTGGACACATTCAGGCAGGGCGGCTTGATGAGCGATTCCAACAACCAGGTGAGTGGGACTTCGGTCGGGTGTCCCAGCAGGACGGGAAGGATCGGGCAGGTTTCCGAGAGGGTGTTGACCACGTCCGCGAATCGGTCGACCGGCCACTGCTTTCCCCCCGGAGAGAAGCCGCTCGGGGACAGACTGACCCGCAGGGCCCCGTTTTTTCGTCCCAGTAACTGTCCGGCGGATTGCCGTTCCTTCCTGGATGGGACCGGTTGGACGTCGCTCCAGAATACCACAGGGTCTGAGACTCCAATGGTTCGGAGCAAACCGAGCATTGATTTCCACAGTGGTTCGTGAACGACGATGTCGTGGAAGGACTGGGATGCGCCAGGTGAATTCTTCGGGAAGCTGACCAACCGGTCGATCGGCTCGTCGACCAGCAGGTTTTGATCGGGGTCGAGGTTCAGGTCGAACCCTAGGTCGTAAGCCTGACGTCCGATGAACGTCAGGCTGGACTTGCTTTCAATCCCGAAGATGTGATCGAGCCCGAGGTGTCTGTAGAGCCTTCGCTGTTCAGTCGGGACCAGGATCGTGATTTCTCTCTTCGGGAAGGCCCTGCGGCGCGCAACCAGAAACGCAAACGATTGGATCTGGTCGCCGAATCTCTCCGACTGCGTTACGAGAATACGGCGGGTGCAATTTCTGATTCGACGTTGGGCAACCGCTCGGGTGGGCTTCCGGGACGAAAGGACGGCCTTCTCCGGTGCGGGAAGGATCGCTTCCAACTCTTCCGCCCTTCGATCGATGTCGAAGGCCGAGGCGGATCGTTTTGCCTGCCGGACCAGCTTGGTTCCGAGGTCTTTCGAATCCAGAATGCGACCCAGGGCTTTCCCGAGTTGTCGGGGATTGCCTTTTGAAACCAAGATTCCGCTGACGTTGTCGTCGACGATCTTGGGGAGTCCGCCCACGTTCGTCGCGACACAGGGGGCCCCGTCGATCAGCGCTTCGATGACTGCGTTGGGGATACCCTCCACGAACGAGGGTTGGGCGTACACCGTGGCCGCACCAAGGAGAGTGCGGGGGTCTTCCTGTTGAGGCAACAGGAAGACCTTGCCTCGGAGCGCCGGGTGGTCAGCCAGCGCCCGGAGGCGCTGTGCATGCGTTTCGTCGCCCACGCCGCCGGCGATTTCGAGCGCGGCGTCGGGATGGCGTTCGACCATCTGGAGGAAGGCGAGGACCAGGCATTCCTGCCCCTTTTGCTCGACGATCCTCGCGAGATTGAGAATCACCCGTGAACGGGGCGGGACACCGTGGCGGTTAAGCGTGGCACGGACCTCTTCCGGGGTGAACTCCCCACGACCCGGTTATAGACCGGTGTAGAGGACGTCCACATAGGACTCGGACATTTCGGGAAAGACGCGAAAGAATTCCGATCGGTTCTGCTTGCAGACAGTGATCAGCCTGCAGAACTTCGGGCTCAGCCCGTAGCTGTAGTGATGGGCCCTGTGTAGGGTGGGAGCCCCATCTTGACGTAGATATCGGGCGTGTCAGGATCGTGCTTGCAGATCTCGTTGAGCTGCCACGTCTCCAGCCCGGAGCCGTAGGGGGGTATCACGATCTTCTGAATGTCCTGGTCTTTCAGGAGGTCGACTAATCGGCTCGGGAAATCGAGCGAGGAGATCGACGCGTAGGAATCGGCATCGACTTTTTTAGGAAGGTTCTGATGGATTCCTGCACCCTCGGGAGCCAGGATCCGACAGCGATGCCCAGGTCTGGTGAGTGCGCCCGACATACGTTGGACCTAGATCTCGCCACCGCCCAGATGGCACGTATCATTGAGGAACAGGATATTCACTTGGCGCCTTGTGGCTCGGTTAGTCGGTTAACAGCCCGAAGGCGGACTGATCGACCCAGTCGCCTTTGATAATGCTCCACCAGTCCCCGGTCAGATCCTTCCTCACATAGTCATAGGGTAGCCACACGTAACCCTGGTTGCCCCATCCCGTTCCCCACGAATTCTTCACTTTGATCGAGCCGATGGAAGGAAACGCGCAAGCGTCGTCGGTCGTAGCCGACGGCCATAATGGAGTGACCTCCGGCGGGAGTCTCGTCGGCCTTGGGAGCGGGTATGAATCCTCTGTTATCGTCCGCCTCGCTGATGGAATTAAAGACCGTAAACCCGAAGATACAGGCGAGGCCTGCAGCCAGAACGGTCTTGATCCGCAGAAGAAGGTCGTCATGGTCCAGACGTCGAGTGTCGAGCCGGAAACAGGTGAGGGCCTTGTAGTCGTCCGTGATCTGATAGCAGAAGGGAGGTGGCTCTTCATCGTAGGGAGGCGTCAGGCCTGCCCGCTCGTCGCTGTAGGGCCAGTACGACTCGGGTACGGCGCCGAAGAGGCGGATGGCTTCCATCGTGGTACGATTGAAAACCCCCGAATCCCCCTTCACATTCATCAGGTTGCGGGTCGCCTTGTAAAGGAAGAGGCGGGAAAGATCCGTATAGGTGTTATGCGCTTTGTTCTGGCAATATTCGATTTGACTGACGCCGGCTTTGGCGGCGCACGAGTTGAGTTTCCCCTGGTCTTCGACAGGCGAGCACCACCGGCTCAGGTCGACGCTTCGGGGCAGGGTCAGATTGTGGAGATCGTCGACATCCAGCTGCATTCCGTCGACGAGCATCTTCTTCAGGGAGCGTTTTTCCCCGGCGTTTTGCGCTTGTGAGGAGAGCCGGTCCTCTCCGATCTTGTAGTCTTTGAAGTTCGGGAATTCGGGCAGCCAGCGTAGGTTGCTCTTACGCTTGAAAGGGCGCATCTCGGGGGCTCCTGGCACAGGGTTCGATGCGTAAATGGCACGCTGCAATGTGCAACCACAAAAGACGAGTCCATCACATCCGCAAGGAAAAAACGCGCTGAGACGGGTGCTGTTGGCAGGCGCGGGATGCCGAATGACTCCTGAAACATCTCCAGAAGTTGGCCAGTTTCGCCATCGGGCTTGCGCGGGATAGGGTGATTGTGAATCTTGGGCTGAAAATGTTGGCATTGGAACTCACGGGTAGAGGCGGATATGGCTGAGCAGACACCGAAAGAGCTTCGCTCGCAGGAATGGTTCAACAACCCCGACAATCCGGGGATGACGGCTGTCTATGTCGAGCGATACATGAATTACGGAATCACACGGGAGGAGTTACAGGACGGCCGACCGATCATCGGAATCGCGCAGACGGGCAACGATCTGGCACCGTGCAACAGGCACCACATCTTTCTGGCTCAGCGCGTGAAAGAGGGGATTCGGGACGCCGGCGGGTTTCCCTTCGAGTTTCCTGTGCATCCGATTGCCGAACAGGGCAAACGGCCGACCGCTGCGCTCGACCGGAACCTGGCCTATATGGGAATCGTCGAGGTGCTGCACGGCTACCCGCTCGACGGGGTTGTGCTGACGACGGGTTGCGACAAGACCACGCCCGCGTGTCTGATGGCTGCGGCTACGATGGACATTCCATCGATCGTTCTGTCCGGAGGGCCGATGCTGGACGGTCACTGGGAAGGAATGCTTGCCGGGTCGGGAACCGTCATCTGGGAGGCGCGCGAAGCCTACGCGGCGGAGAAGATCGACTACGAAGGTTTTATGGATATGGCGGTGTCGTCGTCTCCGAGCGTGGGACATTGCAACACGATGGGGACGGCGCTGTCGATGAATTCGTTGACGGAAGCCCTGGGGATGTCGTTGACCGGATGTGCAGCCATCCCGGGCGCCTATCGCGAGCGGGCTCAGATGGCCTACCACACAGGCAAGCGAATCGTGGAGATGGTGCGCGAAGATCTCTGCCCGTCACAGATTCTGACACGGGAAGCGTTCCTGAATGCGATCGTGGTGAATTCGGCGATCGGGGGATCGACGAATGCGCCCCCGCATCTTGTCGCGATTGCCAGGCATATCGGGGCAGAGTTGTCGATCGACGATTTTCAAACCCACGGTCACGAGATCCCGCTGATCGTGAACTGTCAACCCGCGGGAGAGTGGTTGGGTGAGGCATTCTATAGAGCGGGTGGGATCCCGGCCGTAATGGGTGAACTGAAGAAGGCGGGAAAGCTGGATGAGTCCTGTCTGACGGTCACGGGAAAAACGATGGGGGAGAACCTGGAAGGGCCCTCGATCAAGGACCCGCGTGTCATCAAGACGTATGACGATCCGATGAAGGAGAATGCCGGGTTCATCATTTTGAGTGGCAACCTGTTTGATTCGGGACTGATCAAGACATCGGTCATCGGCGACGAGTTCCGGAAGAAGTATCTCGAGCGGGAAGGTGACGAGAACGCGTGGGAGGGGAAGGCGATCGTGTTCGAAGGGCCGGAGGATTACCACGATCGGATTAACGACCCTGAGCTCGAGATCGACGACCAGTGCATTCTTTTTGTGCGGGGCTGCGGGCCGGTGGGATTCCCAGGGTCGGCCGAGGTTGTGAATATGTTACCACCGGACCACCTGGTTCGGGCGGGTGTCCCGGAACTGCCGTGCGTGGGGGACGGGCGTCAAAGCGGTACGTCGGCCAGTCCATCGATCCTGAATTGCTCTCCGGAGGCGGCGGTGGGTGGCAATCTGTCGATTCTGCAGACGGGAGATACGGTGCGGATCGACCTGAATACACGTGAGGTTAACGTGTTGATCGATGAAGAGGAGATCGAACAACGCAGGGGCGCACTCGAGTTGAAAGTCCTGGATAACCAGACGCCGTGGGAGGAGATCTACCGGTCGACCGTCTCACAACTGGCGGATGGCGCAGTGATGAAACCGGCCGTGAAATACCAGAAAGTCAAGAGGACGATACCACGACATTCACATTGACTGCAGATCTCGAACTCAGCTTGAGATCCAGAGTGTTCGTGAGTATGTCTCCCTCAGTCTTCGGGGAAAAGGTAATCGACAGGCATTGACCAGCCGGGAACCGCGGGCTCGGCGATGGCATCCCGGCCGAACCGATCGGGTTCACGCCCACTCCCACGGTAGACACGAACGACATCCTCTCCAAGGAGGTCGACGTTCCACACTACGAGCGTGCCCGCGGCGAAGTAGTCGGCACGTTTCTTTGCCATATTTTGTTCGGCAGCGGAGCCCTGGTCGCCTTCGCTTCGGACTTCGACGGCAAAAACCGGCGGGCCGTCAGCGAACTTCATCGTCAAGGGACCGATGTGGTAGGCGGCGTCGGGCGAAAGTGATTTCCGGTTGGGGAGATCCACGATGAATGCCGCGTTGTCGGGGATGGCGTTTCCTGTTTTGTTCGCTCGGGCGTAGGCGCGCAGGCTCACGAAGATCTCTCCTGCGGCGAATCCTGGAAGAAGGCCGGTCGGCGAGTCCATTACAATCATCCCATCGACGAGCTCAGCTTTACCGTCGGCCCTGTAAAGATCCTCGATCCTGGCTTTCTTCATCCATCCTCCGATCAGACGGGTCGATCGATGGGTCATAGCCAGATCCTTGACGCTGTGCAACCCAAGGAGCACGCTTGAAGATCACGGACATCCGACTTTCGGTTTTCGAATCGACGAGTAATACGGGGCGCTTTCGGCTGGAACAGGAGGACACCGGCCGAAAGCGAAAGCGATGGGTACGCCGCCCCGATTCTTCAGTTCAGGATGAGATTCACGTGCTGCACGTCGAAACTGACGAAGGCATCGAGGGCGTCTGCACGGTGGGGGACGCGCGGTATACGACGATGCGGAAACTCGATCTGGAACAGCTGCGCGTACTGGCTGTCGGAGAGGACCCGAATGACCGCGAACGACTCTACGATATGTGTCAGATCGCGACGCGCGGGATGTTCACGGCGATGGGATGGCAGGGGTCATTCGACAACTGTCTCTGGGATATCGCGGGGAAGGCGGTGGAGAAGCCGGTGGCAGATCTCATCGGTCGGGCTCGGGAGGTTTGTCCTGCCTATTACAACAACGGTGGGGCTACGCCAGAGGCGGTCGCAGCCGACTCCGTGTCGGCGGTGGAACGGGGCTTCCCGGCGGTGAAGGATCACTATCGTGGTACCGGCGCTGGGAACGAGCGGTTCTTCCGGGCCACACGGGAGGCGGTGGGCCCGGACATCGCGCTGCTGCACGATGCGGCCGGCTGTGATTACGACCTCGACGAAGCGATCGAGGTGGGGAAGTTGCTCGAGGAGCTGGACTACGGCTGGTTCGAGGAGCCGCTGTTCGATCGAGACCAGGCTGGACTGCAGAAATTGGCGGAAGCGCTCGAGATCCCGATCGTGACACCGGAGACGATGATGAACGATATGGACCTGAGCGCATTGTGGCTGAGGACGGGCGCGACGGATCTGCTGCGCGTAAACGCTCGACACGGGCTGACAGGGATCTTGAGGCTCGCGAAACTGGCCGCGTCAATGGGTACGACGGTCGAACCGAACGGCCCCGGAGGAATTTTCGGGCTTGTCCACGCTCACCTTTGTTGTGGAGTGGAAAATACGTCCTACTACGAGTATTTCCCGAACGGCACCCGTGATGAGGCCGGCAAGGAGATTGGGCTCACCAACCCGCCCGTTCCGACCCAGGGTGAGATCAGGATACCCGAAGGGTCTGGTTGGGGAGCCGCGTGGGACCGCGCCTACTTCGAAAAGAAACGAGTGGGTGTGCTATGACCGGAGCACAGGGGCTTTACGCGGGGTTCCCGCTCGTCGAGGTCAGTGGGTCGTCCTATGAGATGGGTTTCCAGCACGGCTCGATCGCGGCAGGGCTGATCCAGAAATACCTGATCTGGATCGAACGGATGACAGGAAAGACACGAGACGAGCTCTGTCGTTCCGCGATGCGGTTCCAGCCGCTGATGGAGAAGCTGAGCCCGCGGTTTGTGGAGGAGATCCAGGGGTTGGCCGAGGGCGCGGACATTACTCTCGAAGAGGCGTTTCTATGCCAGGCACGGGGGGAAGCCGCGCAGGTGAGTGACGAGGCGTGCACGGGGTTCGCCTTGACTGGCAGAGCGACGAAAGAGGGCGTGACGCTTGCGGGCCAGAATCAGGACCTGGCTCCGGAGTTCGGCGATTTCGCCATTCTTCTACGTGTGGCCCCGTCGGATGAACGCCCCCGTGCGCTGATGTTCACGTTCGCCGGTCAGTTGGGCTACTCGGGGATGAACGAACACGGCGTCGCACATTTCGCGAATGCGCTATACGACTGCCCGTGGCGGATGGGGTTACCTCACTATCCGATCAAACGGGTCTGTCTCGAGCAGCGGGATGTCGACGGTATTGCCTCGGTACTCGAAGCCCATGCGACGTGTTCGGCGGGCAATATGGTGATTTGTGCGGGAGAGGGCGAGATTGCTGACTTCGAAATCCGACCGGAGGGTGTTGCGCGTTACAGGAGCGATGATCCAGATGCCATCGTGCACGCCAATCACTACGAAACAGAGGATTTCAAGGCGCTCGAAACAAATTCCCTGGTCGATTCCTGTCCTCGTGCAGACCGAATGCGTGAACTGGTGGGCGAGGCCTACGGATCGATCGATGTGGAGACGATGAAGTCTTTTCTTTCGGATCACGAGGGAGACCCGGCCGGGATCTGCCGGCACGGAGCGGTCGATATGGTTTCCATATCTGGCTACATCGCCGATGCGACGAACCGGGTCCTCCACGTTCGTAAAGGGCACGGATGCACCGGGACGTGGACCGCCTATGAGGTTTGAATTCTGACGACGAAACGGTCAGGGGGAAATGCAAAGAGCGCGCTCCTCGTGGAAGGGGCGCGCTCTTTTCGTGCTGGGTGATGGCGCTAAGCCGGCGAACCCTCGAGCAGGTCGGCCATTGTTCTCATATAGAGGGTAACATCCTGGACATCGTTCTTACGAAGACGGCCGCCCCTCAGGCCAAGTCTTCCGAGCACGCGGCGGTCGGACAGATGCTCGAGGCACCGGATGTCTTCGTGGCTCAGGCCGAAGTCTTTGAGGGCGTCGAACAAGTCGTCGACCTTCGAGCCCGTTCCCGCGCAGTACTCCTTCGCGTGTTCGGTCCACTCGTTGAGCTGATAATCGATCGTTGCGGCGATCTCGACGTCGGTCATCTCCGTGAGTGTCTGTACGAGGTGCCCGCAGTTGCATCGACCCATATGGCCCCATTCGTATCGGGCGCCGGAGGCCAGGCGATCGGCTGTCACCCGGAGGGCATCGGCAAGGGTGTGACGGTTCGATTCGGGCATCCTGGCGTCTAGTTGAAAGAACCTCGATCCATCTGTCGCTGGAGTTCCTCAGCGACTTTGGGGCCGGGGTCTTCCCATCCTTTCGGTTTCAGAATCTTGCCGTCGTCTCGTCGAATCACTTTCCCATCCACGACCTTCTGCATATTCGCTCGATGCACGATCTCGAACACGGGATCCAGGTTGATGCCGTGTGTCGCCGCGAAATCGCAGATGTAGTAGATCGCGTCGACGAGTGCGTCAGCCTGATCGTGGACGGTTGCGGCTTCCTCGAGTTCGTCCATTTCGTCGTTGACCATCTCGCGGATGAAGGCGATACGCTCTTCCGAAATCAGGATCGGGCGTTCCGGCAGGTTTTCCTTGCAGGCTCGTGTGAATTCATTGACAGCAGACGTGTATCCGGACACTGGGCCTCCGGGGTTGGATCGGTGGGATGGTGACGGGGGAGGCTTTCTATTCTTGCGATACGGGGAGAAAAGGGAGACGGTAGTCCCGTTCTCGGGGAGGCTCTGAATATCCATCGAGCCTCCCCAGCGACTGAGGATGCCGCTCACGGTGGAAAGACCCAGGCCTGCGCCGACGGTTTTCTTGGTGGTAAAGAAGGGGTTCGATGCATGTAAAACCGTGTCCGCGTCCATTCCGACGCCCTCATCAGCCACGCTCATACAGATGCGACGACCCTCACGACGTGTCGCGATCGTGATTGTTCCACCCTCGGGCATCGCCTCGATGGAGTTTCGAATGAGGTCGACCAGCATATTCAGAAGCAAGGTGCGGGTGGCAGGATGGGGGGAAGATCTTCCTGGGTATGCTCAAAGGTGATGGTCACCCCGCGGCGCTCGGCTTCGTCCAGGCCGTTGGGCTGAGTGGCTTCGATCGCCTCGTGGATGATGTCATTGACGCTGATGCTTTCAGGTGCGTCGACATTGTCTTCGCGGAGGGAAAGAGAAAGCCGATTGATGAGATCGGCGGCCCGTCTGCCGCTCCTGAGGATGTCCTTCACGCAGTCCTGTACTTCGGGCTCCTGCGCGATGGATTCGATCAACTCTGTCTGCAGAAGCACGCCCGTCAGAAGATTGTTCAGGTTGTGGCTGATTCCATTCGCAACCTCGCGAAGCACGCGCGTGTTCTCACGACGAACGTTCTCGCTGAATTCCTCGCGCAGCCGCTCAAGTTTGGCTCTGAGCTTCTCTACTTCCTGTCATGAATCACTCATTCTGCCTGTTTCGTCGTCGGATGGTGAGCGCAGCTACCTCGGGACCGAAACGAGTATCCGGTGGGAAACGAGGCAAGTCAAGCGCCTTCCGTCTTTCCGAACCCTCAGTCAATTTCACCCGCCCAGTGGGGGACCGCGATGTTGCGGAGGAGCGTAAGGACCGTGCAGGCGAGCAAGATGACCCCAAGCATCGCAGAGCCGGTGCGCCAGTCCTCGCCGAAGAGCATCACGAGAACCCCCAACATCAGCAGCACGTTCCCTAGGATCTGGATGATGAAGCGGGAAAGGAAATTTCCCAGAGCGTTCACGTCGCCGTCGACCCGCTCGATCATTTCGCCCGGTGTGTGGTCGTTGTGGAAGGACATATCCAGCCCGAGACAGTGGCGAACGAGCTTCGAACGGAGACGGTTCGTCGAGGTCCAGCTGACGGTTTCGCTGACGTAGGTGGCCACCGTTTCGAGGGTCTGGTGGAGCAGGGCGATGAGGATGAACGCAACGGCAGCTTCGGTCAGTTGCCCGACCGGGGCGGGTGTCTGGGTAAGGTCGATGAAATGACGGATAATCTGTGGATTGACGAGCTGGGCGCCGATGCTCGCGAACATCAGGATTCCGAGCACGACCACAAGGCCCTTCTGTGGGGCGAGTTGCTCGACAAGGATCGAACGGTACTGGGCGTAGGATATTTTCAAGCGGCTCGTCCAGATCTCCAGGTCAGGTCCAGGCGCCCAGGAAGTGGTCCACACACTCGCCCAGGTGCTCGAGGTGGTAGCCCCCCTCCTGAACGATGACCGTCGGTCGACCGAGTTCACGGATGCATCGCCCTATTCGTCCGAAGCCCTCCAGACCGACGTTGAAGTCTCCCAGAGGGTCGGCAAAATAGGTGTCGAACCCGGCTGAAACGATCAGCGTGACCGGATTGAAGCGGTCGATACGGTCCAGAGCACTCCCGAGCGCGGCGATGTAGTCGTCGTCATCCACGTCTGGAGGTAAGGGGATGTTGAAGTTCGTCTGGTTTCCCGCGCCGGTCTCGGTTTCGCATCCCGAATAGAATGGATACTCCCTGTCGGGGTGGGCGTGAATCGAGGATGTGAACACATCGGGATCGTCGTAGAAGATGGTCTGTGTACCGTTTCCGTGGTGGTAATCGATGTCCAGAATCGCTGACTTCGCGCCCGTTTTCTTCGCCGCCAGAGCCGCGTTGTTCAGGTAACAATAGCCGCCGTAGAGATCGGCCGCGGCGTGGTGCCCCGGCGGACGGCATAGAGCGTAAGCTACGGGCTCTCCCTTTCGAACGAGGTCTGCTGCTGTCAAGGCGCATCGGGCACTTGCCCAGGCGGCGTCAAACGTGCCCGCCACGATCGGCGTTTGCGGGTCGAAGCCGAAGTAGCCCGCCCGGGCGATGATGTCCGCAGATTGATGCAGGGCGTAACGATGGGCGAAGGTGTAGGGGATCAGGGGGATCGACCAACCGGTTCCGGACCAGACGGACCAGGCTTCCTGGAGGAAGCGGATGTATTCGTCATCGTGAACGGTTCGCAGGATACTGGTTTCGTAGTCGGCGGGGGGATCGATCTGATGAGCCGACGACTTACGCAATGCATCGAGGATCGAAGTGGCCCGGCCCGGGCACTCCGAGTAGGCTCCCATTCGGTCGACGTTGAATTGACCTGGGGGGTCGTGTGCGTGATGCTGGTCCGAGTAGAAAACGCGCATAGGTGGCCGGTTGCGGACGACGGTTGTTCATCGTGTGCATAGGCGGGCGCCTAACATAGGACGATCGGAGAAGGAAACAAGGAAACGGTGGAGGGCTCAGCTACCGGTCAGGTCACCCTGGTAGGTCAGGCCGATCGTCCACATCAGGCCCGCAGGAAAGTTCTGACCGTTGATCGACAGCCGGACGCCCGCCTCAATACGCGCAACCGAAATCCGGTCGGTACCCTGGTATCCGAATTCGCCGATCCAGAAGAATTCGTCTCCGGGGTCCCTGTCGATGGTGGCATCTTAAGCCGCATTCGGTAACCGAGATTGGCGTTGAGGTATGCCCGGAACGGCCAGAAGGAGCGCCCGACCTGAAAGATAAAGTCGAAGTCCCACTGGCCCTCGCCCGTGGGGATCAGACCCTGTTCGTTCTTGAACTCACCGGTCGGTGCCTTGAACACGAACTTGATCTACGAGACCAACGGGGAGTCGATCAGCTTGTGCTTGAGGAAGACACGCAGGTCGCTGAACCCCGTCGATCGTCGGGCGCCCCCGAAGCCGGCTCTGAGTTCCGCATCGAGGAAGCTCTGGCGAAAGAAGGGGACTTGGACACCGACATTGAAGTTGTCCGTGACGCCGTAGAAGATATCGAGGAAAATGGCTCTGGAACTGTACTCGCCGTCGAGCCGGTAGGGGCCACGATCGCCCCTGGCGAATTCGGGTTCGGGAATGGTCTTATACTCTTCGTCCGTATGCTGTGTCAGGAAGTTGAGCTTGCTCCACAGTGTGCCTTTCGCGAAAGTCCAGGCGCCGGTGTGGACGGGCTCCGAAACCACCGCGACCAGACAGAAGAGGACGGCAAAGGCGTGCTGTCGGGACGATTAATTCGGGAGTGCTTGCATTGGCGATCGGGCTAGGAAACAAGAACGGCGTGACATCCGCAGTTGTCACGCCGTCACGATGGCCAGTAAGAATGGGCGGGCGCCGACCAGCCGGGGAGTCCGGCGCCCGCACCGCGACCTGAACCAAGGCGCAGGGTCGTTTCTACAGGATTCCGGTGTTCTGCCAGAACGTCGCCCAGGCGAACCAGAATGCGTTGTTAGCCGGAACCTGGGTAAACCGTTTGCCTGCGTGGGGTCCTTCGATTCCTCGTCCGAGAAGATCCCACGTCGTGCTCGTCTGGACGTCACGCAGGAGGAATGGAAAAGGCCCGGTTGTCGAATCGATTTTCTCGAACGTCGAGGTCTGACCTTCGAACTCGCGGAAGAACGAAATCGCCAGCTTTTCTTCCGCATAGTAGTTCACGACAATATACGTTTCCCCGACGGTGTCGTTGAGCACCGCCTCCTCACCCATCAGCTTGAACGGATAGGTCTTGGCGATCTCCCCGAAGCGGACACCGTGTACCATATCCTTGTTCTGGAAAATCTGGGCGGTCGGGTTTTCGGTGAGATTGGGAAACGCGCCGATGAGGGGTCGGGAGTCGGGATCGCGGTAGCTCAAGTCGGCACAGGGATAGCTTAAGTAGGTGCTTTCACTGAACTGCCGTGCCGTGAGGTTCGTCGAAGGAGAGAACCGTACCGCCTCGCTCTGGATAACGCCCACGACCGTAGAGTTGGGGAAGAGCTCTTTCCAGTATCTCCAGGTTGTTTCTACGATGGGGAGTTGGATGAGCCCGGTGTTCGTGCGTTGGCCGAACACGCCCACGCCCATCATCTGAGGATAGAGCGTCGCTACGTTCAGAGGATCTCGCCGGTCATACATCACGAGATTGTTTTTAAAAAGAAACCTGGACACACCACACGTGAGGCGGCCGCCTTCAACCTGCCCATCGAACAGCATTCCAGTGCTCGTGAGCGGACAGAAGCTGACGACAACGGCCTGGCCCCCGACGATGTCGTTCACGATCTTGTGATACCACCCGATCTGGTGTGGATAGGCGGAGCCTCACCGTTGATAACTACGCCCAGAACGAGTTCGTCCTCAGTGATGTAGCCGGCCGCCGCCCCCGATGCATCCACCATATCCGGATCGGTCAAAGCGGGAATCTGATCCGGATTCACACTCCGGAACGTGTTATCGAGGACGGTGTCGAAGCTACTGAGAAAGTTGCCGCCTGCGGTGGCCTGGCGGGCGAATTCGCTCTTGGGAACGCCGGCGAGAGTTCCTTCAACACCCGTTGGCGAGCCGCTGCCCGACCCGCCATCGCCCGGGACACCACCGCCCGACCCGGAACCTCCACCACCAACGAAGGATCCTGTGGGGGACGAGTCGCCGCCACAAGCGGAGATCGTCAGGGTGAGAAGGAGAATGGCGAGTCTGTTATGCATACCTGTCATCGGCGTCTACACTCCCTGTCCCGGCAGTCGACGGGGTCCGGTTTCTCAGTTCGTTCTCCGGAAAGGTGTGTGCCGGTGGAGTCTTCTTGATTCGAATGTTGCGTAAATCATTGATTTACAGAATCCTATGAAATACTTTCGTCATTGAAAATGTGGGTCTTTGGGTTACGAAATTGCGATGGGAGGACGGTCGCTATTTCGCTTCCGTGAGAATTTGGATGCGGGCGACCGGGTCTCGAGGCGTCGGCTTGCTCGCGCATTCTGGAGTTGCTACATTTCCCCATTCGACGCTCCTTTTCCACCCTGAGGATGAGAAATGGCGAAACCTCTGGAGGTTCAAGCCCCCTTCGAGGCATCCGGAGACCAACCACAGGCCATCGCGGAGCTGGTGGATGGTGTTGAACGTGGTCTGAAGCACCAGACATTGCTGGGAGCGACGGGGACCGGTAAGACGTTCACGATGTCCAAGGTCATTGAAGAGCTCCAGCGCCCCGCCCTTGTCATCTCCCACAACAAGACTCTGGCGGCTCAGCTGTACGGCGAGTTCAAGTCATTCTTCCCGAACAACGCCGTCGAATACTTCATCTCCTATTACGACTACTATCAACCCGAGGCGTACAAGCCGGTGACGGATACGTATATCGAGAAGGAAGTCGATATCAACGAGGAGATCACTCGACTTCGTCTCCGTGCCACCAGTGCGCTTCAGTCGAGGCGCGATGTGATCATCGTGGCGAGCGTCTCCTGCATCTACGGGATTGGGAATCCGGACGAGTACGAAAAACTCCACGTAAAGCTCGAAAAAGGGGTGGAGATCGACAGAGACGAACTTCTCAGGCGGCTCGTCGATATCCACTTTGTGAGGAACGACATCTCGTTCGATGCAGGGTCGTTCCGCGTCAGGGGAGATGTGGTAGAAGTCAGACCGATGGAGCAAGACCAGGCCGTCCGAATCGAGTTCTGGGGAGACGAGGTCGAAGCGCTGTCGATCGTGAACGTGTTGACCGGAGAGGTGATCGAAGAGACGGATGAGATGTCGATCTTCCCGGCTAAACATTTCGTGACCTCCGGGGATCGCATCGAACGAGCCATCCTTGACATCGAAGTCGACCTGGCCAAACGGCTGGAGGCCTTTCGAGACGAAGGCAAGCTGCTGGAGGCTCAGCGAATCGAGACGCGCACCCGATACGACATCGAAATGATGCGCGAAATCGGATTTTGCCCGGGGATCGAGAACTACTCACGCTATATCGACGGTCGGCAGCCGGGTCAGCCACCCTACGTTTTACTCGACTTTTTCCCGGACGACTACCTTCTGATCATCGACGAATCGCACGTGACGATCCCGCAGGTCCGAGCGATGTGGCGCGGGGACCGAACTCGGAAGGAAACGCTTGTCGAGCACGGTTTTCGGCTTCCGGCTGCGCTCGACAATCGACCTCTTTACTTCGAAGAGTTCGAAAACAAGGTCAAGCAGGTCGTTTTCCTGTCCGCGACGCCCGCGGACTACGAGTTGGAGATTTGCGAGGGAGTCGTCGTCGAGCAGGTGATCCGCCCGACAGGCTTACTGGATCCGGAAGTCGAAGTTCGACCCGTGCGTGGCCAGGTGGACGATGTGGTCGAGGAGGTAAAGGTCAGGGCCGACCGGAAAGAAAGGGTCCTGATTACGACCTTGACGAAACGGATGGCTGAGGATCTGTCAGATTACTTCCGCGACATCGGCATCCGAGCCCGCTATATGCACTCGGAGATCGACACCCTGGATCGGGTGGACATCATTCGAGACTTGCGGCTCGGAAAGTTCGACGTGCTGGTGGGGGTCAATCTCCTGCGAGAGGGTCTGGATATGCCGGAAGTTTCACTCGTGGCCATTCTGGACGCGGACAAGGAAGGATACCTCCGATCGGAGCGGTCTCTGATCCAGACGCTGGGCCGCGCCGCCCGCAACGCAGATGGGCGGTGCATTATGTATGCGGACAAGGTTACCGATTCGATGAAACGCGCGATCGACGAAACGAACCGCCGCCGACAGATCCAGGCGGAGTATAACACAGAGCACGGGATCGTTCCGCAGACGGTCTACAAGACCGAAGAGGAAATCCTGAGCGCTACCCGGGTGACGGATGACGCGAAGGTCGATGAGGTGGCGGAGCCGGAGCCCGTTTACGAGGGCGGAGGGGACCCGTCAGAGACGATCGCCGAACTCGAGAAAAAAATGGGCGATGCAGCAACCGCACTCGATTTCGAACAGGCAGCTCGATACAGAGATCAGATCGTGAAAATTAAGGAAACCCTGGTGCAATGAGCGAGTGGCCCACTCTCGACCGGCTGCGGGTTCAGCCGCTGATCGACGTCGCGATCGAAGAGGACGTGGGTTCCGGTGACGTCACGACGGACTGGACCGTGCCCACAGGGCGTATCGCTCGAGCCCATCTGGTGGTGAAGGCGCGGGGTGTTCTGGCGGGTCTGCCGATCGTGTCGTGGGTGTTCGAACGCATCGATCCGACGATCGTGGTCGAAGTGTTGATGGAAGAGGGAAGACCGGTTTCCCCTGGCGACGTGGTCGCAGAGGTCAGGGGACCGGCCAGAGGATTGCTGACCGGAGAACGCACCGCCCTGAATTTTCTGCAGCGCCTCTCGGGCGTGGCCACGACGA
Source organism: Latescibacteria bacterium UBA6620 (assembly GCA_002433075.1). Lineage (GTDB taxonomy): Bacteria > Latescibacterota > UBA2968 > UBA2968 > UBA2968 > UBA6620. Next base: position 22,033 of record DJHM01000025.1, read on the forward strand.
CCGTGCGATATGTAGAAGCGGTCAAAGGTACGGGAACACGAATCCTCGATACACGCAAGACCTTGCCGGGCTGGCGGCTTCTGGACAAATATGGGGTGCGAGTCGGTGGCGGAACGAACCATCGAATGGGTCTGTTCGATATGGTATTGCTCAAGGAGAACCATATCGAGGCGGCCGATGGAATCGGGCCGGCCGTATACTCCGCGCGCAGGTCGATGAGCTCGTCCAAACGAGAAGTCAAGGTCGAGGTGGAGGTACGCAACCTGACCGAGCTCGAAGAAGCGATGATGGCCGGAGTGGACTGGGTGATGTTGGACAATATGGACGTGGACACGATGGCCCAGGCGGTTAGGCAGGTGCATCATCACGGCGAGCCGAGACCGTCGATCGAGGCTTCAGGGAACGTGAACCTGAAATCGGTCCGAGAGATTGCGGAAACGGGAGTCGACTTCATTTCAGTCGGTTCGCTGACGCATTCCGTTTCTGCCCTGGACATCAGTATGCTGTTCAAGCCAAACGGTGGTTCTGAGTGATGCGACGTAAAATGTTCGTCGGGATGTCGATCTGGCTGTGCCTGTTGCTTACTGCGACACTGGGCGTGTGCGCGGTGCCCAAGGCCGCATTGGATCTGACTCGCGAAGCGCTTGCGGATTCGGCCGATGCGTTGGCCGCGTTCGAGTCCGCTGTGATGGAAGACTCTCAATCGGCGGCGGATGTCTGGAAAGCCCGGAACCCTCTGGTGTACCGGTATTACTTCGGTCATCTCGGCGGTAAGCGAAGATACACGGCGACCGATGCGTACTTCGATCGATGGCCCAGGATTCCCGACCTGTTCAAGCTCAACACGGATCCGTGGCCGAGCGAGACGTTGGATGGCGCAGTCGCGTTCACCGCAGGCCTTGTCGATCGATTGCCGGACGACGCGATGGCCTATTGTGCACACGGATACACACTCCTCGAGCGAGGGCAGTTCGAGGAAGCCGACGCCGCTTTCTTGGAGGCGCTCAAACGCGACCGACAGCTCGCCGAAGCCCGAAACGGGCGCGGTCTGGCAATCCTGCGAAGGCCGAAGCAGGGGGCACGAGGGATGGGGCTGATCCAGGAGGCCTTCACGATGGATCCGGAATACGCGAACGCAGTCTACTCGCTTGCCATTGGCCACGTCGCACTCCGGACCCTCGACATCGAACGGTGGTTCGGCGAGGCTCTGAAGCGACAGCCAAACCACCCCGATGCCTGGTTCAAGCTTGGCGCTTACCACGAGGCGGGTTTAATCATCGAGAAGGATCCCGATCTCTTGCAAGCGACCGAAGCCTACCAGAAGCAGGTGGACGTTAATCCAGACCACATCAAGGCCTGGTTTCAACTGGGGAGTGTGTTGCTGAAGAGCGGGAGTCCAGGCGAAGCGATCGCGATGTGGGAACGCCTGATGGAGGAGCGTCCGGCCTTCAGACAGGAGTACCTGCCCTTGCTCCTGAAGGCGTATCAAAAGTCGGGGTTCGCCGACAAGGCTGAAAAGGTCGCAGAGGAATACATCGACGGGCTCGACCGTGACACGCAAGAGTTGTTCACAGATCTCAGCCTGATCGCGACGTCAGAGGAACGGGCGGAATATGAAGCTCTGGATCGCTTCGACCGCCTTGTCTACGCTCGACATTTCTGGCAGAAGCGGGATCCTACACCAGCGACGAAGGCCAACGAGCGAAAAGTCGAGCACTACCGGCGCGTAATCTACGCTCGGCAGGAGTACTCGAGTGCCAAGGAACCCTGGGATCGACGGGGCGAGATCTACATCCGCTACGGGGAGCCACGGCACAAGAGCCGGTCAGAAAGCATCCGGTTCGAGTTCACCGAAGATGTGGTCCGGACGAAGGAACGGCTGCTGCGCGGGCTCCCGGTTTCGGCGAGACGGGAGATCCTCGACTTGATCCGACGGTGGCGAACCTCCTCGCGAGATATCAACGACGAGACCGGTGGATCCTCCGATTTCGAATCGATCGACTTCGAGTTGAACCAGACCCGGAGCCAGGATGGAACGGACGCGGGGGCGGGAGATCGAAGGAACATCGAACGGGTTTTTACGTCCGCGACGCCGACGACGATGCGAGATCGGCAGGACGTGGCAACGATCCGGGGTTTTCCTCTGTTTCCGGTCGAGGGCACACGTCCCTGGGAATACTGGATCTATCCGCAAGTCAACGGGGGCATAGAGATTGTGTTCCAGGCGATGTTCGATGGTGCGCCGTTCGACTTTCCGATTCCTCCGCAGGATCGCGGGAGGGGGAACGACCTGCTGTGGGCTCAGCGGAGTCCGGAGAACGTGGTCGTATCGGCAGTCAAACGGCAGAGCGATGTGTTCGAGGATGAAACGGCTATTCTTGAACTGTGGCTCGATCAAGCAGACTTCCTGGGTGACGGGAGGAACTCGAGACTCGAACTTTACTTCGCGGTACCGATGGACGAACTGGTTCCGGTCAAATTGGATACGGGTAGGCTCCAGAGAGGGGTGGCCGTGTTCGATACGACCTGGCGCGCGAAATTTCAGGTCATTGATACGGTTCGGTACGTCAAAACTGAAATGGCGAGCGGGTTCGTGATCAGCGAGTCGGCGCTCGAACTCCCCCCGGGCGACTACATTGTGGGTTCACAGTTCAGAGATCTCGGAAGTGGGGGTTACGGGTCTCAATTCAAACGACTCCACGTTGAGCCCTACGGAGTTGGTGACCTGGGCCTGAGCGACATCGAAGTCGCCACGGAGATTTTCGAAGACTACGACGAGGCTTTCAAGAGTGGACTGGGGGTCATCCCGAACCCGACCCACATCTTCACCCACGAAAAGCCGATGCACATCTATTACGAGGTCTACAACCTCAAGAAGGATGAGTTCGGCCAGACCCGGTATCAGGTGACCTATCTGATCGAGCCGCTCGAAGAGAAAAGGAAGTTCTTCGGCCAGGTGATCCGGTCGATTGGGAAAGTGATTAAAGAAGACCGCGACGAGTCGGTTACGATCTCGACTGAGCAGGCTGGCTACCGTGAAGACCAGACCGAGTTTCTCGAACTTGACGTGAGCAAGTCGCAGGAGGGGGAATTCCGTCTCAGCGTGTCTGTCACGGATTTAGTTGCCCAGAACACTAAAACCAAGGAAACCCGGTTCCGAGTGATCAGACCGTAGGTTTCCGTCCTGCATTCGTCGCCAACTTCCGAACCCTCCTGTCGTCCTGAAATCTAGAGTGGCCCCGGGGCCACTCTAGACCCCCTCGTGTTGGCCATTCTTTCGATTGCGATGTCACGCGCCGAACTTTAGAATGGGCATCCGTTCCGATCGTGCCCACGCCGGAGACATTCGTGCCGTCAGAAAACCAGTATCTCAGCGGTTCATCGGGACCGCCAGCCGAAAGGATCGACCTCAGGGCCGGCCCGCTGTCGATGGTGTTCGAGCCCCGGGGCGCCTTCCTCCGCTACGTTTGCCTGGGAGACAAAGAGATCCTCCGGGGTCTGTATTCCGCGGTGAGGGATCGGAACTGGGACACGATTCTGCCTGTCGTTTCGGACGTTGACATCGAGTTTGACAAGGACGCATTCCGGATCGGCTTTGACGTTTCCTGTCGCGAAAGAGAAGTCGACTTCGGATGGCGCGGTGGTCTTACGGGGGAGCCTGACGGGACCGTGACTTACGAGATGGAGGGGGATGCTCGATCCGATTTCGAGCGGAACCGAATCGGGTTCTGCGTGCTGCACGCGCCGACGTCCGTCGCAGGCCGGGCGTGTCTTGTAGAGAAGGTGGACGGATCGATTGAAGAAGGGGTCTACCCCGTTCTGATCTCTCCTCATCAGCCTTTCTTCGATATGAAGTCGATTTCCCACGAGGTAGGCCCGGGGGTCCGGGCGACCGTTCGTTTCGAGGGTGATGTGTTCGAGATGGAGGATCAACGGAACTGGACGGACGCGTCCTACAAGACGTATTGCACTCCCCTTGCAGAGCCCTTTCCGGTCTCGGTGAGGGCGGGCGATCGCGTCGAACAGTCCGTTACGATCGGACTGGAGGGAGAGATCCCGGAGGCCGTAACTCCCAGTCGTGCTTCGACGGTGACTGTGTCGATGGCGGAACCGTGTCCGGCACCTGCGATCGGGGTGGCCTCTTCGGGCGATCCGCTGACGGAGACCGAAGTCGAACGACTGCGACGACTCCATCTGTCGCACCTCCGGGTCGACGTACACCTGGCCGGAGCTTCCTGGGAGCGGGAACTGGCTGAAGCCGCCTCTCAAGCAGGGGTGCTCGACGTGCATCTGGAGGTTGCCCTGTTCGTGAGTGATGCGGCGCGCGCGGAGCTGTCGTCTTTTGTTCGAGCAGCCAAGGGACTGCGGGTGGTGAGATGGCTGCTGTTTCACGTCGCCGAGACGACCACGTCCGAACCCTGGCTGGAGCTGGCCCGTGAGATCCTTCCCCAGGGTATCCCGATCGTGGCGGGTACGAATGCGTACTTCACGGAGCTGAACAGAAACCGCCCCCCCGAGGATTCGTGCGACGGTGTCTGTTACTCTCTGAATCCGCAGGTTCACGCGTTCGATGACGTGTCGATGATGGAGACGCTCGAAGCCCAGGCCTGGACGGTTGAGAGCGCCCGTGCGTTCAGTGGAGATCGGCCGCTCCACATCACTCCGGTAACGTTGCGTCCACGGTTCAACCCGAACGCAACCGGTCCTGAACCGGAACTGCCGCCCGGTCAACTCCCTTCCACCGTCGACGTGAGACAGATGTCGCTGCTGGGGGCTGCGTGGATGCTCGGAAGTCTGGCATCCCTGATGGCGGCTGACACCGCGAGCCTGACCTACTTTGAAACGGTCGGATGGCGCGGCCTGATGGAGCGAGAGACGGGCTCGGGTTCGGAAGCCTTCCCTTCTTTGCCGGGTGGGGTGTTTCCGATGTATCACGTCCTGGCCTGGGTAGGCGGAATGCGGGGCGGAGAGGTGGCACAGAGCGAGTCGAACAGCCCCCTGAAGGTGCAGGCCCTGACGCTCCACAAAGAGGGGTGGATTCGAATTCTGTTAGCGAATGTGACCGACGCGGCCCAGCAGGTGAGCGTTTCGTGCTTGGAACTGTTGGGCACCGTTCGCGTGGAGACGCTCGATCGGACCTCGGTCGAGCAGGCGACGAACGATCCCCGCGGGTTCAGAGGCAGCAAAGACATCGTCGAGATCGAACCGGAAGACGGCTGCCTGCAGGTGAATCTGGAGCCCTACGCGGTTGCCTGCATCAAAGGCCTGATCGCGTGATGGAGAGAAGGAGAGCGAGTGTCGGCTGATCGCATCTATGCTACCTACTGGCTGGAGACCCCCCACGATGTCGAACAGGCTGCGGAGGTCGTGGGTGGAGAGCAATCGTCAGGTACTTTCGTCTCGGTTCCGGGAGAGACGGAGGAACTCAAGGCCCGATTCAGGGCACGTGTGGAGGCGATCTCCCATTTGGAAGCCACGGATGCTCCGAGCTTGCCCGGGGCTGCCGTGTCCGAGACCGGTCGCTACCAGCGGGCGGAAGTCACGCTTTCGTTTTCGATCGAGAATATGGGAACGAATCTGCCGACGCTGATCGCCACCGTCGCCGGGAACCTGTTCGAACTGAAGGATGTGTCAGGCCTGAAGCTGCTGGACCTGGAGTTGCCCGAAGCGTTTGGGGACGTTTATCCAGGACCTCAGTTCGGGATAGAGGGCACGCGCGACCTGACGTCTGTCCGCGATCGACCCATCATCGGGACGATCGTTAAACCAAGCGTGGGTCTCTCGCCGGCCCAGACTGCGAGTCTCGTGAGCGAACTCGCTGAAGCCGACATCGACTTCATCAAGGATGACGAGTTGATGGCCAACGCACCTCATTCTCCTTTAGCCGACCGGGTTGCGGCGGTGATGCGCGTGGTGAACGAGGCAGCGGATCAAACGGGCAAGAAGGTGATGTACGCTTTCAACATCACGGACGAGCTTGATGCGATGCTGATCCATCACGATGTCGTCCGGGAGGCAGGAGGCACGTGCGTGATGGTCAGCCTCAACAGTGTGGGCCCCGTTGGCGTGTCCTATCTCAGGAAGCACAGCAGTCTTCCGATCCACGCCCACCGGAACGGATGGGGTATGTACACGAGGTCGCCGGTTCTGGGGTTTGGCTTCAAAGCCTATCAGAAGATTTGGCGACTCCTGGGTGTCGACCACATCCACGTGAACGGGTTACAGAACAAATTCTGGGAACCAGACGATTCCGTGGTCGCGTCGATCGAAGCCTGCCAGGAACCTTTCCTCGGGGGCTATCCGGTGATGCCGGTGATTTCATCGGGGCAGTGGGGGGGACAGGCGCCCGAGACCTTCGAGCGTACCCGGACGGTCGATCTGATGTATCTGGCGGGCGGTGGGATGATGGCGCACCCCGGGGGTGCGGCTGCGGGAAACCGTGCGCTGCGACAGTGCTGGGAAGCGGCTGTCAACGGCGTCTCGCTCGAAGCCTACGCAGAAGACCACGTGGAGCTGAAGCAGAGCCTGGAGACTTTCAGCTGATGTTGCAGGAGCTGGCCAGTGCGTTCCCCTCACTCTCTGATGCTGAGGCGCGTAGTCTCCTCGAGCCTCGCGAGGGGAAACTTCGCGTGGTGCTCGATACGGATACCTACAACGAGATCGACGATCAGTTTGCTGTCGTCCACGCTCTGCTGTCTGGAGATCGTCTCGATGTTGAGGCGATTTACGCCGCACCCTTTCACAACAATCGGTCGGAGGGTCCGGCCGATGGGATGCGAAAGAGCTTTGAAGAAATCAGCCGGCTGCTGGACCGAATGGGTGTGGCCGATCGGGAGCGCGTGCTTCCGGGCGCAGAGCGATACCTGTCCGAGCGTGACGTGGCTGTCGACAATCCGGCGTCGCGTGATCTGGTGGAGCGAGCTCACCAGGGAGACGGGCCCCTTTAGGTCGCCGCGATCGGGGCCATCACCAATGTTGCCTCGGCCCTTCTTCTGGATCCCCGAATCGTTCGGAAAATCGTCGTCGTCTGGCTGGGTGGCCAGCCGTACCACTGGCCGACGGCCAGAGAGTTCAACCTTCGCCAGGACGTTCAGGCCGCCCAGGTGCTCTTCGATTCCGGGGTGCCCGTCGTGCAGATTCCGTGCGCGACCGTCGCCTCGCATCTGCTCACGACCGTTTCCGAGCTGAATGAATACGTTCGTCCCCAAGGCGCGATGGGCATCTACCTTGCAGACATCTTCTCGGACTACGGGAAGGACGGGATTGCCCGATCGAAGGAGGTCTGGGATCTGTCTGCGATCGCCTGGCTGCTCGACGAGAGCTGGGTTCCCAGCGCGGTTGTACCCAGTCCGATCCTGACCGATCAGGTGACATATTCAGCTGATGCCGCTCGCCATCCGGTCCGCATGTGCACGTCGTGCCGGCGAGATCCAATCTTCGGCGACCTGTTCCAGAAGCTGATGCGTCTGGCGGCAGGTGAATTGTCGCCTTCTTGGTCCTGAGGCTCCATTATAGAATCCGCCCACCTCCCTGAAATTCAGAAAGTGCAGGCAGACCGATGGCTGAGGATCGTCCGAACATCGTGTTGATCCTGACGGACCAGCAGCGCTGGGATTCGCTTGGATGTTACGGCACGCCGGGAGTCCACACGCCTAACCTCGATCGCCTGGCAGCGTCGGGACGGCGCTACGACAGATGTTATGTCAACGGAACCATCTGTACGCCCAGTCGGGCGAGTCTGTGGACGGGAAAGCATCTGCCTGGACACGGCGTCTACGCTCTCCACGATTGCCTGCCAGAGGACGAGATTCTGTTTCCGGATCGAATGAGAGAGGCGGGTTATGCGACGGCCCTTTTCGGGAAACTGCACGTGTCGGGGCATCTCCGTGAAGAGAATAATCGGCATCCGCACGACGGGTTCGACGTCTACGAATGGGCTTCGGATCCGGCTGGCCCGTGGGGGATGGACAACGCACATCTGAGATGGATGGAGAAGCGCGGTCCTGAGATGCGTGAGCGAATTCGGGAAAAGGGTCAGGATGCGGGTCCGTTCCCGGAAGAGATTCATCTGACGACGTGGGCAGCTGAACGCACGATCGCATTCATCAAAGAGCACGAGCAGACGGAAGTGCCATTCTTCTGCTGTATGAGCGTGTTCGACCCGCATTCCCCCTACACGAATTGTCCCGCTGAATTCGAGGATCTGCTGGATCCCGCGAGCTTGCCCGAGGTGGTCGCAGGAGAGGAGGCCTTCGACCACCGCCCGATGGCACACAAGATGGAGCGCGAATGGGGGCCAAAGGTCCCGGATCCGGAGACGCTTGCCCGGTGGCGGGTCGGGTATCACGCTGCGGTCGCTCTGATCGACAAGCAAGTGGGACGCGTGCTGGAAGCGTTGGAAGAAACCGGACAGACCGAGTCGACGGTCCTGATTTTTTCGAGCGATCATGGGGATATGCTGGGCGACCACGGGCTGATGACCAAGGGCGCCTACTTCTATGATGCCTGCACACGGGTCCCGATGATCGTTCGGGCG
>DJHM01000017.1:0-8689 GCA_002433075.1 Latescibacteria bacterium UBA6620
CGAAGAGAACCTGCGCAACGATTGCTAAGGCAATCAGTGCAACACCGACTTCCGTCAATTTCTTAGCCAATCCTACGATTGTATCAAATACTTGCACGGCGACCACTCCTTTGTGAGAGTTCTTTGCCAGCGACCCAGAGGCATCATGTATCTAATCAAACATGTAAGCAAGGGTAAAGATTGGGGGAGTGAATCTGGTCAAGGCCAACAGGAAGTTCGAACGGTGGAAGCTCTCCCAGCGCCATGTGCAAGCGGTAAAGACACGGTGGGCGAAGAAGGAGAAATGACCAATGCGGGGTCACATCGTCAAGCGGCAAGGAAAGAAGCGGGATGATCGCGGGAAACTGAGGTCGCTTTACTACATCGTCTATCCCTTCGGAGGGAAGCAGAAGTGGGAAAAGGGACCGCCCCCACAGGACGAACGTTTTGCGACACGGACAGATGCCCAGAACCTCCTTGCGAAGCGCATCACAGAGATCGTGGGAGGTGAGTTTGTTGAACCGAAGAAGATCACCTTCGAGGAGTTCATCGGCATATGGATGAAGACCTATGCTGAGGGTGAGGGAGAGATCCGGCCATCTACACTCACTCAGTACCGGGGCTTCTTCAAGAATCACCTTGGGCCAACCTTCGGCCCGAAGCAACTGACCGCGATCACCGTCAAAGATGTTCAGGACTACAAAGCCAGGAAACTGAATGAGCTCAAGGAGAAGAAGGGAGCGGATGGGGAGGTCGAGCTGGTGCGGCGGAACTCACCACAGTCGGTGAAACACCACCTACGGCTACTGCGGCAGGTGCTCAGGCACGCGATTGATTGGGGGTACCTTCGGGCGAATCCCGCCGAGAAGGTTAAGAACCCCACTATACCCAAGCGAGAAACGGACGCGCTATCGCCGGAAGAGTTTCAGGCGTTCTACAGCAAGCTTCCGGAGGAATGGCAGCTCTTCTTTCTGGTTACGGTCTCGGGTGGGCTTCGGATGGGCGAGGCACTCCCCATGCGTTGGGCGAATCTGAACTGGCGAAGCGGCCAATATCATGTCAAGGAGACGTGGTTGCGTTCTCGAGGGGGCGAACCGCATTCGTTCGGTCCACCAAAGGCACCGGCATCAGCTGCACCCATTGATCTTGTACCGGAGGCCATAGAGGCTCTCAGGTCACATAGAACGCGGCAGAAGGCCCAGAAGCTCGAAGCGGGACAGGACTACAATGACCAGGATCTCATCTTTGCCACCGACCTTGGCGCCCCGCTCGATGACTCACACGTCAAGCAACGGTCCTTCTTTCCAACCCTCGAAGCAGCTGGACTTAGGCGCATTCGGTTCCACGATTTGCGCCATACCTGTGCTTCAATCCTTATAGATGCGGGTGAGAGCCCTAAGTACATCCAGAAGCAAATGCGGCACGCCTCGATCGAGATGACGTTCAACACCTACGGACACCTGTTCCCCGACTCAAATCGAGAGGCAGCGACCCGCTTCGGGCGAGTGTTGTTTGGGACAAAAGCCGTAGCCGTAGGGGAGTGAGGCGAGTTGGATTTTATCTAATGAAAATCTAACGAGTAGGAGTCAAATAGACCCAAATCGAACAGAACGGACCGAAGTCACGGTCTCGATTTTTGTTGAAGGGGAGGACGTAACACGCTGTTGGACAAAGAGAAACGGAAATAGAAGGAGCCAGACCGAAGTTCTTCTCGGTCGGACAGCGTTGGTGAGAATGGGCTTCGGGAGCAGGAGGCCGTAGGTTCAAATCCTATCGCCCCGACCATAGAAAAAGGGACCTTCGTCTTTGGATGAAGGTCCTTTTACTTTTTGGCTTCCAACTGATACCGAGAATTGAGTAGGCAGGCTTGGACAATCAAGTCACGGGGATCGCCCAGAGAGGCCCTCGAAGCGTCACGCGACCGGTCCTTGAGTCCGCAGTCGTGGCATCCGCTTCGATCTCTCCGGCCGGGGTTTCGAGGGATACTCTGTACCCACGACCATAGAACGAGGCAGACCGAACTCGTACCGGTCCCGGTCCCGGAGCGAAGTCTACGTCTTCAGGCCGAAGCAGAAGATCCACAGCTCCGTGACTCTCATTGATCAGCTCCACAGAGCCCAGCGGACCTGTGGCCTGCAATCCTTCAGCCGTCGCCCGGACGAACGAAGCCGTGCCGAGGAGCTCTGCGATCTCTCGACTCAGGGGCTGGCGATAGATGCGCTCCGGCCGATCATACTGGGCGACGGTTCCCCCGCTGGTGTCAGCTACGAGCACGGCGAGCCGATCGGCAAGGGTCATTGCCGTATCCGGATCGTGTGTGACCATTAGAGTGGACATCCCCTCATTTCCGAGAGTCTGGCGAAGATCGCGACCCAGTGAACGACGCCTGCTCAGATCGACATTGGCGAAGGGTTCGTCGAGTAACAGAAGACACGGTCGTGGAGCGAGGGATCGTGCAAGCGCGACGCGTTGCTGTTGACCACCTGAAAGTTCGGCGGGCAGCCTGTTGCCATATGCGGACATGCCGACCAACTTGAGCACTTCGTCGGGCCGATCGGTCGATGAATTCGGAGGGAGACCGAATCGGATGTTGTCCGAAACGGTCATGGTGGGGAAAAGCGCGTAGTCCTGAAAAACAAAGCCGACACGACGACGTTCTACGGGCACTAGATCCAGTCCACCTCGTGTTACGTCTACGCCACCAACGCGTATGAGCCCGGAATCGGGAGTCACCAGGCCCGCGATTGCGCGGAGCAGTGTCGTCTTTCCGCTCCCCGATGCTCCGAGCATGACGATGAGCTCGCCTTCCTCGAGGGAAAGGTCGATGCCCCCAAGAATCGGAGTTTGGCCGTATCGCGTCTCAAGGCCCTGGACCTCGAGCGGGTTGTCACCGTGTGTGCGCTTATCGGAGCGAACACTCACGTAAAGCGACGCCACTTGAGAGTTAGAAGCACGATCGTCAGTGCCAGTACGGTGAGGAGTGCTCCGGACAGCCCGGCGTCGGCGAGGAAAGCGTCCTCATAGCGGTCGAAGATTCGGACGCTGAGTGGCCGGAGACCCATGGGTCCACTCAACAGGAGCGTAGCCGGCAGCTCCTTGGTAATCGCGAGCGCACAGATTACGAATGCCGCTGCGACGCCCGGCCTTACGGCTGGAAACTCGACATAGCGGACCCGCTTCCAGAACGAGGCTCCCAGCACGCGGGCGCTGTCGGATTGCCCGGTATCCAGTTGCAGGAACGCGGTTTTCATGGATGCGAACGCTTCGGCCAGGAACCGCGTGGCGTATCCGGCCATCAAGAGGATTCCGCTGGCCGTGAGCGTGCCGTAGATTTCACGAGCGTTCTCTGTGGCGAAGATCCGGGCGCCGGCCAACGCGAGAAGCAGTAGCCCGAAGGCAAGCAGAATGCCTGGAAACGCACTCGTTGCGTAAACCGCCTGCTCCACCCAGAAGGCGCGCTTCGTTCCACCACGGGCGGCTACCCACGCCGGAGCACCGGCCAGGATGAGCGTCACCGTGCCGCCCAGGAAAGCAAGTCGTAGGGTATCCCATATTGGAAGCAGGGTATCGACGAAGGAGGCCGCCCCACCTACGCCCCCGATGATCCATCCGACCAGGGATACCACCGGGGCGACGACACCCAGACCGATCACGACGAAATAGATCGTGAATGTGGCGACCTTGGAGGTCGTGGAGATCGGCCGTAGAGTGGGAGGGCGCGGGTTCGCCACGCCGATTCGTCCCGGGCGAGCACGTCCGTGGATCGCACGTGTTGCCAACAGCAGAGGAACTGTTGCCGCAAGCAAGGGGAGGCCCAGTGCGATCGCATCACCGAACCGCTTGAGGTCGACAGCCTGGTAGAGACGCCAGGTAAGAACCGGACATCGAAGCGTCGCTACCGCGCCGAAATCGCTGATGACATAGAGGGCGGTCAGGAGACCGGAGAAGGCAAGCGCAGGACGGAGCCGGGGCAGCGTCACCCGCCTGAACACGCGGAAACCCGAGGCACCCAGGATGCGTGCCGCGTCTTCTTCTTCGGCCGGAGCTCGTGCGAGAGAAGCCCCCGTCAACAGATGTACGTAAGGTGATGTGACCAAGATCAGGACGGCTGCCGCGGCCCAGAATCCATCGAATGGCTGTTGGACTCCGATTGACCGTCCAATCCATCCGGCGGGCCCGAGTGTGGTCTGGAGCGTCGCGGCGAGAAGGTAGCTGGGAAGCGCCAACGGCAGGAGGCTGAGCGTCCCGAACCATCGGGCGCCTGTGAGGCGCCCACGTTGCTCCACCCAGGCGAGCCATCCCCCGATGAGGATCGAGCCGGTGGAGACGACCAGAGCGAGCGCCATGGTCCGTCCAAACAGCTGTGGGACGCTGGTCTGAGCAATCGCTTCGACCCATCCGGTCGTCACGCCGAACGGGTCCTGGTCCACTTCGAGCGCTCCGGCGATCAGCCCGAACAGTGGCAAAAGCGTCAATCCAATGGCGATGGACGCAGCGACGGCTGTCATCAACCGATACACTGCTTTACTGGAGCTCCAGATCTCTGAGCAAGCTGAGGGTGGGGCCGATGTCGGTCAGATGGGCCTGATCGACCTCGGAGAGAGCAATCGATCCGAGGGGTTGGAGATCCGGATGGGCCTCAATGTGTTGTACGACCGGGTACTCGTAGGTTTCCTTCGTGAGATTCGATTGCACCTCGTCACTCAACAGAAAGGCCAACAGTTTTTCAGCTCCCTCTTTGCTCCGACCCTCCGCGCCCTTCCGGATTCCGGCGCCTGCGACCATGAGGACGTTGCCACCGTCGTCCGTGGGGAAGCTGTAGTTCCCAGCCCTGAAGCCTTCCGTCTTGAGTTTGTGCAAATAGTAGTGATTGACCCAGCCGATGGTGATTTCGCCCGCGTGAGCAGCCTGCACCTGGGGTGAGTTCTTGGGAAACATCTTGGGCTTGTTTGCTTTGACGGCTTCCATCCAGGTTCGGGTCCTGTCTTCCCCCCACTTGTGGCGCAGAACACTAAGGTGAGCCTGGAAGCTCGCGTTCCCTGGCGCCCATCCGATGCGTCCCATCCACTTCGGATCGGACAGCCCCTCCAGATTAGGCGGCAAGTCGCCCTCCTCAACCGCGGTCGTGTTATAGACCAACACCCTCAGCCGACCCGTGATTCCGACCCACCGCTGATCCGGATCACGGAACCTTGTGTCGACCCGATTGTAGATCCTGGCCGGTACTCTATCGAGCATACCCGCCTTGGCCAGGGCGCCCAGATATCCTGAATCCTGAAACCAGAATACATCCGCCGGGCATTGTGCTTTCTCAGCGAGCGCCTGACTCGCGAGGGTGGGCGTCTTATTGTAGCGAACCTCAAGCTCGATGTGCGGGTTCTGTTTCTCAAATGCCGCCAGAGTCTTTCCAATCAGTGCTTCGCTTCGGCCGCAATAGACGACCAGGGTTGTTCGGTCATTTGCGGATGTAGCCTCGTTTTCCGGGGCACAAGAGAGTGTTATCAGCAAGACTACGGCGAATGTGAGTAAACGCATCTTGTTCCCTCGTGTATGGGTTCTGACGTGGCCAGACCTTCAGGCGAACGTTGGAGGTGAATTCGTGCCAGAACGGCCCGAACAGCCACTGGCGTAGGACCAGCGTGCGGAACGGCGAGAATATAACGGATGGTGTCGTGCCGGAACAACTGTTTGTGTTAAAAAACACTTGACATACCAGAAGGGTTTTGTTCTATTACCTATCGTTATGTTTGATGTATAAAACAAATGTATTTCTCGTTTCAGACAAGGCCGTTTTTCGAAATGACCAACTCAGTCAGACAAGCCGTACAAGCCGCGTGGCTCTGGGTGATTGTCGTAGCCGTCGGAGTGGTCGTTGGCTGTGAGTCCGATCCGCTCCTTGCGCCGCAGCAGGAGAGTGAGCAGGGCGGAGGGAGCTACGGTCTCATCTACTTCGATCCGGAAGGTGATGACGGGAAGAAACAGAAGGATGACGGGGACACATCGAGAACTCGAAACACAGAGCGATTCTAGGAGAGCCATGAAGAACGCTTTATTCGCCGTGACGTTCGCGTTGTTCGCTTTCGTTCACGGCCCGGCTTTTGCCCAGCAAAATCGAGAGACTTCACTTAACGGCACCGTAGTTGATGCGTCTTCCCGCACACCGCTGGATGGTGCTATCGTTGTGGTCCGATCTTCTGATCGGCTTCTCGGCACCGCGATCTCCGACCCAAACGGTTCGTTCCACTTTCAGAGGCTCGAGCCTGGGTCTGTAGAACTCCAGGTCAGTCTGCTTGGTTATCTGCACCACACAAAAACGGTCCAGCTCGAGTCCGGATCGGACCTCAAAATCGGGATCGAACTTTCTGTCGATCCTATCCAGCTCCTCCCACTCGAAGTCATCGGACAATCAGCCAGCGTTTACAGAAAGCTGCCCGGAACCGTCAGTCGGATCGAGGCCAAGAGCGTCGATCTGATCAGACCGATCGGCACTCAGGAACTGCTTGAAATGGTTCCGGGTATCAATGGTTATGCCGATGACGGATTCGCGAACTCCCGTCTGAGCATCGGAATCCGTGGACTCAACCCGAGGCGGAGTTCACGTGTTCTCCTCTTGGAAGATGGAGTGCCGATCCAGCCGGCGCTCTATGTCTACCCGAACATGTATTACAACCCGCCCTCAGAGCGCATCTACGAGGTCGAAGTCATAAAGGGGAGTTCTGCGATCCGGTTCGGACCTCACACGATGGGTGGGGTCATCAACTACACCACAAGAAAGCCGGGCCAGGAATCTGGAAGCACCATCCAGTTAACGGGCGGAACCAACGGCTATTCCAGTGTATTCGCGGAAGTCAGCGGATTCGGTCCCAAGGCCGTGAAGTCCGATGTTCAGGTTCTTTACAAGCGGGGAGACGGCTTCCGGCAACACAACGACTTCGACCAGATCAACGGCACGGTTAAATCCCATTTCTTCCTATCCGACGACAAAATCCTCTACGTAAAAGCGAACGCCAATTTGGAGAACTCGAATGCGACTTACACTGGGTTGACGGAATACTCCTTCGCGACAGAGCCGAACTTCAACCCCAAGGAAAACGACAACTTTAAAGTTTTCCGGTCGTCACTCGACGTGCTCTACACCAGCGAGATTACACCTGGTCTGACGGGTAACACAACGGTCTACCTGAGCTACTTCGATCGGCGTTGGTGGCGTGAGGACGACATTTTCGTACGCCCAGCTACGTTGCAGGCGGGAAATCCCGTCGCGGTGCCTTACTTCCTCACGGGTGACCTTGTGCGGGTCGGTAACGGACGATCGAACTTCGGTATCCTTCGAACCTTCTACGTCGGAGGGGTGGAGCAGAGTTACAGCCTGGAGCACGCATCAGGGGAGTTGTCGGTCGGGGTGCGAGGTCACTGGGAACGTTTCATCGACGACAAGAAGGTCGGGAGCGCGCCGGATGCCCGGTCTGGCATCTACTTTAGGGGATCGGAAGACGACCCGACGATCGTCGGTCAGAGCCATCACTATGAAACTGCGGCATTGGCCCTGTATGCATCCGAGGAATTCAGATTCGGCCGTTTAACCGTGAATCCCGGCCTGCGTTTCGAGTACTTCGGTCAGGATCAGGTGGATCGCCTTCGGGGCTCGCTCCTGTCCGACAAAGTGACCTTCGTGGTGCTCCCGGGCATCGGTCTGAACTTCGCGCTTGGCGACTACAATCTATTTGGTGGCATCCACCGAGGATATACACCTCCATCGAGCGGAACGCTGCGGGTCACAAATTTCGGACAGAACATCAGTTCTGGTGGCCTGGATCTCGAGGCTGAGAAGAGCTGGAATATGGAGGCGGGTATTCGGACCTGGCGGCCTGGGCTCCGTCTGGAGGCAACGGGCTACTGGATTAAGATCAATGACCTTGTGGCAGCGGGGCGCGGCACGGCGTTCAAGAACCTGGGTAAAGTGCAGACCTACGGGGCCGAGCTTGGGGGGACCATTGGATTCTCCCGGCTTTCAGAATTGCTGCCTGACTTCAACTTTGCCTACGCGTTCCTCAAGACAGAAATCGAGAGTGGCCTGATCGTTTCCGGACGTCTCGCGGGCAATGTCGTCGTAGACCTTGAGGGGAACGAACTGCCGTACGCCCCTGAGCATACGCTCACTATCGGGTTGTCCAAACGCTTCGGGCCGTTGAACGTGCGTGCGGATTGGCGCTATGTGAGCGAGGTCTTTACGGATTTCGAAAACCTGTCCCAAACCTTCAACCGAGGGGACTCCGGACCGGTATCGTCCTACTCCATCCTCAACGCCAGCGCCGAGTATGACATTACAGAAAAATGGACAGTGTCCGTCAGCGGAAAGAATATCCTTGATGAGGTTTACATCGGGTCCAGGCTCCACTCCAACCCCGGGCAGCCGGAAGCGAACCTTAGCTCGGGGATCCTGATAGGCCCGCGGCGGCAAGTGAATATCGGAATCAAGATGGGCCTATGAGCCCACCGAAGGAAACACAGAGGCAGTAACGCACCACCACCACCACCACCACCACCACCACCAGAGGAGGAGCCCATGGTTCCCTCATCCTTAAAGTTTCTTTCTCGAATTTTAGCTCTGTGCGTTGCCCTGAGTTTTACGACTTACGGGTGCGGCGGGAAAAAAGGTTCGTCGATTACGGGTTCCGGCACTGGCACGACAGGTGGCACCGGTACGACA
>DJHM01000017.1:9046-41746 GCA_002433075.1 Latescibacteria bacterium UBA6620
TGGCACCGGTACGACAGCTGGAACGGGCGCCGTGGCAACGACGCCGGAGCCGACAGCTCCTCCCGTCTATCTTCCGAAAACTCCCGAGCCAATCAGCATTCCAGCGGCCTACGCCTTTGACAGCCGCTTCCAGGATGGAAAAAGTAGCGTCTCATACGGCGGACAAGTTGTCCGCCAGCTTCTGATCCAAGATCTCAAGATCTTTATCGGCAACCTTGGCAAGGACGGTGCGACATCCGCCAGTCTTCAAGATCTACTGAACTTCTACGAACACGATGATGCGCTGAACCTTCAGACGCTGACAACGGCCGGGTCAAATCCTATAGTGGAAAGTACATACTCGTCGATCTCCACGGGAAAGAACCTGATCGGAAAGATCTCGGATGACGTCGTACTTGGGTCTGGAGGAAAGACGGCAGACGATCTGCTCCGTGAGTGGTTCGACATCGTAGTTGCGAACTCACAGGATCCAGCCAAGTTGGGCACCCCCGCCGTTTATACGACCGATGCAGGTGTAGACTTGTCACAGATGATCAACAAGCTCCTGATCGGTGCCGTTAGCTACGCGCAGAGCACCAGCAAATACTTCGCCTTGCTCCTCGACCAGGACAACACTGAGGCCCGGAAAGGCACTGATCCCTACACCGCGATGGAACACTATTGGGATGAGTCTTTCGGCTACTACGGAGCAGCGAGAGACTATGCTCGCTACTCAGACGAACAACTGGCTGGTGGTGCTGATGACTACACCTTCGATTCCAACGGCGACGGAATGATCGACCTGAAGTCAGAATACAACTTCGGTATTTCTCGCAACGCCGGTAAGCGTGACAAGGGCGGCACAGGTGTGGATTTCACAAAGGAAATTTTCGACGCCTACCTGGCTGGTCGGACAGCTATCACTAACCAGGGGACGGTTAGCGAGATTTCCACGCACCGTCAAATTGCGGCAGAAGGGATGGAGAAGGTGATCGCTGCAACAGCGGTCCACTACGTCAACGACACGTTGGACGATATGTCCAAAATTGGTACTGCCGACGAGAACACCGTGAATCACAACAAGCATTGGGCTGAAATGAAAGCCTTCACGATGGCCCTCCAATACAATTCATTTGGGCGAATTACCTCGGCTGATCTTGAACAACTCCACACTTTAATGGGTGACGCGCCCAAATACGATGCACCCGGGACGGAAGCCTACAACAATACCGTTGCCAACCTTACCGAGGCCAAATCGGTTTTTGAGTCGGTCTTCGGTTTCTCCAGCGCGAATATGGCGGACTGGTAGAAGAGACTTTCAGATTCTGATTAGCTATATAGGGACTGCTCAAGCGTGGCTTGGGCAGTCCCTATTGTTTTGGACAGGATTCGAAAGATGCCTCTGAGTAGAGCAGCGCTGGTCGTTCTTCTGTTGTGCCTGGCTTCACGGCTCCTCAGCGCGATTTACTACGTCGAGGATCCGGACAGCCTGCGGTTCGCCCTGAGTATCGTTGATTACGACGTTAGCCGGCTCCAGCCACATTTTCCCGCTTACCCTGTTTTCTGCTGGCTGGTGAAGGGAATCAGTCTGGTCACGGGTAGATTCGCCCCGGCCTTCGCCATTATGGGTGGCTTGTCGACCTGGGTGACGATCCTCTGTGTTGTTGCAATTTCTCGCGAGAAACTGACAGATCCGAAGGGGCTACTGATCGCCGGGCTGGTTTTCTTGAACCCGATGATCTGGTTGTTGGGAAACCGGTATATGCCCGATCTCGCGGGATTGGCGTGTCTTCTCGGGGCGTTCGTGTTTCTGACGCAGGGTCATCGGCCGGTCTGGGGAGCGTTCCTCTCAGGTTTGCTGGCGGGAATCCGTCTCTCCTACCTGCCCTTCGCGATCGTACCCTGGGGTTTTGCTCTCTGGAGCCACAGTGGGGACCGGCTGCGGATCCTCGGCGCCAGTCTGGGGGGAGTGTTTGTCTGGGCGATTCCCCTGATCTGGATCACCGGGTTCCCAGAGTTGATCGAAGCGGCCCGAAATCAGTCAGCCGGACATTTCCTCGAGTTTGGTGGCTCGATCGCGACTGAGCCACACTTGGTCAGTCGTCTCTCGAAGCTGGTCGAAGCGGTTGTGGCGGACGGATTCGGGTTGTACTGGACGGATCGGCATTTTTCGACCGCCATCGCGACTTCCGCGATCTGTCTGTGTGTGGGCCCCGTTCTGGTACCTGTGTGGCGAAAGTTGGTCGAGGACCCGATTTTCAGACTACATCTCGCGAGCTGGACCGTATACCTGTTGTGGATTTACTTCGGACAGAATGTGGTTCACAAGAGCCGGCACGCGATGCCCTTGCTTCCGTTGATCGTGCTCACGCTCGCTCAGGCCGTCTTCATCGATACTCGGGCAAAGGACCTTCGACGCATCGCGTTCATTCTGTTCGTGCTCGCCCACGGCTACGTGACGTTTCATCTCGTGAATCAACACACGAGTCCGTCAGCCATTTCCCAGGTAAAGGATTATCTCCAATCGCGTTCTTCCCCAAACCTCCACATCGTTACGGTTCCGCTCGTCGAATTCTACCTCTCGTCGCAGGAGGTCAAGGGGACCTACATCACGATTGAGGATCCTTCGGACGTGGCCGACATTGCGCAGGTTCCGACGGGCGCGGAGGTCTTTACGATCGGTAGTCCACATTCTTTTCCGATGCGGCCGTTAAAATCTCAGAAGACCTTCTTCCACAATCCCTACGTCAACCGGATGTGGCCGGAGATCGGCGTCTATGAGTACTGATCTGCGATCGGGCGCTCCCTTGCAAATCTTCGGGGGTGGACCGGGTGGCCTGGCCGCTGCGTACTACGGGGTGAAGGCGGGATACGACCTGGCGCTCTACGAGGGGTCGGGGGCGACTGGGGGGAATGCACGTACGCTCAAGTTGGGGGATTGCCTTTTCGATACGGGCGCTCACCGTTTGCACGACAAGAACCCTGAGGTGACTGACGAGATACGAAACCTCCTGGGATCCGACCTGATGACCGTCAATGCGCCCAGCCGAATCCATCTTGCTGGGAGACGACTCCGCTTTCCGCTCCAACCAGGTGATTTGCTTCGAAACCTCCCGTGGCAGAAGGTGGCGCGGATCATCCTAGAACGAATTGGACGAAATCGAGACCCGAGTCCCTCGAACTTCCGTGATTGGGCAGTCGACCAGTATGGGAAGACGCTCGCGGAGCTACTACTCTTAAACTACTCCGAGAAGCTTTGGGGGGAAGAAACGGGTAAGCTGTCCATTCAGATCGCGGGAGGTCGACTGCGTAACCTGGATCTGCGAGCCTTCCTGAGGGGCGTTCTGCCTGGAGACGATCCGCGGCACCTCGACGGCGCTTTCTTGTATCCCCGACACGGCTTCGGTTCGATTTTTAGTCGTGTTTCGGAGGAAATCGGATCCGGACGCATCCACTGTGAGAACCGCATCACAAGTCTTAAACACGGTGAGGGGCGCATTCGGTCCTTTGTGGTGAATGGAACAACCCGCGTCGATGCTCGCACAATCATCAGCACACTTCCTCTCAATCTCACCGTTGAGATCCTTGACCCACTGCCGCCTCGAACGATTTTGGAAACGGCCCGCAGCATTCGGTTCCGCAAGCTTCTCCTCTGCGTCTTCTGTCTGAAGCGACCGAAGTTCTCGGATAATGCGTCGATTTACTTTCCCGAATCCGAAAAGCCGTTTACGCGCCTGTACGAATGCAAGAATCGGAGCCCCTTCGTGGCCCCGGATGACCAGACAGCGATCGTGCTCGAGTTGCCCTGTCATGAAACGTCGCCTTATTGGCAGATGGGGGAGAAGGAATTGCTCGACACTGTCCTTGCGGCCCTCAACGATGTTGAGCGTGTGCGTGAGGATGAGGTCCTGAACACTGCGGTTTACAAATTACCGTTTGCATACCCAATCCTAGAGGTGGGGATCGAACAAAAAGTAGAAGAATTGATTCGATACCTGGCGGATTTCGAAAACTTCCATCTCCTTGGACGCAACGCGACCTTCCAGTACCTTCACACACACGATCTGTTTGCATCCGCGAAGGAGATGGTCGGGCGGATCGACCTTTAGCGACTCACACTCGGGCGGCGATTACGGTCGTTGCCGAGCGTGATTTCACTTCGGGCGGTATCACTACCTAGGATCTGCAGGATTTCGAAACCGGCTTCATTCTGGCGTCAGGAATGGTGAACTATAACCGAACGGCGCTTCAGACGACCACGCTCGGTCCCTTGGCGGCCAGGGAGATGGAGTACACGGGACTCGTCCTCGGTTTCGTGCCGATTCGGGGAATCAACCTCCTGGCCCGTGATGGGTCGTACCTCTAGGGCGTCGGCTATGTTCCGATCCTGGATTTCGAGTTCAGCCTTTATTTGGATGATTACAACCTGGTCCGAACGTCCTTCTTGCCGGGCGCGGCGAAACAAACGGTGCTGGACGGGAATGCTCGACAACTTCCGGTGATGATCGACATTGCCCGGGGGATGCCCCAAAGCCTGTCCCGTCTCGTGAAGCGTGAAGCGGTCGAGGAATAGAGAAACAAGGAGAATGCAGGATGAGAGATCTGACGGGTAAGGTCGCCTGGATCACTGGAGCGGGAACCGGAATCGGCGAAGCGGGGGCAAAATCGCTGGCGGCCCTTGGGATGAACATCGTGCTTTCGGGGCGGCGACCGGATCCCCTGAAGGCTGTCGCGGATGCGATTGGTGAGTGCGCGGTTGTGGAACCCCTCGATGTGACGGATAAAGCGCGGGTCGACAGCGTAGCCACCGGGATTCTTGATCGATTCGGCTCGTGCGACGTCCTGGTCAACAGTGCGGGCCTGAACGCGTCGAAAGATCGCCACTGGCATAATTTCCAACTGGATGGCTGGGACCAGGTCATCGACGTCGACCTGAACGGAGCTTTCTACTGTTCGATGGCCGTGTTGCCTTCGATGAAGGAGAAAGGAGAAGGTCTGGTCATCAACATCTCCTCGTGGGCGGGAAAGTACACGAGTATCCTCACTGGCCCCGCCTACAGTGCGGCCAAGCACGCGATGATTTCGATGACCGAGAGCTTCAATATGGAGAACGGTATTCACGGCATTCGGGCGTGTGCGATCTGTCCCGGAGAGGTAGATACGCCGATTCTGGACAATCGCCCGGTTCCCGTTTGCCCGGAAGAGCGAGCGAAGATGGTCCAATCGGAAGATTGCGGCGAAATTATCGCATTCATCGCCCGGTTGCCCTCCCACGTGTGCGTGAACGAGCTGACCGTGAGCCCGACCTGGAACCGAAGCTTCGTGGAGCGCGCCAGAGCGCTTACGGAGGGTGGTAAGGGAGGCGTGCCCTAAAGTTACGTTTTGAGTTTGAACGGAAACCGGAACCCATCAATCGACTGACGAGGACCCATCGCAATGAGCAAGCAGCCCCCCCTTCCTTTCGTTTTCTCCCACGATCAGATGGTCCAGTTCACCCACCAGTACGAGGGGGATCGCTTCCCGGACGGAAGACCCCGTGTGCCCGATTCAATCCTCGAACGGATGAAGAAGGTCACCTGCGAGCAGGCCTGGACCGTGCTCCGGGAACACGGCTACGACTGTCAGTATCAGGGTAAGTGGGTGATGACCCACCAGGATCCCGTCCTCGTGGGCAGGGCAGTGACGTGTAACTTCATTCCTTACAGACCGGATGTCGCCGATGTGGTCGTCGATGCGGCAACCGAGCAAGGGCTGGAAGGACGCGACAAGCACTGGGTGATGGATGGACTCGTGAAGGAAGACGTGATGGTCGCAGATCTGCAGGACAAGCAGATCGGGGGAGGATTCATTGGCGACAACCTGGCGAATATGCTGAACGAGAAGACGGGGACGGGATGCGTCGTCTGGGGCGGGACGAGAGATCTTGCGGGCGTGCTCGAGCTGGAGAGCTTCGTCGTATTCAACCGCAACTGGGACCCCTCCACGTCGAGTGCCTATGACCGAACGATGATCATTGGCTTCAATACACCCATCTCGATCGGGCGAGCCGCCGTGATGCCGGGAGATGTGGTACTTGGGCTCCGGGAAGGGGTTGTTTTCGTGCCGGCGCATCTCGCGCTGGAGGTTGTCGAAGCCTCGGAGCTGATTGCGTTGAAGGATCTGTTCGGCTACGAGCGGTTGAAAGCCGGTGTCTATACGGCGGGCCAGATCGACGCCGCCTGGACGGATGAGATCAGTGAGGACTTTTACGAGTGGGTCCGTCCGAAGGTCGATTCCCTTCCTCCGGAACAGCAGGAAATGCTGAGGGGGCAGGATTGGTGGTAAGAGCAGTGGAGAAGTGCAGAAGGAGAGAATGAAAAGTGTAAAAGGGCTTACGCACGATCGCGTGAGCCCTTTTACTGTGGATGGCGCGGTGCTTGTCCTGTTACGCGGTTTGGACCTCGGGCAGGTATTGGTACTCGGGATCTTCCACCTGTTGGCGCTGGATTTCTGCGATGTGGATCCACGTTTCCCTGAGGCCGTTGGGGCACCAGGGCAGATCGTGCTTGATCCGTCTGTGCAGACTGGGGAGGCGGTAACAGGGTACGGCCGCATACATATGGTGTTCGATGTGGAAGTTCATATGCCAGTAGAGGAACTGGACGATCGGGTTCAGGTAAATCGTACGGCAGGAGAGCCGGAAGTCGGGCACCTTGTCGGTCAGGCCTACGTGTTGGGCGGAGTTGCACATCGATTGAAGCCACTTTCCGAAGGTCTTCGGAAACGTGAAGACGAAGAGCAGGATCCAGTGGCCTGAAGCGATGGCGCCGCCCGCGATCAGCAGATGTCCGATCAGGACAAGACGCTCCCACCGGATGTAAGCCGCTCTTCTCTCCGGGTCTGTCTCGGGCAGGATGGCCTTGGTCCAGCCGTCGTCGGGGAGGCGGCCGAAGAAACTGCGGATCTTCCCCTTGATGAGATCGTAGGGATACTTCGGGTTGACGATGCCGCGCTTGTAAAAGCCGGGTATGTCGACCGTCGCAGGCAAGACGACTTCTCCATCGCCGGGCGGATGGAGCGTGTATTTGTGGTGTTCGGTGTGGCTCGCCCAGAAATGGTGGTGATTGTGCCAGCCCAGGAAGGAAAAGAGTCGAAGGAACGACCGATTGAGCCATTTCGGTCGAAACACGGAGTCGTGGACCAGTTCGTGGAAGCCGTTGATGAGAAACTGCCAGTTGTGTCCGTTTGCAAAGACGATCAGCGCGGTCACATACCATGGCCAATGGTCGACGCTGTAGAGGGCGGCACCCACCCCGGCGCCCAGGATGCCGAGGTAGCCGAGCGTCTGAGCGAATCCCAGCAGATTACTGCGACGGTTGAATTGGGCGAGTTCTTCCCTGGACAGCGGACACCGATACCATATGATCCGTGTTTTCGCGGGGGGAATGTTATAAACGGGACCTTCGGTCAGGACGTCAGCGTCCTGGAGGTCGGTCATTGGTGGGTCGGGTTGCATAGGTCGAGGTCCGGACATCGGAGAGCGCACTCCGGTGAGGGTTGATGGAAAAGAGTCAACTCTATATTAGCTCAACCGCGCAGAATTGTCGCGTCAATCATCGCGATCGCAAGGGTGAGAGTTTCTGTCGCATCGGCAAATGGAGCTGTGACTCCCATCCATAGGTATCCGTGTGGGAGTTCACCAGAAAGCTGTGTATCAACGACCGTTTTCACGGCTGTCACGCTGGACTTCTCGGTGGTAATGGACCATCGGGGTCTGGTGGGTGAGGACCCCCACGAGTTTCATTGAAGAAGAGGCTACGGAAAAACTCGATCATCCACCTGAAGACCAGAGATCCCACCCCCACAGCGACCCCGATGATCAAGGACAACGTGATCAGGAATGGACCTCCCGTGAATCCGATCACGGCCATTCGTCGCATCAGGGTGCGGCGGATCGATTTCAGGTTTCGCCGAATCGCGGATGGGCTGTTGGTGCTCGCACCGGACATTGCGTCATTTCCCCCTGAGCGGAGTCTGAAACGCTCAACAGGGTGCTGTGTGTGCGAGATTTTCGAGGATGATTCCGTGCCCGGGATTCCTGCCTGTATCTCGCGGGTCGTTACCACGGCTTAGGCTCTTCGGCCCATCGCCTTACGAAGCCGCCTTCGATCAATTCTCGATTGAGGTAGCGCCCGTGCCTGGCAATCTGAGCGGGGTCTTTTTCGCCTGGAAGGTAGAGCAGGTCCGACAGGTAGCGATCGTAGAGGTCCAGTTTCGTCGTCGACACGACGACGTGATCCACCTGCTCCAGGGAGCGTGTCACATAATCTGTGGCCCGCACCCCCGCGGGCGTTTTCGCCTCAGGGCTATCGACTCCGCGGAGTCTGACCTTGTGGTCCGAGAGGGTACCGAAACCACAGTCGACGGTGATCCAGAACGTGTCAGTATCGACGATGGAAGCGATCGTGGCCTTGTAGGTGTGTGGGTGCCGACGGCCGTCGAAAGCCTCGATCGAATACGTCCCGCCGCCCTTTTTCGATTGGACGAGAGAATCCACGGGCAAGCCTGGGTCGAGGTCTTCCGGGAGGCGCTCATGAACCCGGAAGCCAAGGTCGAGCACTCGCCCTACGCCGGGTTTGTCGATCAGGCGATACACCCACGGTTCGCCTCGCCTGGCGAGGAGTGCGGCTTCTCCGTCTTCGTCTGGGTCCGGGGAGGATGGCTCCGGCAGGCCCGCCAGCGTCCCGTCTGCGATCTGCGCCTCCAGTTGCCGCACGCTCCACCCGTTTTCGAGGGCCGCCTGGAGATAGCTGCCCCTCACGTCCGGATCTCCGATTCGGATCAACCTGCGGTAGTGGCTCCAGCTCAATTGTGGCCCCGGGGCCAAATTTTCGATCCGACGCCTGAATTCCACAATCTCGTAGAGAAGACGGAGGTCGATGTTCACGTCGGCTGCCAGTTGTTTGAGGGTCTGATCGCCGTACCGGCGGTCAGACGAATCGAGGTAGGCGCAGAGGCGGCTGCCGACTGCCCAGTAGGTCTGGAGCCTGACGGACTCGATGGCCTTTCGTGCGTCCTCCCGCCCCTGGGAAAGAGCCTCGACAATGTCGTTACGCAGCTCGGCGTAATTGGGGACATGTTCGAGTGTCACGGGTTCCTCCTGAAGTTGAGTCTCTGACTGGTTTGAGCTGAATGCTCACGATACCACATCTGCTTCGGATGACCAATCGAATAGTCGGCACAGCTCCGTTTCGGCGTTGCGTTTTACCCCGTTTGGCATTCACTTAACCTGTCGTTCACCTTCACCCTACTGTGATTTGGGAGTTTGAATGCCGATCGTTCAGCACCGGGAACTCAGACGTTACGGATACGAGGTTTTCAAGGCCGCGGGGCTTCCGGATGAGGACGCCCGCATCGTGAGCGAGCATCTCGTCAACAGCAACCTCTACGGTCACGACTCTCACGGTGTCTGGTTCGTGCCACGCTATGCCCAGGGAATGAAGAAGAAATACTACCGGTGGGAGGACAGGGAAGTCGTGAAGGACACGCCCTGTCTTCAGGTCATCAACGGAAAGGGCGCCAACGGGATCGTCGCGGTGACCCGAGCGGTGGACATCGCGGTTGAAAAAGCTCGTGCATCTACCTTTGGGTTCGTCGGCCTGAACCACATCACGCATATCGGCCGCCTGGGGGACTTCCCGCCGAGAATCGCCGAACAGGGGATGGTCGGGATCGTGTGGCTCAATGGTGGGGGTCTCTTTATGACGCCGTTTGGGAGCGCCGATCGCCGGCTGCGACCCGAGCCGATGGCTTTTTCCGCCCCGCGCAAGAATGGCCCACCTTTTATGCTCGATATGACGATGTGCACGGTGGCCGGTGGAAAGATCGCCCAGAAGCACATTCGCAACGAGCCGATGCCGGACGGATGGGTGATCGACCAGAACGGAGACTGGGTCAGCGATCCGGAGATTTACAATGACGAGCCCGAAAATACGGGTGTCGTGCCGCTGGGCGGAATGCAGTTTGGCCACAAGGGCTTCGGTCTGGGAATGATGGCCGAAATGCTCGTCGGGCCGCTGACCGGTGCCGGCTGCACGCATTCGAAGGACGGGGGCGTGGAACGCAACGGGAACGGGACGATGGTGCTGGCGATTGACATCGAGTCTTTCACCGAGCTCGATGTCTACAAGGACGACGTGGAAGGTCTCGCGGAATGGGTCTGCGGTTCCCGTCCGTTGCCGGGATTCGACAAGGTCTACGCGCCGGGAGAGATTGAGCAGGCCAAATGGGCCAAACTCGTTGAAGACGGAATCGACGTACCCGACGGTACCTGGAAGGAGTTCGAGGAAGCCAGCGAGGAATTCGGAGTCGCCTTGCCGGGGACCGACGGCTGATCGCCGTCGAGGGACGGATGGAAGGTAGCTTACCTACACGGAAACTGGGAAACACAGGGATCGAACTGACCGAGTTTGGTGTCGGTGGCTTCCTGGGTCTTCTCACGGAAGACGGCGCCACCCAAGCCGAATGCGAGCGTGCGGCCGTAGAGGCGGTTCGGTGCGCGTTCGACCTGGGAGTGCGGTACTTCGATACGGCCCCTGGTTACGGGGGTGGAGAGGCGGAACGCCACCTGGGATTGGGGCTGCGGGAATTGTCTTCGGAGGAGCGGGCCCTGCTCCGCGTTTCGACCAAAGTGGGAACGCACCCCGAGAAGAGACAACAGTACGACGGGGACTCTGTTCGATGGTCGCTCGACAAGAGCCTGGGACGACTCTACTGCGACCGACTCGACATCGTCTACGTTCACGATCCGGGAGAAGACGCTCACCTCGATCAGATTCTGGGTGACGGCGGGGCGCTACCCACGCTCGAATATCTGAAAGAACAGGGAGTCCTGAGCGCGATCGGACTGGGAAACCGTACGCATCGTTACCTCCGGCGGGCGATCGAGAGCGGCCGCTTCGACGTCATTCTGCCTTCCTACGACTACCACCCCTTGCGCGATTCAGTCCGAGTGGTGATCGACGAAGCGGCCGCGGCGGGTGTGGGTATCGTCAATGGATCGCCCTACAACGCTGGGCTGCTCGCAGGGCGCGACCTCGACGAGGCACTGCAGAAGCGCGGCGCCCCCGAAGCGGATGTGGAGCGTGCCCGTGCGCTGAGGGCCTGGTGCAGTGAACGGGATCTCGACTCGGGGGAACTGGCGATGCAGTACAGCTTGCGGAATCAGAAGATCGCCTGCACGCTCGCAGGACCTCGGACGGCAGATGAGGTCCGGACCAACATTCAGCACGCAACCGCCGACCTGCCAGAGACGGTCTGGCAGGAAATGGAGGCCTTCGTAGACGCTATGGGCCCGGCCCCGCCGGGAGGAGAATCAGAATGACGAACCCATTCATTCGCCGACTCACCCTACTGTTCGCCCTTTGTGCAACCGGGGTCGCCTTGCGAGTCGAGGCGGCGGCTCCCGCACCGGGGTCTTTCGCAATGTATCCGATTCGGATCGTCCTGGAGGATGGGGGTTTTCACGAGGCGGAGAGAGGGATCTTTTACGCACCCGCAAACCGCAGCAAGCCGGATGGTCGTGTCGTCACGGTGGAGGTGTATCGATTCAGGGCCTCCAATAGCGCCAATCCAGATGCGCCGCCCATCTTCTGGTTACCGGGCGGGCCGAGGTTCAGCGGGCTCGGAGGACTTCTGGGCGAGCCAGGTGGCTTCGAACGGGAGATCCACCCGCATCTGGATCACGCTGACCTTGTTGTCGTCAGCCAGAGGGGAATCGGGCCCTCACAGCCGTCCACGATTATCGAGACGACGACCCCGCAGACACCGCTGGATCAACCCTATGACGACGCGGCAGCGAGTGCGGCCTATCGAGCGGTCCTGGCCCGGGAGAGAAAAGCTTGGGAAGCACAGGGCGTGGACCTGAGCGGTTTCGCGGTCGACGAGGCCGCTGCTGACGTGAATTTTGTGCGAGCTGCTCTGGGATATGAGAAAATCGTGGTCTGGGGTGGGAGCTTCGGCAGCCATTGGGGAATGGCCGTGATGCGTTTCCATCCGGAGATCGTGGAGCGGGCTGTCCTTCGCGCGATGGAAGGACCCGACCATACCTACGACCATCCGGGCCACATCTGGAACGTCTACAAACGAGTGGCTGAAGAGGCCGAGGCGCATTCTACCTTCGAGGGCTTTATCCCCGAGGGCGGGCTCGCCAAGGCGATCGAGAACCTGGTCGCCAAGGTGGCGATCGTGCCGGCGAGAGTGACGGTGAGGACTTCCGAGGGTCCACAGACCGTCCTGATCGATGGGACGATCATTCGGCATCTGGCTCGTGGCTACTCGGGCAGTCTGGGTGCGTGGCCGTCCGACATCATCAACCTGTACGCAGGGAACTACGGGAAGGCTGCGGTCACCCTCGTAAGGGCACGTCAGACCAGCGCCAATCAGCTGGGCGACTATCGCGAAACGAGCCGATTCCGGAATGCAGGAAGGACCTTCCTGACCGCGAGCTACTTCGCGCTCGACTGTGGATCCGGCATCTCAGCTGAGAGGTTGGCGGCATATGACGCCAACCCTGCGAACCAGGTCATCGGGGAGATCAACTGGAAGTACAAGGAAGGCTGCAAGGAATTCGACAACGATATGGGGGACGCTTTCAGGCAGAATTTCGAAACGGACATCCCGACGGTCATCGTGCACGGCACGTGGGATCTCTCGACGCCTTACGAGAACGCCCTCGAGCTGTTGCCCTACTTCAAGAACAGAAAGTTCGTCACCGTGAAACGGGGGCCCCACGGGTCTCTGAGGGCGGCGATGGAGGTATCAAAGCCGTTTTCAGATGCGATCTACAAGTTTGTCTCTACCGGAGATATGGCAGGGATTCCCGACGAGGTAGAGATCCCTGTCGAATGGGTGGCGCCCCGATAGAGTCAGGCGGGGAGATAAGCGAAGAGGCTACACCGGGGACCGGTGTAGCCTCTTTTTCTAAGAGAATCGCGAGCGCTTAGAACTTTGCTTCTTCCCAGAAGATCGTCACGCCTACAGCCTGCCACTTGTCTCGCTCGACGGCCGGGATGGCGACGGCGAGACACCTCGGGATGCCGATTGGGTCCAGCTGGTCGGCCACGTTCTGGAAGCAGGCTTCGACCGTTGACAGGGGGGGGTCGGTATGGCGCTCGATGTTGAACTTCATATCGTTCGGCCCGAACGCGACGTAGTCGATGCCGGGCCGGTCAGCGAATCGACGGGCGTGTGCGACGGCCTCCAGGGATTCGAACTGCAAAACGAGGACCGCGTGGTTGTTCCACCATTCCGCGTACTCCAAACGGTCGGGGTTCCCGCCTGACGGACCGAGCCCGACTCGATTGGGGCCACCCCAGCTTCGACGACCGATCGGCCCATACCAGAAGAACTCCACGGCCTCAGCCACGGTTTCCTCGGTCATCACTTCCGGGACCATAATCGAAGACAGCCCGAAATCGCAAAACCGCCCGGCCAGATAGGCCTGGCGGGTGTGTGGGAGTCTCATCTGGGCGGGCATCCCGAGATCCTCGGCGTTTGCGCAGAAGGTGACGATTTCACGCTCTGAAATCGGCCGATGTTGTCCGTCGAAATAAACACAGTCGTAGTCTCCGTTGCCCAGAGCCACTTCCATCTGCCCTTTCTCGATGTCAATAGGACAGTTCATCAGCACGGCGGCTTTCTTCTCTTTGACGGTCTGCTTGAATGGTTTCACGTGACGATCCTCGGGAGAATGGAATGTTGGCAAAGGAGTGAGGAGTTTAAGGAAAAGTCGGCGTCGGGGCACGCAGGGACTCGTAAGGGTGTGAATCGGTTTGGGGTGTCGCGAGGTTGAGACGATCTTGAGGTCTGACACACGAAGTTCCGTCGCATCGTGAAACAGTATGTCTGCCGGAGCTGATTCGACTGTAGCGGAGTTTTCTGATGATCCGGAATTACTGTCTCACGGCGATCCGCAATCTGACCAAGCACAAGGGATACTCGTTCATCAACATCACCGGGCTTGCGCTCGGCCTGACCTGCACGATCCTCGTGCTCCTCTAAAT
Source organism: Latescibacteria bacterium UBA6620 (assembly GCA_002433075.1). GTDB lineage: Bacteria > Latescibacterota > UBA2968 > UBA2968 > UBA2968 > UBA6620. The sequence goes on from DJHM01000017.1 coordinate 23,068, forward strand.
CCGGAACGAGTTTTCGTTCGATCGCCATCACACGCGTGGGGACCGAATCCACCTCGTGCTGGGTGAATCGAGATTGGGCGACCAGATTGAAGCTTCTACGCAAACGTCCGGAGCCTTGGCCCCCGCGATGCAGGAAGAAATCCCCGAAGTCGAGCACGCGGTCCGGTTTTACCACTATTGGCCCTGGATTCGGCACAACGAAAAAGGCTTCAATCAAGCATTGCTTTTCACGGATCCGGGAATTTTCGATGTGTTCGACATCCCCTTCGTCCTGGGCGATCGTGAAGCCGCGCTGAAAGAACACGGCTCGGTCGTGATCAGTGAGGAGATGGCAGCTCTGTTCTTCGGTGATGAGAGTCCGACCGGAAAGATGATTACCGTCGAGGATTTCTCCACCCCGGGAGATTTCACGATCAGTGGTGTATTTGCGACGCTCCCGACGCACTCTACGATCCGGATCGATGCACTGACGACAACCCCCACCGGCTACGCCGAAAAAGCCTGGCCGTTCTGGAGCGCGGATGGTCAGTACCGAGGCATCACGACCTATTTCCTGATTCTGGACGGAGCGGACCTCGGGGTTGTGGAGGAAAAACTCAACGACCTGATGCGAAGGTATATGGGGGATGAAACAGCCAGCCGCAGCCAGTATACCATCCAGCCACTGCTGGACGTGTATCTCTATTCGATGTCGCACTACGGGATGGAGTGGGGGTGGAGCGATATCCGGCAGGTCTACGCCATTGCCCTCATCGGGGTGTTCATTCTGGTGATCGCTCTCCTCAATTACACGAACCTGGCGACGGCCCGATCCTCGTGTCGATCCCGTGAGATCGGGATGCGCAAGGTCGGGGGCGCGACACGCTCACAAATCGTCTTGCAGTTGCTGTCGGAATCCGTCCTGATCGCGCTAATCTGTGTAGTCGTAGCGCTTGGCTTCGTATGGCAACTGCTCCCGACGTTCAATCAGATGGTGGGGCGCAATCTGGTCCTTTCTCTCGGAGCGCTGACGCGGCGAGGTTGATCGGTCTGGCAGGGCTGGCCGGTCTGCTCGGAGGGCTCTATCCGGCGCTGTATCTCTTCAGGTTCGAGCCCGTGGAAGTCATCAAGGGTAGCGTGAAAACGGGGCGGGGCACGACACTGAGAAAGGTGCTCGTGGTTACGTAGTTCGTGGTATCGACGGCGTTCATCATCGGGACCCTGGTCGTGTTCGAGCAGTTGAGCTGCATCCGGTCGAAGGACCTTGGGTTCAGGAAGGATCGGACGATGCCGATGCCGATCTGGTTCCAGTCCCGCAAGGTTCACATCGCCAACCCCGACCAGGACCTTCGGTTTCGCCATCGGGAGGTCAAGGCGCAGTTCGAACAACACTCGAACATCTTGGGATCGACCTCGAATCGTTTCTATCAAGGTGCGTTGGTGGCGAACGGGGTCTTCCAAGCGGAGGGCTCCACCGAGAATATGAGAATCGGGTATACGGATGTGGACGAGGACTTCGTTGCGTTTTTCGGGCTTCAACTTTTGGCAGGCCGGGCCCTGCGGTACGAGGATCTCGCGGACCAGGAAGAGAAGGGCCGAGCCCTGATGATCAACGAGTCCGCGATGCGGCGTTTCGGATGGAGCGATCCGGGATCAGGATCACCTCCGATTCGATCGGAAAGATCCTGATGGACAGTCGCCCAACGCGTGGTGGCGAACGAACGAGGAGCGTCGTGGTCGGGGTCCTCAAGGACTACCACACGCACTCGCTTCGAGACCCGATTCGCCCGGTTTCCATCGGGCTGCGCCCTTTCAGTTTAAAATATCTGTATCTCAGATTGGGTGACGGGGATCTGGACGAAACGATCGCCCTTGTGAAACGCACGTGGGAGGAATTGCTTCCACAGCGTCCCTTCGATTCCGTGTTTATGGAAGACCAGCTCAACGAATTTTTCTACGATCGAGAACAGCAGCTGGGCAGGATGTTCACGATTTTCGCCATCCTCGCCATCGCGGTCGCGTGTTTAGGCCTTTCGGACTGATCGCGTTTATGACGGAGCAGCGAACGAAGGAAATCGGGATACGTAAGGTGCTGGCCGCTTCCGTGCCGGACACCGTGGTCCTGATGTCGAAGGATTTCCTCCGACTCGTTCTGGTCGGGAACCTGGTGGCCTGTCCGATCGCGTTCTACGGGATGAACGTGTGGCTCGAGGACGTTCCTTACCACGTCGACCTCGGGGTGGGGATATTCCTCATCGTCGTCGGAACGTTGGCCCTGGCTGCGATTACGGTGACCGCTCAGGCTTACAAGGCCACGGTGGTCGATCCCGGGAGGTCGATTCGAACGGAGTGATTCGCAAAAGGAGAGGTTCGATGGCGCAGGAGGAACGAGTTGCCCTGATCGTGGGGGCCAGCAGTGGTATGGGACGTGCGACCGCCAGGGCATACGCCGAAGCGGGGATGCGAGTGGCGCTGGCGGCGCGAAGTGCAGAGCAGCTGGAAGAACTCGCGGAGGAGATCGGGCGGGGTGCAGTCGCTTTGCCGTGCGACGTGACCGTGCCCACCTCGGTAGAGCAGATGGTCGATCGTGTGATCAAGACCTGTGGGTCGCTGGATATCCTCGTCTATGCGACGGGCACGAACATTCCCGATCGAAGCCTGGAGGTGTTGTCCGGGGAAACGTGGGAGATGATGATGGCGACGAACCTGAGCGGCGCCTTCTATGCCACGCAAGCTGTCTTGCCTCAGATGAGGAAGCAAGGGAGAGGGCTGATTATCTATCTGTCGACGGGGGCGGTTCAGTCACCGGATGCGTCTGGAGTGTCTTACCAGGCGAGCAAGCACGGGATCACAGGGCTGGCACACGGGACCTTCGTCGAGGAGCGCGAAAACGGAATCCGGACGTCGATCATTTTCCCAGGTTTGTGCGATACCCCTCTTGTTTTGAAGCGGCCAACACCGACGCCCCCCGAGATTATGGAAAAAGCACTCCAGCCTCAGGATGTTGCGGAGGCCTGCCTGTTCGTGGCCTCCCTTCCAGACCGAACCTGTGTGCCAGAACTCCAATTGCTTCCGTCTATGCTTTGAGTGGTGGTCCTAATTGTCTGGTATAGAGCAGGTTGTCCAATAATGCTGTCTACGAGGTCTTGTGCTTCCTGGATGGTGAAAGGCTTCTGCAGAAAGCCTGAGACCCTTAATTTCTCCATCTCCTCGCACAGCTCATCAGTCAGATGGGCGGATATCGCTACGACCGGGCAGGAGACTTCGTTCCTGAGAACGGCGATGGTATCCACGCCGTCCATCTTGTCCATCACCATATCCACGGTTACCAGGTCGAATCGCCCTGTGGGTACGAGTATGAGGGCTTCCACGCCATTTTCAGCTTCGGTGACCCTGTGCCCCGCCTTCTCAAGCAGGCGCATCAATGCTCGCCGAACGTCTCCCTCATCGTCGATAATCAGTACTCGGGCCAAGTCGGCCTCCCTCTCCTGCGGATGACGTGCATCTGGATCAATGAAACCATGAGATCCACCGGCCCCGATTGGTATTGATTTTCTTTGAAAAATGCGATTTACAATTGGGTTGACAGTCCAATTGGGATTCCATAGACTTCAGGCAAGTTCAGCATTTATAATCAGTTTCGTGTTATTTCCCAGCCCGCTGTTCAAAGGCGTCGGGTCCCCAAATGCTATTCGCCAATCTCTTCAAGAGCGACAAACGGCTCGGAGTCGGGCGTGGTCGTAAGCGCAAGGTTACGATCAAAGATGTCTTGGAGAATCTTGATCGTGTCGAGTTGTCCACGGCAAACTGTACTCTCATCCGCGACCACCTCGGTAACGACAAGGTGGAAGACTACGGTCAGGTCGATGTGTGCCGTGTGAGCGACGAACGGTTGTTCGTTGTCGACAACGGATTTTTTATCACGACACCGAGCGGAATGAAACTGAAGAGCAGTGTGGGCGATGATAACATCGCCGAGATCGTGAGCGAGGACGAGGCCGTTGAGGAAGAGCCCGTCGACGAAGAGGATGTCGATCCGGATACGGTGAAGGCCGACGGCGAAGAGGAGGAGGAGGAAGAGGAAGGAGGCGGGGACGCTTTCAGCGGTGGGGGTGGGAGACGCAACCAGCGAGAGCCGGAACCGGAACCCGAAGAGGAGGCCCTCGGTATTGGACAGGTAATTCGCCTTCGGTTTTTCTTCAACAGGATTCCCTACGAAATCGATTGCCAGATTTTGGATCGGTTCAACCCCGCGCGCTATCCAAATGTGGACCTTACGCCCAAGTGGGGGATGGGTTACCGTGTTCGGCCGCTGAGCGATGCTCGTAAACGCGACCAGCGACGCTACGTGCGGTATACGCATCGGTTGGGATTCGGGCACCTCCGAATGCGGAGCGAGATTCAGTTTAACGTTTTCGCTCACAAGACGGATCTGGAAATCCCGGAAAAGGGCGCGCTCAAACAGACCATTTCAGACGAGGACTTTCAGCGTATTGCCTTCGGTCAGCAGGATGTGGATGAACTCGAGAATGCCGAACGCATCGAAGACATTGTCGAATTCTTCATGGCCTGTATGGTCCAGAATCCAACAGAGCGACGACAGGTCTATGCCAGTAAGGCCTATCTGGATCGGCTCAATCGGTCGAGTCTGGAGGGGCTGGGATACTTCAACGTTGTCGGCTCTCAGCAGACGACCGTGCTTCCTAAAATCTTCGCCAAACGACAGGCGAAGGGAGAAACCGTCCTCGACAAGCAACTCGCGGGCAAGAGCCACGCCAAACGAGATGCCCGCAAGATGCGTGCAATCGAGGAGATGCACGATCGCTTCCAGATGCTGACTAGGGAGCAAAAGATCTGGCAGCAGCGTCGAATGGGGAAGTCGGTCGTAGGAAACTTCCAGAACGACATCGTACTCGTTGGATTCTCATCTCCTCACGGGTTGCCCGCAGATGGCCACGCCACATCCCGTCAGTTGACAATGCCTGTGGAAGTCACGGACATCGGGGTCGAGAACTTAACCCTGAAGCCGATCCAGTTCGAGGACGCTCGGTCTCGCGAGATTGAGAACAAGGAGTGGGTCCGCCAGGAGGACGGTTTCCAGATCGATTTGCTCAACTTCAGCACGGGTGGGGCCCAGCTGCGGGGGGGCGAGTCGGCGGAGGGATGCGAGGCGTTCCTGCAGTATCTGATTGGCGACGGGGCTGAGGACATGCCATTCGCCGAACGTGTAGAAGCACTGCAGAAGCACGCCATCCTGTTGAACTTCTACCCCGTTCTGAACTTTAGCCGATCCGAGATTTCAGACTATAAGCCCTACCTGCCATACCGCATTCCGGTGATCGCCAGGGTGGCTCGTTTTTCATCGATGAAAAATAAGGAAAATGAAGAGCCTGTGATCGCGTCCCTCGGGGTCGAATTCCTGTACAATCCGATTCACGACAGTTACTCACGTGACAGGAGCGAGTTCGATCAGTGGGAGCAGGTTACGCCCTACACTGAGAGTCAGCACTTTATCGAAATCCACAAGTCGTTGCAGCTGCTGTTCGGCTTCGATCGGGCCCTCGAAGAAAGTCTGCGAGAGGACGATCGAAAGACGAAGGAGAAAGATGCCGAGGGTGACGAGGAAGAAGAAGCGTCTGACGAGGCATCGGAGGAAGAGGAAGAAACGGCAGCCAGCGCAGAGTAGCCACGAACCTCGAGGGGGTGCCATCTGATGTGCGCCCCCTTTTGTTTAAACCCCCTGGGGCTTGGCTCCATAGCAGCAGCGAGAGTTGGAGACGCAGATGGACCGTGAACCGAGCAACTACCCCGAAGACGACAAGATCTTGGCTCAGCTTGACGACCCTACGGACATCGAGGCCTTTTCCAACCTGATGGAAAACGCGCACCGGGAAGGACTGAGCGCGGCGGATCTGATCCGTGAGGAGCCCAAGCGAACCTCGAGAAGCGCGATCCGGAAAATCTGCCTGAAGGACCGGAAGCGATCGATCAGAGCGATGGTCTCCAGCGTCGTAAAATCAATGTGGGACCGTCCCGTACATAACCCGGAGGACGGGTTCGTTCAAAGCCTGTTCGGTACGCAACCCCCTCCAGGCTTCGGAAAGAAGAACGGATCGCCCTGATGGTTCAAAGCCAGCTGCTCAGAGCCCACATTCAGGAGATCGAAGAACTGATCAGCAACCTGCTCCCCGCGGCCAAGGCGGGGTGTCCCTCCTCCCGCGATCAAGTGGTTTCTCTCCAGAAACAGGTCTTCACGAAGCGAAGAAGACTGCGTTCTCTCCCCGACGAAGGCTGACGGGTTTCCTCAACGACCGATCCCTCACAAGACGTTGCCGTGAAACGTGTCATTGGAGTCGACTACGGCCGGCGCCGTGTCGGTGTGGCCGTGTCCGATGATCTCGGCCTGACGGCTCAGCCTCTGGCCACCCTCACCGTTCGCGGTGGGCGTGATGCCTCTCGTCAGCTGGTCGAGCTTGTCGATGCGCACGATGTCGATACAATCGTCGTCGGTTTACCGTTGAATATGGACGGAACCCGGGGCGAAATGGCTGATGAAGTCGAAAAACTGGGTGGACGGCTGGCGGAGGAGACGGGGCGTCCCGTGATCTACTGGGATGAACGGCTGACCACCCAGGCGGCCTCTCGGACTCTTCGAATGTCGGGAAAGCGGGCGGACAAGGGGGCGGTGGATCGCATCGCGGCCTGCCTGATCCTGGATGGCTATCTGAATTCCAAGCGAGCGTGAGAGACTTACCCAGAAGAGCGATTGATTGGACGCGCAGGCGGGCGCTTGTGGTTGTGATCGGGTTGACCACGTGCGTCGGCATCTGTTTTGGAACTGTCCTCTGTTTCTTCATCCTGAACCGTCCAACCGGTGCGAGCTCACGTACCGTGATTGTGGAGGCGGGGACCCCCGTCCATCGGATTGCGTTACAGCTGAAGAGGCAGAGACTCATCCGGAGCCCCCGGTTTTTCAAGACGCTCTCTATTCTGGGATCCATCAGCACTGAACTCACAGCCGGTCCTCATCCTCTCAGCGGCCGGATGACGACGTGGGAGATTCTCCAGGAACTTCGGATTCCGCGGGACGAGACCGTCAGCGTGACGCTTCCAGAGGGAATGCGAAAGTCTCTCGTGTTCGAGGTCCTGGCCGAGAGGTTGGGCCTGAACGCAGCTCGCCTCGATTCGCTGGCCACAGATCCCGGGTTCTGCAGATCTGTGGGGATCGAAATAGAGGACCTGGAAGGTTATCTCTATCCCGAGACGTACTACCTCTCCAAATATGCGTCCGAACGGCAGGTGCTTCGCATTTTGGTGGACCATTTCGACGATGCGTTTGAGGGTGCGATCGCTGATGGCGCGCGCCGACGACGTATGACACGGCACGAGGTTGTGACGATGGCTTCTATCATCGAGGGGGAGACGCGTGTCCCGGAAGAGAGGGTGGTGGTGTCGGCCGTCTATCACAACCGGCTCAGGAAGAAAATGAGACTCCAAGCCGACCCCACGGTGCAGTTCGCGCTTCCCGATGGCCCGAGGCGGCTTTTCAACAAGGACTACAGGTACCCCTCGCCCTACAATACCTACCTGCACGGAGGTCTCCCTCCTGGCCCGATTGGAAGTCCGGGCAAAGCATCACTCGCGGCAGCCGTAGCGCCTGCGGATGTGGAGTATCTCTACTTTGTCGCCAAGGGCGACGGCTCGCACATCTTCACGAAGAACTCTCGTGAACACGAGGCGGCGAAACGGAAAACGCGTGAATCTCGACGGAGAACCTGGAAGAGGCCCAGGGCCCAATGACCACTGTGTCCGAGACATCGAAACTCGAGGGGCTGAACGAGCCCCAGCTTGAAGCGGTCAAGACCATCGACGGGCCCTTGCTGATTCTGGCCGGCGCAGGATCGGGAAAGACGCGGGTGCTCACCCGCCGAATCGCCTACCTCATCGGCGACATCGGGGTCCCGCCGTGGCGAATTCTGGCGATGACGTTCACCAACAAGGCTGCCGGAGAAATGCGGGACCGCGTCGAGGGGCTCCTGGATCGTCCGAGCCGCGGAATGTGGATCGGAACATTCCACTCCGTCTGCGCCCGGCTCTTGCGGACGGAGCACGACGCGGCAGGCCTTGGGCCCAACTTCTCCATCTACGACTCGACTGACCAACTGGCGGTTGTGCGCAAAGTGCTGAAGGCCTCAGGGATGTCGGACAAGGATTTCCCGCCGAAACAGGTACGGGGACGCATCGGGCAGGCCAAGAACATGATGTCCGATCCGGACGGATTCGCGAGAACAGCGCACAGTTACTACGAAAAGCAGGTCGCCGATCTCTATCGGGGCTACCAGGCCGAACTGGAGGCCTCCAACGCCGTCGATTTCGACGACTTGCTGATGAAAAGCGTGCGTTTGCTGAACGACCATCCTGCTGTGCTGAAGAAGTACCAGGAGCGCTTCGAATACATTCTGATCGATGAATATCAAGACACGAACCGTCCGCAGTATCTCCTGACTCGCCACCTCGCGGCATCCCATCAGAACCTGTGTGTGGTCGGAGACGACGATCAGAGCATCTACGCCTGGCGAGGGGCAGATATCCGGAATATTCTCGATTTTGAGCGGGACTATCCCGAAACGACACTCATTCGGCTCGAACAGAACTATCGGTCGACGCAGATCATCCTGGATGCGAGCAACGCCGTCATCGCCAACAACGAGGGCAGGAAAGGCAAGCGGCTCTGGACGGATCGCAAGGGTGGGGAACCGATCCGTCTTCGGTGGACTTTCGACGAACAGGATGAGGCGCGTTGGCTGGTGACAACGGTGCAGGAGCTCAAGGGGGTCGGTGGGCTGGCGCTGAGGGAGCAGGCCGTCCTCTACCGAACGAACGCACAGTCTCGGGCGATCGAGGAGCAACTGGTTCGGGCGAATCTACCGTATGTCATCGTCGGGGACGTCAAGTTCTACGAGCGGCGCGAAATCAAGGACGTCCTGGGTTACCTCAGGCTGATCGACAACCCGCTCGATGTGGTGAGTCTCGCTCGGGTCATCAATACACCCAGGCGGGGCATTGGCGACACGTCTTTCAACCGGATGATGGATTTCGCGGCTGGGACGGGCGAAGGCCCATACGGGCTCCTGGGCAGAGCGGAGGAGATTCCGGACCTGAGCCGTGCGGCGGCTTCAAAAATGAAGCGTTTCTTGGCAATGATCGAGGCATTTCGTGAAAAGGCGGACCAGATCGATGTAGCGGAGCTGACGCTGGAGGTGCTGAAAGCGACGGATTATGCCCAGAGCCTGGGGGCTGCGGGCCAGGAGGAGGCTGAGGGACGTAGGAGAAACCTTGAGGAGCTGCTTGCTAACATCGAGGGTTATGTCGATCGGGCCGAAGATACCTCCCTGGGCGCATATCTGCGCGAGGTGTCTCTGATGGCAGATGTCGACGAATGGGACGATCGGGCAGATGCGCTGACGTTGATGACTCTTCACAGTGCGAAAGGGCTCGAGTTCAGAGCGGTTTACATCACGGGTCTGGAGGAGGGTCTATTCCCGATTGTTCGGGCCTGGGACGAAGAGGAAGAGGACAGCACGGAAGAAGAACGACGGCTCTTCTACGTGGGAATCACCCGTGCCAAAGAACGCCTGTTTCTCAGCCACGCGCGTCAAAGACGACGCTTTGGCGGCACACAGGCGTGTCACCCTTCGAGATTTCTTGCAGAGATACCCGAGCGTCTCCTGGATGAGGGTCGCAGAGTGCGCGAAGTTTCGGTCGCCGAGCCTGCTCGGTCGCGTCGCGATGCTTCCCCCGTCCGTCACGTGGAGGTCGAGCCCAGCGCTACGCCGAGCCGCCCACAGGCGGATCTCTTCTCCGACCCTGAATCGGACGACGCTGAGCACGAGGTTGGGGGTGATGGGGAAACGGGTAGTCTGTCGACGGAGACGGGGGCCTGGGTGATTCATCCCTACTGGGGGCGGGGGGTGATCGAGGCTCGATCGGGATCGGGGGGCGATACGAAGCTGACGGTTCGGTTTCAGGGTATGACAAAGAAAATTGTTCTTCGGTACGCCCGTTTGTTACCCGGGTAATCCGATAGCTCTTGATTTGGTCTGGACCTTTTCTGATATTGAAAAAGTTTTATCAGCCCCAAATCTCAATTGGAATCGTGTATGGCAGTTACGGTCCACGACGTCAGGAAGGTGGCTCAACTCGCGCGTCTGAAATTCGACGGCGCGGAAGAGCGTAGGCTCGTCGACGATCTGAATCAGATCCTTACCTACGTGGCCGCACTCGACGAACTCCCCACCGACGACGTTGAGCCAACCGCTCACGTGCTGCCTCTCTCCAATGTGTTCAGAGAGGATGCGCCTCACGGGGCTCTCTCTCAGGAGGCCGCACTCTCGAATGCCCCCCGTTCGGGTCACGGCCACTTTCGCGTCCCCAAGGTCATCGAATGATCGGCGGCGGTGTCTCTACCACCGCCGCTTTTCTTTGCCTCTCGCGCTGTCTCTTTATCGCTCGTCAACGGAGGTTGTGTGAGTAACGAGTATCGAGGCCCGAAGTACATCGTCGTGAGTGGTGGTGTGATCAGCGGTGTTGGAAAGGGGCTGGCGACCGCCTCAATCGGCAAGATCCTGCAGCAGAACGGGTACAAGGTTACAGCGATCAAGATCGACCCGTATCTGAATTACGACGCGGGCACGCTACGACCGACCGAGCACGGTGAAGTCTGGGTGACCGACGATGGGGGAGAGATCGATCTCGACTTGGGCAATTATGAGCGCTTTCTGGCCATCGATCTTCCGCGGCACAACAATCTGACCACCGGACAGATCTACCACACGGTGATTGAACGGGAGCGTCGGGGGGAGTATCTGGGCCAGACGGTTCAGCCGGTTCCACACATTACGGACGAGATCAAGCAGCGCGTGGCTGAAGCAGCCGAGGGGGCAGATATTGCGCTGGTGGAGATCGGTGGCACGATTGGCGACGACGAGAACCGGCCTTTCCTGTTTGCGATGAAGAGTCTCGAGCGGGACGTGGGCGAGGAGAACATGCTTTACGCCCTCGTGAGTTATCTACCCGTGCCCGGGCATATCAGCGAGATGAAGACCAAGCCCACCCAGCAAGCGATTCGGCTTTTGAGCGAGCACGGCATCTTTCCCGATTTTATCATCTGTCGCGCAGTGGACCCGATCGACGAGGTCCGAAAGCGAAAAATTACCGTCTCCGCGAACATTCCAATCGACCGGATCATTTCGGCGCCCGACGCCGACAGTCAGTATCAGGTGCCTCTGAATTTCGAGTCCGAAGGGCTCGGGGAAAAGATCCTGCAGCACCTGCGGCTCTCACCCCGAAGAACCCCGGACTGGGAAATCTGGACAAAGCTGATCGACCGCATTCGAAGACCCCGTCATCGGTTGAGGGTTGCGATGGTCGGGAAGTACGTGGAGCTCGGTGAGTACGAGTTGACCGATTCCTACATCTCAGTCAATCAGTCGCTCGAACACGCCGGTGCGTCTCACGACGCCGAAGTCGCGATCTCCTGGATCGACTCTCGGCGACTCGAGGCGGGCGAGGTTGAGAACGAACTCCAGGACTTCGATGGTATCATCGTCCCGGGCGCCTTTGGTGAGGGAGGTGCCGACGGCGTTCTTCAGGCGATTCGATACGCTCGGGAATCGGGCGTGCCCTACCTCGGTCTTTGCTATGGCTTGCAGATGGCGGTCGTCGAGTATGCGCGAAACGTGGCCGGAATGCCCGACGCCAGTTCAGCGGAAATCGACCCTGATGCGCCCAACGCAGTGATTGACATCCAGTACAACCAGCGAGAAATCATCGAGGAGTCCAGATACGGTGGCACGATGCGACTAGGCGGGTATGCGGCCATTCTTCGGCGCGACAGCCTGCTTGTCGATCTCTACGAGCGCCAGGGCCGCATCGAAGACGATGCGTACCGCATCGCTCGCCTTCGGGACCTGCCGGGTGGGAGCTTCCGGATCGGAGTTATTCTCGACAGCGAAATCGCCGTGATCGAGCGACATCGTCACAGATACGAAGTCTCGCCGAAGTTTGTCGATCTGCTGGAAGAGTACGGACTCGTGTTTTCCGGATTCCATCGGCGGGATGACGGGACGAAGCTGATGGAGTTCATCGAGCTTCCCGATCATCCCTTCTTTTTGGCCACACAGGCCCATCCCGAATTCAAGTCGCGCCTGGAACAGCCATCCCCATTGTTCTATGGCTTCATCGAAGCCTCGATTGCTCGATCCACGCGAAAGCAAGAACGTGAAGATCGGGCACGCGAGGAGACGGCCTCACCTCATCCGAATTGATGAACGGCCCGCGCCTCGTCGTCCATCTGGCTCTGGGATCGGCGCTCGTGGTGCTGGCTGATTGTTCACGGCCCGAAGTCAGGAACGAACCAGCGAAGGACAGCGAACAAACCCCTGGCCTCGTGGCCGAAGATGTCACTCAGATCGTCACGAGAGACGGGCAGAAACGGGCAGAGATCGTGTCCCCCCGCCTGCTCAGATATGAAAGCGAGCGTCGATCCAGCCTGGAAGGCGGCATCACGGTTCGCTTTTTCGGCGCAGGTGGACGGCTCGTGTCGACGCTGACCTGCTGTCGCGGAGCCATCGATGAGAGTGTGCGGACGTTTACGGCCATCGACAGCGTGCGGCTAGTCAATCTCGATGCCACCGTTCTAGAAACCGATACGTTGCGGTGGGAAGAAGGCTCTGAACGGGTGTTTGGCCCTGGTCGGGTCACGATCCAGCGCGGCGAAGGGCGTGAGGTGGGCGTGGGGTTCGAGGCGGAGTCCGACCTCTCATCGTGGACGTTGATGGAGGTTGTTACCACGTTGGTCCCAGCAGATTCTGTGAGATAACCGCATGCCCTCTGCCAGACTATTAAAGGCCGCCCAGGTTCTCCTGGCGGCCTTCTTGTGTTTTCAGCATGCCTACGCCGAACGTCTGATCTCGGCCAAGAACAGTCGCACCACGCAGACGGGAAACGGGATCGAACGGACGTATGCCGACGGCGTGCGGGCGACGTTCGGGGCTGTCCGAATAGACGCAGATTCGGCGTTCGTTCAGAGCCAGAAAGATGACTACGTGTTCCTGAAGAGCGTCCATCTTCGAGATGGAGAGCGGAGCGTGCGAGCTCGGGCACTGACCTACCACTCTGCGGACTCCATTGCCAGGTTCAAGGGCGGGGTGCGTATTCGGGACGCGGGGCGTCAGATTCGAGCGGACCAGGTGGACTACGATCTGGGGAGACGCCTCCTGACTGCGCTCGGGAACGTGGGGCTCCGAACCGGGAGTGACGTATCGATCGCAGCAGGGAAATGGTTTCACGACGCGCGGATGGATACCGGCCGACTTGAAATCGACGTTCTTGGGACACACGTCGCCGAAGGCGAAACGATGAGTGTGAGGTCACCTCGGGCACGTTTGTCGGCCGGCGTCGATACAATCGTCTTCGTCGGGGGTGCTGATTTCAAGCTCGGTCTCTACGAGGGATGGTGTGATTCCCTGTCCTTTGTGGCGGAGGACGGAATCGTACACCTGTCCGGCGACGGCCGAATGACCTGGATTTCTACACAGAATACGGGGGCCGTCGATCGAAACGATATCCGTGGAGACCTGATCGTGATCCAGATCGAGGAGGGCCACCCGAAAGGAATTCACGTCGTTGGTGACGCTCACCTTGCTTCGAACCGGACATCCGACAGCTCGAACAGACGCTTCCAGCTTGATGGGGCAACCGCCGAGGTTACATTCACCTCAGGCCAGATCGACGAAATCACTGCTGACGACGACTGTCGGCTGACAATTCAGACCGAATCCGGGGACAGCACCTCTATGGACTCGGAGACGTCGATCGTTTCGTTCGATTCGGGTGAACTCGCCCGAATCGAGATGACCGCTGGTGGGGTTGCGCATCGAACTCGGAGAAGTGTGCATAGAGTAGAAGGAGAGCGGGTGGTGCTCACGTTTGAAGCGGCACGCGTGAAGACGGTTCTGGCAGACTCGGCCGCCAGGTTTCTCACGGAAAACGAGGGGTCACACATCCAGTCGCACAAGATCGAACTGGTCTTCGAAGAGGGGCGTCTGAGTTCGGCGGAGGCCACCGGGTACGTGACCGGGGAGGTCTTCGAAGAGCGATGACGATCAGGGCCGATCAACTGGTCAAAGATTACGGTCGACGACGCGTGGTGGACCACCTCGACCTGGAGGTCTCTCCTGGCGAGATCGTGGGCCTTCTGGGCCCCAACGGGGCAGGGAAAACGACGACCTTCCATATGATCGTGGGTCTGATCGCCCCCGGATCGGGCCGAATCAGGCTCGGAGAAGATGACATTACGACGATGCCGATGTATCGACGGGCCAGGGCGGGTATCGGCTATCTGTCACAGGAGCCGTCCGTGTTTCGGAAGCTGACCGTGAGACAGAATCTGACAGCTGTCCTTGAGGCGACTCCCGGGAGGCAGGAGGACCGAGAAGCACGAACCACTTATTTTCTCGAAGAACTCGGACTGGAGGCCCTGTCTGATTCTCGGGCAGACCAGCTTTCCGGCGGGGAAGCACGGCGACTGGAAATCTGTCGTGCCCTGTCCCGAGATCCCAGATTTTTGCTGCTCGACGAGCCGTTTTCTGGGATTGATCCAAAGGCGGTAGAGGATATTCAGACGATCGTGGCGGGGCTTAAATCCCGGGAAATCGGCGTTCTCATCACCGACCACAACGTTCGGGAGACGCTCGCTATCACGGATCGAAGCTATATCCTCTCCGAAGGGAAGATTCTCGCCTCCGGTACGGCCGAGGCTCTTGCTTCCGACGCGGAGGTGCGGCGAGTTTATCTGGGAGAGCGGTTCAAGTTGGAATGAGGCCGAATTCTGCCCCAGAGCCTGTAAAAACAGGTTGTTAATCCACGGACTTGGGTTATTCTGTGTGCGTTGGAACGATTTTTGTTAGAAAGGGCGTTCCAAGTGAGAAAAAGTCTGGTCCGGATTCGCGTCCGGGCCGATTGTTACGTCTGACCCAGACAACGAACGACAAGCAACACCAAAGTTTATCATTCGTCTGACCCAGACACCTGACGACAGGCAGTCACATAGTTCATGATTCGTCTTACCCAGACCGCTTCACTCCAGCAAAAGATGGCGCCCCAGCTGATTCAGTCGCTGAGGCTGCTGCAGATGCCCACGTTGGAACTCGAGCAGCTCATCCAGCAGGAGTTGGAAATCAACCCGCTTCTGGAGCTGAACGAGGAGCAAGAGCAAGACCAGGAGGAAGCAGAGCCCGAGGTCGAGCCTGAGGCCGAACCCGCCGAGGCCGAGGCGAGCGCAGAAGAGGAGAAGCCGGAAGAGGCCGCCGCCGAGGATGAGAAGCTCGAAGAGCTCGAATTCGATGATAACTCGGACCTGACGGACGATAAATTCGACGAAGAGGACTGGAACGAATACCTGAACGATTCGGGATACGTCAGTACCCGAGAGGAATTCGACCCCAACGTCGAGGAATGGGAGAATCAAGGAGCCTCCCAGGTCAGCTTGGAATCCGCGCTGAAGGAGCAGCTCCTGCTGACCGAGCTGGCGGCAGATGAACGACAGATCGGCGAATACATCATAGGGAACATCGATGAGGACGGGTTCCTGAATACCCCGGTCGAGGATATCTCGGACGTTCTAGACGTGGACGTGGACGTGGTGGAGAAGGTCCTGGCGGTAATTCACACTTTCGAGCCATCGGGAGTCGGGGCGCGCGACCTCAGAGAATGCCTGCTCATCCAGCTGAAGGAGCAGGGTTACGACGGTGACCTGTCAATGATCATCGTTCGGGATCATCTCGACGACTGGATTAATCGCCGCTACAGTCGGGTTTGCCGGGCGCTGGGAATCGACAAGGAAGAGCTGGCGGAGGTTCAGGAAATCATCGCCGGACTTGACCCCAAGCCAGGATTCACTCCTGAGCCCCGGGTCAATTTTAATCTGGTCATCCCGGACCTCGAGGTGACGAAGATCGGTGAAGAATATGTCGTCACGTTGACCGACAGGAATGCGCCCACGCTTCGTGTGAGCCCTATTTATAGAGAATTGTTGAGTGGGTCTGAAAAGTCGGGTAAGGAAGCCAAGAAGTTCGTCGTCGATCGGTTGAACTCCGCACGCTGGTTTATCCAGGCCATCAACCAGCGACGCACAACGATGGTTCGAGTGATGCGATGCATCGTCCAGAATCAGGGCGAGTTTTTCGACCACGGAGTTGGGCATCTGCGACCGATGGTCTTGCAGGAAGTGGCTGACAAGGTCGGGATGCATGTTTCGACGATTAGCCGGGTGAGTAACGGGAAGTACGTGCAGACGCCTCACGGCGTGTTCGAGCTCAAGTATTTCTTCGACGGGGGGCTGAGCACCGAAGAGGGTGAGGACATCTCGGCAAAGACGGTTAAGGACAAGATTAACACCCTCATCCAGGATGAGGACGCCCGGAAACCCCTGAGTGATCAGAAAATCGCCGATATTCTGAAGAAGGAAGGCATTGACATCGCACGCCGTACGGTGGCCAAGTATCGAGGCCAGCTGGGAATCAATACGGCTCGTTATCGAAAGACGATATAGTCGGACCACAGGCGGATATTTATGGATTTCATCTTCATAGGACTCTCGCTCGGCTGCGCCGGTTATCTTGGTAAGATCATTGTGGACTACCTCCGGGAAGTTCCGGCCTGGAAAGAGAAGATCAGCACGGCTGATATGGAGATTGCGCACTTCACGAACCAACTCCAGGAGCTCAACCAGGAGAAGGAGAGTGCGACTGCGCAGGGAAAAACTATCGACGACGATATCAAGAAAATGGAGTCGATGGCGACAGACCTGAAGGTGGAGATCGAAAAGACGAAGAAGGAAATGGCGCGAAAGGGCAAGATCATCATGCGTCGGCAGCCCGATCAGCAGGAAGGCTGAGTCCTTCAGTCGCTCGGCAGGTGAACAGACTTACCCTCCTCGGCATCATTTTCCTGTGTTGTTGCGGTGACGCACGGTATCGTCTCGACGGCCACGTCCCGGAAACAACCTCCCACGTTGAATTGCTTGACGGCGCAGCGACGGAAAAGATCGTGCGTCTTCGTACCCTCTACGCCAGTGCCTTCGACTCACTTGCAGATGTCGCGGATGCAGAGATCGCGGACGTTCGCGCTCGGTTGGATGAATCGGAGAGCGATCTGGAGGCTGCAAAGCGTGGGGTGAACAGAGCTTCGGCCAGGTATCGCCAGACTTTCGAGAAGATGAAGCAGTTTGAATCGTTTGGAGGGAACCCGATCTTCGGGGACGAAGATCGGCGCGTATCGACCCGAGAGTTGCTATCAGAAATCGCTGATCGATTCTACAAGGGGAAGGCGTTCTCACTGGAGACCGGTGGGGAGATCCGATCCTTCATTCGTGAATCGCTGGTTCCATCGGAGCAACGTGTGAGTCGGGCTCGACGCAGGCTGAGGCGGGTTGAGTCATCGAGGGAGACGGACGAAGCCGCGATCGTTGCGAGACAGGGCTTTCTCGTGAAAGAGCAGGACCAGCTTCGAGACATCTATAATCAACGAATCCTCGACACGTTGACGGGTGCAGTGCAGGCGAGCGCCCAGGCCGACTCGAATGGCTATTACAGGTTCGACACGTTGTCACCCGCCCGCTACCATCTCTATCTGCGTGACCCTGTCCATAGCCTGTCCACGGTCGATCTGGTGCAACACACACGGCGTGACCTGGATCCGCAGGAGGCAGACTCACCCCTCCTTACGGGTAGTGGGCCTCAGTCGTTTTGAACCGTGCTGATCTCGTCTTCGGAGATTTTGTGGACGCTCTTCGGGTTAAACGTCTGCTGCGTATCCACACGTAGCGCGACTTCGATCCGCCCACCTGTCAGGGCGAAGAACTGAACTAGAAACCCCCCCCCCTGCATGGTTTCCACCGTATAGTCGTCCGCGCGGAGACCTTCCATCCATCCATCTAGCTTCGCATCGAATCCTGGATCGTTCACCACGTCGCCCGGCAGCGCGGCGATCAAGGTGCCTGGTTGTTCGCCGATGGCGGCCCCGATTCGGTTTCGGGCCTCTACGGCGTACGGGATCAGCCGGTTGGCGTAATCCAGGTTGCTTTCTTTGCTCTGTCGGTCGGGGGGAACGATCCCCCAGGTCAGATGATGGACAAAGGGATTCCCGTACCCCTGGCTGAGCATCTGATCACGTGCGGCCTGATCTACTGGATGGACGACAGCGACATACCTGAACCAGCCTTTTTGAGCTGCCGGATGACCGTCGGGCAGGCCCGACGGTACATTGATGTAGTCCTGCTCGTCGACGGGAGAGGGATAACAGCGCGAGTCCCAGCCTGCGATGTATCCAAGGGCCTTCAGGGGGCCCGCCAGTAGATGCGGAGGATCGACGAAAATCGCAGCGTGATCCATGTTTGGAAAGAGGTCGATCCCGGCTTCCGAGATTTTGCCAGCGACATCGAGAGCTTCCTGAAGTCGGTCCGCGGCATTGTCGATGGATAAATGGTGGTTAAAGTCGGAGGGAACTACGGGCTGATTCGACATAAAGGTCTCCTTGAGGGTTCAACGGGCCTTCTATTGAACCTGTCTGTAGGCCTCAATGTCAAGATCTACGTGCAAGAGGAGCACCAGGGATGCGCGGTATGCCGTGTCTGGGCATC
>DJHM01000030.1:0-58257 GCA_002433075.1 Latescibacteria bacterium UBA6620
CCAAGGACCTGCCACCGCCCTGGTATCCTAACTCTGCGAGTGGATACATAACTGAGGGCAGGTCAACAGAGCAAAAAGAAAGCGCCATGGCAGCTACGATAGGACCAGGTAGAGGTCAGGCATGGCCAGGAAGAGCACGCAACGCACGATCCGTGCTCTTCCTGGCCATGCTCAACTGGATTCTCCCCAGACCCCTCCCACCACCTCCAACTTCTCGTCGCTCAGATACCCATACCGATTGATCCAAACCCCGTCCGCCTCACTCTCCACCACAATCCTGAACCGTCTCGCGAAGTCGCCAATCGGTCCATACCCGTGCATCAACGGCGTCACCAGTCCTCGTCCTGCCGCATCTGCCAGAACCTGACCGATTCGCCTCGCCTGCGGCCCATCGGGAATCGGATGAGGCTCGTCATTCCCCGGATACCCGTAGTCGCCAATGCGGTCCGCCATAGCCTCGTCATCGATGTCGAACAGGTTCACGAGCGCCTTCACCACCAGCGCTTCATCCACATCGTTCTTCGCCATCAGCGCCTGTCCCCAGAACTCCACCATCGCCGACCAGTGCATCGTGTAAAGCTTCGGGGAAACTGCCTGCGCGATCTCCAGCGTCCCCGCGATATCCAGCCCAGTGAACAGCGTCAACGGCGGCATGAACGCATTCGCAGACAGAATCTTCTCCTTCCCACCCGCATCCGAGATCGCCTCCCGCCAGAACCGAAGCAGATCGAGCGATAGTGCTGTCTTCAACCGAAGCCACGCCCCGATAGCCGGAAACTGGCGTAACAACCTCAACTGCGCCCACCGGCCCCGCTCCACCTCCGCGAACTCTGCAAGGTCCTCGTTCGTAAGGCGATTCGTCAGATAATCGTAGAACTCGCCCACCTCCAGGCGGATGCCCTCGAAAGACACCCCCCGTGCCTTCGCCCACAACTTCACGGGTTCCCCGAAATCGACGAACGTCTCCGGCAGCTTGTAGCACGGATACTCGGGCCAATCGGGGCGAAACCCTGTCACGTTCGGATATGCGCGCAACAGATCGTGGATGAACGCTCGCAGATAGGCACGACTGTCTTCGCTGGCCAGGCTCCCCACATCGACCATTGCGTCCGGAATCGACCCATCCGGCATGCGTCGCCGATCCTTGTCCTGCAGTCCGAACGGTGTCGCCCCCGGAATCTGAAAGTAAACCTCGAGTCCCCGTGACAGCGCCGCATCGATGAAGTCTCCGACCAGATGCCCGTGGGCCTCTGTCAGGTCGTTCGGCTGCTTCGGCTGGTAACTCGTATCCGCATAGAGCGACAGATCCGGTATGTAGCTTGGACCGCTCCGAACCCACAACTCCCGCTTTCCCCACAACGGTCGGTCGAATAACCGGGGACTGCTACCCGCGTCATCTGGCGGCTGCCAGCTCCCGTTACTTTCCGTGCCCTCCGCCGTCACGATCGGATTCACCGCAACCGCATTGACGCCCAGCTTCTCCAACCGATCCAGAATCGGGTCGACTCCTTCGTTCAACACGAAGTCCGCAAGCACCGTAATCCCAAAGAGCCGGTCCTCCGATGACTGCATGAGTTTCCTTTCGTTACGCAAGGCCGATCACCCTTTAGATGATCTCCCCGACCTCACGCCTCCACGATCTCATGACTTCACGATTCCCGATTTCACGCCTCCCAACGGAATAAAATCATTGATCGCCCCCACAGGCAAAGATAAGTTACCCAACCTTGAGCACTTACAGCGCAACCAGCACCGTCACAGACAATAGAGTGGTGGCGGAGAATCGGCGGGCGGGAACGCTCGAATGGCAGCTTCAGTGGACGAAGTTCGACGACGTCCCCGCGCTCGCAGGCTATCCGATGATACGTCGCCTCCGCTCCTCGTCGATCGAAGGCTATGCGTCGACCACCAGCCTCTATCCAGGCGAATCGTTGACCTTTCACGTCAGCGCTGACCCGCCCGGCGAAATCCATATCGATTTTTATCGAATGGGATATTACAACGGCGCCGGTGGACGCCTCGCAGGATCGGGCGGTCCTTTTTCCGCTGGGACCCAACCGGTTCCGATGATGACCCTGGAACGGTTGCGCACCTGCGATTGGGATATCACGGCCGATTTCACGATCCCCGACGACTGGTGCAGCGGCATCTACCTCGCCAAACTCGGACGCACGGACAAGCCCGGTTGGCAGAGCTACGTACCTTTCGTCGTCAAGACGCGTGAAGCGACCGACCTGCTCGTTCAGGTCAGCGACCTCACCTGGCAGGCCTACAACAAATGGCCGGCCAACGACTCGATTTACGACGACGGGAGCGGCCCCGTCTGGTACTCCGGCCCGAACGTGCGCGTCAGCCTCGATCGGCCGTTCGCCAGATACTGCCAGATCCTCGATGCGCCACTATCGATCGGGTCGGGCGAGTTTCTGCTGTGGGAACATCCGCTTGTCTTCTGGCTCGAGGCCCAGGGCTACGATGTCGGCTACTGCTCGAACCTGGACCTCCATCTCGATTCGAAGGTTCTCGACAGAACAAAGGCCCTCGTCTCCGTGGCGCACGACGAGTACTGGTCCCGCGACATGTTCGATAATGCCCTCGCCGCCAGGGAGGATGGCCTGAGCATTGCCTTCCTGTCAGGGAATGCCGTCTACCATGAGATCGAGTTCTACGACAGCGAGACGACGGGCGAACCGTGCAGAGCTTTCGCTCGACGGGAACTCATGGGAGACGAAGAACGCCTCATGGGGTCGAAGTCCTACGGAAGCGCCGCCGGTGACTGGATCGTTTCCAAAGCCGATCACTGGATCTACGAAGGAACCGGGCTCGACAACGGGGACACCATCCCCGGCCTCATCGGATGGGAGTATCACGGTCCGCCATACGCCGATATCGAGGGCCTCGAGGTCGTCGCCGAATCCGATCTGTACCCGCCGTCGCATCGATCGAATCCCAGCCAGCGTCACGGCGCCGTCGTCTATCCGTGTCCAAAAGGAAACTGGGTCTTCAACGCCGGGACCATCTGGTGGCCCGAAGGTCTCTCGCAGCCTCCCGGCCACATCCCTGCACGAACCGGAAGATCCGGCCCTCTCGGCGTCGACTCCAGAGTTCAACAGATCACCTGCAATGTGCTCGACCGTATGATCACCGATTCGCCGCGAAGTAGGAGGCGATGATGAATACGCGCTGCACGTTTCCAATCGTAGGCGCCTGACAAGAGATTGTCCCAAACACCAAACAGACACGGATACCGATTCTATGCAACCAGCCAATCTCCTCTACATTATCTCCGACCAGCACAACCGGGACGCCCTCGGCTGTTACGGCCACCCCGTCGTACAGACTCCCAATCTCGACCGCCTCTCCGAACGGGGAACCCGCTTCGCCAACGCCTACACCAACTGCGCGATCTGCGTCCCGGTCCGTGCCTCCCTCGCCACCGGTCGTTACGTCCACCAAATCCGAGCCTGGGACAACGCACATCCTTACGATGGAAGCGTCGAGAGTTGGCATCATCGCCTGAGGGAACAGGGACACACGATCGATTCGATCGGCAAACTCCACTTCAGCGGCCCTGACAACGACCACGGATTCTCCAACGAAGTCGAACCCCTCCACGTGGTCGAAGGCGTCGGAGATCTCCTCGGTTGTATTCGCGAGGAAGCGCCCTTCCGCAAGAAACGGGGTGGGATTCTCAACGCCGGCCCGGGCGACTCCACCTACCTTCAATACGACAAACGAAACGCCGACAGCGGCATCGCCTGGCTGGACGCACACAAAGACGCCGACAAGCCCTGGGCCTGCTTCCTCTCCTTCGTCTGTCCCCATCCTCCCTACATCGCCCCTCAGGAGATGTTCGATCTCTACGCCGGAGGCGATCTTCCCTGGCCAAAACAATGGAAGGAAAGTGACTGGCCCGCCCACGGAGCGATGGACTACTTTCGCCGCTTTTTCGACTTCGGGCCGCCTCAGTTCACCGAGGCCGAAATTCAGAACATGATGGCCGCTTACTTCGGCGCGTGTACCTACGTCGATGCTCAGATCGGCCGCGTGCTCGACCATCTCGAAGACCTTGGCCTTGCCGAAAGCACTCGAGTCGTTTACACCTCCGATCACGGCGAGCACTTCGGGTCGCGCGGCATCTACGGCAAGTTTACCATGTACGATGATGCCTGCGCCGTCCCTATGATTGCCGCCGGTCCCGGCATCCCAGCCGGTAAAGTCACCTCGACCCCCGTCTCCTTGATCGATACATTCCAGACCGCCGTCGAATGTGTCGGTGCAACCTACTCGGAGGCCGACGCGGACCTTTCCGGTGAATCAATGTTCGCCATCGCCTCGGAACCCGACCGGGACCGCACCATCTTCAGCGAATACCACGCCGTCGGTTCCGAACACGCGTTCTACATGGTCCGCGACCGGGACTACAAGTACGTCCACTACGTCAACGACCAACCCCAGCTGTTCGATTGCTCGGCCGACCCGGATGAGGTCAACGACCTGTCACAGGATGCGTCCCACGCCGCCACCGTCGAGCGCTACGAAGTCAAACTGAGAGAAATCGTCGAGCCAGAACGCGAGGACGCCAACGCCAAAACCGACCAGAAAGCCAAACTCGACTCCTTCGGCGGAATCGACGCCGCCCTCGCCAGAGGCGCCTTCGACAATTCACCCGTCCCCGGCGAAGAACCCGCATTCCGCAAGGCGAAGTGATGGAAGTGTAGCCCAAGGCGTCGACCAACGCCTCATCAATGGCGCGTAGGGACGGTTCGCGAACCGTCCTCCACGGCGGCAACAGCCAAAGGGCCACGGCATGCCGTGGCCGACTGCACAGGATCGCCAACGACAGCGGGTGCGTTGGTTAGAACATCAATCGCCGTTGCGCCTATGGGAAAGATCAAAACAGATCACGGTGACAAATTGCACTGGAATGGAGCTAACCCATGACACCTGAAGAAAAATTCATCTTCGATCTGCAAGGCTACATCGTCATCAAAAACGTCCTCAGCGACGAAGAAATCGACAACCTCAACGCCATCGCCGATCGAGAGTTTCCGGAAGAATACGACGAGGAAACCGGCTTCAAGAGAACGAGTCGCGTCTCCCAGTGGGATCCCGCGTGTGTCAACCTCTTCGACCACCCGAAAACCCTCCCTTACCTCGTCGAACTCGTCGGAGAAAAATTTCGTGCCGACCACGACTACTGCATCTTCATGGAAAAGGGAGCGAAGCGCGGGAACCTGCACGGTGGATCGGGCCACGTCATCGGCCGGGCGGCCGATCACTGGTATCGCTATCACGACGGTGTCATGCGGAACGGGCTGACCGTCTGCACCTACTTCCTCACTCACGCGGGGCCCGGTGACGGAGGTTTTGCGTGTGTTCCCGGAAGTCACAAGAGCAACTTCGTTCCCAACCTGCCGGCCGACGTCAAATCCTTCGACCGTCGACCGGAATACGTTCGCCAACCCGAAGTCGAGGCCGGTGATGCGCTGATCTTCACCGAGGCTCTCATCCACGGAACGATGCCCTGGGAGGGCGACCACGAACGGCGGGCACTACTCTATAAATTCAGCCCCGGTCATTCCACCTGGTCGCAGAATTACTACACCCTCGACGAGTTCAACGGCGGTCTGACCGAACAACAGAAGCGCATTCTCGCCCCCCCGAGCGTCGGCCAGCGCCCCGACAGCGTCGAAGACTGGGAATCCATGATCGACGCGTAATGGGTAGGGCCACGCAAGGTCGAAACGATAGCTCGTGGGGACGGTTCGCGCCTGTCCTGAGCGCAGTCGAAGGAAACCATCCACTGTTACGACAACCAACAACAAGGTAGGGCCACGACACACGGTGGCCGACACCCCAGCCCTGATTCGACAATCGCCCCATCTGGAGAACTCACATGCCCCAACCCGAAACAGTGCCCGTCTTCATCGGCGGCGAATGGCAAGCCTCTTCGGCCACGGACACCAGCCCCGTCTACAATCCTTCCGACGGTACGCAGATCGCCGCCACCCCGATGGGGGATGCGACGGAGGTCGGACGCGCGATCGAAGCCGCACACGCGGCCTTCCCGGAGTGGGCGGAAACACCGGCCGTCGATCGCGCGAGGGTCCTCTTCGCGTTCAAGCAACTGCTCGAGGACCACTTCGAAGAGCTTTCCCAGATCGTCACACGCGAACACGGAAAGACGCTCGAGGAATCACGCGGATCCGTCCGGCGCGGCATCGAGGTCGTCGAATTTGCCTGCGGCGCACCGTCTCTCCTGATGGGCGAATCGCTCGAGAACATCGCCCGAGGGATCGACTGCGACACCATCCGGCAACCCCTCGGGGTCTCCGTCGCCATTTCCCCCTTCAACTTTCCGGTGATGGTCCCCCTCTGGACCCTCCCTGTTGCCATCGCCTGTGGCAACACTTTTGTTCTAAAACCTTCCGAAAAGGTGCCCCTCAGCGCCATCCGCATGATCGAACTGCTCGAGGAAGCCGGCTGCCCCAAAGGGGTCGTGAATCTCGTCCATGGCGGGAAGGGAGCTGTCGACACCCTGCTCACCCATCCCGATGTGCGCACCGTCTCCTTTGTCGGCTCCACACCCATCGCGAAGTACGTCTACGAAACGGCCACGCGGGCAGGCAAGCGTGTCCAATCCGCGGGTGGCGCCAAGAACTACATGATCGTACTCCCAGATGCCGATGTGGATTCCACGATCGACGCCGTCATGGGCTCCGCCTACGGATGCGCGGGCGAACGCTGTATGGCAGGCAGCGTCCTCGTCTGCGCAGAAGACGCCGGCAGCAGATTTCTCGATCCCCTCAGCGACGCCGCCCGCAAGATGCGTGTCGGTCCGACCGATCGCGATCCCGATTCCCAGATGGGTGCCGTCGTCACCCGCCAGCATCTCGAGTCGCTCCACGCCTCGATCGAGGAGGGCCTGCGGGAGGGCGCAGAGCTGTTCGTCGACGGTCGCGATGTCAAAGTCGAAGGCGCCCCCGATGGCTTCTACCTCGGCCCCACCGTCTTCGACAAGGTCCAGCCCAACATGTCCATCGCCAGAAATGAGCTCTTTGGCCCCGTCCTCTCCGTCATGCACACGGACGACCTGCAAGGAGCCGTAGAACGGTGCAACAACAGCGGCTTCGGAAACGCGGCAGTTCTTTTCACCTCCAGCGGAGCCGCGGCCAGAACCTTCCGCCATCACGTCAACGCCGGCATGGTCGGCATCAACGTCGGCGTACCGGCTCCTATGGCCTTCTTCCCCTTCTCCGGGTGGAACAACTCCTTCTTCGGCGACCTCCACGTGCAGGGCCACGAAGGCGTGTCCTTCTTCACCCGCCAGAAAGTCACCATCAATCGCTGGATCGACACCAAACGATACTTCTGAACCACCCAGGAGAAGAACACGAAGACGCTAAGACACGAAGGCAGATTGTCCGACCCTGAAAGGGTCGGACAATCTGCCCGGGGCTCAAAGAGCCCCGGGATAACGGAACCACATCTGAGCTGTCGCACCGACGTTGGCTTCGTCGTTCACTTTCTCGGACCTGTGACGAAAGGAACCGAGGGAAAAAAGAAACAGACTCCATCCCAGATGTTCTACCAACGACGGCCCCATCGTTCGCCCTTCTCGGACTGTGGGAACCGTGGAGACCGAAGACAAAACCCCCATGCCAGAAACCCACATCTACAAGGAAACGCCGGACTGCAACATCCAGCTCGACATCCACCATCCAGCCGAATCCAACGGTCACGTGATTGTTTGGATTCACGGAGGCGCGTTGATCAATGGCTCCCGAGAAGGAGCCACAGGACGAGCAACGCCCTACCTCAATGCGGGCTACACGGTCTTCTCTATCGACTATCGGCTGGCCCCCGAAACCAAAATACCTCACATCATCGAGGACGTGCAGGACGCGCTGCTCTGGGTACTGGCCAACGGCGAAACCGTCGCTGACGTCGATCCCACCTGGATGGGCATCATCGGTCACTCTGCAGGCGGCTACCTGTCCCTCGTCACAGGCACATTCGACTCGCCCCCTCGGGCCATCGTCGCCTTCTACGGATACGGCGATATCCTCGGTGACTGGTACGGCAAGCCCGATGAGTTCTATCGGACCACTCAGCCGCTCGTATCGGAGGAAGACGCATTCTCGGTCGTAACGGGTCCCCCTGTCACGAGTTCGGACGAGCGTTCCGGCTCGACGAAATTTTATCTCTACTGCCGTCAGCAGGGCCTTTGGCTTCATCACGTCGGCGGCCAGGACCCGGCCACGAACGGGGCGTTCTTCAAGCCCTACTGTCCCGAGTTCAACGTCTCACCCAACTTTCCCCCAACCCTGATGCTTCACGGAACTAACGACACCGACGTCCCTTACGCGCAATCCGTTCAGATGGCAGCAGCCCTGAAGGACCAAAACATCCCACACAAGCTCATTACCATCGAGGGGGGCGGACACGGCTTTGACCGCAATGCGGAGGATCCCCAGGTAATCGCCGCATTTTCACGCATCCTCTCTTTCCTGAAAGAACACGTGTGAACCGAAAACACCTGAAGATCTTCTCGGACCTGTTGTCCCTGCCGACCGCCCCTCTCCACGAACACCGCGTCGTTGCCTATATCCGCGATTTCTCAGAGAAACGTGGACTGCCGGTTAAAGAGGATCGCTTCGGTAACTTGATCGTCCGCTACACCCGTGGCAAACCCAGCCCTGTCGCACTGACCGCCCACACGGACCATCCTGGATTCACCGTCCACGATGTTCACGGCAGGCAGCTGGAAGCAGAATGGCTCGGCGGCCACGACAGAAACCATTTTCCGGGCAGCCGGGTACTGATCCAAACCCACGACGGACCCGTGACTGGCCGGGTCTCGTCCACAATCGGCAAGACAAGACGCTTCGAGATCACCGCGCGCCGACGGATTCAGGACATCGAAGGCGCCTATGGCTACTGGAACCTCCCCCCATTCCATCTCGAAGGTGATCGCATCACCACCAAAGCTGCGGACAACCTTGTAGGCTGCGCCGCTATCCTCGCCGCACTCGACAACCTCGTCACCCAGAAGGAAAAAGCCGACCTCTATGCCGTGTTCACCAGAGCGGAAGAAGTCGGCCTTGTCGGTGCCGCCGGCCTTGTCGAGGCGAAAACGCTTCCCAAACGCATCCCCATCATCGTCCTCGAGGCCAGCAAGGAGCTCCCTGGCGCCCTCATCGGAAACGGTCCCGTGATCCGTGTCGGCGACTATATGAGCATCTTCGACCCGTCGATCGAATACACGCTCCACGATCTGGCAAAGGGGATCGCAAGCGCGGACCGCCAGTTCGCCTTCCAGCGTCAGCTCATGTCGGGCGGCGTCTGCGAAGCCTCTATCTACGTCCTCCACGGCTACCAGGTCGGCGCGTTGGCGTTCCCTCTCGGGAACTATCATAATGAGAGCAAACGCTGGCCGGCCCCGGAGTACATCTCACGAACGGACGCTATAAACATGATCCGCCTGTGCACTGAGATCGCCCTGCACCCGCCGGAGGGCGACACACGAGACCCCATACGCAAATACTGGGCATCCAGATACGCCGACTTCCGCCAGCGAGTGCTCGATTCACGATAGGCTCGCGACAAGGGCGTTCGCGAGATCGCCATTCGCGAAGAGTGCTGTGTGCTCTAAGGTTTGGACCAAGATGCAAGTTCCTCGAAACACAGTTCATCCAAGATTGGGTTCAAGTCATTGCGGCCCAGGTAAAGGCGGCCACGAGCAACACCGCCCGACCAACTCGCACCTCGGGTTGGGTAGAAAGTCGTCGTCCACTCGAATCGTACTGCCGGCGTGGGCCACAAGCCCCCGCGGCGCTTGAGCGGCGACTTCTTTTCCCCTTTCTTGGTCGCTCAAGAAAGGGGTCGGCGCGACGGTGCGCCGATCCGGGGTGGTGGGATCAGCATCACACAAACAAGGCGATCGACTACAACCGGGAAAGGAGACATTTTTGATCCACGAACTCAGAACCTACCGCGTCCCCGAGGGCCGCATGCCCGATATCCTGGGCCGCTTCGAAAACATCACCTTCGGGCTCTTCGACCGTCACGGCATCCAGGTCGTCGGTTTCTGGACCAAGCAGGACACGAACGAACTCGTCTACATCTGTCAGTACGACGACGAATCCCAGATGAACGCCCAATGGGAAGCCTTCCGTGCCGATCCCGACTGGCTCGCCGCTCGCGAAGAGACCGAAGCCAACGGCCCCATCGTCCAGGAAGTCATCTCGGAGATCCTCCACCCCACATCCTTCTCTCCACTCAGATAGTCCACGGTCTATCGTCGCCCGCCTTCGCCAAGGCTTCGGCGAGGTAGACTTGTCATTGATCATTTCCTATGTCATCTCCGAACATCCTGATCCTCATGACGGACCAGCACAGCAAATATCACCTCGGGTGCTATGGGGACGACGTCGTACGCACACCCAACCTCGACGCCCTGGCCGCACGAGGTGTCACCCTCGACAACGCCTACTGCGCATCCCCCGTATGCGTCCCCAGCCGCATGTCTTTCATGACCGGGCGTTGCCCATCCGCCAACGACGTATGGAACAACAACCACGTCCTTCGCTCCGACATCCCCACCTGGGCCCACGCCCTCGGCGTTGCCGGCTACGAAACGTCGCTCATCGGCCGAATGCACTTCGTCGGCCCGGACCAACGACACGGATTCGAACATCGCCCCCTCGGCGAATACAGCGCCGCGCATCCCGGCACCCCCCGCCGCGGGGGCGTCCTTCTCGACAAGCTCTCCGGCACTTCCGGCCAGAGCCGGCGCGCCGTCGAAGTCGCCGGACGCGGTAGGACCACCTATCAGGCCTTCGACGACGCCGTCGCAGATGCGACGTGCGAATTCCTTCAGCGAAAGGGAGAAGACCCCGGAGATCGGCCCTTCGCCGCCGTCGCCGGATTCGTTCTCCCACACTGCCCCTTCGCGGCCCCAGCGGACCTCTTCGACTACTATTACGACCACGTCGACGTCCCACAGCCGGACGAAGCCGAGCGTGCGAACGAGCCACCCGCCATCCGAAAATTCAAACAGATCCGCGGCCTCTACCCGCCCCTCGACGAAGAACGAATCCGGGTCTCCAGAGCGGCCTATTTCGGACTGTGTGAGTACTTCGATCGGAAGGCGGGCGCGGTCCTGTCCGCTCTAGACCAAGCAGGACTGAAGGACGACACACTCGTCATCTACTGCAGCGACCACGGAGAAATGGCCGGCGAACACGGGTGCTGGTGGAAAAGCAACTACTACGAAGGATCCGTCGGGGTGCCGCTCATCGCCAGTCTGCCCGGTACCCTCCCCGGAGGACAACGATCGGGCCACATCACGAACCTGATGGACATCGGACCCACGTTGTTGGATCTCGTCGGCGCCGACCCCCTGCCCGCCGTCGATGGCCGGTCGATCCTTCCTTCTCTCTCGTCCCCAAACCCCGAAGCGACGGGAGAAACCTTCAGCGAACACGTCGGACAGGAGGGCATTCCCTCACGAATGATTCGGCAGGGACCGTGGAAACTCTACAACTACCACGACACGACCCCCCCCGCCCTCTTCAATCTGGAAAAGGATCCCGGAGAGCTGACCGATCTGGGTCGGGATCCGGCCTTCGCCGACGTCCGGGCCGACTTGATGGCCCGCCTCGAACACGGCTGGGATCCCGCCGCCATCCTCGATCAGATTGGTGAACGCAACCGGGATCTCGAGTTGATCGAAGCGTGGGGCCGTGAGGTCGATCCCGATCACGTCGACACCCTGCCCGTGCCCTTCGACAGCGAAGATGTCGAGCTTCTTTGAGTTTCTCGCCGCAGCGATTGGACCCGACTTTCCGATTGCGCTCTTCCCTCTATATAGTGGATGTCCTCATCGCCGATGAGGAAGCGATTTCCCGACGCCTCCTGCAAGTCAACCTCGAAAAGTGGGGTCACACCTGTGTCGTCTGCGAAGACGGCGACCAGGCCTGGGAGCAGCTTCAACAGCCTGCGTGCCCCCGGATCGTCATCCTGGACTGGATGATGCCCGGCATCGAAGACCCCGAGCTCTGCCGCCGAACGAGGGAACTCGACCACGGGAAGTTGCTCCACATCATCCTGCTCACCGCCCGGGAGAGCACAGAAGACCTGGTCGCGGGGCTCGATTCAGGCGCCAATGACTACGTCACCAAACCCTTCGACGCGCAGGAGCTCAAAGCCAAGTTCGAAGTCGGACAGCTATTAATCGAGCTACAGGACAGACTGATCGAGTCCGAGCGTTACCGGATCCTGACCCAAGCGGCGGGGGGCGCCGCCCACGAAATCAACCAGCCCCTGACCGCCCTGCTGGGACCGGCAGACCTGGTGCTGATAAAGCTGGAGGAAGACGACCCCGCGAGGGGAACCTTCGAGACTTTTCAGAAAGCCGGTGTCCGCATTCGCGACATCGTCAAGCAGATGCACGGCCTCAAGGACGTCGTGACGCGTCCTTACATCCAGGGGGTCGAGATCATCGATTTCGAGGCAAGCTCCAAGCCATCCCAAAAAAAACGTAAGCCCTTTTGCCTCGATCGAACGAAATGAACAGGGTTTACAACTGTCACTGACGGCCCGCCCCGTTACGACACGAATTTCTGACGGATCGTGGTGGCACCGCGTTTGCCGTCCACCCCGGCGTGTCCGCCGAAGATAACCTTCACCAGCCAACTCCTCGACGACCTGCACCACCTGCATCGCCTGATCCTTCGCTACGCAGCAGGCGACCGAACCGTACGAGGACGACCCGACCGTCTGGAAGGGGCCGTCCAGATCAAATTCGCGATCTGGAAAGCTCTGAGAGATCCCCCCGCAGGCGGTGAAGACCGGGGATCCCGTGGACGATAGGTGAGAGGATGGCCAACTCGATCCCCATTCGCACGATCCTTCTGATGGTCGCTTTCCTGGTGACGCCCCTCGACGCTCAGCGCCATCTTCCACTCACGAACATCTTCGAATCTCCGGGACTCCTCCTCCTCGACACCCGCGTCGAGAGTCCGGCAATCTACAGCGGTGGCAGAGTCGCATCTCTGCCTCGCTCGGGGGACAAGGTCGAACTCCAGATTTTCGCCCCAAGGCAGGCCGGACGTCAGATTTTCGAGTACAGCTTGCATTTTCGGAACGCAACGACCGGCCAGAACGCCCCCTTCACAGTGGTTTCCGTCAAAGACTGGGAGGACTACGAACAGGTCGCGGCGGGCAGGGGATCGCCAGCTTTCAGCGCTTCGCGAGTCGCCTTCGCCCCCCTCCCGCGAACCGGGCACATATGCACGGTCGTCCTGGAGCCCGTGGGCTCGACCGTCAGTCCGGATCCACTGGACGTGCGGCTCACCATCACGACGGTCTCCACCCCCCCACGCCGGGTCAATCGCATCGTCAGTCGCCAGCAGTTGACGTGGTTGTAGGCGGGATCGCAAAAAAAGAAGGCCTCGAGCAATGCTCGAGGCCCTCACCAATCAAGAGCGCAGCTGCCATCCTGGCGGGCGCCCCCCAAAGTAATGAATCACACACACCAAATATCGTCGTCCCGGAGATTTCCTTTAACAGAAACCTCGATTGAGATCAGCTTGTGGCCGCACCGACGGCGCTGTGGACGGCGGCCGGTTGCGCGTAAAGCCTCTTTCAGCTCGGGTAGACGCGCCCTCACCTCGTTTCTCTTCTCAGCCTCGGCCTCGGCCTCGGCCTCCCCCCTCGCCTCGAATCGCTCCGCCCGTTCGATCAGGGCGTCGATCTGAGGCTGCACCTCCCGAACGAAATAGATGTGTTCCATGATGGATTTTGCGAGGAACACCATACACCCGAAGTCCACGAGTACCAGCATCCATTCAATCATGACCTATCTCCACGCTGAGGCGCTCAGGACACGAGCACGCCGCGTTTTTGGTAGTTCCGCTCCCGGCAGCTCGCTTTGAGCAACTGATTCGCCCGCGCCTCCTCGTCCTTCAGGCGACGGCGAAACCCTCCGACCTGTTCCTGAAGACGATCCAGACGGTCTCGCAGACCCGAGACCGTCTCACGCCGACAGACCGCAGAGATGCGCTCGTCGTCGCACTGTTCCGAAAGCCGAACGATCTCGGCTTCCACAAACCGGATCTGTGGAAGGAAGGTTGACCGATGGGAAATGAGGCGCAGAATCAGCCTGCACGAGTGGCAGACCGCCCCAAGCAGAACGATCGACAGAATAGCATCCATGAGCGCCCCCGACGCAAAAAGGATGAAAGGCTGCCGGCTTCCAGGGAGAAGTCGTATGGATGGGAGAAGAGGTAACTACTTGATAAAAAAGAAGATGATCGGACAATACCACCAGCAGGGGAAGGTGCCGGTCAAGCCTATACGGTATAGTATCGATCGATTCCCTCAACAACCCACTTTCCAAGAATCTCCGCGCCACTCTATCCGCTTCGCACCACACCGGCGCGAACTGGCGCTTTTGCATTTTACCTTTTGACTTTCCCACTGCTTATAGGTATACATTTGTTCACCTGTTATTGAATGTATTCATGGTTTTCATGAATACCGATGCAGTAGCGTGTCCCTCGCGCCCAGGCATCGCGGATCCATCGCCCTCTCCCTGCCTTCTGCCTTCCTGCCTCCTCCCCGGGGGTGGGGGCGGAAGAGGGGCATATGTTCATCCCACTCCATTGTCATTCCACCTGCTCCTTCCACGCCGGCGTCTGTTCGCCCGAGGATCTTGCCACACGAGCGGCATCCTACGGATTCAAGGCCATCGCCCTCACCGACACCGACCGTATGGGCGGCCTCATCCGCTTCTACCTCGCCTGTCGCGAACACGGCATCAAGCCCATCCTCGGCGTCGAACTCACCGACCCCTCCGCGCGTCAAGCATCACCCGCTTCACGAATCCCAATGGCCGAATCCGAAGGCAATCCCTCGTCTTCGCGTTCCGGTGATGCGAGGGCCGGACAACCGTCCAACGCCATCGTTCTCCTTGCTAAAAACGCTGAAGGCTACGGCGACCTCTGCGAAATTATCACGCAGCGTCACGTCGATCCCGGCTTTAGCTTCGCGAAAGTCTTCGCGAAACCCTGGCCGAACCTCTTCTTCCTCACCGGCTTCCCCCATCTGCTCCGTCAACTCGCGGCCACACCCAACCGCGCGTCGCTTTACGGCGAACTCGTCAACAACGGCGCCCTCACCCGTCGTCGCAGCCGCGAACTCGAAGTCGTCACCCGCAAGTTCGACCTCCCGCTCGCCGCCACCAACAACAGCTACTTCCTCGACCCCGACGATCACGACACGCACCGCATTCTGTCCGCCATCGGTCTCGTCTCCACCCTCTCTCGCCTCGAACCGCACGAAACCGCCTCTCGCAACGCCTTTCTCAAATCTGCCGATCAGATGGGCCGGATGTTCCCCGACCATCCCGACGCGATCGCCAACACCGCCCGCATCGCCGACGACTGCAACGTCGAGCTCGAGCTCGGGCAATGGATCTTGCCGCGGATCGACGTCCCCAACGGCCACACGCCTGAATCGTATCTCGCAAAAATCGCGTGGGACGGTCTCGAGCAGCATTACGCCGGCACCAACGCTTACCCTCGTGCAAAGGAGATTCAGGCCACCGAGCTCGACATCATCACCCGCCTCGGCTATCCCTCGTACTTCATCATGGTCAAGCAGGTACGCGACTGGGCCAACGAGCGCCTCAGCGAAGGGTATCGACGTCACAAGGACTGCACCATCCTCCGGGGCAGCGCCGCCAACTCCATCACCTTCTACAACATCGGGGCCAGCGACCTCGACCCCATCAAATACGACCTCTACTTTCAGCGCTTTTTGAATGAGGAACGCGCTTCCCCTCCTGACGCCGACCTCGACTTCGGCTGGGACGAACGCGACGACGTCCTCGAACACGTCGTCGACAAGTGGGGGCGCGACCGGGTCGCCATCACCTGCACGACCAACCATTTTCGCGGGCGTGCGGCGTTCCGAGAAACCGCCAAGGTCTTCGGATACCCGGAAGAAGAGATTTCCGAGATCCAGAAAAGCCTCAAAACCAAAACGCGCCGGGTTCACGACGACGAACTCGAACGCATCATGACCATCGCTCAACGTATCAAGGGCAAGCCGCGGTTTCTCGGCCAGCACCCCGGCGGGCTCCTCATCACCAACGACCCGATCCGGCGTCACGTCGCCTGCGAGTATTCCGGCGGCCCCAAGAACCGACTCATCACCCAGGTCGACATGCACAGCGGCATCGACGAACTCGGCCTCATCAAATTCGACCTTCTCGGCAACGGGTCGCTCTCGGTCCTTCGTGACGGACTACGCCAGCTCAGCGAACAGGGCTATCCCGACCCCGAAGTCTGGGATCTCGAAAAATGCTACCACGACGAACGTGTCCTCGACATCATCCGGAAGGGACGCACCAAGGGCATTTTCTACATCGAAAGCCCCGCTCAGACACGGCTCAACAAAAAAGCGCAGGTCGAATCGTTCGAAGAACTCGCCATCACGTCGAGCCTCGTACGTCCCGCCGGCGCCTCCTACACCGCCACCTTCATCGAGCGACACCGCAAAGCCAAAGCCGGCATCACCGACTGGGAATATCTCCATCCCTCCCTCGAGCCCATCCTCAAGGACGCCCACGACGTCTGTGCCTTCCAGGAAGACGTCACAAAAATCTGCCACGAGGTGGCCGGCCTCAGTTTCAAAAAGGCCGATAGGATCCGGAAAATGATGAACAGCCTGCACGAGGGCGAACTGAGCGAAACGCTCCTGCGGCAAACCGCCGAAGAGTTTATGCAGGGCTGCATCGACACAAGCGGGCTCAGCCGCGAGCAAGCTGTCGAACTCTGGAACCGGGTCGGCTCCTTCACCGGCTTCAGCTTCTGCAAGTCGCACAGCGCCAGTTATGCGCAGCTTTCATTCCAGTGCACGTATCTCAAAGCGTACTACCCCGCTCAGTTTCTCTCTGCCGTCATCAGCAACCAGCACGGCTTCTACACCAAAGACGTCTATCTCAACGAGGCAAGACGCTGGGGCATCCGCATCCTTCCCTTGAGCATCAACGAGTCGAACAACGGCTACCACGGGAAGCACAACTGGATCCGTCCCGGGCTCATGCACGTTCGCAACCTCACGCAAAAGAGCCTCGGCAGCCTCCTCCTCGAACGCAACGCCAACGGTCACTACCGCAACCTCACCGACTTCATCCGTCGTGTCGACATCGGACGCAAAGAGATCGAAAAGCTGATCCTCGTCGGCGCGTTCGACGGCTTCGGTCTCGCCCAGCCCGAATTGTTGTATCAGCTCGACGGCGTCTACGGACGCTTGAAGCCGAGTGCGCCCTCTCTCTTCGACAGTGCCGAAGGTCTCGCGCAGGAACTGCATCCTGGCTTGAAAGACTACACGCTCGCCGAACGCTGTCTCAACGAACTCGAGCTCCTCGGTTTCATGCTTTCAGGCAACATCCTCGAAATCCTCAGCATGCACCCAACGTCTCGAAACGCCGTGCCCGCCGCCCGAATCTCCGAGCACGTCGACCAACGCATCAAGGTTTTCGGGTGGCCTGTCACGCGACGTGTCCATCACGTCAGCCCTGAGCGGAGTCGAAGGACCACCCACAGCGGTCAACCTATGCTCTTCATCACGATCGAGGACAAAACCGAAGTCACCGACGTCGTCTTCTGGCCCGACGTCTACGACCGCTTCGCCGACACCCTGGCCGAACCCGGCCCGTTCGAAATCTGGGGCACGGTTTCAGAAGAGTGGGGAACCTACACCCTCGAAGCCGACACCATCACCGCCGTCACCTGGTCCCCCAACGTCGTCGACCTCGACCTCGCGTCCCGGCGGCTGGAGAATTCGTTCAAGGACTACGCGCCCTACGCCGACATCCAACCCACGGTTGCCGCGTAAAACTAGCCCCGGAGGGGCGATCGATTCGCGAGAAGGACGCATCCCGAAACACCGAACTCCCACAGGAGAAAACAATGCCCGTCGACGCCCCCGGTATCACCCTCGAAGCCGACCCCAACGTCTGCGACTCCTTCATCGCCAGCCTTTGTGCGATTCTCGACAGTTGGGGGCGACCGTCCGACTACGCCTATGTCGCGGGCCTCTCGGGTCTCGCTTTTTCCCCCGTCCTCGATACCGGGGAGGATTGTCGGGCCTGGTGGATGGAGGGAGGCGACGACATCCATCTCGACTTTCTTGGTCGGGCCCTTGGCTTCGTCGTCGAAAAAGTCACGGAACGACAGGACCGCGAATGGGACACGCATCCCGAGCCCGATGCCCTTTCCGATTCACGTCGTCGCTATCTCTGCCGACTCAAGACGGGGCTGGCCAACGACTGCGGCGTCATCGTCCGAACCTGGCCGACGTGGAGTGTTCTCACAGGATGGTCCAGGGACATCACAACCATTCCATTCACGCCGGGCCCGGGCTTCGAAAAACTCTGCAACGACGCCTGTCCACCTTATAAAACGAATCTGGCCTACATCATCACGCCCGGTAAACCGACCCTCTTGCAGGAAGATGCGGTTGAAGAGGCGCTCACCTTCGGTGCCAGAGTGGCCAACGGCTCCGCCGGCGCCAGCCCGTTCAAGTATGGGGGCGCACTCTACGAAGCCACTGCAAAGCGTCTGGACCACGATCCGTTCTGTGAGCCGTGCGGCGAAAAGTCTCACACGTGTGCCAGGCGCACTTTCAGACGCGTCGTCGGAACAGCCCAGAGCGCGATCGATTTTCTCGAGCAATCGGCACGGGTCGTCGACACGCATCCGGACTGTCGCAAGCGTGCCATCGATCGTTACC
Source organism: Latescibacteria bacterium UBA6620 (assembly GCA_002433075.1). Classification (GTDB taxonomy): domain Bacteria; phylum Latescibacterota; class UBA2968; order UBA2968; family UBA2968; genus UBA6620. The sequence continues at coordinate 18,808 of DJHM01000030.1, forward strand.
GTCGCATCATCGCTTCGACCGCCCCGTACGACGGCCTGGCACTCAGCGCCGGGTGGAGCGATCCCGCATTTCGGCTGAAATTGAAGGAAGACGTCCTGCGAATGGGCGCACTCCACCAGGATGCGGCCAAAGCCCTGAAGCACCTGGCCCGAGCATAGAAGCGATCGCTGAACTCGATGCAATAGACACCCATCCCGACTGAGCCCACATCGAACCCTTGTTCTTCTCGATCGAACACGACCATTTCTCCGCCCAGGCGCTCTCCGCCTACGACCCCACGCTCCGCACCCGGCCGTTCGTCGTCGTGCAGCAGAACGTCGACAGCCACAAGTGCGCCGTCTTTGCGTGCTCGTCCCGTGCGAAAGCTCTCGGAATTCGCCGTGGGCAGTCGGTGCAGCAGGTCCTCAAGCGACACCGGAAAGTCGAGGCCGTCCCCCGTGACGACGACATCGAACAGACAGCGAAGGACGAGCTGGCCTGGATCATCGAATCGTTCACACCCGAGCACGACGTGAACGACTTCGGACGTTGCCAGCTCGACCTTTCGGGCACCCCCGTGCTGCATCGCGAATCACCGGAGGAAATCGCCGATCGCCTGCGCCACGAAATCATGCACACGATCGGCATGACCGACGTTGCCGTCGGTGCCGCCTCGACCTGGCTCATCGCGAACATGCTCGCGAAGGTCGCACGTCCGAGCGGGGTGCGCATTTGCGAACCCGGCGAAGAGGCCGACGTCCTCGCCTCCTTCAGCGCCGATCTGTTGCCCGGTCTCTCGCCCGGTGTCCGCGAGCGCATCCGTCAGTACGGGGTCAAACACGTCGGCCAGATCCAGCGACTCGGCAAGGACGCGCTCGTCGTCCGACTCGGGGGCGAAGGCGAACGGCTCTACAGTCTGGCCATCGGTCTCGACACGGGGCGGAACCGAAAAATCCAGAAAAAGCGCGCGATCGAGGTCGAATTCACCCTCGACCGCGACGTCAACGATGAGCGACAGCTCATCCAGCACGTCAAATACACGGCCGACAAGCTCTGTCACGCACTCCGAACAGAGGACGTCCAGACGCAGCATCTCACGTTCGTTCTCACCTACACCGACAACCGCTCGACGCAGAAGACGATGCGATGGCCTCATCCCACAGTCGACGTTACCACCATCACCACCAACGCCATTCGACTCTTCCGCGATCTCTACCAGCGTCGCGTTGCCATCAAGATCCTTCGTCTCGCCGTCAACCGTCCACGTGCCGATACGGGTCAATTCGACCTGTTCGAATCCACGTGGGAGAAAAAGCAGCGCGCCGTCTCCAGGGCAGTCACGGACGTACGAATGAGGATGGGCTTCGATGCCGTGATCCCCGCGTCCAACGTCGCAAGATCCGAACAAGTGAGCGGACGTGAGGACACACCGACGGAGCAACAGGCGTTGATCGACCATCTCGACCTGCTGGACGAAGGACACAGGAGATAATCAGAGCGGGAAAGCGAGGGACGTTTGTTTCGCCCTCTCTCCCCGTCCCCCGCTCTCCCGCTCAGTTCTCATGCAGCAGCTGACCATCATTCCACGGGACGACCGCCGCGGCGCCTGGTCCCCACTCGGCATACCGCCCAATATTTCCCGGTCGGGGTACTATGTGGGGACGTCCGGCTACTACTTCGACGATTGGGTCGGCCGCTTCAATCCGCCGCAGGCCACCAAACGCCAGCAGTCAGAAATGTCCGCCGAGCAAAGGGACGCACAGGACCGACTGCGCTTCTACCAGCGATACTTTTCGTTCGTCGAGATCAACAACACGTTCTACCGAGAACCCGACATCGCGAATTTTCTCGATATCGAGCGACGCAGCAAACCGGCGATGAAGTACGCCGTGAAGGTCCACCGCGAAATTTCCCACACCAAAACGTGGGACACCGAAGCGGGCCAGCGGATGATGTCGGACCATATCACGGCTGTCAGTCCTCTCGTCGAGACCGGGCGTTTTTTCAGTTTCCTCATTCAACTCGAGGACCGCGTCGTCCGCAGTCGGAAACGCCTCGAGTACCTCCTCCACGTAGCCGATGTCGCGACCCGTTCGAAGATCGACGTTCACATCGAATTCCGTCACATCTCGTGGCACGAAATGCATCCGCTCCAGGCCCTCAAGGATGCGGGCGTCGGCATCTGCAACACGGAAATCCCACCGATCCGTCACGCCTTTCCCCTCAAAACCTACGCCACGACCGACAAGGGCTACGTCCGTTACAGTGGAAGGAACCTCGATCACTGGTATCCTCGCCAGGAACAGAAGACATCCAGACAGCGCACCGAGGCACGTAACGCGCGCTACGACTACCTGTATTCGAAAGAGGAAGTCGAAGAGCGGGTCACAGGGCAACTGGAACTGGGTCTGAAGGTCAGTTCTGTCGCCATCGCGTGGAACAACCACTATAACATCAGCGCCGTCCACAACGCGATCTCGAACGTCCATCAGCTCAAGATGAAGCTCACACCGTCCAAACAGACGTCTTGACGCCAGCCGCACCTCCACCCACCTTCGGGCGACCGAAGCTCACAACCCGGAGGACGGCACATCTTGAGTCTCAAAATCCTCGGAAGGATCGCCCTGATCGCCGCCGTTGCAGTCGCCTGCCGCGAAGATCCCCCGGCAACGGGAGAATCCTCGCAAATAGACGGGATCGAGGCGACTCTCTCCGCGCCAGCCAGAGCCGATTCGAATTCGATTCTCGTCGACTATACGCTCACCAGAACCGGCTCGGTCGACGCCTGGGCCCTCGACCAAACCGCCTGGCTGGACGTGCGGTATTTCGACGCCGAGGGAGTTCGCCTGAAGAAGGTTGGGGTCCAGGTCGTGCCCGTCGATCTTGGGACCGACTTTTCGTCCGGTCAGGCCCCGTCCGTCACCCGACAGCTCAGGCTCTTCCCCCCTGCCGCTGCCCGATCGCTGGCAATCGCCCTCGGTCGCTCCCCGCTCGTGACGGCCTCGGTGGTGATCCCCTGAACGCAAAAAGCTCCCAGATCTGAATCTCGGAGCTTCATCGCAATACGCAGAACTCTAACCGTTAGGAGCGCCTTAGAAAACTGGCTGCAGCGGCAACGTAAAACAGAACGACGCCCGGCACAATCTGCCAGACCTCACCCGTAGACAGCAAAAGCACGCTGGCCGCGCCCGCAAGCGTCACAAAAGCCTTCCGGCCGTATTCCCGACTCCCGACAGTATTCACAATGGCCTCCCGACGATTCGTAATTTCAACCACGTTCAGTGGTCCCGTGCCGAGAGAAATGCAAACCGGTACTATAATCGAGAAAAATTTTTCCCCCTACATAGCTGTTTTAGAAGAGTTTAGGCCCCCATATATGGGATGAGATCCTGCCCCCCAATTCCAAATGGCGGAAAGTTCGACCATCTGTGAAAAAGTGTTCCCCCCTGAGCAAAGCAACGCCCGGCCTGGACATCCCGGGCCGGGCTCTCTATCGAAACGTAAGAGGCAAGACTCAGGGTCTCACGGAAGACCCGGCTCCGCCCCGCAAAATGCAGACGATCGATCGATGGCCCTTCCGCCTGGCCATACTCAGGGCGGTCGTCCCCTTCCGTTCTGCGTGCGGCTGGCTGCCATTTTCAAGCAAGACTTCGACCGCGGTCACGTGGCCGGCCCTGGCCGCCGTCATCAGGGGCGTCAACTCGTTCCGTCCCCGGGTATTGCAGTCCGCTCCGTGACCGATCAACAAACGAAGGACCTCGACGCGTCCTTTGGCCGCGGCGTAAAGAACGGGCGCGTTCCCCAATGCGTCCCGACGGTTCGCATCTCCACCGGATCCCAGCAAGGCGGCCACGACACGCGTTTGACCGTTGAAGCTCGCCCACTCCAGCGCGGATTCCCCGTGGGCGTTCACCCCGTTGGCATCCGCACCCTTCGACAGATGGGACTGTACGGATTCGAGATCGCCCGCCCTGGCAGCCTCGACAAGCACATTGGCTCGGACGGATTCCGGAACACCGAAGAACAAGGCGGCAAGAACGATGGCAGAGGTCGCTCTCATCTCAATCCCGATTGAAGGACTCGATCTCGGTACGACGATCCCCGAAGACCGCATCAGCTCGCGGTGGCATCACTCCTTTCACTTGTAGATAAAAGCGCACAAAGAGTCATAAGAGAACTCACGTGTGCAGAGCCTTAACTTCGCCGGACGCTAAATTCCTGATTTTTCAAGGGTAGTCGGTCGTCGCCAGATTGGTGTACCTCCAGATCCATTCCGACAGCCCGCATTGACCTGAACCCGGTGAAACCATTGAGCGCCGGGAAGCCCCAACGCACCGAACGAAAAAACACCATTCCGGGTTCACTCAAACCGTGATCGATGATAGGTCCGGAATCGCTCGACCAGCGACTCGATGAAACTGCTTGGGGGGAAAATAAAAAAAGGCCCTGGCGCATCTGCCAGGACCCCCTGCGATCAACTTGGAATGGGAATCGTCAAACTTTCTCTTCGATATCCTCAGAAGCCACGGTCAGGCGGTACTCGAGATCTGCGATGAGGTCTTTCATGTTTCGAATCCGGGTCTCACAAAGATCTTCTTCCTCGGAGATCTTCTCTGCTTCCTCCTGCTTTTCCTTACGCCCCTCTTTTGATTTTTCGAGGTCGCGCTTGACCGCCGCCAGACGACGGTCGAGCTGCCTCAGGCCGATGGAGGTGTAGTACTTGACCCCGACGACAGCAGCAAGGCAGAGCAGAACCCAGTACATCTGATGAATCCCCCGAGCTGGATGAGATGATCCGGCGACCCTCTGAAATGTAGCCTCAACGGAGCCATTCGACAAACAGCCCTTGTTCGTGAATCAGCGTATTCGTAAGTTGCTCGTGGCAATTCAGCTCTGCGACTGGCCCAAAAACTCAACATTATCGTCGTAGACGACGAACCCATCGTTTGGGACGCGCTTGGCGCCGGGGACGGCCAGCAGGGCCTTGCTATGCTCGAGGAGCACGGTGCGGATGTCCTGATTACCGACGTTTATATGCCGGGCAAGTCGGGAATCGAACTCGTCCAGGACCTCCACCGCCGAGGCGATGCCGTTAAAGTGATCGTGATGACCGCCTTCCATATGCACGAAGGCATTGACATCTTTCAGATGGTCAAGAATTACGGTGTGGACGGCGTCCTCGGAAAGCCCATCGTCCTCGCAGAACTGTTCGAAATGATCGACGGATTCTTCGCCGACTCTCCCTCCTGAGCTTCCCCCCCGAACTCCAGACAATCCGTGTGCCTTGATCGCTTGCAGGGCGCGCCACGTCCCTCCATATTTCGTATCGAGACGGGTGGTTTCCTTCACCTCGAGTGAAGGACGCCTGACCCCGGCTGACGCCCCAGTGTGGGCGGCCTTATTTACGGCTCTTTCGAAAGGCGACCGATGGGTTCCGAACGAATCAAGATTCCGACTAAAGCGTGGTACGGGGAGGAAGAGCTCGCCATCAACTTCCCAGACCGTTGGAATGTTACCGAATGCAGAATGGCCGGTCACGACACGCCGGCCCTGAGCGACGATCAGATCCGCGAACAGCTCCAGAATACGTACGGCACCGAACCGCTCGAAAAACTCGCGCAGGGGAAGAAGGAGGTCGTCATTCTGTTCGACGACCTGACCCGCCCCGCACCCACTTCGCGCATCCTTCCCTTCGTCCTCCGAACGCTTCACGAGACCGGCATCGAAGAGGACCACATCCGCTTCGTCGGCGCATTCGCCAACCACGTCGCGATGATGCAGGATGACTTCGTAAAGAAGCTCGGGGCGGATGTCGTTCGCCGCTATCGAGTCTACAACCACAACCCTTACGAAAACCTCGTCCACGTCAGCGACACCACCGCCGGTACGAAGCTCCTCGTCAACCGTGAGGTCATGGCCTGTGACCTGCGCATCGGCATCGGCGGCCTCATCCCCCACATCGGCGCCGGTTTCGGCGGTGGAGCAAAGCTCGTGTTCCCTGGTGTGATGGGCATCGAGTCGGTCGCCCACAACCACGGTAAATTGCGCGACAAACCCACCGCGAAGACGGGGATGCTCGGAATCGTCGACGACAATACGATGCGTGGTGACATCGAAGAAGCCGTACGGATGATTGGGCTCGACCTGAAGATCGACCTGCTCATAAATCCTCGTCGCGAGATCATCGGCGTCTTCGCCGGGGACATCATCGCGCAGCACCGCGCGGGCGTCGAAAAGGCCAAGAAACTCTACTCGACTCCCACGCCCGAGAATCTTGACATCGTCGTCACCAACGCCTATCCCATCGAGAATCAGGCCACCAAGGCGGTCTGGCCCGCCCGGCAGTGTCTGAAAGAAGGGGGTACTGCCGTGGTCATCACCCACACCCCGGAAGGCCAGGTTTCTCACTACCTGACCGGAAGGTTCGGTACCAACTACGGGGGCAGACTCTGGAACCCGGCTAGAGCGGGCGTACCGAACGCGAAACGCGTGGTCTTATGCTCCCCCTGTGTGGCCCGAAACGACCTCGACCGATTCGGCGAGGGCGCGGTCGCCTGTGGCACGTGGGAGGAAACCATGAACGAAGTCGCGAAAGACTATCCTGGCGAAGCATCAGTCGGCGTTTTCCCCTACGCGTCGATCCAGCTACCTGAGGCTGCCGCGTCCTGACCCACGCCGCAACGGATCCGTTCTCAGCGGGCTATGGCAATTCGCCATAGCCCGTTTTCGTTCCCCAACCTTGACCCCACATGGCATATCAATTATTACGATCATTTCAAAAGGCAGGGTTCTATGACCAGGACAATTTCTGCGGTTGAAGCGAGGCACAGGTTGGGTCAGCTGATGAGCGAGGTACAGCTTCGAGGGGACCACTACATCATAGAAAGGGCGGGAAAGCCGGTTGTTGCGGTGATCCCCATTGAGGACTTCGACGCCTGGCACGGACTGAAAAAAGGCAGTCTGTCCGGCGACGCGTCCGATTCCCGATATCCTCTCCGGGGGAGCCAGGTTCGCTACGAAGAGCCCTTCAACGGAGTCGGCGAGGACGATTGGGAATCAGGGGAGTGATCGTCCTCGATAAGCATATCTGGATCTGGTGGGTCCACGATGACTCGCGATTGAAAGAATCCCAGAGGAGGGCACTGAGCGCGAACGATAGAATCGGAGTAAGTGCGATTTCTTGCTGGGAGGTTGCCAAACTGACTGAGCTCGGCAGATTGGGTCTTCCCTTGCCGGTTGAAACCTGGTTTTCTCAGGCCCTTGCCTATCCGGGAGTGGAACTTCTGGATCTGAATCCCGAAGTCGCTGTGGCTTCCACACGGCTCGGAGGTGAGCACAAAGACACTGCCGATCAGATCATCGTCGCGAAGGCCCTGACCCACAACTGCCCGCTTGTCACCTCCGACCGAAAGCTGACGCGCTACACCAACGTCGAAACCATCACGTAGGGTCGATAATCCAAGACACCCGATTTCGATTCTCCAGCACTTCCGGGTTCACGAGAACTTCAGGTGCATCGCCTCGCAGAACCGCCAGGATATTCTCGGCCGCCACGATCGAGGTCCGCACGAGTGATGCTTGCGTCTGGCCTGCAACGTGGGCTGTGCAGATCACAGGATCTAGCTTCGTTAGAGGGTGATCGTTCGCTAAAGGCTCTTCCTCGAACACGTCGATCGCCGCCCTCGCGATTTCGCCCTCGTTCAGCGCGTCGACCAGAGCCGATTCGTCGATCAGGCCACCGCGAGCCGTGTTGACGAGAATCGCAGATCGTTTCATCCGACCCAGTTCATCACGGCCGATGATGTGTCGTGTCTCCTCCGTCAGCGGCACGTGAAGAGACACGAAGTCCGCCGTTTCCAGCAGATCGTCCAGTTCGGCCCTACGCGCGCCGCAGGACTCGATCGCCTCATCCGTCGCATAGGGATCGTAGACCAGAACCGTCATCTCGAATCCCGATCTCAGCCGGGCCAGGCGCGAACCGATTCGGCCGAGTCCCACGATCCCCAACGTCTGCCCGTGAAACTCCACCGCGCTGCTGTTGTCTCGAGCCCAGACGTTCGCCCGAACCGCCCGGTCGCTCTGCACGATATTCTTCGCAGAAGCCATCATCATCGCAAACGCGTACTCCGCCACCGACTGCGAGTTCGCGTCGCTCGAAATCGACACCGCGATCCCCAGACGCGTGCAGGTCTGGAGGTCGACGTTCTCGTACCCGACACCGTGGCGTGACACGACTTTGAGCTTCGGGGCCAGCTCCAGGAGACGAGCCGTCACCGTTACTGAACGCGCCATCATCCCGTCGGCATCCTCCACCGCTTCAAACAATGCCTCATCCGGCGAGTGGGCTCGCAACACCACCACCTCACCTCCCTCCGCTCGGAGAAGATCGAGGCCGTCCTGCCGAATAATGTGATCTGTCACGACCACCTTGAATTTGCTCACATTCATATCCTTCTTATGAAGCGATTCCGATCTCGAAATCCAGTGGAGTGATTTGTCGTTTCCTCGATGAAGCTGCCCGGAAAGGTTCAGCGAGGGCGCGACCAAGGGGAGGAAAAATCGTGGCAAAAAGGCTTAAGCAACGCATCCACGAAGGCGAAACGATCGAAGTTGTGGGAGTTGCGACGGACATCGAACGCGGTCGACTTGAAGAGATACTGGCCATCCGAGAATTCGACCTCATCGCGATCGACAGCCAGCATTCGGCCCACAATGAAGAGCGTATCGTTTCCTTCTGTGAACTCGCCCGCGAGTTCGAAGTGCCGACCCGCATTCGCATCAAACACACGCGTCACGCTTATCTCGTCGGCACGTACCTCGATCTAGGTCCTGGCGGTGTGATGATTCCTGAAGTCGAGGAGGAGTCGACGGTCGACGAAGCGCTGGCGGCCTTCTACTACCCACAACAGGGAAGGCGCAGTTGGGGAGGACTCACCCGTGATGGACTCGATCAGTCCCTCGACCGATTGGCGTATGCCGAGTGGTGGAACAATCACGGCACTCTCACGCTGCAGATCGAATCCGTCAGGGCTGTCCTGGACGCGCGTAAGCTGGCAAAGCCCGGCGTGGATATGCTCTCCTTCGGCGCCAACGACCTGCTTTTCAGCATCGAGGCCAGTCGGGGATACCCGTTCAAAACGGTCGATGAGTGCGTGAAGCACGTCATCAGCGAGGTATCCGACTTGCCGGTTGGTGTCGGGGTCCGGGCCGAGAACGGGGAAGAAAGGGATCAGGCACGGGAACTTGGCGCGACCATCCTCATCGAGCGAATCGAGTGCTGATTCGCCCATCCACGTCCCCGAATCAGGGTCAATCGAACGCAACGCGTAAAACCCTCGAGTTCATCAAACAACCGTAACCGAAGGTCCACATCTCGACTGACAAGCACCCTCGAGGGACCTCTATCGATAGCCCTCAGTCAGAAACTCACGCACCAAATCCATCCGCGCCCCCGAGGGGGTCGATCGGGAGTCTAAGCGCGTGCTAACAATGAAGACGAACGACGATCGACCCGTATCGAGGGGCGTCCCCGTAACGTGGGGTCAAGGTCTCGGGTTGTTCATATAGTCGATCAACTCGTCGACGAATTCTACGTTGGGATCCACCGGACCATTTTCCGGGAACGCGTCCTCACATCCTCTTTCGAATTTCAGCGCTTCGCCTTTCCCGTACCAGCGTATCGTATGGATGAGTGCGATCATATGACGTGGTGAATCGCTCGGGTTCGGCACGCCTCGATGCCAGAGTCGGATGTCCCGAATCAGAACGCTCCCTTTCTTCGCGCTTCCCCGAATCGGCGGGACCTCCTCCCTCCGCGCCTCAATCACCTCTTTCTGAAACCTCTCCGTGGCCGTCTTTGAGTAGTCCGGCTCAACCATCACCAGATGCGTCCCCGGCCAGATCTCGACCGCTCCGTTTTTCTCCGAGGTATTTTCAGGCGAGATGTTGACGACGAGTTGGTAGGCCGGATGCGCCTGTTCCAGACCCGCCCACAGGGGTAGATGATCCGGGTGAACCGGTTGTGTCCCACTCCCCGGGCAGTTCGTGTTGCCCGAATAGAACCGGTTGTAGACGCCGTCCCCCAGCACGGCGTGGGTGACCTGACCGACAAAGCCGTTCGCCACCACATCCCCGAATACGTAGGGCGCGAAGGGGGGCGGCTTGTGTTGTAGGTGCCCCTGAACCGCGCCCGCCCCTCCCCATCGAACAGACCGGATCTTTCGTTCCGCATCCTCGTCCATCCGCGTCTTCAACACATCCAGATGGTCGTGATCGACAACATCCTCGATCACCACGTATCCCTCCGTCCGCACAGCATCCGCCGCACGAGCGACCGTCTCGTCGCTCATCTGTCCCGAGCGTTTCTCTTCGGCCGTAACTTCGATGTTCATTCGTTCATCCTCAAAAGACTCCTCACTCGTTCCTGTCCGATCGCCTGATTCAATGCCGGATCGACCTGATCGGCCTCACCTCAGCAACGTGGGTGCCCCGACAGGTTTCGTCCTCACATTCAGACACGCGGGCAACCCGGACGCGACCGCCTGATCAATCGCACCCTCCAGTTCCCCCGCGCCTTCGACGATTGCGCCGTGGCCTCCCAGGGCGCGAACCACGCGATCGTATCTTGAGGGGAGCAGTTCGCAAGCCACCGTCCGATCCTCGCCATACGTGTTGATTTGCAGCTGGTGTTCCGAGTTCCACCGGGCGTCGTTTCCAACGATCACAACGATCGGCAGATCGTAACGAATGGCCGTGTCCAGCTCCATTCCGTGGTAACCAAATGTCCCATCCCCTACGAACGCGAACACCGTGCGGGATGAATCGAGTGATTTCGCTCCGATGGCCATCGGAATCGCGCTCCCGATCGCTCCGGAAGGGCCGTTGATCAGTCGGGGGGGGGATTCCAGACCTGCCTGAACCCACTGCCCGAACTCGCCCCCGTCACTCACGAACATCGCGCCCACATCCAGATAGGGTTGGACAGCCGCACACACGCGAAGAGGATGAATCGGCTCCGCGTTCAGCCTGCGCAGAGCCGCCCACTCGCCCGGGACGGTTTCGCGCGCGGCAGCCACCTCTTTCCTCCATTCACGGTCTTGATTCTCCGTGACCGCACTTGTCATCTCCTCGAGCACCTCGGACGGATCTTCGTGAATCCTCAGGACGACCCGATCGTCGTCCCGAAGTTGCGACTCATCCGGCTCGATCTGTACGAACCGAACATCTGCGGCGAACGGCGGCGACCCACCGAACCGCAACGAAAAGTCCAGCTTCTTCCCCACCAGAACCACGACGTCGGCCTTCGCCAGGCAATTCGCTGCCTCGTGCAACCACGGATCGTTCACGCCTCGAGGGCTCATCATTGGCAACGCGGGTACGCCCGACTTCGACGCAAACTTCACCACCCGCTTCCATCGGCCGCCCCTCCCCATTCCAGGGCCGGCCAGTATCACCGGCCGTTCAGCTGCCGCGATCAGATCGAGAACGTGCGACACCTCATCCGCCGTAGTTGCTGCATTCTCCGTCGATTCCGACAGGTCCGGCGACTTCCCGGCCGCCTGCCCCTTCAGCAGGTCCTCGGGCAAACTCAAATGCACCGGCCCAGGCCTGCCTGCCTTTGCGATCTCGAAGGCTCTTCGAACGTCTGTCGGAATCCTGGCCGGATCCTTGATCAGCCAGGAGGCCTTCGCCACCGGCGCGGACGTCGCAACCTGATCGATTTCCTGAAACGCTCCTGTTCCCAGTTGATCCAGAGGCGCGTGACCGCTGAGGACCACAACTGGGGATTCGGCCATCATCGCCACGTAGAGCGCCGATATCGCATTACAGTGGCCGGGACCCGCTGGCAGGAGTGCCACGCCAGGGTCGCCCGTCAGCCGCCCCACAGCATCCGCCATATGTACGGCCGCCGCCTCGTGACGGGTATGAATCAAGTCGACGTCCCGTCCGATCGTCGCATCGTACACCGACATAATCTGGTTCCCCGAAAGCGAGAATACCGTCCTCACACCCTCGGACACCAGCGTCTCGATCAGTCGAACTGCCCCGGTCTCTGACATTTGCCCTCTCCGACTGGATCCACGACCATCACTGCATCGGATGGCCCTCCTGTCGATTGCAAGAAAGGACCTGCGTCGTCCGATGGAAAGTGTATCTTGCGAGCCACCGGTCGAAGCCGCACAGCAACTTTCGGATGAGGTGAACGAATGAAGATCACATCGGTCGAAGTACTTCAGTGCGACGGAGGATGGCGGGTCCAGAACTTCGTCAAGATCCGGACGGACGACGGCATCACCGGGTGGTCCGAGTGCAATTGTATGCGCTCTGACCCGATGCTCAAGCCAGCAATCGAACACATCGGATCGCAGGTCGTCGGCAGAGACCCCTTTCAAACCGAGCGCATCCAACTCGACCTCTACCGGGCGACCCAACGCCAGACCGGCGGCCTGGCGCATCAGGCAATCTCGGGTATCGACGCCGCCCTTCTGGACATCAAGGGAAAAGCGCTCGGTGTTCCCGTCTACGAACTCTTCGGTGGACTCGTCAATCCGAAGATCCGCTGCTACTACACGCACTGCGGACGCCCCGAACCCGCCAACCCCGATGCGCCCCCGGTCCGCTCCCTCGCCGACGTCCCTGCCTGCGCTCAGTATGCCCGCAGCCTCGGCTTCCGGGACATCAAAGTCAATTACCCGATGACGGAGGACGACGACGACGACATTTCACCCGGCACCATCGACGGCATTGTCGAGTGGATCGGCGCCTGGCAGGATGCCCTCGGCCCGGGGTGCAGCATTGCCCTCGACGTTGCGTTTTCCTTCAAAATGCTCGGCATCCGCAAGCTGGCGAAGGCCCTTGAACCCTTCAATATGCTGTGGCTCGAAGCGGAAACTCTCGATCCCCTCGCTCTCCGCTCCGTTCGTGAATCGACGTCCACCCCCATCTGCATCGGCGAAAGCTTTTATCGTACCCAGGGCTTCAAGTCCTTCTTCGAAAACCATAGCTTCGACATCGTGATGCCCGACACCGTGTGGAACGGCATCTCGATGGGCAAGAAAGTCGCCGACTACGCCAACACCTACGATATCCTGTTCGCGCCTCACAACTCTCACGGCTGTCTTGGCGGATGGCAGGCCGCCCATCTGTGCGCCACCCTCGAGAACTTCAGAATCCTCGAATACGAACACGACGATGTTCCCTGGCGAAACGACATCGTCACCCACCCCACGAACATCGTTGATGGCTGCATTGAAATGTCCGATCGACCGGGTCTCGGGTGCGACGTGAACGAAGAGGCCCTGGCGGAACATCCGCCAACAGGATAGAGAGTCGATCCTAACTACCTGCGGAGAAGAAATATGGACCTCGGCGTATTTATGATGCCGCTTCACCCGCCCGAGAAGAATCGGACGGACTGTTTCGAGGAAGACATCGACCTCGTCGTACGGGCGGACGGCCTCGGCTTCAAGGAAGCCTGGATCGGCCAACACCATTCAGTTGCGTGGGAGCCCATCCCCGCGAACGACGTCTTCATCGCGAACGTCCTGCCTCGCACGAAAAACATCCGACTGGGAACGGGCGTGTCGATCCTTCCCCAGCATCACCCCGTAAACGTCGCCGTCCGTCTCGCCTACCTCGATCATCTTTCACGGGGCCGCATCAACGCCGGATTCGGCCAGGGCGGTGTTCAGACGGACTGGGGGCTGTTCGAACTGCCCGATCCCGCCACGCAGGGTCTGATGACCGTAGAGTCCATCGAAATGATCCTCAAACTGTGGCAGACCGACCCGCCATTCGACTTCAAAGGCGACCACTGGCACATCAAGATCGAAAACACCATCCCCGAGCAGGGCATCGGCACGATCCTGCAGCCCTACCAGAAACCCCACCCCCCAGTCGGGATGAGCATCGTCAGGCCGGACTCCAAGGCCGCCACGATGGCAGGTCAGCGTGGCTATCATCCCATTAGCACGAACCTCGCCCCCGATTGCGATCTACCCCAGCATTGGGCCACCTACTGTGCGGGCGCCGAAAGCGCCAATCGACCGGAGCCCGATCGGTCCAACTGGCGCATCTCCCGGTCCGTCCTCGTCGCCGAATCCAACGACCAGGCCCTCGACTACTTGATGAACAGTGCCGTCGCCCGATCCTACGAGTACCTGATCACACTCCTGACCGGCGCGAAGATGCTGTGGATCCCCAAGCGCGACCTCGATATGCCAGACGCCGAGGTCACCCCCGAGTATATGATCGAGGAACTGTTCATCTACGGGGACGTGAAGACCGTCACGGAGAAGCTGCACAACCTGTGGGATGTAACGGGTGGCTTCGGCACCCTCCTGATGATCGCCCACGACTGGGACAACCGCGATCTCTGGGAGAAATCGATGGACCTCCTGGCGAAAGAAGTGGCGCCCGCCTTGCCCACGATCTGAAATGGGCCTCCACCCTTTCGAGCGGAGGCCCATTTCATCTGCCAGAGACTTCCCAGCTGCCTTGCCGGGTTTGGATGATCCTACACGACGTGCGAGGTGCCCCCGTCGATGTTCACCGACGCCCCGGTGATGAACCCCGCCCGCTCGGAAACAAGGAAAGCCACCAGGTCACCGACTTCGCTCGCCTCCCCCAGACGGCCGAGTGGGATATCCTTACCTTGCTCCTCGCACCAGGCATCGTAAGACAGATCGGAACCGGACCCCTCCCACGCTCGCACGCCCTGTGCTGTCTTGATATTCGTAAGACAGACCGTGTTGACGCGAATGCCGTAGGAGGCACAGTCGTGTGACAGCGCTTTCGTAAACGCGATCCCTGCCGCCCGGCTGATCGACGTCGGAACCGAACCGCCACCCGGTGCCTTTCCTCCCGGATGCGTGACGTTGATGATGCTTCCCCCACCTCGCTCCTTCATCGACGGCAACGCACTCCGAGAGCCACGGACGGCCGCCCAGAATTTCAGGTCGAAATCCTCCAGCCAGATCTCATCCGTCGCATCCTCGAACGGAAAACCAGCGGACCGACCAGCGTTATTCACCAGAATGTCTACGCCGCCATAGGTTTCGATCGCGGTCGACACGAACCGATCGATGTCTTCGGCCTTGGTCACGTCCGCCTGCACGGCCAGCACAGCGCCATCGGTTGCATCTCGAATTTCCTGTGCGGCCGCCTGCAACACATCGTCCCGCCGAGCGCAGATCGCCACCGAGCAGCCTTCCTCCGCCAGCTTCCACGCGACGCCCTTCCCGATCCCCTCACTCCCTCCCGTCACCAGCGCCACTTTTCCTTCCAGATTAAGCTCGAGCATCCTCTCCTCCTTGAATCGTCCGTTCCCGTCAACGAGATCAGGATAACCACAGACAGAGACCTTTTCCACTACAACAGTCCACTCAACCAGATGAGAATCACGCATCTCTCCTTCCTCCTCTCTCCCACCTCCCATCTTTCTGTCTTTCCCTTTTGCCTTTTGCCTTCCGCCTTTCCTTTCACTTCTGCTTCTGCCTCCTATTGCTATTCATCCCTGACTGACGTATTTATCGTCTTCGGATTCGCGAAAAAGGGAGGATCAACAAATGCTCCATCGAACGTTCGGAAAAACCGGATTCGACATCTCTGCCGTTGGAATGGGAACCTGGAACATCGGCAACCAGTGGGGCAACACCGACGACGGCAACGCTTTCACCACCATTCGCACCGCATTCGACCACGGCGTCACCTTGTTTGACACGGCCGAGAACTACGGCATCCCCGGGGGTACGTCCGAGGAACGTCTCGGACTCGCGCTTGCCGGCATCCGGCATCAGGTCACCGTGGTCAGCAAGACCGGCAACTGGGGACGACGCATCGGGCGCCTGATTCCTCGCGATTACCCCGACACGATTCGCGTCTGCGTCCACGCGTCCCTACACCGACTGCGTACGGATTGGCTCGACGTCATCCTCTGCCACGAGGGCAACATCGAGGATCCTGGTGTCTACATCGAAGGATTCGAGATTCTGCTCGAAGAAGGAAGAGTTCGAGCTTACGGAATCTCCACGAACGAGCTCGACGTTCTTAAGCGATTCAACGCCAACGGGCGATGCAGCGTCGTGCAGGTCGACTACTCGCTCCTCAACCGAGCGCCCGAAGAGGAGTTCCTGCCCTACTGCAAGGAAAACAACATCGGCGTGATGATACGCGGCCCCCTGGCAAAGGGACTTCTCTCGGGCCGCTATGACAAATCCACCGTGTTCGAGGACAAGATCCGGAACGCCTGGCACGACGACGGTGCGGCCCAGGAAAAGTTCGAATCAGAAATCGATCGTGTGGACAAACTCAAAGAGCTCGCCAGCCCTGGCCCCGAGATGGTGCAGATGGCGTTGCGATATGTCATCTCCCATCCCGCCGTCTCGGTCGTGATTCCGGGCGCCAAGGATCCCAGCCAGGCCATCACCAATGCTGCAGCCGGCTCCGAAATCCTCGATGCAGGAACCCTGGAAAAGTTACGGAACCTGACCTGAGTTCTCCGGACTGAGGGATGTCCGGAAGAGTTTGCTGAGTCGAAAACTCATCACAGGAGCGTTATGACACTGAACCAGAAAGTCATCGTCGTAACCGGCGGCGCATCGGGCATTGGCAGAGCCGCCGCGATCTGTTGCGGGAAGAATGGCGCGAACGTCGTCGTCGTGGACCTGGACAAGGATGGCTTGGGCACGTGCGTGGAAGAAATCACCGGAGCAGGCGGGAGTGCAGAAGGTCACTGCATCGACGTTCGGGAGGATGATCAGGTCTCCGTCCTGTTCTCGGCCCTCGGGGAACAGCACGGTCGGGTTGACGGCCTGATTCACGCCGCGGGAGTGTTGGAAGGCGCGCTCGTCCCGATCGACGAATTCGAAGAACTGACGTGGGACAAAGTCCTCGACATTAACCTCAAGGGCAGTTTCCTGATGTCGAAGCACGCCGTCCCCCTCATCGAGAAGTCCGAACGAGGCGTGATACTTCTCATCGCGTCGGGCGCCGGCGTCCGGGGCGGCAGTTCGTCCGTTGCCTACGGTTCGAGCAAGGGGGGCGTCCACGGCTTGTCTCTTGTCCTCGCAGCCCAACTGGCCGACCGAAACATCCGCGTACACGGGGTGTGCCCCGGCAGCCTGGCCACCCCCCTCAAGCTTCGTCAGGTCGAGAAGTCCGCAAAAGCTTCGGGCGGCGACTTCGAAAAAATGGCCGCCGCACTCGGCGATCCGATGGGCGTGGGCAAGGTGCTCGCGTTCCTCGTGTCCGACGACGCCGATTACGTCCGCGGGTCGGTTTTCACACGATAGAACGAGCGATGATCGATCTGATCGAAAGTGACATTCACGTCCGGGGATGGGTATGAGGCTCGGAATCGTAGGAATGCTGCCCGGTGATTTCCGAACGTTCGGACGGAGCCACTTTGAGGCGATCCGCGCACTGGGATTTACCGGCGCTGGATTCCATCTTCCGGGTGACCTAGCGTCCGATATCACGAAAGAGGACATCGAAAGGTGTCGGATGCTCTTCATCGACTACGAAATCGAGCTCGTTCAGATGGGCATCGGCTACGCTGAATGCCTGTTCCATCCCGACACGGAGGTCCGTGACCATGCGGTCGACAAAATCGTTCGCACCGTCCCAATCGGCGCCGAGCTCAACGCGCACTATGTGTTGATCCGACCCGGCAGTATGAACCCGGAGGGCAGCTGGACGCCCCATCGCGAAAACCTGACCACCGACGCGTGGTCCCGATTCCTCGACACGCTCGGGCAGATCACGCCCGGCCTGGCAGAGCACGATGTGACCATCGTGATGGAAACCCACCTCGTTTCGATCCTCAAGAATCCGGAAGCCTGCCGCCAGATGGTCGAAATGGTCGGCTCGACTCATCTGCGTCTAGTCCTGGACTACGTGAACCACTTCGAAACCTTGAAGCAGGTCTTCGAAAACAGAGCACGCCTGGATCACATCTTCGAAGAAATGGGTCCCTGTGCACCCGTGATGCACGTGAAGGACATCACCCTGGGAAAGGGGTTGGTGCTCCACATCGAGGAGGCAGCAGCAGGAACCGGCGAACTCGACCTCGAGTACTGTTTCCAGGCCTGGCAGAACCTGTATCCCGAGGGCTACGGCCTGATCGAACACCTCCCCCCCGATCTCATCCCTCAAGCCGCCGAAAACACCAGAGCCATCGCTTCCGCCGCCGGCATCCCGATCCACTGATTTTGCCTTTTGCATTCTGCACTTTTCTCTACGGTACTCCCTCCGACTTAATTGTGGCCCCGGAGCCACAATTAAGCACCGAACGACCTCGAACGAGGCTTTCGGGCTTCCGACTCACCCTCCGCACAGCCCTAACAGCAGCCAATAGATCCCCCCACCCGCCAGGAAACCCACGGGCAACGTAAGCACCCAGGACACCAAAATTCTGCTTATGGTTCCCGCATTCGCCTTCCCCGTAACCTTCCCGATCGCGGAAATCGAGCCCACCGACACGTGCGTCGTCGAAACAGGCATTCCGTGCACGCTCGCCGTCGTCACCAGCAGACCCATCACAAGGTTGGCCGTATACCGTATAACCCTGGCCGTGATTCATCGGCGTAATCCGATTGCTCACGGTCTCTCCCACCCCCCGACTGTGGACGAGTCCTCCCACCGCCATCGCCACCCCGATCGCCACAAGCCCGAGTTCGATGTCGAGCGCCCCCAGCACGAGCAGAAAACCCGCAATCTTGGGTGTGTCGTTCAAACCTCTGGCGAAACTCACCAAACCCGCGCTCGCCTAGTGAAGGACATCAAGGATCTTCTGCGCACTGATTCGGGAAAGAGGCCCGCTTGCAAGGACTCCTCCCTGGTAGAATTCCTGACAGACTTCTTCCGATACAACCTTGATCTTCCCGTGGGCCCCGGCCTGAAACGCCACGGTCCCGTCTGCGTTGACCCCTACCACAGGGTAGACCGCTTCCCCGACACACACACGTCTCACGCGTCACGCCCAACCTCAGACGGACAGCTCTGAAGACGTGATACACAACGTAACTGCCTATCGCTGCGAGGAGAGGACTCACAAGGAGTGGAAACAGGAAGGTCGATCCAAGCTTGGCAAGGTTGAACGCGCTACCCATCGCGACGGCACCGGCACCCGACAGGGCACCCACCAGGCTGTGGGTCGTCGAGATCGGCATCTGAACTCGTGTCGCCATCAGGACCGTCAGGGCCGCACCCAGCGCCACCGATGTGGCGAAGGCAGGCGTCTGCACGAGCGCGTCCGAAACGAGACCCTTGCCGGAAAAGTTGTTTAGCAAGGCGCTGGCAAGAAAGATTGCGGCGACCGACCCCAACAGTGTCGTTGCAGTCGCCCAACGGATCGCCTTTCGGAAGTCGGCCGTCCCACTTCCATAGAGTGTCGCGATCCCCTTCGCGTTGTCGTTCGCCCCGTTCCAGTACGCAAGCAGACAGGCCGCGACAAGCAGGAATCCGTAGATCACACGCATTCCCCTCCTGGACGGTTCACCACCGTCGATGGTCCCGGCTCAGCCGTATTTCTAACGAACGCGCTTACGTCGTCAAGGTTCCACCGTTTGCATCATCAGCTACATCTACGTCAGCTCTGGCGGAGGCATAATCAGCCCTTCCGGGTTCCGCACCCCCGTGCTCGGATCCTGATCTTGATAGTCGACGCCTCCCCGGCTGTTCCAATCCCAGACGACCTCCCCGTCGAGCATCGTCAGCTCGCAGGTCAGCCGCTCTTCACCTGAGATACGTCCTTCGTAGGCATCCCGATAGCCGAAAGGCCCGTGAAGTCGATTCAGCACTGCGACATCCGCGACGGCGCCGACACTCAGGTGACCATATTCCGGATGGCCGATCTCCTTCGCCGGGTTCCACGTCGAGGTCAAAATCACGTGGTAGAGCGACATCCCCATCACGAGGAACTTCGACATCGTGGTGACCATATCCATCATCCCGTCGTTCATCGATCCCGTGTGGAGGTCCGTCGAAATCGAATCGGGGTAGAAGCCCTGCTCAACGGCGGGAACCGCGTTTCGAAAGCTGAAGCTACCGCCCCCGTGCCCGACGTCGAAGATGATCCCTCGTTCACGCGCGATGTGGAAGTACTTCAGCACGTTTCCATCGGGGCCCAGCCACGGCACGTCCGGCCGATACATATGCGTCGAGATGTCGTCTTTCTGAAGACGCTCCGTCACCAGTTCGTAGTATGGGCGTTCTTTTGGAAAGTTGCCGAAATCGATCATCACGGGGAGCGACAGTTGCCGTGCCGCATCGATTGCCCGATCGACCGACACCCATTCCGTTCCACGGAAATGGGCAGTTTTCGTACCAACGACGATGTCCGAATTCTCCCGCCCAACCGCGACCATCCGGTCGACGTCCATATCCTCCACGTTTTGTTCAAGGTCGTTCGATACCATCCCCATCCCGGCGACGTTGATCAGCGCATACATCCGGGTTTTGAACCGATCCAGCACGCGGTATCTGAAGTCTTCGAAGTTCCGCCACCCCGTGCTCCCCGTGTCCACCATCGTCGTCACACCTGTACGGAAGCTGAAACCGTCGGGAAAGATGCTGTTGTCGCCGGCCCACGCGTTCCGATGCCCGGGCGTCGCATACATATGCGCGTGGATATCGACCAGCCCCGGCACGACGTAGAGACCCGCCACGTCGATCACCTGTCCCACACCCTTCACCGGGAGGTCTCGATCGACCGCCGCGATCTTGTCCCCACGCACTGCCACGTCCCTCGGTTCGTCAATCCCGTTCTTCGGATCGATGACGTGCCCACCCTTAAGCAATACGTCGATGTCCATCCTCTACACTCCGTTAATCCTGTCCAGGCCAGGACCAGGCTCTCTGATATCTGATCTCCCTGATCGGGTTTCGGATATCGATTCGATGACTTCCTTCCGCCGAGGAAGATACCCCCTCCAGACATTCGTCGCCATCTAGCGCAACAGCACTTTCCTCACAGATCGCTTGTGTTCATATTTCACCTGTCATTGGGAACGTCCTCGACGCTCATCACAGGAGCTTTGTCGATGGCAGAGAGATCCAGAATCAAAAAGCTGGAAGTGATGGTCTCCGACGTCAAAGTCGAGGCCCCCGACACCGTCACCCTATCCCTCTTCACGGGGAATGACAAACTTACCTACGAGCCCGGGAACTTCCTGACCATCGCGCCTCAGCAGTTCGCGGCCCTCGAGCGATGGGTGGAGTATCTTCAGGATCTCAAAGGCAAGAAAGAGCCGCCCCGCGCGTATTCTCTGGCAAGTTCACCCGATGAAAAGTACATCGCCATCACCGTCAAAGAAGAGCGCTACACCTCCGGCTCCACGCCCTACCCTCCGTTACTTTCACCCATTCTTGCCCTTCGGACACCTCCGGGTACGAAGATGGTGGTAACCGGATTTACTGGGCCCTACAAGCTCACCGACGAGATCCGAAAACAGAACGACCACATCGTCCACATCTGTGCGGGCAGTGGTATCGTCCCCAGCTTCAGTATCATCAAGTATGACCTTCGAATGAACGAAGGATCCAAGCACACGCTCGTCTATTCCAACAAGAAGCGGGAAGACGTCATCTTCCACGACGACTTCGCTCAGCTCGAATGCGAGTTCCCCGATCGATTCAACGTAATTCACACCCTGACCCGCGAAGGAGATGCGTTCGACTACAACGACAAGATCCGTCAGGGACGCATTTCCCGGAATCTGTTGAGTGAAGCCATACCCCATCCGGACTCGACCGCTGTCTTCGTCTGTGGCCCCGACCATCTGCCCTGGCAGAAGAAGGCTGCCCGCGAAAAAGGCGAGGAACTCCCACCCTCGTTCCTGCAAAGCACCCTCGGTTTCATCGACGAACTCGGGATCCCAAAAGAACGAATCACGAAGGAGAGCTACGGCTAGTAATCTGGCGGTCGAAAACAGAAAAGGGCTACGTCTCATAGGACGCAGCCCTTCTTTTTTCTCCTATAGGGCATTCAGCTCTTCGACCGTCTGATCGTGCAACGAAGGCGATCTGAAACCCAGCCCGACTATAATCACCCGCCGCCGCAGGCTCCGCCTGCCACGCCGTAGCTGCGTAGCTGCGAAGGCGGGTCCACCGCCTACAGCCCGTCAACGTTCTTCTACCACCCCAACGCAATCCCCCCTGACCTCGGATCGCACCCCCCAAGCAAGGTCCCATCCTCCCTCCGTTCGATCACCTGAAGCGCTCCGCCACCTCCCCAGGCGGACATCGGTTCGGTCTGATGCCCTCGCCGGCCGAGTTCGGTGACGGAATCAGGATGGAACCGATCCTCGTAGTGAAGTTCGATCGGGTTGTCGATCATCGCCGGGTCGGTGCCCGGCCAGCTCACCCAGCGAGGCGCCTCCACGGCCTCCTGCACATCCATCCCGAAATCCACCAGATTCGCGATCACCTGAACGTCCCACTGCGTCTGGCGATCCCCGCCCGGGGTGCCAACGGCCGCATAGGGCCGCCCGTCCTGACACAGCAGGTAGCAGTTCAGGGTATGCATCGTTTTCTTCCCGCCTTCGATCACGTTCGGATGGCCTTCCTCCAGTGTGAAACCCCGCCCGGCTCGATTGTTCAACATTACGCCCGTCTCGCCAGCCACTACGCAACAGCCGAAAGCCGCCGAAAGACTGTGGATGAAGGAGACGACATTGCCCTCTGCATCCGCAACCGCAAAGTAGCTCGTATTACTCCCGTCGTGGAGACCACCTGACAGAGCCCCGTTGTTCGCCCTGTCGGGGTCTACCGAGGCGCGACGTTTTTCAGCGTAGCTCTTCGACAGGAGATCGTCCAGAGGATTGTCGATGAAGTGGGGGTCGCCGCAATACGCGAGGCGATCCGCAAAAACCAGCTTCTTCGTCTCCACCATCGCATGGATGGTGTCGGCGGTCCCGAACCCCATCGACTCGAGATCGAACCCTTCGAGAAGGTTCAGCCACTCGAGGACAATCACACCCTGAGACGGCGGCGCGGTCGTGTAGACGTCCAGACCCCGGTAGGTCGCATGCAGGGGATCGTGCACGTCGGTTTCCTGTTCGTCGAACTCTCTGGACCCGAACAGTCCTCCACCCTCCGTGGATGCGCGAACGATTTCCTCAGCGATCTCCCCCCGGTAGAAGACATTCGGACCCTTTTCCGCGTAGAGACGGATCGTCGCGCCGAGTTCAGGCAGCGTCCATCGCTCGCCCGGCTGAGGGGCCTGGCCACCCGGGAGGTAGCGCTTCGCGGAGTAGGGATACTTCACGAGCTTTTCGGCCTCGCCTTTGATGAACCGATGAGTTCCGTCAGAAACGAGAATCCCATCCTCGGCGTAGGCTGCAGCGGGGGCCAGCAGCTCTGCCATCGGCATCGTACCGAACATCTCGTTCATCGTGGCGTAAGCGGCAGGAGCACCTGGAACGGCGGCGGCGTGCCATCCATCCAGCGGCATCTTTCTCAACCCTTGATCGGCGTAATACGCACGATTCGCCGCGTAGGCCGACTTCCCGCTGCCGTTGATCGCCACCACCCGGTCGTTCTTCGCCTCGTAGAATACGGTGAAAACGTCTCCACCCAGCCCGCACTGCGCTGGCAGATGGATCCACTCCACACCGGCCACCGCGATCGTTGCATCGAACGCGTTTCCACCCCGCTGGAGTACCTGGATCCCTGCCGACGCAGCCAGCGGAGATGAGGATGCGACCATTCCCTTCCTCGCGTACCGCACACCCGGACTCGGGTTGGCCCTCATCGTCACTCCGGATTCATCCATCTTCGCGTACTTCCTCCCTCTACGCCAGCCGACCGTTTGTCGCGACGGTGTTCAGGTCCACAAAACATCTCTAGAACGGAGAATCTGCTGTCGTCAACGGACACCACCGTGAAACGTGTAACCAGTCGATCACGATCTGAAGGGACTCCGGTGTCCCGATGCGTTCGAGGGCTTTTGCTGCAAGACCACGGACATATCGATTGTCGTTCGACAGTGCCGTTTTCAGGTCCGCGATCATTTTGTCGGGTGCGTCCCGATCGAGACCGCCCGACAGTCGTGCAACGGACGCCGCAGCCGCGCGTCGTACGCGATCCTCCCCATCAACAAAGAGGGGCAGCAGGGCCTGGATCGTTTCCGACACGCTCGGACCCTGGCAGTTGCCCAACCCCTCTGCCACGCACCGTCGAACCAACGGATCTTCGTCACGCAGGGCGTCTCTCAGCGAACTCTCGGCAGACGCAGCCTCGGTCCCCATTTCACTCAGGGCGAAGGCAGCGTAAAGCCGCCTGTCTTGGGTCCCATCTTTCAGCAAGGAGGCCAGAGGACCGACCGAACCTGCGCCGATGGCCGCCAGTCCATAGAGCGCGCTCTGGGCCGCCTCCTTCGAGGACCCGTGAAGGATGTCAACCAGGTCGTCCACGGCACCGTCACCGTAGAAGGCGGCCAAGCAGTAGGCGGCCTCGAGACGTCGCGCCTCGGATTCCTCGCTCAGGTCCTTCAGTAGCGAACCACGATCCTGCGTCGAAGCCGGTTCGGGTGCCAGCTGACCGCCCTGATGCCACTTCCAGATGGCCCGCAGCATCCTGCTGTCCGTATCCCACTCTGCATTCTCGAAATTCCAGGTTGGCGAGTCAGGCTCCTCGGTTCGCGTAAACTGGAACTTCATCATATACCGTGGGTGGTCTTCCAGGTTGGCCGTGGCCAGATGCCAGATCTCGTAGTGAGCGATAATGACCACGCCAGCTTCCGAAGACAGGGGCAACACGGGAATGTCTGGCATTTCGTTGAAATATTGACTTCCCGGCAGCACACCCGTCGGCCCGTGCCGCTCCGGGGTATCCTGAGGATAGTAGAAACCGAACGCTCTTCGCACGCGATGCTCACCCCGACGAGCTCCGTCCTTATGGATTTTCTGGGGTTCGCTCCCTCGCTTGTTGACGTGCGGAAACCGATGATCTTCCATTTGGTAGTCCAGCCCCAGGATGCTGTGGAGGGCTCCCGTGACGGCCGGATCCTCGTAGATCCTCGCAAGGTCAGGAATACGCGGCAGAAGGTTGTTCCCCGGGTTGGGCTCCCGCTCCAGCAGATCGTCCATCTGACTTCGAATCGACTGATGAAACGCCTGCGGCACGTCGATCGACACGACGACGAACCCATCCCGAATGAACTGTTGCATCTGCTCGTCCGACAGCAAGACCCGCTCGTCGATCATACCCCATTCTCCTTACCAGCCTGAACAACCCCAGCCAACCGCCTGCCTCGCCGAAGCCTCCTGACACGCCGTAGCCTCGACGAAGGCGGTGGCGAAGGCGGGTCCACCCGCTCCCCCCAGGGACCCTCGATCCAGGGAAACTTCTCTTCGAGATTCTCCGCCAGCGAGACCCCCCACCCCGACCCATCCGGCATCGCCAGATGTCCTTCCCGTCGCTCCGGAGCATCCTCCAGAATGACCCATTGAAGTGGCCCCTGGCCCACGAACAATTCGAGCACCGCTTCGTGAGGTAACGCGGCGATCAGGTGCGCATTCGAAACAGTCAGCAACCCGTTATGCCAGTTCTGGGGAATCAGTCGGATCCCGCACTCGGCCGCCCGTCGCGCGATCCTCAGGGCCTCCGCCATCCCACAGACGCCGACGTCCAGCTGCGCGATCGAGTAGGCCCCCGCTTCGAAAAAGGGTTCGAAATCCGCCAGCCTCGAGTTCGACTCTCCCCCCGTGATCGGTAGATCGAGAGCCTCGTTCAGGCGGGCATACCCTTCGACATTGCTCTTGTCCAACGGCTCCTCGAACCAATCCCAGCCCAGTTCGTCCAGCACGTGTCCGACCTGAAGCGCCTCTTCCTCCTGGAACCTCGCGTTCCCTTCCAGCTTCAGCTCCATCCGATCTCCCACGGCATCCGTCATTGTGCGCAGGAGACCCAGAAACCGCTCGACCGTCACACCAGACCAGGCCCAGTGCGTACCGATTCGCATCTTGTAGGCCGTAAACCCCCGGTCGGCCAGACCCACCGCCTCGTCGATCACCGATTCCGGACGATCATCCCAGTCATATTGCACGCCCGCCGAGGCGTAGAGACGAATTCGCTTCCTAGTCGGTCGATCGGGTTCATCGGGAGTCAGCTGGGGAACCAGAAGGTCAGCCACAGGCTTGCCTGCCTCTTTTCCCCGGATGTCCCACAGCGCCAGCTCGATGCCGGCGTTCGCGATGTCAGCCTGCGGATCGCCCGTCGCCAACGTCACCAGGTTCGGCTCCAGCGGATCGCGACCGACGAGATTCCTCTTCATCTGCTCGATCCGCTCGCGAATCTTCGGAGGGTCCCCATAAGTCGAAGGTTCGGAGATCCCGGAGATCCCCTCGTCCGTTTCCACGATCACGACCGGACAGTCCGCCTTGTAGACACGAAACTGCGAGCTGAACCACTCCAGGTCCGGCTCGTGGGGTCTGGACAAACACAGTGCCTGAATGTCGGTGATCTTCACGCGGTCGCCTCAGGTCACGAAGGTCCGCTTCCGGCCGTGTAGGTCATCGGAATCCTGAGGGTGAACTTAGAACCCACGCCTTCCTCGCTCTCGAGCGAAACGGACCCTCCCAGCAATTCCGCGAACTTCTTCGTAATCAATAATCCCAGTCCCGTCCCCTTCTGGACGACGCTCTCCGACCCGGTGGCCTGATGGTATTCGTCGAAGATCGTGGGCAGTTTAGGAGCGCCAGCGAAAAATGCAGAATTCGGTATTGTGCCGAATCTGGACATGTTCCTCCCCCAGCCCGGATCACGGGAAATCAGAATAGGTTCAAAAACCGGTCCACCGCTTCACCTAACCCGATCTCCCCTTCGGCCTGCCACTGCTTGTAGTATCGGAGGAACGGCATAATCTGGTTCGTCGCCGTTGCCACCGCCCGCATCTGAAGACGTCCGATGGGCCCTGCCGCCTCGATGAAGCCGCTCTCCCTGAATCGCTGAAGCACATCCTCAACATCGTATGGAACAACCTGGTGTCGAATGTCCCATCCACCTGTTTTCCGCCGTTCCAGAAGAACGTATTGTGCATCCGTATTGTAGTCGACCGTAAGACCGATCGACCCACAGTTGACGATCGCCCGATTCCCCCACATTCGAACCTGTGGGCTGTGCTGATGGCCCCGGACCACATAAGGTTGGTCGTAGCCCTCGAATGCCTCAGCCAGATCCTCCTCACTCGTGTAGGCTTTGAGACTCCGATACTCACTCCGCGGAGTCGCGTGGCAGAATAGGACATCGTCCACCCCGGGCAGGTAGCACGTGAGCGGGAGTGCACCCAGGGTCGCTCGCTCCTCTTGGGTAAATTCATTGGCCGCCCATTGAAGGGGACCGAACTGCTCCGTGTCCCACACCGGATCGGCATCCGATGTTCCAAACCTCGCGAGGTAGCTTTCCCCGTTCCCCCGCACGACCGGGCACCCCAGGTCCGACACCCGTTCCCAGCATCCCTTCGAATCCGGCGACCCCATCACGATGTCCCCCACGACCACGACGTGGTCCACGCCCTGGTTGTCCACGTGCTCCAGCGCGGCTTCCAGCGCAGGTAGGTTTCCGTGTATATCCGATATCGCTGCAATTCTCATTTCGATCGATCGTCCTTTCCAAAGGTCGCCTGCTCTTTCATCCTGCTGAAGTTGCGCATACGGAGAATCATTGCCCTCCGGATTCGCGTATGGCCTGCATCGCGCGCTCGTTCACCCATCGACGACCGTGAAACCGCTCACCCCACTCCAGAGGCGTGACATCGCGGTACACGTGCTCTGAACCGTCATCTTCGTATCGTAGAGCCTTTCTTAGCGAAGCCCGGGCGGCCGGGTCTGCACCCTGCGCGAGAAGCACTCTGGCCATCCTGGCGTCCTTCTGCCTTCCGCACGTCACCGCCTGGGAAACGACCGTGTTGAACAACGGGGTGTGCCCCCCGAAACCGTCGCCATCCACCTCCGCAGCAATATCGGGATTCGCCCCTTTCTCGAGAAGCCACTCGAAGATCTCCAGCTCATCGAAATCCACGGCCATATGAAGGAGCGTCGCTCCGTTCAGGGGGGTTCCGTGAAGACCTGTCTGTCCCTTATGGGAGTACGGGTAGATTTCCTCGTAGGAGAATCGTCGTTCCAGCAGACCCGCATCTCGATTCAGGCAGGATTCGAGCAGATCGAGGCGGCCACGGTGGAAGGCCATCGGTGCCGTATCGGGTAGATCGGCACCGCTCCGTTCAAAAACCTCCAGGCAGCGATGCTTCCCTTCCGGATTGCGACTGTAGGTTTCAAACACCATTCGGAGAGGTTCAAGGGGATTCCCGTCGCCGTCCACTAGATCGGCACCCAGTTCCTCAACAAGGAAGGCGAGGCCATCTCCACTTACCGTTTCGCATGGCAGCATCACCATCCCCCGCTCGGGTCTTGCGCCCA
Source organism: Latescibacteria bacterium UBA6620 (assembly GCA_002433075.1). GTDB lineage: Bacteria > Latescibacterota > UBA2968 > UBA2968 > UBA2968 > UBA6620. The sequence goes on from DJHM01000030.1 coordinate 47,205, forward strand.
TTTCGGTAAATCGACGAGCGACGTCGATTTTTCCCTGCAGCACCGCCCGACTGAACGCGAACTGAACGTCATCCGCCCCCAGTTCGATCAGCAAGTCGATGACCGGCTGTTTTCCCAGATTGGCCGCGAACGACAACGGCGGCCCCCACGAAGAGTCCTCTCCGCGCACCTGTTCTACCAGCAGTTCGGGATGTTCTGTCACGAGTCTTCGAATCTCTTCGAGCGCATCGTTCGAGATCGCCCGGGAGAGTTCGGCGCCCAGACGCAGACAAGGCCAGCTTTGGAAATCATACGTACGGGCGAGCACAAGCTGTGCATCGGTCAGTTTCGCCACATCCCGCGTCACACCGCGGGGATGAAACGCCTGGAAGTCCACGACAGCTGTATCGTCGCCGGAGACGTACGCCTCCAGCAGATCCCTAGCTTGATTCTTCAACTGTTCGAGACTGGGGTTGAGAGGAAGTCGGCGCTTGACCATAGCCATCTCCTTTGGAAAAGCGCCCGGCTATCCGCATCGCGGGAAAGTCGAAGGAGACGTCTATCGCTGTTCGTCCGGAAGGCAGGTCAGGTGGGCACGGCCCTTTCCGCGGATTGGGTGCTCCCTGCGAGCACGAACACTAGATACGGCATCGTCATTCCTCCGCCAAGCGAATTCTGAGGGAAAGGGCTGTTCGATCCACTTCTGCTCGCAGTCGGAGACTGCTCCCACTGAACCTTTGCCATTTGCCCTCCGCAAGCATCCAACCTATCCTATTTTTGTTTCTTTCCGTGTATTCCGCCTGCCCCGAGTAGCCCGCACAAGCGGGCATATCGAGGGGTGTGTTCCGTGGTCCAACTCATTCGAGTCCCGGATGCGAGATCTCTCACAAGACGGCACGCAACTCCACATCGACGACCAACCCCAGACGTTCCTCGACAATCTGATTCTCGAATCGGTAACCGACGTCACCCGCCGTTGGCATACTCCGAAGCGGATCGGGGACGGACCGGTACTCCACAAAACCGAAGACTGGGAAGTCCTCCCTTACTTCGGCTGTGCGAACCACACAGTGCTGAGAGACACGACCGACGGCCTGTTCAAGTGCTGGTACGAGATTATGGTGGGTGAGCCCGATTCCAAGAAAATGGGCCTTGGGATGGAAAGCCAGATGTGCTACGCGGTTAGCGAGGATGGCCTCAGCTGGGAAAAGCCGCCGATCGGTCTGGAGGTGAACGGACGCCGGACGAACATCATCCTGGGAGACGCCGAATCCGGCGCCCACGGGCTGATGGTCACCGAGGACCCTCACGCGCGTTCTGAGGCGGAGCGATTCAAAGCGCTCTTCACCCGGATGTGGGACCACAACAAGAATCGACAGATCGTCGCCGCCCATTCCCCCGACGGAATCGACTGGCACATATACGACGAATTACCCAGCGTTGGCGCCAGCGGCCCACGGCTGTGCGACGTCCACATTGTCGGCGTCGATCCGGATTCGCGCGAGTATGTCGCCTACACGCGTCACTTCTTGATGACGGCCGGAGCCACGAGAACAAGGTTCGATCGAAACGTCACCTTTTCACGTCCCTATGAACCCGAAAACTTCGCCTCGTATTCGCAGCGGCGCATCTGGCAGATTCGGAGTCCCGACTTCATCCATTGGAGTGAACCGCTCCTCCTCGCCGCAGCGGATGAGGAGGAAGACAACATCGACGAGTCCTTCTACGGAATGGTACCGTTTCGCGTTGGGACTCAGCACGTCGCGCCCCTGTCCGTGTTCAGCGCAGTCGACAACGTGATGGAAGTGCAGCTGATCCACAGCCGCGATGGACTCCGGTGGAAACGGGCGAATCGGCGCCAGCCTTTCCTCGACCAGCGCGGGGAGGGCTACTGGGACGGCCATATGGTATCGATCGTGAACCCACCCATCGAAGTCGATGGAGAATTGTGGTTCTTCCATAGCGGAACCGACTTTCACCACGACTGGTGGCTCGTCGGCAAGCGGGAAGGCATCGACCACCCCGAAGCGAATGACCCGCTGGGGTGTGGGTCTTCGTTCGGAATGGGCGTCGCGAAACTTCGGAAGGACGGCTATGCCGGCCTGTTCGCGAACCAATACAGACAAGGAATCGTGACGACCCGCCCCCTCATCAGTCTCGGAAGCCGATTGTCCATCAACGCGACGTGCGGACCGGGCGGCTCGGTGCGCGTCGAAGTCCTCAACCGGGACGAGCAGATCCTGGGTTCCTGCAACCTCGAAAGCGCCGATCCGTTCGAATCCGACAGCACCGATCATACAATGACCTGGAACGGGGATCCCACGATTCCCGCGGGACGAGGACAGGACCTCTACTGGCGCAAGCTCCGCTTTTATCTCCGCAACGCAGAACTCCATTCCTTCCGCTTCACCCATTCCATCGAAGACCCCGACCCCTTCAAGACCGAGAAGGAATGGTAAAGCCGGGCGCCTACCCGGTTTCGGGTTCCAGATGGCAGATAACCACCTGACCGACAAGATTCGTGCCCTTGCTCGGAGAGGGAAGCTGGACGAGCTCCTCCCTCTTGTGGATGCCGAGCCCGCGCTTCTCCAGGCGCCCGAAGGCCGGGGTCACGGAAGGACCTTCCTCTAGGAGGCGGTTCGTCACGGACACAAGGAACTGGTCGATGAGCTTCACGCGCGCGGAGCGGACTTCGACTTCACCGGCAGAAACCGAGCCAAAGACCTCGTAATGCGGTCTCCGTTGTGCGTCGCCCTCGACCGGGGACGAACGTCCATCGCCGACAAGCTCAAGGACAACGGCGCGACACTGAGCGTCTACGACGAGGCGTGGATGGGGAATATGGTCGCTGTGCGGGATGCTGTATCCGCTGGCCCCGACTTCGTCAACCGGCCCCATCCAGCTGACGAAGTGTGGGAAACGACCCCCCTTCACTTTGCCATCGCTGGAAATCAACCTGAGGTGGCGCGCTTTCTGTGCAATGAGGGAGCGGACATCTCTGCGCACGAAGAGCTGTTCCTCGACTTCGCCGCTCGCAGAGGCAGCCGGGACCTCCTCCAACTCCTGTTCGACCACGGGGCGCGGCCTTCCAGAACCAACGTCTTCAGTATCCTGTCCGGAAGGAATCTGGAATTGGTTCGATGGCTCTCCAGCCAGGGGCGGTTCATTCACGCTCTTCGAATATCTCCTTCAACGAGGCGCCGATCCCACGATCGAAGACAACAAGGGCAAAATTCCCCTCCAGTTCGCTCCTCCCAAACACCGGGGGCGCCTCCAAGAAATCCTCTCCACCGGTAACTTCCTCGCTGCCTCCCCTATCTCATTTACGAGTCAGGTGCTTTCACTTTCCCGCCTTTCTCCTTCGTGTCTTCGCGTCCTTCGTGTTCCGTCTTTTCTTGGTGCCTTGGTGTCTTAGTGGTTCCAAGATTTTCAATGATGGTCTACGCGCGGCTCAATCGGAATCTGCTTGAACTCCAAGATCATATCCGCGAGCTCCCGGGCTGACGCATTGAACCACTTCTCCCCTTTTTCCACCGTCCCCTTCGTCGCGTCTCCGATCACCCCCGTGTCGGTGATCCGTGACCAGTGATCCATCATCTTCAAGGGCGCGCTGCCTTTGCCTCGTGCCCAGCCCCGCCAGTAGAACCGTGACACCCCGACCTTGACCTCGGACGCCGCCTTGTCCATCTGAACCGCCTCTTCGTTCAGGTAGAGGTAGGCCGACGTCTCGACTTCGTCCGCGTGAGACATCACGTCGGATTCGGTATAGTCCTCGAACCCTCCACCCGCCCCCGGACCGACGCTCGCACAATGGACATCCGTCTCCGTCACCGTTCGTCGGGCGGCGAGTTCCAGGATGGGCGCGTTCGAACCGTGGCCATTCACGATCATTATCTTCTGAAAGCCGTGGTGAGCGACGCTCTTCGTGATGTCCAGAACAAAGTGGAGCAGGTGCTCGTCGCTGACCGTGATGGTACCCGGAAAGTCCATATGGTGATCCTCGAATCCATAGGCGACTTCGGGCAGCACGAGCACTTCTTCGGGAATCAGCTGTGCCGAAGCATCGACCACGCTCGCCACGACGAATGTATCCACATCGAGTGGCAGGTGGTGGCCGTGATCTTCCGTCGATCCTACGGGAAGCACAACGACGGGCTGTTTGGGAATGAGACTCTTCAGCTCGGGCCATGTGTAGTGGTCGTATCGGTATGGCAATCGGGCGCCCCTCACTGGGTATCCTTTCGTTAAGCGTTGCGGGAAATTGCCATCTGCTCGAAATAGTATCTGTAGAAAGGCTCTTTCCGAGTTATCTTCCTCGTTCATTTCTCATCCGTATACGAAAGCTCGGGTCGGGCCACCCTGGCAAGTAAGATCGCCGTAAGAATCGGGACCGAAGAAACTACCGAACCCACGCAGACCATCGACCGGGTTCGCGAGAAACTGGTAAACGGCGTTCTGCTCATCCTGGCCGTCGTGATGATCCCCGCTACAATTCTGTCCTGGTTGCGCGTCCACACGGTCGGTTTCCAGCCGATTATGGTACTGGAAACCGGAATCGCAGTAGAGTTGTGTCTCTTCGCGTCAATTCGGCACAAGCTATCTCTACAGACCAAGTCGTGGATGGTCCTCGGTGTACTCTTCTTGCTTGCCATCGCGGGCCTCCTGACTTTCGGCCTCGTGAGTCTTGGAACCGATGGGCTGATCCTTATGACGGTCCTCACTGACCTGCACGCCGACTGGGCTACGGCGACTACGTCCGCTTCCACGTGTGCAATTCGATAGGGAATCCATAGCAATGCACAACCTAGACCATTTGACCGCCGACCCGGGGGACGTGGGCCTGTCGAAGGAAGGGTTGGCGCGGATTGCCCGGATCGCACAGACGTTCGTTGACGAGGGGCAACTCGCTGGGGCCTTTACGACCGTTGCGCGGCGCGGCAAGGTGGTGCATTTCGCGCCGTGCGGGCTGATGGATATCGCCGCGGAGCGGCCGATGGCGGACAACGCGATCTTCCGCATCTATTCGATGACCAAGCCGGTCGCGGCGGTGGGCGTGATGATCCTGCTGGAAGAGGGGAAGGTCGATCTCGACGCCCCGGTAGCAGAGTATATGCCCGAGTTCGGTGGGATGAAGGCGGTGGCCTCGCCCGACGACGACGAGGTTGTGCTGGTCGAGCCAGAGCGAGAGATGACCGTCCGCGACCTGATGCGGCACACCGCGGGTCTGCCCGGTGCCAATCGCTACCTCGCCGGTCAGGCCGCGGTCGACAGACTCTACCGGGAAAAGGGCTTGGATCGCTTCGAGGACGGCGATCTGGCGGATATGGTCGCCAAGCTGGGACAGATCCCGCTATTGTACCCGCCGGGCTGCAAGTGGCACTACAGCGTCGCTGCCGATGTGTTGGGCCGCTTGATCGAGGTGATTTCCGGACGGGGCTTTGACGCGTTTCTGCAAGAGCGGATCTTCCAGCCGTTGGGCATGGCCGACACGGATTTCTACGTGCCGGCGGAGAAGCTCGACCGGCTGGTGGGGATGCACGGTCCCGACGAAGTCGGTAAACTCCGAGTCATCGATGCGCCGCAGGGCGGGACCGGCGCTATTCGCCCGGATGCTTTCACTATCAAGCCCTCTTTACTTTCGGCCGGTGGCGGGTTGGTGTCGACGGCGGCGGATTTTACGCGCTTTTGCCTGATGCTATCGAACAAAGGAGAGCTTTTGGGTACGCGGTTGTTGCAGCCGGAGTCGGTCGAGGAGATGACGCGGAATCAGTTGCCCGATGAATTGGTGCCCTTGGACAAGAAGCCGGTCGAGCGCTACGAGGGCTTGGGTTTCGGGCTGGGAGTGTCGGTGCGGGTCGCGCGGACCGATTGGGTGCCTTCGTCGCAAGTCGGCGAATACGGTTGGATCGGGGGTACCAGCACCGAATTCTGGATTTCGCCTCAAGACGAGCTGGTGTCGGTTGTGTTGGCCCAACACATGCCGTTCTCGCCGTTGAGCGAGGCGGTCAAGCCGCTGGTCTACGCGGCGCTCAATCCGGAGTAGGCAATGATCATCAAGAACAACCCCGAAAATGTCAGCGGCGATCGCGTGGTGCTCTTTCCCTTCGACGACTACAGCATGCCATTCCAGCACGGGGTCCGCCTACACCTGGTCCGCTACAAGGCGAGCGTGGACCGCACGCGGATCGTGATCAAACCGGGGCCGCCGGGATCGCCGGATTGCGGCGGGGTGATCTACTACGGCTCGGTGCAACGTGTCGGTGACGAGTTGTGGATGTGGTATTTGGGCCAGGGCGACGACAACCGCTGGTTGGAGCGAGTATGTTTGGCCAAAAGTCGCGACGGCTACCATTGGGAAAAGCCCGAGCTGAGCTTGATCGAATACAATGGGACCAGAGCGAATAATCTGGTCGATATGCTCGGCGGCGAATACCACATCAAGGCGTGCGTGGTATTCTACGAGCCGGACGATCCCGATCCGACCAAGCGCTTTAAAGCCATTGTCGAGACGACGAAATATTCTGATCAATTTACGATTGTGTTCAGCGCCGATGGGTTGACGTGGCGCGAGACCGAGAGGCAGCCCAATCTGCCCTCGTGCGAGATGTCGGGGGGGACGCGGTTCAATGGCTGTTACTATCTAAGCGGTCATGGCGGCAGGCACTTCGGGTCGCTCAGGCAACTGGTGTTGTTCGCGTCGTACGATTAGGAATGGGAAGCTTGTTGGATATGGAAAGGAATACCTCAGGAACATACTGCCGACCACCATCCAAGTGCAGGACAAGTGATTGACTGCTTTTGCACCTGAACGACACCTCCCCGCTTAACACATCCGGCGACTTCCGCAAATAGCTACATCCCCGCACACCAAGAATTGCGGCCACACTTTCTCTATATCCGGTTCCCGTTTATGGTCCCGGCGTTAGCGTACGGCCCTTGCCCTTGCGGTTCCACGCGCCCACGACGCCGTTGCCGTATTCGTCGGCATACATAGTGGCGATATCCTCGCCGGTCTTGTTGTAGACGCGCAGCTCGCCACCCAAATCGTTGTTCCCCAGCTCGACCAAAGTTTTGCCCTGGGCGTTCATCAGTTCCAGTTCTGGAGTATCCACGAACACGCTCAGAGAGGCGCGAACCCTGCCCTTGGTGTCCATCAGGTCCAGGCCCGGGTGATTCCTTAACGTGTTCAGAGAGACGCGAAGCTCGTCCTGGGCGTCAAACAGATGCAGGCCCGGTTGATCCCCTAACACGCTCAGAATGGCGCGAGGCTCGCCCTTGGCGTCCATCAGCTCCAGGACCCCCCCGAACGTGTGCAGAGAGACGCGAGGCTTGCCCTTGGCGTCAAACAGATGCAGGCCCGAACCTTTTTCCCCAACGTTCAGAGAGGCGTTACTCTTGCCCTTGGCGTCAAACAGATGCAGGGCCGGACCTCTATCCCCAACGTTCAGAGAGGCGCGAGTCTTGCCCTGGGCATCCACAACCACCAGTTTTCTACACCTCAACTCGTCAGCCACATCAGTCCTGGTCTGCGCCATCGTTACACCCGCCACCAGCACCAGGACCAGACCCATCATCGCTTTACGATAGCGACCCACGCTCTTCTCCAGCCGGTCCAGCCGTTCGTCGGTTGTCATGATGTCCTCCTCCGTTTGAAAAATCCGCGCTCTGCTCAGCCTGGATTCAGCAGCGGCTTACCCGCGCTGAGCACTCCCGCTTTAATCTCCACTTCAATGTCCGACGCTTCCTTCCCATCGTCTGTTACGATGAACCGGTAGGCCAGGTTCGCTGCTATGTAGTCCCTGATCAGGTTATCGAACAGCGCGTTCTCCCCCTCCGCAATCCGCCTGATCTCGTCCTCGGTCAATCGCGGCAGCACGAGCCGGTCGGCCACGTAGACGCAGAACTGATCACCGCTCCTCCGACCCGATGCGTGGCTTGCCAGCCGCTGGACCAAGCCCCTTCGCTCGCCGCTCTCCTTCATCGCCGCCACATCGTCCCGCGTCAATCCACGACCTGACATCCCAACGTAGATGAACCGGCCCTCGTCGTCCCAGATCGTGTACACACCCGCACCGGGCGGGACAACGAAACTCGCCCACTCGCTGAAACTGTAAAGTGGGCCGTGTTCAAGGGCGGCCCGTCGTTCCTCTGTCGTCATTGTTGTATCAATCATCCCGCGCGGGTCAATAGAATAGGCCCGAGGTGTCAAGTGCTGTGTCCGCGTCTTTCCCAAATGTCGAGCAGATCGCAAAATCATTCGCGTACAATGTCAATCCGATCATTTCCCTGATCGCGGTTTCCTGCTCTTCCTTGACCTTAATCAACGAACGTAGATGGTCAGCCAGCGGCACAAGGCTGGACTCGTTAGGCACCATTTCTGCCAAGGCCAGTTCGAACAATCTTCTATTGGCAGACTCCATCTTCTAATCCTCCTGTCAGCTTACATTAGGTCTCCGCTCTCACCCTCAAAGATTCACTGGTGGACGATACAATGCAGGTCTATGGGGCAGCAAGGTGCCCGACCGAGGCGGCCCCCGGCTAAAAGATGGTAATTGACAGACAGTGCAACCACCATGGTTGTAGATGATAACCCTTCATGTTGAAGCGCATCTTACAAGCATCCGGAGGATACCATGGGACTCTTCTCCCGGAAGACGGTGCTCGGCACAATGAGAGTGGACTTCCTGTCGCTGGAGGAGGTTCGAGTAACCCACAGCCTTCCCCCCGATTTGTTGCGCACGTTCAGCTTCCTACACGCTGCAAAACTTCTCAGCAACTTCCCCGGTAATACAGGTAAGGTCATGGCGGGTGTTGGACGGCTGAATCTTGACTGCGTCGATGACAGCCATCCTCTGGACTACAACCAAGATCTGATGGGCATCTGTGTGCAGCCCGCGGCTACCATAGCCGAGATAGTGCAGGTTTCCGACGTTCAGAAGAAGGGCGGATGGTCCTATTTCGGGCAACTATGCGAAAAGGGCGAAGGACTGTTCGTTGACACCAAGATTTGCAGTGGACACGAAGAGCGTTTCCACGGGGTGGCGGTTGAGGCTGGGTTTGAAACCGCAAGACGTTCCTTTGGTGAGCGAGGGGGGGCATTGTGTGCTGGAGTGAAAGGGTTCCTTGGTGTCTTGGCAAAGAATGGTGCCGGAAACCTGCAACAGAACTATGCCGTGGCAATGGGTGCCTACAACCTTGCCGAGCAGGGAGAGTTCGGCACAGAGGAAGAGCAGTCTCAGGAGGAGATTCTGAAAGAGTGGCTTCGGGAGGTTTGGGGTAGTGCTGACGAGTACTTAGAAGAGAAGAAGCCAGAAGAGAAAGTCAGGAATGAGTTCTTGATACTCTTGTCGTACGCGGTCGATTGTGGCCTATGCCACGCATTTGGTGACGATGACCGAGTCGAAGGCGTTCTGGATACACTCTATGCAATCCTCGGGGAGAGATGGGACATACAGCTATTGACTGATAGACGAGCAGGCTATGTGGAGGCAATCCAGAATCCTCATCCTGAATTTGGTGCGTCGTATATGGCAGGAAGAACGTTTGCAGACTTCTGCGAAGACACCGATGTTGTTTTGGTTGCCCTCGGCTCAAAGGCATTTCAAGACTGGCTCATCCGGACTAAGGATAACTTCCGAGAACTGATATCGTAGCGTCCGTCTGGGGACGCGAGCAGTGGGGTCTGGCTCAAGTTCACCATAGATCAAGATAGGAGGTCCCATCGGGTCACAGCCTTGCAACTGCGTCATCAAATCGGTAGTGCTGTAGCTCCTTCATCCGGCTTGTGGCGAGGTGGACCTCGTAGGCCGCCTCTGACTTTTTGCCTTCATACAGATTGCGGACGAGAAGTCCAGATGGGTCAGGCCAGTCAGTGCCACGAAACACATAGTGTTCTGGCGGTTCTGCCTCTACCAGCCGAACCAGCGCGATAAGGAATGTGCCGTCAGACCTGAACTTCGACTCGTTGATATATGCCAGATTGTAGTCTGTGACCGTCTTGACCTGGACCTCGTAGAATGTTCCAGGTTGCCCTCGTACGACGAAGTCGATTCCACGGTCGTCCACCTCAGCTGTGTATACCTCGTAGCCGTACATCGCAAACTCCATCTTCGCGAAATACTCGTCGTAGTAAACAGCACCATCGGTTACCCCAAACCCCTCGTCCTGACTCATCCTCGGTGATGCACCGTAGGCCCATTCCCACCAGTTCGTCGTAGGTTCGCCACCGCCACTGCTCCAGTACAGGATCGGGGTTTACGGGTGTGTCAGGTCGTACTACGTAGGCCGGATCGTCAGCAGCAGGACGAGGATGGTGGCGAAGGTGCGACGGCGAGGAACGACGGGAAAGCGCGGCTCAGGGAGGGAGGCGGAAACGGCAAAGCCCCGACCGAAGAGGGCAAGGGCTATCTCAAGAAACTTGATACTATCTGTGTATGTGATAACTTATGAGACATACGGCATTGTCAGCTTAGGAACAAGAACGTGGCGAATCAGAAGCGAAAACGGACGACAGCCCCATCAGAACCCCTCGCCGAGCTGGAGGAGTACCCCCCGATCCTCAAGGCGGAAGAGGTGCAAACGATCCTTCGGATCAGTCGGGCTACCTTCTTCAGGCTCGTCGAGTCTCGGACCATTCCTGGGCTTGTTCGGATCGGCGGATCGTGGAGGGTCGTCAGAGACCGCTTGAAGGAGTGGCTGGTCCATGAATCTCAGCCGATCCAGAACAATGGGTATTGGATCATCCGAATTGCGAGGACCGATTTCCAGGCATCTTACGCCGACGAGCATTCGATCCACTACATAGGATCGCCAGCCTCATCGCTGCACGAAGCTGCTGGCGTGCTATTGGACTACCATCAATCAGAAGCGGGTGAGTCTTGTCGGCAGATCGTTCGGTTCAAGAACTCAAACCTGCCCTATCGCGCACAAATCAGCAGGAAGAAGGTCAGTGTCGAGCCATTGGGGGAGTATCCAGTAATGGTAGTCCCCGATGCCTCAGGCGAGTACACCATAGAGGAGATTCCAGAAGGGAGGCTCATAGAGTAGCGCACCAAAGCGGCCCGTTCGGTGCTGT
>DJHM01000030.1:58573-80431 GCA_002433075.1 Latescibacteria bacterium UBA6620
CCGTTCGGTGCTGAAGACACCGAACGGGCCTGTCGAAACCAACCACGCGTGAGCATAGCGGCTTCAGAACCAAATATACAAAGGCGGTAGAGCAATGCGAGGGTCAATCCGTAGGCGAGGCAACGGCTACACCATCGTCTATGACGTCGGCAGACGTTGGGACGAGGAAGGCCAATGCTGGAAACGCAAACAGAAGTGGGAGAAGGTGACAGCACCGGACACGAAGAAGCACGCTGAAGAGCTTCTCGCCGAACGACTATCCGAGATCCACGGTGGGACGTTCTTCGAGCCCACGAAGATCAGCTTCGGTGAGTTCGTCCAAATCTGGCTTGCAAGGTACGCTCGCGGAGAGGGCCAGATCCGACATTCCACCCTGGTGCAGTACGACGGGTTCTTCCGCAATCACCTTTTGCCATGCTTCGAGGACGTGCAACTCACTTCGATCACCGTCGAGGACATTCAGGACTTCAAAGTCCAGAAGCTGTCCGAGGGGCTTTCACCTCAGACCGTGAAGCACCTGCTTCGGCTACTTCGACAGATGCTCGAGCACGCCCTTGTCTGGCAGTACGTCCGCCTCAATCCCGCCAAACAGGTCCGAATGCCACGCGTCCCCCAGAAAACGATGCGTGTGCTCAGTCCAGCGGAGGTCCGGTCGCTACTCGATGCATCCGAGGAACCGTACCGCACGCTGTTCCTGACGGCCGTAGTTTCCGGCCTCCGGATCGGGGAGATCTTGGCGATGAGATGGGCCAATCTCGACCTGGACAAGGGTCAATACCACGTACGGGAGGCCTGGCTGAGGCCACGTGCCGGCAAGCCAGCATCGTTCGGCGTACCGAAGACCCCTTCCTCTGTCGCGCCCGTGGACATCACGCCATCCTGCTGCGAAGCACTCCATGCGCACCGCCGCACACAAGCCGAGGAGATGCTCAAGGCGGGAAGCGACTATCACCACCGAGGGCTGATCTTCGCTACCGCCTCCGGCACGCCGCTGGACCCCTGGAACCTCACGAAGCGAGCCTTCTACCCGGCTCTCGAGGCAGCGGGACTGCCGAGGCTCCGGCTGCACGATCTGAGACACACCTGCGCATCCCTGCTCATATCACAGGGCGAGTCGGCCAAGTATGTTGCCCACCAGCTTCGTCACTCAAGCGTCCAGATAACGCTCGACCGATATTCGCATCTGTTTCCGGAAGACCGCAGCCGAGCAGCAGAGCGGCTGGATGCCGTCCTGCTCGGGTGACCCGGACACGTTGTGCGGGAAATTCGCGTTAGCACCTCGTTAGCACAGCAAAGCAAAACGGACAGACGAGATCGGCGGGCAAAGCCTAATTCGTTCTGTCCGTTTTGTTTACGTGGTCGGGGCGATAGGATTTGAACCTACGACCCCCTGCTCCCAAAGCAGGTGCTCTACCGGGCTGAGCCACGCCCCGTTACCGGTGACCTGATTCTACAAGAATCGGCCCTGTCAGGCAAGTGCATCGGCTTCGGCAACGGTCCCGGATCAAGCCGTTTCTTTTGGCGCAGTCGCCCACAACCCAACCAGCGCCATCGGCGCCGCCACGATCGAAAACACGGTGAGAATCAAGTGATACGACCCCAGCCAATCGTGGGCGACACCCATCAGCAGAGGTCCCAGACTCGACGCCGCCACTTCGAGCGTCGTCAGGGTGCCGCGGATCTTGCCAAGGTGGGCACGCCCGTAGTACCGCACCCAGAGCGTCGAACGTACAGACATGAACAGACCCAGACCGGTCCCAAGCACCGAGGCGAAAAGGTAGGATGACGTCGGTGACGTGACCTGCGTCAGCACCCAGATTCCGCCCGAGATCCCGACCATCGAACCCGACAGGATCAGATTCAGCCTGAACCGATCCGCCATCAGGCCACCGATCAACATCGATGCCGCAACAGTGATCGCGAACACGACATACATCCGAGCCGCATCGTTCTCGGTCATTCCGACGTCGAGATAGATCTGGACCGCGTGGAAGTGGATACCGGTGATCATCGCGGCAGGCATCATCACCGTCACCGCCATGATCCAGTAGGCACGGGTCCGAATCGCGAACGACAGATCGTGAGCTTTCTCCCCACCCCGGATTTCAGGATGTCCGCTCGCAGCCGGGACCCCGTCCGGGAGCTGCCCCACATCCTCAGGACGGTTTCGGAACAGGATTCCCAGCAGGGGCAGAACGACGACGATCACGGCCATGCCCAGCAGGGCGTAGGCCCAGCGCCAGCCGAAGGCCTGGATCAGCGCCAGGGCAACCGTCGGTACCAGTCCCATCGACAGGGATGAACCGGTGCTGATCAGACCGTTCGCAAGCCCCAGTCGTCGATTGAACCACAGCGCCACCGTGTTAGCCGCCAGCAGCCCCATCGATCCCTGCGCCAGCATCCGCAGAAACAGAAACGACAGGAACACCGTTACAAGACCTGTCGCCTGCGAGAACCCGACACACGTCAGCCCGAACAACGAGACCACGCCCGCAAGGACCACTCGTGGGCCAAAGCGATCCATCATCGTGCCCACGAGCACCATCGGCAGCGAGGCAAGAAGCGTCCCCAGCATGTACGCCCCGCTGATCTCGCTGTGCGACAGACCCAGCTCGCTCCGAATATGTGGATTGAAGACTGAAATCCCGTACGTCTGCCCTGGTGAGGATGCCACGTTCAACACCAGCACCACGGGCAGCATCACCCACCCGTAGAAGAACGGGACGCGAGACGCGATCCAGTCCTTCTCTGATCCGTCTTCCTCGATGTCTGCCAAAGATCCCCGTGTCGATCCGTGATGCGTGTATGATGAGTCGCTTGCCGGCCCGCAAACCCGCCGTGCTCAATCGATCACAAATAGTTTCTGGGGAAGCGACCCCAGTCGTTCCCAGCCGTCCTCAGTCAGGAGCCAATCGTCTTCAATACATCCTCCTTCTTCACCCTTGAGACCGTCAGGATCGTCCGGATCGATCTTTCTGAAGGGCTCGAACGCCATCACCATCCCCGCTTCGAAACGTAGATCGTTCCTGTCCGTCATCAGCCGCTCGAGCGGTAGCCCGAGATCCAGATACGGGTTCTCGTGCGCGAAATTGCCGATGCCGTGGAAAAAGCCCCACACGAACCCGAACTCCTGCATCAATGCCGCCCGCATCGCTTCGTATGCCTCGGAAACGGACATACCGAGTTTGATCGTATCTCGAGCAACCTCTTGCCACCGGGCAAGCTGTTCGTATTTCTCGACCATATCCGCCGGCGGCGTGCCCAGATAGAAAGCGCGACTCATGTCCGCGATGTAGCCCTGATATTCCCCACCCATGTCCCAGAAGATTTCGATCTCGTCGTTACGCTTTACCGGCCAGTCTTCCTCCGACATATAGAGATGTAGTCCCTTCGGCTGTTCCGGAAACCATCTCGATGCGATGTCCAGCGGCGAACACCAGGACATGATCATCCCGCCTTTGACGCACTGCATCATCTGATGACGGGCCAGTTCGCGCGCCGTCACCCCTTCTCTCACCTGCTTGAGCGTGTCCAGATAGGCAGCCTCCAGAACTGCGACGGCATCCCGGATGATATCGATCTGCCACGGTTCCTTCACCGCCCGAAGACGGGAGAAAAGCACCTGCGCGTTCACCAGTTCCAAGTGAGGCAGCAACGCTTGGAGATAGGTGACCGCAGAATAGGGAGCCTCGTCCAGATCGAGCCCGATTCGACCTCGATCGAGCCCGTGTTCGCGAAGTGCCTTGGCCAGCACATCGAGGTTAATGTGTTCACCGTCCATCCCAGAACCACGCCCTTTATAGTACTGCTTGAACCAGTCGGGACGGACTTCCTCCGGCGGCACCCAGCTCATGTAGTCGACAACGAACGCATCCCCCTTACGCGGGAACACCGGAAAACAAGGGTGGTCGTCGAACCTGAGGGTACGGATGTGGCCGCCCTGCCAGAATCGTCGAAGATAAGCGGTCGTGATCGGATCCATCGCGAATACGGCATCCAGTTCGTGGTCGTCCATGTAGCTCTGCATCCGTTGGAAATCCATAGTCCCTCACACGTGTGAAGTCTGCCTCGAAAGCCGCTCAGCAACCCTGCCGCCAGAAAACATGTCCCCACCGCCGGTCCATCATTACCGGTTACTGGTCACTGACTAGATCCTGATCCGCATCCCCCGCGACAGCTTCCCCGACCCGTGGAACCTTTCACACAGCCGGCCGAACAGCTCGTCCCGTATCCCCGGTCGCTCGTCCGCAAGATTCCGGAACTCGTTCGGGTCTTCACGCAGGTCGTAGAGCTCGAACATCTCGTTGTAATTCTGGATCAGCTTGTAGTCGTGCGTCCGTAGGCTTCGCCAGTTTTCGATCACGCTGACCGTTTCAATCCGATGTGCGCTCGCTCCTTCCCGAAGAACGGGCGCAAAAGACTGGGCGTCAATGTGAGGCTGTCGGTCCAGCCCTGCGAGCTCGGCGATCGTCGGATTCACGTCGATAAGCTCCACCAGCGCATCCGAGACTTCCCCTCCCGGAATGCCGGGCCCTGCGGCGATCAGCGGCACCCGCACAGATCCCTCATACGCCACGAACTTCGCGTACATCCCGAAGTCACCCAGCATTTCGCCGTGGTCGCTGGAGAAAATGACGTAGGTGTCGTCCAGCATCCCACGCTCCTCCAGCAGATCGGGCATGCCGCCCACCTGAGCGTCGATCGCCTCGATCGCACCGCAGTATTGCCGTTGAGCCTCCGTCACCGCATCGGGGTCAAGACCGTGGTCGCGCTCCCGGATCCAATCCGGTTTCCCTTCCATCCGGGTCGGAACGACATCCGGGACCATCGCGTTTCGATACTTGTCGGCATACACCTTCGGGGGATCGAAAGGACTGTGGGGACCACACGAAATTCACGAACATCATCCACGGTTGGGACGCTGGCGTGTCCCTCATCCAGTCAATCGCCTTCTGTCCGATAAAGGCATCCTGAAAGTCCTCGGCCGGCAGAACGGAGTCCCAGTTCGACCGGGCCCACTCGTTCTCGATGCGCTTCGCGTAATCTTTCAGGAACCCGTCGAGCAGCCCCTTCTCAGCCAGGTAGTGTGTATAGGGCCCTGTCGGTCCCGACACGTGCCCCGCCGACATTTTCCCTTCGACCTCGCACGGATGGGTGAAGCCCAGTGCGTAGGCTCCGGGAGGATCCCCGTTCGGCCCGGGAGGTCCGGTCGGTCCCAGGTGCAGCTTCCCCGTACTCGCAACGTGATAGCCGTAATCGCGCATCCTCTGGTAGATCGTCGGCAGCCCGTGTGGCGCTCGACCAAAGCCGTTATTCAGCACCCCCGCCCTCACTGGCTGCAGCCCCGTCGCCAGCGCCATCCGTGACAGCCCGCACGCCGGACAATTCGTCGTCGTCTGGGTAAACCGCGTCCCTCTTGCCGCCAGCCGATCCAGATTCGGCGTATTCAGCCAGGAAGCTCCCGCCGCTCCCAGATAGTCGTGCCGATGTTGATCGTCGAAGATGAACAGGATGTTTGGCCTATCAGGCATGACACCTCACTCTACTTCTCGAGTAGAAAAAGTGGATTTCCAATCAAGAATTGCCGATTTCCGAATGGGGGAAGGACGACACCCCTCCCCCATTCGGGCCTCCTTGATCGTAAATCGGAAATCCGCCCTTCCCTACCTGAAGTACCTCCCCCCATCAACCACCACCGTCTGCCCCGTCATACTGTCCGTCTCGCAGCACACAACCACCTGCTTCGCAATGTCGTCCTTATCCGCCGCCCGCTTCAGCGCCACGATGTCTTTCGCAACCTTTACATACTCGGGATCGAGCTGCTCGGTCATGTGAGTACCCTCAATGAACCCCGGAGCCACCCCATTGACCAGAATCGTCGGCGCCAGTCCCACGGCAAAACACTTGGTGAGGTGATTCAGTCCCGCTTTCGACGTCGCGTACGGAATCGAGGACCCGGACGGGCCGAAACCCGCTGTCGAAGAGATGTTCACAATCCGTCCGCCCCCGACCTGCTTCATCAGAGGCGCGACCGCTTTGATGCACCGCATTGGGCCATTCAGGTTGATATCCAGAATCTTCTCCCAAATCTCGAAAGTCAGGGAATCCAGATCGTCGAATGCGATGAATTTGTTGAACGCCGCGTCGTTGACCAGGATGTCGACACGCCCGAACGCTTCGTGAACGGAGGCCACCATCGCGTTCACGCTGGCCGGGTCACGGAGTTCCACGAAGAAAGGCTTCGCATCCTTCAGGCCCGCCGCGAATTCGATCGCACCCTTCTCCTCGTCAGGCCGGTTGTGCAGCACCGCCACGCGACACCCTGCCCGATCCAGGGCCAGACAGATCCGCCTTCCAAGCCCGCCTGCTCCTCCTGTCACGATGGCCACTTTTCCGTTCAGGTCCATCTTCTTCTCCCGCTGAAGTGTGAAGCTGTCTCTTGACCTGAAAGCCGTCTTCCCGTTCAGAATCTGCTTGAGTTCGCCCGAGGTCTCTCGTACTCTACGCGCGCACAAGATACACCACGGCCACCTCCTGCCAAACGGGCGCCCATCGTGACCGTTACACCATCATCCACGTCCATCGGGCCGGGAATTCCCCCCGACGAGGAAACAATTGACGCCGTCAAGCACGCCTTGCCTGTAGACGGGTATTTCCATCTGGGACCCATCCTTGAAGACGGCGAGGTGGCCGTGCTGCGCGAAGCGATGGAACGGAAATGGTCCGACCCGGCGGTCAGAGGCGACGAGGATGGAGACCACATCCGCGGCCGAAGCATGATGCGGATGTTCGAATACGATGTAGCCTTCAGGGATCTCATCATTCGCGAGCCCTTCCCGACCATCGCTGAAGCCATCCTCGGCGAAGACTGTCACCTGATGTCGCAGAATGCGCTCGTCAACGAACCGGGTGTGGGTGGTGGATGGCACCTGGACGACGTCTGTCAGCACCCCGTCCCCGATGACCATCCAGGTCACGCCCCGGATGTGCCGCCACCGTGCAACGTCCTTCAGATTTTCGTCGCCGTCATGAACATGGATACACCCGAAAGAGCGCCCACACAGGTCGTGCCAGGGAGTCACCTGGCAGGCAGAAGACCCGAAAGGGGCCTGGAAGAACCCACCTTTCGTGGAAGAGGTCCTGTTTCAATCTTCGCGAAGGCTGGGGACGCCTATCTCTTCGATAACCAGGTCTGGCACCAGGGTCCTCTGAACACGATGGACTGCGATCGCCTGCTCGCGGGTGTCACCTACAGCCGCCGCCACATCGCGCAACGATTCTACCCTTTCATCGACTACCAAATGCCCGACCACGTCTGGGAAGGCGCCGACGAGCGCCTCCAACGCTTTCTCGGCCGCCACAAGAAAGGCGCCTACGGTTGATTTCTACATCCACTCAGTCGCCATTGACATTCCAAAAAGCCACCGTCAGGACCCACCCCGCTCCTTTTCTCGAATCGAGCTCCGATGCGAGGTCTTGGTCAACCCTTTGTGTTCATCTGTGTTTATCTGTGGTTCCAAAGGTTTTCTGCCTCAATGCCTGACCCCATCCTCATCATCGACGGCCATCTCGACATGGCCTTCAACGCCCTCTACAAGCGTCGCGACCTCCGGCAACCCATCCACATCCTTCGTGAACGCGAAGATGCGGTGCGGACCGGCGTTTCCCAGCATCCCGATTCCCTCGAGCGGCGAGAAGGGCCGTGGGTCGAAAAACCCGCAACCGTCACGGTCAGCCTGCCCGAAATGCGGAAGGGCCGAGTCGGCATCATGCTCACGACCATCATGGCCCGTGTGCAGGCCCCCGACGGCAACACCCACAACTCTGTTCGCACTCAGGCCGTCGCCCACGCACGCGGACGATCCCATCTTCACTACTACCAGGCGCTCGAACGCGAAGGCGAGATCTTTTGGATCAAATCCAAATCCGATCTCGATCGATCCGTCTCGGCCTGGGAAGATCCATCCGACGACACGCCGGTCGGTCTCATCCTCACGATGGAAAGCGCGGACCCGATCCTTGGGCCCGACAACGTCGCCTTCTGGCACGAGCAAGGACTGCGCTCGGTTTCGCTCACTCATTTCGGGGCGAACACCTACGGACACGGCACAGGCACAGTCGGTGGTCTCTACCCTCCGGCTTATCCTCTGATGGACGCCCTCGCGGAGACCGACATTGCCATCGACCTCAGCCACGCGGCCGACCTGGCATTCTGGCAGATTCTGGACTACTGGAAGGGGCCCGTCCACGCCAGTCACTGTAACTGCCGCGCCCTCGTCAGAGGTCAGCGCCATCTCTCGGACGACATGATCAAAGCAATCACGAGTCGGGGTGGCGTGATCGGAACCGTTTTCGCCGAACAGATGCTCAGCCCGACCTGGGACTGGGACGACCCGAAGACCCACTATGCCAACTCGACGCGCTCTATGAGAGCGGCCGTCGAGCATATCGATCACATCTGCCAGCTGACGGGGAACACCGACCACGTCGCATTCGGAACCGATCTCGACGGAGGTTTCGGTCGTGAGCTGTCCCCCATCGATTACAACACCATCAACGATCTCCAGATCTTCCTCGACCAGCTCCGCGAAGCCGGCTACAGCGAAGACGACGTCGCCAAAATCGCACACGGCAACCTCGTTCGATTCTTCCACGGGACCTGGCATGTCTGACCGAACCCTGATCATCGACAGCCACCTCGATCTGGGCTACAGCGCCATTCAGGTCAACCGCGATCTCACACAACCGGCCGCGAACGTGCGCGTCCACGACAGCGCTGGCGTAAAGCGCAGCTTCGGAAGCTGCACGGTGACCTTCCCCGAACTTCGCAAAGGCCACGTCGGGATCGTCTTCGGAACCGTGATGTCCAGAATCGATCCGAACGATCAGTGGTCGAAGACCGGAATGTACGTGCAGTCCCAATGTCACGGCGTTGGAATGGGGCACTATGCATTCTATGAAGCAATGGAAGCCGAAGGGGAGATTCGCTTCATCCGAAACACGAAGGATCTTGAGGCCTCCATCGACGCGTGGAAGAATCCTACGCCGAACGAACCGGTCGGCCTGATGCTCGCGATGGAAAGCGCGGACCCCATCCTCGATCCAGACCAGGTGCCGATGTGGTACGACCTCGGTCTGCGGATGGTCAGCATTCAGCACTACGGAACGAGTTCTTACGCCCACGGGACAGGTACGGAGGGCGGGTTGCTACCGCGCGCCAAGCCCTTGCTGGATGCGTTCAAGGAAGCCAGGATCATCGTCGACATGACCCACACGACCGACCAGGGCTTCTGGGAAACCCTCGACGCATACGATGGTCCCATCTGTGCTTCCCACCACAACTGTCGCGAGCTGACGCCCGGCCAGCGGCAACTGACAGACGACATGATCAAGGCCATCGTCGAACGCGGTGGCGTCATCGGAGCGGCGTTCGACGCCTGGATGCTCGACCCCACTTGGGACCGGCAGCGCCCCTGTTACGAGCAAACAACCCAGGCCACCCTCGAGACCGTCGTCAACCACATCGACCACATCGCGCAGCTCACCGGAAACTGCAATCACTCCGGTATCGGAACGGACCTCGACGGCGGTTTCGGCCAGGAACAATCCCCCCGAGACCTGAACACCATCGCGGACTTGAAGCGGCTGCCCGAGATCATGAGCAATCGAGGCTACTCGACCGAGGACATCGACACCGTCCTCCACGGCAACTGGATCCGGTTCCTGAAGCAATGCTGGGCGTAAGGCAATCGTGGCGAGCAGGAGAGCGGGCGTGTCGCTGATTCTCCTGACTGCGATTCTGACCACCTGTTTTCAAAGGCATTGATCACCCAACACTTCCATGAAACCCAACATCCTCCTCATCACAACCGACCAGCAGCGCGGTGATTGTCTCGGATGCGACGGCCACCCGGTGGTCGAAACTCCCTACCTCGATCAGCTCGCCGAGGAGGGGGCCCGCTTCCCCCATGCCTACACCTCGGTCCCTTCCTGTACACCAGCACGGGCCGGAATCCTCACCGGAATGGACCAGTGGAACCACGGCCGACTCACAATGACGGGTGCCGATCCGCTCGAATATCCAGCCACCCTGCCAGGGGAGCTCGCGAAAGCGGGGTATCACACGCAAGGAGTCGGGAAGATGCACTTCGCCCCTCAACGAAGGCTCTACGGCTTCCACAATCTCGTCCTCGACGAGAGCGGTCGACGCACGGGGAATTTCGTCAGCGATTACCACGAGTGGTTCGACGAGAACAAGGAAGGCGCTTACGGCTACCGCGATCACAGCGTCGACTGGAACAGCTGGATGGCTCGACCGTCTCACCTGCCGGAGCATCTCCATCCCACCCACTGGACGGCGTCGGAAGGAATCAAGTTCCTCACTCACCGTGATCCGACGAAGTCCTTCTTCATGTGGCTCTCCTTCGCCCGCCCTCACTCCCCATACGACGCGCCCCAGCCTTACTTCGACATGTACAATGGCAACGAAAACGTCCCAGAAGCCGCTGTCGGAGACTGGTGCGCACGGTGGGACCGGAAAGTCGCCGATGTCAACGCCCCCTTCTCACACCGCACGGATGCCGAGACCCACCGTGCGCGCGCGGGCTACTACGGCAACATCACCTTCATCGACCATCAGATCGGACGCGTGCTCTACGAACTGAAACGCCAGGACGCCGACGCATGGGCGAATACGCTTGTCATCTTCACGTCCGACCACGGCGACATGATGGGCGACCACCACCATTGGCGTAAGACCTACGCCTACGAGGGATCCGCTCGGGTGCCCTTCTTGATTCAGTTTCCCGAGACCTGGGAGTTGGATCGGGGACAGGTGCTCGATCAGCCCGTCGAGCTTCGGGACATCATGCCCACGATCCTCGAGGCAGCTGGCGCCGACATTCCGGAGTCGGTCGACGGGGACAGTTTGCAGAAGCTCGCGAAAGGAAGCACCGAGTGGCGCGAGTTCGTTCAGGGCGAGCACACGACGTGTTACGATCACGACTACGGCATGCAGTATGTCACGGATGGTCACGAGAAGTACATCTGGTATCACCACACGGGTGAGGAGATGTACTTCGATCTCGACGACGATCCTTCTGAATGTCGCGAACGATCGAAGGACCCGGAGAAGGTTGATCGGGTCGCGTTGTGGCGAAATAGGCTCGCCGACCTCAACGAGGAGCGAGGCGATCCCCGGGGCCAGGGAGGGGAACTGATCGTGCAGGATAATGCCCTTAAACTTTCGCCGAACTACAACCGATGGAAGGCACGTGCTGAGGAGACAATGACGTAATGGCAACGCGAAAACATCCCGCGAACGCATTCGCCGGCGGTCATCCGAGCCGCGAGTCGACGAAGCGATTCCATCTGTCGCCGTCCCAGCACCATCGTCATCTCATGATGGGCATGGAGCAGGAACTGGCATTCGACGCGAACGACATCAACCGATGGCGTCGCCGGCTCCGGACAAAGGTGCGGCAGCTTCTGGGGGATACGCCCGCTGAGCGATGCGACCTCAACGTCAAGTCCCTCTGGCGCATGAACCATCCGTTCGGATCGATCGAAAAGATCGTGTTCACCAGCGAACCCCGGTCAGATGTCCTCGCCTACGTATGCCTACCCCGAGATGTCGAGCCGCCCTACACCTGGTTTGTCTGCGTGCAAGGACACACGACGGGGTTCCACAACTCGATCGGAGTGGCCAGAGACGACAACAGCAAGCAGATCGACGTGGAAGGAGATCGGGAGTTCGGTATCGGATGCATGCGTCGGGGACTGGCTGCCCTGTGCATTGAACAGCGGTCCTTCGGCGAACGTCGAGAGCAGACCCAGGAACGAATTGGCTCACACGGTTGTCACGATGCCTCGATGCACGCCCTGATGCTCGGCCGAACCCTCACCGGTGAGCGGGTCTACGACGTCGACCGCGGAATCGACTATCTTTCCACGCGCGACGACGTCAGGATGAAACACATCGGTGTGATGGGGAACTCGGGCGGTGGCACGGTCAGTCTCTTCGCTGCGGCCGCACTCAGCCGGCTCAGATATGCGATGCCGTCCTGTTACTTCTGCACGTTCGAAGACTCAATCATGTCCATCTACCACTGCATGGACAATTACCTGCCGGGTCTGCTAAAATACGCCGAAATGCCTGATGTGATGGGTCTCTTCGCACCGAAGCCCACCGTGCTTGTCGCTGGCAAAGAGGACCCGATCTTTCCGGTGAGAGGGGTTCGAAAGGCCTACCGCAGGTTAAAGACCATTTATCGGGCCGCAGGCGCCGAGGATCGGTGTCACCTCGTGATCGGCCCGGAAGGACACCGTTTCTACGCCGATCTGGCGTGGCCCAAGATGCTCGCCGAGATCGAACGAGACCGATAGACGGAGGCAGCATGGCCAAAGACACGAATTACTGGCTCGTCAAGTGCGAGCCCCACGAAACGAGCTTCGACGACCTGAAGGTGCGACCGAAACGAACCGGCTACTGGCGTGGCGTACGGAATTACCAGGCACGCAACTTCATACGCGACGGAATGAACAAGGGCGACCTGGCCTTCTTCTATCATTCCAACTGTGACGAGCCTGGCGTGGCCGGCATCGCCGACATCGTCAAGGCCGGCTATCCGGACCCCTCGCAGTTCGACAAGAAACACCGCTACTACGACGAGAAAGCGACGGATGATAACCCGCGTTGGTTCTCCTTCGACGTGAAGTGGAAAAAGAAATTCAAATCCTTCGTCCATCTCGCCGACCTGAAGGGCAACAAGAAACTGAACGACATGAAGGTCGTTCAGAGAGGCCAGCGTCTGTCCATTCAGCCGGTCACGAAAAAGGAATTCGACGAAGTCTGTAAAATGGGTGGTGTGTAGGCTCTTCCCAATCCTCGTAGGGCAGGTTCCACCACACGTGGAGGTTTCAAAGAGAGACGACGGTCTCCGCTCCACGGTCGGTCATCCGCCCTCTGCGTTCATCCGTGTCCATCTGTGGTTCCCATGCCTTCCATCATAGAGCGCTACGAATCAACCTTCGCCACAGACCGCGAGCTCTCCGTTCAAGCCCAGGAGATCTTCCCCGACGGCGTCACGCACGACAACCGGCACGCAGATCCCTTCTCCGTCTACATCAGCCACGCTGACGGATCGAAGAAGTACACCATCAGCGGTCACGAGCTGATCGATTTCTGGTGCGGCCACGGCGCGTTGCTGCTCAGCCACAATCCGCCCGAAGTCGTCAAAGCCGTTTCGGCCCGAATCGGTCAGGGCACGCATCTTGGCGGATCTCACCAGCTCGAAATGGAATGGGGACAATGGGTCAAAGACCTGATCCCGTCCGCAGAACGTGTTCGCTTCGTCAACTCCGGAACTGAAGCCACGTTGATGGCGATTCGTCTTGCCCGGACTTTCACCGGACGAAACAACGTCATCAAGTTCGCCGGCCACTTTCACGGCTGGCACGATTCGGTCATTCCCGCAGCCAGACCCCCTCTGGACGTGCCGGTCCCGGGTATCCCCGGAGCCGTACTCGACAACACCATCGTCCTGCCCCCCAACGACATTGACGCGGTCCGATCCCACCTTGAAAGCGATCCAGATGTGGCCATCCTCCTCATCGAGCCGACGGGAGGCGGATGGGGTGCGGTGCCCTGCAAACCCGAATTTCTGGCTGACCTGCGTCAGGTCACATCGGATCACGGAGTGATCCTCTTGTTCGACGAGGTCATCACCGGGTTCCGCGTGTCCCCCGGCGGTGCTCAGGCGCACTATGGCATCACGCCAGACATGACAACCATGGCGAAGATTTTAGCTGGCGGATTGCCCGGAGGGGCGGTGGCAGGACGAGCAGATATCCTGGACTTGATTTCGATCAAGAAGACCGACGTAGAGAAGAAGATGCCGCACCCGGGCACGTTCAATGCGAATCCCCTCTCCGCATCCGCCGGAATCGCCACACTCAAGATCGCGTCGACCGGGGAACCTCAGGCCCACGCAAACGAAACCGCAGCGACGTTGCGCCACGGCATCGCGAAAATCATCGATGACCGTAACCTGGGTTGGGGCGTCTACGGAGAGTTCTCGAGTTTCAGAATCGTGTTCGACCACGGAATCCCTGGAGTCAGGGCGCTGGAGTTCGACCCTTTCACTTTCGATCACAACCGATTGAAGTCACCCATCAGACCGGATCTGGCCCGGAATCTGCGTTGCGGAATGCTGTTGAACGGGGTCGACCTGCCAGGGACGCCCATCACGATGGCCGCCCACTCCGGCGATGACATCCAGGCCACGCTTGGTGCGTTCGAAACCACGCTCGACTGGATGAAATCGGACGGACTGATTTAGCGAGGAGGCGGAGTGAAGCTCGTTTCGACGTGGAAGCCGGCGGAGAGTGCGAAGATCGCCCCCGAGTTCCCCAATGTGCAGTGGGTCGCGGTTAAAGAGGAAGAAGACGTCCTACGCGAAGTGGCCGACGCGGAAGTCGTGTTCGGCCACATCGGTCGGGATGCGTTCCTAGCGGCCAGGCAACTCCGTTGGATTCAAAATGGCGGTGCCGGAGTCGAGAAATTGATGGCGATTCCCGAGCTCGTGGAAAGTGACGTTGTCATTACGAATACGAGCGGGGCCCACGTCGACACCATCGCCGAGTCCGCGTTTGGTATGCTCGTCTATCTCTGTCGGAACTTCAAGCGGCTCCTGCAAGCACAGTCCGACCACGTCTACATCGCGCAGTCCGACTATCGCGGAGTCGGTCTCGCAGGCATGACCATGGGGATCGTCGGTCTGGGAAACATCGGAAGGGCGATCGGGCTGCGGGCGCGCGCCTTCGGCATGAAGGTCATCGCCGTTAACGCCCGGAATACGGACGCGCCCGACTGGGTGGACCGGTGCGAGCGTCTCGACGGACTCCCGGATCTGATGGCGGAAGCCGATGTCGTTGTCGTCTGTGCGCCCCTCACGCCCCTTTCCCGTGGGATGATCGGTCCCGCCGAAATCGGCCGGCTGAAGAAGGGTGCCTACCTCATCGCCGTGTCCCGCGGCGGCATCATCGACGAACCCGCGCTTATCTCTTCACTCGAAAGCGGCAGCCTGGCAGGCGCAGGACTCGACGTCCAGGCAATCGAACCCCTCCCGGCCGAGAGCCCTTTGTGGGACGCTCCCAACCTCATCCTCACACCACACTGCTCCGACATCTCCGACCGAACGGACGCTGCAACCTCGACGATCATGCAAGACAATCTACGCCGTTATGTAGCCGGAGAGCCGCTGCGCAACATCGTCGACAAGCAGGTCGGATATTGATTAAGTGGCCACCCCTCGTGGCCCGTTCCCGCTCTCGCACCATCTTCCCTGCTTTACCGCACGCATCATCAGGCGATCGTGATTTCCGCCTTCTTTTCTGGACGCTCGTGCAGGTGCCCCTTGCCGGGTAGACTCACACCCAGTCTTATGGACGGTCCATCTCCCACGGGGAAAATGTGATGGAAGGTCAGGGCCGGAACGAACACGAAGTCGCCAGGTTTCGCGATGACTTTCTCCTCGCGGCCTTCGATTACCCAGTGGATTTCACCTTGCATGATGACCCACCACTCGTCGTAGTCATGTACGTGGTTGTCGTTCACCGTTCCTGGATTCTGATGAATCACCGTCGACCGAACGTGATCCAGGTTCACCAGCGCGTGCGACCAGTTCCCATCGCCCTTCTCTCGCTTGATTTCCTCGAGATTGATTTGATTCAGCGTCGCATCCATGATCGGATTGGCAAATGACATCGAATTCCTCCCTCGCGTGTTGACTTCACTCTACTTCGCCTATGACGACTCCCACCGAACGCAGTAGACCGGTGGAAGCGTTCCTGACACCTGTCTCCAGGTATCGCCCTGATTCTCGGAAATCCAAACGTTCCCCGTGGTTGACCCGAAAGCCAGTCGATCGGCCGTATCGTCGACATCGAGTGCGTGTCTCAGGACCAGATCGTAGGCATCCTCCTGAGGCAACCCGGTCGTGAGCTTGTCCGAGGAAGCCCCCCATCCCGTGTTCGCGTCACCACCAGTTTCCCATCCACGGGCACCCGATGTTCGTCTTTCACCCCAGGGACAAGCCAAGCGGTGTTCCCCGCCTTCGGATGAACGGACACCGCGAACCCGAACGTGAACGGATCGATCTTCTCGATCTCGTCCCAGTGTCGGCCGCCATCCCGTGAAACGAAAACACCGTTGTGATGTTGTGTCCACATCGTATCCGGTTCGCCGAGACAGTGAACGAGGCAGTGAGGATCCTGCACCTCTGGGTTTCCGGCTTGCTCGGGAGGCACGTACTCGGCCCTCAGTCCCTCGCCGATAGCCGCCCACGATTCACCACCATCCGTTGTATGGTAGATGCCTCCTACGCTGCCCCCCACCGTCACGTGATCGGCATCTCTGGGATCTATCAGAATCGAATGGATGCCTGCATAATCCATTCCCGCGCCCATCCAATGCTTCCGGGCTTCCAGATCCCAGAGGGGTCGTACCAGACTCCAGGAATCACCTGAGTCGTCGCTCCTGAAAAGACCACCCGGGATGGTCCCGCACCAGACGCGTCCCGGCTCATCGGGAGAGCCCGGTTCGATCGACCAGATCATTTCCAGACTCCAGGGCGCCACCTTCCCCGTAAACGGATTCGGAATCTCCACCCATCCCTCAGGCGGATCGGGATAAGTGGGAACGGCGATCTCCGATCACGATTCTCCGCCGCCGTCCAAGCGATGCAACTTCGTACCGAAGTGACCGTGGTCCAGACTTGCGTAAACCTGTCCCGACCGCTTCGATGTTTACGTTGTCACCGATAAAATCCCGGCCCTCGATACCCCACGAACCTGCGGAACCCTTCTCGAGCCTGAACAGTCCCTTGCGTGTCCCAACAAACACTCGGTCGCTCATCCTGATCCTCCCGAAAGTGCCTGCATCACGTAGATCTCCGAGCCGGCCCGAATCGGATCCGACAAACCTTTGCGATCCGATACGCCTTCTCCATCCACGAAAATGCCCATGTGGCGGCGGATCGCGCCGCGTTCATCCAACACGTAGCCCCGAGCGCGTGGAATCGACTCGAACACCGCGTCCAGTGCCTCCCCGACCGTCGCGCCATCCTCGGACACGCGACGTGTCGCTGGATATTTTGCGTGAAAGAAACCGCCGGCATCAGACCGCACCCCGAACGATCGGCGCCTGCTCGGGTGCTTTGCATTCTACATTTTGCATTCTGCACTCTTCACTTCGCCCGATCTTCGGGCAATTCGACTGGTAACTCCAGCCTGTCCCCCCACTCTTTCCACGAACCGATGTAGTTGCGAACATTCTCGTATCCGATCAGCCGCAACGCAAGGTAGCTGTGGGAAGAGCGGTAGCCACCCTGTCAGTAGCACGCTACAGTTTGTTCGGGCATGACTCCGGCTCGTTCGTACATCGTCCTTAGTTCATCCGCAGTCTTGAAGAACCCGTTCTCATCGACATTGTTGACGTATTCGAGGTGAATGGCTCCGGGGATCGCCCCACCTCGAACCGCCCGAACAACCTCGCCCTTGTACTCCCCGTCACCTCGTGTGTCCAACGGAATGAAGCCGCCCTCGTCGAGTCGCTCCTCGATTTCCTGATATCCGATGTGCAGATCCGGCTGTGGGTTGCTATTGAACTCCGCGGGCTCGACCGCGTCACAGGCCTGGGAGGTCTCGAACCCGGCCGCTATCCAGGCGTTGAATCCGCCGTCCAGCACGTGCACATCCCGGTGCCCGTGATATTCACATATCCAGAAACCCCGCGCCGACGACGTACCTGAAATGTTGTCGTAGAACACGACCGTTTCCTCCGACCCGATTCCCCGGCTGCGAAAAAGGTAGGAGTAGGTCCACATGAACGCCGCGAACGGCTCAGGTCTCGTGTCGTTCAGGCTGAGTCCGACCACATCCAGGTGAATCGCGCCGGGAATGTGGCCGGCGACATACTCGTGAATGGGCCTCGTATCGACGACGCAGACGGGATTCGTCGCCGAGTGAAGGTCCTCCACCGACCAGAGCAAATCTGGATTCGCGTATCCTTTGTCCATAGGCAGCCCTCAATTCTTGGGATCGTGAACGATCCTCGTGACATCCTCATCCACATTCGGGTAAAAAAAGAATTTGGCGTAGAAATAGGCGATTCCTTCTCCGATCACCGTGCGAACACCCGAACTTGAGGCCCACCACCGATCGGGATCGTACGAATCGGGCCGGATAGCCTCAACCCCCACCTCCGCTACACCGTCCAATGCCAGGCCAAACAGAAGCCACGATCGTCGTGCGTGCGGCCCGGCGGTTCGAATATCGAGACGACTTCCTTCAAGGCCCTCATCAGTCAGATGACGCCTCAGTGCCAGAGCGGAGAAATAGGTCCGGTGACTCGAAACATATTTTCGAGGGACGACGACAATTCGGTGGTCGGGAACCCCCGCTTCCCTCAGCTGATGGGCCGCAATGTCTGCGAATGTGGTTAAATCGGGATAGAGTTCGGAAAGGTAGGATCCTGCTGGAATCGGCCCGCCCGTTGTGTAGATCCGATCATAGCCTCTGGATTCGGTCACTTCGACCGTCTCCAGGACCGCTCCCCGAGTCAGCCATCCCTCGACAACCAGAGATCCCGACCCGTTGGGTCGGCTGACCGCCAGGAAAGGATGGATCGAGCAGGTAAAGATGAATGCCGCGATGAAGAAGACGGCCCCACCCGCAACCCATCCTGCCGGTGTGGGCAAGGTCACTTCGACCCGTCGCGTCAGACGGATCACTCGAGCCTCGACAGGTCCGGATTGCGACGATACCACTCCGTCGCTTGTTCGTACGCCAACCCGATCGCCAGTAACTCCGACTCTTCGTAGTGCTGCCCGATGAAGGTCATTCCGCGAGGTGTCCCTTCAACGAAGCCGCAGGGCAGTGTCAACGCTGGATGACCGGTCAGATTCCCGACCGTCATACTACCTTTTCCCGGTCCGGGAACAACCAGCGCGTCCCAGTCCCGCATGGTGGTCGCAAAGTCTTCGGCCAGCTTCGCGCGAAATCGTTGAGCACGGACGTACGCGGGGGCTGGAATCGTCTGGGCCGCACGGAACGTGGCCGCCCAGCTGCTGTTGTCGTGTTCGGTCAGCTTATCGAGGGCGTCCGTGCGAGTCAGATCGCCAAAAGCGGCAGCCGCTTCAACCCAGACCGTCATCTTCAGACCACTCGGGAACGCGGGAAGTTCGACCGGCTGAACCACACATCCCAGGTCTCGCAATGTCTCGAGAGCCCCTTCGTAGACCGATCGCTCGTCGGAATCTACATCGTCGAACTCGTTTGTCACATAGCCGATCCGTAACACTTCAGGACGCGCTTCCATTGGCCACTTGAACCCTGCAGCCACGGTCGCCTTGTCTCGTGGGTCCACACCGACGATCGAAGCGAACACAGCCGCACAGTCTTCCACGCATCGGCACATCGGCCCAATCTTGTCTAGGGAATAGCCCAGAGCCATTGCACCAAACCGACTCACGCGTCCAAACGTCGGTCTCAGGCCGGTGACCCCGCACGTATGGCTCGGCGAAGTGATCGATCCGTGCGTCTCCGTCCCGATGCTGAAGCCCACAAGCCCGGCGGCCGTTGCGGCTCCAGATCCTGCCGAAGAGCCGCTCGATCCGGACTCCGGATCCCAGGGATTCCGGGTCATCCCTTCGAACCAATGGGCCCCACTCGCGAGGGAACCCATCGACAGCTTCGCCACGAGTACGGCGCCCGCTTCTCGCAACCTCTCCACGACGGCGGCATCGTGATCGGGAACCTGCTCTCGGAACGGCGTAGCCCCCCACGTTGTCCGGATACCGGCTGTCGCGAGCAGGTCCTTCGCCCCCCAGGGAATTCCGTGGAGGGGGCCGCGAGGCTCTCCTCGTCCGATCTCTTCCTCCGCCCGGCGGGCGTGTTCCAAAGCCAGCTCATCCGGCCGGGTCACGACGCAGTGCAGCGCATCCCCGAACCGATCCAGCCGCTCCAGATACAGTCGGGTCAATTCTACAGGTGAAATTTCGCCCGTCTCGATCAGGCGCGACAGGACTCGAATCGGTTGAAAGGGGATTTCTTCTTCTGCAGGCACAGATGACGCTGCTTCGTCCGAGAAGGCGAACGACAAGTCGGCATCCGAGGTGTC
This sequence comes from Latescibacteria bacterium UBA6620, assembly GCA_002433075.1. Taxonomy (GTDB): domain Bacteria; phylum Latescibacterota; class UBA2968; order UBA2968; family UBA2968; genus UBA6620. Next base: position 78,753 of record DJHM01000030.1, read on the forward strand.
CGGCGGTGGAGGGAAATAGTTGAGAGCGCTCGGGACGGCATAGTCGAGGGCATTCTCGTGAAGAGACTCGACGTCGCTCCGGTACGACTGTACGAGCTTGGCGAAAGCTTCGAACCGCGCGTCATCAGCATCCAGATCCTGGAGCTTTCCGAACGCCTCCACGATCTCGGGGTCCAGTCGGTGATCGGATTCGCCCACGGTCAGCTCCTCGTCGAAGGCGCCTCGATTCGCCCCGATTTCGACGAGGCCAGCGCGGCGTCGGCCAGCGCCAAGGCCTGACGGCCATCGTGAACGGTGATAGAGGGCTCCGCGTCTCCCTTGACGACGGAAAGATAATGATCGAATTCCGCCCGATACGCATCGGCATAGCGCTCGAGGAAGAAGTAGGGTGGTTTCTCTCGAGCCACGTCGACTGCGTCCCAGACTTCGACGGTCGACGTCGGCACGTTCTCCGCTCGCGCCATCCCTTTTGACCCGAAAGCCTCGACCCGTTGGTCGTAGCCATAGGAAGCCCGTCGGCTGTTGTCGATCTGCGCGAGCTTGCCCGACGCCGTCTTCATCGTGACCGCAGCCGTATCGACATCTCCCACCTCGCCGATCGCATCCTCGACAAGACAGCTGCTCAGTGCACATACCTCGACCGGCTCTTCACCCAGAAGCCATCGAGCCAGATCGAAATCGTGAATCATCATGTCCCGAAACAGTCCGCCCGATACGTTGATGTACTCGATCGACGGTGGCGACGGATCGCGGCTCGTTATCTTCACCACTTCCACGTCTCCCAGGCGTCGTTCGTCGATCGCCGACTTCACACCGCTCAAATGCGTGTCGTATCTCCGCTGAAATCCAATCTGAACGGGCACCGACGAAGCCTCGATCAGGTCGATCTGCGCATCGACTCGCTCGAGACTCAGATCCACCGGCTTCTCGCAAAAAATCGGCTTCTCCGCTTCCACCGCGGCGAGGATCAAGTCGAGGTGCGTATCCGTCGACGAGGCAATAAGGACTGCGTCCACGTCCGCATCGCTGAACACCTCTGTCGCATCCCTGACTGCCGCCCCGTACCGATCCGCCAGTGTCCGCGCCGACCATTGGTTGATGTCCACGACACAAGCCAATGACGCCTCCGGATGCGCGGCCACATTCGCCGCGTGCACCTGCCCGATGCGACCGGCCCCGAATTGTGCAAGCCTAATCATTGAGCATATGAGATTGAAGAATGAACATTGTTGTCACTTGGCGTCCTGACTATGTTCGCATTCAGATTCTACTTCGAGAGACGAAATGATGACGCAACAACAGCTCAAGCAACGAACCAAGAAGTTCGCTCATGCAAGCGTGAGGCTCGCTCTGGAGCTCCCTCCATCAGATCCAGGACGGCACATTCGGAGGCAGCTAATCAGGTCCGCCACTTCTGTCGCTACAAATTACCGAGCCGCTTGCCTTTCGCAATCGAGGGCAACCTTCACTGCCAAAATCAGCATCTTTCTCGAAGAAGCTGACGAATGTCAGTTCTGGCTCGAGTTCATCCAGGAGGGCAAGCTCCTGTCACAGGGGAGAGTCCAGCCACTCCTGTCAGAAGCCGGCGAACTCACCGCGCTATTCTACTCTAGGCGCCGTACCCTGAAGGAGAGACATTGACGACATGTTCTGTCTTCAATGTTCAATGTTCAATGTTC
>DJHM01000030.1:80746-95945 GCA_002433075.1 Latescibacteria bacterium UBA6620
ATGTTCAATGTTCAATGTTCAATGCCTGATCGATGTCCCGCTGGTACTCATAAACCTCCATTCCCATCATCTCCTCCAGCGTCACCGCCCTCCCCGCCACCGCTGACTCGCACAGCGCGTGAGCCACGGCAACATCCCGCGTTCCTTCGTCACCGTCCACTTCCAACTTGCGGCCATCCAGAATGGCCTCCGATAGTTCGTGATATTCAAGTGCGATGATCTTCCAGTCCACGGCGTCATCACCGACCGTGACCTTCGTAGGGAAGAAGTGATTAGCCAGAGGCTCGATTTCGAAGTCGGTGTGTTCCGCGATCAGATCCTCCTGCTCGACAGTAGTCCCATCCTGATGGAGGAGTCGGATTCGCCCTCCCCGGTTGCCGAAACCTTCGATCGCTCCGCCATCCCCCCAGATCAACTGACGACCGAAGCTCACGGGTCCTGCCATCTGAACCATCCAGTTCAATGAGGCCCCGCTCTCCATTCGGAAAATCGCCGAGGACGAGTCTTCGGCTGTCGCCGGAACCGTCGGATCCATCGCATCGTGACGGATCCTGTAAAACTCGTAGGGCGAGTTGAGAGACTCGGGCTTCACCCGTTCCGGCTCGATCAGTCGGGCATCAGAATAGACCTCACGAACCTCCCCAAGCTGATACCGGATCAGGTCCGTATAGTGCACGCCCATGTCGAGAAGAGGGCCCGCACGTTCCTTCAAGTGGCGCCACGGAGTGATGAAGATCCCGCGCCCGGCGCGAACGGAATGAAGTGCCGCCCCATACGGAGTCCCGATAACGCCTTGGTCGATCAGGTACCGGGCAAGGCGCGCCGAGGGATCTCGACGGTAATTTTCGGCGACGGAGATCAGACGATCGTGTTTCTCGGCCGCATCCACCATCATCCGACACGTCCCGACGCTCACCCCGAACGGCTTCTCCACCATCACGTGAAGCCCCAGTTCGACCGCCTGGCAGACCACATCGTGATGGAAGGAAGGATCGGTCACCACATCGATCGCCTGAAGGTCCTGGTCACGGGCCATCTCTTCCAGGTCGGTGTAGACGGACGGTCGTTTTCCGGTCAATTCTTCGACTACGCCCGCCGCCCGTTCCGCATTCTCGCGACTGATGTCACACAGCGCTCCCAGCTCGACACGACAGAACGGCGTCTTCATCAGCTCGTTCAGGCCATACAGATGACGCGTGCCCATCCCCCCGCATCCAACCAGGGCGATTCTGATCTTACTCACCGCTCACCTCTTTTCTTCGAAAAACGCGTGCACCGTTCCGTTGCAAGTGCCGAGCCACAATCCAGTTCCCGACACGACTGGAGACGACAAGGTCGGGACGCCAAGGTCGTAGGACCAGACTTCCGTACCCATTTCTACATCCAACGCGTACAGATGACCGTCTGCGCTCCCGACGTATACAGATCCATTCACCACGACCGGTGACGAAAGCGACCCTCTGCCACCCCTGATGTTGGGGGAAAACGAAGCGAGGCTGTCCTTGGTCTCCTCCCAACGCCAGACCTCTTCCCCCGACGTGGCATCCAGCGCGTGCAGCGTTCCGTCCCCTGTTGGCACAAGCAATGTCCCGTCCGTCAGGGCAGGGGAAGCCACGCAGCGTGTTCGCCCAAGATCCGATCGCCACAGAACGTTCCCCGTACGAATGTCGAACGACCTTACCAGACAGGGCCCACTGACCACGTAGATCGACCCGTCCGGGCCGACCACCGGTGTCGTGCTGGTCCTGAAGCGCTTGTGCTCCTCATTCGCCCAGATCGTCCGCCCGGTGTCCTTCTCGACCGCGAGGAGGTTCGTGAGCGGACCACGAAGCGCGATGACGATCGCGTCCTCATATCCGGCAGGCGACGGGTAGGATGCCCACCAATCCGTCTCGCCGATGTCGTCTCTGATCCACCCGACGTCCCCCGTGACCGGGTCGAGCGAAACGAAGTGAGCGCCCGTGCCCAGATACACGCGCCCATCATACACCAGGGGGGCGCTGAAGACCCAACGATCGAAGGGATCGCCCATGGTGTAGGACCAGATGGGCGTCCCGTCCGACACGTCCCACGCGCCGACTTCGCCGGTAACCGAGATCGCCACACACACCCCTGCCGTGGACGCTGGTGAGAGCTTCACCGAGTTGCCCGTCGGACGTCTCCACAGCACGGATCCGTCGACCGCGTTCAACGCCACGATGTCCGCTTCCTCGGGACGGTCTTCGTGCTGGGTCCCGACCAGGAGCGTTTGACCCACGAGTAACGGTGACCCCACGTGGAGCCCGCCACCCGTCACTGCTTGCCACGCCGGCTGCAGGGGGTACGAAGGACCACTCGAAGCTTCGCCCGTTCGCTGTGGGCAACCACGGAATTGCATCCAGTCGTCGACGGGTTCGGGCCGTACTTCCATCCGTTTGACAGCGGATGATTCCCCCGGCGCTTCGGACCTGAAGCTCGTACCGGCGGGGATACGTGACCCGAGAGCACGAATTTCGGACGTGACCATCCCGTCCCGATACGTGCAAAATCGATATGCCCCGGGGCTCTGATCTATGCCTCCGATGCAGAGCGAGGGCGTGTTGAAGTGCAGGGTGGCGCCGTCCCGAAAGACGCGTGTACAATGCCAGTGGCCGGAGAATGAGGCGATCAGGCGGTCGTCGCTGAACCGGTTGAAGAACGAACGCCCCCAGGGGTAGTGCAGGAGCAGGACAACCGGCGTATCATCTGGAACCGCGTCGAGATCCGCCCGAAGCCACGTATCCTGAGGATCGGGATCGCGCCAGTGATGACCGACCCCATCGTAGACCACGAAGTGCACCGGTCCATGATCGAATGAATAGTAGGTCGGCCCGAGTGAATCATAAAAATGGTCGAGGAGGGCGCCCGGATCGTCGTCATCGTGGTTCCCGACCGCCGGGTAGATGGGAACGGGAATCCCCTCTGTCGCCCGAAGGTAGGCATCGAATTCCGCCCGCGTACCATAGTCGGTCAGATCGCCCGTCGTGACGATGAAGGCGGCCTTGTCTCCGACATCGCTGATAATTGAATCCAGATCCTCCCGCAGGTTGGCTTCTGTGGCGGTATCGCCACGCGATTCGCAGGAGACGTGAATGTCCGCGATATGGACGAACGAGAAGTCTTCAAGCCCCCGCGAAGGATCCCGTTCAAGCTCGAAGTCGTAATCCGATCTGGCCTCCTCAATGCGGCGCCAGGACGAACCGGCGCACGCATAGCCTGAAGGAGGCGTAATAAACACGAACTGATCCTCAGACTGCCAGGGCAACTGGTAGCAGCCGTCCGCGTCTGCCGCCACAACCTCCCGACCGTTCGATACGGTGATGTGAGCCAGGCCGGAATCGGGGATGCGGACACGACCTCGGATCATCAGCTGAGCACGATTTCCGCAACCCAGCCGGACGTCGCATCACAGTAGACCCACGAGCCGTCCTTGTAGGCGGAAAGACCGTGGGGCTCCGGATGTGGTTCCGGGATTTTGATCCGATCCATCTCTTCGCTCGTTTCAATGTCCAGCTTCACAATCACCCGATCGCCCGTGTGCGTCACCCAAAGACCATCCTCGACCCGAACCATCCCGTGAGCCCGCTTGAGCGGCAGGTTCACGGTCCGTTTGATGGACCAATCTGAAATCTTGACCTGCGTCGCCGTCTGCGACTTCAGCGTCGTCAACCAGAGCGTTTCCGGCTCGAACTTGTCGTGCTCGATCCCGTGCGTGCCGCCGCCATCGGGAATCTTCTCCCGCCGCTTGGTTTCGCCAGTTCCCGGATCGACTCCCAACGCCTCACCGGTGGGCGCATCCGTGTCGCGGGCCGTTCGCCACCGTCCTCCCGCGCCGTTTGCCGCGAACCATAGCAGCCCGTCCGCGTGCGTCAATCCACTCGTGTTGGAAGACTCCGACGGAATCTCACGAACCTGCTTGGCGACCCCGTAATAGTCGTCGGTCTCTTCGACATTCATCAAGGAACACCGATCTGTCACCTGATCGGCGATCCACAGTCCATCATCCGTCATCTGTAGCCCGTTCGGTACCCCGTAGGGGGCCCGAAACAGATTCCTGATTTCGACTTTCATCGTGTCGTCCTTTCCGGTGGATGCTGGTGATGCCGCCTAGCCCGGCAAGGCGTAGTCGGGTTGATTGTAGAAGATGTGATGGAAGACAGACCAGAAGGTGGGACCCCAGTAGCGGACCGTGAAGGGATCGACACGTTCTGCGCCCTCCTTGAGTTGGGCAGGCCACGGCTCGGGGCGAGTGATCGTAATCTCCACCTCCCCTTCGATCGTGATCGGCTCAATCCGATCCCGAGCCTCGACAGACTCTTGAACCTTCGAGCGAATCAAGGCGCGGGCGTCGACCGGGGCCAGGTGAATGGCGCTGACTTCCGAAAGCCCCTCTTTGACCGGCGCGGTGACTATGCATTCCACCCAGTCCTCCGACTCCGTGCAGGCGTGGAGGTCGCCCGAAGTGAAGATCCAGGGAATCCCGAGCTGACCGGTCAGGCAAGCGGCCATTTCCATCTCCCCGAATTCTCGTCCATTCAGTCGGTAGATGATCTCCCGACTCATCGAGTGCGCCAGGCAACCGGCTGCGGTACCGGTCTTCGAATGCATGCCGACCTGGATGAGCGCGTCGTGCCTGGCAGAAAGTCCAATCAACCAACACGGGCGGTCGCGACCTTTCCCGAGTTTGACACCAGAGATCAGCTTCTCTGGAAGAATCGTGCGTCCGGCACCGTGGGCGTCATTGATCACAACCTCTTCCACGCCCGCTTCGAAGAGCCCTTCGGCCGCCGCGTTCACTTCGCCCGTCAGCAGCCGTTGCATCTCCGACCGTTCGAACACACCCTTTGCCGTGTTCGCGTAATCGTGGTGACGCGGATCCCAGTCGTCCACCCCGGCGACGCCCTCGAGATCCGTCATCATATACACCGACTTGACGGCCACTTCCCCTCCGTCCGCTACAGACTGTGTTCTGTCCAAGGATAGTCGCCGGTCGGACCGCGCGTAAACCACGCAGTACGTCCGGGCGGATCCAGTACCACTCCCGCGATCGTCTGACCGCAAGGTTCCCCGCCAACCATCTCGTTCCGCCTGCAGATGCCCATCGGGGCGTTCACGCCATCCGACAACATGGACTTGAGTGCTTCGGAGTCAAGCTGGACGATGGACTTCAGCAGACGCGTCGCACGACCCCACCTCAACACGCTCTGCCCGCGCGCCGGCCAGTGTCGTCGTTCGAGAGGTTTGAGTCGGTCCTGAAGGTAGTGATTCGAGTGTGCCATCGGCCCCTCGAACGGACACGTCACCTCGTAGTCGTTGGCCGATGTCTCGAGGTCATAGATTTCACCGTTTCCATCGCACAGCACGTAGTTCATGCCGGACGCTCTGGGCTTGGCGAGCACCGCATCGATAGCATCTCCGATTCGCACACTCGCCAGAATCCCACGGACCATGAATGGGTAGATCACCCCGGGTCCGGAGTCAGAGGGCACGAGATTGTTGATGACGACACCGATTCCTGCGTCGTTGAGTCCCGCGCAGCCCAGCATTCCCGCTGACGTGTAAAAGATCGCATCAGGTCCGTCTTCGTTTTCGGCCTTAATCACCACGGCTGCTGCGGCATAAACCGAAGAAAGGTCGTAGTTCTGGGCGATCAACGCTCCGACGCCCTCTGTGTCGCCCGGCACCATCAGGGACGTGCATCCGGGAACGACGAAGGCATCAGAAAGGTAGTCGTGCAATTCAAGGAAGGCGTTTAGCGCGAGGATCTCGTCCGATGAGAAACCCGATCCCGCTGCGATGCCCTCGAGTTCTCCGAACAGGTCGGGAGCATAGTCGCGACAAGGGCCCGCGTAGGTCGACGCGATCTCAAGAGCACGGTCTCTCTTCAAGGGTTCGAGCCCGTGGTTCACGCTGGTCTGCTCGAGATCATCGAAAAACACGGGGACCAGGTCTTGGATCAGTGCCCGGAATGTTTCACCGTGTGCTTGCCCACGTTCAGTGGGCGAACCGCTCACGGTCAATGTCGGTAATGTGTCTTCCACAGGAGAGCCCCAATCGTAGAACTCGGAAGGACAGTGCGGGAGTCATGCGGCGATATCGATCGCGCAGAGCTGAGCGGTGCCTGTTGCATCGCTCGCAAACAGGATCTGAGAACCGTCCTGACGCCACACCGGATGTAAATGCGTACCCACGTGTGAGTGATCGACGACGCGGAGCTGGACGAGGTGCTCAACCGTGCCCTCCTCAACGTCGACAAGATTCAGGGAGCCATATCCCTCTTTGGCCAGCACGTGATCGACGACGATCTGACGGCCATCAGGTGAGAACGAGGGATGACCGAAACCGCCGATCTTATCGGTCGCCAGGCGCTGGGCCCCGGTCTCGACATCCGTCAGCACGAGGCTGTACCCCGGGCGACCCTCGAATGAGCTGTTTGTCAGGATCTCCTGACCGTTCGGATGCCACAGCGGATGGTTCCCGAACTCACCCACTCGCTTCAGCCCTGACCCGTCGACGTTTACGACGTAGACATCCTTCACTCGAGGCAGCTCAACAAATTTATCAGCGAACCGGATCTCGTTCGTGAACACGAACATCATCCTCGACCCGTTGGGCGACCACTTCGAGTGCTTGATATAAAGATGCCATCCCTCGATCTCGTCTTTTCGAGGATGAATCTGGCGGCAGTCCTCGACCGTCGCCAGTCGTGTCGACTCCCCCGTGTTCAGATTCTGAACGAAAACACCGTGTTCGTGCCGCAAAGACACCACTTCGTGATCTGCGTAGTGGGAGGTGTTCGTATGGTAGGCGTTGAAGGGGCCCGTTGGGCTCATCATCCTGAGATCGCCAGGATGCGCCGCCGCCCCACCCGTGTCAGGATTGACCCACCGGATGAGTGTCTCACCCTCCTCCATGTCCCGATAGCAGATCCGGCTGCCGTCGGCCATCCAATGCGCCCGTGCACCATCGTTGGCCGACAGCGATCTCGACGTCCCCACCTGTCTGGGGGCCGAACCGTCCTCCCCCATCATCCACACTTCCCCCGTATCCGAACCTTCGTCCATTCGCGTGTAGGCAATGCGGCCATCCGTCGGTGACCACGGCGGCACATCGTAGTAACCGTGTACAGACCTCAAGTCTCCATCGGTCAACTGCCTGATCTTGCGCCCGGTGACCTTGTCAAAAAAAGTGAATACGCTGGACATCCCTCTGTTCCCGTAAGGTTTCGCGGATCGAAGTCAGACGCGAGCGAACTTCAACAATCGCTGTCCCCGATCCCCCTCCCCGATCTCCGCCACGTAGATGCTGCCCTCGTCGTCCACCGCAAGCCCATGAGGGGCCTGCACAATGCCGCCTTCCGAACCCGAGAAGCGGCTTATGCACTCTCCATCCTGCGTCCACACGCTCACGTGGCCGCCCGTGCCCTGTTCCACGACGTAGATCATTCCATCGTCCGTGAATGCTACGTCGCCGGGCGAAGAAACACCCGTCCACTGCTCGATGAACGTCCCTTCCTGATCGAACAGCTGGATCCGGTTGTTCTCGCGATCGCAAACGAGCAGCCTGCCCTGCTGATCGCAACCAATGTTGTGAACCACCGCGAACTGTCCGGGTCCGTCGCCCCCCTCACCCCACGACGTGATATACTCACCGTCCGAGGTGTACTTATGAATGCATCGGTTTCCATATCCGTCGGAGACGAACATGAAACTTCCATCGGGCGAGAACGTGACGCCTGTCGGCATGTTGAATTGTCGGCGATAGTAGGTCACGCCTGGAACACCCGGCACCCCCCACTCCCGATCTTTCTCGCCCAGTCGCGAATAGCGTCTGACGATGTGTTGATACGCGTCTGTCAGGTAGACCTGATCGTCCGGGGTGATGAAGATCCCGTGTGATTGACTCACGAGGTTCGGCGACACACCAAACTCGCCGTAGCCCCACGACGTTATGAAGTCGCCGTCCTTGCTGAAAACAGCCAGGGGATGCTTGCCGCGTGAAAATGCATAGATCCGCCCCTGGGAATCGACGGCCGCGTCTGACACGGCCATCAGTTCCCATCCTTCAGGAACTTTGGGCCACCCGTCCACGAGCTCGTATCGATAGTCGCCTTCGCCTAACGCCATATCAGACCTCCGTCGCCAAGTTCGCTCTCAGCGCTTCTTCTTTTTCCCCTTCTCGCCGGCCTGCAGCTGGCGGGCTCGCTCCGCGGAACCGATATGCATCATGTCGTATGCTTCCTGCGAAGACTTGAAGGGCCCGTGGCCTTTCTTACCGTGCCAGTCGAGGTTCGTATACATCGGATTCACGTTACCCGTCTCTCTCTCTCGTTTCGCGATCCACGCTTCCATGCGCCCGCGCAGGAGTTCAACGACGGCCTTTTCCTTGTTCGCGAGGTTTTTCGTTTCGCCCGGGTCTTCGATCAGATTGTAGAGCTCGATTTCGGGCTTGAAATGAAAGTCCGGCTCCAGAGCGACGATCAGTTTCCATTGGGGGGTACGCCACCCGTGCTTCCGCATCCACGTCGCTTCCGTGATGTAAAATTCAGGGGAATGCGTACGACGACGCCCCCTGATCATCCCCATCAGACTGCGGCCGTCGAACTTGATCCCCGGCCGAACCCCGAGCAATTCCATCACCGTCGGCACCAGATCCTGATGGGTGTTGTATCCCGACAGCCTCTTCCCTTCGGACAACACGCCCGGTAGCCGCATCATCAGGGGTACGTGCAGCGTGCACTCGTACATCCCGTGATGGTCCCAGTAACAGTCGTGTTCGTCGAGCGTCTCGCCGTGGTCACCGTTCAGAACGATCAATGTGTCATCCGCCAGCCCGAGTTCGTCCACCCGCTGGAGCAGCCGCTGAATGCACGCATCCATGTAGGCGATTTCACCGTCATACTGGGCATTCACGTATTCGGCATCGGTAATGCCCGGGGGCATCCAGCTCAGGTGGAAGTCGCGGAAGGGTTTGAACGCCTTCGGCGCATCCATACTCTTCACCTCCGGGTCGCACGGGTCCGCACTGTAGAACATCGTGTCATAGGGCGCTGGCGGTAGGTAAGGTGCGTGAGGGTCCATATGTCGCAGAAACAGGAAGAATGGCTTCTTGCTTCTCGACAACCGTTCCAGTTCGGGTATCGTCACATCGTTCAACAACTCGGCTTTTCTCAGCGGACGTTGCTCCCAGCTGCCCCAGGCGGGATACTCCAGGTAGGTGTCGAACCCGCGCGAACTCGGATTCCCCGTGAACCCAACGCACGACGTGTTGTATCCCGCCTTACCAAGAATCTCGGGAAGCGTCTTAATCTTTTTAGTCAACCCACCCTTGTGACGGAGCGCCACGACCTCCGTCGTGAAACAATCCATGCCACTCAGCATCGAAGCGTAGGCCGAGGTAGTCGGTATATGGGGGCTGTAGGTGTTCTCGAACAGCACGCCCTGCGTCGCCAGCTTGTCCATGTGTGGAGACGTCTGCCGGTGGTACCCGTAGCAACTCATTCGATCCGCCCACAGACTGTCGATCCCGAAAAGGATCAGATTCCGCTTGCGTTTGGCCATCCTATCTCCCTCTGGTATATTCGCGTGTCGTCACCAGCCACGCCCATCGTTGGTGGCCCGGGCCACCACATCGAAAGTCCCTCGCATGCCCGGCATTCCGCACCCGCCCAAAATCGGGAAAAACGTTCAGCGCCTTCGCAAACGCATGGACTACAGCCTGGACCAGCTGTCCAGTCGGTGCGGGGTATCCAAGGGAATGCTGTCACAGATCGAAAGCGACCGTACGAATCCGACGCTCGCCACGATCTGGAAAATCGCCAACGGGTTGGGCATTCGGCTCGAGGAACTGTTCGATGCCCCGGGCCCTTCCCTTTTCGAGCCGGTCCACGCCGATCAGGTTACCATCGTACAAAGCGAGAATGGCCAGGGATCCTTCAGGATCATCAGCCCCCTCGCCGTCCGCGAGGTCGAAACATATTTCATGCAGGTCGACGTCGGGGGTGAAGTCATATCCCCGTCGCACACGCCGGAGACGATCGAGATCTTCTACGTCAGCCAGGGTGCGTGCGAGGTCGTATCGGGCGACAATGTGACCACCCTCAACGTCGGCGACTCGATCACCTACCAGGCCGACCTCACCCACGGCTTTCGTAACACCAGCGATGTACCCCTCCAGGGATTTCTCACCGTTCGGCCTGGCGAATAGCTGTCAGGGTTTGACCTTCGCGAACCCTTCCGCGTAGTTCTTCAAGGTACCATCTGCATCGTGGTCGCTCCCCGGTTTGTGAATCACCTCCACCGAGAAGTAGCCGTCGTATCCGATTTCGTTCAACAACCTCAGTGGCGTCTCGTGATCCAGTTCGCCTTGACCCAGGTCTACCGTATCCAGCGCAGTCCCGTTCTCACGGTAGCGACCGTCGTGCGCGTGGATGTGCCGTGTCAATGACCCGATTGTAGCCATGGTTTCTTCCGTGCGCTCCATGAACCGTTGCGTGTGCATGAAATCCCAGAGGACGGCCATGTTCGGGTGGTTCACTCGTTCCACGACCGCTCTCACCTGCGCCGAAACGCACCATTCGTCGTGCGTTTCGAGCATCACCGTCACACCTCGTTCCGCCGCGTGGTCCATCACCTGTTTATAGGCTTCGGCCGTGCGGTTGATGATGCCCAGAAGCTGTCCTTTCCCCCGCTGCCCCCCGAACGTCCGCACGACGGGAGCGCCCAGATCGGCAGCAAGATCGATCCCTTTTTTCGCTTCCTCGATATACCCTGCCAGCTCTGACGAATCTTCCGTGGCAAACCTTGCCCCGGTAGCAACGCAACACACTCTTAGACCTGCGGCCTCCAATTTTGCTCTCGCACCGTCACGATCTGATGATGAGCTGTCGAGCTCCAGTCCTGCCTTGTGGCCCCATCCTACGCGGGGCTCGAGGCCTTCGTAACCGTGTTTCAACATGCCTTCCACGATCTCGTCGACCGTCCAGTCCGGACAGACGCTCGTCATCGTGCTCAGCTTGACCATACACGCTCCTTCCTGCGTTCAAAGCTCAGTCTTCAGGAGGGCTAACGTAACGGCGGGAGCCCAGCCGATGCAAGCGGATTCAGGTCACCTGGCGCCGGTTTGACTCTCGATCCAACAGCCGATACCTTAGCCAAACGGCAGGAACAGAACCTGAATTTCGCTGGGACTTCTGACCAGGAATCGACCCTCTGACTACCTTGTCACTTCCATCGATCCTCAAGCTGACACCCCGCTTCCGAGAAGTCGTCTGGGGTGGACGTCGCCTCGAACCGGAGTTCGGGAAACCGATTCCCGCGGGCAAACCGGTAGGAGAAGCCTTCGAGCTGTCTGCCGTTCAGGGCATGGAAGCCCTCGTGTCCGAAGGACCCCTGGCGGGTCGCTCCATTTCCGAACTGATTCTCGAGTTTGGACCACAATTGACCGGCATCGATACAGCGGAGAAATACGGAGCCGACTTTCCGTTGCTCGTCAAGTGGCTCGACGCACAGGGTGATTTGTCCATCCAGGTTCATCCCGATGACGAGTATGTTCGTCGCGAGGACTTGGGTCGTTTCGGAAAAAGCGAGGCCTGGTATGTCGTCAGGTCGGAAAACGGCCGTGTTGCTGCCGGCCTGAAGAACGGCGCGGGCGTCGACGACCTACGAAGGGCCATCGAAGAGGGACACGTCGAGGATATCGTTGTCTACCACGATGTCAGCCCGGGGGACATCGTGTGCATACCGCCGGGTACGGTTCACGCCCTGTGCGGTGGCGTCATGGTGTATGAAGTTCAGCAGTCCAGCGATGTTACCTTTCGACTCTACGACTACAACCGCTCGCAGCCCGATGGCTCGCTACGGGAACTCCACGTGGAGCAGGGTTTGGCCGTGACGGACCCGAGTGTCGACGCCACCCCTTCGCGGGTTGAAGCAGTCCGACAGGTCACGACCGAACACTTTACGCTCGATCGATTCAATCCCACTGATGCGCACGCCCACGACCCCGTTCCCTCTTTTTCTGCCGTCACCCTCCTGCACGGCACCGCCGATTTGCAGGCCGACGGTCTTTCATCCACGGCGACGGCGGGGCAGACGTTTCTTATCCCAGCGCAACGTGGATTTACAGTCAAACCTCAGGAGGAGTGCGAATACCTGATCGCAACAGTTCCGCCCTGACGTCAACAGGGATGCCACGCAGAAACGCCCGATGGCTGTGCCACCGGGCGTCGTCTTTTTTCGGAATGTCATAAACTCGATCGTGAATGTGCCCATTGCCGGGACGCGACCCAACTGCTTGAACGCCTACACCGGATCCTGCGTCATTTCTCCATCGATCGTGCGCCAGAGACCCAGGGGATTCTCGTTCTTGAGTTCCTCTGGCAGAGCGCTGTTTGGAAAACTCTGGTAACAGACCAGCCGGGTGAACCTGAAAATGGCGGACGTTCCGACCGAGGTCGATCGCGCGTCCGTCGTCGCTGGATAGGGTCCTCCGTGATGCATCGAGTGGCAGACCTCGACACCAGTGGGGAACCCGTTGAAGATCAATCGTCCCGTCTTGCGCTCGAGCACTTCCACCAGGTCCACGTGCTCGACCAGGTCACCCTCGGTTCCGTGCAGGGTCGACGTCAGATGACCGTCCAGCCGGTTTGCCACATCGATCATCTCCTGTTTCGATTTGCACCGAACGATCAGGCTAGTCGGTCCGAATACCTCGTGACTGAGACTCGGATTCTCCAGGTAGGAAGCGACGTCCGTCACCCACACGTGTGGGCTCGCCTCGGTTCTGCCCGCATCCGGAGACTGGCTCGATTTAGCGACGAGGGAAACATTCGATGCACCTTCCATCGTCACCAGTCCCTTTTCGTAGGCGTCGCGGATTCCGGGGTTCAGCATGGTTGCCGTCGGGGCTTCCTCAAACAGAGATTCCGTCGCCTCGATAAATCCGTCCATCTCCTCACCGTCGATCCCGAGAACCAACCCGGGATTCGTACAGAACTGACCCACACCCAGCGTGACGGAACCGCGCAATCCTTCGGCGAACTCCGGACCCCCTTCAGCCATCGCCCCAGGCAGGACGAAGACAGGGTTCAGACTACCCATTTCCGCATAGACTGGAATCGGCTCGGGTCGGCGTGACGCCAGGTCGAACAGCGCTCGTCCTCCCGCCAGGGAGCCCGTAAATCCGACCGCCTTGATCTGCGGATGCTCTACGAGGGCGGTTCCGACCTGGGCCCCCGCCCCGTGAATCAGAGAAAAAACACCGTCGGGCGCGTCGCAACGCTTCGCGGCACGCTGAATGGCCTGGCCGACAAGCTCCCCCGTTCCTGCGTGTGAGCGATGCGCTTTAACGATCACGGGGCAACCGGCCGCCAGGGCGGACGCCGTATCGCCGCCCGCAGTCGAAAACGCCAGTGGGAAGTTGCTCGCGCCGAACACCACCACGGGCCCGATGGGCATCAGCATCAGACGAGCATCCGGCTTGGGCAATGGTTCGCGATCCGGAATCGCCCGATCGATCCGGGCGTCGACCCACGATCCCTCTCTTACCAGGGAGGCGAACAGACGCAGCTGCCCCGTTGTCCGGCCCCGCTCGCCTGTGAGCCTTGGAATCCCCAGACCTGTTTCTGCGTCACATCGCTCCAGGAGGCGATCACCAATCGCCTCGATCTCATCTGCGATGGCCTCGAGAAAAGAAGCCCTCGAATCACCCGACCATTTTCTGTAGATCGGGAAAGCGTCGGCAGCCAACGACACGGCTCGATCGACTTCGGCCGCGGTTGCGCCGTGAAAAACGGGATCCATCTCGACACCGGTTGCGGGCGCGTAGGACTTAAACGTCGTCGACCCTTCGCCCGATGAACTGAGGCCAATCAGATTCTTGCCGTGAGGTTCCACCTGACCCTCCATCCGCTGCGTTCGTTGTCTATGTGAGCGGGGCTAAAATAGCCGGTGCCCTCACCCTTCACAACCGTATATTCGTTCTGGACAGGCCTTGATGCGACTGTTAAACCCCGGATCACGCATGAAATTTTCCTCCCGCTTTGTCGTCCTCATCCTACTCCTCCTTTGCGCAGAAACTTCTTCTGCGCGTCCGATCGACGCCCTCATCGACCAGATCTCCGAAATCGCTACGCAGAGAACCGTAAAGTTCGATTTCACACAGCGGGTCATGAACGGCGACTCTGAGATCGTCGGTACCGGTCGAGGTGTCTGTCAGGCGCCTGCGGCGAGGATGGACATCCGCGTCAGGACGCCGAACGGCGAGATCGAAACAACGATCGTGACAGACGGAGAACATCTGTGGCACATCGTCGACGCGGGTGACAAGACACCTAGACGCGTCGTGGTCTATGATCTTTCCAGTCCCGTCGACGAAGAAGCGTCCCTGGATCCCTTCCTTGCTCTTGGCGGGATTCGGACGGCGGCATTTGCTAGGCTCGCCGGCGACCGACTTGCTGTCGCACCCACGGATGCGGCGTCCACTTCACTCCGCATCCAACTCACCGGCGGTGGGTCCGCTGAGGGAAGTGCGCATTTCGAACTCGACCGCTCGGACCTTTTTCCCCGGTCGATGCACGTTTTCGATTCCCAGGGCTCGGTGGTCGCGGTGGTGGATGCAAGCAACGTCCGTAACGGGAATCCTTGGGCAGATTCGACGTTTGTCTATACCCGACACGAAGAGGACCTCGTCGTGCGCGCTGGGGAGCAGTCATCAACCCCCAGGCTTGAGAGCGGTCTGGAAGGGCGACAGGCACCCCCGTTCACGTTGCCAGACCTGAGCGGGGCGATCGTGTCGCTCCAATCGCTAAGGGGGAAACACCTCCTCATCGACTTCTGGGCGACCTGGTGCCCGCCATGCCGAATGGCCATGCCCCATATTCAGGCGCTTTCGCAGGAGAACGAACGACTCGCCGTCGTCACGATCAGCACCGATCCTCCCGATGTCGCACGTCGCTTTCTTCAAACCAATGGCTATACCTTCCCTACCCTGATCGACCATGATCACTCGGCCAGCCGCGCCTACGGCATCACCGGCATCCCCACGACGTTCATTATCGGCCCTGACGGGAAAGTGCTCAGGCATCTTGTCGGCTACCACTCCGAGTCGCAACTACGGTCCGCGCTCCGCGAGGCAGGATTACCTGAATAGAAGAGGGCCCGCCACATCTGTGGCGGGCCCG
>DJHM01000030.1:96270-96810 GCA_002433075.1 Latescibacteria bacterium UBA6620
CTCGCCGCTCTGGCCAATACAACTGCAATACACGAACGCTATTTCTTCGCGATCTTGGCCCACGAATCCCGCAGCGTGATTGTCCGATTCAGAACCATATGATCATCGGTCGCATCTTGATCCACGCAGAAATAGCCCAGCCGTTCGAACTGGAAGAAGTATCCCGGCTTCCCTCCCGCCAGACTCGGCTCAACAAAGGCTTGAATCACCTCCAGAGAGCCCGGGTTCACGACCTCAGAAAAATCTTCGTCGTGCTCGTCCGGATCCGGAACGGTAAACAACCGGTCATACAGACGGGCTTCGACCGTCAGCGCGTGTTTGACGGAAACCCAGTGAACCGTACCCCTGACTTTTCGCCCGTCCGGGGTGCTGCCTCCCCTGCTTTCCGGATCCCACGTACACCTCACCTCCACCACCTCGCCGCCATCATCCTTGATCACGTCCTGACACGTAATGTAGCACGCGTAGCGAAGCCTCACCTCCCGCCCCGGGGCCAGACGCTGAAATCGACGGGGTGGATCCTCCATGAAGTCATCCCGC
>DJHM01000030.1:97105-104250 GCA_002433075.1 Latescibacteria bacterium UBA6620
GGATCCTCCATGAAGTCATCCCGCTCGATGTAGATTACTCTCGAAAACGGAATCTGACGGGTGCCCGCAGTCTCATCCTCGGGGTTATTGATCGCTTCGAACGTCTCTTCCTCCCCCTCGGGGTAATTCTCGATCACGACCTTCAGCGGCCGCATCACTCCGAGCCGACGCGGCGCGCGTTTATTTAGATCCTCCCGAAGCATCGCGTCGAGCAACTCGATCTCGGCCGTCGTCTGACGCCGCGTCACCCCGATCCGATCGATGAAAGCCCGGATCGCTTCCGGCGTATACCCCCTTCGACGCATCCCCCGGAGTGTGTTCATCCGCGGATCGTCCCAACCGCTCACCACGCCCTGTTCGATCAGTGGAAGCAGTTTCCTCTTGCTCGTCACACAGTGGGTGATGTTAACGCGCGCAAATTCGATCTGGCGAGACGGGAAAATCTCCAGCTCGCGGATATACCAGTCATAGAGCGGTCGATGATCGACGTACTCGTGGGAACACAGCGAATGCGTGACCCCCTCGATCGAGTCGGATTGTCCGTGGGCGAAGTCGTACATCGGGTAGATCTTCCACCGGGTTCCCGTGCGGTGGTGTGGCGTGTTCAGGATTCGATACATCACCGGGTCGCGCAGGTTGATGTTCGGAGAAGCCATGTCGATCTTCGCCCGAAGGGTTTTCGATCCCACTTCGAAAGAACCGGCAACCATGCCTTCAAAAAGGTCCAGATTCTCTTCCACCGATCGGTCACGATATGGGCTGTCTTCCCCGGGCTCGGTCAGAGTCCCCCGATGGTCGCGCATCTCGTCGGGCGATAGGTCGCACACATACGCCTTGCTCTTCTCGATCAACCTGACTGCGTACTCGTAAAGCGTCGAAAAATAATCTGACGCGTAGTAGAGCCGGTCTCCCCAATCAAAGCCCAGCCACTTGATGTCCTCCACGATCGCATCGACGTATTCGGTCTCTTCCCGTTCCGGGTTGGTGTCGTCAAACCTGAGATTACATTCACCCCCAAACGCTTCCGCTACCCGGAAGTCCAATGCGAACGCCATGGCGTGACCGATGTGGAGATATCCGTTCGGCTCTGGTGGAAATCGCGTCACGATTTTTCCCTCGAAACGACCGCTCGCCAAGTCGGTCTCGATTTCGTCTCGGATAAACCCGAGTGTGCTCCCTGGTTCTTCGCTCTCTTCTGCCATCTCTCTCACCTGTTTTCGATACATTCGGCAGCCACCAAGCCGGCCCCGACAATGCCTGCGTCCACGCCCAGAACGACGTTCCGTATTTCAAGTCCGCGTGCGGCTTCTGCCCAGATGTGCTCTCGTACCGAGGCCTCCATTCCCGTTCGGTAAGGCCCTTCCGCCAATCCGAGCCCGCCACCGATCACAACCCCCTCGGGATCGAGAGTGTTGATCAGGAACGCCAACGTCACTCCCATCGTCACACCGGCCTCCTCGAGCAACCCACGGCCGGCTGGGTCCCCGTCCTGGGCAGCGGCGAACACATCCTCGGCCATCGCCACTTCACCCCGGATTTCGCGAAAACGTCGTGCCAGGGCGGGTCCCGACGCCAGGTTCTCCGTCACCGGATGCGAGGTTACACCACACGACTCACAGATATTCGTCAGCGCCCCGCTACCAATGATCATCGCATTCCCCCGGGCGCCCGCGTAGGGTTCTCCGTCCCGAACCAGGCAACCGCCAATCCCTGTGCCGATCGTGACGTAAACCCAATCCCGCCACCCACGTCCCACGCCGAAGACCGCCTCGCCACGAGCGGCCGCACGAACGTCTGAGTCCACATAGACAGGACTGGAGGTCGCCAACCGCTCGCTCAGATTCCATCCATTCCAGGGAAGGGTGTGGTCGCTCCGGAGGATTCCTTTCAGATCTACAAGCTCGGCCACTCGATTCAATCCTCGAAAACACCTTCCTTCGTGGGCATAAAAATGGCTGCCCCCCAGGGATTCGAACCCCGATTACCTGATCCAGAGTCAGGCGTCTTGCCATTAGACGAGGGGGCAGCGCAGTCAGGATACGTGTTGCTCAGTGGGCAGAACGGCCAGCGCACGATCGAGCCTGCGCAGACACGTATCTTTGCCCATAACCTCCATCAGTTCGAACAATCCCGGCCCGAAACTGACCCCGCAAAGCGCCAGCCGGGTGGGATGAATCAGTTTTGATGCCGAAAGACCCAGCTCGCCTGCCAGCGTTCGCGTCGCCCCTTCAACCACGCCTTCATCGAACTCGTCGAGCGCGCGTAGCCGCTCTACGTACTGAGCCAGCCGATCCGGCGTATCGGTTTTCCAATGCTTCTTGAGCGCCTTCTCATCGAAATGATCGGGCTCTACAAAAAAATACCGGGCGTGTTCAAAATCCGAAAGTCGCTCTACTCGTGGCTGCATCATCGCTACGATCCGGAGCAGTTCTGGTTTTCGACTCTCCAGTTCGCGCTCCTCAAGCAGGCCGGAGGCGACCCAGGCTGTTGCAGCCATGGGCAGAAGCGCTTCGCCCGTCATTGTTCGAATGTGCTCACCGTTCAACCACAGTAGCTTTGCCTCGTCGAAAATCGCGTCCTTCTTGAGCAGCCCTTCCGCCTTGAATGACTCGACGAGTTCATCGGGCGAGAACACCTCCCGGCCGTCGCCGGGCGCCCATCCCAGCAGCGCAAGAAAATTGAACAAGGCGGACGAAAGATAGCCCTGCTCTCGATATTCGGTCACAGTCGTCGCACCGTGCCGCTTGCCCAGTTTCCCACCGTCACTCCCCAGAAGCAGCGTAGAGTGACCGTATTGTGGAACATCCCAGCCCAGGGCACGACACAGCATAATCTGCTTGGGTGTATTTGAAATGTGATCGGCGCCACGCAATACGAAAGTCACACCCATGTTGTGATCGTCGACTGCCACTGCAAGGTTGTAGGTGGGAGTCCCGTCAGACCGCTGAATCACGAAATCGCCAATGACATCGTTATCCCATTGGCTCCCGCCCCGAATCCGATCGTTCCACGTGGTCTCTCCGGGCGGAATCCGAAAGTAGACAACAGGATTGACCCCATTTGCTACGTGTTGTTCCACCTCTTTGGGTGTCGCTGCCGGAAAGCGTGCACCACGCTTGTCTTTCTGCGCCTGCTTGCGAATCTCCTCCAGTTCCTGGGCATCGGCATAGCAGCGATAGGCCGCGCCAGACGTCAGCAGCTGATCCACCGCCTCACGATGAGCGGGCTCGTTCTTTGACTGGAAGACCGGCTCTCCATCGTACTCGATTCCCATCCAGGCGAGGCCGTCCAGAATCGTGTCCAGGGCCGCATCCGTGTTCCGATCCCGGTCGGTATCCTCGACCCGCAACTTGAGGGTCGCTCCGTAGTGTCTGGCGTAGAGGTAATTATAGAGCGCCGTTCGAGCATTCCCGACGTGGAAACCGCCTGTCGGAGACGGCGCGAATCTGAGGACTTCGGTGGACATAGGAACCGTGGGCGGTTGGCTGTGGGCTGCCGGCGACGTACAGTCGATGGCCCGCCGCGGATATTTGCGCGACAGCCCACTGCCTAAACGCGTTTGATGGCGGAGAGGGAGGGATTCGAACCCTCGGCAAGGGAAGACCCCTGCAACGGCTTAGCAGGCCGCCCTGTTCAACCACTCCAGCACCTCTCCTTGAGTCTGCCTAATATCGGAAAATTCAGGCCTGAAGCTTAACTAAAACAACAGACTGGAGCAAGTTTCGCGCGGTTTCACGCGAGGAATGGCGGTGGGGGTGGGATTCGAACCCACGGACCCGTGAAGGTCACTGGTTTTCAAGACCAGCTCCTTAAACCACTCGGACACCCCACCTCAGGGGCCCAGGACAGGCTTGGGCCCGGACGAATCGCTACTCTGGCGAAATATCTCCATCGGCCCCGGAGTGTCAAGACCTTTGTCCTCCAGACTGGACATTCTACCGCCTCACAAGTGAACGAATACCCGAATTCGAGTTGACACGATCCTACAGTCAGCCTTTATTTCGCCGCGATTGAAGATCTCGACGACACACTGAATCTGAGGCTCTCATGCTGACCAAACGCCTTGCAGCCCCCGTCCTCTGTCTTCTTCTGATCTGCGCCTCCTCGTGCACGGACGATATCAAGTGGCAGAATAAATTCAAGGGAATCTGGGTCCTACAGAGCCGCGTGCTTCCCGACGGCAAGGAGATCACCCCACCCGCAATCAGCGGGCGAATGGAGTGGTTCCCGATGGACGCAGAACACGCCCATCTCAGCTTCCTCACGACCTACGACCCTGAGTCGGTACAAGTCCAGGGCGATCACATCACCCTCAAGGGCACCACCGCCTACGATAGGACCACCTACATGAAATTCGGAGGCGGCCTTTCTCCCCACTACACCGAAGGCGCGAGCACGGAGACCCTCACTACCTCTGGGACCATCGCTGAGGACAGGACCCGCTTCACCTGGACCGACGACGCCGGGCTAACGCTCACCTTCGATGGAGATCTCCTCACGATCCGGCATCCGGACGGCACCCTCGACACACTGACCCAGTAGCTGGAAAAACGCCAGTCTACAGGGCAAAGTGGTTGCCGGGGGTGGCCCCATCGTGTATTATTTTCGACGGCCAGTCGATCGGTCTACATACACGGCAGGGACCTGGACCCGCGACGGAAGGGCTTGTCCAGATCGGTCGTTGGGGGATTCTGGTCGTCTTCCAGGGCCGGCACGAGAATCCACCCGCCATCTTTGCCGTCGTCGCCGAAAATGGCTCGTTCGGGGAACCATGATCCCACATCTACGGCTCCTGACGGGTGCCCAAATGGCCCGGATCGACGCCGAAACGATCCAGGCTGGGACGCCGGGCCACTTGCTGATGGCTCGCGCAGGCGCGGGCGTTGCCGCAGTCTTAAGGGAAACCCTAGGCGGGTTCGCCGGGCGCCGAATTGCAGTCCTGTGTGGCAAGGGAAACAACGGTGGCGATGGATTCGTCGTCGCCCGTCTGGCGCAGCGGTTCGGGGCTCACGTTCAGTGTTTTCTGTTCGCCCCCCCCGACCAGGTCCGAGGTGATGCAGCCGTACATCTGGCGGGTGCACGCCGGGCCGGGGTTGAGATCGAGGTCCACGAACAACTACCAGCTGGATGGGTCGAAACCCTTGATTCTTCAGACGCGGTTGTCGACGGGCTCCTTGGAACGGGGCTGAAGGGCCCGCCCAGAGGTGTCCTCGGGGAAGCGATCGACAGCCTCCATCGCACCCGGGCATCGATCTTTGCCATCGACGTGCCCTCGGGGATGGACGCCGACACCGCCGGCGGTAACCCGCCGGCGTGTGCGGCAACAATCGCTTTCGGCCCGCCGAAACTGGGTCACTTTCTTTTTCCCGGTAGGGCTGCCTGCGGTCGTCTTCATCTTGTCGACATTGGGCTGTCTCCCTCAGCGATCGAGGCCCTGCCGCCCGTTTTTCTAAATCATGCGGCGGGTGGGACGCTCCCAGAGCGCGACCCTCGCGCTCACAAAGGTGACGCAGGACGGGTAGCGATCGTGGCCGGGGCGGCAGGTACTACCGGCGCAGCCGCTATGTCGGCTAGGGCAGCACTCAAGGTGGGTGCCGGTCTCGTGACCGTAGGGACGCCCACCTCGGTCGTCGACCTGATCGAATCCCACGTCGTAGAATCGATGACACGCGGATTGCCCGAAGTGAGGCGGCATCGTTGCCTGGCTCGGCGCGCAGGCGGAGAAATCGACCGGCTGATTCGGGATGTTGACGTGGCGGCGATCGGTCCCGGGCTCGGCACGCATCACGAGACGATCGATGTCGTCCAGCGTGCTCTTTCGACCGCAAAGGTCCCGACCGTCGTCGATGCCGACGCGCTGAATGCCTTTGAGAGATGTCCAGAGAGGCTTCTTTCCGGCCACCCACGGATTCTGACTCCGCATCCGGGCGAGTTTCGTCGACTAATGGGACGACGGGTCGAGAATCCGCTGGTCGACGCACGGGATCTGGCGGACCAGGCCGGGGCGACGGTTCTCCTCAAGGGTGCTCCCTCTGTCGTCGCCACAAGCGACGGACTGATGTATATTAACCCGAGCGGGAATGCGGGGATGGCCACGGCAGGATCAGGTGACGTCCTCACGGGGATCCTCGCCGGATTCCTGGGTCAAGGCCTCGATTCAGATGAAGCAGCCTGCCTGGGTGCGTTCATCCACGGTCTGGCCGGTGATATCGCCGCTGAACGAACGGGCCGACTCGGCCTGACGGCCGGAGATCTGATCGACGCATTGCCCGACGCAGAAGCAGAGGTGACCGAAGGTCGAAAGCGCTATCTCCGGACCATCCGACCTCCGGCGAACTTCGTTGAAGCATTGAACTAAGCAGAGATCGACATGCCTGAAGCCAGCGAAACGATCGACCAGCTCATCGAAGAATCTTATCTCCTCGGCCTTTCCGAGGAAGAAATCCGCGCAGATCTCGACCGGTTCGTCGAAGTGTGTGGTAAAGTGATCCGCCAACACGTCCACGATCGAAAGCAGATGCAGGAACTCGCGCAAAAACTCGCCCGGACCCGCGCCCTCAGCCTGATCGAAGACCAGCAGGACGATGATGAGCTGCCCATCGACGTTCAGGTCAACGACCGTTCCGCGCGCGAACAGTTCGCCGAGAAAGTCGCCCGAAACAAGTGTCTGATCCTCAAGACGATCCGAGACTGCAATCCCAAACTCGAAGAACTGATCGAAAAGGAGCGCTACCCCACCCTTATCCAGGAAGCGGATGGACCCTTGCTCTTTAGCGCCGGAGCGGGCAAAGGTACTGCGCGAGACATGTTCTTCAAGGTTTTCTATGTTGTCACACTGATGTTCGTTCTCCTCCTCGTTTACCTTGTGTTGCTTCAACAGAACTTCTAAACCTCGTCCACCGTATCGTGCTCCCCGCCTGCGATGCTTCGACCGCAGGCATTTCTATGCCTGCGAGGGAATTCTCGTCAAGTTGACCGATGCCTAAACGAACTGACTTAGAGACCATCCTGCTCATCGGATCTGGACCCATCGTCATCGGGCAGGCGTGCGAGTTCGACTACTCGGGCACGCAAGCCTGTAAAGCGCTCAAAGAAGAGGGGTATCGGGTCGTGCTCGTCAACAGCAACCCGGCCACGATCATGAC
>DJHM01000030.1:104569-178880 GCA_002433075.1 Latescibacteria bacterium UBA6620
GCCACGATCATGACCGACCCGGAAATGGCCGACCGTACCTATGTCGAACCCGTCACGCCCGAGATCTGCGCCGCAGTGATTGAGCGGGAACAACCGGACGCTATATTACCCACCCTCGGCGGCCAGACCGGTCTGAACGTAGCCATGGCCCTGCACGCCGACGGCGTCCTCTCCAGGTTCGGCGTCGAAATGATCGGAGCCCAGCCGGACGCGATCGAGAAAGCCGAGAACAGAGAGGCTTTCCAGAAGGCGATGCGCAAGATCGGTCTCGACATGCCCCGCGGCCGCTTTGCCTATACGCTCGAAGAAGCCATGTCCGTCGTCGATGAAATTGGCTATCCGGCGATCATCCGTCCTTCCTACACGCTTGGAGGAACTGGAGCAGGCACCGCATACAATGCGGAAGAATTCGAGCAAGCCGCAGCCTCGGGACTGGACCTGTCTCCCACGACTGAAATCCTGATCGAGGAATCGATCATCGGATGGAAGGAGTTCGAACTCGAGGTGATGCGTGACAGGAACGACAACGTCGTCATCATCTGCTCGATCGAGAATTTCGATCCCATGGGGATCCACACAGGCGATTCCATCACGGTGGCCCCCGCCCAAACGCTGACTGATAAGGAATACCAGGTCATGCGCGATGCCTCACTCCGTTGCATCCGCGAAATCGGGGTCGAAACTGGTGGGTCTAACATTCAGTTCGCCGTCGATCCCCGAACGGGGCGTCTCGTCGTTATTGAAATGAACCCACGCGTATCACGAAGTTCGGCCCTGGCATCGAAGGCTACGGGATTCCCCATCGCCAAGATCGCAGCTAAACTCGCTGTGGGGTATAGCCTGGACGAAATCAGCAATGACATCACCCGCGAAACCCCCGCCTCGTTCGAGCCAACGATCGACTACTGCGTGGTGAAGATTCCAAGGTGGACCTTCGAGAAATTCCCACAGACCGACGACTTGCTCGGGACCCAGATGAAATCCGTGGGAGAGACGATGGCCATCGGGCGAACCTTCAAGGAGGCCTTTCAAAAAGGACTCAGATCGCTCGAAATTGGGAGCGCGGGGTTCGGTGCCGATGGCAAGAGTATCGATCCTTCCACACTCGATCGCGAATCTCTCGAGCGACAGCTCCGGGTTCCGAATTCACAGAGGCTCTTCTACGTGCGAGCGGCCTTCGACGCTGGACTTTCCGTTGACGACATCTTCGCCCTGACAGAAATCGATCCCTGGTTCCTCCGAAACTTATCGGAGATCGTCGACGTGGAGCGCGAACTGGCCTCTCTCGTGAACTAAGCTATGTCGACCGCGACCAAACACCTCGATCATCTCAGATCTTGCATCATCCGGGAGGATCTGATCCGGGCGAAGTCTCACGGCTTCAGCGACCGACAACTCGCCAACCTGTGGGATTCCGATGAATGGGTGGTCCGTGCCCTGCGGAAGGAACTTGGCGTCACCCCTGTCTACAAGACGGTCGACACGTGTGCGGCCGAGTTTGAAGCCCATACACCCTACCACTACTCGACCTACGAGGCGGAGACGGAAGCCTTCCGGTCCGATCGACGAAAGATCATGATTCTGGGAGGGGGTCCGAACCGGATCGGTCAGGGCATCGAATTCGACTACTGCTGCGTCCACGCCTCCTTCGCGCTCAAGGAAGACGGATTCGAAACGATCATGGTTAATTCGAATCCCGAGACCGTGAGCACCGACTACGACACATCCGATAAACTCTACTTCGAACCGCTGACCGCCGAGGATGTTCTGGCCATCGCCGACTTCGAACGCCCCGACGGCGCCATCGTGCAGTTTGGTGGCCAGACGCCCCTCAACCTTGCTCACGACCTGGAGCGAGGTGGACTACGCATCGTCGGCACGTCTCCCAACAGCATCGACCTGGCCGAAGACCGAAAGAAATTCGGGACGCTGATTCATGAGCTCGGCATCAAGCAACCCGAAAACGGTACCGCCACAAGCGTTGAAGAAGCCGTCTCCGTTGCAGAGACCATCGGCTATCCAGTCCTTGTCCGACCTTCCTACGTGCTGGGCGGTCGTGCCATGGCCATCGTCTACGACCGTGACGCTCTCGTCAGTTACATGGCCGACGCGATCGATGCTTCACCCGAGCGCCCTATCCTCGTGGACCGTTATCTCCAGAACGCTCACGAGTTCGACGTCGATACCGTCGCGGACTCAACAGCCATCGTGATCGGTGGAATCATGCAACACATCGAGAGCGCGGGCGTTCACTCCGGTGACAGCGCCTGCGTGCTTCCGCCGTATGCCATCTCAGACGATAACCTGGAGACCGTAAAAGCCCACACCCACGCCCTCGCTCGAGCACTCGGCGTCGTGGGCCTGATGAACGTTCAGTATGCGATTCAGGATGGAGAAGTCTACATCATCGAAGTCAACCCTCGTGCTTCGAGGACCGTGCCATTTGTGAGCAAGGCCATCGGCGTGCCGCTTGCCAAGGTCGCCGCACGGGCGATGGTGGGGCTGACACTGGAGGAACAGGGCTTCACCAAAGAGGTCGACATCGACCACATCGCAGTCAAGGAAGCCGTCCTTCCGTTCAACAAGTTCCCCGGGGTCGACACGTTGCTCGGTCCCGAAATGAAGTCCACGGGCGAGGTCATGGGCATCGACAACGACTTCGGAATCAGCTTTCAAAAGGCCCAGCTGGGTGCGGGAGTCAGGCTGCCCGAGGAAGGAACCGTCTTCATCAGCGTGAACGACAGGGATAAGCCCGCGGTCCTGGACATCTGTGCTCGGCTTTCCGATCTCGGCTTTCGACTGATCGCCACACAGGGAACGCAGGAGCACCTCGCTTCCTCAGGCATTCCGGCCGAGCGAATCTTCAAGATCCGCGAAGGACGACCGTCCATCCTTGACGAAATCAAAAACCAGAACATCTCCCTGATGATCAACACACCGGCCGGCGAGGAAGCCCGCTCCGACGACCACCAGATTCGTCGCGCCGCATTGCAGTATGGAGTGGCCTACACGACGACGCTCGCAGGAGCTTCCGCCGTCGTCTCAGCTATCGAGTCGATGGTCAAGGAACAAACCGTCCGGATCCGCAGCCTGCAGGAGTTTCACACCGCCATCGCCCCTGCGCCATGACCCGCCTACTCAACGTGACGCTCTGTCTGGTCGCCGTCTTTGCTGTGGAATCGTGTGTCTACTACAACACCTTCTACAATGCGAAGAAGAAGTACCGACAGGGCGAAGACGAACGCACGAAATCAGAGGCGGACCCCGAAAACAGAGGCCTGCGCAACACCTACCGCAATTACTACCTCGTCGCAATCCGCAAAGCGTCTACAATCCTTCAGCTGCACCCTGACAGCGACTGGGTCGACGACAGTCTCCTCCTCATGGGGAAGGCCTACTACTGGCGCGAAGAACACGGTGAGGCCATCCAGAAATTTAACGAGCTGGTCGACAACTTCCCTCAGAGTGAGCATCTCGACGAAACCCGCTACTGGCTGGGAGTCTCCCTGTGGGGTCGCCAGGATCTTGCCGAGGCTCGCTCCGCCCTCACGGGTGTCGGTCAAGGATCCGGCAAATTCGCGTGGCAGGCACGATTGGCCCTGGCCGAACTAGAGTTTTCCGATGGAAACTTCGAACCCGCGATCGCCTTGTTCCAGGGCTTGCTGGGCACCGAAAAGGACAAACGGCTAAGGGCACGTGTCTGGAGGGGGCTGGGAGACGCCCACTTCGACCAGAGGAATCTCGAGGCCTCGCTCGAGGCCTATGAGAACGTCCTCGATAACAAGCCCGACGAAGTCACCAGTTTCGTGACCCGCCAACAGATCGGACGTGTCTACGAGTTACAGGGCGACTTTGACGCGGCCCTGGCTACCTACGATAGGATTTCTCGAATCAAACGGTTCAAAGATTACGAACCACGAGTCCGCCTGATGAAGGCGAACGTTCTTACACTCCGGGATCAGATCGACGAAGCCGTGGCTGCATACGAGGCGATCATCAAACAGTATCCCCGAACGGAGCACAGTGCGGAGGCCTACTACCAGCTCGGCGTCATCGATTACCGCACGCACGGGGACAGTGAAGCGGCCATGGAGAACCTCAAGTCGGCCCGACTTGAACGATCGGGCACTTCGGCAGCCGAACGTGCCGGCGCCATGGAGAAGACCCTCTTCCTTCTAAACAAAGTCCGGAAACAATCGGAACGGGAAGGGAAACGAGGGATGACCTCGTTGTTCGATCTGGCCGAACTCTATCTGTTCAGCCTGGGCGAGGTAGACTCTGCAGTCGCCACCTACGAACGTGCTATCACCCGGGCAGAATCCGAGGATCCGGGGTTAGCGCCGAAAGCGTTGTATGCGATTGCCCTGATTCAGGCCGACAGCTTGAAGGACCAGGCAGGCGCCCGATCATCCTTCCAAAAGCTCATCGACCACTACTCGAACACATCCTACGCGGCAGAAGCCCGGAACCGAACCAATGCCACTCGGTCTGACGATCTTCTGGCTGAAGCGCGCTACCTTGAAGCCGAAACCCTTCTCGCCGAAGGTGTCGTGCCTCTCGAAGAAATCGTTACCCTCCTGGAGCAGGTATCGCAGGAGTATCCCAACAGCCTCGCCGCACCACAGGCCCTTTTCATGGCTGGGTGGATCTACGAGAACCGGTTGGGTGACCTTCCCCGCGCAAGACGATACTATGAGGCGATTCTTAACGACTACACAGAGAACACGTACGCGGAGAGGGTTCAGGAAAAGATCGATGGGCGACACCTCGACGCGGACGATTCAGGCACGCCCCCCTTCCTCGCCTTCGAAGTGGACACGCCCCCGATCCTCTACAGGTCTCAAGAGCCGGAAGACGATACCGAAGTGGGCACCGCCATCGTTTCCGTCCTTGTCGGGCGAGACGGGGTCCCCAGGCGCACCTCCTTCGTGAGCGGTCCCAAGAAAACGAAGACAGCGGCCGAAAAAGCGGCAAGAGAATACAGGTTCATTCCTGCCCGGCACGGTGGCATCTACGTAGATTCGTGGGTCGAGGTACCGGTGGAATTCGGAAGCACCGCGTCCTTCGAGGGCGCGATCGCTCGTTCGGGGCCACCCCCGTTGACGCCCCTGGACTATGTTCAGGCAGAAACGAAACCGGCGATCTTGGAACGCCACCCCGTCGAAACGAGCGGCGCCCTGGACCACCCGGAATGGGTGAACGTGAGGTTCCTCGTCGGAGAGGACGGCACGGCCAGACTCATCGAGCCTCAATACGCCTCGACGAGCCTCAGGAAGAAGGTCCTCGCAGTTGCCAAGAAATTCAAGTTCAAGGCGGGTGGCTACGACTCCAAACCACGATCGGTTTGGATGGAGACTGGTATCGACATTCTCGAGCAGCAACAAAAAAAGACGGACCCGGCCAAGGGTGCCCGCCCCCTGGAGGTGTTCGAGACACACACCCAGCCAGTTGTTATCCGGGCCGGCGATCCCGGAACCTACAACCCGAGGTTCGAGGGAGCGACGGCCGTCGTGAACGCCTTGATCGATGTGGACGGCCGTGTGGAGAAAACAACCTTCCTGAGTGGTCCCCCGGGGCTCGAACGAACAGCCTCACGGATCGCTCGCGGGTACAGGTTTCGTCCCGCGACCTACATCAAGAAACCCATTCCTGCCTGGGTAGAGCTCCCGATCACCGTAAACGGCTCCCGACCTTTTACCGGCCCTGTCCTCAGATCTGATCAATATTCTCTCCCACCGCTGGACTTCGAAGAGGCGGACGTCAAGCCCTACCACCTGAAAAGTGTCGAAGTACAGGTCCACGGAATTACCGGAGATCCAGACTCTGTGCGGGTTGGCGTTCTGGTCGGTGCAGACGGGTCCTACCAGAGAATCAGTCTCCCTGAGGGCGATGCACCGTTGGGCGGCATCGGGCCTCTCGAGGGTGCGGCCCAAACTGTGGGCGTCGACAAGATGATCCGGGCTACAAGGAAAATTGGAGTGATCGCAGGTAGCCACGAGGGCGTGCCACGAGATATCTGGTACGAGACAAGCCTGGTGGTCAAACCATCCGAGGCAATGAAGCGTGCGAACTCTTCTCGACCGAAGACAGTGGTCCTTGAAGTGGTAGGTCGCATCGACCTTCAGTTCGATCGCTACGATTGGGACTTCGTTCCTTACCTGCAGGACCTGCGTCGGCGGGTCCTCGCGAATCTTGAGGAAACCGAGTTACCGCCCGGACAGGCCTACGAGATCAAGGCTGCACCAGACTCGACGGAATCTGAGTTTCACGTCGTGTCCCAAACCGGTGAACAGACTGTTGCGTGCACCTTCAGAATTCTGAGGGACGGCCGAATCAAGGATGTTGAAACGGAGGACGAAGAGTTTTCAGATTTTCCGGTCAAACCTCGGATCAAGGCAATCAAGGATGCGTCACCCGTCGCTGCGCTTCCGGATGATATATCGGACGTTAACGTAACGGCCATCTTCTCGAATCAGATCGAGATGATCTACAAAAGCCCGCCAACCCGCAGAGAGTGGGGCAATCGCGAAATACGATACCCCCTGGCGGACACGTTTCCTCGCCTCCTGAAACAGCCAGAATTGGACTATCCAGAGACGGCCAGGAAAGCGGGAATCGAAGGCACTATTCTACTGGAAGCCCTGGTCGGAGTGGACGGTGGCATTAGAGAGATTATCCCCAAAGGCCCGGACCTCTTCCACAAGGCAGCCCTGGCGTGGGCGGACGAGCTGGTGTTCGAGCCCGCAACGCTGGATGGCGCACCGATCTCGGCTTGGGTACGGCACCGTTTGAGGTTTAGGTTAAAGTGAGACGCCTGACTCTCCTCTTCCTTCTGATCGCAACTCTTCCACCCGGTCAGGCTGAATCAGAAGGGCTCGGAAACAGCGAGTCCAGGCGCTTCTTCCTCCTGGGTCTCCAGGTCTACAAGGGTGAGGGCCTATCCGTCGCCGAGTCCTGTATGGCGAAGGCGTTCGAACTCGATTCGGGCAACGCTCGTGCCACCTATTACCTGGGGCGTATTCACAACGACCTCGAAAACTACGAGATGGCGACCGAATGGTTCGAAAGATGGAAAGAGCTCGGCATCTCACAGACTGCCCAGATCGAGGAGACGGTCGGGAGTCCTTACAAGCTCGACGTCAATACGCCCGCGAACCTTCGTGGGGCACACGGAGATTCCGCAAGCGGTGTCTACTATGTCGGTATCCGTGTCGGAGATGATGGAAAGGCAACAAGGACAGAAGCGCTCGGGGGAAACACCCGATTGAGGGCAGACGCGATTGACGAAGCGGGCAGGTTCCAGATTCCAGAGAAAAATCGCCCGATCCCCGGAACGTGGGCCACCGTTGCCGTGAAGTTCGTCGATAAGGGTGGAGAGAAAAAATCGACTTCCAAGGGGGGTGACAAGAAACCGAAACTGGTCAAACGCGTGACCCCGGATTGGCCAAAGGAAGCTCAGGAGCAGGAGATATCCGGCCGCGTTGAGTATCGTGCGAAGATCGGTCCCAATGGCAAAGTCCAGGAAGTGGAGATCACCGGAGGGCCCCAACTTCTCAGGGAAGCCGCTGAGAAGGCCGTCTCCGAGCAGGAGTACACGCCTGCCGAAACCGACGGAAAACCAGTGACTGCGTGGATCAACGGTCTTTTCCGGGTCTCATATGAAGATGCTGACGAGAAGCCCGCCGTCGAAGCCTCCTCTGGTGACGAGCCCTGATCGTTCGAGATTTATCAGGACGGCGAGACTTAGCCCCCACCGTTCCAAAAGCTCCAAGACCGTAACGAGATTCTTTCAGGTTTCCGCTGCTCCATAGAAGGTCCATACGAGGGAGATGCACGATAGACGTTACGATTCCCGACTTTGAAGTACAAGAAGCCACGGTCCTGACGAACGAGCCTGTGGCTGACCGACTCTTCGTAATGCGTCTCGACGCGAGGCCGATCGCACAGTCAGCCGGTCCGGCTCAGTTCGTGCAGATCCTGGCCGACCCCGTCGGATCCCCCTATCTGAGGCGGCCATTCAGCTTTCTTCGCGTCGACCGTGATGCAGGTTGGTTCGAGATCTACTACGATGTCATCGGGCCTGGCACCCGGCGACTCCAGGAGGCACGACCTGGCGACGCGTTCAATGCCCTTGGCCCGCTTGGTCGCGTCTTCGATCCGCCCGAAGGACACCTCCTCCTCGTGGCCGGGGGCGTTGGGATCGTTCCGCTTGCGTTCCTCGCCTGGGACCACCCCGAACGACGTCTCTCCACAACACTCCTGATGGGCGCCAACACCGCGACTCGGCTCCCCGACCTGGACGCCTTGCTGCCTGCAGACCTCGTGCGACACGTTTCGACCGACGACGGAACGACCGGTCACGCCGGATTCGTAACAGACCTGATCGAACAGCACGCCACGCCCACAACCGCTGTGCTGACGTGCGGTCCCCACGCCATGATGGCCCGCGTGGCTCAGATCACGGCCGAACTGTCCCTCTCCTGCTACGCGTCCCTCGAAAATCACATGGCCTGCGGATTCGGTGCCTGCGTGGGGTGCGTCGTCGAATACCGTGAATCTGACCGTGAAGACGAACGCTACCGCCGCGTCTGCTTGGATGGCCCCGTCGTCGACGCCCACGGAATCGTCTGGTGATGGATATGACTGTAGACATCGGTGGCGGACTTCGCCTGAGGAATCCGGTCCTGATGGCCTCCGGCACCTTTGGCCACGGAGCAGAGTACCAGGGCCTGTTCGATTTTGCACACATCGGAGGTGTCGTTACCAAGACCATCACCCGTCATCCCCGGGCGGGGAATCCACCTCCGCGAACGGCCGAAACGCCTTCCGGGATGCTCAACTCGATCGGCCTGACAAACCCGGGTCTCGAGGGATTTATCGCGGAGAAGCTGCCCCAGCTGTCCGATCTGCCGACCGCCCGAATCGTGAGCATCGCCGGCACATCCAGCGAAGAGTTCGCCGAAATGGCGGAGGCGTTGTGCGAACACGGTGGATTCGACGCCATCGAACTCAACATCTCCTCACCCAACATGAAAGATGGAGGGATGTTGTTCGGATGTCGGGAAGACTCCGCCCGTGATGTGACGCGGGCGGTTAAAGACGTCGCAGACCTTCCCGTAATCGTGAAGCTTACACCCAACGTCACAGACATCGTCGCCATCGCCAACGCGGTCGAAGAAGGGGGTGCCGACGGGGTCGCTCTCATCAACACCCTCCTCGGCATGGCGATCGACATCGAGAGCGCGAGGCCCATCCTGGGGAACGTGACCGGTGGACTATCCGGCCCCGCTGTCAAGCCCGTCGCACTAGCTCTGACGTGGAAGGTCGCCAGTGCCGTGGGAATCCCTGTTGTCGGCATGGGCGGCATTTCCAACGCCACCGATGCGATTGAATTCATGATCGCCGGCGCCAACGCGATTCAGGTCGGAACCGCAACGTTCGTCGATCCTCTGGCCGGCCCCAATACCGTGGACGGTATCATCGACTACTGCCAGCGAAAAGAAATCGTCAGGGTCGCCCAACTTACCGGCAGCATCGCGCTACCCTGACGTTGTGTTTCGCACGACCCTCGCCCTTATAGGGATCCTCGTGGTCGCCTGCACTTCGGCACCTCGCTATCGCAATCCCGAGTCCCCTCCATCCTCGACCACGACCGCCGCCAACCTCGCCTCTGCACCACCCTCTTCAAATCCCCGCGAAATTACGACCCGCGGCGCCTACCAGGTCGGACGCGCCTCCTACTATGCGCATAAGTTTCACGGCCGGCAGACTGCGAACGGTGAGATCTTCGACATGTATGCCATGACGGCCGCCCATCGGGAACTGCCGCTCGGATCCGTCATTCGGGTAACCCATCTGGGGAACGGAAAAGCCGTCCGCGTCAGAGTAAACGACAGGGGGCCGTTCGTGACAGGTCGCATCCTCGATCTCTCGCTCGGAGCCGCCCAACGTCTCGACATGGTCAGCGAAGGCGTCGCCCGGATCAAGATCGAGATCGTGGAACTCGCCGATTGATAACAAAAAAGGCGACGCGTCTATCGACGCCTCGCCCGGGTGATCTTCGCCCTGTCTCCATTTAGCCTTCGGATTCCCCGCTGTTTCCGTTCTGACCCCGCTTCTCCGCCTTTTCCCAAATCAGCCGCTCGAAGCGAAGCCGCTCATCGCGTTCCTGTTCCTCGTCATCCAAGAGCATCTTCGAAATGATCGAAGCTAGCCGCTCCGGATCCCGCCGGCCGATCTTCGCGAGCGTCTTCAATTCGCTCACTTGACGTTCACGTGCGGTAGCCGGCGCGGAAGCTGTCTTCTTGGCGACCGCCTTCTTGCCCTTTTTTGCCTTCCTGGGCTTCTTCGATTTCTTCGTCTTCTTGACGCGTGCCTTGCCATCGACCGCTCGCTTGCCGATCTGCGTCAGCGTCACACGCTGGCGCTTCCAAGGCCTGAGGATGTTCGTAAAGAATCCCTCGGGCGGCTGCTCGGGCTTTTTCTTTTTTTCTTCGGCCATTACACCTCTATCGTTTCCGCTCGGCCCGGTAGCTGCTGACGTCCTACTGCACAACTACCATAGGCTCAGCAGGAACCTCGTTCAACATCTTCTCAACACGACCACGCGAGGCTTCAGTTGCCAGGCCGAGTCGTCTGACGAAACTCGATCTCGAGGGGGAACGAGAGTCCCTGAATTCTACCGACGACTTCCCACGCCTCCAGATCCACGACAGCAACGACTGGTCTGAAAATCGCCGGCTCCAGCGTTCCGACATAGGCCCAGACCCCGTCGGGAGTAAGCCCCAGAGCGCTCGTCGCCTCTCCAACACGCAGACTCCGGACAACAAGATTGCGATCCGTGTCGATTTCAAGGAGCGAGACATCCGCGTTCACGTACAGACGATCTCCGCCCAAAGAGAGCTTCAATTCGTTTGCCCTTCGGGCATCCAGGGCAATTTCACCAACGATATGGTTCGTCACCAGATCAAGGACACCCACGGCTCCACGATTCACGAGCGTGTAGTATGCCGTTCGGCCGTCGGGACTGATCTCGATCGCACCGGGGGATCCGTTGACGTCAATCCGAAGAACCTCAGCAGGCTGCGAGAGATCGACGACCGAAATATCAGATGCGTTGAGTGTGTAGAGCCACCGTCCATCCCGGCTGAGATCAAGTTCACTGGGTCCGGGACCCACCTGAACGGTATCGATGGCATTCTGCAGATCCAGATCGACAATGCGGATCAGATTGTTCATCTGTTCCCCGAGGTAAACGGTCCGTTCATCTGCGGAAAGCGCCATTCTCCCCGGACCCACCGTGGGGATGGACAGCAAGACCCGGTGGTCCGTATCGAGCACAAATAACCCGAACTGTTCGGTCACGAAAACGCGTTGCTGATCCTCACTCACCACAATGCCGGTGGGAACGCGAAAAGGGAGAAATTCCTGGTGGAGATGCGTACTCAGTTCGAAGACATCGATGAGACTCGTGCCGCTGTCCACGACGTAAAGCACGTAGTCGGGAAACAACTGTGGTTGGCCTGTCGTTCCGAATGCACTCGCGAACTGGAGGAAGTCGCCGAACCCTATCGATCCATCTGAGTCCAGGTCGAAAGCGGGATCGAACTCTGGCGTTTGGTCCGTTTCGCCAAACCGGTTGGCGAAGGCCAGGAAATCGCTGAACGCCACGCTTCCGTCGCCATCGAAATCCGACGCTCGGGACCCCGCTCCCTGATAGAAGATCCTGGACCCACTCACAGACCCCGATCCGACGAGTGTCAGAAGCACGATCAGGAAAACAGCAGGCTTCACGCGGGCTCCGATTCGGTTCGTTCGAGCAGGACTTCCACCCTGTTTCCCCCCGCTTTCTTCGCAGTGAACAGCGCCCTGCTCAAAGTGCTCATCCTCTCCTCGCCCAACGCCTGGAGGTCGTCTTCCTCTACCGGTGTCGCCACCGTCACGCCCGCACTGACGGTGATCTGGGTCGTTGTTTCCGCACACGGAAACGCGTGAGTCCGAACTCTTGCCCGAATCATGTTCGCTCGACCGCGGATATCCTCCACATCTGCAGGGTAAACCATCAACACGAAGTTCGATCCGTCGAGAAGACCCAGTCGGCCGGCATCCCCGATTAGTGACTGAATCAAGGCCCCCAGCCCTTTGAGAACCTGGTCTCCGGCCTCGCGACCGTGCATTTCGTTGACACCTCCCAGGTCGTCGGGTGAGACCAGAAGAAGCCCGACGGACTTTTGCTCTTCGGAGGCGGTCTTGAATGTCTGCGGCACAAATGCCCGCAGGAAGGAAATCTTGTTGGGCAGGCCCGTCAGGGCATCGGTCCCCGCCAGCCGCGCCCACCTTCGGTTCTCCTCCCGCAGCCGGGCGACTTCGGTCTCAAGCGAGACAACCTGGGCTTCCAGCGCCCGAACGCGGTCCGTCTCATCTGGCATCGCCAGATTCCTTCATGGTGAGCAGCTGGTAGAGAGAGATGCCTGTCGCAACAGACACGTTCAGGGAGTCTTTAGAGCCCAGCATGGGAATGTGGACAACCCCGTCACAGCGTTCCAGGGTCTCGGCACGGATCCCTTCCACTTCGTGACCCACAACGATGGCCACCGGGAAGGTCAGTCTCGATTTCCTGTAGTCGATGCTGTAATCATTTCTTTCCAAAGCCAGAACGAGTACGCCCTGCTCTCTAAGCAGATCTACGACTTCGCGGGTCGAGTCCTCTTGGGACCACGGAACGGAGGCTTCGGCACCGAGGGCCACACGACTGATCTCTCGCCGTGGAGGGCACCCCGTGAACCCCGTCAGGTAAACAGCAGCGGCATTCACCCCATCAGCGGCCCTAAAAATGGCGCCTACATTAAAAAGCGACCGGACGTTCTCCACCACCACATAGATGGGGTTACGCCCGGCCCAATGAATAAACCGACAGTCTGTTGGATCAGAAGCCACCAGCCGCCCACCGGCCGTGCGGCCGCGAGGCGATGCACGCAGGCACGTTCGGCCCGCTCAGGAAGTCTGCTCCTCCGGAGGTGTCTGGACCTCCAGATCTGGAGGCGAGGAATGACCGTTCCGCCGCCCCCTCATATCGCTCAGCGCGACCTCCAGCCGTTTTCGAGCCTTCTTCCCGATCTCTGTTCCGAAAATGACGCCAATCACACCTCCCGCCACAGCGCCGGCCAGAAATCCTGCCCAGAAGCGGTCGCTTGATGAACGAACGTGTCGCGACCTCATGGTGCCCCTCCCTCGTCTGGGTCCTGCTTGAGCATTCGCTTCAGTACTTTGGCCGCCACCTCGGCGTCGCGACCCGACAGGTTGAATCGGCCCTTGTGTCGATCGGCGCCCTTAGGAACACTTGCTCCCGAGTCTTCGTCATCAAGACCCAGCGACGGCCTTGCCGCGTCGTCGTCGCCCCCGGATCCGGCTCCGCCCCCCATCCCGAAGAGACCACCACCGCCCCCTGCTTTGCTGGCACCGCCGGATCGGCGGGTCCAGATCATGACCCCGGAGTATGCCGCGATAAGCATCACGACAACGACGATCAGTTGTGTCAATTCATCGGTAAAACTCATGTGAACTCCCCTCTTATCGTGATTCAAATGTCGCCGATCGTCCAAATCAAGTCAAGCTGTGTCCTCGTTCCAGTCACGAAGCGTTTGCAGTGCATCCCACGTGGCAGGGAATCCACCGAACGCGGCCATCTGAAGAACGACTTCCTCGATTTCTTCAACGCTTGCCCCGCAACCCAGGGCTCGTTCGTAATGAACACGCAACTGAGCCTGTCGGCCCGTTACAGTGAGCGCTGCGATTGTGCAGAGGAGCCTGGTCTTCATATCCAAACCCGGTCTCGCGTAGAGATCATTCATTACGTACGCCATCACCTGCTCTTCAAACGCGGGATGTAACGACCGCATCGCGTTCGAAGATGCCGAGGCCTTCTCTTCTCCGATCATTTCTGCATACACTTTACGTCCGTTTTCATAACGATCGTCAGCCATCCGTTTTCCCCCAGTCCCAGTGGTTGTAAGTGGGGCTGAAACAGAAATAAAGGTTTGCCTCGGAGGCCGAAAGTCATAGCTTTAGAAGCTGCTAAAGACCACCGCGGCCGGGCGCAATTCGGGTCGCGCCCGCTGACTGAGGATAAGGCATGAACAACCAGCAAGAAACGGAAGATATCACCGAACTCGACAAGAAATACGGCGAAGAGAGGCCGAGTGCCGAATTCTCCAAAATGCTCGAAGAGGCGGGGCCTGACACGAAGCAGCATCAGGAGGTAGCCGTCGGGAAGAAGGTCAAGGGCACGATTCAGAAGATCGACGACACCAGTGCCTTTGTCGACTTCGGCGGTCGCAGCGAGGCCGTGATCGACCTTCAGGAACTTCGTTCAGAAAATGGCGAGTTGAATCTTACGGAGGGAGACTCCATCGAGGCCATCGTCTCATCCCTCGAAGGCGAGATTCGTCTCACCCGATCCCTCCGATCCTCCAACAAGCAAGTCATACGCGAAGCTCACGAAAACGGCCTTCCCGTCGATGGCCGTGTGACGGGATTCAATAAAGGTGGACTCGTCGTTAACCTCGGCGGTCTTCGTGCTTTCTGTCCCTTGTCTCAGATCGAGATGGGGTTCTGCCAGAATCCCGAGTCCTACGCGGGCAAGACGCTTTCCTTCAAAATCATCGAACTCCGCGGAGGTGGACGCAATCTCGTCGTCTCTCATCGGGCGATCCTCGAAGAGGAAGCCAAGGCACGCGGCCTGGCCCTTCGAGAAAAGCTGAATAAAGGTGATGAGCTGGACGGTAAGGTTACCCGGCTCGAGCGGTTCGGGGCCTTCGTCGATATCGGTGGCGTGGAAGGTCTCGTACACGTCTCCGAAATCAGTCACACGCGTGTGAACAACCCTGGCGATGTGCTCAAAACAGGTCAGACCATCAAGGTCAAGATCCTCGACATGAAAGACCTCGGTGGGGACAAAGAACGCATCAGCCTGTCGATTAAGGCACTGGAACCCGACCCCTGGTCGAACCTCCCCTTCCAGAACGGACAGGTCATTTCCGGTAAGGTCGTCTCCATCCAGAACTTTGGTGCCTTCGTCGAGGTGGCACCCGGTATTGAAGGCCTCGTTCACATTTCCCAGTTAACGGGTGAAAAACGGGTCAACAATCCCAGCGAGGTCGTCACCGTCGGCCAAGAAGTGCAGGTCCGCGTCCAGGAAATCGACCGTGTGCAACACCGCATCTCTCTTTCGATGCGAGCCGCTCAAGCCGCAGCCGATCAGGAGGCCGAGCAAAGTGTCATGGCTGAATTCCAGTCCAAGGAGCGGCAGAAGGTCGACGAGGTGGGGGGCTCGATGGCCGACGCTCTCCGCAAGGCCGGCCTGCTGTAGCCAGGGCCAAGGCTTGTGGACCCGGGGTTCGACCTGGATGAGCTCGCTCGTCACGTTACGTTCCAACCCCTGAGGGCCGGGGGCCCCGGCGGACAGCACCGAAACAAGGTCGAAACAACTGTACGCGCGACCCACACCCCCACCGGCCTGACCGTCGTCGCTTCCGATCATCGCAGCCAGTCACGAAACAAGCGCGAAGCCCTCTCACGCCTCCGGGCCAAGCTGATCGCACGAGGACGGCGCCCAAAGCCGAGACGGAAGACCAAACCCTCCCGGTCCTCTGTTCAGCGAAGACTGGAACAAAAAAAACGGCGGTCGCAGATCAAGATTCTGCGCCGCCGTTCTCGTGACTGACGTCCGACTATCACTTGAAGATGTTATCCGGCATGAACTTGTTGTCGCAGTTCAATCGCACGTAGCGCACAAGGGCCTTCTCCTGAAGGTTCAATTTCTGACCGAGCTTCCGCATCGGTTCCTGACGCTCGGTCAGCTGTTCGCACCGGGTCTTCAGGTTCTTGGAATACCCCATGAGCGTTTGTAACTGGCTGCGCTGTTTCTCGACGGTTTCCTTCGCCTCTTCCATTTCCACAGCCAGGTTTGAGCCCTTCATGCTCCGAATGTCTTCCTGAATGGCACCAAGCTCTTCCTGTTGAACATCGATCTGCTTCTTGTAGCTCTCTTCCTGCGCGTCGATCGCGTCGAACCCCACCAGCACCCGTTGCTTCTCCTTCTCTACATCACCGATGTAGTCCAGAAGCTCATTGTTCTCCATATTCTCGAACTCGTCGATCGACGGAATCTCCGGATCCCCCTTCAGAAGACTATGTAAGCGGTCGATCTGCTCGCGGAGAACGAGTCGGGTTTCTTCGAGGTCTTCTTCGAATTTCTCTCTGAGATGTTTCTCACGTCGGAGATCGTCGGCCATTTCCTTGAGAGCCATCTCGTCATTCTCGGTCTGGTTCTCGAGTTCGCTGATCCGTTCCTCGGACCGCTGAACCTCGCGCTCGTACTCTTCGAGCTCGGCAGAGAGTTTGGTGGGCGGTAGTTTGCTCTTTCTGAAACTCGCCCTTTCTGGTTCTCCGCCTGCTTCGCCTTCTCCTCGAGCGACTTGACCTTCTTGGCCATTGCCTGAATTTCACGCTCTTTCTCGTCCAGCGCCGCCTGAATCCGCTTCAGTTCCTGATCGACCGTCCGCTTTTCGTTGGCCATCTTCTCGACATCTGCAGTGATTGAGTCGTTCTTCTCCCTGAGCGAAGCGAGCAGCTTTTCGTCGCCACGATCTTCAGCTTCATCAGACTGCGCTTCGTCAAGCTCCGGGGCCTGCTCATCCTCATCATCAGGTTCCGAATCCTCCACATCTGATATCGTGGTCCCAGCGAGGGCATCTAACGCAGTCTGGGGATCCAAGAGCCAGGCTTGCCAACGCTCTTCACCAAGAGCTTCGATCAGGTTCAAAAGATCTTCACTCTCCACAGCTTCAGCAGCGACTACAGGCTCATCAACTGCCTCAGCTGGTGCGGCTTCATCCGTCGCATCCACTTCTACCGCTTCATCGGCCGGCGCCAGTTCGACGTCTTTCTCTGTATCCACTTCCTCATCGGATCCGGCCGCTTTCAGGCTCGCTTCGAGGCGCTCCAGCTCCGCCTTGAACGCTTCGGGATCCTCCATCATTCTGGCGAAACGATCTTCCCCCGGTGCCTGCTTGAGAACCGCCATAGGGTCGTCTTCTTCGGTCGGCGTGATCAGCTTAATCGGGGAACCGTTAGGCGGAACAACCTGGCTGAGCACATTCTTCGCAATCGACTCAGGCGGAAAAGCCGTCAGTTTGTCCCAACGTTCGGTTCCGTAGCCGGCTCCGTCGAACAATCGTTTGACCGCGTGCATGTCCTCGTTACGCGAAAAATCCCTGGCGCTAGTCCTGAACTCGTTCGCCCAGTCGTTCGTGTAGAACTTCGGGATCTGGTGCATATGGGGAAATGCGATCCTGAAGTGATCGTAATACGTCCTGAACGTCCTGACGATTTCGATCCAGTGCTGGTATGTTTTCTCAGAGTTTGCCATACCCGAGCCTTCCCGGCTTCGATAACCCGGTGGGGGTGCGCAGGCCTTCAGATTAGTTCACGGAATGCCAGATCATAAATTGTCGAATAATCAGCAAGATATATGTGATAGAGATCACGTCGAGCACTCTTCGGTAAAATGGTCGAAACCCCGAACATCCAACACCTCTCCCGACTTCAGATCCCGAACAATCCCGCACCCTTCAACAACTTCACCAATGCAGGTTAATTCGTTGTTTAATTGCAACTTGTGGCACAATTCAGGCTCTCCTGTCAAAGCCAATTCGTAATCTTCCCCGGCTGAGACCGCGAGCTGCTGGGCGGAGAGACGGGACAGTCGGCAGAATTCTTTCAGAGACGGGGAAATCGGAATTTTCTCAAGATCCACGGTCATGTCGACCGAACTAGCCCGGGCCAGGTGCCCCAGATCAGAGGCCAGCCCGTCGGACAGATCGATCATGGCGGTGGCGAGACCACTCTCCGCTAGGCGGCGCCCGAGCTCAACCCGAGGAAGAGGCCGATGGAGTCGTCTGAGCAGGTATTCCCGCTTCTTCTCAGCCAATCGATCGTCGTTCCCCGCCAAATGGAGCCCCGCCCCGGCATCCCCCAGGGTTCCCGACACGAAAATTCGGTCTCCAGGTCGCGCACCGGACCTATACAACACGTGATCGGCAGGCATGCGCCCCATCAACGTGAGCGAGAACACAAGCGGTCCATTCGTTCTGGTCGTATCGCCTCCGACGATATTCACACCATAACGGCGTCCACATGCAAAAATCCCCTCGAAAACCCGTTCGAGGTAGCCTGAATCGCACGTGGCGGAGGCACTCACCGAAAGCACAGAGTCTCTCGGCGTTCCCCCCATGGCAGCGACGTCCGACAGGCTCACGGCCAGAATCTTATAACCCAGTCCCTCTGGCGCTGACCGATCGAACCAGAAGTGGATATCCTCGACCAGGGTGTCGGTCGTGACCAGAAGGACCGAGTCTGAATCCAGCTCGAGAACAGCGCAATCATCGCCGATCCCCTTGATCACACCGTTTTCCCGCGCCAGACCGTGGGCGGCGATGCGATCGATCAGACCGAACTCTCCCAACGACTTGAGGTCGCTCACCCTCGCGCCTCCCGACGATGCCAGGCCAGAACATCGGCATAGGCCACGTCACCCCCGAAAATATCGAGCGCACTTCCTATTGTCAGATCCACGCGGCCCGCCCCGATGTCCCGAACTCGATCGAGGTCTTCGAGCGATCGGGCCCCTCCCGCGTAGGTCACGGGGTTCGGACTCGCTTCACCCAGCATTGAAACGAGGTCTTCTTCGATCCCCATTCTCCTACCCTCGACATCCACCCCGTGCACGAGGAACTCGTCGCAATGTGCCGCCAGCTGCTCGAGGGAAGTCTTGTCTACGGCGACGTCT
Source organism: Latescibacteria bacterium UBA6620 (assembly GCA_002433075.1). Taxonomy (GTDB): domain Bacteria; phylum Latescibacterota; class UBA2968; order UBA2968; family UBA2968; genus UBA6620. The sequence continues at coordinate 123,417 of DJHM01000030.1, forward strand.
GTAAAGTGTTGCCAGCGATCCGTCACCACGTAGTAGGCATCGTCACGTCTGCGACAGCTCAAGTCCAGCACGAGCCGCTCCCTCCCAACCGCAGCAACCAGATCCTCCAGGCGACTCTCATCGACGCGACCCTCGTGAAATACGTAGGAAGTGACGATCACGTGGCTGGCGCCGCCACAGAGGTAGGCTTCCGCATTTTGCGGAGTGACCCCGCCACCAACCTGCATCCCCCCCGGAAACGCCGCCAGGGCCGAATAGGCTGCCTGCTCGCTGCCGGGACCGAGCATGATCACGTGTCCCCCACGCAGATCGTCGTCTCTGTATCGACCTGCCACCTCTGCCGCGGAGTCGAAAGATTCGAAGTGGGTGACGGGGCGCTGACCGTCCTTCAGTGTGGAACCCACAATCTGAACGACGTGGCCATCCCTGAGGTCGATGCAGGGCCTGAAATTCACGCGCGTAAGTGTCCTTTTATTAGCGAGTTGCGTTCTCTGACAATATACCCGATCTCGCCCGAATCGCACCATCGTGTGGCGCCCCCCTGGAATGTGACTTATCTTAGCCCGCCTCAAAAGGCTAACCATACCATGCACGACCCACGATACGACCAACTCGCAGATCTGCTTACGGGGCACTCCACCCACGTCGACCCGGGTGAAAATGTGCTTATCGAAGCGACCGATATCCCCGATGGGATGGTGATCGCCCTCATCCGGTCGGTCCGCAGGCGAGGCGGCCACCCCCTCGTGACGGTCAAACACACCCGGATCCAACGGGAGCTGATTCAGGGCACGGATGACGAGGGAACCAACCTCGGCCTGATCGGGGATGTCGAAGCCTTCAGAATGGAGAAGATTCAGGCCTATGTCGCCCTCCGAGGCAATCACAACATCTCGGAGCTGTCCGACGTCCCACCCGAAACCATGCGACTCTACGAAACGCGCTGGCTGCGACCCGTCCACTTCGGAATCCGGGTGCCGAAAACAAAATGGTGCGTGCTCCGCTGGCCCACCCCCTCCATGGCCCAGCAGGCCGAACAGAGCACCGAGGCCTTCGAGAACTTCTATTTCGACGTCTGTACACTAGACTACGGAAGAATGGCCAGCGCTCTCGAACCGCTCGTCAATCTGATTACCGGTACGGATCGAGTGCGTATCACCGGGCCAAACACGGACTTGACCTTCCGCATTGAAGGAATCCCCGTCATCGGATGCTCGGGACAGCATAATGTGCCCGACGGCGAATGCTACACGGCTCCGATTCGCGACTCGGTGGAGGGCAGGATCGTTCACAACACGCCGACCATCTACCGCGGTACTCGATTCTCTGAAATCGACCTGACCTTCGAGAAGGGCAGAATCGTGAAGGCGACGGCCGACCGGCCCGACGAACTGGCCGCCATTCTGGACTCTGACGAAGGCGCACGATACATCGGTGAATTCGCCATCGGGTTCAACCCCTACATCACGGAACCGATGCTCGACATCCTGTTCGACGAGAAGATCGCAGGGTCTTTTCACTTTACACCGGGACAAGCCTACGAATGGGCGGACAACGGGAATCGTTCGGCCGTGCATTGGGATATGGTCACGATCCAGACGCCCGAATTCGGAGGGGGCGAAATCTGGTTCGACAATCAACTCATTAGAAAAGATGGCCGCTTCGTCATCGATGAACTGGAAGAACTGAATCCCGAAAACCTCAAGTGACAACCCGAAGGGGGACTGGGCATGATCATCGCCGTCACGAACACCAAAGGGGGGGTTGGCAAGACGACCACCACCGTCAATCTGGCCACCGGTCTGGCCGCTCGCAACAAGCGCACTCTAGTCGTCGATCTGGACCCACAGGGTCATTCGACACGCTGCTTCGTCCAGGGAGAGCTCGACCAGGACGTCAGCGACCTGATCATGGAGAAACCCTCCCAGGCTGCGCGGGCGGTCGTACCCTCCGAGTATGAACACCTCGATGTGGTCGGAGCAACCGACCGGCTGACGGAAACAGCAGAGCTCCTGCAGGCTCGCATTCGCCGGGAGGAACGACTCTCCCGGGCCCTCGATCACGTCGGCGATTATGACTACGTTCTCCTCGATTGTCCTCCCGTTCTCGGGGTACTCGCCTACAACGCGCTCGTTGCCGCTGACATGCTTCTCGTACCCGTGCAACCCGGCGTTGGATCTATCACGGGGCTCGATACGCTACTCGAATCGGCGGCCGAATTGCGGGACGAGGATGTGAGCGATCTCTCCTACCGAATCCTGACAACCATGTTCGAGATACGCACGACCCGTACGAATGCCCTCGTCGAAGAACTTCTCGAGGAACACCGCAGACGACTGCTCCGAACGGTGATTTCGAAGAGTGAATCGCTCAATCAGGCAAACCTGCTCGGAAAACCCGTCGTCGCCTACACCTCGAGCTCCCGGGGCGCACAGGAGTATGATGCCCTGTGTGAGGAGATTCTGAGACTGCGCAGTTGAGCGACGATCCATCGGTTGAACCATCTGAGCGGCGGTCCCTCGGGGCTTCCGCTTCTGTTTGATTCGGGTATATTGGCCCTCATGTCGGACCACTTCGAGATGGGTCTCCCCATCAAGGGCATGACCTGCGCAGCCTGTGTCGACACCGTCGAACGAGCACTCTCTGAAGCGCCTGGTGTCGAAAGCGCGGCGGTCAACCTGGCAACATCCTCAGCCCGTCTGCTCGTCGACATCGAACGCACAGATGCCAACCAGATCGCCAGTGCGATTCGGGCAGCTGGTTACGACGTGGCTCCTGTCAGCACCCGGTTCGAGATTCACGGAATGCACTGCGCTTCCTGTGTAGGCCTCGTCGAGAATGCTGTTCGAAACCTACCTGCCGTTCAGCAGGCCGAGGTAAGCCTGACCACCGGCGAGGCTCTGGTCGATCACTTCGGTCCGATCGAGGATGAGGTCGTCTCCGCTGCCAGGTCCGCCGGGTATGACGCCACCGTCTCGCACACCCGCAGGGTAGAGGATACAGCCGAGGAAGACGAACCAGGTCTCAAGATCAGGTTCGTCATCGCGACTTCGCTGTCCGTTGTGCTGATGGCTCTGGGAATGGCTGCGTCACGAATCTCCCTCGATATGGGAGTCGTTCACCTTCTCCTGCTCCTTACCGCAACCCCGATCCAGTTCTGGTGCGGGTGGCCCTTTCTCCAGGGATTCTTCAGCGCACTCCGACACCGGCATACCAATATGAACAGTCTGATCGCGGTGGGCACCCTTGCCGCCTACGGCTACAGCACGGCGGTCACGGTAAGCCCGTGGGTATCGGGATCTCCCCCGTCCGACCACGTCTACTTCGACACGGCCGCGATGATCATCACGTTCATTCTGCTTGGGCGGGTTCTCGAAGGCCGTGCTCGTCGTCGAGCTTCCGGCGCCATCCAAGCTCTGATGAACCTCCGACCGGAAACTGCCTTCGTCGTACGTGACGGCGTAGAGGTCGAAACTCCAGTCGCTCGCGTGCTACCCGGCGACAAGGTCAGAATCAGGCCGGGCAGTCGGATTCCCGTCGATGGAACGATTGTCGAAGGTCATTCGGCTGTGGACGAGGCTCTTCTCACAGGTGAGAGTCTGCCCGTTGAAAAACGACAGGGAGACGATGTAGTCGCCGGCAGCGTCAACACGACGGGCTCTTTTCTATTGGATGTCACTGCGATCGGTGAAGAGACCGTCCTGGGCCGCATCGTCGACATGGTCCGTAACGCACAGGCCTCGAAGGCACCCATCCAGCGACTGGCGGACCGGATCGCAGGGGTATTCGTCCCCGTGGTCTTCGGCCTGGCCACCGCCACTTTCGCCCTCTGGTGGTCCATCGGGGGTGAACTGGAGCCCGCCCTCATCAACTCCGTAGCCGTCCTCATCATTTCCTGTCCTTGCGCTCTGGGGCTGGCCACCCCGACGGCCATCCTTGTCGGGACAGGACGTGGAGCCCAGCTTGGCGTCCTGTTCAAGCAAGGCGAGACCCTCGAGACGATCCACCGATGCCGGGCGATCGTTTTCGATAAAACTGGCACCCTCACTACGGGCGAACCTCGCGTGACGGATCTGATCGCTTTTGACGATCACGATGAGTCAGCTGTCCTGGGCGCGGCTGCCGCTGCAGAATCCCAGTCGGAGCACCCCCTGGCCAGAGCGATCGTGCGGGAAGCGTCAGAGCGCAGGCTCGCACTGCCACAGCCAACGACGTTCGAAGCGATCCCCGGAGGTGGGGTCCGCGCCGTCGTCGAACAACAGCAGATCGTACTGGGAAGCGCACGCTTGATGCGATCGGAGGGGATCGCGCCGAAGGAGGATGGAGCTCAACAACTCGAAGAGGAAGGAAAGTCGACGGTCTACGTGTGTAGCAACGGGACGCTCATCGGGCTGATCGCATTATCCGATACTGTGCGACCCGAAGCTCGTGAAACCATCCAGAGCCTCCACGACGACGGTTTCGAAGTCGTGATGCTTACCGGGGACAACGCACGGACAGCGGCTGCCGTTGCTCGTAAGATTGAGATCGACCTCGTCGTGGCCGACGTCCGACCTGACGCAAAGGCGGACCGCATCCGGGTTCTTCAGCTAGAACGAGGGACCGTCGGCATGGTCGGTGACGGAAACAATGACGCACCCGCTCTGGCGCAAGCCGACGTTGGAGTCGCAATCGGAACCGGTACGGACGTGGCGGTTGAGAGTGCGGACGTCGTCCTTATCAGGGACAATCTTAGCGGGGTCGGCGACGCCATCGCCCTTTCGCGTCGGACGATGCGCATCATCAGGCAAAACCTGTTCTGGGCGTTCGCATACAACATCCTGCTGATTCCGGTTGCCGCACTCGGCCTCCTCAATCCAATGGGGGGTCCGATGCTGGCCGGAATCGCGATGGCCTTCAGCTCACTCTCGGTCGTTTCGAACGCATTGAGACTTCGCCGGTTTCAACCCTCCGAAACCGTTTACTCGCCCACGTAGTCCAGAATACCCTTCACGACACGATCCGCATCTTCCTCGCGCGTTTCGTGGAACCGCAGCGCCCACGCGTCACCCACGAACGCAACGTTTCGTATCTCCACCAGTACTTCCGCACGCGCCCGATTCCCGCGCAGCACCGCCAAATTCCTTCCACCCATCTGAGCAGGTACAGTTGGAGAATCGAGGGCGCGTCGGAGCGACTCTGCGAGCTTCTTGGATGCCCGGTCGACCCGGCGCCCCTTTTTCTGGTAGATCACGAGCGGTCCCTTCGGACGCCCCGGGCTATTGTCTGCGTGCAGTGAAACGAACAGCGTCTTGGACCGGCCGCCGAAGAAAGCGTTCGAGATCCGTACGCGTCTATTGATGTTGTCCGACCCTGGACGGGAGCCGTTCTTCGACGATCTGCTCATAGCCGGATCGTTGTAGACTTCGTTCTGCTCGTTTACGAAGGTGCTTGAGGCCGGGGTGTTATCTCGCCGAAGGTGATTGGGGCTGATCACCGTCAGGTCGACCGAGGCCCCATAAAGCAGTAAACGCTCGAACACTCGCAACGCGATGTCATAGACATACTCATCCTCGACGACGTGGACGCCCCGGTCGCGTCCATCCCGGTTCGAAACGATGGCGCCGGGATCCCGTCCTCCGTGCCCAGGATCGATCACGATCCGCCACCCTCTAAGCGGTTTCTTTCGCCCCTTGATTCGGGCAAACCGCACCTCGAGTTCAGACCGGTGCGATGCCAGGAGGCCGCGTGCCCGAGCGAAGTCTCTCGCGGGCGTGCCGCTGGACCCCTCAGCATAGTCCCGGGTATCCTGTAGATCCCGGGCCGGACGTGTGTGGTAATACGGCCCATTGGGCAGCAGGAATTCTCGGATCTTCTCTCCGACCTGCAATTGCTGGCCTGGATAAATGCGAGGGGATTTCAACCCGTTGATCTTCTTGATCCGGGCGACCGAGGTTCGGAATCGGCGGGCGATCTCCCACAGAGAGTCGCCTCGTTGGACCTCGTAAGTTGCGGACAGCCCCAACGCCGGAACGTTAAGAAGCAGGATGCACCATACGAGGATCGGTATGCGGTAACGCGACATGTTTGATCTACGCTGGAGGGAGGGGAGCCCTGCGGGGTGCCAAACTTTATTAACTTTGGGGATTTCGGACAACCGGCTTCTAAATCGTCGTTGAACGCTGTATCTTTCACCGAGTCGGTCCAGCACGCCACCAGAGTGGTGGATAACGCCAAATTGGTGCTCGAAGACGAACAGCGGGAGAATTGCATAAACAATATATAGAACAACTATTTATGCTAAAAAATAAGGGACTGTAAAGTACGGCACGTCCCTTGCCAACGTAAGCGGTGCGAATGAGGCACCCCGAACGCTGGTGCGGTGGCTGGTTGAAAGGAGAAGGAAATGACCAAGGGCATCTTTTCCAGGATGGCCGACATCGTGAAGGCCAACATCAACGACCTGCTCACGAAAGCCGAAGATCCGGAGAAAATGATCCGACAGATGATCCTCGAGATGGAAGAAGCGGTCAACAAAGCGACCGCCTCTGTCGGAACGGCCGTCGCAAACGAGAAACGACTCGAGCGACAGTACCTGGCCCAGGAGGATCAGATCGAATCCTGGCAGAAAAAAGCCGAGCTGGCCGTCGAATCCGGCGAGGACAAACTGGCCCAACGAGCCCTCGAGCGAAAAGCCGCTCTTCAGGAGGCACTCGACGATCTGAACGCCGCCCTCGAGGAAAGCCAGAAAACCTCTACTCAGCTCAAGGAGCAGATGCAGAAGCTGAAAGCCAAGTTGGATGAGGCACGGGCTAGACAGGGAGCATTGATCGCCCGCCAGAAGGCCGCCCAGGCACGCAAGCAAATCGCCCAGGGGGGGCTCGCCGGAGTCGGCGATGACGCTTTCTCCAGCTTCGAGCGGTTCCGAGACCGGGTCGAAACGACCGAAGCCGAGGCGGACGCGCACCAGGAGTTGGCAGGACCCGACGCCTCACTCGACGATCAATTCGGGAAGCTGGAACGACGGCAGGCTGTCGAAGACGAGCTCGAGGCTCTGAAGAAGAAGATGGGAAAGAACGATGCCTAGATACGCGAATTTTGTCGAAGAGATCGTCGCGGAAGTTTCCGGCGGACTCAAAGACGCAGAGAACAACATTCGACGCGAATGGCACTGGGCAAAGAACGAATGGACCGCCAGAACATCGAGCGACCTTCGTTCTGCAAGCAGCAAGTTCAGAGATGTGCCAAACCGAGTATCGGACATCGCGACCGACGGAGGCTGTCTTATGCGGTATATGTTCGCCTACTCGATCAAAGGTTTCGCGGCCCTGATGGGACTGAGCGGCGTCATCGCCATCATCGCCGGGGTCTCCAAGGGCAAGACGGACGGCATCACGATCGGCCTATGTCTCCTCGTCTTCGCACAGGGCAGTTTCTGGGTCGGTCATAGGACCCAGAAGGCAGCAGACCGCCGGGTGGACGAAAAGGACCAGAACCGGCTGCTGCGTCTCGCACGAGACCGCGGTGGGAGCCTTTCCGTCATTGAGGCGGCAACGGATCTTCGACTGACGGTCGACAAGACCGAGACGATGCTTCGGGACCTCTCGGCTCGTGGGTACGCCGAAGTGCGAGTCTCCGAATCCGGCCTCCTTGTCTACCGCTTCCACGAGATCGACCGGGCGGACGAGAAGCCTCACGCCAGGTCGGTTGACGAGCTTTAGGCCTACAGGAGAGAACCGATGATCGAGATTTTTGCCGGTATCTGCCTCATAATTCTGGCTTCCGCCGTTCACAAATACGTCGACTGAAGAGGCAAGGTAACCGTATCGGGTGTTGAAGAGCGGATCGGCGAACGCCTGGACGACATCGATCGTCGGATCGCCGACGTCCAGGACATTCTGATCACCATCGATGAAAAATTGAACCGGGGGTAGGGCTGCAGCCCGGCACGGAGAGAGCGCAATGCAGCGAACGTTTATGACCTCCGGCGGAATTGCCTTTCTCATTGTCACCTTGGGGACGATGGTTCACATCCTCGACAAGGGGTTCAGAACACCGGGCCCCGTCGTCGTCCTGCTAGCAATCGTCTTCATCAAGGTGGCCCGCATTTACCGATACGAGGCGCCATCGTCGATGACCGACGGCGTGGAAGCCCGGTTCGATCGCGTGGAGCAGCGGCTGTCCGGCGTTCAGGACATCGTGATTTCCGTCGACGACCGACTCGCACGGCTCGAAGCCCAGGCGAAGACGACGTCCACCACCGACTCTTAGGAGGATTGACCCGTGTTGATGAAACTCCTTGGTATTGTCCTCATCGTCGTTGGCGGATCGATGATACTCGGCACCCTCTTTCCCCTGATCGGTTCGGTTTTCGCCCTCGCCTTCGTACTCGTCAAACTCGCGATTTCGGGCGCCATCACGTATCTCGGTTACCGGTTCCTCACACGTGACGAAGAAGCCTACTGAAAGGACGGTCGACGTGACCAGAGAGCAGGAAAAACAAATAATCAGCGAGGCGGAGAATGGAAGCGACGCGGCCTACAAAACACTCTACGAAACCTATCAATCGAACGTCGTCGCCGTCGTACGCCGAAGGGCCTCCGACCCCGATGTCATCGAGGATCTGATCCAGCAGTCTTTCATCCGGGCTTTCAATGCCCTTCCGACCTTCCGAGGTGACTCCGCCTTCGGCACGTGGATCACACGCATTGCGATCAACGTCTGCCTGTCCCACAAGCGATCCGAACGAGTACGCCAGAACTGGGTCACCCTCCTCGAGGATGTCGAGTATGCGAAAGCTGCGATGTCCGAAGCAGCTCGTGGATCGGGACCGGACCACGACGTTCAGATGCGTGAACGCCGGGAGCTCGTCCTCGAAGGGATCGATCGCCTCCCCGAGCGCTATCGAAAAGCGATCTGGTTACGCTACGTCAAGGACCTCTCCTACGAAGAAATCGTTCAAACCCTCGAAGTCCCGATGGGCACGGTCAAAACCTGGCTCAATCGGGCGCGACGACAGCTACAACGCGAGTTCAAACGGCTGGGGCTCCGCACGGCGGAAGCGTGAAGCCTACCCCCCCATCAGAAGCGTCCACGCTGGAGATCAGCGACACCCTGCCCGAATCGAAGGTCGAGGAGGCTCGCAGGCTCAGGAAACGGGGTGACGACGCCTTCCGCAGATCCGATGCGGTCCAGGCGGAGCAAGCGTATGAACGTGCTGCCGATCTCGACCCGTCCAACGTGAGGTCGCTTCACAATCTTGGCGTGCTCTACTACAATCGCGGCGAATACGCCAGGGCGCACGAAACGTTCACCAAGGCCGTCGACCGCGAACCCGGCGTAGCCGAGATGCATTTCAAGGTCGGGCTCGCCGCGACGCTGGCCGGCGATCGCCGTGCGGCGCGAGGGGCCCTCGAGAAGGCGACAGAAATCGCACCGGATCATCTGGACGCGCACTTTCACCTCGCCTTGCACCACGCTCACGGGGCGGCACCAGCGTCCAAAGATCGCCAACGGGCAATCGACGCCCTCGAGCACATTCTGTCTCGTGCGGACGAGGGTACGGCCTGCGAGGAGATCGATCGTGTGTGCTTTCTCCTCGGCAGCTTCCTCGACGACTTTCCGAATCGCCGGCGACACGCCATCGACATCTACCGCCGCGGGCTGGAGGCCGATCCGTTCTTCGCCCCCGGCCACAATAACCTCGGCGTCCTACTGATGCAGGCGGGCCAGACCATCCCCGCGCTCGGCGAATTCAAGATCGCGATTCAGCTCCAGCCAGATTACAACCTGCCCTATCGCAACCTTGCCACTCTGCTCTTCGACCAGATGACCCCCTCGGAAATGGAACAGGAATACGCCACCATCAACGAAGAGTTTGGCGTCAAGGCCTCCTCCGTGCTCGCCCGTCTGTCGCTGGAACTCATCGAGTTGGGCCGTGGGCAGGTCTACGAAAGGCTCTACACACACGGTCATCGCATCAAGAACCTGATGGGCCTGGCAGGCAACAGACTTCGCCGAGCGATCAAGCAGCTTGACCCGAGCGACGCCGAGGCCTTCGACCGAATCCTCGGAGAGCAGGAGAGCGTTTACGACCAGTGGGTCACTTATCTACGAAGTATGAAAGCAGAGAGCGTCAACGCCACCCTCGTAGACCTGGTCGACCTTACGCAACAAACAATCGACGCCTCCGGTAGGGACAATGTCGAGTTCAACTGGGAAGCCCACGTCCCCAGAGTGAAAGCCGACGCGGGGATGATCTCCGAGGCGCTCACGAATCTCCTAGTGAACGCGCTCGCCGCGACACGCGAAACGAAGCCGGTTCGCGTGCAGGTCGGGTACGACACGGCTGGCACCACGGTCTACATCGAGATTGAAGACAGCGGAGAGGGCATCCCGGACGACATCCAACCCCGGATCTTCGACCCGGGCTTCTCGACCCGAGAACGCGGCAACGGCTATGGGCTAAGTATCTGTCGACGCATTGTCTCCGCACACCGGGGGACGATTCGTTTTCGAACCCGCGAGGGCCAGGGTACCGTCTTCCGCATCGACCTCCCCATCGATTTCGAAGTTCAGTCTGAAAAAGAAGAGTTGCGGCTCCAACGCAGCAGTTCCGAGACCTCCGGTAGCCCTGTCGCCGACGAATTCATCACCTGAGGCAAACAATGCCGTCCCGCATCGTCATCGCCGATGACCAACCTGAGATTCGAGAAGCCCTTCAGGAAACCCTCGAAGCTACCGGTCGCGAAGTCCACGCTTGTGCCACGGGGGTCCAGGCCCTGAACAGCCTGCGCGACAACGCCTCCAATATCGACCTCGCCATCCTCGATCTGGACTTCGGGGAAGGGGAACCCGACGGCCTCGAGATCCTCCGACTGATCAAGGACCAGGTACCCGATCTGCCGGTGATCATTCTGACGGGCAAGGGCACAGTCGAAACCGCCGTTACAGCGCTTCGACTCGGAGCCGCCGACTTTATCGAGAAGGACTTCTACATCGAGGACCGGCTCGAACTCAGCGTCGAGAAACTCGAACGTGTACTGGCCGTCGCCGATGAAAACGCACGGCTCCACCAAGAGGTCAAAGACCTGGGCAGGGAGAACCGTTTCTATCGAGACGAGTTCGGGAAGCGCTATCAGGTCGTCGGCACGAGCCCGGCAATGACGCAGCTTCTGCAACAGGCCGAACGGATTGCGTCTATTCCCCGCCCCGCGCTCATCCTCGGTGAACCCGGTACCGGAAAAGAACTCGTCGCTGCGGCGATCCACTATGGTGGTGCCCGCAAGGATCGGCCGTTCGTGAAAGTCAACTGTGCCGCACTTTCCCCTCACCTCCTGGAGAGCGAACTCTTCGGACACGAAAAGGGGGCGTTCACTGGCGCCGGCGATGCGCGCACGGGCAAGTTCGAGGCAGCAGACGGGGGGACCCTCTTCCTCGATGAGATCGGAAACACGAGCGCGGAATTTCAACAGAACGTACTTCGGGCCATCGAATACCAGGAAGTCCAGCGGGTTGGCAGTGCGGCTCCCTTCAAGGTCGACGTCAGAGTCATCGCGGCGACGAACGCCGACCTCGAACGGGAGATCTCGGAGGGCAGGTTCCGGCAGGATCTCTACGACAGGTTGAAGTTCGAGGTCTTGCGAATTTCGCCTCTCCGTGAGCGACGAGAAGACATTCAACCCCTCGCAGACCACTTTGTTCGAGAAATCGTCCAGGAGGTCCCAGGCGTCCAGGAGCGTTCATTCTCGAAAGAAGCCGGCTGGGCAATGATGTCTTATGAGTGGCCGGGGAATGTCAGGGAACTGAAGTTCGCTGCTGAACGGGCCGCCTGCGTCGCCACAGGCACCGATCTGGGCATCGACGATCTCCCACCGGAAGTCGTCAACGAAGCAGGCACATCGCCCGATGGCGGTTTCGAAGGTCAGCTCCAAGCCTTCGAACTGGGGCTTCTTCGCCGGGCTCTCAGGGCTACGAACTGGAATCAGCGAAAAGCGGCGGCCGCGCTCGACCTCACCTACGACCAGTTCCGTCATTTTTACCGCAAACACGGCCTCAATAAAGAAAAACCCTCATCCTGAGATCGGATTCTGACGGTCGCCGATTCGAGTACCGTCCTTCTACCCGGGGAGCGTCGCTTGCTCGAGCCTGTCGAACCACGCCTGCGCATCGGGACCTGTCTGTCCGACGGCATCTCCTGCTGGACAGGCCACCTTCCCCGACTCGCCTTCGCAACCCTCCTCACCGTCTTCGCGACCATCGTCCTTCCCATCTTCTAGGCGGCCTTCTTCACCGGCCTCATGATGATGTGTATCCGCGGACTGACGAAAGGCTTGTGACCTTCGAAGCCGGATGGCGGCCGTTCATAAGCCATCCGTTTCGCTTCCTCTTTATCAGCCTCTGGGTACCCATCGGCTGGGTCGCGATCGTAACGCTGACCCTGGCTTACCTTTTCTTCGCCATTCCGGATGGATTCCTGCCCAATGAAATTTCCGAACAGATCGCCCCGCTCAGGACGATTGCACGCGACCGCCTGAGTGCGCCGTTCGTCGAGTTCTTTCCCGGATTCCAGACTGCGCCCTACAACTGGTCCGGCGCGATCCCGTTGACCGTTGGTACGTTCTTCCTCTGGACCAACGCCCTGCTCTTCGCCCTGCGAATCACGTACTTGCCGATTCTCGTCGGCGATCGGGATCTCCCCGTGATCGATGCCTATGTCGGGAGTCGCAACGCTGTCCTTCGATTCGGGCAGGGAAGACACGCCATCATCGGCCTCCTTTGTTTCGCCCTCCTCTCGCTTCCCTCCTACACCGCCGATGACGCCGACCTCCTGGGGCTTCTGAGTCTGATTGCGATTCCGTTCGCTCTCTGCCTGGTCGGATCGGCCTACCAACAGACTCTCGTGAAAGAACGATGAAACCGTAGCCTCCGGGAGGCCCATTACCGGGAAATGCGGGACGAGCTCCAGACGGCACACGATATGCAGATGGGCCTTCTGCCAGAGCGGGTGGAACTCGACGGCTACAGCGTGGACGGTCTGTTGGTCCCGGCGAATAATGTCGGGGGAGATTACTTCGCCTACAGATGGATCGACGATGCCCGGGAAAAGTTTGCCATCGTGATCGCAGATGTTTAGGGGAAAGCGATGGAAGCCGCCGTTACCGCCCTCCGGTTCAACGAGATGCTTCGCTGCGAAATCCGCAACCGGACCACACCGGCTGATATCATCAACGGACTGAACGATTCTCTCGAAGGACAGATCGACCCAGCCACGTTCATTACCTGCTGCATCGCGGTCGTCGATCTTCCCACAGGCACAGTGGAAATCGTCAACGCAGGCCATTGCCCACCGATCCACGGGGGTCCGAAACGCGAGGCCATCTGGGGACGTGGGGCACGGGCGTCCGTGAAAACGCTGCATGACGAAGTGGAAACGTTCATCGGAGGAGCCGATCGATCCGACGATCTGACCCTCGTCGTTCTCCTCAGAGACTCCTGACCTCACGATCGCCGCCGTTTCTTGACACGTTCATGACGTTCGGGCATATTCCTCCACCTATTCAGATTCGGAGGAAACATGGGCGGAGCCGAGACGCTCTACCTCATCCATTATCATGAAGTGGGACTCAAGGGTCGGAATCGTGGACGCTTCGAGAACCAGCTCATCCGGAACATCCAGCGGTCGCTGAAGGGCGTACCGACTGGTGCCGTCCGTCGTATTTCAGGTCGGATCTTGCTGGAACCCACTCCCGATACCCCCGATGGAGTCGTTCGCGACAGGCTTTCCGGGGTCTTCGGAATCGCCAACTTCTCACTCGCCTTCCTCGTCCCGAACGAAATCACGACCATCCGCGAAACCGCCTGGGCCGTCGCTCAAAACGTCCGATTCGAGACTTTCAAGGTTGCGACCCGGCGCTCGCACAAGGCCTTTGAACTCAACTCCGATCAGATCAACAGGGACGTCGGAGCTCACATTCAGTCGCTTTCCGGCGCCAACGTAAGAATGGACGGCCCCGACTTCACGTGCTACCTCGAAGTCACCCCGGACGGCACGTTTGTCTACGGCGAAAAAATCAAGGGCCCCGGCGGGCTCCCCGTCGGAGCGAACGAACGCGCCCTCAGCCTGATCTCGTCCGGAATCGACTCGCCCGTGGCCTCCTACCGCATTATGAAGCGCGGGGTCACTCTCTCGTTTGTCCATTTTCACAGCCAACCCTACACCAACAGAAACTCTCAGCGGAACACAGAGGAACTGGTACAGACCCTCACCCGTTATCAGTACCAGTCACGATTGTTCCTCGTTCCCCTCGTCGATATCCAGCGACACATTATGCAGTTCGGAGCCGAGAGCTATCGGGTCGTGCTCTATCGACGAAGTATGTTGCGCATCGCCGAGGCCATCGCACAACAAGAAGACGCCCAGGCTCTCGTCACAGGTGACAACGTCGGTCAGGTCGCGTCTCAAACCCTGGCCAACATCCGTGCGATCGAGGAAGTCACGCTTCTGCCCGTTCTCCGCCCGCTCGCCGGTGACAACAAGGAAGAGATCATCACGCAGGCGCGAGCCATCGGAACCTACGAGACCTCAATCGAGCCCTACGAAGACTGCTGCACCGTTTTCGTTCCCAAGCACCCAGAAACACGAGCCGATCTCGATCGCGTGCACGCACTCGAGCGAAAAATGGATCTTCAACCGCTGATCGAAGCGGCCCTCGAGGCGACCGAGATGAAGCGTTTCAAGCGATGATCGCGTTCTCACACAAGCATGCGATCATCACAGGTAGCACCTAGGGCCTTGGTGAAGAAACCGCCCGACTGTTTGCCGCACGCGGTGCAGCCGGCGTCACTGTCACGGGTCGTGACGCCGATCGCGGAAGCGAAGTGGCGGCGGACCTGCAGGCCGAAGGGTGCGACGCCGTATTCGTCCGAGCCGATCTGGCTGAACCCTCTGACTGCAATCGCCTCGTCGCCCAATCGCTCGACCGATTCGGAAAAATCGACATCCTTGTAAATGCTGCGGGCCTGACCACCCGGGGTACGATCTACGACACCCCACTCGATGTCTGGAACACCCTGATGGACGTGAACCTTCGAGCGCCCTTCCTCCTGATGCAGGACTGCGTCAACCATATGAGATCGACACGGATCGAGGGATCGATCGTCAACATCATCAGTACCTCCGCGTACGGGGGACAACCTTTCCTCACGCCGTACGCCGCGTCAAAGGGTGGTCTTGCCACGCTCACGAAGAATGTTGCCTACACCGTGGTTCGAAATCGCATCCGGGTGAACGGTCTGATGCTCGGATGGATGGACACCCCCGGCGAGGATCACATTCAACGAACGGCCCACACCGACGGGAAAGACTGGCTCGACGATGCCGAAGCCGATCGACCGTTCGGGCGCCTGATCAAAGTCGATGAGGCCGCCCGAGCCATCGCCTATCTTGCGTCCGAAGAATCCGGAATGATGACCGGAGCCCTCATCGATTTCGACCAGAGTGTCATCGGGGGCGGGGACGCACCGATCCCTGCCCTACGTGAGATGGGCATCGACTGAACGGGCGCCCTCAGACGAATTCACACATCACTAGGCCCTCCGGAACTGAGCATGAGCGACGTCGCCGTATCCCTGTATCCGTTCGAAGACGGCGGAAGCATCCCCAATCACCCTCAATGGCCGATGATCGTCTACCAGGGCGCGTTTGCCTCCACCACGGGGGATCGGGCAGCTACAATCGAGTCGGCCTTTCATTCCAACGGGTGGACGCAATCCTGGCGCAACGGGATCTACGCGTTCCCTCACTTTCACAGCAACGCCCACGAAGTCCTGGGAATCGCCCGCGGGTCCGCCCGGGTCCTTTTCGGAGGTTCTGCAGGCGATGTCTTCGACATCGGGACCGGAGACGTCGCGTTGCTGCCAGCCGGCACCGGTCACGAGAACCTCGCGGCCTCCGCAGACCTGCTCGTCATCGGGGCCTATCCCCCAGGTTGCTCCGACTGGGACCTGTGCCGGGGAGACGCATTGGACGGGTCCGCGATCCGAGAAACCATTGCTGCCGTTCCAAAACCCTCATCCGACCCCGTTCACGGAAACTCGGGCCCGGTCCACGACCACTGGGTGCAGTTTCCTTAGCGATTCACGGCCAGCGACCAAGGGATTCCCTGAATGCGTGTTGAACTCGTAATGATCGGTACCGAGCTCCTGCTCGGCGAAATCATCGACACCAACGCCAGCAAGATGGCGCTCGCGTTGCGCGACATCGGCGTCGACATCTACTACAAGACAACTGTCGGCGATAACGAACAACGAATCACTGACGTCCTCAACCTCGCGCTGGACCGCTCCGACGCCGTCATCACCTCCGGGGGCATCGGCCCGACCGTCGACGATATGACCCGGCAGTGCGTGGCAAACGCGACCGGCCGCAAACTTGTTTACAGCACCGACCTCGAGCGACAGATCGCTGCCCGATTCCGGAGCTTCGGCCGCGAAATGGCCGACAATAACAAGCGCCAGGCTTACATCCCGGAGGGCGCGACGCCAATCGAGAACCCCGTGGGGACCGCGCCCTGTTTTCTGAGCGAAGACGTGACCGGTCGTGGTTTCGTCATCGTCTTACCGGGCGTACCGCGGGAGCTCACTCACCAGCTCGAGCACGCCGTCATCCCGATCCTGACCGACAGGATGGGGGGCGCCAAGGTCACACGTGTCCGAGTGCTGCGAACCTGTGCTGTCGGCGAAAGCAGTGTAGATCGCCTGATTGGCGACCTGATGACCGAATCAAACCCCACGGTCGGCCTTGCCGCTCACATCGGCCAGACCGACGTCCGCATCGCCGCCAAGGCCGACACCGAGGACGAAGCGGATCGCCTGATCGCCCCGGTGGAGGAGGAACTCCGAAAGCGGCTTGGGGTCGCAATTTATGGTGTCGGGAAAGAAACCGTCGTGGAATCCGTCGCGGGTCTGTTACGAGCCAGAGGCCTCAAGATTAGCATCGTGGATACGATCACCGACGGAAGGATCGCTCGCGATTTTGAGGAATCCGGTTTCTCGGATGTCGTCGAGTCGCACACCGAGACGGACCTCGATACCGTCAGGTCCAACCCTACGACAGACGGCGAAGAGCTGGCGAAGACGCTGGCGAATGGAAATGCGGCCCTTAACCTCGTTCTGGTCGGGCCGATGGAGAACCGGTCGACCTACGTTGCTGTCCGGGGCGCCGACGGGATCGACCTCAGCCGGAAAAGTCGCAACTACCAGGACAGCGACCATATCCGTCGCTGGCTCGCCACCCAGGCCCTCGACTGGGTACGACGCGGCTTGCTCGGACAGCTCACCTCGCCCGCCGACTGACCGTGAACCTCGCCTACTGGGACGCCCTCGCCGATCGATTCGACGACGAGGTGCTCAGCATCGCCGACAGCGAGATCAACGGCAAGCTGCGCTCCGCCATCCGACGCGCATCCAGAATCGGTTCTTGTGTGGGAGACTTCGGGTGTGGAACCGGTGCGCTCCTGCCCACACTGTCCGAGAACTTTTCAAACGTCCTCGCCATCGATTTCTCGAGCGACCTGCTCAGGCTCGCCGAGGAACGTCACGGAACTCGTTCGAACATCCAGTTCGTCCGACACAACCTGTCGGGCACCCGACCGTTTCTGAAGTTCGTCGACGTCGGGGTCTGTGCGAACGTCCTCATCGACCCTCGGACTCATATCCGAGAACGCATCCTCCGCAATATGCTTCCGTCGATCCGCGAAGGCGGGCTTCTGCTCGTCGTCGTGCCTGCATTCGAGTCCTTGCTTCACACCTACCGTACGCTCGTCCGCTGCAACGTCAGGATCGGAGTGCGTCGCGCCACGGCCGTCCGTGAGGCCACAGACCTCTACGAGAGCGAAGTCCAGTCTGTCGTAGAGGGTATCGTCACGCTCGGCACGGCGCCGACCAAGACCTATATGTACGACGAAGCCCGGCATCTCCTGGAAGACAGCGGACTCGAGATCGTTCGTGTGGATCGAGTGGAATATCCCTGGGACGAAATGATCGAAAACGCCCCGAGTGAACTAGGCTCGCCTTATCCTTGGGATTGGCTGCTTACGGCAAGGATGCCCGAGTAGCCACAGCCGCGTCCCACTCCGCCCGACGCCCGTAGGCTTCGAACAACGCGTTCATAAGCGCCTCGATGGCCGGCCCGAAGTAGCGCCCCCGCCGCCACGCCACACCGATTTGCCGGCTCAATGCCACTCCCGACACCGCGAGCGTCTTGAGTGTGCCTCCTTCGACCGACTCCTGCACAGTCAGAGAGGGTAGGAAGGAGATCCCCACGCCCGCCTCCACCAGCTTGCGCATCGCCTCCGGACTACTCATCTCCATCACTCTGCCCGGGGTCAATCCCGCTTCAGCGAAGTACGCATCGACCAGGCGACGAGAAACGGATTCCCGATGGAACAGGATCAAAGTTTCCGCAGCCACCTCCTCCAGCCGAACCCGTCTGCGACTGGCCATCGGGTGGCGCGAACCCACGACAAGCGGCATCGTATCCTGGCAAATCGGGATCGTCGCAATCTTCGCATTCTCGAAGGGAAGTGTGATCAGGGCGAACTCTGATCGGTCAGCCAGAATCTCCTCCACCAGAAACCGGGAGGCGTCGACCTGGACGGTCACTTCGACCTCAGGAAACCGTGTGTGGTAGTCCCGCAATAAATCGGGAATCAGATAGATCACGGCGGCATCGATTGCTCCGAACCGAAAACCCTCAGCCCCACTGGGGTCGCCTCGCCCCACTCGATCGCGTGCTTCAACCACCAGATCTTGAATCTGCTCCGCGTATGCCAGCAGCTGCCGTCCCTCAAGCGTCAGGGAAATTCGACGGCCGTTCCGGTTGAACAGGCGGACCCCCATCGATCGTTCAAGCTCGGCGACACCTGAGCTCACCGTGGGCTGGGTCAGATGGACTTCCCGAGCCGCGGCTGTAAAACTCCCCGTGTGAGCCACCGCCAGGAACGTTCTGAGCTGATGAAGGTTCATATAGATAAAATCTATGAAATAGATACAAACAATCGATTAGTTAAATATATGCAATGACTTAGGTTTTGACCACAACGCCTAACGGAATCATAACTCCTGGAGGTCATCACCGTGTCTCGCAAAGTACGTGTTGCTATCGTTGGCGTAGGAAATTGCGCATCCTCGCTCGTTCAGGGCGTCAAGTATTACCGGAACGCCTCCGATGATGAGTTCGTCCCGGGGCTGATGCATCCCACGCTCGGGGGCTACCACATCAGCGACATCGAATTCAGCGCCGCATTCGACATCGATTCAGAAAAGGTCGGGAAGGACCTTAGCGAAGCTATCTTTTCCGGTCCGAACAATACGTTCAAGTTTTCCGATGTCCCTTTCCTCGACGTCCCCGTCCAGCGCGGTATGACGCACGACGGGCTAGGCAAGTACCTGACCGAAGTGATCACCAAGGCCGACGGCGACACCGTCGACATCGCCGAAGTGCTCAAAGCCACTCGTACGGACGTGGTCATCAACTACCTGCCCGTGGGAAGCGACGAAGCCACGAAGTGGTACGTCGAGCAGGTCCTCCAGGCCGGATGCGGGTTCGTCAATTGTGTGCCTGTCTTCATCGCCAGCACTGGTCACTGGCCGGAACGGTTCGCGAAACGAGGTCTCCCCATTGTCGGTGACGATATCAAATCGCAGGTTGGCGCGACGATCAGCCACCGCGTGCTCACGCGGCTTTTCCGTGACCGCGGAGTCAAGCTCAACAAGACCTATCAGCTGAACTTCGGCGGGAACACCGATTTCTACAATATGCTCGAGCGCAGCCGGCTCGAATCGAAGAAAATCAGCAAGACACAGTCTGTGACTTCTCAGCTCGATTACGACCTCGGAGACGATAATGTCCACGTCGGACCGAGCGACCACGTCCCTTTCCTCGAGGATCAGAAGTGGTGCTACATCCATATGGAAGGTGAAACCTTTGGCGGCGTGCCCCTCAAGGCCGAACTCAAGCTCGAAGTATGGGACAGCCCGAACTCGGCCGGCGTCGTGATCGACGCACTGAGGTGCTGCAAGATTGCTCTGGATCACGGAATCAAGGGCCCGCTCCCGGGTCCGTCTGCCTACTTTATGAAGTCCCCACCCGATCAGTTCAGCGATGATCAGGCAAACGAGATGGTCGAGGACTTCATCAAGCAGTACGGCCACAAGGAATAGCCTGCTCTCAGGCCTGCCGGGAGAAGCCCTGCTGACGACTCAGCAGGGCTTCTCCTTTTGGTTTCAATCTTGATGTGAACCCCCTTGGTTCATAAAGCAGACTTCCGCCCGACAACACCCGCACTCTGACCAGGACGCCTATGCGTTTTCCAGACTACTTCGAAAAAGCCGATGACCCGGTCGTAACCTTCGAAGTTTTCCCTCCGAAAACCAGGAGAGGGATGCGCAACCTCAGAACCCGGATCCTTCCCGAACTCGTCGCCCACGAACCGCGCTGCATCACCGTCACCTACGGTGCGATGGGTTCAACGCAGGACAAGACACTCGAAATCGCTACGCTCATCCGGAACGAATTCGGTGTGGACTCCGCCCATCACCTGACCTGCGTCGGCGCCTCCAGAGGCGAGATCGAACAAACCTTATCCCGAATCGGATCGGCCGGCTTCAGGAACATCGTGGCGCTGCGGGGCGACCAACCTCAGGGCAGCGAAAATTTCGTCGCCCCCCGGATGGATTCGAGCACGCCAACCAGCTGGTCGCCCACATTCAGAATACCGAGCCGACAGATGCCCCGTTTGGCGTGGCCGTCGCCGGATACCCCGAGAAGCACCTGGAGGCGGAAAGCTTCGAGACCGACCTCCTCAACCTGAAACGCAAAGTCGACGCCGGCGCCGATCTCGTCGTTACCCAGCTCTTCTACGACAACGACAGCTTCTTCCGGTTCAAGGACAACGCGACGAGCGCAGGCATCACTGTACCCATTGTACCCGGACTGATGCCGATTCAGTCTTCCGGCCAGATCCAGCGAATCACATCGATGTGTGGAGCCTCGATTCCGGACGACCTACAACGTCGACTCGACGACACCCTCGACGCCGTCTCTATCTGAGCCATTCCTTCCAGTACACAAAAAGCCCCGGCTGTTCCCAGCCGGGGCTTCCATTAATGTGACGGCTACCTCTCCTACACGGCCGCCGCGACTTCCCTTGCAGGCTCATAACTCGTCTTCCACGTCTCCCAATCCGACGAAGTCAAAGAAATGTAATGATCGACCGGATCCATTTGAGGAATCACGAGGTCACGCTGTTTCCTGAGCGTGGTCAGAATGCGCCAGAGCTTCCTCGGATTCACGCCCGCCACATTCTTCAGCACGAGGTCCCATCGTCTCATGGGGTTGTAGAAACTCCAGTACGCCTTCTTGATTTTCTGCTCGATCACATCGCCGGGCAGGTGATCCCGGTGAAAAACCACCTTGCTCCCGGTGTAGTTCGCCCAGTTGTTGTCGAAAATCCGCGGGATGTTCCGTCCCCAGTCTTCGGTACCCGGATAGGGCGTAAGGATCGAGAACTGCGCCTGGTGAGCATCCAGCGTCTTCGCATACTCGATCGTGTTGTCGATGTCCTCTTCGGTCTCCTGCTCCATCCCGATGATGAACGCCGTCAGAGCTTTGATACCGTTCTGCCGGAGCAACTCCACGGCCTGCCCACCCGTATCCAGCTTCATCTTCTTGTTCCAGTGCGCAAGGACGTGCTCGTTCCCCGATTCGAGGCCCAAGAAGGTCAAGTAGCAACCTGCCTCCGCCATATGCTCGACGAGCCCGGGATGCTTGACCAGGATGTCCGCCCGGGATTGACACCACCACGAAATATCCAGGCCTCGCTCGATAATCTCCGCACACAACTCGTGAATCCGATCGACGTTCGTCGTCAACAGGTCGTCGACGAGGAGAACGCCGCCGTAGCCGTAGGTCTGCTCGAGGTATTCCATTTCGTCGACGGCGTTCACCGCTTCTCGCGAACGCCACTTGCGCTTCTGATACAACGTAGGCACCGAGCAGAACGTGCAGTTGTAGGGACACCCCCGGCTCGTGATCATCGTCGTGACCGGACGTGGCCCGAGCTTCGTGACTTTGTACGCCTCCATATCGACAAGATGGCGCGCCGGACGAGGCAGATCGTCGACGGTCCCGATATCCGGGATCTGAGGATTATCGACTACGAGGTCGGCATCCGCGTCATACCACGACAGACTCGGAATCTTACGCGGGTCGAATCGAGAGCCCTCCTCATCCAACGCCTTGCACAGAATGCTCGTAGCCTGCTCACCCTCACCACGGACCACGAAATCGACGTAGGGCAATCGTAGCGTCGTCTCCGTTGTGAACGTCACGTGCGTTCCGCCGATCAGCGTCCTGCATCCCGACGCGTGAGCGTCCTTGGCGTACTGAAGCGCTTCAGGATACTGGGGTGTCGTGCAGGTAATTCCAACCAGGTCGTAGCCGTCGTAGGTCTCGCTTCCATCGTAATAGGTCATATCGCGAACTTCGACGTCGTGACCGTCGGCCTCCAGCTTGCCCGCCACGTAAAGAAGCCCGAGTGGCGGAATGATGATGCTGGCGGCGTGGTAGAGACTGTTCAGCGGCGGACTGATCAAGAGAATCTTCATAGTCTACTTTCAGATGGGGTCCTAAACAGAAGGTTCCCGACCCGGAGTGGATCGAGAACCTCATCTTCAAACGGCTCCCCGCGAACGGCTCAATCGTCGGCCGGTATGTCCTCTTCTACGGGTGCTTTCAGGATGTCCTTGATCTCTTCCTTGACGTTGGTGCCGCATCCGCACGATCCGTCGTCACACCCATCGTCCAGCACGGGTAACTCGACAAGGTCTCCGTCAACCTTTTCGTAATTCCGCGTGACGACGTCCTGGGCACCTTCCTCGGGGAGTGGCATCTCGCGATCCCCCGCGTAGATCGTGTGGCGCCCCTCGGTCTTGAACCAATCCGACGTCATCGCCGTCATATGCATATTCTCGATAATCTGCCGCCACCCGAGACCGGTGTTGTAGGCGCAGAAGGAGATCTCACCCTCCTGGGTCGCGTAGGGAATCACGCACATCTCCGTGCGGCGGAAGTCGTAGGTCCACAGATCCTGGAACCACATTCCCCCAATCCACATAATCCGCCAGGATCGATCCTCGGGTCGTTCCCCACCCGACAGTGAGCCGCCCACACGGCGGTCGACGATTCGCAACAGATCCTCGAGTTGGAAACCCTTCGGCGCCTTATCCGGCTTGAAATTTCTCAGCAGCGACATTCCCGCCTGGGCCCGAATCCATTTTGCGTCGCGAGCCGTGTCCGTCATCACGACGACGTCCTTCATAAACTGGTCCAAGTCGAAGAACTCCGTGATCGGCGCCCATTCTTTTGTCTTCTCATTGACCACAATATGAATAGCCGATCCACAGTTCGGGTGGCACGAACAGGTCTGGCCGCCGAATTCGGTATCGGGCCCGCGCAGGTGGTCGGCGAGCGTCGTGAAGATGGTGCCCGCCCCGAGCGGGAACCAGTCCCGGTGCACGTCCACCTTGCCGTCGGACCACCGAGCCAGATCGTGGGCAAGGTGCGAAATCGTATAGCGCTGGCTGTGACGCAACTCGTCAGAAATGTCTTCGTCACGCCCCGTGAAGGAAACCGGCTGGTAGGAGATCGACCCGATCTTGTCGGAATTGTCGATGCAGAATTGCAGGATGGGTCCGACCTGCTCGTTGTTGACTCCGTTCAGGACGGTCACGACCGGCGTGATGTCGATACCTGCTTTTGACAGATTCTCGATCGCAAGAAGCTTCGCATCGAACAGATTCGAAATGTGCCGATGAGAGTTTGCCTCGTTCGTCACGCCATCGAACTGCAGGTAGGCCATCGTCAGGCCCGCTTCTTTGGCCCGGTAGGCGAAGTCCAGATCCTCAGCGAATCGCAAACCGTTCGTCGCCGCTTGCACACACCAGTAGCCTACCTCCTTGGCATAGCGGACCGACTCGAGGAAGTGGGGCGAAACCGTTGGCTCGCCTCCGGAGAACTGAACCGACATCTGACGGCGGGGTTTGAACGAAATCGAAGCATCCAGAATGCGGCGGACGTCCTCCATCGTCAGTTCGTGGACATAGCCGACCTGGTTCGCGTCCATAAAGCAGGGGTTGCACATCATATTGCAGCGGTTCGTCAGGTCGATTGTGAGAACCGCACCCCGCCCGTACTTGATCGTCGAAGTGCCGTGACGATGGATGTGCTCGTCCCCGAAGGTCTGGAAATCACGGCCTGGAAACCGGCCCTCGATGATATGGGACCATTCCGAATCGATCGAAAGCGTGTCTTCGAAATCACCGTGAATCTCACACGTCTTCCTGATCATCACCTTGCCATCTTCCTCGGTCAGGGTGGCTTTGATCTCGCCTGGCCCCCCGTCTACGAGTTCCGATAGGTCTCGTCGACCTTCGATAATGGCGGTGCGGACTTCCTTTACGCACTCAGGACAGAGGCTGTCCGTCTCGCGCGGAAACCCCAATGTCGGCTTGCTACGCTCGTAGCTTTTTAGCAACGGCGCGGGCGCCCAGGCGGGCTGGAACGGCGACCCTTCGGGAACGCGAGTATTGACCGCCTGAAACACGTTCCAGGCGACATCCGCAGCTCGAGTCACAAGCTGATCTTTGACGCTCATCCTTCTCCTCCGCACGTCCGAGATCTCCGAAGGCGATTAAAGAATCGAACGACAAATCCTTCGATAACAATAGCGATAAATATATTGGAATGTGCGCTCAACACAACTACAGGAACCCATTCGCTCCCATCGTGGAATCAAATTCCGTGCCACGCTCAGGGCCGACTAAAATCAGAGCGATAGTATTATTGATTGAGTGCCATATAGGAAATTCCAGCCCGAAGATTTGGCACGTAGGCGCAGCCTCCGGTTTCGCGCCCCCCCTCACGTCATCGTGCGAATGTCGCGTGGAGGGCCGCTCCTGGCCTGAAGAAGCCGCTTCGACATCCCTTCTGCGTGATCCTGCGCGCAACTGCGCCCCTACTTCCTCCAGGCGAACCCAAGATCGTCTCTTGGATTGAACCCAAGCACCCTCAACGTCTTTTCGTTCGAAAACACAGCGTGGGGAACCGCGTGAACGTTGAAGACCTCGCACCTCGAATAGAGACGGTCCGCTTCCACTTCCAGCGCCAGTCGAACTGCGTCGCCGGCGTCGCGCCACGAAACTGCGAAGGGGTGGTTGTTCCCCCGTTCCGTGTCGTCGTGATCCCTGAAATTGTAGAAGAGTAACGTCAGCACGTGTATATCGTGCTGACTCGCGAAGATGCGACAGATCTCCTGCCCCGCCCCTTTGGAATGGGCATACAGTCCCACGCCCGGATGGGGCGGCATATCGGGAACCATCGCATAGTCGAAAGTCTCGTACGATGGGCCGGCGATGGCGAAGTGAGGGCCCGTGTTAATCACGCGCTTCACCCCCGCGTCGACCGACGCCCGCATCATATTGAAGCAGCCCCGCGTGTTGACGTCGAACGCGCGTCGAGGATCCTGTCTCTCCACCGTGCAGTTCACGACCGCGTCCATTCCCTCCACGGCCGCGATCACATCGTCCGGATTGCTCAGATCCACACGACAGGTCTCGTGACGATCGCTCGCCACGTCCGTCACGTCAGCCAGCCGCAGCGAATGCCCCTCTTCGCAGGACCGAACGACGTGCGGCCCCAAACGTGAATTGACTCCCAGCACGAAAATCTTCACGGCCGTCCTCCATTAAACAGTCCGGCCCCGGCCGCCTTGGAGATGTCGAAACGGCGGCCGTCCCCATCCGATTCCAGGTGATAGACTTCCCATTCGGAAGGAGGCGACGAAAGAGCCTTGAACACGGCGCGTATGAGATCATCGCGGTTCAACTCTCCGGTTCTCAGACACGTCACCTTGATCTGTCGTTCCCTCGCGAACTCTCGACAGGTGAACTCGCCGATCGCGTGTTTCAGCGTATCGATGTCCGTGGAAGGCTGGGGCGCCCATCGCTCCGTCACATCCCACGCAGGATCGCAGCTGGCGAACAACGCGAGCGAGCTCAAGTAGATCACGTGCTCGACACCTTCGCCCACCGCCGCCTTCAGGAGGTTGTAGGTACACCGTGAATGGAAATCGACCTGAGCGTTGTCTACACGACCGAATGCCTCGGCAGCCGTTACCGGGAGGTCCGCCACGTGAACAATCGCGTCAACCCCCGCAACGAGAGCTTCCGTGGCATCATCCGCATCGAGGGAGCAGGCCACAACATCTCCCCCGGCACCTCCCGGAAAATCTGTCGCGACGACCTGATGCGCCTCGCCAAGGCCTTCAACCAGAATCCGCCCGACTTCCGAAGCGGATGAAGTAATCAGGATCTTCAAGCATCAACCTTTCATCGATTGGTCCTGCAATTGACGAATCTTGTAGATGAACGAATCGGTCAGGACATCAACATCCGAATAGGCGATCGCCTGCCCCCTGGCGATGGGTCGCTTCGTCACAGCACCCGTGGCCAGTCCCAGCGGCAGCAGGGCTTCTCTTCGAGCAACGTCAGCGCGCTCGATCAACCCGTTCACTGTGTAACCACCGCCTCCGTCCAAAGCCTCACCCGCCTGCAAATCACGTTTTGCGACCGTGATCAGGTCCGATATGTGACCGACGGGCGAGCCCGTGGGCATCCCGTAGAGTGCTGCCCGGGCAATCGTGATCGGCGCCTCGACAGCCACTAGGTGATACGCTCTATGAAGCAGGAAATTCTTCCCGTCGCCGCCCGTAATCCCGATGTAGCCCGCGAGATCCTCCTGAATGAACGGATGATCGGTCCGGATCACGACGAACACCCCCATTCCGAGGGAATGCGGGATCCGTTTGCCGTCCACCGTCACGCTGTTCGCAAGTTCGACCACGCCGCTTTGCGACAGAATCCCACCTTCATTTTCAAGGCTCATCAAACGAGCGATGTCGTCAATCGCCACCGCGGGTTCGTGCATCCCCCGAACATCGGGTGGCAGTCCGGTCATATTGGAGAGTGCCGTCATCTCTGTCTGAGCTTTGGTCCCGTCACGGAATGAGTTGTACATCTTGAAATTGATCCGTCGACGCGCCACCATTTCTTCGCTGAAATTAAACCGCTGGGGGACCGAGTCGGGAACGCCTTCCCGATCGTCATCGAGCATAATCGTACCCCGCCCTGCGGCCACGATTTCGAATCCCAGAGATTCCGCCCACTCCACCATATTCATCGTACAACCCGGTTGGTCTCCGTCTACGAGCGAGTAAACCACCCCGGCCGCATCCGCCAGCTTTTTCAGGTAAGGCCCGACTGTCACATCCGCCTCGACGTTGACCATCACCACGTGCTTGTTGTGCAGAATCGCCGTGTGGGCGATTCGTGCACCCACTTCCGGGATGCCCGTCGATTCGACCACGACGTCGATCGCATCCGAGCGTGCCAGGAGATCGGCGTCCTCCATAATCGCCCGCTTCCCCGACCGAATCGCATCTTCCAGACCGTCTTCCTTCTTGACCACATACGTCCCTTCGGCCGATACCCCCCCGGACTCGAATGCCGACTTCGCTCCCTCGAGGTTGAGGTCCGCGATCCCGGCCACAATCATCCCCTTCATTTTCGAGACCTGTGCGACAACGCCCGTACCGAATTTCCCCGCCCCGACGATGCCCACACGAACCGGGTGATCGTTTCGCTCCCGTTCAGCCAGCAGCTGCGATATCATTTCTCGTTTCCACCTTCCTTTTCTCTGCCCGTACCGGTCCTTCAATTGCAATTCAGCTGGCCATCAACTCCTCTCCGTAAGCGAACAGTGCGGGTGTCCCCCCAGTATGCACCAGAACGACCGTTTCGTCCTGACCCAATTCACCCTTCCCGGCCAGGTCGATCAACCCCGAAAGAGCCTTGGCCGTGTAAATCGGATCCAGAATGATGCCCTCGGTCTGCGCCATCAAGCGAAGAGCCTTATTTCCGGCCTCCGAGCAGTAGCCATATCCCTGGGGCCCGATATAGTCCGGGCGGTTCCAGATATCTTCCTCAGAGAAGGAGAGATCGACGTCCAGCACCTCGACCATCCGGCTCAACACGCCCTGGAACGCCTCTTTCACGTCGTAGGTCCACTCGATCGGCGCGATCCCATACACCCGAGCGCCCAGGCCGATCGCCTTGTTGCCAAAGATCATCCCCGGCTGCGTGCAACTACCGGAGCAGGTCACGATCGCGTCAATCCGTTCACCCATCGCTTCCGCCTGGTCTGCCATCTCCGCCACGGCCAGAGCGTACCCCATCGCACCAAACGGACGGTTGGCCGCCTGCATTACGATGAAAGGTGTGCGTCCTTCTCGCTCGAACCGCTCCACGAGCTGTTGCTTGGCTTCATCCAGGTATTCCTGCGTGTCCACATCCACCACCTCCACTTCCGCGCCCAGGAGATCATCGAGCAGCAGGTTTCCGCCCCCTCCACTCTTGTGATCCTTCACGACGGCTATGGCGGCCTTCACGCCCAGCTTCGCAGCCCCGGCCGAGAGCTGACGACAGTGATTCGACTGGGAACCCGCGCCCCCAATCAACACGTCGGCGCCCCGGTCGATGCCCTGGCCGATCGTGAACTCGAGCTGCCTGGTTTTGTTGCCACCGAACGCAAGCCCCGAACAGTCGTCTCGCTTGATCAGGATTCGAGGGCCTCCGATTGCCTCCGTCAACCTGGGGAGATACTCCAGGGGCGTCGGAAAATGACCCAGTTGCACACGCGGCAGGGTTTCAATACGCGCTCGTAACGAATCTCGAGTCATTGCCATCTAAGGGAACCTCCTCCTTGCACAGGAACGTGCTTAATCGAGTCGCCTTGATAACGCATCGAGGCAGTCGCTGCAAACCATTTCCCACCCGCGGGCCGAATCCAGGCCGTACAATCCTCGGTCCTGAAAGGCCTCCACGGGTTCCGATCAAAACTATCGGTTGCGCGGGACCTGAATCGGGGCG
The DNA here is from genome assembly GCA_002433075.1 of Latescibacteria bacterium UBA6620. Lineage (GTDB taxonomy): Bacteria > Latescibacterota > UBA2968 > UBA2968 > UBA2968 > UBA6620. Next base: position 152,442 of record DJHM01000030.1, read on the forward strand.
TACCCTCGGAACAACTCTCGGGAGGTGGAATGAACATCTTGATTACCGGCATCACCGGAAGAATCGGATCGAACGTCGCCGCGAGCCTGGTCGCCGCGGGACACACGGTGCGAGGCTTGGTCTGGCCGAAGGATCCACGCACGGAAAAGCTTCAGCCCCTCGGGGTCGAGCTTGTCGAAGGGACCCTCACCGAGGTCGAAGACGTCAACAGAGCGGTCGACGGCGTGGACGCGATCTACCATCTCGGTGCGGCCTTCCAGGGCGGTGGGCCGTTTACCGAATCCGAATACCTGGACATCAACGTCAAGGGCACCTTCCACGTCCTGGAAGCTGCCCGCAGGAACAAGCAATTGCGGCATCTCATCTTCGCCAGTACGGATGCTGTCTACGCCAAATACCCCCCCGGCGGAATGGACAACCCGATTCGCGAGGATGAAGCACCCCGACTGCCCACCGGCTGGTATTCCCTCTCCAAATCCCTGGGTGAAGAACTGTGCAACGGTTACGTCCGTTCGTTCCATATGCCCATCACCATCGTTCGCTTCTGCCTCGTGGTTGGCGCCGGTGAAATCCTGGATTTTCGCCAGTTCTATCTGAGCGCTTTCAAGAACCGCCCGGAGTTTGCCAACCTCTGGGACGGAGTTGAAAAACTAATCGTGTTACAGGACACCGGGAACCGTCCCTACAAGAAGCATATCGCGGACGTTCGGGACATCGTTCAGGGTTGTGGGGACGTCCTCGACAAGCAGCCCGCCTTCGGGGAAACGATCCAGTTGGGAGGCCCCGGACCCTTCACGTGGGACACGGCCGTCCCCTATCTCTCGGAGAAGCTGGGCATCCCCTACATCGAAGCCGTCTCCCAGGGCATCCCCACGCACTACCAGTTCGATCTTTCCAAAGCCCGCAACCTGATCGGTTTCGAACCCCAGTTCGATATCATCCGAATGATCGACGATGCAATCGCCTTCAGAAACGGCGAAGACATTGGCGTTCTGCCCACGTAGCAACGGAGTCTCAATGGAAAACCGACAGGAATTCTGGCCCGACGGAATCCAGGGAGCCGTCTCACTCACCTTCGATGACGGTCACGAAACCCACATCCAGAACGCGATCCCCACCCTCGACCGTCACGGTCTCAAAGGCACCTTCTACATCAATCCGGGAAGGGGAGCGAACTGGGAATCGCTCCTCCCCGAATGGAAAAAAGCCAGCGTTGACGGGCACGAAATGGGCAATCACACCTGTGACCACCCGTGTTCGTGCAACTTCCGTTTTCACGATGATTACTGCCTCGAAAAGCTTTCCCTCGACGACATCGCAGACACGATCGACCGTGCGACGACCGCGATGGACGAAGCATTTCCCGAGCAGAAAGGCAACCGCAGTTATTGCTATCCCTGTTACCAGAGTCACGTCGGATCGGGCTCGAACCGACAGTCCTATGTGCCCGTCGTCGCACAGCGATTCAAAGTCGGTCGCGGCGGAGGAGAACGTGCGAACAACCCCGACCTGATCGACCTTTCCTACGTCTGGTCTTGGGCGGTCGAGGACGTCAGCGGACAGAAGCTCATCGACTACGTCGAAAAAGCCGTCGAACAGGGGCAGTGGGCCATCATCTGTATGCACGGAATCGGAGGCGGTCACCTTGCCATCTCGACCGAAGCCCTGGCCGAAGCGTGCGACCACCTCGCCCGTCACCGTGACAGGATCTGGACCGACACGGCCATCGGCGTCACAGACTACATCATCGATCGTCGGAGCGAGCTGAGAATCCAGGCCCCCTGAAACCTTCGAGTCCGATGGCCGGTCTCACGAGCCCTTTCCACTTCGATTGCCGGGAGGTCCTCGATGGCCTGGACAGATGATGCCCCTTGGCAGCTCGTCTACGACCACTTTTCGACACAGCGCATCATCGACAACCACACAATCAGGGCGGACGAAGGACTCAGACGATGTGAGTCCGAAGTCGTTTCCCGACACCTGCCTTTCCCCGGGCGCCTTCTCGACATCGGATGCGGGGGAGGGCGGGAAGCCGTCGGACTGGCCCACCTCGGTTACGATGTGGTCGGCATCGACATATCGCCTGAGCTCGTCGATGCGGCCATACGCCACACCGAAGCTGTCGGCCTCTCGATCGAGTTTCGTGTCACCGACGGAAAGTGGCTTCCTTTCCCCGACGCCCACTTCGATCAGGTGGTGATGTGGGCACAGGCATTTGGCTATCTTCCGGGCACGACAACCGAATCGCCCTGCTGCGGGAATGCCACCGCGTCCTCATTCCCGACGGCCGCTTCAGCTTTTCCGTTCACGACCACGATCAAACGTTGGCAAAGGCCACCCAATCTGGGAACGTCGTGGCCGATTCCTCGGACGGCCTCGAGTCAGGGGATTATGTCCTGGAAGACGCACCCGAAACGTTCTTCCACCTGTATCACGGATCGGAAATCGACGACCTCTGCACGCGTGCTGGACTGGACGTCGTCGACTGTCGGCTCGCCTCCGACTATGGCGACCACCAGCGGCGAAACCTCTGGATCGTCGTCTACCGATAGTCCAGAGCAAGACTCGGCGGGCGGTAGCGGACCGAGGACATTGAGATGATCCCGACCGTGACCCCTGAGTGGCTCTCTGATAGTCTCCGTTCCCGCGGTGCCCTTCCCACGGGCCGAGTGACCGCTGTTCTTCCGGGCAACGCTGATTCCGACAAGATCCTCCCATTCCAGGTACTCTACAGTCCGGAAGCACCCGACTCGGCCCCCGAACGGTTACTTCTTAAGGTGAACCTGAACGGCGGGCTCTACGGGATCGTTGAAACCCGTCTCTACGATGACTTCCAGGACACTCCGAGTCCTCCACTACCCCCAACCTACGAAACCGGAATCGACAGCTCGTCCTCGCACAGCTACCTGCTCCAGCAGGACCTGTCCGAAACGCATCACCTGGCGGTCACTGACGAGAACCCTCCGACGATCGATGCCCTGGGCGCAATCGTAGACCAGATCGCAAGAGTCCACGCCTTCTATTGGGACAGACCCGCGACACGGGAGGCCTGTTTCGTCACACCGAGACAGGACATCACGGCGATGTGCATGGCGGCAAAACACGAAGAGCTGACCGAGTCTGTCAAGCACGTCATCCCCCGTCAGCTGCAGATGATTTTCACTTCTAAAGACCTGGACCCGTCCTGGAAATCAATCTGTGAGCACGCGATGCGTGCCTGGCCGGCTCTCTACGACAAGCGCATTTCGAAATCCAAGCTGACCCTCATCCACGGCGACCTCCACCCGTGGAACATCTTCGTCCCCAACGAAAGGAGTGGACTCCCTCTGATTTTCGACTGGGAGCTCCTCTGTCGAGGGCTTGGGGTTTACGACCTCTGCTATCTGATCCTCTGGTGTCGCCTCGATCCCGAAGAGCGTAGTCGATTCGAAGCCACACTCATTCCCCGCTACCAAAATCGCCTCGTCGAACTCGGGGTCGTCGACTACAGCCTCGACGCGTGCCACCAAGACTACCGTCTGGCGATCATCCCCAACATCCTGCCGCCTCTCGCCTGGCAACGCCCACACAACCTCGTCGCCACGACGGAAGCCTTCTTCGACTGGAACTGCGAGGAGCTGTATCACCCCGCATAGTCACCCAGTGAGTTTTGCGTTCTGCAGTTTGCACTTTACCTTAGAATCCGCATTCCACATCCAGACAAAGGTTGAGTGATGATCTTATCCTGTTGCATCTGGGCGTTGAGCGAGCCGGAAACCGTCGCCCAGACCAAACTCAAGGATCTTGGCTTTACCGCGTTCGACATCCGGCCTTCCCTTCTTCGATCCGACGAAGCCAACGCCTCTCGCAAGAACCTGGGTTTCGACCTGTGCTGCATCGCACTCACCCACGACCGTCCCGAGGGTGCTAAAATCGACACGGATGATGCCGACCGGGTGAAGCTTGCCCTCGACCACGTCAAAGACGGCCTCGATCACGCCGCCCGGTTGGGCATACAGTGGGGCTACCTCGTGCCCGAGCCGCCCGGCGACGACCGAACGCCCGATCGATACGCCGAGCACTATGCCGAAATCGCCGAGCACGGAAAGTCCCGTGGGATCAAGGTCTGCATTGAGCACTTCCCCGGAACAGCCTTTCCAACCGTCGCGTCCACCCTCGACTTCATCGCGAAAACGGGACACGACAACCTCTACCTCCTGTTCGACATCGGCCACGCCCAGATGGCTGACGAAGACCCCAAGGCAGAATTGTCGGCCGCCGGGGATCGATTGGGCTACGTGCATCTCGACGACAACGACGGGTTTGGAGATCTTCACCTGGGTCTGACCGACGGCGTAATGACCCAAGACTCTCTGGCGTACCTTTTTCAGGCCCTCCAGGAGATCGATTACGTGGGACCTGTCAGCCTGGAAATGAAGGACGACCTCCCCGACCCCTTCGACGCGATCGACCGAAGTCAGCAGATCGTTCGGCGTCTCGCGAATGTCTCTTGATATAAATCGTTATTTATATATATCTTATATCTTTTAACTTAAAAGTGGCCCCGGGGCCACTTTGGAGACAGAGGCGGAACCATTCTCACAGAAGAGCCGGAGTTATCTCAGACGGACTCCGCCCTGGTAGACAGCTTCCACGCGGCCTGTCGCCTCGATGTCCTTCGTCGGATCGCCCTGAAATGCAACGAGATCGGCTACTTTTCCTTTTTCGATGGTCCCGATTTCGTCCGATACTCCGACCGCATCCGCTGAGATACGTAGCGCAGACAGAAGCGCTTCCGCCGGGGTGAAGCCGACCTGAACCAGCAATTCCAGATCGTAGTCAAGATGGCCGAACGCCAGGATCCCCACTCCCGAATCCGTGCCAGGCACCACCCGGTCCTTGATGTCGTACTCCATCAGTTTTCGCATCACGTCGAGACGCACTTCGGCACGAGCCTCCAGCTGCTGAAGCTCCATTTCCCCATCGTGCGAAAGGGCACCTAAGTCTCGCTGGTTTCTAAGCTCGACGATGCGGGGATATTTCGTCCACGCCTGCAGGGTCGGGCTGATCCAGATACCCGACTCGGCCATCATCTCCGCCAGGTGCGGATCGAAACGCATCTCGTCGTCTGGGTCCAGAAACTCAGCGTGTTCCATCAGATCGATACCCGCCTTCACTGCGTTTACCATCGACTCCTTCGCGCGGCAGTGGGCGGCCGTTGTCCGTGCGTAGTGCTTGGCCTCGTGCACGGCCGCGTGTAGTTCGTCGGTCGTGTAGGAGGCGCGGCCCGGAATCGTCCCCCGTGTGCCTCCCCCGGACGCCATAATCTTGATGTAGTCGGCACCCTCGTGAACAAGACGTCGAACGGACTGTCGAATCTCGTGTTCTCCGTCAGCAACCTCGTTGCAAAAATTAAAGTGGCCGCCGGTACACGTAATCGGTCGTCCGCTCACGAGCATTCGCGGCCCGGGAATGTAGCCTCGACCCAACCCCTCTTTGAGCGCGAACCCGACTCGGTTCCGGGCCCCGTGTTCACGAATCGTCGTGATCCCGGCATTCAGATGCTTCATCATATTCATCGCGCCGGTGACGACCATCATTTCGTCCGACTCGCTGAACATCTCGTCATAAGATCGGCCGTCGCCCGCCAGACTGAGATGCGTGTGCCCATCGATCAGTCCTGGCGTCAGCGTCGTTCCTTCCAAATGGACCTCGACCGTGCCGTGGGGACACTCTTTACTCAAAGCCTCGACGTCCCCCACACTGTCGATTCGGTCACCCGAAACGAGCACGGCCTGACCTTCTCTCGCCCGCCCGTCCACGCCATCGAAAATTCGATCGGCAAGGATCAGCTGCGGATGTGCCACCTTGGGATACATCATCGGACAACCTCCCCTGGAGATTCGCGAAGACGGATCAGGACTCTGGCCCCTCGCGCTCCGCAGAACCATCCGGCTCGGTAAGCGAACCCTGATTACGCAACGTCGGTGAGGCAACGGCCATTGCCACCACAACACCGATCGTACCCAGGCCTCCGCTCACGACAGAAACGACCGGCCCGAACCAATGGGCCACGACGCCAGACTCCAGTCCACCAAGCTCGTTCGATGCACTGATGAACACGCCGCTCACCGCAGACACGCGCCCCCTCATCTCGTCAGGCGTCGTCAACTGAATCAGGGTATGGCGCACAACCATACTGACACTGTCGAACAGTCCCGTCAGAAACAGCATCGCGAACGACAGCCAGAAGTTCGTCGACACGCCGAACACGATCGTAACGACGCCGAACGCCGCTATGGCCAGCAGCAGGTTCCGACCCGCTCGCTGCATCGGCGGCAGGTGGGCGATCAGCAACGACATACAGAACGCACCGACCGCCGGTGCCGCTCTCAGCCAACCGAAGCCTTGCGGCCCGACCTTCAGAATGTCCTCGGCGTAGATCGGCAGCAGGTAGACCGCCCCCCCGAGCAGGACGGCAAACATATCGATCGACATCAAGGACAGGACCAGCCGATTGTCCCGAATGAACTTCAGACCCCCGACAAGGGCTCGGACAGGTGGCTCGGAACCCGCGGACCCTCTCCGCGAGAACGACATCGAAGCCGTCAACAACGCGCAGAGGGTCGACCCCACGGCAGCCAAGCAGAAAGCCAGGGGGACACTCCACAGAATGACGAGCCCACCGATTGCGGGTCCGGCCATCCAGCTCAGCTTCATCATATTGAGGTTCCACGCGACCGCGTTTGGAAACACGTCGCGCGGAACAAGCTGCGGCAGAATCGCAGATTTCGCGGGGCGCCCGAGTGTCACGAAAGTCGCGTCCAGCACGAGCAAGGCGTAGATCAGCCCGACGGATCCCGATGTGTAGGACACGAACGCCAGGGCCATCGATGTCGCCGTCATCCCCGTCAGACTGACAATCAGGATCAGCTTGCGGGAATACCGATCGGCCAGATAACCCGCCGGCAGGGCCAGCACCATCGTCGGAGCCGCCTGCGCCAACCCGACGAAACCCAGGGCCAGGGCTTCCCCCGTGATCTGATACATCTCCCAGGCGATGGCCACGCCCTGAATCTGGGTGCCGATCATCGCCACGAACCATCCGATCAGATACCGGCGATAGTCGGCGATCCTGAATGCCGCATAGGAGTCGTGACGTTCCGATTCGGCCCCGATCTACCGCCCCCTGCCGAAGGTCATCAGATCCAATCGCGTCACGCTAACGTTCCCGGCCAGGATCGCCGCCGTGTCCGTGCCCTCCGTCTCGTCTGGCTCCGGGAACGACATATCGTGCATGTAGACGTCACCGTGTTTCTTGAAGCAGGAACCGTAAAACGTCCGTCCCAGCACCGTGTCGGCCAGAACCCACTCCTCCCTCAGTTCGGAAGGCATATTCACATTCCACGTCACAGCCTCTTCCATAAAGGGAGGACGGCCCTCGAGGTCCTCGAACAGCCGGCTCACGACCTGCTCTGTCTGCGCGCGTAGCGAAGCCATTTCATCGTGCGGAATCTGCCGGCCTTCGACCCAGATGCGGAAGAGGCCCCGGTTGAGAGACTGAGACAGCGCAACGGCCGGAAGGCCCGCGATGTTGGCTTCCAGACAGGCACCGACGGTCCCCGACGAAACGGTAAACGACAGTCCCGTGTTCGCGCCGATGTTGATCCCGGCGACCACGAGGTCCGGCTTCTTTCCGCCGTAGAGGTGGTAGATCCCGAAATTCGTGCAATCGGCGGGCGTTCCGCTGAACGTGCACGCCTGAACGCCGCCCAACGACAACGGCTCCATCCTCAACGGATCGAACCGCGTGATCGACTTCCCTTTCCAGCTTTGCTCCTCGGAAGGCACTACCACCGTCAGGTTGCCCAGTGGCGCCAGGCAATCGATCGCGACCTGTAGCAGCGGTGAATCCGCACTGTCATCGTTCGTCAGCAGGATCTCCAAATCATCCTCTCAGAATCCGGGCTCCAGGAAGGGACAAGACAAATCACCAGACCCGATCCGCACCCCTGATCGTACCGTGGATCCGATCTTTCTCAGTATCGCGCGTGCTGCGACTCTGCAGGTGGCTGGTAAGAGACTGCAAGGTGTGGGGTTTCCAGCCGTTTTCCCGCGGCCAACGATTTCAGGAAACTCTCAAGCATTCCACTCACGATCAAAGTCCGCTCAGCCGGATAGGGTGCCACACCCGTTTCCAGCATTTCGACGATCTTGTGCACCAGACAGGCCGAGTAGGTCACGTTGGGCGTCGGAGTCAAAAAGAACTGCATCGAGACTGGCTCGTCGTCGCCCTCCAGCAACGCCGCGAAGCAATAGTCGCGGATCGCTCCGTTCAGCAGGAGCATCGTCGCCTTGAAGCCATCGGCGTACTCCACGAAATAGGCCCGTGGATTCTCACAAAGGCGTCGAAGTTCACCGCTCCCGATGAGATCCTGGGTCCGTCCATCCTCTTCCGTCAGTCCAAGGGGCGAATCCGCACGCGACAAAGCGGCTTCCAGCAATCGCTCCGACCAACGTCCATTCTCGCCCGCAGCCCACACCTCATCCCCTTCGATCAGCTCTACGGCCGAGACACCCTGCTCCGGAACGCCTTGTCCGCCAGCACGTCGCTCGACCATACACTGCATCGCCTCGAGGACGTGATAGTCCATCGCGTCCGAACTACCCACCCCGACCATCAGCGCGTCCTCGATCCTGCGGCCAAGCGGCAGTTCCAGATCCGGCAGCCTCCAGGTGACCGGAAGGGAGGACCCTGCCAGGATCGGGAAACCGAGTCGATGACCGTCTTCGACCATCTCGTTGGCCTTCTCGAACTCGTAGGATAGATGCTTGTCGTTGTAGATCGGCACAGAACGCCCATCGGCCTCGAAGACCTCTACACACTGCTTGAAGAACTCGTATCGTGGGTAGAGTTTCTGGTTGAGTTCGTTCGACGCATACTCTCCGTGTTCTCCAATAATCAGGACGCCATCGACTGCCAGGGCATCCCCACCACATCGAAGCGCCTCCGCGATCGTGGGATAAATCTCGAACCCGAACTCGCGGGCTCGGTCCAAAGACTGGTCACCCGGAGGACGTTGATCGACGTAGAGCGAGACCACTTTCACATCCGGTCGTATCCACTCTCCACCGTAGGGATACCCGACCATCAGGCGATCGATAAAGTGCTGCGTGTGCTTCAGGTACTGGTAGATCGTCGAAACAACAGCCACTCGCTTCATCCTGCATCCTCAGTTTGACCACGATGAGACCGCATCCCGTATTCGCCGTGCGGTTTCCCCGCCACCTTATGTCCTCCAGTACATCGACGCCTCTGGAGCCACGTAAGGAATGCCCAGATGCGGCGTTTCCACCCGTGAGCCATCTTCGAACAGACTGTCCACCCCTGCAGCGGTGAGCCCGGTCGTCAGCAGGGTTCGCTCGACCGGATAAGGCGATTCACCCGTCAGAAACAGCGTTTCGATGTGATGGGTAAGAGGAGTGAAGAAATTTGCCAGAGAAGTCCGTGCGGGCGGCATCGGCAGATACATCTGCGTCGAAAGTTTCGACCCATCGCCCATTCGGGCGGCAAAATTGAAATCTTGAACGAGCCCGCCCATCAGAAACATCGTCGATTTGAGACCGTCTTCGTGCACGTAGTGATAGGCGACGGGGTCCTTTACCAGTTCCATCATCTCGTCGATCGTCGGGAAGACGTGGTTGAACCCCTTCCGGGCAGGTTCGAGGGTGTGACTCCGTGTGAGAGCGGCCTCGAACAGATCACGCGACCAGACGCCCTCGGCAAACGCTTCCCAAACCTGCTCACCTCGGTAGGCCCTCAACCAGGACACACCGGCTTCCCCGTTCGCGCGACGCTCGACCATACACTGCAGCGTCTCCAGACCGTGAAAGTCGTAGCTGTCGACGCCTCCGTAGCAGACACAAACCGCCTCGTCGACCGACGCGCCATACGGAAAGTCGATCTGAGGCGTTCTCCACGTGACCGGCAAGGAGGATCCTGCCATCAGTGCAAACCCCAGGTCCTTCGCTGAATCATACATCTCCCGAGCCCAGTCCCAATTCCAGGACAGATGCTTATCGTTGAAAACCGGTGCCGCTCTGCCTGACTGCCGGAACACAGAAAGAATCTGTCGATACAACTCGTAGCGGGGATACAAGCGCTGACCCTTCTCATTCTGATCGTAGGTCCCGTGCTCACCAATCAGCAGGACCCCATCGACCGCGAGATCGTCCGTACCCAGGGTCAGAGCGTCGGCCACCGAGTGATATATACCCATTGTAGGGAAGCGTTCCGAGCGCTCGCGACTCAGATCGCCTTCGGGGGTCTGATCGACACAGATCGACACGACGTCCATTTCTGGGCGATGATGCCGGCCGTTCCACCCGTAGCCCTCCAGAAATCGGTCGACGATGTGCTGCGTGTGTGAGTACTTACGATATTCGGTGGTGATCGCCGCGATTCGCGGTCGGTACGCTGTTGACATCGATCCTTATCCTCTCTCTTCGGTCCGTCGGCGTCGAATGATCCTCTTGCGACGCCCGTTTGTCAATCCTTCGTATTGAGCTAGGTGGGGAATGTCACGCCCGATCACACTCGACAGACTCGCCGAAACCGAATACGTGGAACTCGCGGATCCGAACTACACGACTTTGACGCCCTTCGGAACCTTCTATCATCATCCGGAATTTTCGAAGCGCCACGACGCCAACCAATTGATGCGTACCGTCCTGCCTGCAGACGCCGAACCCGAATCGTTGCTCGAGCACCTTGAGGCGCTCTATTCCGGCACAACGATCACCCACCACAAGATGTCGGGTCACGATCCGAGCACCTTCGAGCGGCTCAGGCCTCACTTTCCGGAAGATCAGGGGCACACTACCTGGACGATGGTCTTCGAACGAACTCCCAAGCGTCCGCCCAATCCAGGGATCGAAGTCAAAGCCGTCACCGCTGAGTTAGAAACCGACCTCGACGACCTCCACAGGAACGAAAACGGGAAAATCACAGACGGGCATCGGTTCGCGCGAGCCCAGGGGCCGCGCGTCGGAGGGGAGTGGGTGATCGGCTACGTGGACGGGCGGCCGGCCAGCTCATCCCAATGGTTCGTCGTTGACAGGATCGCGAGGTTTCGAGGCATCAACACAAGGGAATGGGCACGAAATCGGGCGCCGCCACCACGATGATTCATTATGTTCAGAATCATCCCGTCGTTCGGGCGCAGGACGCATTGACCATCTTCTGCAACGACGACGGCCCTCTGCGTGTTTATGAGGAGCTTGGATTCGTGAAACGAGGCTGGATGAGGGAGTTTTCCTATGACCGAACTTGAGATCAGAGTCGCTCCACAACTGCCCCGCGACGAAAGGGGCGCCCTCTTCCAGTTCGAAGACGACCCCTGGGGCGTTAACCATCTTGGCTGGGACTGGAGGGAGCCAGAGCTGTCTTTCGGAGGATACGAAAATGACAAACCCGTAAGCCACGTCGGCTTGCTTTTCCATCCGCTCCATCTTGACGGTCGAGAGGTGCTCGTCGCCGGTGTCAGTTCTGTTATCACCCTCCCCGAAGCCCGCGGCAAGGGCTACGCACGTCGTTTGATGAGCGAAGCGGCAGGCGAAATGCGCCGCCGGTCTGTCGATTTCGGCGCCCTTTTCTGCTCGACCGAATTGCGACCCTTCTATGCTTCACAGGGGTGGCAGCTTCTCGATCACCCCGTCACGGTCGATCAGTCCGGTCGGAAGGTTCGTAGTCCTCTCCGATTGATGCTGCTTCCTCTCACCGATGCCAATTGGCCGGAAGGACCCGTCGATCTGAAGAGCGAGCCCTGGTAGTTCTTCTCGCGGAATCACACCTCACAATTGCAAACCCCATCGAACCAGACTATCGTGTGTCGCTCCCGCAACAGCCAACCCTCACGACAGACACTGGAATGAAAATCGCGACGCTCGTCTATCTCAAACGCGATGGCAAGACCCTGATGCTTCATCGGGTCAAGAAAGAGAATGACTATCACGAGGGGAAATACAACGGCCTAGGGGGGAAGCTTGACCCGGGCGAATCTCCCGACGAGTGCGCGGTCCGGGAAACACGCGAGGAAAGCGGTCTGGAACTGGTTGATCCTGTTCTCAAGGGGGTCATCACGTTTCCCCTCTTCGACGGGATCGATGACTGGTATGTCTTTCTGTATGTGGGGATGCAGTTCAGCGGTCAGATGATCGACTCGGCCGAGGGCAACCTCGAATGGATCGATGACGACAGACTGACCGACATCCCGTTGTGGGAGGGCGACTACATCTTTCTCCCCTGGCTCGAAGGCGACCGGTTCTTCAGCGCGAAATTCAACTACGCGGACGGTCGTTACGTCGACCACACCGTCACGTTTCACTGAGGGAACCCTGCGCAATGGATATGGACAGCATCCAACGGGCCATCGATTCGGTCCGATCGTTCTACGAAGAGCAGGGCATCTTTATGAAGCGCTTCGGATATGGCGAACGACCAGCGATGGTCATCATCGATATGGCCTACGGTTGGACCGATCCCGAGTACGCCACAGGGTCCGCACGATTGGACGATGCCGTCGAAGGCATCCAGGCCCTCCTCCCCGTTGCACGAGCCAAGCACGTCCCCATCATCTACACCACCTATCCGAAGCCTCGCGGCGAAGAGGAGCCGATGCACACATCGAACGATGCCAAAGCCCAGTTTCGGGTCTGGGATGCGCACGCCTGCGAAATCGATCACCGTCTGACCCCGCTACCGGCGGATCTCATCATTTACAAGGAAAACGCCAGCGCGTTCTTCAACACTCCCCTGATCACCTACCTCACCGAGCGAAAGATCGACACGCTCATCATCACTGGCTGCTCGACGAGCGCGTGTGTCCGCGCCACCTCGACAGACGCCCGCGCTTACCGGTTCAAAGCCATCGTGCCCCGCGAGTGCGCACAGGACCGGGCCGCCGCCGCGCACGAATGGAACCTCCTTGACATCGACGCCAAATTCGGCGACGTCGTCAGCCGTGACGAAGTCGTAGCCTACCTCCAGGGCCTCCCCGACCCCGCCTGACCGACCGAATCCCCACGCAGCCCCCTGTTTTGTTTACATTTGTCCTGCTTCTACCTCCGCAGCAACTCTTTAAGTCTGCCTAACGCAGCTGACAGACTCTGGCACGGCCGGTCTGTCGATCACCCGGGGACCTTCGTGGGATCGAAAGCCACGCACATCCGCAACATTGCCATCATCGCGCACGTCGATCACGGGAAGACGACCCTCGTCGATGGAATGCTTCACCAGACCAACGTCTTCCGTGATAACCAGCAGGTCGACGAGCGGGTTCTCGATTCGAACGACCTCGAACGGGAGCGAGGCATCACCATCACCGCCAAGAACACCGCGGTTTTCTACGAACAGACCACGATCAACCTCGTCGACACACCGGGCCACGCCGATTTCGGGAGCGAGGTCGAGCGCATCCTCAATATGGTCGACGGCGTGCTCCTCCTCGTCGATGCCGTCGAGGGCCCGATGCCACAGACCCGGTTCGTGCTCCGTCACGCCCTCCAGCGCGGACTGAAAGCCATTCTGGTCGTCAACAAGATCGATCGGCACGCGGCACGCCCCGACTGGGTCGTCAACGAAACGTTCGATCTCTTCGTCGAACTCGGCGCCACAGACGAGCAGGCCGACTTCCCGGTCGTCTACACACGGGCGCTCGAGGCAAGAGCAGGCCACAGTCCCGAGGATCTCGCTGACGACCTTCGCCCTCTGTTCGAAACGATCGTCGACTACATCCCTGAACCCGTCGTCGACAGCGAAGCACCGGCCCGTCTTCTTGTCACCACACTCAACTACAGCAGCTACGTTGGAAAAATCGCCATCGGCCGGCTCTCCAGCGGGATGCTCGAACCCGGGCAGCCCATCGTCCTCGTGACCGAGGACCAGCCCCGACCCGGCCGTGTCGGGGAGGTCTTCACGTTCCGGAACCTGCAACGCGAAGCCCAGGAGGCCGTCTATGCCGGCAGCATCGTTGCCGTATCAGGCATCGAGGACGTGTCCATCGGGGACACCATCGCCGCACCCGAGGACCCACGCCCCCTCCCGCGCATCGAGGTGGAACAACCGACAGTGCGGATGACATTCAGCGCGAACACAAGTCCTTTCTCTGGCCGATCAGGAAAGTTCCTTACCGGCCGTCAGATTCGGGCGCGACTCGTTCGGGAGCTGGAGAGCAACGTCGCCCTCCGAATGGAAGAAACCGAGACCGCTGGCGAATGGGTCGTTTCGGGACGGGGCGAACTCCACCTCGCCATCTTGATCGAAACGATGCGGCGCGAGGGATACGAGTTTTCCGTCAGCCAGCCGCAGGTTATCTACCGTGAAGGTGATCGCGGCCAGAGGCAGGAGCCGTTCGAAGAAGTCTACATCGAGATTCCCAGAGACTGCGTAGGCCCCGTCACTGAGATGGTCAACCGACGCAAGGGGACGTTGACCGACACTCGCCACGCCGACGACGGTACGGTTCACAGCACCTATCTCATTCCGACGCGAGGGATGCTGGGATTCCGGCAGCCCTTCCTGACCTCGACCCAGGGAAACGGAATCTTCCACAGCGTATTCGAGAAATATGACGACTACGCGGGCCCCATCGAGTCGAGCGACTTCGGATCCCTCGTCTCCCAGGACACCGGTCCGGCAACGGCATACGCACTCACCAACCTGCAGCAAAGAGGCACGTTCTTCGTCCCGCCCGGGGAGGACGTATACAGCGGCCAGGTCATCGGACAGCACATCCGCAGTGGTGATCTCACGATCAACGTGTGTAGAGCCAAGGTCGGCACGGGCCACCGAACAAGACCCACCAAAGACGCCGAACACCTCGCCCCCCATCGTACGATGTCACTCGACGACGCGATCGAGTACCTGGATACGGATGACCTGCTGGAGGTAACCCCGGACGCACTACGCATCCGAAAGAAGGAACTGCGTCACGAAATCCGGGAAAAAGCCGCCAAGCGTGCAGAGTTGTAGCCTTTTCTTTCCCAGGATGAATCGCCTATTTTACTCCCTGGCCCTTCGCTCCAAATCTCTGAAAATCGAGCTCGATGACACGACGGGTAACCCTCTATCTCGCCGTTCTGATCCTCTGCCTGCCCTCGATCAGCCGAGGAGACGCCGTCCCGCTGACCAGAGGCGAGTACCGGCTCGGCGATTCCCCTCAGACGCCTGAATCGGGTCTCGCCTGGCTGACCGCCGAACTCGACAGCCCCGAGTGGCGGCCCTTCGACCTGGTTGACGGGCACCCTTCCAACGGATTCCATCACGCCTGGCGTCGATATCGACTTCCTGACCGGACCTTCGAAGATCCCACGCTCCTGATCCGAGAGCCACCCGCCTTCGAGGCCCATCTGGGCGGCCGATTGATCTATAAGGCCGGTCAGCTCCACGCGGATACACAAAACAAAGTGATGCATCACGTGTGGCACCTCGTGCAGTTGCCGGAAGAAGTGGCCGGAAAGACGCTGTTCATCCGGGCCTACTCGGAGCATCCACACTGGCTCGAACACCCCTGCAATGTTTCCATCGGTTCTTCAACCGACCACTTCCTGTCGATGGTTCGAAGGGAACTCCCCCAGACCATCGTCAGTGCATTCCTTCTTCTGATCGGTCTGGGTTATATTTACATCTACCTTCGCCGCGGCGAACCCGCCGCAGTCTCGCTCGCGGTTCTATCCGGATGAGTCGGACTGTTCTCATTGATGCACGCGGACATCGCCTGGATGATCTTCAGGCCCTCCCTTCTCACGTGGTATGTACCACACGTCCCGTTGTTCGTTTTTCCGATCGGGCTGTGGTTGTTCTTGAGCGACCTGGTGGGCGGTCGTTGCCGAGCGATGAGACACTTGGCTCTGGCGCAGGGCATCATCGCCCTGGTTGCCATGCTCCTCGACGTCACATATATCTACCCGATGCTGATGACCACGCCATATATGGTCGTCCTGTCTCTGAGCCTGTTCTTAAGCGCAGGTGCCACATTTTATTTCCTCAGCCAGAACAGAGTTTCGGATCGGTCAGACACCCACGACAGGAGGCTCGTCCTCGCGGGTTACGGGGTCCTCACTCTGGCTGCGACCCACGATCTGCTGGCCGGGTTCAGGGTGATCCCGTTCGTCATCTCCCTGGCCGCGATCCTGGAACAACGTTTCGCCCGGGCCCACGATCGTCTTGAAGAAGCCAATCGGACGCTCGAACAACGTGTCGAAGCGCGCACGGCCGACCTGGCAACGAAGAACTTGGATTGTGAAAGAGCGATGAACGATCTACGGACCACCCAGCAGCAACTCGTCGTCAGAGAGAAAATGGCCTCCCTCGGCGATCTGGTCGCCGGCGTCGCCCACGAGGTCAACACGCCCATCGGCACGGTCAACAGCTCAGCCGATGTCGCCAAACGATGCATCGAGAAGCTCGAAGACACGATCGGCCAGAGCTCCGCGGCTGAGGAACTCCGGGAAAGTCGGCCCTATCAGCAACCGATTCAGATCCTGAAGGAAAACGCGGGGCTGATTCGGGCAGCCGGAGAACGGATCTCCACCATCGTGCGAAGCCTGCGGAGCTTTGCGCGACTCGAGGAGGCCGAGTATCAGGCGGCGGACGTTCACATCGGACTCGACAGCACGCTGGACCTCGTCAACCACGAACTCAAGAACCGGATCGAGATCGTAAAGAACTACGGCGAGCTGGCGATGATCGACTGCTACCCAAACAAGCTCAACCAGGTCTTTATGAATCTGCTCATCAACGGGTCGCAGGCCATCGAGGGGACGGGTACAATCACGCTGCCCACCCGACTCGACGGGGACGAAGTCGAGGTTCAGATCGCGGACACCGGCAAGGGCATCCCTGCCGAAAACCTCGAAAAGATCTTCGACCCCGGTTTCACGACGAAAGGTGTCGGCGTCGGGCTGGGTCTGACCATCAGCTTCGCCATCATCGAAGATCACAGGGGGCGCATTTCGGTCGACAGCGTAGTCGACCAGGGCACGACGTTCACGATCCGCCTTCCCGTATCGGGCGAGAGCACCCCCTGATGCGCTAAATCAACGATCCCCGGTAATGCCTACTCTGCGAGCTTCAGTGGTACACTGTCATTCGCAAGGCGCGGTCGCGCACAGCGCACGACAGGCAGCAGGTGATCGATCTCATCGAACAGTCCAACCTTTGACTACTTCTCAGATCCAATGACAATCGGGCTCATTGGCCTCGGGCTCGTCGGCTCGGCCCTCGTCGATCGCTTCCAGTCGGCGGGGTTCAGCGTCATCGGTTACGACATCGATCCCAACAAGGTGGCTTCCGCAATCGATCGTGGAATGGTTCGTGGAGAGTCCATCGGTCACGTGGCAGAATCGGCGAGACGAACCGTGCTTTCCCTTCCGGATTCAGACACCGTCGATGACGTCGTCCACGGCGAAGCAGGTTTGCTGTCCGCAATTCAGACTGATGATCTCATCGTGGACACCACGACATCGGACCCCGAGCGAACGGTCGGGGTCGCTCGTCAGGTGAGCGAGATGAACGCTCATTTTCTCGACGCCACGATCCTCGGGTCGAGCAAGATGGTCGGCGACGGAACGTCACTCGCCCTCGTCGGCGGTGACGCAGCCCAGGTGGATCGTGCCCGGGACATCCTCGATGCGTTGGCTCGAAAGTCCTTCCATATGGGCCCGAACGGGAAAGGCGCGGAAGCCAAACTCGTCCTCAACCTCGTTCTTGGGCTCAACCGTCTCGTGATGGCCGAAGGACTGATGCTCGGACGCCGGGCGGGCATCAACCTCAACACCTTGCTCGAAGCGCTCCGGGAAGGCGCCGCCTACTCCCGTCAGATGGACAGCAAGGGCGACAAGATGATCGAAGAAGAATTCTCACCAGAAGCGCGGCTTTCCCAACACCTCAAGGACGTCGGTTTGATTCTGGATCTGGGAATGAAGTTGGACACCAAACTTCCCGTTAGCGCACTCCACGCCGAGATCCTCCGCCAAGGCGTTTCTTCGGGATTCGGAGATGCCGACAACAGCGCGGTCATCAAGGCGCTCGAACATTTTATCGATCGATAGCCCCGGATGAAAATGCTCCTCCACCCCAGAATCGCAGACAAAGGCCGCCAGCGTCTCTGTGAAACGTATCCCGACCACGAGTTCATTCTTCTGGCGGAGAACGAAGATCCTCTCCCCTACGCCGGCGAAATCGAAGCCACCTTCTCGGTGGTAACGGATGAATTCATTCGGGCCGCCCCCCACCTGAAATGGATCCAGGTTCTCAGCGCGGGCATCAACAATTACCCCCTGGATCTCATTATCGACCGCGGCATTCTCCTCACGAATGCGGCGGGCAACTACGGTCCAAATATGGCCGACCACACGATGGCTTTCATCCTGATGTTCAGCCGCGACATCGATCGTGTTCGTCGTGAACTGAGGACGGATGGGTGGCCGGTAAACAAGCGGACCCCAGACCCGGGCGAATTGACCGGCCAGACCCTCCTCATCGTCGGTCTCGGAGGGATCGGACTCGGAACGGCCAGACGAGCAGCCGCGTTCGGGATGCGCATCCTCGCCACACGCCATCATTCCGATCGCCCCGTGCCCGATTTCGTCGAGGCCGTCCATCCCCCCAACGCCCTTCACGAACTGCTTCCCGGGGCCGACTGGGTCGCCGTCTGCGTTCCCCACACGCCGGACACCGTCGACCTCATCCAGGACCCGGAGTTCGCACGGATGAAGCCCAACGCTCGCATTCTTTGCACTACGCGCGGCGGCATCATCAACACCGAAGCCTTGATGCGCGCCCTGGATAACGGCCAGATCGCCGGCGCCGGCCTCGACGTCACCGATCCCGAACCCCTTCCGATGGATCACCCACTCTGGAACTACGACAACGTCATCATCACCCCGCACACGTCGGGATACGCCGCAAGCGCCAACCAGCGTCTCGAGGATCTCGTCGTCGAAAACACCGGGCGCTACCTGTCCGGCCGTCCCCTTCGAAATCAGGTCAACTTCGATCTCAGGTACTGATGTGAGCTACGACATTCGTAGAATCGACCTCGAAGACATTGAGACCTTCATTCATTTCCGCGAGCAGATGTTCATCGAAGTGGGGATGGCCGAAAACGCCGGTTCGATGAGCCAGGCAAGCATTGCCTACTTCACTGAGAAGATCCCCTCCGGTGACTTCGTGGGCTGGCTTGCAGAAACGACCGACGGAGAACCAGCCGCCTCGGCTGGCTTGTCGATCTACCACCTCTCTCCGAAACCCACCAATATCTCCGGCCGCTACGGTTACCTCTCGAGTTTCTACACGATGCCCCTTCACCGACGCAAGGGACTGGCACGAAAACTCCTCGACGCCGCAACACGCCATGCAAGAGAGATCGACCTTCCCGTCCTGAAACTCCACGCCTCTCCCTACGGCAGACCGATCTATCTGGAAGCGGGATTCGAGGATCTGAATGAGATGGGGTTGGTGCTGTAGTACCGTTACGGCACAGGATTTGCCTTCGCTTTCGAGCAGGGGAGCAGGCGTGGCAACGGATTCGTTCCAGCTATCCGCGATAGCTATCTCGAAAGGGAAGAGCGATTGGCAACTATCAGGCACCATACTGAGCTCGGGGTCTACCAGATTGCATTTGAAGCAGCGATGGAGATCTTCGAGCTATCGAAGGGATTCCCGCGAGAAGAACAGTATGCGCTGACCGATCAGATCAGACGAGCATCGCGAAATGTGTGTGCCAACATAACCGAAGCCTGGCGTAAACGGAGATACCGCGGTGCATTCGTCCTGCGTCTGTCAGATGCGGACGGGGAAGTTGCGGAAACAACAACGTGGATTGAGTTCTCGAAGTCCTTCGGTTACATTGACGGTCGAACGGCAGCCGATCTGACAAAGCGATATGATCATATCCTTGGCATCCTTGTGAATATGATGACGAAGCCCTCGCGTTGGATCTTGGAACCGTTACACTGACACACCTGCTCCCGCCAACGCCCGCTCGAAGTTGAAAGGTTTTTTCAATGCCCCCCAATGTGATGAAGCAGAAACTCCTCAACGGCGAGCCGGCGTTCGGAGTGTCAATAATGATTCCTTCGCCACAGCTCGTGGAAATGGTCGGGAAGCTCGGGTTCGATTGGGTCTTGATCGATTGCGAGCACGGGACGATCAACCCCGAGACGGTCGAAACGCTCGCGATGGCGGCGGAATCGGTGGGGCTCACAGCGATCGCTCGGCCCCGGACCCGCGACGCGGCCGACATTCAGCAAGTGATGGATCGGGGAGTCGCTGGTGTACAGGTGCCGCACGTCATCACCGCCGATGATGCTCGTGCGGTCGTCAACGCCGTCAAGTACCACCCAAACGGCACACGGGGTTTGGCCGCTGGGACCCGGCCCGCAAATTATGGGTTCGGGATCTCCCAGTCCGAATATGTCGAGATGGCCAATCGGGAGTCGCTCATCTGCGTTCAGTTCGAAGACAAAGAAGCCCTCGATCACGTCGACGAAATCCTCGACGTGGATCACATCGACGTCTTCTTCGTCGGGCCCTCTGACCTTTCACAATCGATGGGACATCCGGGTCAATATGACGAACCGAGTGTCGCGGCAGCCATCGATTCCACCTTCAAGAAGACGCTTGCCGCGGGGAAAGTCGCAGGCACACCGGCCAACGCCGACAAGGTCCGTGCAACACTCGACCGAGGTGTGCTGTATATGTACACCCACGTCACCAAGCTCCTGGGCGCCGCGGTTGATGGCTACTTCGAAGCGGCCGGCCGTCAGAGCTGACCCTCACCCTCTCCCAACGGCGATGAACACACAAGCCTCAACGACCCCAACCATCGGGATCACGACGAGCCACGAAATCGGCGAGGCCGGCGATCGCCTGACGCTCGACACGAACTACATCTCTGCCATAGAACTTGCGGGTGGGGTCCCACTTGTGATCCCCGTTCTGACCTCGCTGGAAGCGATGCACATCGCCGTCTCTCGGATCGACGCGCTTGTGATCCCGGGTGGACCTGGAATCACGGAAGGTCTGATCGGCGACCTGCCCAATGACCTCCCGCCTGTCTCCGACGAACGAAACCAGTCTGACCGTTTCGCCCTGGAATCCTCGTTGGAAAAAGGATTTCCCGTCCTGGGGATCTGCTATGGGATGCAACTCATCAACGCTGTCCACGGCGGGACCCTCTACGGCGACGTAGAACGCGACTGTGGTGTCAAGCCTCATCATCCACGCCGTTCCCACGCGAAGTCGATCCAACACAATGTTTCCCTCGAACCGGACACCCACCTTTCCGCGTCGATCGCCTCGGCGGATCCCGTGAACAGCTTTCACGTTCAGGCCGTCGCCGAACTCGGAGACGACCTTGTTCTGACGCTTCGGAGCGAGGACGGAT
The DNA here is from genome assembly GCA_002433075.1 of Latescibacteria bacterium UBA6620. GTDB lineage: Bacteria > Latescibacterota > UBA2968 > UBA2968 > UBA2968 > UBA6620. The sequence continues at coordinate 173,870 of DJHM01000030.1, forward strand.
TGGTCGAAGGATTCGAATCTACTGACGGGCGCACGACCGGGGTCCAGTTTCACCCGGAACGCCAACCCGGCACCGTGTGGGACCACCTTTTCACCGACCTCGTCGCGAAGGCTCGTCGTTAGTCACAACGCACTACTTTACGAAAGACACGATGGCCAGATCGGACGCGGACAGGTGGAACGCTCGCTACGCCGAACAGGAAGAGACCGACTCGGAGCCGATCCCCTTCCTCGTGGACCGCGCGGAGGGCCTGGGATCGGGAAAGGCGCTCGTCTTGGCCGCCGGGACCGGCCGGAATGCTGTCTACCTCGCTGGGCAGGGATTCGACGTCACCGCACTCGACGTATCAAGCGTGGGGCTGGAAAAATGTCGCAGACTCGCTGATGATCGAGGCGTTCGAATCCAGACCCTCTGCGCAGATCTCGAGGCATTCGATCTCGGGGAATCGGAATACAACCTGATTACCAAGATCTATTTCTACCAGCCATCGCTCTTCCCGTCCATTCGTCGCGCCCTGAAGCCGGGCGGTCGGTTCTTTTTCCAGACCTTTTCGAGAAAACACGCAGAGGTCGGGACCTTCGGACCGAAGAACCCCGACTACCTCGCTCACCAGGCCGCAGTCATCGAGCCGTTCACAGACGACCGAATTCGTTACTATGAAGAGACCGTTGAAGAGACGGACGCAGACAGGGAAGCCACCATCCGGATGATTGCCGAAAGGCGTTGACCCCGGTACCCAAGATTGCTTTCGTTGAGCCGCCTTTCGTCCCCTGGATCGCACACCTTATCACGAGGATGAACGCAGATGAAACCAGTAAGAATGGCCATCCTTCTGACTCTCGCCCTGACGACCGCACCCCTGGCTCAAACGTTCCATTTTACCGCGATTCCGGATCAAAACACCGCAAGGCTCAAGGAACGTTTCGACAAGATCGCGACGTATTTGTCTGACAAGCTCGAGGTCCCCACGAAATATATCCCCGTGAAGTCCTACTCCGCCTCGGTCGCCGCCTTCAAGAACAACGACGTTCAACTCGCGTGGTTCGGCGGACTTTCGGGGGTTCAGGCCCGTCGTGCGGTACCGGGCGCGCAGGCCATCGCACAGGGCGAAGAGGATATGGCCTTCGTAACCTACTTCATCGCCAACACGAGCACGGGACTTGAGGCCTCCGACGGTTTTCCCGCGGCCATCGAAGCCCACACATTCACTTTCGGATCCAAGGGGTCGACCTCCGGCCGCCTGATGCCTGAATTCTTCATTCGTCGGCATTTCCAGAAGTCTCCCAACCAGATATTCAAACGTGTGGGGTTCAGCGGGGACCATTCCAAGACGATCGCCCTCGTCCAATCTGGGAGCTATCAGGTCGGGGCGGTGAACTTTGCGGTCTGGGAGAAAGAGGTGAAAGCCGGAATCATCGATACCAGCAAGGTCAGAGTGATCTGGAAGACCCCGACATATCCTGATTACAACTGGAGCATCCGGGGCGATGCCGACGCCGCCTACGGAGAAGGGTTCATCGCCAGGGTGAAGGACGCGCTCTTATCGATGAGCGACCGGAATCTCCTCGATTCCTTCCCCCGCGCGAAATTCATAGCCGCAGATAACAAGATGTACGAGCCGATTCTCGAAACCGCCGTCGACGTGGGCATCATCGAGAAGTAGCTGGATGCCCCCCGTCATCCGTCTTCAAAATGCCTCTGTTTCGTATGACCGTCTTCCAGTCCTCCACGACATTACGCTGGAGATCGAGGACGGAGAGAAGGTCGTTCTGGTCGGGCCGAGCGGCGCGGGGAAGACGACATTATTGCGGAAGCTCTTCGAGTCGGTCGGCGCGAGCGCCGCGTTTATCCACCAGGACTATGCGCTCGTACCACAGCTGTCGACCTTTCACAATGTCTATATGGGAAGGCTCGATCGACACGGGGCGCTTTACAACGGGTTGAACCTCGCAATACCCCGACGCCGGGAAGTCGAGGCCATCACCCCCCTGCTGGTCGAGCTGAATCTCGAAGACAAGTTCCACGAGCGGGTATCCGAACTGTCCGGGGGACAGCAGCAGCGCGTGGCTGTCGCCAGAGCACTCTACCGTGACGCCGACATCGTATTCGGAGACGAACCCGTTTCCGCCGTCGACCCCCGTCAGTCCGACGCCGTTCTCACGCTCCTGAAGCAGGAAACGCGGACCCTTGTTCTCGCGATGCACGATGTCGACCTCGCCTTGGAACATTTCGACCGCGTCATCGGACTCAGGAACGGCCGAATGGCGTTCGATGCGTCCTCCACCCACGTCGCGAGGGACCACCTCAACGAGCTTTTCGCCTCGTGACTCGGGCAAGCCTGACGCTTCTTCTCATCGCAATACTCTGCGCCTTCGTCGCCGACATCGAGGTGACGACGCTGGATCCGTGGGGTGAGTTGGGTAGAATGGCCTGGGGCGCGCTCACGCCCGATGCATCTGTCCTCTACACGTTTCGCAACGCCCTTCTCAACACCGTCACCTTTGCATTCTGCGGCATTTCGCTCGGCATCGTGGCCGGAGGTCTTCTATCGGCCGGCTTCCAACTCACGCCCGTCCGCCTCTTCTGCGGCTTTATTCGCGCGATCCACGAGATTTTCTGGGCCTTTCTTTTTCTTCCCGTCGTCGGCCTGAACCCCGTCTGTGGCATCTTGGCTATCGGGATTCCGTATGCGGGCGTCTTCGCGAAGGTCTATTCAGAAATCTGGCAGGAAGCCGACCGCCGGCCTCTCCGCGGGTTACCCGCCACCGCCAGCGGTCTCTCGCGTTTTCTCTACGGGCTGCTTCCGCTCACCTTGCCAGCCCTCCGCAATTACACCTCCTACCGGTTCGAGTGCGCACTCAGATCGAGCGCCGTACTCGGGTTCATAGGACTCCCCACGCTCGGCTTTCATCTCGAGACCGCCTTCCGTGAGGGCCTCTATTCCGAAGCCGCCATCCTGATGTATGCCTTCTACCTTCTGATCGGTTCACTCAGGTACTGGGTCAAACCCAGGCTGATCCCGCTCTATGTCCTGCTGTCCATCGGCCTGACCAGCACGGCGATCCGTCTCTCGTGGGCGAATCTCACACGTTTCTTCTCCTACGAGATCCTGCCGTGGCCGATCCGGCGTCAGGGGTTCGTCGATGGATCGGGCGACCTCTCCCTGCCCGTCGATCAGACCTGGACCTGGCTCGTCACCCGCTTCACGGACCAGGCTCTCCCTGGGATATACGACACAGCCATCCTCACCCAGATCGCACTCGCCGCCACCGGCCTTCTCACCCTCCTCGCGCTCCCGAGCATCTGCCGGCACTTTGCATCTCCTCTCGTTTCGCGCCTCTCACACTACGTTCTCATCGTGGCGCGCACGACGCCTGAATACATCCTGGCATACATCTTCGTGCAACTCTGGGGGCCCTCCCTCCTACCGGCCATCGCCGCGATCGCTCTTCACAACGGAGCGATCCTTGCGTACCTCAGCGGCCAGCACGCGGACAGGATTCAACTACGCCTGGACGCCCCCGGCCGAAGAGCCGATCGATACGGATTCGAGGTCCTTCCTCGCATTTATGGCCAGCTTCTGGCTTTCCTCTTCTATCGCTGGGAAATTATGATGCGGGAGTCGGCCATCCTCGGCATCCTCGGCATCACCACCCTCGGCTTTTTCATCGACAGCGCCATCGCCGAAGACAAGATGGACCAGTTCGTCCTCCTCCTCCTCGTAACCGCCTTCCTCAATATGGGAATCGATTCCCTCTCGCAGAGGCTCCGCAAGGGTCTGCACATCTCGATCGGGAGTGTGAAGACGGTGGAGTAGGGCTTGAGACCGCACCGAAGAGGGGTATCCTGAGACGCCAGCACGCAAATCCAGGGAGGTATATATGTATCGCTCGGAAACGCTCGATGTCCTTGGAAACTCGATGCACACCCTCGTCTTCGAGCCTGAAGGAACAGGCCCTCACCCGGGGCTTCTAATCGCACAGCACCTGCCGGTTGCGCACGAGGGCCTCGAGAAAGACCCGTTCACGATCGACGTCGGCGAACGATATGCAGCAGCCGGCTACGTCTGCGTCATCCCTTTCATCTTTCACTGGTGGCCGGAAGACAAAGACATCGCCGTCAAGCGCGAAGCGTTTCGTGACGACTGGACCGTGGCCGATCTGGATGCGGCCTTCGGGCTGCTGGCGGGATTGGAAAACGTGAAGGAAGACCGAATCGGAATCCTCGGTCACTGCTGGGGCGGTCGTGTGGCGTGGCTCTGCGCATCCCACAACCCGAAAATCGCGGCCTGCGCCGTCTTCTACGGGGGGCGTGTGAAGGTCCCCTTCGCTGATGGCGCCCCCGCACCGATCGAGAGAGCGGCCGAAATCCAATGTCCCGTCCTCGGCATTTTCGGCAACGAAGACGCCGGTCCGTCACCCGAAGATGTCGACGACTACGAGCAGGCCCTCAAGGACGCGGGTGTCGCCCACGAATTCCATCGGTACGACAGAGCCGGCCACGGCTTCCAGGATCACACCAACACGGAACGCTACTGCGAAGCGCAGTCGGAGAATGCGTGGGAGAAAGCCATCGCCTTCTTCGACATTCACCTCAAGTAGGGCAATGACTCGAAAGAGATTTCAAGCGCTTGTTGACCGCGCGGTGGCAGACCTTCCGGAAGAATTCAGGCTACGCCTGGGGAACCTGGAGATCACGTTACACGACCAACCCACGGCCGAGGAACTCGCGTCCGTCGGTCTCGAATCGGATGAGCTGCTCTTCGGCCTGTATGAGGGCACGCCACTGACCGAGCGCAGCAACACCCACGGAATGGTGATGCCCGACCGCATCATCCTGTTTCAAGTCGACATCGAACAAGCCTGCGCCTCCGAGAGAGAGATCGTCGAGGAGATCCGCAAGACGGTCATCCACGAGGTCGCTCATTTCTTCGGCATTGACGAGAACGAGATCCCTCCCGAGTTCCAATAAACCCGGTGTCAAACGCACAGGGGCCCGCGAGTCGATAGAC
>DJHM01000030.1:179207-179423 GCA_002433075.1 Latescibacteria bacterium UBA6620
AGTCGATAGACTCGCGGGCCCCTGCAATGATGTGGTCTCCCCACGTAACGATCCACACCAAAGCCTTTTCTGCTACCAATGTCCCCCCGAGAACGGCTACGCCGACCCCCTCACTCCCACACCAGATTCGCCGAGCTCGTGTATTCCGTCACGCGCGTCTCGAAGAAGTTCTTCTCTTTTGCGAGATCGATCGTCTCGCTCATCCACGGGAAGGGG
>DJHM01000030.1:179736-225854 GCA_002433075.1 Latescibacteria bacterium UBA6620
TCTCGCTCATCCACGGGAAGGGGTTCTTCGAATGATATCGCGCCGGCAGCCCGATGCGTTCCATCCGCCGGTCGGCGATGTACTGCACGTATTCGCGGAACTGCTCGGCATTCAGCCCGAGGACACCATCGGGTAGACAGTCACGTGCGTAAGCCACCTCGTACTCGAGCGACTCTTCGATCATCCTCACGATCTCTTCTTCGAGCTCCGGTGTCCACACGCCCGGGTTCTCTACCTTGATTGTATTGATGAGATCGATGCCGAAGTTGAGATGCACGGTCTCGTCGCGGAGGATGTACTGGAACTGCTCGCCGATCCCCGTCATCCGGTTCTGGCGATGGAACGAGAGAATCATCACGAAACCGCTGTAGAAGAAGATCCCTTCCATAATCACGTAAAACCCGACGAGGTTCTTCAAGAACTCCTGCTGCCCCTCGATCGAGTCCGTCGTGAAGTTCGGGTCCAGGACTGAGGACGTCAGGTCCATCACAAACTGGTCCTTGCCCTGAATAGAGGAGACCTCCCGATACATATTGAAGACCTCACGGCCATCCAGCCCCAGCGACTCGACGATATAATGGAAAGTGTGTGTGTGAATGGCCTCTTCGAAGGCCTGCCGCAGCAGATACTGCCGCGCTTCTGAATTCGTGATGTGCTTGAAAATTGCCAGAACGATGTTGTTGCCGACCAGGCTTTCGCCTGTGCTGAAGAACCCCAGATTTCGCAGGATGACCTGACGCTCCGCTTCGGTCAACTGATCCGAACGCCACAACTCGATGTCCCGTTGCATCGGCACTTCCGTGGGCATCCAATGATTCGCGCAACCGTTGAGGTAGTGCTCCCACGCCCACTCGTACTTGAGCGGCATCAGCTGGTTGACGTCCACGGCCGCACAATTCAGCAACCGTTTGTCGTCCACGTTGATCCGTTTGCTCAGGTCGTAAGATTCACCATTCGACCCGCAGCATCCTGCCAGCGGTGTCACGGGGCCCTCGTCTCTCACATCCGGTCGGGCGGTCGTATCCACCGATCGCCTCACAGCTACCGTCGTTTCTGTGTCGCTCCAGTCAAGTCCCGCCATTCGATTCGTCCCCCCCCCCGGGGTCAGCTTTCATCCATTGGCACTGGTATCGCGGATTCCCCTTGTGGTCTTCAGATGCAGACGGCTACTGACACGCCTCGCAGTCCGGATCCGTCATATCGCACACCGCCCCGGTCACGGTCACGCGAGGCCCCTCATCCTGCTCTGGCGCCGGCGGCGAATCCTCCGAGATCTCTCTGCTGATCTGAATGTCGCTCGAAGCCGAACGGCTCTTCATCCAGCGCGGCTGAAGTCCTCGTCTGTTCACATCAACCGTCGATTTCTCGATCTGGGTTGGAGCGACCGATCGCAGGTAGTAGGTCGTCTTGAGACCTCGACGCCAGGCCAGCATATACATATCACTCAACGCCTTCCCGCTGGGCTGGGCGATGTAGAGGTTGAGTGACTGCCCCATATCCAGCCACTTCTGTCTCCGACTCGCGCACTCGATCAGCCAGATCGAATCGATCTCGAACGAAGTCTTGTAGAGTGCTTTCACGTCCTCCGGAATCCGATCGATTTCCTGCAACGACCCATCATAGTACTTGAGGTCTTCGAGCATCTGATCGTCCCACAACCCCAGTTGCTTGAGGTCGTCGACCATAAACTGGTTGATGATAGTGAAGTCGCCGGAAAGGTTGGCCTTGACGAACAGATTGCGATAGGTGGGTTCGATCGACTGGGTCACGCCCGCGATGTTCGAGATCGTCGCCGTAGGAGCGATCGCCATCACGTTGCTGTTTCGCATCCCGTGTCGTTTCACAGCCTCCCGCACCACATTCCAGTCGAGCGCTGCCGACTGATCGACTTCCACATCGCCCCCGCGTTCCTGGGCAAGCAAATCGAGTGTGTCGATCGGTAGCAGACCACGGTCCCACTTCGAACCGGAATACGTCGAGTAGGTGCCCCGCTCCTCCGCCAGTTCGGTGGATGCCAGAATCGCGTGGTAAGCGATGAACTCCATCGTGCGGTCCGCCAGCTCGATCGCGTCATCCGACTCGTTCGGCACTCGAAGCTGGTAGAGCAGGTCCTGGAATCCCATCAACCCCATTCCGACCGGGCGATGACGCTGATTGCTGTTCTTCGCTTCCGGTGTCGGATAGAAGTTGATGTCGATCACATTGTCTAGCATCCGGAGCGCCGTATGAATCGTCCCGGACATCAATTCGAAATCGACACCCGCGGCCGATGTGTGCGCACCGAGATTGACCGATCCGAGATTGCAGACCGCGGTCTCATCCACGCTCGTGTTCAGAAGAATTTCGGTGCACAGGTTCGAGCTGTGCACGACCCCGACGTGATCCTGCGGCGATCGGATATTCGAGGGGTCCTTGAACGTGATCCAGGGGTGCCCCGTCTCGAAAACCATCGACAACATCTTCCGCCAGAGCTGCACAGCTTCGATCTGTCGATATTGGCGAAGTTCCCCAGCCTCGGCCTTACGCTCGTATTCCTCATAGCGCGATGCGAACGCCTCTCCGTAGAGATCGTGCAGATCGGGCACTTCGTCCGGGCTGAACAGCGTCCACGGCCCGTTCTCGGACACGCGCTTCATAAAGAGATCGGGAATCCAGTTCGCCGTGTTCATATCGTGCGTGCGGCGGCGATCGTCTCCCGTGTTCTTTCGCAGCTCCAGGAAGTCTTCGACGTCCAGGTGCCAGGTCTCGAGATACGCACAGACCGCGCCTTTTCGCTTGCCGCCCTGGTTGACGGCCACCGCTGTATCGTTGATCACCTTCAGGAAGGGAACCACTCCCTGACTTCGGCCGTTAGTCCCCTCGATGTGTGCATTCGTCGCCCGGACGTTCGTCCAGTCGTTGCCCAACCCACCGGCCCACTTCGACAAGCGCGCGTTGTCCGAAACGACCTTGAAAATGTGTCCGAGATCGTCTTGCGTCGTCGAGAGGTAGCAAGAACTGAGCTGAGGGTGACGCGTGCCGGAGTTGAACAGCGTGGGCGTCGCGGAAACGAACCGGAAGGTGGAAAGAACCTCGTAGAATTCGATGGCTCGATCGTTCATCTGATCGCCCTCGTCGACCGAGAGTCCCATCGCCACACGCATCCAGAAGAACTGAGGGGTTTCGATACGACGTTCGGACACGTGGATCAGGTAGCGATCATATATCGTCTGCAGGCCCAGATAGCCGAAATCCAGATCCCGCTCCGGCCGAAGGGCCGCCGAAAGCGCAGGCAGATCGAAGTTGAGCAGTCTTCCGTCAAGCCGTTTGGCACGAACCCCCGCTTCGAGGTAGTCACCGAACTGCTCCCGGCAGGTGGATTCCGAGTCCTCGGCGGACGGCTTGTGCCCCAACGCGTGCCGGTAAACCACGTTCAGGAGCAGCCTTGCAGCCACCTTCCCGTAGGCGGGTTCAGCTTCCACCCGCTGTCGTGCCGCGAGGATCATCGCACGCTCGATGTCCTCGGATTTGATATTGTCATAAAGGCTTTGGTAAACCTCTTCCAGCAGATCGCTCGGCTCGCATTCCTCCAGCCCGTCGCAAGCGGCGAAGATCTCGACGCGGATCCGGGCAGGGTCCAGGGGTTCGTGCTTTCCGTCGGCCGTCTGAACGCGAAGCTTCGGTGCCTGCGGTGTCGGGGCCTCGCGCCCGCTCAGGACTCGGGCGTTCTTGTGGGCTTCGCGGTAGACGATGTAACGGCGTGCGACGGAGTAGTGCTCGGCTCGCATCAGCTGGATTTCGACTTTGTCCTGAACGCGCTCGACCTCCATCGTCTCTCCTTCGCGGAGAGAGCTCTGAACATCCGATACCACCGCATTCGTAATGTCCGAAATCTCAGACTTCACGGAGGGATCGAGGGCCACACTCGAAGGCAATTCCGCGTCAGCGCGGAAGGCCTTCTGGATCGCATTTTCGATCCGCTCCCGGTCGAAGGGGACCGTACGGCCGTCCCGTTTCCTCACGCTGACGTCTTGAGCGAGCTGAACCATATGAAGCTGACCTCCCTGGACACTGCGGCAAAGGGGAGCTGACATCTGTGGCGGGCACAGGATACCGGCTGGAAAGACACCCGAAAACAGCCGAGGTCTGACCGATCACGATGTGACAGAAGAATGGGGAAATGCGTGCTGCGTTACCGATTCGGGAAGGGGGAATGAGCAGTGAGGAAACTGCTGTTTCTGCCCTGAATTCGGGGTTCTGGATGCTGAAAAATCGGCTCGGGGAAGCCGAAACGCACACATCGAGGAAGTGGGCGGACAACGCCCCAGAAGAGTGACGACCGTCACCCGCATCTCAAGCGCTCCACAGTATATTGTGGTTTGAAATTTAAGTCAACCCCAAATATTGCTATTCGACCACATTCCGCTAAATGATTGCGTCACAACGAAATCCATCGCCCAGGGCCGAAATTCGGCGACGACCCGCAATTCGGCATGGTGAAAAACACCATCTCTTTAGTGCAGGCCGAGTCTGGAGCTTTTCGCTTTCGTTTAAGGACTCGATTTCGTTTATTGCCGCCGTTGAGCCCATCCTATGGACGACCTTCGAGACATCCCCACGAATCTGTTCACCGGCCTCCTCGGTGTCGGGAAAACCACCGCCATTCTCGACCTGATCCAGAGGAAATCCGCGTCCGAAAAGTGGGCGGTCCTGGTGAATGAGTTCGGGGACGTCCCGATCGACCAGGCCGTGTTCGAAGATGCGGGCGATGACACAATTTCAATTAAAGAGGTCGCTGGCGGATGTCTCTGCTGCACCGCCGGCGTCCCCCTTCAGGTAGCCCTGACCCTGCTTCTGCGCCAAACGAGACCGGACCGGTTGCTCATCGAAATGTCCGGGATGGGGCACCCCGGTTTCGTGCTTCGTTCGTTGTGGGAGGGCCGATTCGAGAACGTGGTCGATCTCAAAGCCACCCTCTGCCTCGTCGACCCCCGCGACTTCGAGGACGCCGAGATCCGAGAATCGCAGACCTTCCAGGACCAGATTCACCTTGCAGACGTATTCGTCACCACCAAAACCGATCTGTGCGATTCCGATCTGGTCACGGAATGCGTGAACTGGGCGCGATCGTTGTTTCCACCCAAGCGGCTGGTCGTCCAGACGGAGAGGGGACGCCTTGACGCGGCCTGGCTCGACCTGGAATCCCACGCCGACCAGGCCCCTCTTTTCCATCCCGCCCACGATGAGGCCAGGGGCCACCACCACGAACCCGAAGCCGATCTCGAGATTGCGATCGGACGCCCACACCGGGCCGAAAACGACGGGTTCGATCACCGAGCGTGCGGATGGATCTTCGACCAGGCGGAGAGTTTCGACGAAGAGCTGCTGCTCGAGTGCCTTTCCGAAGACGACGACATCGTTCGTATCAAAGGGGTCTTTCGAACCGGGGGCGAGTGGATTCTTCTCAACCGGGCGGGCGAGGAAATCGAAACGCGCCCCACAGCTTACTGCCGGGACAGTCGGGTTGAAGTCATTACCCGGGAGCGACATCCCGATTGGGCGCGACTGGAGCAACGTCTCCTAGAGTGCCGCCGCCCCCAACCCGTAGCCAGCGGATGATTGCTCTGACCAGATTCCCGAAGATCGTTTTGCGCAGCCTCGTCCTCGGTTACAGGGCGCTTCTTTCGCCGATCCTCCACACGTTGATGCCGGGGTTCGGGTGCCGATTCCATCCAACGTGCTCGGAGTACGCGTTGCAAAGCCTTGGGACGCACGGACTCTTTCGAGGAAGCTGGCTGGCACTTGGACGTCTCGCCAGATGCCACCCTTTCCACCCCGGTGGGTGTGACCCCGTTCCACCATCCACCCGTCGGAACTGACAATGGATATCCGATTCTACAACACGCTGACCCACCAGGAGCGATCCTTCGAGCCGCTGGAGCCTCCCGATATTCGAATCTACACGTGTGGGCCTACGGTCTACGACTTCTCCCACGTCGGGAACTTCCGTTCGTTCCTGTTCTCCGATCTGCTCAACCGGTTCCTCACCGCCGCCGGCTACAACGTCATCCACGCGATGAACCTGACCGATGTCGGACATATGACCGAAGACGATGTCGCCGATGGGGCGGGCGAAGATAAGATGGCCGTGGCTGCCCGGAGGCTCAAGGAGGCCAAGAAATCGGGCGCGGTCGATGCCGGCGCTGTAGAAGACCCGGACAACCCCTACGAAGTCGCCCGATACTACGCGAAGTCATTTATCGAGGACGCAAAAAAGCTCGGGATGAAACTGGCCTGGGACTACCCGGGAAAAGTCGTCCACGCCACAGACCACATCACCGAGATGCAGCAACTGATCCAGAAACTGGTCGAACGCGATCACGCGTACGTCGCCGAAGACGGCGTGGTTTACTTCGACGTCGGTAGTTTCCCTGAGTATGGGCGTCTGAGCGGCAATGACATCGCCAACCTCAAGGAGGGCGAGGGGGGCAGAATCTCGGCCGAGCATCAGGCGGCCAAGAAACATCCCGCCGACTTCTTCCTGTGGAAACCCGACCCCCATCACATCATGAAATGGGACTCCCCCTGGGGCGCAGGATACCCGGGGTGGCACATCGAATGTTCAGCGATGGCAATGAAAGTGCTCGAGCGTGAGGTCATCGACATCCATACGGGTGGTGAAGACAACATCTTCCCCCATCACGAATGCGAGATCGCGCAGTCCTGTGGAGTGACCGGGCACGAGGACTTTGCACGTTTCTGGATGCACCCCAGGCATCTCTTCGTCGAGGGCGAAAAGATGTCGAAGAGCAAGGGCACTTTCTACACGGTAAGCGATGTGATGGAAGGGAAGGTCACGGGGCGGCCGCTCGACCCTGGCGTCCTGCGATTCGAATTGATCAAGACGCACTATCGAGCCAACTCCAACTTCACGGAAAAAGGCCTGCACGACTCCGCGAACACGGTGCGGAGGCTCCGGGAATTCCGACAGAACCTCTTGGCCGGTGCCGACAGTCAGGTGACGGAAGTCGACGGCTCCCACCCTGCCGTCGAGGGTTTTCTGTCCGCTCTGGCCGACGACCTCAACATCAGCGCCGCAATGGCTGTCGTTTTCGAGTGGATTTCCCAGCCCGTTCCGGACCCCGTCGAAGCGCTGGCCGCCTTCGACCTCATCAACGAGATCCTGAACGTGGCCCCCGTGAGCGACGCAACAGGAAAGGAAGTCGATTTACTTGTGCGCTCGAAGGATGAGAGCAAACTTGATCCCGAGGCCCTTTGCCGGGGCATCGATGAGGCGCGCGCCGCAAAGGACTACGCGACCGCCGACGCACTTCGGGACGAACTCGTCGCGCACGGCTACGAAGTTCGAACGTCGCCTCAGGGGACGACCGCTACGCGAATGCTCGCGTAGGCAGAACCATAGAGATTGACTGAACCATCAGGGAGGGTGTTTGAAGCAGGGAAGATCCGAGGAGGGGGTCTACACGATCCTCGCAGTTCCTCATGTGGGAGGAGACAGACGCGAGTGGGTCATCAGCAGGGCCCTGATGCAGGGAGTCAAGCTAGGATCGCTGGGCGTTTTCGTCGCCACGCTCCTGCTGGCCGTCAACTACCACATCGCCGCGCTCGACAGCATCCGCACCGAAAAACTCAGGCTGGAAAACCAGCGTCTGTCCTACGCGCTGGCAGGTGTTCAGAACCAACTGCACCAGTCTGCAGAGACCCTCAACCACCTGTCCGACGACGACCGCAAGCTTCGCATCTGGGCAGAGATCCAGGACGTCGACAGCGACACCCGGCAGTTGGGCGTCGGAGGTGGCGAAAGCGCCAGCCCCGACTGGGCGGGTAAGGTTTCTGACCGTTCCGCAGGCGCACTCAGGCAGGCCTACGTCGACCTCGATCGGCTCAACCGGCAGTCTAACTTCCTGGCCCGAAGCTTCAGTCAGATCGAAGTAGCCCTCACCCGCAGCGCTGTCGTACGGGATCATACCCCTTCGATTCTTCCGGTTCCCACCGACGTCGACTACTGGATTTCGTCACGCTACGGATACCGGAACGACCCTTACACGGGATGCCGGGAGTTCCACAACGGGATCGACATCGCGGGCCATCGAGGCACCCCCATCTATGCCACTGCGGATGGCATTGTTCAAAAAGTCGAGCGGGATCGTCTGATCGGATACTATGTCGCGCTCGATCACGGGCACGGAATGCGAACGGTCTACGGCCACCTTCAGGGGCTTCCCGACCTGCGCGTGGGTCAACGGGTCGAACGGGGACAGCAGATCGGCAAAATGGGCAATTCCGGCCGGTCCACCGGGCCGCACGTTCACTACACCGTCTACCAGGGTGGACGCACCAAGAACCCCACATCCTTCATCTTCAATCGTGGAACCGATCTAACTTCCGGACACTGACTCATCACCAGCGAAAACAAGAAAAGGCGGCCTGAACATCGGCCGCCTTTTTCCATTCGTCCCTGACCGAATGTCATCAGACCCGCAGGGCGATCGCCGCCTCCTTCGAAAAGTAGGTCAGAATCATACTCGCCCCAGCGCGTTTGATGGCCGTCAACACTTCGAACATCGCATCCTCGCGATCGACCCAACCCTTCTCCGCCGCAGCCAGTATCATCCCGTATTCGCCCGACACATTGTAGGCCGCCACCGGCACGTCGAATGTCTCGCTCGCCCGGGCAATCACATCGAGGTAGGCCAGGGCAGGTTTCACCATCACCACGTCCGCACCCTCTTCGATGTCGAGCGCGATTTCCTTGATCGCCTCGTCGACGTTCGCGTAATCCATCTGGTAGGTCTTCTTGTCTTCCGGCACATCGTCCCGTTTGCGAGGCGCAGACTTCAACGCACCCCGAAAGGGTCCGTAAAAGCACGACGCGTACTTGGCCGAATAGGCCAGAATCCCGACATCCTCGAATCCGTCGTCATCCAGAGCCACACGAATCGCCCCGATCCGACCATCCATCATATCCGACGGGGCTACCCAATCCACCCCCGCCTCCGCGTGCGACAGGGCCATCCGTGTCAACACCTCGACCGACGCATCGTTCGCGATCTCCCCGTCGACCAGAACACCATCGTGCCCGTGGTCGGTATAGGGGTCCAGAGCCACGTCGGTCTGGACACTCATTTCCGGTATTCCCGCTTTTAGAGCCCGAATCGCCTGCTGGATCAACCCGTCCTCGCGATACGAAGCCGATCCCCCCGGATCCTTCTCCTCGGAATAGCCGAACAGGTTGATCGCCGGAATCCCGAGCTCGTAGAGCGCCACGGACTCCTTCACGAGCTCGTCGACCGACAACCGATACTGACCCGGCATCGAGTCGATCGGCTCGCACACCCCTTCTCCTCCGATCACGAATATCGGCTGAACAAAATCGGCCGGATGCAGGCGAGTTTCCCGCACGAGCGTTCGAATCGAGGCTGTTCTTCTAAGACGACGGGGTCGTTGAATGAGGTCCAAACCGGCTCCGGGGTTGAAGTTGTGCGCGAACCTACTATTTTAAGAGCTCCATCTCGACATCGAAACGGAGCCCTAGTGACTATCGACCGTATTATACAGAATTTCGAAATCTTAGGCGATTGGGAAGAACGATACCGTTACGTCATCGACCTCGGGCGAAAACTGCCCGATCTCGACAATCGCCATAAAACCGAAGAGAACCGTGTGAAGGGATGTGTGAGCAACGTCTGGCTCGTCACCCACGTACAGGACGAACAACCCCCACGTCTCGAGTTCGAGGCCGACAGCGACGCGCACATTGTCCGCGGCCTCGTCGCCATCCTCCTCACGATCTTTTCCGGCAAAACAGCGGCCGAGATCCTCGACGTCGACGTCCGTGGTATCCTCGAGCAGCTGGATCTAGAGAAACACCTCAGCCCGAGCAGAAGCAACGGATTCTTCTCGATGGTCGAGCGAATCCAGACCCTCGCTAGGGCAGCCTCTCAGGCTGACCGCACTCCCGAAACTCCAGCCCCTACAGGCCTCAGCTAGGGAACAGGATTCCCGGCTTCCTGGGCCCGATGCGGTTGCATCACGGGCCCTCGTTCTCCTCGCTCGACCTTCGCGAACGCGTCGTGGTTGTGGATACTCTCGAAGTTGTTGATCTGTACGTTGAACCACTGGATGCGGTGCATCACCAGCATCTCCTGCAGATCTCCTGACACATCGCGAACAATATCCTCGACGAACTTCGGATTGTCGTAGGCCGTTTCGGTCACGTGTTTTTCGTCTGGTCGCTTGAGAATCGGATAGAGCGCGCTCGATCCGTTCCGTTCGGCGATATCGATCAACTCCTCGAACCAGACAAAAGTATCGTCAGTCGGACGGATGTCCATTTTGACTTCGGACCGCTGGTTGTGGGCTCCACGCTCACTGATCTCTTTGCTGCACGGGCATAGACTCGCCACGTTGGCCACCACACCGATCACCTTGTCGTGCTGTCCGTCTGCCGTATGCATCGCCCGGAGATGACAATGGTAATTCAGCAGTCCCCTCTCGCCGGTCACGGGCGCCGCCCGCTCCAGGAAAATCGGGAACGTCAGGTCGACAAACGCCTCTTCTGCTTCCAGCCGCTCCAACAGTTCTTCCAGAACCAGATGCACTGTCTCCGGGTGGAAGTGATGGTTCCGTTCGTTCAAAGCAATCATAAATCGCGACATATGTGTGCCCTTCTGGGAGTGTGGCAGGCACACGGTCATCGACACATCGGCCACGGTAGCAAATGTACCCCCCTCCCGAAGTGGGAGTGTAAGGGGGTACTTCACGTTCGACACACCGACCTGATCGATATCGATTCCCCGCTCATCGGGGAGCTTCTGGACATCCCTTAGCATAGAAAACCATTTTCCTGGTTCGGGTAATTGCCTTAGTCGTGGGCGGACAACTAGAGTATCATAACCCCATAATCGCGTCAACACCTTCCGAGGTCTTAATGTACTGGAACATCGATCCGGAGGTCTTTTCTCTCGGCCCGCTTTCGATTCGCTACTACGGCCTGCTCTTCGCGGCCGCCTTCTTCCTCGGCTTCGTCATCATTCGGCGGATCTACGAGGGGGAAGGTAAGCCCGAAGGGGACCTCGATTCCCTGTTGACCCATATGATGGTTGGCACGGTCGCGGGGGCACGGATCGGCCACTGTCTCTTCTATGATCCGTCCTACTACCTGTCTCATCCGATCGAAATTCTGAAAGTGTGGGAAGGCGGCCTCGCCAGCCACGGCGGGGCGGTCGGAATCTTCACCTCACTCTACATCTACGCCCGGAAGCACCCCGACCAACCCTACCTCTGGATCCTCGACCGGATGGTCATCGTCATCGCCCTGGCAGGTCTGTTCATCCGAACCGGCAACTTCCTCAACTCGGAGATCCTGGGTATCCCGACGGAGGTTCCCTGGGCGGTTGTTTTCGAACGAGTCGACGCCATCCCGCGCCATCCCGCCCAGCTGTATGAGGCCGTGGCCTACGGCGCCATCTCTGCCGGGCTCTACGCCACCTATGCCCGGTTCAGAGCGGGGACTCCGTCCGGACTGCTCCTGGGCCTCTTCCTCGTTGGGGTCTTTGTCTTCAGGTTCTTCATCGAGTTCGTGAAAGAGCGCCAGGCGGCCTATGGATTGGATCTGCCCTTGAGCGTGGGCCAGGTTTTGAGTGTACCCCTCGTCATCCTCGGCACCATCCTCCTGATCCGGGCTTTGCGATCGCTGCAACCCGCTGATTCTCAAAAGGTTCGGGAATAAACCGTTGCGGAGCACCCTCGATTCTGGTAACTTGAATCTGCCTGTCGCAACTGCATTGGGAACGTCACGTTTGAGGAGGCCGATATGGCCAAAGGCAATCGCATCGGGGTCTGGCTCAAGAGTACCGAAAGCAACCACCAGTATCGAACCACCAAGAACCGGCAGAACAACCCCGAACGCATCGAGGTCAAGAAGTTCGACCCGACCCTGAGAAAGCACGTCCTCTATCGCGAAGATCGGTAGTCCGGTCGGCATATAAAAAGAGCAAGCCCCCTCCGCATCCGCGAAGGGGGCTTTGTCGTGTCCGGAAGATAGTGACTACCAGAGAAACCGCTTCACGTAGATGATGTAAAGCGCAAGGAAAACCATAATTCCCGCGCAAATCATCAGCAGCGCATCCGCCTTCCATCCGGGCTGAACGCGTTTGTCCAGGTGTCTATAGTGAAGATAGATCGCCCCTCCCGCCATCAGTGGAAACTTGATCGTCTTGAAAAAGTTCCCGATCGTCAGCATCCAGACCGGATTCTGAATCAGGAAATACGCAAATGCAGCCACCGTCGGCTTGAACAGGGCCCACGCCCGCAGAATGCGTACTCGTGTCCGGTAGTCGTTGCGTTCGATCAGCCCCATCGCTGCCATACCGTCCGCGAAAACGCGTGAGCTTGCGCCCAGCCCCGACACGACCGTCGAGAAGAGCACGAAGAACGCCCCGACCAGGAAGAGATTGAAAGCCCAGGGCCCGAGCGTCTCTGTGTACATATTCGAAAGCACCGAGATCGTCTCCAACCCGTTGGGTCGCTGGTTGAGCCGATACAACACGCCAGCCCCCAGCATATAGAACGGGATCGTCGCACACGTCAGCAGTACGAGTGTCAGCTTGGCATCCGTCTGCATCACCTTGATCCAACCCTTCGCCCGTCGCACCCAGTCGTCGGAGTCGTCAACCGGTCCCGCAAATCGGGCATACCCCTTTTCCGCACACCAGTAGGTGTAGGCCATCTGTTCGCTCGAACCGACGCCCGTACCTGCGTAGCACGCCAGGGCGGCACGACGGCCATCTCCGGCCAGTGGAACGTCAACCCGCCCATCACTTCCTGCCACGTTATCGCATAGGGCGTCAGCTGCAGCAGCACGGCGCAGGTTACCGTGATGACCGTGAACGTTACCACCAGAGTCGTCAGGAACTTTTCGAGAAACCGGTAGGTCCCCGTCAGAATGATCACACAGGCTGTGACGGCGACCAACACCGTCCACCACTCGGAGCCCAAACCGGGAAGAGTGTAGTGCCTGACCCGCGCCTCCGTATTGTCCTCCGCTCGAAAGAAGCTCCGGTAGTGTCCACAAGAACCAGAACCACAGATACCAGGAGACCTTCTTTCCCCTGAACGCGGGCAACTTCCCTGGCAACCGATTGAACGCGTGAAGAAAAGACTCTCCCGACGCCACTGAGAATCTCGCGAGCTCTGCCTGAACGATGTTCTTGCTCCAGCAGCTCAAGAGCACGAACCAGAACATCGAGAACCCCGTCATGGATCCGAGCGAGCTCGTCAGGATGATTTCGCCCGATCCGACCACCGACCCGACGAGAATGAACCCCGGACCCAGAAACATGAGCCGGCCCGTGAGGTCCGTCGGGGGTTCGCGGACGGCTTTGGGATTCAGCGCTTAGAGGTCGTCAACTTCTTCGTAGTCCGTCTCAGCCACTTCGGCCATTCTACCTCCAGGTTTCGACTACGCTCCATCGAGAACTTTTCGAATCAATCCCGCGAGGACCGCAGGTTCGTCGTGGGGCTGGGAAAGATACCGCAGCGAACCCTCCGGATCGATCAGATAGACCAGCGTTGTATGGTCCACCAGGTAGCCCGCTTCCGTTTCTTCTTCCGAACGTTTGTGATAGACCCCGTAGTTTCCTGCAACGTCGTCGATCTCTTCGCGCGTCCCCGTCAGCCCGATGACAGGCATCTGCCAGTACTCCAGATAGGCTTTCGTTCGGGCGGGTGTATCCCGCTCCGGATCGACCGTGACCCAAACGATGCGTACCCGATCCCGGTCTTCCCCCAGCATATCCAACGCCAGTGAAAGTCGCGACAGCGTTGTCGGGCACGCGTCCGGACAGGTCGTGAAACCGAAAAACAGAAGTACCACGCGCCCTCTCAAAGACCGGCTGTCGAAGGCCGCGTTGTTCTGGTCCGTCAGGACAAAGTCTTCACCGAAGTCGAGCTTCTTCAGTTCGGGAAGCTCGACCTCGACCGTTTCGGAGACCGCAGCCTCCTCGTGTCCCGCCGTGCAGGCTGCGCACAGCACGAGGACCAGTATCCACTCTCTCATCTACCACGCTCTCCGTTCAACCCGCGCTGCAAAAGTCACCCGTCCACCGCGGTTCGTCTCAAGTGTGATCGGAACGTCGTTCCCCTCGGACAGCGTGTGCCTGGATCCGATGAGCATCAGATGTTTTCCCCCGGGTCGAAGTGCGACCGAGTCTCCCGGTGCGACAACGAGGGCGCCCATCCGCTTCATTCGCATCACGCCTTCCGAGTCCGTCGTCATTTCGTGAAGCTCGACCGTATCGAACGCGGGCGAGGATACATCGATGATTCGAATCGTATCGAGCCCCGAGTTCACCGCGTCGAGGTAGCCTGCCGTCACATTTTGAGTCGGCAGGATCGGCCTGACCCAGGCCCCGCGCACTTCCAGAGACGACGAATCAACCCCACAGGCCGCCGGGAAACACATCATCACCCACAGAATTCGTAACAGCATCCTGTGCTATTCCTCGCCCAGCAGCGAAACGACGTAGGTCGCGATCAACTCCCGATCTTTCTCCGGGATATGGGGATAGCCCGGCATCTTGCCACCGTCCATTCGCGTTCCTTGTTCGATCGTTTTCACGATGGCCGACACATCACGTCCCTGCTTGTACGCGTTTTCGTCACGGAAGTCACGAGGTCTCGGATTCAGATTCCTCGACATCGGCCCGTTGCCACGGCCATCCGAACCGTGGCAGACTGCACATCCGTGGAACAGGTAAAGCTTCCGACCTTGCTCGACCGTCCGTGACGGCGGCTCCGGCGCCGAGCACCCCAAACCCACGATAATGACCCACCTAAGCAGCTTCACGTTTGAGGCAGCATCCTTCCCAACCGCCGTCCACCCACCAGATGCATATGGATGTGATAGACCTCCTGCCCACCGTGGTCGCCGCAATTGACGATCAGACGATACCCGTCGTCCGATACACCCTCTTCTCGCGCGATCTGCGCAGCCACCGTGAACAATCGTCCCATCGCCGCCTCGTCATCAGCTGTAACGTCGCGAACGGTCGGAATCACCTTATTCGGAATGATCAGGATGTGCGTCGGAGCCTGCGGGTTGATGTCGCGAAACGCGGTGACCAGATCGTCTTTATAGATTATGTCCGCGGGGATCTCTTTGCGAATGATCTTGCTGAAAATCGTTTCCTCTGCCATCGCCTTTCCTCGCCTTGCCGCAGAACACTACGTATGATGAAAATGTACCGGTTCGCTCTCAAAGTAGCAGCTTGCTCGCCCCCAGAACAACCGTTTCATTGTCTTCAGCTCCGACTTCGTGTATACTCATCCTGAATGTCGAAACCAAGTATCTGTGAGCTACCGTGAACTGTATCCGTCAAAAGCGTCTCCTTCTCGCCCTCGGCGTGCTTCTTCTCGTGGCTGCCGGTGCCATCGGCCACGGCCTCGCAGCCGATCACGAAGACCACGGTCTGACCTGCCACGTCTGTGACTGGTCCACCGCCCTCGTCTGCGCGCTCGGCGCGACATCCACCGCCTTTCTCCTCTCATCAGAGCCTTTCCGGTTGCAGAAGGCCCGCACCCGGATCCGCACCCGCTCGTTCCGTCCCTCCGGCCGTTCCCCTCCCTTCGCACAGCAGCAGAATCCTTAGGCAACCTCGACTGAGCCCGTTCGGAGCCAGCCTCCAAATCGGCAGATAGGCGTCCAGAGAGGAACCACAACCTCACTCTCTGCGGCCCGCCACACCGGCGTGTCCATCGCATCTCGATGTGCGCTCAAGCTCGCCTGTGGTCCAATTTCCAGGATTTTACTGCATTGATTTCACTGCATTAATGTGTGGAGAACGCAAATGTCTAACCGATTTCCCAATACTTACCTCTTGCTCGCGATATCCGTAATCGTTCTATCCGCTGGATGCGGCGGAGACGACCCCGTCTCCTCACAAGAAGAACACTTCGAGGCCGAGGGGCTCGTTCTTGTCGACTCCGGAGTTCGGTTCTTCCGGTATTTCCAGGGCGTCGTCGACACAACGGGTTCTAAACCCGGTCACCTCGAGGCCCACGTAGGCGAACTCACGGGCCACTGGAGCATCAGATTCCTCGATTCCGAGGGAGACGAAATCAGCCCACCAAACGACCCTGACACTCGCTTCACCTGGGTCATCGCGGATCCTGCCATCGTCGAGGTCTTCCAGGATCCTGGGGACGAAGGTGAGTTCGAGTTTCATCTGCGAGGACTTCAGGAAGGGGAAACGACGATCGTGCTGGAGGTCACACACGTTGACCACGCCGACTTTCGGTCGATCCCCATTGAGGTCCACGTTGAGGAGGAATTCGAAGCGGAAGGACTGGTCCTCATCGACTCCGGCGTACGCTTCTTCCGGTATTTCCAAGGCGTGATCGACACTACGGGGGGGCAGCGCGACCATCTGGAAGCTCCCCTTGGCCTCACGGGCCACTGGAGCATCAAGTTCCTCGACGAAAATGGTAATGAGATCGACGCACCAGAGGGAGGCGAGCAAACCTTCGGGTGGACGATCGGAGACGCCAACTTGTTGGAGGTCTTCCAGGATGCGGGGGACGAAGGAAAGTTTGAGTTCCATCTGCGAGGTCTTGCGGAGGGCCAGACAACGATCATTTTATCCGTTCTCCACGATGGCCACTCGGATTTCTCAACACTCGAGATTCCCGTGCACATCGAGTCGGCAGCCGGTGAGCACGGAGAGCCCGTAGGGATTCGCCTGAGCGACGAGGGGACGGGTACACTGCTCGCAGAGGCTCCACTTGCAGGGCAAGGCGATGCGACCGGATCGCTAACCGTCGCAGCCGGCGATTCGACCGATCACATCGAAGCGCAGTTTTTCGATTCCGGGAATGTAGAGTTCCAGCCAGCAGCTCCACCCCACGCCTTGGGCATCGCAGTCGCGGATACCACACTCCTCGGTATCGACCCTCCGGCGGACCCGGAATTCTGGGCATTCAGGTTGATCGGGAAACAAGTCGGCTCAACGACCATCACCCTGTCGATTCTCCACAATGGAGACACAGAGGAGACGTTTTCGACCATAGCGGTCTCGGCGGGGGCTTCTTCACCGTAGACCCTGGCAGGAAGCCGATCTCAATCGGATGAGCGAGCAGCGCAGAAACCAATGGTGTGGATGGCCGATCGCGGTAGCCGTCCTCCTTCTCTGGACGGCTACGCACGGTGAGCGGCCGATCCTCGTTCGCGGGTCCGTCTACGATAGCCAGACGGGGCAACCCGTCGAAGAAGCGGCGGTTCGGGTTGGGGGGCTCACACTGGGCACGACGACCGACACGAACGGCGTGTTTCGGTTGACGCTACCGACCGGCGAATACGACCTCACCTTCTCAAGGATCGGCTATCGAAGCAGCAGGCGGACGATCACCCCTGACTCGAATCAGGTCCTTCGAGTCGAGCTCGTCCCCAAGGTCCTGCGTCTGCAGGGGATCGATGTCCTCGCCGGATCACCGGGTACTCGCTTCGAAGAGCTCCAGGAATCCGCAGGCGCACTGAGTGGAGCCGATCTGGAGCGGAACTACAACCTGACGCTCGCCGAAACAATCAGGAATGAAGTGGGGGTCGGAATCCGAAGTATGGGTCCGGCCCCCGCCCGTCCTGTCATTCGGGGGTTGAGTGGAGATCGTGTCCAGATTACACAGGACGGCATTCAGACGCGTGACCTCTCATCCACTTCCGCCGATCACGCTGTCACTCTCGAGATGTTTAATCTTGAGCGGATCGAGATCATTCGGGGTCCTCGAACGTTGCTACACGGTTCCTCGGCAAGCGGTGGTGTGGTCAACGTCGTAAAGAGAAAGATCCCGGAAACCCGTCCCAACCAAGTCTACGGGAGCGCGGGTCTCAGCGGATCCACTGCCGATCGTGGGGGCCTTTCGGCCGTCTCGTTCAATGCGCCGATGGGGCCCTTCGGGGTGTTTGGCGAGGCGACTTACCGCACGACGCAGGATCTGGAAACACCCATCGGCAAACTTGCGAACACCCAGATCCGGACCCACACCGTCATCGCCGGCCTGTCACGCGCCGGGGAGAGTGGCTACGTGGGGATCTCCTTCGATCAGTTCGACACCGAGTATGGGATTCCCGGAGGCTTCATCGGGAGTCACCCCAACGGGGTGGACATTGACATTGTCCGCCGGATCTTCGATGCAAAGGCAGTTTATCGTTTCGATGCGGGGATTCTCGATCGGCTGGAGACCTCGTTTGCTCGTACCTTCTATCATCATTTCGAGTTCGAGTCCAACGGGAACATCGGCTCCGAGTTCCTCTTCCACAACTACGCCGGAAATGCGGAATTCCATATCGGCGAAGGCCGCACCAAGGGCATTGTCAGCGTCGCCGCCGATCACCACGACCTCGAAATAGGCGCATTTGTCTTCACCCCTCCGACCCGTCGTTGGTCCGGAACTCTAAGCGCCTATTACGAAACGTCGAGGGACCGTTTCGAGCTTCAGGCCGCGGCGCGATATACCCATTCTGAGTTTCATCCCAGGGGAGAAGAGGACCTCCAGAGAACGTTCAATGCGTGGTCGGCGGCAGTGAGCCCACTCGTTCTCATCTCAGACAAGCTCGTTGGTGGGTTCTCCATAAGCGGTTCGGAACGGGTCCCGACAATCGAAGAGCTCTATAGTGATGGCCCTCATCTCGCAGCCTACACGTTCGAGGTCGGGGATTCAAGTCTCGAAGCCGAACGTAACACGGGCGCGGAGATGTTCCTCCACTTTCGACAGCCGGGCCTCGATCTCCTGCTAACAGGATTCTGGAACGAATACGGAAACTTCCTTACACCCCGCAATACCGGAGATATGAATTTCGCATTGCTCCTCCCGATCTACGCCGTGGATGGGGTTCGGGCCCGATTCCTTGGGATGGAGAGTCAACTGACCGCGCATTCCGGTACTTTACTCGGCGAGATCGGTATCAGCTATGTACGAGGCCAGAACCGGGATGACGGGATTCCTCTGCCAGAGATTCCGCCTCTCAGAGTTCGGGGGGCCCTAGAGTATCGACACCCCTGGCTGACTTTGGGGATCACAGGAGAACACGCCCGTCGGCAAGGGCGTGTAGACACCTTCGAAGCACCGACGAACGGATACAGCATCTTCGGATGCTACGCACAAAAGGATCTGGTCAGCGGCCACTTCAGACATAGCCTGGCAGTTTCACTGGACAATGCAGCGGACACAGAGTACCGCAATCACCTATCCCGGGTGCGGTCTGTGATGCCCGAGACCGGACGCAGCGTCAAGCTGAACTACAGAATCCACTACTTTTAGTTCCCTTCCCCATCCTCGTCCGCCAGCCAACCTACACGTTACAGGTCAATCGCCCGAGGTCGAAAACTCGGTAGTTACTACGTCCGTCATAGGTGGCCGAGGCCGGTAACGTACCGAGGGACTGAAATTCGAAAAAGTCCCCCTCTTTATAATTTTTTAGAAGCGGCTAAAGAAAAAGTTGCCTATCGCGCTCTAACACGTTAGTCTATGCGAGAACCTGCCCCTGCCAAGAGGAGATCGACTCGTGTCAATGCTCCGTTCTTTGATTCTCGCTGCGCTCTTTGTCGCGCCCGTCCAGGCAGAATCCAGATTGTCCGGTCACATCACCCAGAACTCGTCAGGGGATCCGTTGCCCGGCGCCAACGTCGTAGTGGTCGGAACCCGAATTGGCGCCATCGCGGATGCCCGAGGCCACTTCAAGCTTCAGGGAATTGAATCGTACCCCGTCCTGATCCGAGTTTCAATGGTCGGCTTCAAAGCAGTTGAACTGCGTGTCGAATCGGAAAAAGACCTTCTGATCGGCCTGGAGCAGACCACGCTTCGTGGCGAGGATGTGGTGGTCACAGCCACACGCACGGAACGCCACCGGCGTGACGTCCCCGTCATCGTCAACATCGTCGACGAGAGAATCTTCGAGGACACCCAATCCGAGACGTTGGCCGACGGCATCGCCTTCCAGCCCGCCCTCCGGGTCGAGAACAACTGCCAGAACTGCGGCTTTACCCAGTTGCGGATCAACGGGCTCGAGGGCGGGTACTCCCAGATCCTGATCGACGGTCGCCCGATCTTCAGCGCTCTGGATGGTGTCTATGGCCTGGAACAGATCCCCGCGTCGATGGTCGAACAGATTGAGGTGGTTCGCGGCGGAGGGTCGGCACTCTACGGTGGCAACGCGATCGCCGGGACTGTCAACATCATCACTCGAGAAGCGATCAACACCGGGTTCCAGGTGTCGGCTTCCAACACCTACATCAACGGTTTCACTCCCGACCGAAGCGCCAACCTGAGCACTTCGTTCGTCAGCGACAGTCAGCGAACAGGGATGACGATCTTTGGCGTTGCAAGATCCCGAGATCCGTACGACCACGATGGGGATGGATTTTCCGAGATCGTTGAGGTCGACAACCTCTCCTTCGGTTTTCGCAGCTTCCTTCGTCTCGGCCCGCTCAGCAAGCTCAGCCTGGAGTTTCATAACCTGAATGAGGAGCGACGTGGAGGGAACCGGTTCGTGTTCGAACCCCACGAGGCCGACATCGCCGAATGGCTCGAGCATAGGGTATTCGGGGGCAGCCTGGCTTACGAAAACGTCCTCTCGACGGATCGAACGAACGAGTTCGAGCTCTACGTCTCCGCCCAGCGCACCGATCGGGACAGCTACTACGGAGCGGGGCGGGATCCCAACGCCTACGGCACCTCCCTCGACCGGACCATCGCAGCGGGCGGGCGCTACTCTTACGGAGTGAACACAAGAAACGACCTGACCGTGGGGTCCGACCTGAAATACAACCGACTCGAAGACGAGATTCTCGGCTACAACCGCTTCACCGATCAGTCTGTCACGACCTACGGGTTCTATGCCCAGAGCGATCTGAAGGCAACCGACGTGCTGAACGTGTTGCTCGGAGCGCGTCTCGATCGGCACTCCCTGATGGACGACCCGGTCTTCAGTCCCCGTGTCAATCTCCTCTACAACCTGTCCGAGCGTGGCCAGATACGGCTTTCCGGCTCCTCCGGATTCCGCGCCCCACAAACCTTCGATGAAGATCTGCACATCGAATCCGTGTCAGGGGAAGCGCTCCTGATCGAACTCTCGCCGGACCTGGATCCAGAGCGATCGTGGAGCGGCTCGGGATCCTACGACTACTCCTACAGCGACCCGGACAAGTATTGGGGCTTCACCCTCGAAGGTTTCTACACGAAAGTGACAGACGCTTTTATCCTCGAAGACAACGGTCAGGACGTCGCAGGCAACTTCCTCCTGATCAAGCGGAACGGCGACGGCACCCTGGTCAAGGGAGCGACTCTCGACCTGCGTGCCTCTACCTGGAAGACCTCCTTCCAGGCCGGGCTTACCGTCCAGTCGAGCCGCTACGATAGTCCGGTCGAGTGGGCCGACGGTCAGTTCACAGACCACCTCTTGCGAACACCCGACGTCTACGGCTATTACACCGCATCCTGGTCTTTCACTGATGTCGCGAGTCTTGCTCTGTCAGGCACCTACACAGGACCGATGGACGTCCCCCACTTCGCGGGCTACATCGCCGAAGACAGAATCGATCGATCGGATGCGTTCTGGGAGCTCAACGGGATGCTCGATTTCGATGTCCAGCTGAGCCCGACGATGCCGGAATTCGAGCTGAAAGTCAGCGTGAAGAATATTCTGAATCGGTTCCAGGACAACTTCGACCGGGGAGTCGATCGTGACGCCGGCTACATCTACGGCCCTCGGTCGCCACGCACGCTGACCGCCTCGCTCAAGGTCGCCTACTGATGTCCGGGCGATTAGAGCCCAGGTTCGCGGGCACCGCCCTGTCGGTCACTATCTGGACGCTCTGCGCGTTCACCTGCTGCATCACGGTGGCCGACAGCCCGGAATTTCGTGATCGGCTCCACGATGACCATTCGAATGTCACGATCGGAATCTCTTCCGGCTATGTCAGGATCGAGGGGGAAAACGCCTTCGGCGCACACGTCGACGTTCTGCGCCGGCTTGCGGATCAGGGAATCGGCCGATACCTCTCCACCGGTATCAGCGCAGGAACGATTCATAATCACGATCACTACACGCTGATGGCGCCCGTCCTTCTGCACGCGGGCAAGGGACTCGAGCTGAGCATCGCTCCCGGAATCGAGTGGGAGAAGCACGGACGGGAATGGGAGCGACACTTCGCAACTCAGCTCTCAGCCGCATATGTCGTTGAACGGGGCCCGGTCGAGATCGGGCCCGCGCTCGGACTATCGAAGAGCCCCGAGGGCACCCACTACGCGCTGAACCTTCACTGTTCGTTTCACCTGTAACCCGTGATCACTCCCCGTCACCACCTGGCGGCCTTTGCTCTCGCCTGTCTCCTTGCCACCCCGGCCTCTGCGAAATGGCTGACCTATCCCGAAGGGCTCGCCCACGCCGACAGCACCGGGACCCTCGTGCTGGTCGAGGTGTACACCGACTGGTGTAGCTACTGCAAGAAACTGGAGCGACGGGTCCTCTCTCGTGACGATATAAAGTCTGTAATCGCCAAACACTTCACGCCGGTGAAACTCGACGCGGAAGACGACACGCCCGTAGCGCAGATGGGAGACACGACGCTCACCGCGCGTCAGCTTGCCCGACGCTACGGCGCCACAACTTACCCCACCGTCCTTATCCTCAGCCCGAAGGGGCAACTCCTGACGAAACTCGTGGGCTATCTCCCGCCAAAGGAATTCCTCGACTTCCTTTCGAGCACGATTCGAGTCCACATACAGGACTCATAGACCTGCGTGTAACGGTCATTGCGCTTCGGGCCTGACCGATTCTGCAACAACAGAGCCCCGGAGATCCTACGATCTCCGGGGCTTCTACTGATAGGATCAAATAACGACGAGTGACTCAGACTTCCGTCGAATCGAGACGTCGAATACCATCTACTCGATCGAAGTCCTTGTCCGCACTGATCATCGACTCGATCCCGTCGTTCCTCATCGTGGCCACGTGAACCGCATCTCGGGCTGAAAGATCGGTGGAGGTCGCGTAGAGCGTCGTCGCAGTCAAAAGATCCGTCCTCGTAATGGGCAGCAGTCGACGAACAGATCCAGCAGGTCTCTTGCCACTTCGACGGCCACAGGCCGGTCGCCTCGTCTTGACAGAACGTAGAGAACCTCCTGAATCACTTCCGTATTGGTCGTGAGTTCGATCTGTCCCTGCTCGAACTCACAGCC
Organism: Latescibacteria bacterium UBA6620; assembly: GCA_002433075.1. Classification (GTDB taxonomy): domain Bacteria; phylum Latescibacterota; class UBA2968; order UBA2968; family UBA2968; genus UBA6620. The sequence goes on from DJHM01000030.1 coordinate 202,969, forward strand.
AAGATGGCCGTCGACGGCAGTTTGAGATCGTGATCGCGCCCAATTGTACATAGGAACACGTTCGTATCGACAAACTGAATCGTGCGTGGCGGTCCTCGATCTCCGCCTTGAGTTCATTCCACCCGGGCAGGTCAATCCGGTGGTTGGACAGCCGACTGACAATCCCCTTCTGCCGAGTCGGGCCAGTGCCGTATTTTTCCCGCACGGCTTCCCGGATCAGTTCGGCGACCGAACATCCTTTGTGGTGGGCGATATTTTCGAGTCGTTCATACTCAACGGGTTCCATCAGAACCTGAGCACGCTTGGAACGGGCCATCCAGGACCTCCAGTATGAGTATGCACATAGACATTATGCATAATAGTGTGATAGGGTCCGTTGAGTGAACTTCGACACGATCATCGTGGGTGCAGGTGCGGCAGGCTGCGTTCTGGCGACCCGGCTCACCGAGGATCCAGATCGATCGGTCCTGCTAATCGAAGCCGGGCCGGATTATCCGGACCTTACATCTCTCCCCGAAGACGTCCGCCTGGGTTACCTCACGCCTTCAGGGATGATCGCTCGGGGTCACGATTGGGGCTATGTCGGGAGGGCAGGCGATGAGACCGAGCCCATCGCTCGCGGCAAGCTCGTCGGCGGCTCAAGCGCAGTCAACGCGCAGATCTACCTGTGGGGACTGCCCTACGACTTCGATCGCTGGGCCGAAGCCGGGAACGAAGGTTGGTCGTGGGACGACGTGGAGCCCTGGTTTCGCAAAGTCGAGACCGATCTCGACTTCGTCGACGGGCACGGGCAAGCAGGACCGATCCTCGTTCGTCGATACCTGTCCGAGGACTGGCTCGATCTTCAGAAAGCCTTCTATGAGGCTTGCCTAGACGCCGGCTACGAAGACTGTCCCGATCTCAATCGACCCTACGCGACAGGCGTAGGCCCCTACCCGATGAACAATCCCGACGGCATTCGGATCAGTGCAGCTGTCGGTTATCTGAACCCGGTCCGAGGTCGGTCGAACCTGACCATACTCCCCGACGCCCTGGTGGAAAGAATCGTGGTCAACAACAGCCAGGCCTGCGGGGTCGAAATCGTTCGCGGTCGAGACTCGTCGACGGTTGAATCGGACGATGTCGTCATCGCCTGTGGCGCCATCGGAAGCCCCCTCCTCCTGCAACGATCGGGTATTGGAGATGCGACCACCCTGATGTCCTTTGGTGTCGACCCTGTCACCGACCTGCCCGGGGTCGGCCAGAACCTGCGCGATCATCCCGCGGTGCCGATGTACTGGCAGGCGACGGATACGGGCCCCGCCCACGCTCACTGGCACCAGGTCGGTCTTCGATACTCCTCAGAGGGTTCCGAGGACCGTGACGATATGATCGTCTACGTTGCGCACATCCGCGATGAGCCGAAGCTCCTGATGCGACCGACGGTCAACCTTGCAAAGAACGCGGGGCGTGTCGGCATCTCCTCCTCCAATGTCGACGCACACCCCCACATCGACTACGGACTGTTCTCCCACCCTCTCGATCGCCAGCGAATGCGTGAAGCAATCCGTCTGTGCCATCGGATTTCACGCCACGATGCCTTCTCGGAACACATCGATGGGCTTCTCCAGCCCGACCCTTCCGACCTCGACGACGACTCCGCACTCGATGCTCACATTCTGCGTCTCGCGACAACGGGCCATCACGTAAGCGGCACGTGCAAGATGGGCCCGCCTTCCGATCCACTCGCGGTTGTCGACGAGTACGGTCGTGTCTACGGCGTGGAAAACCTTCGAGTCACCGATGCGTCGACGATGCCCGACTGTGTCCGCGCCAACATCCACGCCACCGTCCTGATGATGGCCGAGCGATTCGCCTCTACGTGGTCATCGCCTTCTTTTTCCCCACCGGGTTGACGGTCGGGCCCTGAAGCCTGTATATTTGTTCGACATAACCAATGAATTCAGGTGACGATCGCAGCCCCTTTTGCTTCGGTCGTTTGAGGGAAGACGGTGAGAATCCGTCGCGGGCCCGCCGCTGTAACCGGGTTGGCGCACGCTGAATGTCACTGGCCGGAAGGCTGGGAAGACGCGTGAGCCGGTAAACCGGAAGCCAGAAGACCTGCCTGAATTCGTAGCATTCGAACTTCCTCGTGGACAGGGAAGCAACGGTCAGGCGTGTAACTGCGTGTGCCCCGCTTCCCTGATGGGAAGTCGGGGTATTTTTTTTGAGTATCGCCCTTTCCATCCTGCTCCTAATCCTGGCGCCCGGTCCCTCACTTGCAGCGGTCCCACTTCAGGGCACTGTGACCGACGAATCCGGGCAGCCTGTCGTTGAAGCCGTCGTTCAAGTCGCTGGAGCCCGAGGCGCTGCGACGGACTCCTCAGGTCGGTTCGCCTTTCAGGATCTACCCGCCGAGGAGTACCGCCTCGAGATCACCCACGTCGCCTACCACCCCAAATCGGTGCTGGCGTCTCCCGGCTCCCCCCTCACGATCGTCCTCACCCATCGATCGATCCCGCTTGAAGAGCTGGGCGTCATCGCACGGACCGCCGGAATTCCGAACGAACGTCCCTCCTTTTCACTCGTGATCCCTCGGGCAGCCTTCGAAGGTCAGTCGATCACTCTGCCCGAGATCCTCGCTCGAACAACGGGCGTCCAGGTTCGTTCCCTAGGGGGCCTTGGCGCCTTCAGCACCATCTCCGTACGGGGTTCCTCTCACGAACAGGTCGACGTCCGCCTGGATGGGATCTCACTGAACGCAGCTCAGGGCGGAGGGGTCGACCTCAGCAACCTGCCCACTTCTCACATCGGGCTGATCGAGATCCAACGAGGGGCAGGACAGGGAAGCGGAGGCCTGGGCGGCACCGTTCACATCCGCACCCGGGCACCCGAATCATCGAGCTACGACCTTTTCACTTCCTGGGGGTCCTTCGATACACGCGCGATGAATGCGATGGTGGGCAGAAGGTCGGCGCGGTGGCGCGGGTTCCTCATCGTCGACTACGCCGCGAGTGACAACGATTTTCATTTCCTCGACGACAACGGGACGGAGTACAACCCGCGTGACGACGAGATCACGAAACGGCGAAACAGCGACCTCGTTTCGGCCAGTCTCCTCGCAAAGTCCAAACATACTCTGACCGACAGCCGCAGTCTGTCGGTCCATCAGACCCTCTTCTGGAAGCACCAGGGGATCCCTGGACTGAGCAACAACCAGTCCTCCGATGCGCGTTTCGATACGTTTCGTAGTCTGTCGGAAGTCGTTTATGAGGATGCCTCGTTTCTGGGCAGGACGGCGGCCACGCAGTCCCTCTACTACACCCACACAGACGGGTCGTTCAGCGATCCTTTGGGGGAAGTCGGCATCGGGCGTCAGGACAACGACGATCGCACACAATCGTGGGGGTGGCGTTCCGAGATCCGCTGGCCCTGGAGTTCGGGCCATCTGTTCCGCTGGTCGAGCGAAGTCGCTCGTGAATCCTACGACCCCACCGCGCACATCCAGCTGATCACGCCGCTCTTTGCTGCCCGTCGGTGGAAGCTGGAAACCTCCGGTGGCGGCGACGTCAGTCTCGGAAAGGTCGGTGTCTGGTCCTTCAGAGGACAGATTCGTCGTCTGTCGAGTCGGCTGGAGGGCCGCAACCCCTTCGCGTTTTCCCCTCAGGCACCGGATACCCTCCAGACCCGCACCTTCACCGGCATCCACAGCGGTATCCGACTGGATTTATCGAAGACCCTCAGTCTCAAGGGCAACGTTGGACGATCTGAACGAGCTCCGAGTCTTTTCGAACTGTTCGGCGACCGTGGCGGAGTCGTCGGAAACACGAGGCTCCGGCCCGAACGTGCCCTGACCTGGGATGCGGGACTTCGATACGAGTCAGGGGCCGTTTCCGTCGAGGCCGTCTACTTCGACCACCACTACGACGACCTGATCCAGTTCTTTCAGACCTCACAGGCGACTTCTCGACCCCACAACATCGGCCAGGCCAGGGTACGCGGCTTGGAGTTTACCCATACCTCTGCCCGAGAGCCGTTCACTCTCTCAACGAACTACACCCTTCAGGACGCCAGAGACCGCTCCGACATCCCGAGTCAGCGCGGCAACACTCTTCCCAACCGCCCACGACACGAACTTTCCGCTCGAGGGACCGCCAGCCTCGGGCCCTTCACAGCTCGGTACAACTACGCCTTCGAAGATGGCAACTTCCTGGATCCGGCGAACCGACGCCCCCTGTCCTCCCGCCATATCCACGGTGCATCAATCGGCTGGGTCGTGGGTGGACGCTTGCAAGCCAGTCTCGAAGGTCGAAATCTCACGAACACCCAGGTCCACGACGTCTGGGGATACCCTCTGCCCGGACGAGCGTGGTTCATCAGCCTCAGGAACGCACCCTAGGAGAGCATATGCTTCGGCCCTTTCTTTCAATCGCCCTGTTCGTCTGTTCCGTTTCTTCTCTGCTCGCCCAACCCCGATCCGTCCTCGTCACTACCGATTTCACGACCGGGGGTCTTTCAGCAGTGAGCGCCGGAGGTACGGTTTCTGACGACCTTCTTCTCATCCACAGCGACGCCAGAGTTCGGGCCTTCGGAAGCCGGGTTTACGTCCTCAACCGACTCGGTCAGGACAACATCATCGTCCTCGACACCTCGGACCTGTCCACACCGCTCACCCAATTCTCGACCGGGGATGGGAGCAACCCTCACGAAATCATCGTCGTGAACGATGAGAAGGCCTACGTTTCTGTCTACGAGCGGGACTACGTGCTCGTCGTCAACCCCTCGACCGGAGATTCCCTCGCAACGATCGACCTTTCTTCGTTCTCCGATGACGACGGCCTGCCCGAAGCGTCCCAGCTGGCTTTGTTCGACGGTCACCTCTATGTCGCGTGTCAGAGACTCGACCGAGACGCGTTCTTCGCCCCGACCGAGTTCAGCACGGTCGCCGTCATCGATATCTCGACCGATACCCTGGTCGACGTCGACCCCACGACCTCGGAGCCCGACGGCATCCGGCTCACAGGCACGCAGCCCTTCGGAGTCGACCAGAGGGGGGGCAACTGGGTCTTCGCTGAGGTAGGGTCGTTCGGAGTCACCGACGGCGGCATCGAGGTCGTTGACCTTATCAGCCGCGAGGTGAGCGGGATCCTGATTCCGGAGGAGACATTACAAGGCGACGTGAACCAACTCACGATGATCAGCGATTCCGAGGGCTACTTTGTCTTGTCCGACGCCAACTTTGCGAACAGCATTCACCGGTTCGACCTGACCACCGGTCAGACAAGCGGGCCGCTGACCGGAGTCAGCAACGGGTTCATCCCTGCCCTGTCTGCGGTTTCGGGCCGTCTTTACGTACTCGACCGCAGCACGTTCGACGATCCGGCGGGGGCAGGTCTCAAGATTTTCGACATCGCGTCAGAATCCCTGCTCGACGGCCCGATCGCCACCGCCCTTCCGCCCTTTGACATCGCCTTCATCGATGTTGTCCGGGGCGACTTCGACGGAAGTGGTAGCGTCGACTTCACCGACTTCCTGGTCTTCGCATCGGCCTTCGAAAAGTTACACGGCCAGGAAGGCTTCTCGTCCGATTCCGACTTCGACTCGAACGGCATCGTCGACTTCGCAGACTTTCTCATCTTCGCGTCGTCATTCGGTCAGTAAGGTCAATGTCCGACATCAAAGCCATCCCTCCGAGTGACCGCATCGACTCCCACCGATGCCTGCACGTCTACTACGGATACGGGAAGGGAAAGACGACCTGCTGCATCGGCCTAGCCTTACGAGCGGCCGGTGCGGGTCACCGTGTGGCAGTCGTTCAGTTCGACAAGGGCTACGATGGCGAAACCGAACACTATGCCGAACGCAACATCCTGCGGAAAATCGACGAAATCGAACTTCATCCCACCGGCGCCGAGCGAATGATGGCGGACGGGTCTTTCAGATTCGGCGTGGAATCCCAGGACCTCGAGGAAGCGCGAAGGGGACTCGCCCTCGCGAAACGTCTGATCAAATCCGGGGACGTGGAGGTGGTCATTCTGGACGAGATTCTGGCCGCAGTAGCCTACGACCTCATCTCCACCAAAGACGTAGAGGACCTGCTCGACCTCTATGACGAGAACAGGCGCTGCGAACTCGTCCTCTCAGGCCATAAGGTCTGGGAGGCTCTCGTCGAGCGCGCGGACCTCGTCACCGAAATGCGGAAAGTCAGACACTACTACGCGAAGGGCACGCCTGCACGCCCTGGTATCGAATTTTGAGGCCACTCACAACAGGATCCCCCGGATGTTTCTAACTCTTGCACTTAGGATGCTCGTCGTCCTCCTCGTCGCGGCCTCGGCTGTCTCCGGGGAAGATCTCTTCCCCCACAAGGCCCGGATCCGTCACGCCACGGGATTCGACGTGACTTATCACGAAACCTACAAGGTCGTACGCGTCCTCCGTCCCTGGAAAGGTGCGAAGGAGAGCTTCACTTACGTGCTCGTTCAGGAAGGCACACCGCGACCGGACGGGTTCGACGGCGCGCAGACCATGACCGTGCCCGCACGTCGCTTCGTCGCCCTTTCCTCGACGTATCTTCCCCACGTCGAAAAGATCGACGCCTTGGACCGGCTCGTCGGACTGGGGAAGGCCGATTTTGTCTACTCTCCACGGATCCGTGACCGAATCGCCGAAGGTCACATCGCAGAAACCGGATCCGACGGAAGTCTGAACATCGAAACGCTCGTCTCTCTCACGCCGGACCTCGTGATGAGCTATGGTTCAGGGAACCCCGCCGGTGATGTTCATCCCAAACTGATGGAAATCGGGATTCCGGCCGCCGTGAACGGTGAGTTTATGGAGCAGAGTCCGCTCGGACGGGCTGAGTGGATCAAGTTTACCGCCTTGTTCTTCAATCTCGAGGACCGGGCGGAAGTCGCCTTTGCCGAAGTCGAACAGGCCTACGGAAGGTTGGTCGAGCTGGCGGCCGACGTCCCTCACCGACCCTCGGTTTTCACGAACATCAGTTGGCAGGGCGTCTGGCACGCCTCAGGTGGGCGCAGTTTTATGGCCCGCCTGCTTCGGGACGCGGGAGCAGACTACGTCTGGAAGGACAACCATACCGATCGCAGCATTCCCCTCGACTTTGAAGCCGTCCTGGAGAAGGCGCTCCAGGCCCGCTTCTGGATCAACACGGGTCAATGGACGTCCAAGGCACAGGCTCTCGAAAGCGACGAACGCTACGGCTCATTCGACGCGTTCAAGATGGACCGGATGTACAACCACAATGCACGAGCCAACAACACCGATGGCGACGACTACTGGGAATCGGGCGTCGCCAACCCCCACCTCGTGCTGGCCGATCTGATCGGAATCTTCCATCCCGATCTGCTACCCGGTCACACGCTTCACTACTATCGGAGATTGCCGTAGTGGCCCTCCCCGAGCCCGGTCCGGAACCCAAACTCGTATCGATGCAGCGGCCCTCGTCGACAGGCCCGTTCCTGGCATTGTCGGTCTGCGTGGCCGCCCTGTTCTGCGCCTCGCTCGCTCTCGGGTCGGTCCGAATCCCTCTTCAGGAGGTCGCAACGGCCCTTTTCGGGGGCCACGTCGACTCTCCGGCCTGGGCACAGATCATCAATCAAATCCGACTTCCCCGTGCGATCACCGCCGGGCTGGGTGGGGCCGCCCTCGCCGTCAGTGGTCTTCAGATGCAAACCCTGTTCCGAAATCCGCTCGCAGGACCCTTCGTACTCGGCATCAGCGCCGGTGCAAGCCTGGGCGTCGCGCTCGTCGTCCTTTCTTTCGGAGCAGGCGCGTCCACCCTGATCGCTGGACTGAGTGTCGCAGGCGGCTTCGGACTGACGCTCGCAGCCAGCCTTGGTGCAGCGGCCGTCCTCGGCCTCGTCCTCCTGATCTCCCGTCACGTCGAAGACAATATGACGCTCCTGATCCTGGGCCTGATGTTCGGCTACGCTTCTGGCGCGGTCGTCAGCGTACTCATCTACTTCAGCGCCTCAAACGCGGTTCAGGCGTATCTCATCTGGACCTTCGGCAGTTTTTCGGGTGTCACCTTTTCCCAGCTGATCGTCTTCGCACCGACCGCTGCCGCCGGTCTCTTCGTCGCCGGGCTGTCCATCAAGTCGCTGAACGCCCTGCTGCTTGGTGAACGGTATGCCCAGAGTATGGGACTCAGTGTCGGATACGCGAGGATCTGGATCCTTTCCAGCGCGTCCCTGCTGGCTGGGGTGACGACCGCGTTTTGCGGGCCGGTCGCCTTCGTCGGCATCGCCGTTCCCCACCTGGCGCGAAGTCTGTTCGCCACGTCCGATCATCGAATTCTATTGCCCGGCACCTGCCTGATAGGGGCCGCACTCGCCCTGTTCGCGGACCTTATCGCGCGGATCCCCGGGAGTCAGGTCACGTTGCCTCTCAACGCGGTCACAGCTCTGATCGGTGCTCCCATCGTCGTGTGGATCGTCCTCCGCCGTCGAAACCTGCGAGCCTCTTTCGCCTCTTGAGAATGGCCACTCTCGAGACAAAATCCCTGACCATCGGCTACGCACCGCGCAGCGCAGCACCCTACGTCGTGGCTCACAACCTGAATGTGTCGCTGGCCGAGGGGGAGCTCATCTGCCTGCTCGGTCCGAACGGGGTGGGCAAGTCGACTCTGATGAGGACGCTCGCCGGAATGCATCCTCCTCTCGGAGGTCACGCACTTCTGGCTGGAGAAGATGTCGGAAAGATGACGGTCAGAGCGCGGTCTCGTCGCGTGGGCGTCGTCCTGACCGATCGTGTGGATGCCGGCCACCTCGACGTGCGGACCCTCGTCGGACTGGGTCGCCATCCGTACACAGACTGGATCGGCCGTCTCAGAGCCTCCGATCACGCACGAATCACCTGGGCGATCCAGGCGGTCGGCGCGACGGAACTCGCCGATCGCCCCGTCAACGAGCTGAGCGACGGCGAGCGGCAGAAGGCGATGATCGCCCGAGCGCTTGCCCAGGATACAGACGTGATTCTCCTCGACGAACCAACCGCCTTCCTCGACCTGCCGCGACGCGTCGAAATCGTCACTCTGCTCCTTCGATTGGCACACGAAACTGGGAAGTCGATTCTACTCTCCACCCACGATCTCGATCTCGCTGTCCGCAATGCGGACCGGATCTGGCTGATGTCCGAATCCCGCATCGAAGTCGGTGTTCCCGAGAGCCTCGTTCTCAACGGCGCCTTCGGACGCGTGTTCGAGCGGGACGGTATTCTTTTCGACCAACAGGCCGGTGCGTTTACCGTCGCTAGGGAGCATCTCACACCCATCGTCCTTCAGGCGACCGGTCTCGTTGGCGCGTGGACCACCCGCGCCCTGGAGCGAATCGGCTTCGAAGTACGCCCCCCTGCCACCGGTGAGGGGACGGACGCCCGGGTCGTCGTCGAGGGCGACGAGCATCGCCCGATCTGGCGGCTCACCCGATCGAGACGCGAAGACCTCTTCGAATCGCTCGACAGCCTGCTGGGATGCCTGTCTCCCGGTCGCTCGGATCCGACCTCGAAGAAAACCTGATGCGCATCGTGTCCCTCATTCCCAGCGGCACCGAAATCGCGGACGCCCTCGGCTACACCGATCACCTCGTCGGCCGCAGTCACGAATGCGACTACCCTTCCTCGATCGAATCTCTACCCGTCTGCACGTCACCCAGGTTCGACCCGCACGGCACCAGCGCCGAAATCGACGAGCGTGTGCGAGACGTAATCCAGAGCGCCATCGCCGTTTACCACGTCGACGAGAAACTGCTCCGAAAGCTCGGTCCGGACATCATCATCACACAGACCCAGTGTAAGATCTGCGCAGTCAGCGAAGCCGAGGTCCAGCAATGTGTCAACGAGTGGATCGACAGCACGACGTGCATCGTCTCGATGACTGCCGAAGACCTGGATGGACTGTGGACGGACATCGAGCGTCTCTCGATCGTCGCGGGAGATTTTGAGGCGGGCGAACGGCTCACAGCGAAACTCAAGATGCGAATGGCCGATGTGACGGGCGCCGTTCCTTCCGCCGGCGTAGAACGACCCACCGTGGCCTGTCTGGAGTGGTTCGAGCCCCTGATGACCGCCGGCAACTGGGTGGCCGAGCTCGTCGCGATGGCGGGTGGACGGAACGTGCTCAGCCGACCGGGCGAACACTCTGGCACGATCGAATGGGCCGACCTTGTCCACGCCGACCCCGACATCCTTGTTCTGATGCCCTGCGGGTTCGACCTGGATCGAACGATCGGAGAAGCCGAACGCGACCTCCCGAGGCACCCGGAGTGGCAGCAGCTTCGCGCTGTTCGCGAAGGTCGAGTCTTCGCGACGGACGGGAATCACTACTTCAACCGGCCGGGCCCGCGACTGGCCGAATCCCCTGGAGATTCTCGTCAAGATTCTGCGCCGGGATCGATTCAGCTTCGGACGCGCGCACTCATCGTGGGCACCCTTACCTAAATAGCTATTTTACAGCCTCATAGGAATGTCCGGCGGCCTTCGACGAGCCACAAATCCCTTGCGTCCCAGCCGGTGCTTTTCTATTTTTGGACTCTAATTCAAACGATCTGTCGCTCCAACACGCACGAGGTTTCACGATGGCCAGAAGATGCAGCCTGACGGGCAAGAAACCCCTCGTCGGCAACCACGTCTCTCACTCGCAACGGAAAATCAAGCGGGTGCAGAAACCCAATCTGAAGAACAAGAAAATTTACGTACCTGAACTGGGCCGGTTCGTCCGGGTGAAGCTTTCCACCCGAGCCCTTCGAACCGTCAACAAGAAGGGTTTTATGGCTTTCCTCAAGGACGAAGGCCTCAGCCTCAAGCAGGTCACCAGCTAAAAAGAACCCAGACAGATTACAGAAAACGCGGCAAGGTGCCTATCGCCCTTGCCGCGTTTCGCTTTTGATCAGGATGAACGACCAACTCCAACGAAAGCACGAGATCCTCGTTGTCTATCGCAAACTTCGAGACTAGCTCCTCGATGAGCTGGGCGACGATGACCTCGCCCTCACACCCGGTGGGGAAGCGCCCCCTTTAGGCGTCTTGTTCCGGGAATTAGGAGAAACGCAGGGCGCCTACATCGACTCCTTCAACACCTTCGAGCTCGGTCCCCCCAGGCCTTGCGACATCCCCGGAGTGGAGCACAGCCTCGACCGGATTCGATCGTGGTACGTTCGTCTGGACGAGGAACTTTACGCCGCACTTCGGACGATCCCGGACGAGGACGTCGACCGACCGGTGGATCGCGGAAACGACAACCGTCTGCCCGTCTGGATTCACCTCGACGTATTCCGCGAAGCCCTCATCATCTTCTACGGCAGGGTCAGTGTCTATCTCAAGGCAGCCGGGAAACCCAGACCGGAAAGGTTCGAGCGCTGGATCGGTTGAGCATCAGTCCTAAAAGTGGCCCCGGGGCCACTTTTGTCTTCAGGAGCGCACCCCTATCTTGGAATCTCCAGATCGAGTTTCTCGAGCAGGATCCCCGACTCTTTCGCCAGTTTCCAGTAAATGTCTTCCAACTCCTGTTCGTAGTCGTAGGGCTCCACATAGGTGATCCGAATGATCCCGGCCTGCACCGACTCCTTGAGGCATCCGAAACAAGGCCGGGTCGTGCAATAGAGGACACCGCCCTCGGTCCGCGCACCGTGGCGAGCAGCGAAACAGATCGCGTTCTCCTCTGCGTGAACACAGATGCAGGTATCCATGCTCTGCCCGGAAGGAATGTCAGAAGCGCATCGTGGACACCCTCCCTCGAAGCAGTTTTTCACACCCACGGGCGTACCGTTGTAGCCCGTGCTGATAATGTTGTTATCCTTGACGATGACCGCGCCGACACGCCTACGTATACAGTTGGACCGCTTGGACACGTCGAAGGCGATGGTGGTAAAGTACTCGTCCCAGGAGGGTCGATTCATCATCATCTCCTTATCTCATCGCCCCGGAGCAGGCGGAGCGACGTGCGTCGAATGTAGCCTACCCGAGGCCCGGGGCCAAGACCGGATTACGATTTTCAACTTGGATCTTGGATCGGCAGAGTCGCTGGCTATATTTCTATCTCCGGTTCGTGCACTTTATCCCTGGAGCAAAGAATGATGCAGCCTACAACGGCCGCTTTCGGCATCTGGAGTGGCGGCCATTTTATGCACTTCGGCGCAGATGTCGGCTCGGATCGCCTCGAATCGCTCGTACGCTACGCTTACGAAAAAGGCATTCGCACTTTTATGACCGCCGACGTTTACGGTCAAGGTGAGGCCGACGAGTTGCTTGGACGCGCGCTCTCCGATTTCGACCGGGATTCCTACTGTCTGGTCGGCGCCATCGGCCACGATTACTACAACGGCACCCGTGAAGCCGAACGTGGCTACCCTCGATTTACGGATGCGAGACTTCGGGCGGAGGAAGAATATGGCGACTACATCGAGATGGCCGTCGACAGGTCGCTCGAGCGACTCGGGCAGGACCGTTTCGACCTGCTGCTGCTTCACAACCCTGACACCACAGGCTACGCCCACCAGGGGGTCTGGGATGGGCTCGCCCGTGTCCGCGACACTGGACGGACCGACCTCCTCGGCGTCGCGCCCGGCCCAGCCAACGGCTTCACTCTCGACGTCATCGACTGCTTCGAAAAGCACGGCTCCGTCATCGATTGGGCAATGATCATCCTCAACCCGCTCGAGCCCTGGCCCGGCGGGCTTTGTCTCGACGCAGCCGTCAAGAACGACATCAAAGTCATCGCCCGCGTTGTCGACTACGGCGGAATCTTTCACGACGATCTGAGGCCCGGCACACGCTTGCCACGAAGCGACCATCGTGCTTTCCGTCCTGCCGGCTGGATCGAGGCCGCTCACGAGAAGCTCGACCCATTCCGCAAGATCGCGGACAGCCACGACCTCTCCCTCCTCCAGTTCGCCTGCAAATGGGACCTCGGGCAACCCGCCGTCGAATCCGTCGTCCCCACCCTGTTGCAGGAACCACGCGCCAACGCCAAATCGATCGAGCAACAGATCGATGAACTCGCCCTCGTCGGCGAAAAAGACGACCTGACAGGAGCCGAACTCGACGAGGTTCGCCGCGTCGGAGACAACGCCAACTGTATGTCGCTCAAGGGGGCGTCCACCCAGTATCTGGGCGATCCGATCGGTGACCAGTGGCCGATGACCGACGAGCTCCGCGAAGTCGGCAAACGTTGGGGCATCGTACCGGACCGGGACCTCATCTACCCTGGCGACATTCGTGACATCCGGGAGAAAGGGGCTCCCCGTCACGGCGTTCCCCAGACGAGCACGCGCCGACTCTACATTCAGCTGCTCGCCTTTGGGGATTGTCGGGATACGGCCGCCCTGGCACGGGCCCTGGAGAAATCCGATCTGGAGGCCGTGCTTTACGCCGATGTGAACGACCCCTTCGGTGTAGCTCTTCTCAGCATCGCAGAGTCCCCATCGACTCTCACCGGGACCGTTCGGAACTTCATCGCCTCCAGTCCGTTCTCCGACCTCACTCAGAAACCCCATCTCACGATGACAGGGCGCACCTACTCCTCCGGTCGGGAAGCCCAACTCGACGATTATCTGCTCGGGAAGCCCCGTCGCAATGCGCTGAACACGGATTGGCCGTGGGCGGTGTGGTATCCGTTGCGCAGGACGGGAGAATTTTCCCTCCTGCCACCCGCAGAGCAGGGCAAGATTCTGATGGAACACGCGATGATCGGTCGAACCTACGGAACCGCCGGCTACGCGCACGACATCCGCCTCGCCTGCCATGGCCTGGACGAACACGACAACGAGTTCGTCATCGGCCTAGTCGGCCCCGATCTCTTCCCGCTCTCCCGAATCGTTCAGGAAATGCGCAAAACCCAGCAGACGGGCAAGTATATGGACTCACTCGGCCCCTTCTTCGTGGGTGAAGCCATCTGGCAAAGCCCCTTGAAGAAGTGACCGATTTAGGGTAGTCTTCTCAGGATCTTAGCCGGGTCAGCGTGCCGTCGTGCACGCTGACCTTTCTTTTTTGTGCCGGAAGGAGAATCGACGTTGCGTCGTGCGCTGATCTTCGGATGTGCCCTCGTCACGTTTTTGGCATGCGGCGGTGATACAAACCCGCCGGGGGGCGTGGCGGTCCCGACCGGACCCTCGGCCACGCCTTAGTCCAACCCGGACGCGAACAGTCTCGCCATCTTCCAGTTTCGAGATCTCGAGACCGGGACGATATGAAACATCAAGGGAGAGGCCGTTACAGGTCCCTTGGCCGGCCAGCAACTCGAGCGTGTGGGAGCCTAAACAGCGCGTACTGGTTCAGCTGGGCCTCGTTCTGGCCCCAGACCGCCGTACACAGACAACTCGGCGGCGCCCAGTCCCTCGATCCGGCCACCGTCCAGAGCGCCGTAGCTCTCGGTCAGATCCTGGGTGACGTACCCATCGACGCGATTCCACCGCTCGACGTCCCAGGAAAGATCAGGGCGAGGCGAACTTCGTGGCCGTGCAGGAAACCGCACACGTGAGCTATGACGAGATCGTGGTCGGTGTGGAATTCGACGGAGACGCTCGTGCCTATCCCGTCCGGATTATGAACTGACACGAGATCGTCAATCACACCGTGGGGTCGCAGAAGATCAGCCTCACGTATTGTCCGCTGACCGCGTCAGGAGTCGCCTACGATGCCGCGAGTATCGAGTTCGGCAACTCGGGTTCCCTTTTCAACAACAATATGGTGATGTATGACAGAACTACGCGAAGCCTGTGGCCGCAGATGCGGGCAAACGTGATCGCTGGAGACGCCGTGCCCTCGAAGGTCGATCTGTTGCCCGTTTTTCAGGGCAGGTGGGATCCGTGGAAAGCACTCTACCCCGAATCCCGAGTCCTCACCCGCGAAACAGGGTTCGTGCGAGACTACAGTGGGGACATCTACATTCAGCGAGGCTACACCATGAACGCGGAGATCTGGTTCGCTCAGGCTCCCGCGATCGACGAGCGTTTTCATCCCAAGGAAATGGTCCTCGGTCTCTTGAACGAGACTCTGGCTAAAGCCTATCCCTTCTCGACGCTCCAGGACATTCCCGTTGTGAACGACAGCTTCGGCGGCAAAGACATCGTGATCGCCTACTGCCAACAGGGGGCGATGGCGGTTCCCCTCCATCGAGTCGTGGACGGCCGATCCCTCACCTTCGAACCGCTTCCCTAACGTCAGTTCGGACCGTCGTAAGCATAGGGTCTGGGAAGCTTCAGGTATTCATCACCGGGATCGTCCACGAACGGCATCGTGGCTTCGATCGGGCACCCCTCAAAAACAGCCGCACACCCCCGCTCAAGGGCATACCGAGGCTTTCGGTCCAGCCACCGGATACAGTGAACCATCGCAACCATAAAGCGAATGCGATCGCTCGTGTTCGGCATCCCCCGATGCCACATCCGTTTATCCCGAATCAGGACAGAACCCTTCCTCGTCGTCCCTCTCACCGCTGGAACAACCTCACGTCGTCTCTCCACAGCTTCCTCCGGCACACGGATGTCCTGACCCACGACCTGTCCCACATCCAGATGCGTACCAGGCCACAGCTCGATGGCCCCGTTCTCCAACGTCGTATCCTCCAGGGCGATGTTGACGACCAGCTCGTACGCAGGTGTCGCAACCTCGAGATCGGGCCATAACTGTCCATCATCCGTGTGGACCGGCTGGATGGAACTCCCAGGAAGATTCGTATTACCCGTCATCCCGTTCATAAACGCGCCTTCACCCAGCACGGCACTCGTAACCTGGCAGACGAAGGGATTGGCCACGACATCCCGAAAGACGAATGGCTCGAAAGGTGGTGGATGCTGTTGGACGTTCCCCCATACAAAATTGTGGGAAACTCTCGGAAGCTTCCTGATCGCGACGAGATCCTGCTCCATCCGCTCCGTCAGCAAATCCAGGTGAGCGTGGTCCACCACGTCCTCGATCACGACAAAACCGTCCTCCCGAATCGCCTCGACCAGGACACGTAATCTCGCTTCCTCAAACGCTTCGCTCGCCCGCTCTGTATCTGTCGGTGTAACCTCAATCATTTGCCCCTCGATATCCTCCAGGTCAGGTTTCCCCAAGGTCCAGAATCGCCCGTGCCATCGCTCGTTCAGTTATCGCCGGAAGCCAGAAGCCCAGCCGGGCCGCCTGTCTGTTCGTCCAACCCGGGATGAGGATCCGTCTTCGTCGCTCTACCGCTTTGAGAATCCGATCGGCGAGATCTTCCGGCAACATTCGGCTCCGATCCCTCGAATTGTCCGGACTGTAACGACGAGCGTGCTCCGTGCGAGTTGGACCTGGAAAGACGGTCAGCACGTTCACTCCCCGGTTCCTCAATGCGACTCCAAGACTGCGTGAATAGGATGCCAGGGCATCCTTGGTCGCGGCGTAGACGCTGGCCGCCGGATAGCCCACGAAGTGTGAAAGAGAGCTCACGAAAACGATCGTCCCACCCTCCCGGATATGCCCGGACGCAAGAAGATGTGCCATCATCTCCATCGGCGCCAAGAGATTCACTTGCACAACCTTCAGCATCCCGTCCAAGTCGAGATTCTGCAAGCGGCCGACGATATTGATGCCCGCATTATGTACAAGAAGATCGATTGGTTCCTGCGTACACAACTTCGCGACCACTCCCGCCCTGTCGTGAGGGTCCGACAGGTCTGCAGACAGAAAGCTGACAGGCGCCTCCTTCCCCGTCAAACTCTCCCGGGTTGCTTCCGATCGCTCTTGATCCACGTCCACACCGGTGACCGCTGTCCCTCGACTCACAAGCGCCGTCACGAGCGCCCTCCCGATCCCGTCCGCCCCTCCGGTGACCACCGCGTGTCTGCGCCCCTCCGGTCGAGGGAGCAACGACGTGCCAGGGCTCGTTCGCGGCTTGATCAACGCATCCATTACGCTCGGCAATCTGCGTCCCAGCGACCAGGCCGTCCGGTTACCAAGTCCTATCATCGCCCGTCGCCGCTTCCCGATCTTCCGTTCGATCCTCGCAGCCACGGACTCCGCCGTAGGAAACCGCCAAGGATCCAAAGCCTGGGACGACACCCCGATCTTCTCGTGGAATCCCGTTCGTGTCGCACCCGGGTGGATGACCTGCGTCGTAACCTGCGGAGCCAGTTCGTAAACCAGGTTGCGGGCCAGTCCGTCCAGCCCCGCCTTCGTCGCACCGTAGACCGCGTAGTCCGGACAGGGCAGGGCGGCGATCACCGAGCCGACGAACACGACGTGACCCCCTGCAGCGGACAGACGATCGAACAGGCCGTGCGTCAGCGCGATCGGCGCGCTCAGATTGACGGCCACGACTCGAGCGATGTCCTCTGACGTCTGGTCTTCGGTCGCCCCCCAGTAGCCGGTCCCCGCATTGTGGACCAGCAGGTCGAGCGTGTCGATCCCCTGCTCGCCGCACCACCGAACCACCCGACGTTCGCATCCCGGTTGAGCCAGATCGGCCTGACAGTAGGTCGAGTCAGAGAATATCGGATCGTGCAGTTCTACCCTTGGACGTCGACCGACGAGCACCAGACGATCCCCGCGCGCACCAAGCCGTCGGGCGAGGGACAGTCCAATCCCATCCGTCGATCCTGTGATCAGAATCGTCCTCACGGTCTTGTGACGGAAATTTCAGCGCTCACGTGAGGGTCTCCAGACCTCGAATTGACACCGGCAAACACGCCGGGTATATTGCCAGCCGCAACACGTCCCCCCGTTGTCGCTGAGCGAGCGGCTTCCGCCCGGGCACGATCTCCCTTCGATCACCCGGGCTTTTTTAATGCCGAGAACGGCCTCCGCACACCGCAGGACTCCGTCCACGACCGTCCATTCCAGATCTTTCAAGGACCCACGATGCCAGCCGAAATCGAACTCCGATACGGTATGAATCCCCATCAGAAACCCGCACGCGTTTTCAGGAAAGACGGGGGCGAGCTTCCGTTTAAAATTCTCCGGGGCGGACCTGGCTACATCAACCTGCTCGACGCCCTGAATGCCTGGCAGCTCGCGCGCGAACTGGCCCAGGTCTTTGGAATCCCTGGAGCCGCTTCATTCAAACACGTCAGCCCGGCCGGCGCCGCGGTCGCCGTAGCCCTGACCGAGACTCTAAGGCAGGCCTACTTCGTGGACGACCTCGACCTGTCTCCCGTCGCAACGGCTTACGCACGGGCGCGTGGGGCCGACCGGTTGTCCTCCTACGGCGACTTCGCGGCAGTCAGCGAGGTCGTCGACGAATCCCTCGCCCGCCTGCTCCGTCGCGAGGCCACGGACGCCATCGTAGCTCCGGGCTACGAGGCCAAGGCCCTGGAAATCCTCGATCGAAAGAAAAAGGCCTTCCTCATCGTCGAGGTCGACCCGAACTACGAGCCACCGGAAATGGAATCTCGCGAAGTTTTCGGCATCACTCTCGAACAACATCGAAACAACCTGGTCACGGGACCGGAGCTCCTCGAGAACACCGTCACGAGGAACAAGAACCTGAGCGAAGAGGGAAAACGCGATCTGCTCGTCGCCTCGATCGCCCTCAAGTATACGCAGTCGAATTCGATCAGTTTCGCGAAAGACGGCCAGGTCATCGGCGTGGGTGCCGGCCAGCAGAATCGTCTAGCGTGCACCGACCTCGCGGGTCGCAAGGCCGAAGCCTGGCACCTGCGCACTCACCCGAAGGTCCTGGATCTGGATTTCACCCCTAAACTCATGCGTCCCCAGAAAATCAACGCAATCGAACAGTATCTCGGGGGCAAAATGACACCCGAAGAAAAGGCCGTTTGGGAGGGAAATTTCGCCGAATCACCGCCCCCGATCACAGAAGCGGAGAAGGAGGCGTGGCTCGAGGAACTCGATAACGTGGCGCTCAGTTCCGACGCCTTCATCCCTTTCCGTGACAATATCGACCGGGCCGCTCGTACGGGAGTGAAATATATTGTCCAAACAGGTGGATCGATGAGGGATGATGACGTCATCCAGGCGTGCGACGACTACGGCATCGTGATGGCGATGTCATCGATTCGTCTTTTTCACCATTAATTACTAAAAAACAATTCCTTAAACATATATTACCTGAAATCTAACGCAGCGTAAACTTTGGTTGATTTTGACGTTACGTTAATCTATGTTTTCGACTGTCGAGGTAGAGGATAATCCATTGAATCAGACAAACACGATGCACATCGGCAAGCTGGCCGAACTCGCGGGCACAACGACCCGCACCGTCCGTTTCTACGAGGAAGTCGGCCTGATCAAGCCTTGCCATCGCACATCCGGCGGGTTCCGGTGCTACAACGACCAGCAGCTCAGGGATCTCCAGATGATTCTGAGTCTCAAGGAGCTGGGGTTCGAACTCGACCAGATTCGGCATATTCTCACCAAGCAAGGTGCGCACCCAACGGGTGGCAACCTGGCTCGTGACGTGCTCCAGGATATGCATGGCCGGCTGGACGAACTCGACAGTCAGATCGAATCCCTCAGTCGGATGAGGGAAAAGCTCGTGGGAACCATCGACAGCCTATGCGATTGCCTGCCGTGTGAAGTGCGGTTGGATGAGCGGCTGTGCGAGGATTGCGAAAGAATGCGAAGTGAATCGTGTATCCCGTTTTTCCACACGATTCAGAGTAATTAAAAAAGCTGCCGGCCTCTGACCCTGACAAGATCGAAACCGGCGACGAACACGCGCTACCGTGCAGCAGCGCGCGTAGTATAAAAAATAAAGATGACGCCCCATTGACTGTCAACCTAACGGGGCTCGGCATCGAACAGTCGCCCAGGGAGTGTGTTATGCCCGGACCATCGGACAGCACCGATCAATACCTGAGGGAAATCAGAAAATACACACCCCTGTCCCGTGAGGACGAGGGGAAGACGATCACCCAGGCTCGTAAAGGCGATCGTGCTGCATTGGACAAGATCATCACGGCCAATTTGAGATTCGTCGTCCGTGTGGCGGGTGAATACACCGGGCGCGGTCTTCCGATGCCCGACCTGATTGCCGAAGGGAACGTCGGACTGATTCGGGCCACCGAAACCTTCGACCCCACGCGTGGTCACAAGTTCATCACCTATGCCGTCTGGTGGATCCGGCAGGCGATTCTCTCCGCGCTGAATAAACAGACCCATACCGTGTCCGTCCCGGTCAACCAGATCGACGACCACGACGTGGTATCCCGGAACGCCCGACTGCTCACGCAGCAATTGGGCCGTGCCCCGAGCGTTGAAGAGATCGCCGAGAACACCGATATGTCCTTGCGTCGTGTGCGCAGGGCCATCGAAGCAAAGCAACCATCCCTGTCTATGGACAGCCCGGTTTACTCGGACGGCACAATCCGCTACGCCGACACCTTCGAAGTGGACGAACCATCACCCGACGAGCGCGTGCACGACGCGCACGTCCGTCAGGCCCTCAAGGAGGGCCTGAGCGAGCTTCCCGAACGAGAAGCCAAAATCCTGGGCCTCTATTACGGGCTGGAAACGGACGAACCCGCGTCCCTCGAACAGGTGGGACGTCAATTTCAAATTTCGCGCGAGCGGGTTCGTCAGATCAAGGACCGGGCCCTGGGTCGTCTCAAGCGATATCTGTCAGAAGAAGAGATCACCGCCTGACGAGCGCTGTAATCGACATAAGAAATGACCCTGTGGAAACTCGCAGGGTCATTTTTCATGCAGGGAAACGATGAAGCCCCCGCAGTTGGATTCCCTGCGAGGGCTTCTTTAGTCCGTTCGTAGAGGCGATCCAAACGACGGTCGCCCCATTTCTCTACATCAGCCTGTGCTTAGTTACTGACCCCGAAGCTCACCCCACCCCAGACGGACGTGTCCGGATTGACGGCGTCGTCAGCGAATGTCACACCTACGAGCGGCGTGATAGAAAGCCCGCCCGCCACAAACCCGACCGACGCTCCGATGGTCACGTCGTTCCATCCTGACTTTCCGCCGTATCCATCGCCACTGAAGCCGACGGAGGCGCTCAACGCGAGCGATGGTGCCCCTTCCTCTTCGCTGAGCGGGATCTCAGGTCCGACGCCCAACGCAACATAGTAATCTTCAATCAATCCAAAATCGTAGTAGAGCGTTACACTCGGAGCCAGTGTATGATCGAAGCTGAGACTTCCGTACGCTTCTTCAGAGTGCTCGTTTCCAGATCCGCCGTTGGGGAAGGTGTACTGAATGTAGCCGATCGAGAAGCTGATGGGGCTGTCCGGGAAGCTCCCACTGTAATCCAGCGTGAAGTCGAGCTCATCCGCGCCTTCGGTCAGCGTCCGGTCCTGTGCGAAAAAGGAACCCCAGATATTGAACGAAAAACCCGATTCGGCCAGCCCAAAGGTCAGGCTGGGCTGAAGAACGAACTTATCGTCGGCTCCGAGAACGCCACCGCGCCACAGATACCCGGAAAGGGCGTCGACCGAAGCTTCTACGGAGATGTTGGACTGCGCGTGAGCTGGGGTAAGTGTGAATAATGTGACGACTACAACGAAAACAATACCGAATCTGCGCATCTTCCTGCCTCCCTGTGGTTCCGAAACGGTTGTGGTGTAGCAATGAGGTTTGAAGTATACCGAGTTCTGATTTCAGGATGTGTTAAATCCCAGTGAACTCCACGTTTCAAAAATGAACGGGGGTCAACCCCCGATCCCACAGAAAGAGCCCCGGTGACAAATCACCGGGGCCTGTCGAGTCGAACTCTGGCTCGAATCACGGACTTCTGATCAGCTTCCGCAATCGCCCGAGTTCCTGCTCCACCGCCCGAATCTGGTCGAACAGCATCTCTTCCGGCGGAGACTGCGCCCGAACATCGTGGGACAGCACGGCCGAACCAGGATCGAACTCACTGAGTTCGCGCCCATCGGCATCTGCCCTCGTCCGCTCGGTCACCTGGACCTCTGCAGCCACGTCCCGGTCTTCTCCTTCCAACCGAATCTGAATCGCCGTCCCTGGTGGGGTCTCCATCACCAGTCGTCTCAGATGAAACGGGCCCGTGATCGTGTGCCCTCCGTAGGACAGAATCCTGTGTCCACGTCGAATGCCGCACTTCCAGGCGGGACCGTTTTCTGTGACACGGGTCACCACGACCGGGAAGGAATGTTCGTCGACTTCGACGCCCAGCCAACCGTAGTTGACCTGTCCCTGGCGGACCAGATCACGCGCGATGCGCTCGAGTCGGTTCATCGGGATCACAAAGACGGTCATCGGCGCTTCCTGGGCGACCGTTGCGAGCGGATCTCCCGTCTGGAAAGGCGCTGCCCAGACCATCCCCAGGACCTGCCCCGCGCTGTCAAAGACCGGTGCGCCCCCATAGCTTGGATGAACAGTCGAGGTCAGCTGGATCAGGTCCTCGTCCCGATTAACCTCGTAGACCGAACCGATCGACGGCAGCAGCTGTCCGAACGCGTTCCCGAGAATAAAGGAGTAGTGCCCGACGCGCACGGCGTCCGAATTGCCTGGCAACACGTGAGGCAGATCTTCAGACGTGTCGACGTGAATGACGGCCACATCCGACGTAGGATCGGATGCGACGAAAGAAGCCGTACGCACTTCGCCGTTCGCGAGCGTCACCCGGATTTCGCGAGCCCCGACGACCGCCTTGTCGACGGTCATCACGAAGCCCTCGGGATCGAACACGAATCCGGTCCCGTGGGTATAGCCTGATCCGTATTGCAGGGATTCATCGCGATCGGCCGGGGCGTAGATCGCGTGGATCCGCACGACGCAGGCCCGATTCTGCTCGAGGAGCTGGGAGATCTCCTTCTCGATCGCCTGGAGAACACTCTGGCCCTCAGCCGGCATAGCAATGCCCGTCATTCCAAAAACCAGAACGACGGGCAAAATCATACGTTCGAGCTTCAATTTCATGGGTCTGAGCGCTTTTCGCTCCCCGGGGGGTAGATGATGTCTCCGATCCGGATCGCGATCCGGTGGATCGGCTCGATCTT
>DJHM01000030.1:226162-240138 GCA_002433075.1 Latescibacteria bacterium UBA6620
GCGATCCGGTAGATCGGCTCGATCTTGTAATTCAGAAAGAAACCGGAACGCGAAGTGCCGCACCCTGGGGGGATGGGGCTACAACGCCTTTGGTCGCCGGGCGAAGACTTCGCCTCCGATAGAGGCGCCGTGAGAGCGCGTAGGACTCAGCCTGCGAGAGCTGACGGAGCGCGCCCCGATCGACGGGCTCTGCGGGGACGGTGGCCATCGGTCGATTCATTGCCCCGTAGACGCGTACGGGCATCTCCGGCTCGAGCAAAGTCTCTGTTTCGGGCGAATCTGTTGCCACCTCGACTGTGGGTGTGTCGGTCAACAACCCGGATACAGCCAGTGCGAGCGCCGCAGCGATCGCCCCGGTTAGCAGACTTCGCCGAACCGTCGGAAACAGAAGCGATTGAACCCGACGGCGTGCCGTCTGCTCCCTGTTGGCCTCTGTCAGAATACGGCTCCGCAGAGCAAACTCGAAACCGGCCGACGGCTGCAACTCGGGCAATTCACCCAACCTGCGGGTAAGCGAACTCATACTGTGATAAGCCTCGGCGAACTCAGCGTGCTCTTCGATCGCCTGCGCCATTCTCATCGCATCGCCATCGGGTAATTCGCCATCGATGTAGTCCGACAGTCTTCGATGAAACGCTTCGGCATCCATAGGGTATTCAACTCCTCAAACGTGGATCAGACTTCGAGACCGACGTCGCGGCCTTCGTTCTTGAGCTTCTTCTGTAACTTGAGGCGTGCCCGGTTGACCCTCGACTTCACGGTGCCTACAGGGCAGTCGACGATTTCGGAGATTTCTTGATACGACATCCCCTGCACATCACGCAACAGAATAACCTGGCGGTAGTTTTCCGGGAGCGACTGGATCGCTTCCTTGATCTGGACGTCGGCCAACGAGGCTTCCGCCACCTTGTCGGGGCGCATCGTCTCGTCGGGCAGTTCCATCCCGGTGTCGGATTCTTCGTCCCGATCGATTGAGAACAGACGCCAGCGTTTACGGCGCCTCAACTCGCTCTTGGCCAGGTTCCCTGCGATCGTGAACAGCCACGTTGAAAAGTTGGCGATCGCACGGTATTCGGTTCGCTTCCGGAACGCTCGGAGAAACGTCTCCTGGACGATGTCCTCGGCGGTCTCCTTCTCACCAACGAACCGGTAAACGAAGTTGTAGAGCCTTCCGCTGTAGCGACTGACGATCTTTCCGTAAGCCTCGACGTTACCCGCCGTGACTTCCGACAGAATCTCTATATCCGTCAGTTCACCTGGGGTCTGCTTCGAACTGACCATAAACATGGAATCTCCTCCCGATGATTGTGCATCTCGTGAGACGTGTTTGCCGGCACAGCCACGAGATACCCGCACGCTCTCTTGAACATCCTGCAGGGGGGAAGGTTCCAATTTTCCCGAAGAATTCATTGCGTTTTACGAGAAACTTTCTATCAAATTTTCTAATGAAATGATTCTCTGTTTTCAATACTTCTAACATATTATACAGCCCGGTGACCCATCACAACAATATAAGCCCAAACTCACGCTCAAACGGGCTGGAAACCCCGTTTTGGGGCGGCTCGGCCCCAATCATCTTGCGTCCCGACCCCACTCAGGCTATATATCGAGGCCGAACCGGAAACGTACCCCATCTTGATCTGACATCATCAGCGAGGCTGCAATGTCATCCGTCGACCAGAAAAATGGCACTTACCATCCCCCTACCGAACTGAGCGCCGATGCCCACATCGGGAGTCTCGAGGATTACCGGAACCAGCACGCCGCATCGGTCTCCGACCCAGAGGCTTTCTGGGCGGACATCGCGAACGGATTCCATTGGTACAAAAAATGGGACACCGTCCGATCCTTCAATTACAACATGGACGACGGTCCCATCCACATCCGATGGTTCGAGGGCGGCCGCACGAACATCACCCACAACTGTCTGGACCGTCATCTCGACGCGAGGGGCGACCAGAACGCCATTATCTGGGAAGGAAACGAACCCGGCGAAGACAGGTCCTTCACCTACCGGGAACTGCACGAGCAGGTCTGTAAGTGCGCGAATGTCCTGAAATCCCGTGGCGTTCAGAAGGGCGACCGGGTCTCGATCTACATGCCGATGATTCCCGAGCTGGCCATCGCCATGCTCGCGTGTGCCCGAATCGGCGCCGTTCACAGCATCGTGTTCGGCGGATTCTCGTCCGAGGCTCTCGCAGATCGCATCGTCGACTCCACGTGCAAAGTTGTGATTACGGCCAACGGGACGTTTCGAGGGGACAAGCCGGTTCCGCTCAAGTCGAGTGCAGACGTCGCGATGGATCACGCCGACGCACGTATGCATGGGGCGAAGGTCGAAACGTGCCTCGTCGTCAAGCGCGTCAATGACGGCAAGGACGTCGATTGCGAGATGACCGAGGGCCGCGACATCTGGTGGCACGACACCGTCGATGCCGCATCGGCCGACTGCCCTCCCGAAGAACTGGAAGCCGAGGACCCCCTTTTCATCCTCTACACATCCGGTTCGACGGGAAAACCCAAGGGCGTACAGCACACCGTGGGCGGCTACATGGTTTATGCCGCCACAACGCATCGATACGTGTTCGACTACCACGAAGGAGACATCTACTTCTGCGGAGCCGACATCGGATGGGTGACGGGCCACTCCTACATCGTCTATGGTCCCCTGTGCAACGGAGCCGTGACCCTCATGTTCGAGGGTATCCCAACCTACCCCGATGCCGGACGGTTCTGGGACATCATTGACAAGTACAAGGTCAACCAGTTCTACACGGCTCCCACAGCCATCCGTGCTCTCGCCGGAGCGGGTGAAGAAATCCCCGCCAAATACGACCTCTCTTCCCTCAGGATCCTTGGCACGGTCGGCGAGCCCATCAATCCCGAGGCGTGGCAATGGTACCACCGGAACATCGGGCGCGGGCGGTGCCCAATTGTTGACACGTGGTGGCAAACCGAAACCGGCGGCATCATGATCACCCCCCTCCCCGGAGCGACCCCGACCAAGCCAGGCTCCGCTACCTTCCCCTTCTTCGGGGTCAACCCCGTGGTGCTAGAACCCGAGTCAGGCAGCATCGTGGAAGGGAACGGCGTCGATGGCGTCCTCGCCATTTCCGAGCCCTGGCCGGGCCAGATGCGGACCGTCTATGGCGACCATAAGCGGTTCGAGGAAACCTACTTTCAGCAGTACAAGGGCTACTACTTCTCCGGGGACGGCTGTCGAAGGGACGAGGACGGCTACTACTGGATCACCGGCCGGGTCGACGATGTCATCAACGTATCCGGCCACAGGATGGGTACGGCCGAAGTCGAGAGCGCCCTCGTCGCGCATCCAAAGGTGTCCGAATCGGCCGTCGTCGGGTTCCCGCACGAAATTAAGGGCCAGGGCATTTATGCTTACGTCACTCTGAACGCGGGCGAAACCTATACCGATGAATTGAAGAAAGAACTCGTCGGCTGGGTCAGAAAAGAAATCGGCCCGATCGCCTCGCCCGACGTGATTCATTGGGCGCCCGGTCTGCCCAAGACGCGTTCAGGGAAGATTATGCGGCGCATTCTCAGAAAGATTGCCGAAAACGACACGAGCAATCTGGGTGACATCTCCACCCTTGCCGATCCCAGCGTGGTCGAACAGCTGATTTCCGAACAGTAAGATTCTCACCAACAGACTGGAACGGGGCACGGACGTTCGCATTGCGAATCCGTGCCCCTCCTTTTCAGATCCCTATGCCCGAACTCCCCGAACGCGCCGTGTTGCTTCTTTCCGGTGGGATGGACTCCACGACCCTGCTGTGGTGGATGAAGGATCGAGGTATCCAGGACATCCACACCGTCGCCGTCGACTACGGCCAGCGTCATCGAATCGAGCTTGAGGCCAGTGCGTCGCTGTCCGCTCGGGCAGGAACCGTGGCGCATCGCGTGATCGACCTGGACCTCACGCAGATCGGCGGCAGCTCGCTCACGAGCGAGGAAATTAACGTACCCGCAGCCGAAGACCGACAGCAGACAGCGACGGTCGTGCCCTATCGAAACACCCTGTTCGTCGCAGCTGCCGCCGCCTACGGCGAAACCCAGGGCATTGCTGACCTGTTCATCTCCCCCGTGCTCGACGACCACGAAGCCTATCGCGATTGTAGACGTGTTTTCTACGACGCCCTTGAGAACGCGCTGAGTCTCGGCGCCACGCACGACACGACGGTGCGCATCCACACCCCGTTCGTCACCTGGTCGAAGGCCGATGTCATCCGTGTGGGCCTGGAACTCGGTGTGCCTTACGCTGACACCCACACCTGCTACGAGGGCACACGGCCGGCCTGTGGGATCTGCGATGCGTGCGTGGAGCGTCTTGCCGGCTTTCGGACCAACGGTCACGTAGACCCCCTGGACTACAAAACGCGTCAGCCCAACTAGATTTCGAACGGGAAAAACAAGAGGCCGGGCCCGATCGTTTACGATCAGGCCCGGCCTTCACTTGTGCACTTCCCATCACGAGGTGGTAATTAACTGTTCTTCAGAGCACCGATCGCCTCGATGAGCCTCCGATCCGCCTTGCCACGAATGTCGAGGATGCGTTCCACCTCGTCCAGATTCGACTCCGACTCAGGACGGATGCGATAGACCTGCGTCCAGTCCTGCAGGGCCTTCACGACCATATCGAGCAACATCACGTCCGTCGCATCATCCTGGACCATACACTCGTCGGCCAGCACGCGACGAATCGAGCGGATCGGTGCGTCGAGCGTGGCACGGTCGGGCGACGACTTCTCCTCGAGGGCCGTGAGCAGCCCCGGCGAGAGATCGGCCAGGAATCCTTCACTCAGGAACTTCCTCGCCCGCTCTTCGGTCCACGTCTCGTTCATCATTTCTTCGACAGACACGGACGTGGGCTTGTCGGGCGTCTGTTCCCGTTTGGACGATGACGATCGAGAGGGCGCCGTCCGGGGCGCACGCGTCGAACTCTGGCTTTCGGCGCTGTCACGATCTCTATTGTCCCGATCGCGTCCCCCTCGCCCACGTCGGCCTCGCCGCCTGCGACCTCGGCGGCCATCCGAATCGGGCCGGCCCTCGCTTTCGGAAGAGCTTCGTGAAGCGGATTTCTCCTCCGGAGCGGTCTCTGCTGCGGCCGTGACCGCCACCCTCGCGCCTCGACCATCCGACTCCGCCGTCGGGTCCGTTCCTCCTCGCTTGGGGCGACGACCGTACTCGATTCCACCGGAGTCCTTCTCCGAATCGGTCGCCGTCGGCGCGCTCGTCGAGGGTGCCTCGCTCTCCGATTTTGTCGCCTTCGCTTCGGCTTTCTTCGTCTTCTTCGCTTTCTTGACCTTCTTCGCCTTCTTAGCCTTCTTCGCCTTCTTGACCTTCTTCGCTTTCTTCACCGGCTTTGACGCAGACTCGTCAGTCTCTGTCGAACCTCCGGCTTGAGGTTTATCTTCCATTCATTCCCCCCTGACGGGCGCCACCCCCCGCTCCGAATACCTGTGTCGCCGACCCATTGCGAGTAATCCCGCTGACGGACAGCCGCCTGTTCAATAGGTGTCGATCTCTGCGCGCAACTCCTGGTTGCGTGCCACCACGCTCTTCAGCTTGGTCTCGAACTCTGACACCTGGCGATTCATCTCGGTCAGCACAAGATTGAGTTCGTTCAGCTTGCCCGTGATCGGCAATCGGGCTTTCTGAACGGCGGCCAGCCACTGCTCGTGACGCCCCACTTCCATGCGTGCCACAGCGAGCTGCTCTGCCGTCTTCCTGAGATGGGCTAAGGTAAACCCCTTGACGGCGACAACCACCACCATCGTGACTACCAGTTTGAAGTACCCCACCCATTTTTCCTACCGCGTTTTTCCTTTGGTCGCGTTGTAAAGATCCAGCTCGAGTTCTTCCTGTCGTTTGCCCGCCTGCTGGATCTGTTCCTGCACTTCAGACAGGCCTTGTTTCACTCGTTTCATCTCTTCCTCGGCCTGCTGTACCTTCTCGGTCCCTTCCAGCTTGAGCCGTTCTTCCTCCGCGATCTGCTCTTCCAGCCCTTGCTGGGTTCGAACGGCCAAGGCAGTATCCTCTGACATTTCTTCGGTCAAGCCACGATATCGCATGACGGTAATGATACCGAAAGCGATCATTGCCAGTGCGTGAGTCCACCATTCCAAGGCGTCACTCCCTGCCAGGGATCGGGTTCTGGCGCTTGCCACGATCGAGAGGAATATAGGTCAGACGCAGAACCAAGGGGATGTCGAAATCGAGAGGTACAAAACAGCGGGCAGCCCGGCGACAATGATGCCGCACAGGCTGCCCAAAGCGTGATCCGGATTCAGGATATCGAGCCTAGAAGTGGTCGTGCCCGTGCCCGCCGTGACCTGCCGGGGCCTCCTCTTCCTCTTCCGGCTTCTCGGTGATCAGGGCCTCGGTCGTCAGCAGAAGACCGGCAATGCTGGCCGCATTCTCGATCGCCGTGCGAACGACCTTCGTCGGGTCGACGACGCCGCTCTTGACGAGATCCTCGTAGGTCTCGCTACGTGCGTTGTATCCGAAGCTGCCCTTCTCTTCCAGCACCCGCTGGACGACAAGCGCTCCTTCAATCCCCGCGTTCTCGGTGATCTGTCGAAGAGGCGTCTCGATGGCCCGTCGAACGATCTCCACACCCGTCTTCTGGTCACCCTTGACGGCCCCGCGAGCTTTCTCGAGGCGGTCGATGGTGCGAAGCAGTGCGACACCACCACCCGCCACGATCCCTTCCTCGACCGCCGCACGCGTCGCGTGCAGGGCATCTTCCACACGAGCCTTCTTCTCCTTCATCTCGGTCTCAGTCGCCGCGCCGACGTTGATGACCGCGACGCCGCCTGCAAGTTTCGCCAGACGCTCCTGGAGCTTTTCGCGATCGTAATCCGACGTGGTTTCGTCGATCTGACGACGAATCTGGCTCACACGACCCTGAATGTCACTGGTCGAACCAGCGCCTTCGATGACCGTCGTGTTGTCCTTGTCGATCACGATCCGCTTTGCGACACCCAGATCGTCGAGCTCAACGCCGTCGAGCTTGATGCCCAGGTCCTCGCTGATGACGCGTCCGCCCGTGAGGACGGCGATATCTTCAAGCATCTCCTTGCGACGATCCCCGTAGCCCGGAGCCTTCACTGCCGCTGCGCGAAGGGTACCACGAACCTTGTTGACCACGAAGGTCGCAAGAGCCTCACCTTCGACATCTTCGGCCAGTACGAGAAGCGACTTCCCTGTCCCGGATACCTTCTCCAGCAGGGGCAGCATGTCCTTCATGTTGTCCAGCTTCTTCTCGTGGATCAGGATGTAGGCATCCTCGAGGATGGCCTCCATGTTGTCCTGGTCGGTCACGAAGTAAGGGGAAAGATAACCGCGATCGAACTGCATACCTTCGACCACGTCGAGCGTCGTCTCGATACCCTTGGCCTCCTCAACCGTAATGGTCCCGTCCTTGCCAACCTTTTCCATCGCGTCAGCGATAATGTCACCGATACTCGTATCGTTGTTGGCCGAAACCGTGCCGACCTGCGAGATCGCCTTGCGATCCTTGACCGGACTGCTCTGAGTCTTGAGGCCTTCGACGACCGCCTCTGCCCCGGCGTCGATTCCCCGCTTGATGTCCATCGGGTTGGCGCCAGCAGTGATGTTCTTGAGGCCTTCGCTGAAGATGCCCTCCGCAAGAACCGTTGCCGTCGTGGTCCCGTCACCGGCGACGTCCGACGTCTTCGAGGCCACTTCCTTCACCATCTGAGCGCCCATATTCTCGTAACGATCGGGGAGCTCGATTTCCTTCGCTACGGTCACGCCGTCCTTCGTGACAGTCGGCGAACCCCAGCTCTTTGCCAGCACGACATTTCGGCCCTTCGGTCCGAGCGTCGCCTTGACGGCCTTGCTCAGCGTGCTGACACCCTGGAGCACGCGCTCCCGGGCATCGACGCCATATGTGATCTGCTTTGCTGCCACGGTGTTGCCTCCTTAGCACGTTATTCGAGGATTCCCAGGACGTCACCTTCGTTCACGATGACCAGCTCTTCACCGTCGATTTCGATTTCGTTGCCCGCGTACTTACCGATCAGGATTCGCTGACCGGGCTTGACGTCGAGAGCCACCACCTCACAACAATCGTCCGTGCGGCGGCCCGGCCCCACGGCCACGACATCGGCCTGCTGCGGCTTCTCTTTCGCCGTGTCGGGAATGATGATCCCACCTGAAACCTGCTCGACTTCATCGATTCGCTTAATCAGGATTCGATCCCCGAGAGGACGTACCTTCATGGAGAAACCCTCCTCCGTTGCCCTAGCCTCACGCTCGGCCAGGGGGGTAAAAAGTTGTAAATAAATCATTTTGCACGATTAGCACTCGTGCGCGTAGAGTGCTAACAGTCGCCAAATATAAAAGACCCCGACACCGTGCGCAAGGGCATTGTGGTGCCGGGTCCGGGAAGCGAACGGCTTCAGGAATTGGACTTCTGAAGCCTGGCTTTTCGTGCTTCGAGCCTCGATTCCAAGTGTTCGATCTCCTGGTTCAGAAGCTCGGGATCGGCCGGTCCTTCATCTTCTTCGGGCGCGGGCGGGGTCTCGACCGGATGGCGCGCGTCCTCCCAGTCCCCGAACCCGCCGTCCATACTGATCACTCGTTCATAACCGAGTTCCCTGAGCGACACACCGCCCAGGAGAGATCGAACCCCCCCGGCACAATACACGATGACCTCGGCCGTCTTGTCCGGAAGCTTGTCTTCGACTTCGGTCTCGAGCACGCCCCTCGGGATATGGATGGCCCCCTTCAGATGACCCCGCTCCCATTCGTCCAACCCTCGAATGTCGAGCAGCACCGGTGTGTTTCCATCTTCAAGGTAAGCGTTCACTTCGTCCACGCTCATCTCCTTGATATCCTCACGTGCAGCTGACAGTAGATCTTCTCGCGACTTCATCGTAAGCTCCCGTTTCTCCGATTTTCGATCTTTCAATTCTCGATTCCTACGCGCCATGACAGCGCTTGTATTTCTTCCTGCTTCCACACGGACACGGATCGTTCCGTCCCACCTTCGCCTCCACCCGGACGGGTCGTTGCTTCTGGCGTCCTTCTCCCTCGGAGGCGTTTGTCGCCGTCTCCTGTGGAGGCGGCGGCGCGACCGGGGCGAATCCCATTCCGGCTGCATCTTCGTGGACCAGGGACAAGCGAGACGTCGTCCGCGGACGGGCCGGCGCTTCGTCGATCGGGATCCGGTAGAGCGTCCTCACGGTCTCTCGGTTGATGTCGTCCAGCAGCTCGACGAACATCCCGAAGCCCTCTCTCTTGTACTCGACCAGTGGGTCCTTCTGACCGTAGCCGCGGAGCCCGATACCCTCCTTCAGGTCGTCCATCTCGCGAAGGTGCTCTTTCCACTTCTCATCGATGATGCTCAAGTAGACCATCCGCTCCAGCTGACGGATTCGATCGGCCCCGATCAGCTCCTCCCGCCGTGCGTAGGCAGACCTGACATCGTCGTGAATCAGCGCTCGAAGATCGTCCCTGTGGACTGTCGGTAAATCGTCGTCTGGGCCGATCGCGGACTGGAGAAACGTGTTTCGCAGATCCGACGCCAACCCGTCAACGTTCCAGTCCTCCGGATGCGCCTCTTTGGGCACGTTCGTATCCATCAAGATCGAAATCGTATCCTCGATCACCTCGAGAATTTCGCCCGAGATGTCCTCTTCCTCCAGCGCGTGCCTGCGACGGTCGTAAATCACCTCGCGCTGCTGATTCATCACGTCGTCGTATTCGAGCAGATGCTTGCGCATCTCGAAGTTCCGGCCTTCCACGCGCTTCTGAGCGCGTTCGATCGAGCGCGTGACCATCCCGTGCTCGATCACTTCGCCTTCTTCCGCGCCCAGCCGATCCATAATTCGGGCGATCCGTTCCGACCCGAAGATGCGCATCAGGTTGTCTTCCAGCGAGATGAAGAACCTCGACCCCCCCGGATCGCCTTGCCGACCGGAACGACCTCGCAGCTGGCGGTCGATACGCCGCGCCTCGTGTCGTTCCGTACCGATGATGTGCAAGCCGCACGGAACATCCGTTTTACAGTCGAATTCCTTGAGATGCGGGCAGAGTGGCTCGTCGCTTTCATGGTTCGGAATCAGCGCACACTGATGACCTTCGGGGGCCTTGACGATGCCCTCCCCCAACTTGATGTCCGTACCGCGCCCGGCCATATTCGTCGCGATCGTCACCGCGCCTGGTTGTCCGGCGTCTCGCACGATGTCCGCCTCGTGCTGGTGCTGGCGAGCGTTAAGAACCGAATGCTTGATGCCTTTCCGGTTCAACATACGCGACAGCAGCTCCGAGACCTCGACGGAGATCGTCCCCACGAGGACAGGCAGTTTCTCGCCATTCAGCCGCTCGACTTCGTCCACGAGCGCGTTGTATTTCTCCCGCTTCGTGCGGAAGATCAGGTCGTCCGCGTCGATTCTTCGAACGGGCTCGTTCGTAGGAATCGTCACCACGTCGAGCTTGTAGATCGACATCAGCTCGCCGGCCTCGGTCTCCGCTGTTCCCGTCATCCCCGCGAGCTTGTCGTAGAGACGGAAATAGTTCTGAAGCGTGATCGTCGCCACCGTCTGCGTGTCGCGCTCGACCTTCACACGCTCCTTGGCCTCTAGCGCCTGGTGCAGTCCGTCGGAGAATCGACGGCCCTCCTGCGGGCGTCCGGTAAACTCGTCGACGATGATCACCTTGCCGGAGTCCACCATATACTGAACGTCTTTTTCATAGAGCGTGTAGGCTTTCAGCAACTGTTGCACGCTATGAATCCGCTCGCTTTTCGTCCCGTAATCCTGGTAAGCTTCCGCTTCGGCGCGGGCTTTATCCTCGTCTGAATTTTCACGGTTCGACCGGATCTCATGGAGGGTCTCGTCCAGGTCGGGCAACACGAACTCGTCCGGTTGCCGACTGATTTCCTCACGCCCTTTCTCGGTCAGATCGATGATGTGACTCTTCTCATCGATACTGAAGTAGAGGTCCGCGTCGATCTCGCCCAGACGCTTGTCCCGAATGTAATCGGCTTCGACACGACCGATCAGCTGCTTGACGCCTTCCTCCTGCAGCATCTTCATCAGCCGCTTGTTCCGCGGCGCCCCGCGATTGACTCGAAGCAACAGAATCCCCGCTTCGTAGTCGTCGTCTTCCTCTTCACGAAGCTTCTCCGCATCCGACAGAATCTGGTTGACCACACGCGTCTGCGCCTTGACCAGCCGTTCAACTAGGGGTCGCATCTCATCGAACCGCTGGTTGTCCGCTTCGGCCACCGCTCCGGAGATAATCAACGGGGTTCGTGCCTCATCGATCAGGATGCTGTCCGCTTCGTCGATGATTGCGAAACTGTATCCGCGCTGCAGCAGATCCTCGGGCCGGATGGCCATATTGTCGTAGAGGTAATCGAAACCGAACTGATCCTTCGTGCCGTAGGTGATGTCCGCCCGATAGGCGTCGGCGTGCCCGCATTCACGAACCCCGAAACCACCGGACCCATCCCCCTCGAGCACGTATCCCTCGACCCCCATCGTTCGGTCCTGGATGATCCCGACAGACAACCCCAGCCAGACGTAAAGAGGTCCAATCCACATCGCATCTCGCTTGGCGAGATAGGAGTTCACGGTCACTAGGTGGACACCCCGCCCCGTCAGCGCGTTCAGATACACGGGAAACCCGGCCACCAGCGTCTTGCCTTCTCCGGTAGCCATTTCGGAGATTTTGCCATCGTGCAGAACGATTCCCCCGATCAACTGGACATCGTAGGGCACCATATCCCAGGTGTATTCTTCTCCCGCACGATCCCAGGTCTTGCCCAGCATCCGACGACAGGTTTCCTTGAAAACCGCGAACGTCTCGGGCATCAGGTCGTCCAGCGCGTCCGCCTCGACCGCCTTCACATCCCCCTCCGCCTCGTCGATCTGGTCGAGAATCTCCTGACGTTCGGGTCCCTCCACACCGACCAGACGCGCTCTCAGCTCCTCGACCTCCGCCTCGATCTCGGCTGTCGACTCCTTCAGTCGCTCCTTGAACTCACCCGTCTTCGCCTGAAGATCCGCATCCGAGAGGTCCTTCAGACCCTCATAGATGCCGTTGATCTCCTTTACGACAGGACGAATCTTCTTCACGTCCCGGTCGTGCTTCGACCCGAACAGTTTGGTCAGTGCGTCTATCATAGATTGACGATCCCTGTATCAGTTTCCACTGGAGAGCCGGTCGGCCAGATAGGGTGACAAACCGGCAGCCAGGATTTTTCTCTGAGTCTGTGTAAAATCATAGGCCACCCGGACGAGTTCGAGCGTCATTTCGTCCGGATGAATCAGACAGAACGACGCCCGGGCATCCCGATCACGCGGCTGGCCGACACTCCCTACGTTCACCAGGCAGCGATCGGCGGACGTCGGGTAGCTTCCCTCGACAGACACGACCTCGTCTTCGCCCTCAGAGCAAATAAAGGCACGGTGCGAGTGTCCGACAAACGTCAAGCGAGCATCCGTCGCCCGTAAAGCCAGGCGTGCGTCGCTCTCACTCAAGATGTAAGGAAACGTCTCCGGCGCATCGGGAGACCCGTGCACGAAGTGTCGATCCGCCTCACGATGTTCGAAGGGCAACGAAGACAACAGTGCGGATTGCGTCTCGTCCAGCCTTTCCGCCGTCCATACGATCGCATCGGCCGCCATCTGATTCATCCACGACAGGTCTTCCAAACCAACGGCGGCTCGGTCGTGGTTCCCCGCGATCAGCAGATCGGCCCGGTCCCGAATCACGTCGACGCAGTAGCCGGGGTCTGCACCATAGCCCACGACATCGCCGAGGCAGATGATGCGCTCGACCCCCAGACCGTCGCATCTCTCGAGCACGGCGTCGAGGGCCTCGGCATTGCCGTGTATGTCCGACAGAACCGCGACCTTCACGGATCAACCGTCCTTCCCGGTCGCCCCCGACACGTCTCCCGTCTGAACCGTACCCAGGTCTCCCTGAGCCAACCGATCCAGGATTCCGTTGATGAATCCCGGCGCCTTTTCAACGCTGAAGCGCTTGGCAAGTTCGATCGCCTCGTCGATCGACACCTTCACGGGAACGTCCCCGAACTGTTCGATCTCCGTCAGCGCCATCCACATCAGAATGCGATCGATGCGGGAAAGCCGATCGACCGTCCAGTTCTCGGTCACCTCACCGATCCGTGCGTCGAGCGTGTCCCGCGCTTCCCACGCCTTGACCCCCAGCTCCCTGGCAAAGGCCGTCGCTTCTTCCGACAGATCCGTACGCTCGGCCATCGCTCCAAGGGTTTGTTCAACGTCATCTCCCGAGCTCAACGACCAGTAGAGGCCCTGAAGCACGGCCTCGCGGGCCTTGCGCCGGGAACTCGTCATCCGCCCAGCTCGTCCATCAAGTTGGCCATTTCGATCGCCCCAGCCGCCGCATCCCAACCCTTGTTTCCAGCCTTCGTGCCCGCGCGTTCGATCGCCTGCTCGACTGTCTCGGTCGTCAGCACCCCAAACGTGACCGGCACCCCCGTTTCCTGAGACGCCGCTGCGATCCCCTTGGCCGCCTCATTCGCCACGTACTCCCAGTGGGGCGTCCCCCCTCGGATGACGGCGCCCAGACAGACCACCGCATCATAGTGTCCACTGCCGGCCAGTTTTCGTGCCACGACCGGAATCTCGAACGCACCAGGTACCCAAACGACGTCGACGTCGTCCGTTTCGGCGCCGTGGCGGCCCAGACAGTCCACCGCGCCACCCAGCAGCTCTTTGCAAATAAACGCGTTGAATCGGCCCACCACGATCGCGAACCGTTTCCCGCCGGCGTTCAGGTTTCCTTCAATGACCTTCGGCATGCTGATCTCCTGATTCGTCATCCTCGAACGCGAGGTCTTCGTCGCTGAACAGATGGCCCATCCGCAGGCGCTTGGTTCGAAGGTAGTTGATGTTGTAGCGATTCGCCTGAATCGACATCGGCTCGCGCGCCACGAT
>DJHM01000030.1:240445-262277 GCA_002433075.1 Latescibacteria bacterium UBA6620
CGACATCGGCTCGCGCGCCACGATTTCGATGTCGTAGGCCTCGAGACCCACCCGTTTCGATGGATTGTTCGTAATCAGGCGAATCTTTCGCGCCGCCAGGTCCGACAGAATCTGAGCGCCAATCCCGTAGTCGCGTTCGTCCATCCTGTAGCCCAGCTTCACATTGGCGTCCACCGTGTCGTAGCCCGACTCCTGTAGCTTGTACGCGCGGATCTTTTGTCGAAGCCCGATCCCTCGACCCTCCTGGCGCATATAGACGAGCACCCCGCGTCCTTCCCGGGCGATCATCCTCAGTGCGGCATCCAGATTCTGTGCGCAGTCGCAACGTAGCGACCCCAACGCGTCTCCCGTCAGACATTCGGAGTGCATACGAACCAGCACAGGCTCACCGTCGTCGAACGACCCGCACGTCAGGGCGACGTGCTCTCGGTTGTCGACGTCCGATTCGTAGAGATGAAGCTGGAACTCTCCGTACTTCGTCGGCATCTCGACCGTTTCCAGACAGCGGACGAGCTTCTCCGACCGGCTCCGGAAAGCGATCAGGTCCTTGATCGTGATGATCTTCAGAGAAAACCGATCGGCCATTTCCTGGAGCTGCGGCAGTCTGGCCATCGTACCGTCTTCGTTCAGGATCTCGCAGAGCACGCCCGCCGGAGCAAGCCCGGCCAGCCGCGCCAGATCGACCGTCGCCTCAGTATGCCCCGCTCGTCGAAGCACGCCTCCCGGACGGGCTCGGAGGGGAAACACGTGGCCGGGCCGCCCGAAATCGGTCGCCTCCGCCCCTGGATCGACGAATCGGCGGACCGTTTCCGCACGGTCACTGGCCGAAATCCCCGTCGTCGTTCCTTCGACTGCATCGATACTGACGGTGAACGGCGTTCCGTGGAGCGCCGTGTTCTCGTCCACCATCATATCCAGCTGAAGGTCCCGCAGACGTTCTTCCGTTGCCGGCAGACAGATTAGTCCACGACCGTGGGTCGCCAGGAAGTTGATCGCCTCCGGAGTCACCTTGTCCGCCGCAAGGATGAAGTCACCTTCGTTTTCGCGATCCTCGTCGTCAACGACAATGACGATTTTCCCCTCGGCAATATCCTGGATCGCGTCCTCGATCGAATCCAACCTGCGCTCGTCCGTTGTCTGGCTCATCTGTCGTAGCCCATCCTTTGTAGAGATTCCGCCGTCAGCCCTTCAGACTCCGCCCCACCGCTCACCAGTCGCTCGAGATAGCGCGCCACAAGATCCACCTCGAGATTGACCCGGTCTCCCTGCGACCTGTCTTTCATCGTTGTTACTTTCATCGTGTGGGGGATGATCGTCACGCTGAATCGATCCCCGTCGACCGAAACGACCGTCAGACTGATGCCGTCGATCGCGATCGAACCTTTCTCGGCCACGTAACGACTCAGGGCCGAAGGCATCTCGACCGTGTAGTCCCAATGATCACCACCATCCACCCGCTGGACAACCTGTCCCACCCCATCGACGTGCCCCTGAACCAGATGGCCATCCAGGCGATCGGACAACCGCACGGACCGCTCGAGGTTCAGTCGATCGCCCACACGCAGGCTCCCCACGGTCGTCCGTCGAAGGGTCTCCTCCACGGACTCCACGATGAAGCCCGATTCGGCCACCTCCACTGCCGTGTGACACGCCCCCGCCAGACTGACACTGTCCCCAACCTCGAGACCGTCCAGCACGGTCGTCGCCTCGATCGACGTTCGCTGGTACCCCGACCGGCCGTCGATCGATCGGACCGTTCCAATCTCTTCTACGATACCCGTAAACAACGGTCCCGTCGCTCCTCTCCAGCAGGCCTCACCAACGCTGTATACAGAAGGTCGTCCCCCAGCCATTCCGTTCGCACGCCGGCCAGTTCGACACCTGCATCCACCGTCTGGATTCCCAAATCGTCAATCGAGGGTACACCCGATCCCAGAACTCTGGGTGCGGCGAACATCGCCACCCGATCCACGGCTCCCGCCTTCAGACACGACGCGGCCAGCCTGCTGCCTCCCTCCACCAGGACGTGAATC
Source organism: Latescibacteria bacterium UBA6620 (assembly GCA_002433075.1). Lineage (GTDB taxonomy): Bacteria > Latescibacterota > UBA2968 > UBA2968 > UBA2968 > UBA6620. Next base: position 242,479 of record DJHM01000030.1, read on the forward strand.
ACATCCCGCGCCCCCAGGTATTCCATCAACGCGGAAACTGAAGGACGCCCCGTATCATCCGCCCCGACCTGCACCACCTCGGCCCCCGCAGCCTCGAGCCGCCTACTGGCTTCCGTATCTTCCGACGTAGTTACGATCATCGCAGGGAGACACGCCGCGTCAGGCGGTGTCCGCAATTGACTGTCGACCACGACTCGCAGCGGGTCCGTGCCATCGACGTGCCTCACCGTCAGCGCCGGATCGTCGGCCAGGACCGTCGCGACCCCGACCATCACCGCCTGAGCCTCGGCCCGCATCTGATGACACCGTGTCCGGGCGAGCCGCCCCGTGATCCATCGGGAGTCCCCCTGACGTGTCGCGATTGAGCCATCGATCGACTGCGCCAGCTTCAGCGTGACGAAGGGTCGACCCGTACGGCGATGCGCCAGGTAGACTTCGTTCAGCGCCTCCGCTACGTCCTCCAGCACGCCCACCTCGACCTCGACCCCGGCCTCGCACAGGCGAGCGAAGCCCTCGCCCGACACGCGCGTATCCGGATCGGCGTGGCAACACACGACCCGGGTAACACCACGATCGATCAACAGATCCGTGCAAGCCGGAGTTCGACCCTGGACACAGCACGGCTCGAGCGTCACATAGACCGTTGAACCTCTGACGCATCCCCCGGCGTCCTCGATCGCAGCCACTTCGGCGTGGGGTCCACCCGGTTCCGCGTGATACCCACGCCCCAGAATCTGCCCGTCGCGAACGACGACCGCCCCCACCATCGGGTTCGGACGCGTCGTCTGGCGACCCCGCTCCGCGAGCGTCAACGCCAACCGAATATAGTCGGAGTCGATCACTTCCGGACGTCGAACAAACGCTTTGCCACACCGACGTTACCCAGGCCGTCCACCACCCGAACCACTAACGTGTATTCTCCGGGAGTCAGTCCATCCACTTTCGCGTCGAAGGTCTCTTCCTTCGAGTCGAAGATGTCGTCGGACGGAAACAAGACCCTCCACGGACCCGAGTTCACTGAATAGGCCGCCTCAACGAGTGGTGTTGTCGCATCCGTGGCCCGTCCTGTCAGCCGAACGACGCCGGCACCCCGAGGGGCGACCTCCAGGGACACGCTCGGCGGTGTATGATCGACCTCGAACGGTTCGCTCAGCCTCTCCGCCGACAGGGCCAGGTGGGGTGGATTGCTCGCCTTGTCCGAAACCGTCAGCCGAACCTGTACCGAACCCTCCGGTGCGGAATCTGTCTGCCACGCATAGTCGGTCGCCGTCAGGTCTTCCGCCAGAAGCTTCCATTCTCGCTCGGCTCGTCCCTTGAAATGCAGGGCATAGGTCAATGCGTCGTCGTTTACGTCGGCTCCCTTCCACTCGATCTTCCACACGCCCCTCTCCACCTCACCCCGCCCGTTCCCGCCACCCGAGCCTTCGTTACTCGGGCCCGTTCCGTTTTCGACCTCCAGGGTCAGAACCACCGGCCTCACGTTCTCCTGAAGTCCCGCAACCCTCACCCGGCGCAGCAGGGGCTGAGCGCGTTCGGTACCCGAAAGCGTGGCTCGATACTGAATGAACCGAGCGGCCGGACTCGAAATCCGACCCTTATCGACCGTCGCCCACGCACTCCACGTCTCATCCGGCGCCTCACGGTTGCCGCTCCGCGTTTTGAACTCGACACTCGAACGACGAGGCAGTTCAGCCTGGTAGGTCAACGTACCCCATCGAGAAACGAGATTGAAATCCTCCGGTTCACTCGTGAGAATCCCTCTCTCGGCCGGCTTCGATCCGATGGACCACACTTCGCCCGTGCCTGCCGATCCGATCAATCCCCCACCCTCTCCGTCTGTCAGGAAGGTCCAGGGGGATTGATCCTTAAGCCTGGCCACAAGGGTCTGCCCTCCTCTGGGGTATACGTGATGAAGGCCTCCCTCGTCGCCTGTGACGATCTCCGCCGCTCCATCAGACAGAACTCCGACGGAAAGAAGCATCGATGCAGGCGATTCCCAGACCCTGAACCCCGAGCCCGTGGGTTTGATCGCATACAGGGCCGACCGCGAAGATCCACTCGCTGACCCCTCACTCGATCGCCCGTTGCTCCCGCCTGCGGATGGAGGTCGGGTGGGCTGTGACATCGCCACCGCGTAAAGCGTACCGTCGTCCCCAAGCGCAAGATCGTGGATCTCGTTCTCGATCGCGTCATAGAGCACCGCCGTCCCTCGATCATCGTGACGGTAGACGAGACCGTTCTCGTCCGTCCCGGCGAATAAGGTGCCGTCCGATGTTCGAAGCAGGGAAACCACGTTCGCGTCGGCCGCCTCCAGCAGTGTCTCCACCTTCCCGTCGAGAGACACGGATACCACGCGGCCCTGTTCCCCACCCGTCGCCGCGAAGAGACGACCGCGTCCCAGTTCCAGCGCCCAGACGTGGCTGTCGCCCGTTTCGGCAAGGGTCCGTGGTTCCTGACCAGGGTCGATCGCATAGATCAGGCCGCCCGGCGAGGATCCCGCATAGACTGTCCCGTTCGAGCCCACGGCCAGCGCGAAGATCGCCACTTCAGGCGAATCGTAAAGGAGGTTGACCTGCCCGTCCGGCCCGACACGATAGATTCGTCCCTCGTTCCCTGTCCCAGCGTAGAGAGTGCCCTTCGAATCCCGGGCAAGAGACCATACGTACCCTTCCCCGGTCTCAGCCAGAAGATCGACTGCCGGACCTAGCCGAACCGTCCCTTCGCGGGAGATGGACAAGTCCTCGACTTCCCCCTCGAGGAACTGAGCCTGCGTCTCCTGCTCCCAGATGCGCGGCTGGACTGCGCCCACGGACCCGGCAAAGACCAGCACCCCCACGCATACCCACCAGCCCCTCATCGTCCCTCGCTCTCCTGAGACGGCCTGCCGGTTCGTCTCTGCGGTCCACCGAACCGAAGGCCTTTTTGACTGTCACCCACGTGCAGGAAAACGGTCTGGCTCCCTGACAACACGTAATCGGTCTGAACCCGCTCGTGTGAGAGGACTGAACTTCCGACAGTCGCGACTGTTCCGCTCTCAAGCCCCATCTGAAGCGCGGCCTGAACGGACGGCGGCAGAGCGGACATCTCCCGCCCCCCAATCGTCGCGCCCTTCTTCTGACCGGACAGCTCGATGACGAGCTCGTCGTTCCGAGGCAATTCACCCAGTTTCCGGAGAAGGTGCCGCACGCTCCACGGTCGGTATTCGGCCGGTACTCGCTTGGCGTCCGCCGCGTTGTGATCCGTCGCACTCGACACGCGCAGGGTCAGCGCCTTTTCCTCCGCGAACTCAGGCAATTTCAGAGAGGTCACGATTTCTCGGGACGCTTCCAGATAGGGGCGCACAACCACACGCACTTCCACCTCATCCCCTGCAGCGAAACGAGCGCGATCCAGTCGCACCCCCTCGATCTTCGCCGCCTGAATTTTTTCGACCACCTCGAGCTCGAAGAACGCCGTTTCGACGCGAACGTCCTCGTAAGGGTTCGACATCACGAATCCGAGCGGGCGTGTCACCCCACCCACGCCCTCTCCCAACGCGACAGGCCCTGCGTAGACATTCGTCATCTCCAGTGGATCGTAGCCTTCGACAACGACCCGGGTTCGGGTCCTCACCGTCACATCCCCCATCGCCTGCTCCGACCCGATCAGCGCGCTTAGAACAGCAGCCTGTGTCAGGAAGGGACCGAAGTTGCGGTCGCGCACGACTTCAATCTCGAACGACTCCGACCGGGAGACGGAGCGCACATCGATCGACACCGGAATCATATCGACAGTCCGCCCAATGACCCCACCGACACCCGGTGCGCGGTCCTGCGTAATCGCACCGACCGGCCGCACGGCCGAGCCGTACTTGAACGACAGAACCTGACTTGGAATCACGTCGTGGATGAAAGCGGACGTCATCGGCAGAGACGTTGTGCCCACGTTCATCATCGGATGGCCGAAGGCGATCAACCGGTCCTCGTCCACGTAAGTAACGGTGCCGATGCCCGTCATACTCATATCCCCGCGTACGAGCTGCACGCCGACAGCAGACCCCGGCTCGAGCGGACCGGCAAGCAACCCGGTATCCGATCCCCCGCCGCCCTGAACCGGCATCAGACGATGCGGCGACAGCCTCTGCCGCAAATCGTCGATCACCGAGGGCGCGAACCCCGAAGCGATCACGGGTGTAACCAAGCGTTTGAGCGCGCCTGCCTCCAGCGCGGGCTCGACCCGATCGCCCTCCAGCGAGAATCCGAGCTGCGGTTCCGATACGGTGTCCGGTCTCTCCAGGATCTCCAGCATCTCCTCGATCGGAGTCAGCAGCATCAGGGCCTCTTTCGAAAAAGCGTAGCCCCAGGCAACCGCGCCGATCAGCTTGCCATCGATATAGACAGGACTACCGCTCATCCCCAGGATCCCGTTCGTCCGATCGAGCGGCCCTCCGCTGAGTCTTGTGAGGATCAGATCCGCCCGAGCTCCGGCGGCGTTCTTCTGTACACCCAGGATCTCAACACCGAACGTGTCAATTTTGGTGCCGTGGAAAACCGTCCTCCCGATCCCCTTCATCCCCCGCGTCAAGGCATCGACAGGAAGGATGTCGGGCTGGGAAATAGCAGGACCGGGAATTGCCGCGGTGAGGATCGTTGCGACAACAGAGAGGACAATTCGAAAATGCACGCAAGTGCCTTTAGTTTTGGGTGGTTATAATTGCAACCAAAGAATCTACCCCCACTCCCTATGCGTGTCAAGCTGAGGGCTCGAAGACCCGACCGAAAGCGCCGTAAACCGGTGCGACAGTTAAGAGTAGAGGCTTCTGGAAAGGGTGAACAAACCTTGTGAGCGCAGGTTTCCTGCCTTATACTGTCGATTCAATGCGGATAGCGCTCCTGACGGTCGGACAGGCAAAGGACGCGGCGCTCAGGCAGGCGGCGGATGGCTATGTGAAGAGGCTGAGCCGCTATACTCCCTTTTCTGAGCAACACGTCCTGGAGGAAAAGGCGCCAAAGAAGCGGCCTGTGGCGAAGATTCTTGAGCCAGAGGGTGAACGGCTGATCAGAACGATTCCGGACCACGCCTACGTGGTCGCGCTTGACGTCGGCGGTCAGTCAGTCGATTCGGAAGGACTGTCGCGAAAAATCGAAGAAGTGGCGGCCCGAAGCGTGAGCACGCTCGTCTTCACGATTGGTGGGCCTTTCGGGCTGTCCGATGCCATTCTGAAGCGTGCAGACTGGCGTTTTTCGCTATCGAGAATGACCTACCCGCACGAAATGGCCCGGTTGATTCTGCTGGAACAACTCTACAGGGCATTCACAATCATGCGGGGTGAAAAATACCATAAATAAGGCCCGAGGGCGGTGGTCCCAAAACAGCCGGGGAGAGATGATTCCGCGTGTGTGGTAGCACCTCAGGAATCCGGCTGTCTAAAGACGCACTTGCCCTCGGGCCGTTTTTTCACAAGCCGAGCGCAATTTTTGCAGAATGGATGGTGTCTGGGGAGGTTCTACGAGTCTGACGGAGGGGATACTGATTGTCGGATTCGGCGCGATTTGACTGCCGAAAAGCAACCGATTTCAGTACCAGAAGGAGCCCTTTCGCTCAAAGCAATCTCATAATAAGCCATTGTTTTTGCTGAGTCAAGAGCGCTGAGGGCGTACTCGGAGGCCCCGAATCGGGGTGATTCAGGGGTGTGAGGCGAGGGTCAGTTGAGAGACTGGAGCCTGAACCGACGGCGACGGTCCAGCCGGCGTACCATACTTCGAATCCGCTCCGACCGTGGAACGTCGTCGACCAGGGCATAGCAGAAGCCCAGATAGGCAAGATGGTGACGAAACTGGCGATCGGGTTCGGGAATCATAAGGACTGAATCACTTTCCGGGGTGGGAGCACGAAACGTTGCTTCTGCGGGACGTCGTGATGTCAATTCGCGCCTCCGGATGGCTTGAGCGGCACCATTGTTAGGACGCATCAGACCAAGTCATCATTCCAACTATTATACTGTACATGCGTACACCTTTCAAGTGGCGTTTTTTCGCAGTTTTTTCACTTGGGACCTTAGATTTCCAGCGATCATTAGGCGATATTCGTTAAACAAGTTCTGCAAATTGAACAAGGAGCGGTGCAGGACCCAAGTGAAGACGCGGACCATCCGTGATTGCGCCGGGAGGTACGGACCCTGTCCCGGATGCGAATGAGAGACTGGCGCTCGCCCAATGGCGAGGCGCGCAGCTGGTATGTTGCCTATGCCCCCTGTCGAGAGATCTTCGACAGGGGGATTTTTGTTGCCCTTCTCCGAGGTCGTGCACCACCTCAGACCGCCCGCCCAGGTTCAGTTCCGGTTGTGGATGTAACGCAGCCGACAACGACGACATCGCCCTCTGTGTCGAACCGAAAAGACGAGAACCCCAATGCATGCAGCAGAACAGAAAACGATTCAGCAAGCCATTCTGGGAAACGAACGTGCCTACTCGAAACTGTTCCGCGAACATCGTGGAAGAATCGCCGCCACGATCGCGCAGCGCACGAACGACCCCGACGACGTCGACAACCTCGTACAGCAGACCTTCATCCGCACCTTCCGTGCGCTCCCTCGCTTCCGTGGGGACGCCACCTTCTCCACCTGGCTGACACGGATCGCGCTCAACGCCTGTCACTCCCACGACGAAAGCCGACGCACCCTGGTTTCCCTCGACACCCTCGACCACGGTTCCGAGGTCGCCGGACGTTGTCCCCGTCCCTGGCCCGATCAGGTCCTCCATCAGAAGGAGCAGGTTGGCCGGCTGGTCAGCGAAATCGACGCGCTGCCCGAACGCTACCGCAAAGCGATAGAGCTTCACTACCTGGAAGACAGACCCTACACCGAAGTCGTCGATCGGCTCGGGATCCCCCCCGGGACGCTCAAGACCTGGCTGCACCGCAGCCGCAACCGGGTCCGGGAATCGATGGAGGAGACGGACGTGTTGTAAACCTTGAGCAGGGCCCTGACCCATCGTATACTCAGCGACGAAGACGATCCCCAACGATCCATCGGAGAGCCTCAGTGAGCACGAACCTGAGACAGAAACTGTTGATTCTCTACCTTCACTCACCCGACCTGAAGAGTAAGGTCGTCGCGTGGTCTGCCTACGATGGAACTGGGAGGGACCAGAACACATCGGGCGAATCAGAGGAGCCGCCTTACAGTTCAGTCGTCGACGCGATGGAGGACGGGTGGCGTGTCGTTCAGTTCCCTCAACAGTTCCCGGCCTACCCCGGGTCGGAATACACGACCTCGTATCTCAAGTTCGAATACATCCTGGAGAAGCTGGAGGACAGAAATGACTGACCACCTGCTCGACACCCGCCAGATGGCCCGGTTCGCGGCCGATGGTTTTCTAAGATGGGACGCGCTCGTCCCCGTCGATCTGAACGAAGCCGTATGCCGGCAGATGGAAGAGGGCATTCCCAGAGCCACGGCCGGACGCCCCCTCGACAAGGCCTGGCCCGATACCCCGATCGCCGAGGTCTTCAGGATGCCCGAAATCCAGGGTATCACCCGCAGCCTCGTCGGGCCCGACCCGCTCTACGATCATCACGCGGTCCACACGGTCGATGCCGGCCGCGAGCAAGGGCAGATCTGGCACGCAGATGCCATCATCGACACCCGCACGCACTTCGACATTCAGTTCTTCTATTTCGCCCACGACACGCCGCGTGAAATGGGCGGTACGATGTTCCTTCCGGGTAGCCACTACCGTCGGATCTCCGAATCCGACATCGCCCGTTACCAGAATTTTCTCGGACAAACCCCGATGGTGTGCGAGGCCGGTACGGTCGCCGTTGCGCACCACGGCATCTGGCATTGCGCACAGCCCAATCTCACGGATGCGAAGCGGTATATGTTCAAGCTCCGTCTGAATCCCACCGTTAAACAGTGCCGCCTGTGGAATACGACCGACCTCGACGACCCCGAGATCGGCAAAATCCTGGGGACAAACCACGGATGGTACGGGAATGAGGTGCGGCTCGAGGTCGTGAACCGCATCAAATTCTGGCGCTTCCTTACAGGCAACGAGTCGTTCGACGTATCCTACTGGCTGTCACGCCTCGAGAACACACCAGAGACCGAACTTGCCGCAAGTTGACGGATGCTTGAAACATCCTCCGCGCAGCTTCGTCTGATCACGAAAGCGGAAAAACAATGAAGCCATTAAACTCAATTATCGTTGCCCAGTCCCCGGTCACCGTCGTCTTCACGACCATCGGTGCGGGTCGGTACGCCCTGCCGGAAGACTGACGCACGCACCATCATTGCGAAAGCCCGCCGGCAAGAACATCTGCCGGCGGGCTTTTTTTATGTCAGGACTCGTGTTGTCCGATCCGTACCACCAGAACGTCGGCCGCTACACCACCTATCGGCTCTTCCACAGCCGCCTCATCATCGGCCCTGTGCTGACGCCGTATCTGCTCGGCAAAGGCCTGAACTATACCCAGATCCTCACCCTTCAGGGCATCGCGGCGGTTTCCGTCGTGGTTTTCGAAATCCCGACGGGCGCCGTCGCCGACTAGGTGTCGCGAAAGCTCTCCCTGACCCTGTCCACACTGCTCCACGCCATCGCGATGATCATCTACATCTGTGCCACTGATTTCCTCTACCACCTGGCCGTGGCTGAGGCCCTGTTCGGACTTGGCTCGACCTTCGGCAGTGGGGCCGATTCGGCCATCCTTTATGAGAGTCTTGACCGAACCGGACGAAAGAACGATTACACCCGCGTCGAAGGTCGAGCCGCATCACTCTCTTTCGCTGGTCAGGCGATCGGATGCGTGGCAAGCAATTGGCTCTACGTCATCGACCCGGACCTGCCCTTTCGCGTTCAGTGTGGTCTTTATGCTGGTCGCCACAGCTGCCCGGTTGCTTCACCACGAACCCCAACGTGAAAAGAGTGCGCACACATCCGAGCATCCCTTTCAGAGATTCGGTGTGCGCCCGCTCTCCTGTGGGCCATCGGACTTGCGGCCACGATGGGACTCGTCTATCGGACCGGTTTCTGGCTCTACGAACCTTACTTCAAACTCAACGACGTACCGATCGCCTGGTATGGCACGATCTTCTTCATCTATAACGTCATCGCCGCACTCGTCGCCCGCCTCGGGAGACGAGTCCCCCGACAGCGACACGCCCTGCTGATCGACAGTCTGCTTTCCCTGATGGGATGCAGCTACCTGCTCCCCGCTCTATTCGTTCACCCGGCCTCGCTCGCGCTCATCGCACTTCAGCAGATCGTCCGAGGTCTCTACCGTCCCACGCTCACCGCCTACCTGAACGAACGGGTTCGCGACGAGAATCGGGCCACGATGATCTCGATTGTGGGCGTCGTCCCGAACATTGCATTCGCCGCCTTCTCACCGACCGTGGGGATGACTCTCGATCGACTGGGCGTGGTCGCCTCCTACATCGCCGTCGGCGCCGTCTCGATCGCCGGTTGGGCATCTTTACTCAGCACGCGGGTCCGTGAGACAGAAACGGGCGAAGCCAGCGCCGATCGACGGGCGTGACGAAACTCAGCGCACTCCTTCACCAGCACTCCGTCGTCCGCCGCGCCGCAACGGCTCAGCAGCGGTGGCGAGCCCACCGAAAGTGAACTCCGAACAGCGCAATACTGATTCCCATCACCATCAGGCTCGTCACGATCGACCTTCGGGCCCGATAGCGGACGATCGCTAGCTGCTCTTCCTTGGCCGCTGCTTCGAACATCGCCTGGATCGCATCGTCGTCCGGGACGTACGCGCTCGCATCCTTGTCCACCAGGATGTCCACCTTGTAGTTCTCGAACGACGCGAAGCTCGGACCGTAACGTCGCTGCTTCAGGGGGTTCCGCGCATCCATCACCGAACTGACGATGCTCGTCAGCGACAGGAGACACGCCAAGGTCGCAACCAGGCACACCGCCTAGACGTAGACCGCAGCGATCGAATAAGATCTTTCGCTCACAGGTTCCTCCCGGGGTTGTGTTCCTCTCGAATCCTCGTTCCCCCAGAATGGCTCCGGGGCCTCCGGTTTGTCAAAGCTACAGGCAAACCCTATCTTCCCGCCGCACATCCACTCCGCTCGAAAGGAACGAGAATGGCTACACTGAAAGTCGGCATCATCGGTGTCGGCGGCATTTCGCGCTCCCATCTTCCCGGCTGGGAAGCCTCCGAGCACGCCGAGGTCGTTGCCGGAAGCGACGTCAACGACAAGGTCCTCAAATCCTGGGGCAAGCAGCACGGCGTGTCGATCCTGTCGACCGACCCCAAGGACCTGTTCAGGAACCCCGATATCGACATCATCGACGTCTGCACCCCCAACAACTACCACGCCCCACTCGCCATAGCCGCGATGAACGCGGGCAAGCACGTCATCTGCGAGAAGCCGCTCGCTCCCAACCCTGCCGCAATCAAGAAAATGATCGCCGCCCGCGATCGATCGAAGAAGACCCTGATGACCGCCCAGCACTTCCGCTTTGGCGGTGGCGCCAAGGCGATGAAGGCCGAACTCGATACCGGCGTCCTGGGCGACATCTATCACGCGCGCAGCTGGATGCTCCGCCGATCGGGCGCGCCGGTTCGACCTGGATTCATCCTCAAGGAGCACAGCGGCGGCGGACCCTGCATCGACATCGGCGTACACATCCTCGACCTCACACTCTGGTTTATGGGAAACCCGAATCCCGCAGCCGTTTCCGGCGTCGCGCGCAAAGAGATCGCCAACCAGCGAGGGGCGTTCACGAATATGGGAGGCGGCGCACGAATGCCCCGGAATATGAACGTCGAAGACTTCGCCGCCGCCTTCGTCCGTTTCGAGAACGGCGCCACCCTCGTGATCGAGGTCAGCTGGCTGCTGCATCACGATACACAGGGTGAGGATATGCAGATGTGGCTCTACGGCACGAAAGGCGGTAGTCACTGGCCGAAGTGTGAGATTTACGAGAGCAACAATCAGACACGACAGCACTACAACCGAACGCTCAAGAACACGCGCGACCGAATGGAACCGCACGCTCTCGAGTGTTTTGAGTTCGCCGAAGCCATCGCGAACGGCAAACCCTCGCCCGTACCGGCCGAGCAGTCTATGCAGGTGATGGCAATTCTGGATGGGATCTATCGAAGCCAGGAACAGGGGAAGGAAGTTAAGGTTCGGATATAGCGCCTTCGGCCCTTTGTCTATCTCGAATCGGTGGGCGGTTGGCGGCCTGCCGTGCCGTAGCCGCCTTGGCCCGCCGTAGCCTTGGCGAAGACGGCAGGCGGTGGGCAGAGCCTGCGGCGGCGAACTACGGTGGGAGCAGTCTCTGACTTCGAACTGCTTTGCAGGACCGCAGACGTGGAATCAGGACCGGTTACTGAGCGATCAACTTCATGGGTAGAGAACGCATTGTTATCCCGGTACGCTTCTTGGCCGGGATCCATTCTCTTCACGAACCCGTTCTGCCTCCTCACGTTTCTCGAGTTTGTGCTTCTGCCAGAAGCCGATGCCTCCCAAAACGAGGCCCGCAAGGGCGACCAAGCCCGTCCCAAAGAGAAGTGGGGCCACAGCTCACCCTTTCTTCAACGCGATGGAGGCAAAGATAAGGACCACCCCGGTCAACCAGCTGGCCCCGCTACTGAGCCACAATCCGTACCTGAGATCGGTATTCACCAGAAGCGGACTGAACGCTCCAACCAGAAGGACGCAGTCCCCAGATCCGCAAGAACCGCACTGAGTGCATCAATCTGATTTCTGTTCAGCTCACAATCTCCTGAAATGAATAGTAGGTGATCCTCGATCGACCTGCGATAGCGGTACCATCGATAGTAACAAGTTTGGAGCTTGTACACCGGTCAGAAAGAAGAGAACAAACCTTTCCATTGTTTCTCGAGCGTGAACACTACTAACACTTTCTGAGGACAGTATGAAGCGTGTGAAATTGGGTCGAACCGGTTTCGACGTCAGCGTAATGGGAATGGGGGCCGGTGGGCCCAGCCAGATCGGGAAAAAACAGGGGAAGACCCCAGAGCACTCGGCGGCCATCCTTCTCGAAGCGTTTGAAGCCGGGGTCAACTTCGTCGATACAGCCGAGGGCTACGGCACCGAACATCTGGTGGGGTTGGCGCTCAAGGACTTCCCCCGCGATCAGGTGGTCATCTCGACGAAGAAGAGCTCGCGCGGGTCGAGCGCGGAAGAAGTCGTCCCCAGCCTGGAGGAAAGCTTGAAACGGCTCGGCACCGATTACATCGACGTTTACAGCCTCCACGGCGTCTACGATTACGACTACGATCGCTGCAAGGACGAACTCTTTCCCGAAGTCGTGAAGCTCCAGCAAGCCGGGAAGATTCGCTCCATCGGAATCACGGAGATGTTCAACGCTGACAAGTCGCACGATATGCTCCACCGGGCGCTCGACGACAACCTGTGGGATGTCGCGATGGTCGGCTTCAACATTCTCAACCAATCGGCGCGCGACAAGGTCCTCTCCAAAGCGATCGAACACGATGTCGGCATCCAGGTGATGTTCGCCGTCCGCAAAGCGCTGAGCGATATGGAATTCCTGGCTGAAACCGTCGCGGCGCTGATCGACGAAGGCCACGTCGATGCGGCCGACATCGACGACCCCGAACATCCACTCGGTTTTCTCGTTCACGACGATGGTGCCGTGTCCCTCCCGGACGCCGCCTACCGTTTCTGCAACTACGAGCCCGGAACGCACGTCATCCTTTCCGGTACAGGGAATCCCGATCACCTCAAGCAGAACATCGCCAGCCTCGGGCGCGGTCCGTTGCCCGATGCCGACGTTGAGCGATTGAAGAAAATCTTTCGGAAAGTGGATTCGATCACGGGGCAGGGGGAATGGGGCGGTGATCCGGGACCGGAGAAGAAGGCGTAGGGCGAATGCAGAATGCAGAGTGAAAAGCGCAGAGGCAGGTACAGAGAAGGGTCTCGCACATCATAGACGATCCACACGGGGTCACTTCGAGCGTAGTCGAGAAGTCCCCCATCGAGTAAGGCAATCGGCGAGTTCTCGACGGAGTTGATCCCGAGCGAAGTCGTGGGGCTCGAACTGACGCCGCTCATCCTTATGATTAATCTAACCTAATGGATCGAGTTAAACTAGGACGAACTGGTCTCGACGTCAGCGTGATGGGTGTTGGCGCGGGCGGCCCCAGCCAGATGGGCAAGCGGTCGGGAAAGACCGAGGCCGAATCGGCGTCTATCCTCCTCCAGGCCTTCGACGCCGGAGTGAACTTCGTCGACACGTCCGAGAACTACGGAACCGAACCCCTCGTCGGCCTCGCCCTCAAGGATCTCCCTCGAGACCAACTCATCATCTCCACCAAGAAGAGCTCCAGCGATGCCAAGGCCGCGGACGTCGCGCCCGGACTCGAAGCGAGCCTCTCCCGTCTCGGAACCGATTACGTCGACGTCTACAACCTGCACGGTGTCTGGCCAGGCGACTATCGACGTTGCGCCGAAGAACTCTACCCGGAGCTCCTGAAACTCAAGGAAGCGGGGAAGATTCGATTTATCGGGATGTCCGAGAAGTTCAACGACGATATGGAACACGAGATGGCCCCAATGGCGCTCGCCGACGACATCTGGGATGTGATGATGATCGGCTTCAACCTCCTCAACCAGTCCGCCAGAGATCGGCTCCTTGCGAAGGCCATCCAGCAGGACATCGGTATCCAGGTGATGTTCGCCGTTCGCAAGGCCCTCAGCGATCCCGACCATCTTCTCACCGTGATCGCAGGTCTCATCGAAGCCGGCCAGATCGACCCCGCAGACATCGACGACCCCAACGACCCGATCGGATTCATCGTGCACAAAAACGGCGCCGTCAGCATTCCCGACGCCGCCTACCGCTTCTGCCGCCACGAGCCCGGCACCCACGTCATCCTCTCCGGCACGGGCAACCCGGAACACCTGAAAAAAAACATCGCCAGCCTCGAGCGAGGACCGCTACAGACGGAAGATGTCGACCGACTCAAGCATATGTTCCGGAATGTCGATTCCATCACGGGACAGTAGCGAGTTAAGGTCTGAAGCTCCACCCTCTCTTTGCTTCCCCCCAAACTGGCTCCGTCCCAATTGTGCCAACGTTGGCACATTCTTGATTCGATCACTTAATTGTGGCCCCGAGGCCACAATTCGTCTCAGCAGGTTGACTGCCCCTATAAATCCGCATACTATTTGGGTATGAAACATACTACTAAAGCATTACTAAAGAGGACGGGGAAATGAAAGTGAAGACTTCTGTCAGCCTGTCGGAAGACCTGGTTCTCGGAATGGATACGCTTCTGAAGCACCCCGGCCTTCCCAGCACCCGGTCCGCGTTCCTGGAGGAGGCGTTGCGTCAATTCATCGCCGACGCAGAGCGGCGGGCGAGGGATGATCAGGACCTTGATATTCTCAACCGCCGATCTCGAAAGCTCAACCGGGAAGCAGCCGATACCCTCGGCTACCAGACCGATCTGTGAGGCGAGGAGAACTCTACCGGGTCTATCGTGGATCGCGTCGGGCCCCCAGAGACTTTCGAGTGTTCGTCGTAATCAGTCGCCAGGCCGTGATCGACTCGCGATTCTCGACCGTCATCTGCGCTCCTATCTATTCCTCATTCGACGGACTATCGACCCAGGTCCAGGTGGGCATCGAGGAAGGATTGAAACACGACAGCAGTATCTTCTGCGACGAGTTGGTCAGCATTCCCAAGTCTTCCCTCACACATTTCCTCGGCACCCTCTCCGAAGCAAAGTTGACTCGCCTCAACTCTGCACTTGCCATCTCAATCGGAATCGCGTGAGGCGCTTGCTCGCAAAGTCTCCTAATTGTGGCCCCGAGGCCACAATTATCGTCCCAACCCTGACAACTTAGGAGAACCAAGTCGCGGGCCGTCACCTGGATGTGACCCTTCGGATTCGGACACACCCAGATATCTGTCCACGCGGGCGGAATCACCAGGGACAGGATTCGTTGGCGCTCCTTCTTGTCCGAGATCCGTTTACCCCGAGGACCGTAGAACGCCCAGCCCTTGCCCGCACGCTTCTGGGAGATTCCGGGTTGCCCGTCGGTTACATAGACGAGACCGGCGCGGGCGGCAGCTTCGTAGTGTTCGGTTACGGTTGCCATCGAGACAAGTATAGGACGGTTGGGAAAGGAGGTGAACCGAGAGCCGGGTCATCCGTCCCCGGAGTCGGGAATGCTATCCATTCGGTGAAAACACGACCGCACGAAACGAACCTGGCTTCATTCGCCACCTTCCCCATCAGACTGTGACACGTCATAACACCATACGACATTCACGTCGCGGATATACAGACGTCCGTTCGCCACGACCGGATACGCCCAGATCTTCGAATCGCCACGCACAGGTGGGTTGGGCAACGTAAATCTGCCCTTCTCCACGTAAGCCGTCGGCGTCGCTGCGACGAGGGCTACCTCCCCATCCTCGCTCGCCAGGTAGACGTGACCCTCCGCGTAGAAAACCGATGCAGGTCCCACGCTTCGATCGGTCCACTTCAACTCGCCCGTTTCGAATTCCGTGCAGACCAGTGCGGATCTCGTTGTCCCGAACAGATGGCCCTGCGTCAGGATCGACCCGCCCAGGTTGACGGGTAGTTTCGACCCGAAATACATCTCCGTCACCACCGGGTCGCCGTCAAGATCAATCTTCAATAGGGCACCGCCAGCACGGTGCGTCGCGTTGTAGACGGCGTCGCCCTGAATCAGAGGGGTGGGGATGTTCGCGGGGCTGCCCTCGGCCGTTCGGTGATACCGCCACAGCACCTTGCCGGTCTCGGCATCTACCCCCAGCAAGCCCCCCTTCAGAAACTGAACGTACTGCTTTTTCCCCGAGGCGTTGGAGATCGCGATCGATGAGAAGGCAGCATCCTCCGCTTCAGCGATTGAAGTCGTCCAAACCGTCTCGCCCGTCCTCTTGTCCAGTGCCACCATCACCGCGGCCTGCCCACCCGGCGTAACAACCACCCGGTCCCCGTCAACCAGGGGCGATTCCGAATAAGCCCATCGACCCGGCTTCCCGCCGAATTCTTCCCGAACATTGCGAGTCCATACCACCTTTCCCGAGGCCCTCTCGAGGCAGGCCACATCTCCGTCCGAACTGAACACGTAAAGCCGTTCGCCGTCCACGATCGGGGTCGAACGAGACCCCGGATAGCTCGGATCCTGGTCGGGGAGACCCACATTGCCGACGTGCGTCGACCACACCACCGCCCCATCCCTCGCATCGAGCGCCTGCACGAATTCCCGATCCCGCCCTTCGCTCCCCATCAGGTAAACGCGGTCGCCCACCACGGAGGGCGTCGAATACCCTTTTCCCGCGCCGTCGACTCTCCACACCAGGTCAGGTCCGTTCTCCGGCCAGGTCGAAAGCAATCCTGTCTCTTCGGACACGCCATCCCGATTGGGACCTCGCCACCCCGGCCAATCTCCTGCACCCGACTCACCAGCCAGCAACCCGAAAACCACGACCAACGTCCACAGCCTCATTCTTTGCCTCCATTCTCGCAACATCCCAATCGATCCAGGGCTTCTTCCAGTGTCATCTCTCTGAAGTGTTGTGTCACGGTGCTCCCTTCGGATGCATCGTCGATCGACACTCTTTCACGCGCAACCCGACTCTCTTCTTCGACCGACTCGAATGCCCGGCCCATCCACGAAAGAATGGGTTCCTCCGCGCACGTCAGACGCAGAGTCGGTTTAGTGACGCGTCCATCGGGCGCGTAACAGAACCCCCTGGAGATCGTTCGCCTCGCGCTCTCCGCCGTGACGTTCGTTGCTGACTCGCCAAGGTGGAATCCTTCCGGAATCAGCAGGACATTCACCGCCCGATCGGTCACCGCCTCAGGCAACTCGCCCGGTTCAACGAGCACCATCTTGTGGTTCGGCCAGAAATCGAGCATCCCGTAGTCGACCAGCGGGGACTGCATCTGGAAAACGAAATAATCCGGATAGGCGAAGAACTCGTCTCCCCCCTCGCGATATCGGTCGTAGAATGCCGTCACGAAAGCCATCATCAGGAGGGACGCACCCGTCGCATCCAGCCCTTCGGGCGAAACGACCCCGATCCGCGTCGTCTTCCCAACCTCCGCGAAAAAACGACCGTGTGGCGTCTCGTCCCCCTCGACAACAACCTGGAAATCCGTAGCCCTCAGGACGCTGCTATGCACGTCTCACCCCTTTTTTCTGGCCCGAGAGTAAACACTGACTTACCTATAGAGATCGTTATAGGGTATCGG
Organism: Latescibacteria bacterium UBA6620; assembly: GCA_002433075.1. Lineage (GTDB taxonomy): Bacteria > Latescibacterota > UBA2968 > UBA2968 > UBA2968 > UBA6620. The sequence goes on from DJHM01000030.1 coordinate 259,708, forward strand.
GTTTGCGAATGTTCGCAACCCACTTCTGCCGCAGTCCGGGAGGAAACAGATCGACCCCGCTCCAGCGTCCGATCCATCGAATACACGGGTACCGCTCCGACACTACGCCTCCCTCCTCGCCTGGTATCTGAGTCCCTACAAGAGTCGCGTCGCCCTCCTCGCCGTCAGTATGGCGTGCGGAATCGGGCTCAGCCTGCTCAATCCACAGGTCATCCGTTACTTCATCGACACCGCCCAGGCCGACGGCCCGATGCGCCATCTGGTGTGGGCGGGCGTCTTCTTCCTGGGCATCGGCATCGCTCGGCAGGGCGTGCAGATTGTCAGCTCCTACCTCGGTCAGGACGTCGGGTGGCGGGCGACGAACAAGATGCGCAACGACCTCGCCTACCATTGTCTGAACCTGGATATGGGCTTCCATCACGCCCACACCCCGGGTGAAATGATCGAGCGTATCGACGGCGACACGACTTCCCTTTCCAATTTCTTTTCCCAATTCGTCCTGCAGGTCATCGGCAGCGTCGTGTTCCTGGCCGGAGTCCTCGTACTCATTTCCCTCGAAGACTGGCGCGTCGGCGCAGCCCTCGCCGCGTTTTCCTGCGTGGCGTTTCTGGTCCTGAACCTGACGCGAAACATCGCCGTGCCGATCTACACTGCCGAGCGCGAAAGCTACGCCCGGATGTATGGTTTCATCGAGGAGCGTCTCCTCGGGCTCGAGGACATACGAACGAACGGCGCCATCGATTATGCCGTGCAACGTTTCCACAACGTGAACAACAACGTCTTTGCTCGTGTCAAACGATCCGAGCTGATGAGCGAAGCCCTGAGTGCCATCACCGGAGTGATGTTCGCCCTCGGATATGCCCTGGCGATGGGAATGGGGATCTGGCTCTACAACGAGGGCACGTTCACGATCGGTGCCGTCTACCTCGTGTTCCACTACACTTCTATGCTCCGCGAGCCCCTGTTTCAGCTCAGTCGTCAGATCAACGAGCTCCAGCGCGCCACCGCCGGGCTGAAGCGGATCGAAGCGCTCCACCGGATCGAGACCTCCATCCTAGACGGCACCGAACACCTTTCCCGCAAGACCGGAAGCGAACCGCTCGGGGTCACCTTCGATCACGTCACGTTCTCCTACAACCCCGAAGAGATCGTTCTGAACGACGTCAGCTTCTCGCTGCAACCGGGTGAGACGCTCGGTCTTCTCGGCCGAACCGGCAGCGGGAAGACCACGATGACGCGCCTTCTGTTCCGCCTGTATGACATCCAGAGCGGGGACATCCGGATCGGCGACCAATCGATCGGGACCCTGAAACTCGACGACCTGCGCCGTCACGTCGGCCTCGTCACTCAGGACGTTCAGCTTTTCAACGCCACCGTCCGTGACAACCTCGCGCTCTTTCAACCCGACATTGCCGACGATCGGATTGTGCACACACTCGGGGAACTTGGACTTGGAGCCTGGTACGATCGCCTGCCCGACGGCCTCGACTCAGAAATCACGGCCGGCAGCAGCGGGCTCTCTGCGGGTGAAGCCCAGCTCCTCGCCTTCACACGCGTGTTCCTCACGGATCCCGGCCTCGTCATCCTGGATGAGCCCTCCTCGCGACTCGACCCCGCCACCGAGCGACACATCAACGTCGCCGTCGAACGCCTGCTGGAAGGTCGCACGGGCATCATCATCGCGCACCGTCTCGAAACGGTCGAGAGGGTCGACGACATCATGATCCTCGATCAGGGCCGCGTTCAGGAATTCGGAAGACGCGAAGACCTCGTTCGGGACCCCGCTTCCCGATTCTCCAAACTCCTGCAAGCCGGTTTCGAAGAGCTAATCGCGTGAACGCGAAGGACCCCAAACCGATGACGATGGGCCAGACCACGTGGCGGCTCCTCAAGTTTCGTCCCGCCCTGTTCCTGTCGACCATCTTCTTCCGCGGAATCGACGACGTCGCTCCCTTCCTGGCCGGCGTTCTCATGAAAGGCTTCTTCGACGCCCTCACCGGCCAGGCGGAAGCGGGGTTCACCCCCTACACGCTCGTTGCGCTTTACGTCGCCGTGGAAGTGGGCGACCGGACCGCACTCTTCGGGTCCGCGCTCACCTGGCCGAGATGGTGGTATGCCATCGAGACCCTGCTTCGTCGCAACCTCGTCACGGCCGTCCTCGAAGTACGGGATCCGACCGGCATCTCCAACGCATCGGGTGAAGTCACCAACCGTTTTCGCGACGACGTGATGGGCATCGTCCACTATCTCAATCGATACATCCATATGTGGGGAAACCTCGTCTTCGCGGTCCTGGCCATCCGGTATATGGCATACATCGACGCAGGCATCACCGCCATCACGATCATCCCCGCCATCTGCGTCGTCATCGTCGTCGACGCGTGTCGCAAGCTGATCTTCAAGTATCGGACCGCACAGCGTATCGCGACCGAGCGGGCCACGAACTTCATCAACGAGATGTTCCAGTCGGTCTTGGCCATCAAGGTCGCCACTACCGAGTCTCATGTCGTCGACCGTTTCCGTGTCCTCAACGACGAAAGGCGTAAATCGACGCTGATCGACAACCTGTT
>DJHM01000044.1:0-308492 GCA_002433075.1 Latescibacteria bacterium UBA6620
CAAACGGGGGGATTCGCGGTGTTGATTCTGGTGGCGATCTGGGTCTCGGACATTCTTGGATACTTCGCGGGGAGGACGTTCGGTCGACGCCATCCGTTTCCCGATATCAGCCCGGGCAAGACAGTGGCAGGTTACATCGGCGGGCTCGTCGGATCGGTGGCGCTGGTTTTCCTCGTGGCTGAACACTACACGCTGTTGGGTCGCGTGGATGGGATCGTGCTGGGAATGCTGGTGGGTTTGGGGGCGCCGGCGGGCGATCTGGTCGAGTCGATGATCAAGCGTGACGCCGGGGTGAAGGATGCGTCGGCGGTGATTCCCGGGCACGGTGGGATCCTGGATCGATTCGACTCCTTCCTGTTTGTTTACCCGCTCGTGTATGTCTACGTATCCTTCGCACAGACGCTGTGAATGACGCCATCGTCCTGCGAGCAAGAAGGACTTTACGACCACCTGATTGGGTTGATTGAATGATGAAGCGAGTGGCCGTACTGGGGTCTACGGGGTCGATCGGTACGAACGCGCTGGACGTGATGGCAGCGCTTCCCGACCGATTCGAAATCGTCAGTCTCAGTGCCGGGCGGAACACAGATCTGCTGTGTGCCCAGACGGAACGATTCCGTCCCCGCCGCGTCTGTGTGAGGGAAGATGCGGTGGGGTTGAAAGACCGTCTGCCGGCGGAGGTCGAGATTCTGGAAGGGGAGGGCGGGCTGATCGATCTTGCCGTGGATGAAGAGGTCGATCTGGTAGTCAACGGTCTCGTGGCCGGGGTGGGAATCCGGCCAACAGTGGCTGCAGTGGAGGCAGGGAAGGACGTTGCCACGGCGAATAAGGAGACGCTTGTCGTGGCAGGCCATCTTGTGACGGAACTGGCCCGCTCTCACGGCGGGGCCCTTGTGCCGCTGGACAGCGAATTGACACCGATCTGGCAGGCACTCGAACTCCACTCAGACCGAGACGTCCGAAAGATTGTCCTGCCGGCCTCAGGCGGACCTTTTTTCGCCTCTTCCCGGACGGAGATGGCTGCGGTGACACCCGACGCGGCTCTGAATCATCCAACGTGGAAGATGGGTCCGAAGATTACGATCGATTCGGCGACCCTGATGAACAAGGGTTTCGAAGTCATCGAGTCGCACTGGTTTTTCGATCTTCCTGTGGATCAGATCGATGTCGTCGTTCATCGCCAGTCGATCGTGCACTGTCTGATCGAATTCGTGGACGGGAGTCTGATGGCCCACCTGAGCAGCACGGATATGCGTCTCCCGATCCAGCAGGCCCTTACCCATCCGGACAAACTTCCGTCGCGGGCGGATCCCCTCGATCTGGTGGAGGTCGGCGCGTTGACGTTCGACTCTCCGGATCTCGAGCGGTTCCCGTGTCTGGGACTGTGCTACGATGCGATCGAGATGGGGGGTACCGCGCCGGCCGTGCTCAACGCAGCCAATGAGATCGCCGTGAGCGCGTTTCTGGAGGAACGGATCGGATTTCTTTCGATCCCGGAGGTTGTGGACGCCTCGATGCAGGCGCACGACCGGCAGCCGGGCGATTCGCTCGAGGCTCTCTACGAAGCGGATCGGTGGGCGAGACGAAAGGCGGAGGACATCGTGACGGGATCGGGCTTCGGCAGACGTTCATCCGCGTCGGTTGGACGCGGTTCGTAGGTGGAACGCCAGCGGGGCTTCGCGGCGGGGTGGGCCCGCTGGGTCCTGATCCTGGCGGTGACAGGACAGGCCGCTTCGGTCGCCGGTCACGGGCTTCACATAAGTTTCGCGAAATCGGAATTGACCGAACGTGCCTTCAAGGGTAAAGTCGTTTTCAACAAACTGGATTTTCAGGATGCGGTCGGCCGATGGAATGACGGGATTCCGCTGCTGGACCTCCTGACCGACGAACGGAAAGGCCTTACGCTCCGTTACCTGAAACGTCACCTCAAGGCCACGGTGAACGGAGACCGGGATCTGAAACTCGAGATCGTCGAACGAGGGGAAGGCGCCCAGACGATCTGGTTCCAGTTTCGAATCGGATCGCGCGATCGACTGGTTGAGAGTCGAACATCGGGCCCTGTTCAGTGCTTTTCCCGATCAGAGTAACGTGCTCGAAGTAAAGCCGGGTTCGAGAACGATGAGTCATCTCTTCAGACCTTCCGCTCCCGCCCACCGGTTCGATCGGGAAGGCTGACGGGCGATCCGTGTTCGACGTTTTTCTGGCACTCGGGTTCGAGCACATCCTGGAGGGGTACGACCACCTCCTGTTCCTGGCCGGTCTGATCATCGTTTCCCGAAGCGCTCGATCTCTGCTGGCCGTGATCAGCGCATTCACTGTGGCCCACTCCACGACCCTAGTGTTGAGCGCCCTGGATGTGGTGGCACTCGACCCGGTTTTGACAGAAACGCTGATTGCGGCGTCGATCGTTTACGTCGGAATCTAGAACATCGTGGCTCCCCTCCAGAAGCACCGGTGGGCGGTCGCGGGTGGATTCGGGCTGATCCACGGTGCGGGCTTCTCCGGACACCTGACCGAGCTGCTGAAGAGTATGCTCGATATGGGAACAGTCTGGGGACCGCTGATCGGGTTCAACGTGGGTATCGAACTCGGGCAGATCTGCGTGATCGCCATCTCGGTGCCGATGATTTACGGACTTCGAACCGTCGGGAAGTGGGAGGTGCTGGTACCGGAACTGTCGCGAATGATCGCGGCGGTGGGTTTTTTTCTTGTGATGACACGTCTGTTCGACATCTGATCCGCAGGTTGGGTCACTGTTCAGCCACGCCTCGAGTTCGTTCAGGCGCCGTCTAACGAGTCACAGTTCACACAGGAGAAGGCGACATTTTTTTCACGATCGTTTCATTCATATTCGTGCTCGGGGTCCTCGTTTTCGTACACGAGCTTGGGCACTTCCTGGTCGCCAAAAAGGCGGGGATCAGGGTCGAGGAGTTTTCACTCGGATATCCACCCCGGGCCTTCGGGATTCGATACGGCGAAACCGAATACCTGATTTCGTGGCTGCCGTTGGGGGGCTACGTGAAGGTGGCGGGGATGTCCGATTTCGGAAAGGAACGTGCGAAAGGAGAGCCCTGGGAACTGATGTCGAAACCCCGCTGGGTGCAGATGGCGGTGATGGCGGCCGGCCCGGCGATGAACTTCATCCTGGCGTTCATCCTGATTCTGGCGATCCGAATCGGCTATGGAGACTATGCCTACCTGCAGACGACCCAGGTGGGAGTGGTAGACGAAACATCCGCGCTTTACGAAGCCGGACTCCGTCTGGGCGACCGGATTCTGGCGATCGATGGGTCCGAAGTGACGCGATGGGCTTCCGTGGCCGAGGAGATCGAAAAAATCCTGGGCAAGTCGACGACGTTTCTGGTCGACCGAGAGGGCCAGACCCTGACTCTCGAACCCGTGCTCAGTGTTCGGCCGGAGGAGCTCGGAATCGAGCCGTTCGTGGAGCCGATGGTGGGTTCCGTGCTCTCGGGCTATCCCGCGGTGGACGCGGGACTGCAGGCCGGGGACCTTATCGTGGAGGTTGAAGGCGAGCGGATTCAGGCGTGGTCTCAGATGAGTGCGATCATCTCATCGAAACCGGAGATCCCCATCCAGCTTACGTGGGAAAGGAATGGCCTGGAGATGACGACCGAGATCGTGCCGAAGGCCGACGTGGTCGGCGAGAGGACGATCGGTCTGATCGGAATTGCCCCCCTGCGTGGGCGAGTTCCCGTCCCGCTGGGCGAGGCCATCACCCGAAGTGGTACGGAGATGGCCATCTACACGATGAGCATCTTCACGTTCATCGAGCGTCTGGTGTCCGGGCAGGGGTCTGGCAGCGATCTCGCGGGTCCTGTCGCAATCGCGAAGATGGCCGGAGACCGGGCGAGGATGGGATTGGAATCTCTGATGACCTTTATGGCGCTGCTGAGCGTCAATCTCGGAGTGCTGAATCTGCTCCCGATTCCGATGCTGGACGGCGGACATCTCGTGATTATGTCCATCGAGGCCGTGATTCGACGAGACCTCTCGGTGCGGCAGAAGGAGGTGCTCCAACAGGTCGGGTTCGCGTTCCTGCTGTTGCTGATGATCTACGTGACGGTGAACGATCTGGGACGGGTGCTGGCAATGTAAAGGGAACAGAACAAATCCGCGCAGCGGATGCAGAAACCACAGGCGTCGGAGCCCTCAGGGCCCGACGCCTTTTCTGTTGTGGGTTGGGGGAGAGCTGTCTTCCGATCGGTCGAGCGTTTCCTGGATGATGAGCTCGACTTCAGCCCAGAGCGCAGCGTTGCTCTGGTTTTTTTCGAGCCACAGTGTCAGGTCCTCCGGGGTCAGACCGTGCGTGAGAAGGAGGGTCCGACGCGCCTGTTCCAGGGAGTCGGGATGGTTCGACAGCTGTCTGGCGAGACGGACGGATTCGGCGAGCGTATTGATAATGCGCCTGTCCTCAGGTGCAATTCTTGGTCGATTTTCTGCACAATACGCAAGTACCAGAACGGAAAGAGTCGCCGCCCAGAAACGCGTAAGTGGTGGATTTTCCCATCGGCTACAATGGCCTCTATCGCGTATCATTCTCACTTCCCAAAAGAGCACCACATTGTTTTTAATGAAGATATGCGAGATTTTTTCACCTTTTCACTTGACACGAGGAAAATCCGACATTATTCTTGGTGGTGAATAGTGGTAGAAAGTGGAGGATTCTGGAAGTTTTATTCTATAAATAGCTGAAATAAAAGCAAATAGATTCCGTATCTCCCCAGGATACTCGAATGCCCGACGAAACTCCCCAGTTCATCGGCGAATACGAAGAAGTGCCGGTTGATGCTAAAGGCCGGCTCATATTCCCCGCCGCATTCCGAAAAGCGCTCCCGATGGGCGTGAACACCTTTGTGGTGGCGCGTTGGTTCGACGGCTGCCTCGGTGCGTACGACCCGATCGGTTGGAAGCGCGTTCTGCAGAAGCTGCAGGGCTTGAGCGGAGCGAAACGGGAAACGCGACAGCTTATCCGGGCCGTGGCCGGCCGGGCGACCGAAGTTCGTCTGGACAGCCAGGGCCGCGTTCTGATCCCCCGAAAACATCTCGAGATGGCTGGCATTACCGATCAGGCCACGTTGATCGGCGTGATCGACCGGGTCGAGATCTGGCGACCCGAAGACTACCGCCAGCGTATCGACGAAGTCGACCTGGAGGGGATCGCCGAGGACCTGGATTGGATCTGATCCAATCCGGACAGCTGTCAGGTACCGACTATAGGCATTCCGACCGCCAGCGTCTAAGGTGTGCGGTCCTGGATGCCGTCTGATGGTATGCGTATCGACGAGACCGGTTTTCACGAACCGGTGATGGGTTCAGAAGTTGTGTCGTTCCTGAATGTCGCATCCGACGGATGGTGGGTCGATGCGACGGTTGGAGGGGGCGGCCATTCAGAGTCGCTATTAAGAGCCCTTCCCCAAGCCAGGATTCTGGGGCTGGATCGAGATTCGGCCGCGATCGACTTTTCGAAGCGGCGGCTCTCGACGTTCGGCGAGCGTGCTCGACTGGTTGTTTCGCCGTTCGCTCGGCTGGGTGAAGTGATCGTAGGGAACGGGATTGATCCCGTTCAGGCAGTGCTTTTCGATCTGGGTGTTTCGTCCCGTCAGATCGATGATCCGGAAAGAGGTTTCAGCTATCGGCACGAGGGACCCCTGGATATGAGAATGGGTCCCGATACCGAGTTGTCAGCCGAAGAGGTGGTGAACACGTTCGAAGAACGGGAACTTCTTCGGATTTTTCGAGACTACGGAGAGGAGCGGAGGGCCCGCGACGTAGCCCGTGACATCTGCATCGCTCGGGCGGAAGCGCCGATTCGGACCACGGCCCGACTGGCGGACATCGTGGCGAAGGCGGTCCGACCGCCCCACACCACGAAATCGCAGGCCAGGATTTTCCAGGCCATTCGCATTGAAGTCAACGGGGAGCTCGACCAGCTCTCGGCATCGCTCGAGGCAGCAACCGATCATCTGACACCCGGCGGCAGGTTGGCCGTCCTGACCTACCACTCGCTCGAAGACAGGATGGTGAAGCAGGCGATGAGGGGGACGGGCCGGGAACGTCCACCGCCCGACCTTCCAGTGGATGTGGACTCGGGCCATCGTCTTGTGGAAGTCAATCCGAGGGGTTCGACGCCTTCAGCTGTAGAAATCGAGCGAAACTCGAGGGCACGCAGCGCAAGACTCAGAGTGGCCGAACGTCTACCAGAATAGGGGACAGAGAGCCATCGGACTTATGGTCGTCGAGAGCACGACACCCTATAGATGGGCCTTCCTGGCTCTCGCGCTTCTGGTGGCGGGGCTTCTCGTTTATGTATGGTGCCACGTGACGACGCTGGCCCAGGGCGAGCGCATCTCGAACCTGATGGACGAACGCACCGCTCTGATTCGAACGCAGGATCTTCTGCGGGCGGAGGTGACCGGCCTGGAGCGGAGCGGTCGAATCCGGGGAATCGCCACCCTCGAGCTGAACATGCGATTTCCGGACGAGCAGCCGAACAACCTTTACCTCGAGTTGGAGGACAGGCCTGCTACAGCACGCTGACACGAGACGCGCCGGCGAGCGGCACGTTTTCAGACAGAAGGCGATCGGCGTCGTCGGTCTTCTTTTCGCCGTGGCCATCGGCTGTAAGCTCGTCGTGGTCCAGTATCTGGCGAATGAAAGCTATACCGATCGAGCTGAGAGTCAGCACGTAAGAGATACCCCGGTTACGGCTCGTCGGGGACAGATCCTGGACCGGCACGACCGGGTCCTCGCGACGACACTCGAGTCGCAATCGTTCTTTGTCAATCACATATCGGATGCCGATACGCGGCGAGCCATCGCAGTCCGGTTCAGCCGCGAATCGGGAGAGTCGACCCGTCGTATGCTTCGGCGAATGAGCGACGAGCGGTCCTTCGTCTGGCTCGCGCGACAGATGGTCGAAGGACCTGACCTCGACGACCTGCCCGATGGGGTGGGCCACGTCGTGGAGATGCGTCGAAGCTACCCCATGTCGACTGTGGCTGCACAGCTGATTGGTTACACGGATGTGGACAACGTGGGGATCGAAGGCGTGGAACGATCGCTCGACTCACTGCTCCGGGGCCAATCCGGAGAGATCTCTTCGCGTGTCGATGCGCTCGGTCGTGCAATCGGAGACTTCGGTGTGGTTAAGCGGTTGCCGGAAGACGGGGCGGACCTGGTGCTGACGATCGATGCGGATTACCAGTCCATCGCGGAGGAGGAACTCGAAGCGGCGGTCGCCCACTTCGAAGCGGAGAGCGGGATGGCCATCGTGTCCGACCCGGGGACCGGTGAGATTCTGGCGATGGCGAACGTTCCACTCTACGACCCGAACGATTTCGGTCGTTACGATCCGGCCGTTCGCAGGAATCGTGCGGTGACAGACATTTTCGAGCCGGGATCGACGTTCAAGATCGTTGCCGTTGCGGGCGCGCTGGAAGAGGGCCACGTTGCGGTTGAGGACAGCGTCTTCTGCGAATACGGTCGACTGGAAGTCGAAGGGGGCGTGATCCGGGATACGCATCCTATGGGATGGCTGTCGGTGAGCGAAGTCGTCGAAGAGTCGAGTAACGTGGGAACGATCAAGATTGCGCGAACCCTGGGTCCCGCAGGACTGTTCCGATACGCTCGTCTGTTCGGATTCGGAGGGATCACGGGTGAGGGACTCCCTGGGGAAGTGTCGGGAAGTCTCAAGCATCCCTCCAGCTGGTCGGGAAGATCGCTCGAATCGATCTCCATCGGCCAGGAAATCGGGTCCACGGCATTGCAGGTGGTTACGGCCTACTCGGCCATCGCGAACGGAGGGTATCTGCTCGCTCCCCACATCTACCGGTTCGGCCGTCGCGGACATTCACGAATGGTCGAGACAGGGAAGGATTCAGTGCGCCGCGTGGTGTCGAGCCAGACCGCGGAATCAATGCGAATGTTTCTCCAGGGGGTTGTGGCTCGGGGAACAGGATCCCGTGCCGCTGTGGCCGGCTATCGCGTGGCAGGCAAGACGGGGACCGCGCAGAAAGCTTACGCCAATCGTTCGGGATATGATCCGGATCTCTATGTGTCTTCGTTCGTGGGTTTCCTCCCGGCCGAGTCGCCCGAACTGCTCTGTCTGGTGGTTGTCGACAGCCCGAGGAAATCACATCTCGGGAGTCAGGTGGCCGCACCTGTGTTCAGCAGAATCATGCAACGTATCCTGAGTCGGCGTGGAACTCCAGTACGTCATCGTGCACAGCTGGCTGCATCACCGACCAGCCGCGCTCGCCCGCGTCTCGACAGGACGCCACCGGAGGTGGATGACGGGTTTCCTTATCTCGAGGTGGACGCTTTGACGATCGAATCCGAGGCGGCCGGACTGCGCGTGCCGAACGTTGTTGGCGCACCCTTGAGGAGCGCCGTTTCAGAGCTGACGCGGGCCGGGTTCCGCGTGAAAGCGACGGGAAGCGGACGCGTCGTCCGGCAGATTCCGCCGTCGGGTTCTGTGGTGCTGTCGGGAACGGTAGCGCGAGTAACGTGTCGAAATCAGAGTAAGATGGCCCTCGAGAATCTTAGAATGTGAAGTTCGAACGATGCCCGGTCTGAGCGAGCTGCTCGCGTCTACCCACGTGGTGGAAATCCGGGGAACCGATGCCCTCCAGATCGATGGTCTATCGATCGATTCTCGAACCGTCGGTCCAGGGGATCTGTTCGTGGCTTTTCGGGGCGGCCAACTCGAGGATCGACACGCTTTTGTCGATCAAGCAGTTGAAGCGGGTGCGTCTGCCCTGGTCGTAGAGGACGAGGTAGAGGCTTCGGTGCCCGTCGTTCGGGTTGCATCGTCATCGCGGGCGCTGGCCGACATCGCAGGGAGGTTTTACGAATACCCGCATCGCTCCTTGCGAATGGTGGGGGTGACGGGGACCAACGGCAAGACGACGACGACCTACCTGCTTCAGGCGATGCTCGAGGGCAACGGGTTCTCGACCGGCTTGATCGGCACGATCGAGTATCGAATCGGCAATCGATGTGAGGTTTCGGGCAACACGACGCCCGAGGCGCACCAGCTCCAGGCTCTGCTACGGGAGATGGTGGATACGGGCAACAAAGCGGCGGTGATGGAAGTCTCGTCGCACGGGCTGAGTCTGGACCGGGTCCGGGGGATCGAATTCGAACAGGCAGTCTTTACGAACCTGACCCGCGATCATCTGGACTATCACACGACGTATGAAGCGTATTCGGCCGCGAAGGCCACGCTCTTTGACAACCTAGATCCTGATGCACACGCCATCGTCAACGCGGACGATGATGCGACGGTACGTATGCTCGCGAATTGCAAGGCGCAGCGTCTGACCTACGGCGCTGCGGAAGACGCGGATGTGCGAATCGTCGGAGGCGAAAGCCACTTCCGCGGGTCGACGGTGGCACTTGAAACACCTGAAGGACCGATTACGCTGGATCTCGCATTGACGGGCGCGTTCAACCGATACAATGCGGCCGCGACGGTGGCGGTCGGGCTCCAAATGGGGTTCCCGCTGGATGCGATCGCGGACGCGTTGAAGGGGATCACGGTACCCGGTCGATTCGAGCTTGTAGACGAAGACCAGTCGTTCGGTGTGTTCGTGGACTACGCGCACACGGCCGACGGGCTGGACAACGCGCTCCGCGCCGGACGTGCGTTGACGGAGAAGCGACTGATTTCCGTGTTCGGGTGCGGTGGCGACCGGGACGCGGGCAAGCGACCCGAAATGGGACGCGTGTCGGCTCGGATTGCCGACCTGAGCGTGGTAACGTCGGACAACCCGAGATCGGAAGACCCGGAGGCGATCGTTCATGAAATCCTCCCGGGTGTGGGGGATGCGCCGCACGTGATCGAGGTCGATCGGCGAATGGCGATCGATCGAGCGGTCGCGCTGGCCCAACCGGGTGACCTGATCGTGATTGCGGGCAAAGGTCACGAAGACTATCAGATCATCGGGTCGGAGACGATTCACTTCGACGATCGAGAAGAAGCGAGGCGCGCCCTCAGGGCGCGCAGTGCAAAGTAGAAAATGCAAAATCTGTATTCGAGATCGGTGGCGGACCCGGGGGCTGTGAGCAGATGGAAGGCGTAACGCTACAGGCAGCCGCACAGGCGATGCGAGGAAAACTGGTGGGAGCCGGTGATCCGAACGTCGAGGTGACAGGTGGGGTGATCGATAGCCGCGCGGTTGCGGCGGGAAACCTGTTCTTCGCGCTGAGTGGAGACCAGACCGATGGACATCGTTTCGTTGGACCTGCGCTGGAGAACGGTGCGAGCGTGGCGGTGGTTTCTCGTGAATGGGCGGACTCGGAGAAACCCGAGACCGGTCCCTTGATCGTGGTCGAGGCTCCGGACCTGGCGATGGGAGACCTTGCACGGGTTTATCGCCAGCGTTTCGACATTCCGATCGTGGCGATCACGGGAAGCAACGGCAAGACAACGACGAAGGATATGACGGCGACGGTACTTTCGTCGCGATACGAAGTACTGGCAACCGAAGGAAACCTGAACACGCGACTCGGTGTTCCGATGACGCTCTTCGGGTTGAACAAGACCCACGACGTTGCCGTGATCGAGATGGGAATCAGCGAGCAGGAAGGCCTGACTTATCTGTGCGAGATCGCCGATCCGACAATCGGCGTCATTACGAATATCGGTCCGACACACTTAGAGTTTTTAGGCTCTGTAGAGGGAGTGGCGCAGGCCAAAGGGGAACTCCTGGAGTATCTGAACGAGTCTTCAATGGCAATTCTGAATTTCGATGACCTGTACCTGCCCAAGGAGAGAGCAAAGGGGAGACTCCTTGGCTTTGGCATCGATGAGACTTGTCAGTTTCGTGGGGAGGGACTCGTTCTGGACCAGGAGGGCTGCGTTTGCTTCTCTCTACAGGGCCGTAATTTTTCTCTGTCCATACTTGGACGGCACAACGTATACAACGCGCTGGCCGCAACGGCCGTGGGCGCGGCACTCGAGGTTCCCCTCGAAGATGCCGCCACCGCGCTGAAATCGTTCAAACCGACGAAACTCAGGAGCCAGCTGACGCGACACGGTGGCGTCCAGCTCCTGAACGACAGCTACAACGCCAACCCGGCTTCAATGCGCGCCGCTCTGGGGACGCTGAGCGAGTTGGTGCCCGGGGAAAAGGGCCGCCGAATTGCCGTTCTGGGGGATATGCTGGAACTGGGCGATACGGCGACACCCGCCCATCAGGATCTGGGTCGAGATGCAGTTTCGGCGGGTGTGGACCTGCTGTTCGCATTCGGCGATTTTGCGGATACGATCGCGGCTTCTGCCGTGGAAGGCGGAATGCCCGAGGAACGAGCGATGACTTTTCACGACAAGATGTTGCTGGTCGACGCGCTCAAGTCCACACTCGTGCCCGGCGACGTAGCCCTGGTGAAGGGATCCAGAGGCGTTGCGCTCGAGGAAGTTGTTGAATTATTAGGATTTATGTCCTAAAGTCAAAAGAGCGTGAAGCGTTTCTCCCGGCCCCCATCGAGTGAAACGCCGACCCCGCTGCTCCAATGCGGGGAATCCCCGTACCTGCCTATCCCCCACATCTTTCTCCCCCACCCCCTTCGACATATCGGACGACGTGTCGCTGGTTGCAACTGACAAGCCGCGTACGCACATCCACCTGCTGTTCCTGATCGTGACCCTTGTGGGTCTGGGCACTGTGATGATCTACAGTGCGAGTTCGGGACTGGCGCAGTTGCGGTTCGAGAACGGGCACTTCTTCATTCAACGATGGACGATCCGTGCCCTGATCGGTCTGGCTGCGATGCTGTTGGTTACGCAGGTGGACTACCGCCTCCTCAAGCGTCTATCGAAGCCGTTGTTGCTGATCGGTTTCCTGGGACTGCTAACCGTTCTCGCGCTCAAACTTCTGGGAGTGGGGAAAGTTCGCGGTGCGTATCGCTGGATCCCGCTACCCGGTGGGGCCTTCCAACCGGCGGATCTGATGCGTCTGGCTCTCGTCGTCTTCTTGGCGGATTCTCTGAACAGACACAAAGGCCTGTTGGCCGACTTCAGGTACGGCTTCGTGCCTCACGCGGCGATCGTAGCCGCGGCGATGGGGCTGATCCTGCTTCAGCCCGATCTGGGGAGCGCGCTGGCGATCGGAACGATGTGCGCGCTTACGATGTATATCGCGGGTGTCCGGTTGCTCCACCTGACGGGATCGGTACTCGTGACGCTCCCTGTGATCTACCTCGTGGTCTTCGTCATTGGCTATCGCCGGGAGCGGGTGATGACGTTCCTGGATCCGACGGGGGACGTTCAGGGCGACGGCTATCAGATTTCGCAGTCCTTGCTGGCGCTCGGAAGCGGGGGTCTTACCGGTCTGGGTCTGGGTCAAAGCCAGCAGAAGTATTTCTTTCTTCCTGAACCGCATACGGATTTCGTTTTCAGCATTCTGGGCGAGGAACTCGGTCTCATCGGGACGATCGGGCTTCTCGCCTCTTTCGTTCTGTTCGGCTATCTCGGGTTTCGAATCGCCCGGTCGGCGCCCGATTTTCACGGGTTCCTGTTGGCCTCGGGTATCACATCGATGGTGATGGTTTACGCCTTCGTGAATATGGGTGTTGCGATCGGTTTGCTTCCGACGACCGGGTTGCCGCTTCCGTTCATCAGTTATGGGGGAACATCCTTGCTGCTGACGCTGATCGCAGGAGGGATTCTGATCAACATCGGAAAACAAGGCACGGCGAAACCCGGAGTGCTGGCGGGAAACGAACTGGACTGGGAACGAAAGCCGCTTTCACGGATCCGGCGACCCGCATTCGGGGTGCCGATCCGGAGTAATTGAATGGACAGGCCGCCCCGTCTGCTCCTGGCCGGAGGCGGTTCGGGTGGACACGCGATCCCGGCTCTTGCCGTGGCCGAGGCTTTCAGGAATCGATATCCCGGGAGCGAGATTCTGTTTGTGGGTACCTCGAGAGGGGTGGAAAACCGCGTGATTCCGGCCGCGGGCTTCGAGCTCCGACCGATTCCGGTGATCGGGCTGAAGCGGTCCCTGCATCCGGACCTCCTGCGATTTCCGTTCGTGCTGCTTCGCGGGTTCGCCGAAGCGATGCGGATCGTGAGGAACTTTCGACCGGACCTGGTGGCCTGCACGGGGGGATTCGTGAGCGGTCCTGTCGGGCTCGCCGCCTGGCTGTGCGGTAGGCCGATCTGGCTTCACGAATCGAACCTTTTACCCGGCCTCACAGTTCGATTGCTCTCGCGGTTGGCCGATCGGGTTCTGTTCGGCCTGAGGGGGGCGGAGCACAGGACCGGCGGCCGCAGGAAAGACTACGTGGGGAACCCCGTGCGGGCGGAGGTCACCGATCTGACCGTGGCCGGCGCGCGGGCTCAATTCGGGATGGATGTAGATCGTCCCACCCTGATCGTGATCGGAGGTAGTCAGGGCGCGCATTCGATCAATCTGGCTGTGGAAGCCGCGATGCAGGATCTGATTTCCTCGGGGTGGCAGATCCTCTGGCAGACGGGAAAACTGGATCGTACACGTGCCGAACGGGCGGCAGAGGGTATCGAGGGCGTTCGCGTCCTGGAGTTCATCGACGAGATGTCGACCGCCTATCGGGCCGCCGATCTTGCACTGACGCGCTCGGGGGCGATGACGTTGACGGAGCTGCGATTAAAGAAATTGCCGGCTGTCCTTGTTCCTCTGGCCACGGCGGCGGAGAACCATCAGGAAGTGAACGCACGAGCGATGGAGCAGGAAGGCTGGGCGAGAATGATCCTGCAGAAAGAGCTAGACGGTCCCGAGCTGGTGAAGACCGTGGAGACGATCTCGTCGACCGAGGTGTTGGAGCACATGGGTGAGATCAGCGGCCGTGGTGATGTGGGTGGGGCAGCCGACCGCATCGTGGACCTGATGGACGAAGCCCTGGCGAGGCCTCATTGACCCTGGCTGAAGACACGATGGCCATCCTGCGCACGAGTTTGGCGGCTGGCCTGATCGAAATCATCGATGTCGAGGACGGCGTGACGGGTGTTCTGGAAACAGCGCAGCACATTCACTTCATCGGGATTGGGGGCGTGGGGATGAGCGCCCTGGCCGAGCTGCTTCACCACCGCGGATATGTGGTGACGGGAAGCGATCGTGAGACTTCGGATCTGACACGCAGGTGCGAACGAATGGGAGTGAAGGTCACGATCGGCCACGACGCCGCAGCGGTTTCGGGTGCGGATCTGGTGATTCACACCGCCGCGGTGGACGAGGAAAATCCGGAGATGGTTGCGGCCCGAACACAGGGGTTGCCTGTGGTTCGACGAGCCGATCTGCTTGGTGAAGTTACGCGTGGCAAGTTGCTGATCGCGGTTGCGGGCACCCACGGTAAAACGACGACGACGGCGATGATCACGTCCATCTGCAGGGCCGCCGGGCTTGAACCGACCGCCCTCATCGGCGGTACACAGCCGGATACAGGGAACTTGTTGCTTGGGGCCGACCGGGTCTGGATCGCGGAGGCGGACGAGTACGATCGAGCCTTCCTGGCCCTCGCGCCCACGGTTGCCGTCATCACCTCTCTTGAGGCGGATCATCTGGACTGCTACGAGGACCTGGACGACATCGTGAGCACGTTCAACACGTTTCTCGATCGGTTAGCGGACGATGGTGCTGCGGTGATCTGTTCCGACACGCCGGCCGCTTCGGGTCTGTCGGCTGGAACGACCACGACGACGTACGGGGCGTCAGGTCGCCTGCGATCGACGAATACACAGTTCGACGGAAGAGGCAGTCGCTTCGACGTGATGCTCGACGGGAGTCCGCTGGGATCGATCGAACTGGGATTACCGGGCCGACACAATGTGGCGAACGCACTTGGCGCAATCGGAGCAGCGCTTGCGTTGGACGTCGAGTGGGACTCGATCGCAAAGGGCTTGAAGACATTCAAGGGGGTAGACCGACGGTTCGAGGTGCTGTTCGATGGGGACACGGCGACCGTGGTGAGTGACTACGCCCACCACCCGACGGAAGTGGCCCACACCCTCGAGGCAGCGCGGATGATGGCGCCACGGAGTCGGATCGTCGCTGTCTTCCAGCCGCATCTCTATTCGAGGACGCGAGACTTCGAGCAGGAATTCGGACGCGCTCTGTCGGAGGCGGACACGGTCTGGTTGACCGATGTCTACGCGGCCAGAGAAGAGCCGATTCCGGGAATCTCAGGTCAATCCATCGTCGACCGAGTGAGTGTGACTGTTCGCTACGAGCCCTCTTTGGATGCATTGCCGCAGGCGATCTACGAAGCGACCGAATTGGGCGATACGATCGTGTTGATGGGGGCCGGAAGCATCGTGACGGCCGCGGATGTGCTGGCCGGTCTGTTCGGGTCTCGAGAGTGAGCGACAGCGCAGGTACGGTAACGGGCCTGGTGTCGGCTCTGCAGTCGATTGCGCGCGGACGGTTGTTGACCGACGAACCTCTGGCGCAGCACACAACCTACGGAGTCGGCGGACCCGCGGATCTCTTCTATTTACCCGCGGACCCGGAGGACCTGATGTCGGCTCTTCCGGTGATCCGTGAAGCGGACGTCCCCATTCTCCCGCTGGGCGGGGGAACGAACACGCTCATGAAAGACGCGGGTTTCCGGGGTGTGGTGATCTGTCTGACAGACGGGCTGACCGGGATGAACGTCGATGCAGACGAGGGACGTGCCGAAGCCGGTGTCAGCACGCAGGTTTACTCCCGCCGGTGCCAGCGCGCGGGTCGAACCGGATTCGAATTCGGCTGCGGTATTCCGGGGACGATCGGGGGGGCGGTTCGTGGAAACGCGGGTGCCTGGGGTGGCGAAACGTTCGACCATCTGCTGTGGCTTAGAGGCGTCGACCTGGCCACCGGCCTGGAGATGACGTTTCGAAAGGAAGAGATCGCCCACCGGTATCGGCGCGTGGATCTTCCGGGTCGGTACCTGCTGCTGGAGGCTGCGTTCGAGCTGGAGGAGGACGATCCAGATGAGATCCTCAGCCGAATGGATCGGATGCTGGACGAAAGAAAGGCAAGCCAACCCCTTTGGATGCGGAATGCAGGATGCGCCTTCAAGAACCCTGAAGGGCCTGCACCGGCTGGATTGTTGATCGACCGCAGCGGGGGAAAAGGGATGTCGGTCGGGAACGTGTCTGTCTCAGACGTGCACGCAAATTTTCTGGTGACCAAAGGCGGGATTACGGCCGCCGATGTGTTGAAGCTGATCGAAAAAGTACGGGATCGGGTCTTTCAATCGGAGGGAGTCGAACTTGAAACGGAAGTTCGGATCGTCGGGGAGTATGGCGTCGAGAATGTATAGCGGAAAAGCTCTGGGCGCCCGGAGCCGAACACGCTGGCGTCGCCAGCCAAAACCAACGTTTACCGTCGCCCGTCTGGACGGAATCGCCCTGCCGAAACCCAGGGCGAAACGGGCGATGGGCTGGGCAGTCGCACTGGGGCTGCTCGCCGCCCTGGGGGCGGGCATCCCGGATGCCTACTCGGGTCTCCAGGGAAGCGATCTGTTCAAGGTGCGGAAAATTTCGGTCGTGGGTCACTCTCTCCTGACAGAGGAGGAGGTCGTGGATCGTACCGGGTTGTCGGTCGGGAGTAATCTCTTCCAGACCGATCTCGTAGCCGCAACCGACTCGCTCATGTCGCACCCCATGGTTCGCAAGGTGCTCCTGCTGCGCCGGCCGCCGGCCGATCTCTTGATCTCGGTCGAGGAGAGGTCTCCGATTTCGCTCGTGGCTTCGATGGACGGGCTGATCGGGTTGGATCGAGATGCACGATGTTTTCCGCTGCCTACGGTACCGTTCGACCTGCCGATCGTGACATCGTTCAACCGGGTGACGCCGGACTCGGTCGATACGGAAGGCAGCGAAGCCGCAAGGCGACTCGTTGGGTTTCTGCTGGATGTGCAGGACCGATACCCGGATGTGTGGGCCACTCTTTCTGAGGTGGCCGTCCTGTCGTCCCACGACGCTCTCATTCACCTGACCGACGGAACGCCGCAGTTGATCGTCCGATACGATCGCACAGGCTCGCAAATCGAAAACTTCAAGGCCTTCATGGCATTCGGCCCTCAGCTGGCCGATCTCGCATACATCGACCTCCGGTATGAGAATCAGGTGGTTGCCGGCAGGACGGGAACCGACTCTCTCCAGGTGTCGGATCCCTCGCTCTGAAAGGAAACGGCTTATGGTCAAAGGCGATCGAATCGTAGGGATCGACATCGGTACGACGAAGATCTGCACGATCGTTGCGGAGGTTGAGGAGGAAGGGTTGAAGATCACCGGGGTGGGAAGCTCTCCGTCGGATGGACTCAAGCGAGGGGTCGTGGTCAACGTGGACAAGACGGTGAGATCGATCGAGCAAGCGATCGACAAGGCCGAACGAATGTCAGATACACGGATCACGGCCGTCTACGCTGGCATTGCGGGGGATCACATCCGGAGTTTCAACAGTCGTGGGGTGATCGCCGTTTCGGGTCCCGATAACGAAATCACACCGCACGATGAAGGTCGGGTCATTGAAGCCGCAAAAGCGATCTCGATTCCGATCGATCGGGAGATCGTTCACGTCCTCCCGCAGGACTACTCGGTCGACGATCAACCGGGAATCAAGGACCCGATCGGGATGTCGGGCGTTCGGCTCGAAGCGGACGTGCACATCGTCACGGGGGCCGTGACATCCGCCCAGAACATCTGTAAGAGCATTCGGCGAGCCGGTGTCGAGGTGGTCGACCTCGTGCTCGAGCCGATCGCGTCGAGCCACTCGGTACTGACCCCCGACGAGCAGGAGATGGGCGTCGTTCTCGTGGATATCGGGGGTGGAACCAGCGACATCGCTGTGTTCTACGACGGGAGCATTCGACACACGGCAGTTGTCGGGCTCGGTGGTGAGAATGTGACCCGTGACGTGGCTGTGGGTCTGCGAACTCCGTTCAAGCAGGCGGAAGAGATAAAGCGATCCTACGGCTGCGCGCTGACGGGTCTCGTGAGCAAGGAAGAAGCGATCGAAGTCCCGGGCGTTGCGGGCCGGCCCGCGGACCGGGTGGAACGGGCAGAGCTGGCGTCGATCATCGAAGCCAGGATGGAAGAGATTTTCGTGCTCGTGAACAGCGAGATTCGGAGGACCGACTATATCGATCTGCTCGCCGCAGGCGTCGTGATTACCGGCGGCGGTGCGATGGTGGAAGGGTGCGTGGATCTTGCTGAGGAGGTGTTCGGAATGCCGGCGAGGCTTGGAACGCCCCGTGGTGTGACGGGTCTGGTCGACGCCGTGACGCAACCGATTTACGCGACGGGCGTGGGCCTCGTCCAGTTTGGACTCGAGCACCAGCATCGCGAAGGTCAGTTCGCGAACGGCAACGGCGACATGTTCAATTCCATCCTGGGACGGATGAAAGGGTGGGTGAAGGACTTCTTTTAATCAGGTGACGGAGTACCGGAGTATCAGGTTTGTCAGTGTCTAAGGTTTACCGCTCTTCCCCGGAGCGTCTCGGCCTGCTCCTCTGGCCATCAGGCATTTCATCCCGGAGGTTACGGTGGTCACATTTTCGATCGTGGATAGTGAAAATCAAGCCAAGATGCGCGTGGTTGGCGTGGGTGGGGCCGGTGGCAACGCCGTGAACCGCATGATCGATGCCGGTCTGCAGGGTGTCGATTTCATCGCGGCCAACACAGATGCACAGGTTCTCGAACTGTCGCTCGCATCCCGTCGCATCCAGATCGGGTCGAACGTGACCCGGGGTCTGGGTGCTGGCGCAGATCCCGAGGTAGGTCGTCGGGCAATCGAGGAAACGCGCGATCAGATGGCGGAGGAACTGTCTGGCTCGGACCTGGTTTTCGTCACGGCAGGAATGGGTGGCGGTACCGGCACTGGAGCGGCACCCGTCGTGGCAGATATCGCGCGAGATGCGGGAGCGCTGACGGTTGGGATAGTGACAAAGCCGTTCGCGATGGAAGGTTCGACGAAAATGCGGAACGCCGAAGCCGGAATCGAAGAGCTGAAGGCGGCCGTCGATACCTTGATCGTGATTCCGAATCAGCGCCTGCTCTCGGTGAGCTCTCGGGAGACGACGCTGAAGGATGCCTTCGCGATGGCAGACGAAGTGCTCCATCAGGCCACACGGGGGATCTCCGATCTGATCACGATCCCGGGCGAAGTAAACCTGGATTTCAACGATGTCCGCACGGTGATGCTCCAGGGCGGAGACGCGCTGATGGGGACGGGCGGATCGGTCGGCGAAAACCGAGCGGTCGAAGCGGCTCAGAAGGCGCTCCACAGTCCTCTTCTGGAGGAAGTGAACATTCAGGGCGCTAAGGGCGTGCTCGTGAACATTTCGGCCGGCAGCGATCTGAAGCTCTTCGAAGTAAACGACGCCGTAACCGTGATTACGGAAGCCGGCGGAGAGGATGCCCACGTGATCTGGGGGACGGTCCTGGATGATACCCTGGGTGACGAACTGCGCGTGACGGTCATCGCGACAGGCTTCGAGATCGAGACGAACGGCCGCAGCCGAAGCGAGATCGGATTTTCTAGAGAGATTCCTCGACGGCTCGGTGCGGAAATTCCCGCCTACATTCGACGTGGGGCCGGGCAGCCGGAGCCTGCGACCGTTGCCCAGGCCTCGAACAGCTCGACGGAGGAAGACACTCCCGAAGAGAATGCGGAGGAACCTGCGTCGGAAGATCCGCTGGAGGAGTTGTCGCTTGACGATCTCGAGTATCCCACGTTTCTGAGGAGGCGGATGGTGCGGAAGTAAGTGCGCCGCTTCACCGCTAGGGCTCGACGGGAGCGGTAGACGGTGGACAGTAGACGGCCCGCCTTGCCGTAGCCTCCTTACTCGCCATAGCCTTGGGGAAGGCGGTTGGCGGAGGCAGGTGGACAGTGGACGAAGTCGGACTACGAGAGCCGCGGATCTTGCGAAAGCGAGGCCGCGGCTTTTCCTTTGGGTCCACGGGAAGGAAGATGGATTGAAAGTTTGCTCGGGGTTGGGTAAAGGGCGATCGAATGGCGATGAACAAAACTGAACTCATCGTGGTCCGGCACGGGGAAACGGCCTGGAATGCCGACGGTCGTATCCAGGGTCATCAACCTGTGCCGCTGAACGATCGGGGAAGGAAGCAGGCAAGCCTGCTGGGAAAACGCCTTGCTTCAGAAAGGGTGGACGCGATCTTCAGCAGCGATCTATTGAGGACGGTTCAGACGGCGGAAGCGATCTGTGAGGGCACGAATCTTACGATCGTGATGGACCCCGGGTTACGGGAATGGTCGCTGGGCGTGCTGGAGGGTAAGCATCCGCGAGATTCACGGGTCGACCATCCCGAGCTCGTCGATGCGTACGAACGGGGAGACCCGGATGGCGCCATCCCGGGCGGGGAAACGATCCGCGAACGGTTTACCCGCACGACTTCGTGTCTCAGACGGATTGCCGGGGCTCACGAGGGCCAGCAGGTGGTCGTCGTGACGCACGGGGGTGTTCTGGACGATTTGTATCGAATGGTCAACGAGCTCCCCCTGGACGTGCGGAAGGATTTCGATCTCTACAACGGGGGCATCCATCGGTTCGAAGTCGAAGAAGGTCGATGGTCGATGACCGTCTGGGGGGATGTCGATCATCTGAGTGAGGTGGGCTCACTGGCCGATTGGTAGGATCGTGAAACGGGCCGGGCTGTGAAATCGCAGGAGGAGGATCGACTTGAAAACACGCAGGCTGGGTCGCACGGACCTGCAGGTTTCGGAACTCGGGTTCGGAGCGTGGCAGATCGGGTGGACGCGGCCCGAGGACGGTGACGAAATAGGACGGCTGCTCAATCGGGCACTGGACCTCGGGATCAACCTGATCGACTCATCTGCAGCCTATCGATGGAGCGAGGAATTAATCGCCAAGTACGTGGGCCATCGACGGGATGAGTTCATTTTCGCTACGAAGTGCGGATCCGGTCGCGTGCTCCAACCGGATGGAGAATGGGTCCAGACGCTCGACTACTCGGCGAAGTCGATCGCGCCCCAGATCGATCGAAGCCTGCAACGGTTGAACACAGATCATATCGACATCATCCAACTGCACAGCCCACCCTTCGACGATGTCGTGTTCGGAGACGGGCTGGAGGGTTTGAAGCGAGCGCAGGAACAAGGCAAGGTGCGCTTCGTTTCGATATCGGCAGATGAAGACGCGGCACTCAAAGCGATCGAGATCGGGGAATACGACACGCTGCAGATCACCTACAACGTGCTGGATCAATCCCCCTCGGATTTTCTGGCCGCTGCGCGTGAGAAAGACATGGGGCTCATCATCAAACAGCCGATCGCGAATGCGGTGTTCGCGAAGCCGGATAAGGACAATCCGAGTGCGGCCATCGCCGATCGGGCCCACTCGATCCTTTCCCCCGAAGCCATCGGGGATCTTGCCCCGGTTGAGGCGGCCTTGCGCTGGCTTCTCAACGATGAAAACGTGCATACGGCAATCGTAGGCACGACCAACCTGTCACACCTGGAATCCAACGTCGAAGCAGTCACCAAGGGACCTATCCCGGAAGGTGTGGCAGAGGAGATTGGTCGTCGCTTCCAAGGTTTATGAATGACGATGAGATTACTGATTCGGGAGATTTGACGTTGTCTTGCGAAGGAAGGTGCTATGGATAGAGTAAGGTGGGGAATTATCGGCTGTGGCGACGTGTGCGAAGTAAAGAACGGACCCGGGCTCTACAAAGCCGAGCACTCGGAACTTGTCGCAGTGATGCGCCGAGACGGCGCCGCAGCCGAAGACTATGCGAGACGTCACAACGTGGCACGGTGGTACACGGACGGTCAGGCGGTGATCGATGACGACGAAGTGGATGCGGTGTATGTCGCGACCCCGCCTTCGACACACTGTGAGTATGCGCTGGCTGCCGCAGAAGCGGGGAAACCGTGTCTGGTCGAAAAGCCGATGGCGTGCAACGCGGACGAGTGCGAACGGATGGTCGATGCCTTTAAGGCAAAGGATATTCCCCTCTGGGTCGCATACTATCGCCGTGCGTTGCCGAGGTTTCTGAAACTGCGGGACCTGTTGAAGGATGAGGTCGTGGGCACGTTGACGTCGATCCATATCGTGCACTACGGGCAGGCTCCTGTAGGTGAACGTCCCAGAACCTGGCGCTACGATCCCGTAATCGCGGGTGCCGGGGGATTCTACGATGTGGGTTCTCACGGGCTGGACATCCTGGATTTCCTGCTGGGTCCGATCACGACGGTCTCCGGAAGCTCGATCCACACAGGTGGAGACTACGCGGTCGAGGACGTCACGGTTCTCAGCTTTCTGTTCGGCGATAAGGTGGGGGCTACGGGGATCTACAATTTCAACGCCAGCCACGGCGAGAACGGGATGACGTTCACGGGTACGGAAGGGGAGATCTGGTGTCCCGTGTTCAGCGACACGAACATCGAGATCAAAATGCGCGACGGGTCGACGGAATCGATCGCTGCTCCGAATCCGCCCCACGTGGGACAACCGCTTCAGGAGACGATCATTGCGGAACTCCGGGGCGAGGGAACGTGCGAGTCGACCGGAGAGAGCGGGCTGAGAACCCAGTGCGTGATGGACGCCTGCGTAGCGAACTACTATGGAGACGGTCGCGGAAAGTGACTCAAGGATGGTGCTGTGGAGGTTGAGCCTGAATGTATGATCTGAGGGGAAAGGTGGCCCTGGTGACGGGGGCGGGCGGTGAGAAGGGGATCGGTCGGGCGATCGCGAACCGACTGGCTACCGAGGGCGCAGATGTGGCGGTGAGCGATCTGGAAGACGTTTCCCGGGAGGGTTGGGGCGGTCTTTCGGCCGTGGTGGCGGAGATCGAGAAGCAGGACCGGAAGTCGCTCGGGATTGAAGCGGACGTGGGAGAAGAGGGCGAGGTGGAGCAGTTGATCCGGACCGTGATCGATCGGTTCGGTAAGCTGGACATCCTGGTCAATAATGCTGGGGCTCCGGCAGGACCCGACCGGGTTCCCGTGGTCGATCTTGGGGTCGACGTGTGGGATACGGTGCAGCGGGTCAACTTGAGAGGTACGTTTCTTTGCTCCAGAGCGGCAGCGCGTCACATGATCGAACGAGACGGCGGCGGGAAGATCATTAACATGTCATCCGTTTCGGGGAAGAAGGGGTCTCCACGGTTCGCGGCGTATTGTGCATCGAAGTTTGCGATCATCGGGTTCACGCAGTCCCTTTCTGGCGAACTGGCGCCGCACGACATCCAGGTGAACGCCCTCTGTCCGGGACTGATCGAAACAGAGCGGGTGACGGGGATGGCAAGCGCACTGAAGCCCGAGGGTGTTTCGACCGAGGCGTATCGGGAACAAATGGTCGCGAGGGCGGGTTCGGGGAACCCGGTCGGGAGGATCGGTCAACCCGATGATGTCGCACGCGCAGCAGCTTATCTGGCGTCGAATGAATCGGCATTCCTGACGGGACTATCGATTCCGGTGGCGGGTGGCTCGTGGATGCTCTGACCCTAAGAGGAGGGCGGACCACGTGATCGTCGAATGGAACGCGCATATGTTCAGTTCGGATACGGATCGATATCCGTTCCACGAGCGGGCGGTCTATACCCCGGACGCTTCGCGCTGGGAGGCCGATCCGGTCGAAGCCTACCTGGAGAGGCTTGATGCTGAGGGCATAGATCGGGCGGTGCTGGTGCATCCTGAGCCCTACGGCGACGATCATCGGTTGGTACTGGATTGCGTGGCGAAGCATCCGGATCGCTTCAAGGCGACGAGCCTCTTCTACCCGAAGGACAACGATGCGTCGTCCCAACTTGCGGATCTGGTGACGGCGCACCCCGAGGTGGTGGCGACGAGGTTTCACAAGCACCGTGGCAAAGAAAGCTACCTGGACAGTTTTGCGGACAAGGGTGTGGTGGCCTTGTGGAGCAAGGCGGCTGAACTGGGCCTGGTCGTCGAACTGCACATCGGCCCGGATCACGCCGCGGCGTGTGAGGATCTGATCCAGGCCTATCCGGGGACGGCAGTTCTGATCGATCATCTGGCCGAGCCGGATCGCGGAAACGCGGTGGAGTTCGCCGACGTCCTCGAGTTGGGGAGGTTCGACAACGTCTACATGAAGCTCTCTGGGCTGAATCACTTTGCAGACGGCGAACCTCTTTATGAAAGCGCCAGACCGTTCACGAAACGCGTGATCGAAGCCTTCGGACCGGATCGGCTCGTTTGGGGAAGCGGGACTCCAGATATCATCGGCGCACATATGCCCAACTACAGCGCCGAAGATCGAGCGAAGGTACTGGGGGGGAATGTTGGGAGACTGCTGGATTGGCGATGACGGGAGACAGAAAGTAGATGGCAATCCTCGAACGTGACGAAGCTCTGAAGAAACGAAACGAGCTGGTCGAGCTGGGATATACGATCATTCCGGGCGTGATGACGGATCCGTTTCTGTCGGAGGTACGAGATTGGACGGACCGGGTCATGGATCGGGTCGAGGTGGACCCGAAATTCCGGTATCAGGGCAGTGACGTACAGATCATGACTCCGGAAAGATGGCCCGAAGATCGGGAACCCACCGATCGCAATTATTCCGACCCATTCGTCGAACGCATTGTGGAGTTCCCCGCAGCACTGCAGATCTGCGAGGACCTGGGGCTGGAAGGACTGGGGGGACACGGGAACGTCATCCTCCTTTCGAAGCCACCCTTCGGGCCGCCGCTCTATTGGCACCAGGACCATATGAACTGGAATCACCCGGAATCGCTCTCTCCCTGGCCGATCAAAGTCTTTCTCTCCTATTACATGACCGACACGACGAGGGAAAACGGCTGCCTTCGCGTTCTCCCTGGAACCCACGTCAAACGCATCCCCTTGCACGACCAGCTGCCGAACGCACACGAACCCGAGATTCAAGCGATCGAGGATCTGAATCACCCGGTTTTCCAGGATCATCCGGATGCTGTCGATGTCCCTTTGAGCGCGGGCGATCTGGTGGTCGCGGACAGCCGAATGCTTCACGCCGCGTGGCCGAACAACACGGACAAACGTCGTACCCTGGTTTTGCTGTGGCACGACGTGTTTCCCTTTCCGTCCATTCCCAGCTGGTGGGAAGGGGACGTACCAGAGGAGATCCGGAATCCGGATCGGAACATCGACGTCGAACGGACACGGATGCCGGGAGAATATCTGAAGTGAAATGGAAGACGTGGCAGAAGGAGCGCGGGCGAGAAGTCGATAAAGCTCAGACGAGCGGGGACGTGCGGTGGACCTGACGACCTGGCGTGAGCCTGCTTCGGGACATCCGGATGTCCGGGTCGTGATGGTGAGAGAAAATCTCGACGACATACCATCCTATGAATTGCCGTCGGATTACTCCTTGAGGTGGTATCGTCCGGGTGATGGCGAAGACTGGAAGCGCATACACGATGCGTGTGGGGGCTACGGCGAACTGGACAAGGATCTGTTTCGACGGGAGTTCGGATGCGATGATGAGGAACTGGGTCGCCGGATGTGTTTTGCGTGCACGCCGGATGGGACGCCTGTTTCTACGAACACGGCGTGGTTCGGTTCATTGGAAAATTTGAACTACGGCCGTATCCACTGGGTGGCAACGAGCGTAGCCGAACAGCGCAAGGGGCTGTCTCGACCTCTGATGACAGCGGTGTGCGTGCGAATGAAAGAACTCGGACACGATCGTGCCTACCTGACGACGAACACGCAGCGTCTACGTGCGATTCTGCTCTACCATCGATTCGGGTTTAAACCGTATTCGGACTCGACCCAGGAGAAGGATGCTTGGGGAGCAGTGGAAGAGAAACTGAGAACGTTCGGAAAAACTCTATCCTTGGAACTTTGAATCCATCTGTCAGAGTCAGGTGACGGACCGTAAGGAGGCAGGCTTTGAAACGAGCGAGAGTGTTGAGTGTATCGTTTCCGAAGGGCGGTTACGGGAGTGTGGACGAGAATCGCGGACAGATGGTTGCCCACCTCGAGCAGACGGCGGACTATGAACCCGATTTTGTCTGCTTTACCGAAGTGGCACGGGAGCTTGGTGTTCCGAATGAAGACGAGGCCTGGGACGGCGAGCCCGTTCCGGGAGAGACGACGTCGGCAATCGGAGAGGTGGCTCGACAGATCGGGACCCACGTGATCGTGGGTATGCAGGAGCGGGTGGCGCCGGACGAAACCTACAACGCGGCCGTGCTGATCGGACGGGATGGAGAGATCATCGGACGATACCACAAGGTGCAGCCGACAACCAACGAGCTGAATCGGGGCACGTTGCCCGGCGACACAGCGATGACGTTCGAGACGGATCTGGGCACGGTGGGGATGCTGATCTGCTTTGACTTGAAGTTTCCCGAGGTGCCTGCGGCCCTGGCCAGGAACGGCGCCCGGGTGGCGTTCTTCCCGAGCATGTTTCACGGCGGGGCACGTCACCAGGCGATCGCACGCGACCACGGGATGTTCCTGGTCGTCAGCCAGGCTGTGGAGAGTGTTATCGTGGATATGTGCGGTCGACGTCTGGCGTGGCAGGGGTACCAGGAGCCGCTCGTTCAACAGGGTAAACTGCCGCCGTTCGCCTTTGCTGAGGTCAACCTGGACAGCAAGGCCTATCACCTCGACTTCAATCAGGAAAAAATTGGCGACATTCAGTCGAAATACGGCGCGGGAGTGCAGTTCGAGATCTTGAGACCCGAGGCCACGTTCGTGATGACGTCGCTCGTGGAGGGTCTCTCGGTAGAGGAGATTGAATCGGAGTTCGAATTGGAAGACATTTGGACGTACTACGACCGTGCTCGATCCCTGCGGGCAGAAAAATCGGGACGCCCGGAGGTGGCTGTTGGGTAACGAGGCCGTCAGACTCGGCGTCATCGGATGTGGCGTGATAGGCCAGACCCACATCGCGGCGGCGGCCGAGTCGACGTCGGTCGAACTAGTAGCTATCGCCGACCTGCGCGAGGACGTGGCCAGGTCTCTTGCGGATGCCCACGATGTAGATCGGGTTTACGAACAGGGCGAGGCCCTGCTCGCTGACGATCGAGTCCAGGCCGTCGTTCTCGCGATGCCCGCCCACGTCAGGACGGAATTGGCCCTGAAAGCGTTCGATCGACGACTGCACGTTCTGATCGAAAAGCCCGTGGCCATGAACGCGAGCGAAGTTGAACAGCTGATCGCGGGAAGGGATGTTGCGGAGACGCACGCGCGGCAACGTTCCTGTGCGACGACAACGTGGCCATTCATTTCGAACGGGGGGAAATGATGGCGGCGGCGGAGTCCCTGACGTGGAACGTGACGGGGGAAGACGGATCCCTGGATCTGCAGATGACGAAGGAGAAGAAACGGATCGTGCATCACGCGGCGTCATCCGAGACGGGCCTTGTGAGCGAGGTGTTCTGGGAAGGTGAAGAGAGCAACGACGCGATCTCCTACGGACCCTTGACGGACTTCGCAGCTGCGATCCTGGAGGGACGCGCTCCGGCGACGACGCTCGAGCAGACCCTTGTGGTACAGAAGATGACCGATGGGCTGTATGCGTCTGCCGGGTCAGAAAACGCGGTGGACATTTAGAGTCGAGAAATCGAAACGGAGAAGGAGTGGGCGATGGCGGAGATCGAGCTCTTCGACGGGAAGACGCTGAATGGATGGAATATGACGGGGAACCCTGCCGGTTGGGAGGTCGTTGATGGGGCCATCTACTGCAACGGAACAGACGGTGGCTATCTCTATACCGAGCGGAAGGATTTCCGTGATTTCGAGCTGAGTTTGAGTTTCAAGCACGACGAGGGGGCGAACAGCGGGATCTTCTTTCGATGGACGGACCTGAACGATCCTGTTCAGACCGGGATCGAGATTCAGATCATGGACACCCACGATCGCGATCCGGCGACGACGAAATGCTGTGGCGCGATGTATGATTGCCAGGCGCCGGTCAGGAACCCCTGCCGATCTGCTGGCGAGTGGAATTCTTTCGTACTGACCGCCAATGGCCCCAGCATTGTCGTGGTGATGAACGACGAGGCAACGACAACGGCAGATCTTGCTCAGTGGTCGGAGGCTAGCGCGAATCCGGACGGCACGCCCAACAAGTTCAAGCGACCGTTCTGCGAAATGGTGGAGGCAGGGCACATCGGTTTCCAGGGCGATCACAAGGGCGTGATCTGGTTCAAGGACGTGAAGGTGAAAACTCTTTAGTCCCCCGAGAAGAGAATCAACCGCTACATGAAGAAGCGGGTCGCTCCATTGTGAAGCGACCCCCTTTTTATAGTTTCCTGAGCGTTCCGTTCAAGTGAACATCTTGTCGAATTCGAAGTCGAGGGCTTTGCGCCGGTCGTCGAAGACCAGTCGCACCACACTTGAGATATGGGGTAGTCCTCTTTCAGCTTTCGATAGGTCGTGTAGAGCAGATCGACGCGGCCGTCGCTCGAGAGCGCGTTCCATCCCCTGGATTGGACGAGAATTTCGATGATCCTGACTTTGCTCAGGTCAACCTTGGCAAATGTGGATTTGTCGACGAGGGCGCCGGATTCTAGGATTAAACGGATGCTGTCGTAAACGAGCCGGTTGATCTCCAGGATATCGGTGCTGAACGTGAGGGCCGTCTGAACCCGGGTCGTATCGACCGCCGCTTTCCGACCGATATGATACTTGGGCTCGACCCGTTCCTGCTTCACGGCCTTTTTTCGTCGCTTGGGGGTGTGGTCTGTCATGGCGAACATGATGAGCGCCGACACCACACCCAGCCCGGCCGTCAGTCCGATCTGCTTGACCCGGGCGGGGTCCATTTTGGGCTTCTTCGTCTCTTCCCCAAAGTCGAGCTCGACAACATTTCCCTTCTTGTCGAAATAGCCCGTATCTCTGCGTTTGGCGCGAAGTTTCCCCATAATACCCGGCTGTTTTGGTTGAACGTAGTCCTACACGACTGGCTTTCTTAGTATCGGCCTGCCGAAGTTGCATGTTGAGTCCAGACCGAAGCTGAGAAACCCTCACTCCCGATCGTTGAGTGCGTCACCCAGGCACCAGATGCACGTCGCCAGAAAAACCTCCTGATTCTCTTCCGGGTCTGAGTTGAAATGTACGCTCACATAGGTTCTTACGGCAAGAACGATGGCCCCGACTCTGGCCGCTGACTCGGTCCCGGTTGACTCGATTTCGTCCCGCGCCATCTCTGCGACGAGGGTGTCGGACAAGGATAGGATTTCCTCGACGAAGCGGCGGCGTTTCCCTGTTCTGCGGCGTGATTGGCCCGCTCCGGGTGGTCGACAAGGTGGGTTCTGAGCGTTTCCCCGAGTGAAGGGGATCGTCTCAGACGTCGACTGGCCTGCTCGAGCAGCGCGGTGACGCGGCTGGCGCGCTCGATCGGGTCGAGCGAAATCATTCTGTAAAACCTTCGGCGGGCCCCGAGTGCGATGGTAACGCTGTTGAGCAACTGAAGACGGATGGCAGGAGAACGATACCGGGTCATCCGTTCGAGAGTCGGACGAATCATGCGTAAATCACGGGATCCTGCGAGCACATCGGCGGAGGTGGGGAACGTCGCCCGGTTTACTTCCTCCCCGAATTTCCAGAAGAGAAGCTTGTCCGCCTCTTCTCCCCCGATATCGTGCAACGCTCGTATGGCACTGATCTGAACACGGGAGTCCGGATCGTCGAGGGCGTCGATGAGGGGATCGATGACGGCCGGATCGCCGATCTTCCCGAGCGCCTTCGCGGCTTCGGTTCGGATGTCCGATTCTTCGTCCTTCAGTTCATCGAGGAGGTGTGACACAGCCTCACGGGAGCGGGCCTCCCCCAGTCCTCGCGCGGCCTGGCGACGTACTTCGGGGCTGGCATCGTCCAGGGCATCGATCAGGCGATCGAGGGCCATCGGACTCTGCGATCGTCCCATCCAGCGCGCGGCTCTCGCCCGTCTGGGTTCTCCCGCCCGGTCGAACACGAGGGATCCATAGACGAAGCTGAGGATGTTCCCTTTTCCGATCTGGGAGAGCAATTCGCGGGTGCTCTTGCTTCGAGAGTCCTGGACGAGTCCAAGGGTGGCAATGGGGACGAGTACGGTGGCCGCACTGGTGAGAAAGACGAACTGCAGATTCCCGACCGGGTAGCCGAAGACCTAGAATTGATAGGGTTCGTAAAGAGTTACGAAGTAGCTGCCGACGAGAGGTGAACAGCCATAGGCGAGGTTGATGGCCGTTGACCAGGCGGTGAAAAAAGATGTCTTGTTCGCGTCGTCGGGTATCGACGTGTAAAGGAGGGAGCTGACGGACGTGAGGATGCCGGTGTGGAGCATTCCGTTCAGTCCCATTGCGACGGGAATCAACCCTTAGGCATCCGGCCGGTTGAACGTCCACAGGATGGGGGTGATCAGGGTGGGAGGGATGAGAATGCTGAGGATGGCCTTACTGCCGTAGCGATCGACGAGCGGCCCGAAGACTTTGTAGCCGACTATCATCGAGATCATGAACACGTTGTTGAAAACGGCTACGGTCGTGTAGCTGATGTTGAGCTGCTTGAGCATGAATACGCTGTAGAACGGTCCTGCGATGCCGTGGGAGAACGTTCACGTCAGGAAGAAGACGGCGAGGGCCGTAAAACGCGGGTTGCGGAAGGCCTGAAGGGGATGGCCCCGTCTCCGCTCGCTGGCCTGGTCTCCCAGATAGGGGACGGGCATGAGGCGGATGTAGCCGAGGATCCCGATTCCGGTGGCGACAACGAAGAGCGACCAGAATCCATCGTAGGCATCCTCGGCCGGGAACAGATCGAGGTAGTAGCCTGCCGCGAAGCCAGTCACGATTCCGGCGATGAGATTGGCGTTGGTTTTGCGTCCGATGTAGCGGGCGCGTATGTCCTCGGGAATGATGTTGGCGAGCCAGCCGCTGTAGATGGGGCTGTTGATGTGGCCGAAGGCGAGGCCGACGCCGAGGAGAAGCCCGAGCACGAGGATTCTGGATTCGCCGAAAAGCAGAGGTGGTACGATCACGATGCTCAGGCGAAAGAGCATTTCGAACAGTCCGGCGATGAAGACGAACCGCTTGGGGTTTCTGATTCGGCGGATCAGGGGGGAGGAGACGATCTGCGCGAGACTGGTGACGGAGGCGATCGAAACGAAGTAGGCGATCTCAGCTTCGGTCGCGCCGAGCCAGAGGGCGTAGCCCGTGAAAACGGCCGAGCCGATTCCGACGACTCGGCTCTAGGCGCCCCAGAAGGTGCCGGAAATGACGAAGGCGTGGAGCGCACGCCCGGTCAATCGAGCGGACAGATCGTTCGAAGAAGGTTCTGCGTCGCCGTTTTCCCCGTCAGGTTCAGACGACTCCGGCACTTACCCTCCGCTTCCGAGGAAGGTCTTCAACTGGTCCAGTGAGAGATCCTTGATCCCGAG
This sequence comes from Latescibacteria bacterium UBA6620, assembly GCA_002433075.1. Classification (GTDB taxonomy): domain Bacteria; phylum Latescibacterota; class UBA2968; order UBA2968; family UBA2968; genus UBA6620. Next base: position 31,339 of record DJHM01000044.1, read on the forward strand.
TTCGGCCACGCCTCTGGAGGCTTCCCATCCATCAAATCCCATGACGATCGACCCGACGTCGATGAAGGCATCCATTGTGGGTGTCTCCACACCATACTGGCTGCCGACCGAACTCCAGCTGGCCAACCCGAACGGAATGTCTTCTGTGAGCCAGCGGCTGTCGAGTGAACCTGGTGCACGCAAAGCCGTCAGCATCCGGCTCCCGTTGATCGCCGCCCAGAGATCTCCTTTGGGCCCGAATCCGGCGTCGTGGAACGCTTCGTTCGCGGGTTTCAGATCATAACCGAGTGCTTTGCCAACGGCTCGACGCTCGACGTCGACCTGCGTGATGACCCTGGCTACGGTGGGTGACACACCTTCGTCGTAAAAATAGAACTCCCCTCGTGAGTACTCGACGCGACCGGCGTTCATGAGGACGCCGGCGGGATGGACGACTGGGTTCATGGCGCTCAAGCCGCAAGCCGCCACGTCGGGATACGTCGTGACACCGGGGAACAACTTGTCGAGACGTGCCCTTACGTCTTCGGTCGACGTATTGGGAAGGACGCCGAGACCGAGCGCTGTGACCGTACCCCAAATCGTGGCTGTATCCGGCTCGGTTTTTCTACACACGTAGGGTGCGGTGTCCACCTCGGCGAGGGTAGGAAGCGGGGCACCGGCATCGCGCAGGGCCTTCGACCAGGCGAGGGCGCCCAGATTTCCGGGCATGAGGACGACGGTATGGTCCGTTGTGAAATGGGGCGTACAGACTTCGATAAACGGCTCGTGGGCATAGGAAGGCACGATGACGAGCACGAGGTCGCTGAATGCAAGGGCCTCCTTCACGTCGGTGGTCAGTCGATGAATTTTTGCCGGCCCCTGCGCTTCGACCCCGACAAGGTTGATCTCACTCGTCTGGCTGATGGGCTCAAGGGTGTGTTCGAAGGACGGTGTCTCCCACAGGGTCACACGGTGTCCCTTGTGGGTGAGGTTGGCAGCGACGGAGAATGCGGTGTTCCCACCGCCAAGAATGGTAACGTCGGACATGGAGGACCTATAGTGGAATTAGGGAATTAGGGAACTGGGAAGTTTGGATTCAGAGTACTCGGCGCGAGATGGGGACAACGGCGGCATTCGCCACCTTTACGAGGTCGTCCGGTGAGATGATGATCTGAAGCCCTCGGAGGCCAGCGCTGATGCTGATCCGCGGCTGGCCGTGAGCTGTTTCGTCGATGAAGAGTCGATAGGGCTTCTTCGTTCCGAGCGGGGAGACGCCACCGCGCACGTACCCGGTGAGGCCCTGAACCTCGGCAAGCGGGACGAGTTCCGCCCTCTTTGCACAGGAAGCCGACCCGAGTGCATTACCGTCGAGTTGAGTATCCGCCGGAATGCAGGCGAGCAAGACTTCGTTGGTGCTCGACCTGGCGACGAGGGTCTTGAAGACGGAGGCGATGTCGAGACCGAGCTTTTCAGCGGCGGTCGACGCGCTCAGATCTTCCTCGCCGACATCGTAGGTTCGCAGATCGTAGTTGACTCCGGCGCTGTCGAGGAGGCGTGCTGCGCTGGTCTTGGGCATGGAAGACAGTAGATCGAAGACGGATCCTGGGAAGAATCATGCGTCGGGCGAATATAGAAGCGGGGTCGAGAATGCAAAGCGAAAAGTGAGGAGTAAAAGCAAAAACCCACGCGAACCCTCTCTTCACGGTCTCGGCGGAACTGAGAAGAGCTGGGGTACATCCCAGCCCCACCTCGACGGTGAGAAGAGTTTTCGCGTGGGCACGGTATACGAAGGCAACGGCTGTACCAAACCTGGCGACCGAGGCCGAAATCTTCTTCTAAGCGTTAGAATACAGTGATTTAGGAGAAGGCCCGGGGAAGAGGGTCTTACTGCCGCGTCTATCACGATCCCGTCAGGAATTGTGACTTTCTCGTGATAGTAGGAGACGGCCGGGAGGTCGAGCGAGATCGCAGATCAGGCGTCGGGCTGTTTGGGGCCGAGGACCTGGAAAACTTTCGCGGTGAGAGAGGGTGCGTCGAAGGGCTTGGCGAGGAACCCGTTCACGGCCAGTCCGAGGGCCTGCCGGACGTTCTCTTTGGAGGGGTCGCCGGTCAGGATGATGATAGGCACAGCGGAGGTGTCGGAGTCAGACCGAATACGACGACAAATGCCGAACCCGTCCATCACGGGCAGGTTCAGGTCGGTGATGACCAGATCGGGAGTGTCTTTTCGATGGCGGTGATGATGGAAGGATCGTCGTCGATGGTGACGGCTTCGGTGCGGCGACCGAGGTTCTGCGGGAAAAGCAGCGCTCGAAGCATGGTCTCGAGACGGGTGCTCTCGATCGGCTTGATGAGATAGCCGTCAGCCTTTCTGTCGAACAGGATGGATTCCCCTTCCTGAGGAACGTATCCCGTCATGATGACGACCTGGGGCGCCTTCTCTTTCTTTTTCGGTTCTTCGAGGACCTGCCATCCGTTCATTTCGGGCATGGCGAGGTCGATGAGTACGAGGTCGAAGTTGTGCGGTGGGGAGGTTTGCCTGTCAAAGCAAATCGGTTCGTTTGTGAGGGTCCTGGGCCGCCCATATATTGGGGCGCTTCCAGGACTTCCTTACCGATTCGTCATGACCCATCCGAATGAACGTGGAACCGCTCATATCTCCTGATGCCTTCGTAGGTCTCGAAGGAGTCTCCCACTTGTGTACGGGTGGCGAGGGCCCCTGGTTAAAGGCCCAGCACGAGGTCTACGAGGAGTTCACGAAGCTGAAGGGTGAAAGTCACACAGGTCGGGCCACGATTTATGAGCGCGGGGATCGATGTCGCGACCGGGTTGGCACACTCTGGGGCGTTCCGGATCGAAGGGTTGCGTTTATGCCGTCTGCGGCAGAAGGCATGGGGTGGTTCTCCAGAGGTCTCGATTGGCGCGACGGCGACAATGTGGTAACGACCAACCTGGAGTTTCCATCAGTCGCCTACGCCTGGCGTCATCTCCAAGCGGCTGGGGTCGAGATCCGCATGGTTCGGCACCAGGACTGGTGTGTGGACGAGGGTGTCCTGATCGATGCGATGGATCACCGGACTCGGGTCCTGGCGATCAGTCACGTAAGCTTCTACACCGGGCAGTGTCACGATCTGGCCCGGCTCTCAGAGGCGGCGCGCAAGAACGGGACGCTGCTTGCGGTGGACGCCACACACTCTGCCGGCGCGATGGTGGTCGATGCTGCTCTTACGGATCTGACCACGAGCAGCGCCTACAAATGGCTGTTGACGACGCACGGGGTCGCGCCGACGTATTTGAGTGAGACCGCAGAAGACCAGGTGGCATCAACCTGCTTCGGCTGGCGGAATCTGGCCGTCTGGCCGGCCCAGAAGAGTGAGCGTCTGCCAGAGGTGGACGAAGTTCCGATGCCGGAGCGGATGGAGCCCGGGAATCCCTCAATGCAGGTGATCATGCATCTCGATCTGTCGCTCGAAGCGCTTCTGAGCCTCGGTCGCGAACGAACGCAGACGCACGATCGAGCCCTGGCTGAACAGACCCATCGGGGGCTGCGGGATCTCGGTTACACAGTTATTTCGCCTGATGAGGATGATCGGCGTTCCGGGAATACTTGCTTTCTGACAGAGGACGCGGAGGGCCTGACGGCCGAGCTTGCGCGAAGAAAAGTTCTGGTCTGGGGCGAGTTTGGCCGTGTTCGCGTTTCGACTCACGTCCACAACGGCAGCGAGGATGTAGATCGGTTATTCGCGGCCCTGACAGAATGCCGAGGCTGAGGTCGAGTCAGGTAGCGGATGAAGCGTAAGCGTCGCGGTCCAGCGATGGAAAGGTTCTATTCTGGCCGTGAACCGGAAGCCATAACAGGAGATCCCATACGATGATGAAGCTGGGATGTATGTCGCTGAGTTACAGCCATCAGTTCAGGGATGGGCTGATCGATCTGGAAGGATTCATCGATCGCGCCTACGATCTGGGACTGGATGGAATCGATATCCACACCCGTGCGTTCGCCTCGACGGAGCCCGACTACCTTCGCAACATCCGGATGCGCTGCCTGAAGCGGGGTCTGGCGATGTCGTATATCGGAGTGAGCAACAACTTCGGGCTTCCGAAAGATGAATTGCCCGGTGTGGTCGCAGACGTAAAGCATTGGGTAGACGTCGCTGAGTTCCTTGGGATCCCGCTCGTTCGGATCTTCGCTGCCTGGATTCCGGAAGGGGAGCCAGAGGAACAGGTGTGGGACCGTATGATGCCTTGTATGGAAGAAGTGGCAGCCTACGGCCAGGAAAAAGGAGTGGTCCTGGGCCTGCACAATCACAACCACGGCTGCGTGACACGGACCAGCAAGGAAGTGAAGCGGATTCTGGAGGGGGTCGACAATCCCTACCTGTCGCACATTCTCGATACGGGACAATACGTCGGATCGCCCGGCGCGAGCGGGGCGGATGGCAAAGAGGATCCGGCCTTGAACTTTTACGGCAGCATCGAAGAGACAGCACCGCTGGCCGTCCACGTCAGGGCGAAGATCTACAGGATATCCACCGGTGAAGAAGCCTGGCTGGATTACCCCCGAATCTTCAAGATCCTGAATGGGGTCGACTACAACGGCTGGGTCTCGGTCGTCTATGAAGGGCAGGCCGATGAGGCGGAGGAGACGGCTGTGCCCAAGGCGGTATCGTATCTCCGAAAATTCGTGCCGGGAAGTTAGAGAGGAGCCTGGGGGTGTACGCGGCTGAACCGGTTGAGTCGGCGGGTCACGATGCTCCCGTGACTTTGTAAGATACGGTTCAACGGAGTTCGTGATACGGTTCTGACACCGACGGTCGTCGTGAAAACACGGCGGCCGTTGCTGTTTGACACGTCACATTGGAAGAATATGACGGCTGTTGAAGAAATCGATTCAAGACAGGGAAGGGGCCTCGCCAGGGGTGGCGTGACCCTGCGGTCGGTGCTGTGGGGGCTTGTGACGGCAGCGTTCGTGGCTGGATGGGGGAACCTGCAGTCGATCGTCCTCCACGGGGGATCGCTGGTCAAGTCGAGCTATCCTGTGGCATTGATCCTCTACTTCTGCGTGTGGATCGGGATCAATATTGTTCTTGGCCTCGTAAAGAAGTCGTGGATGTTCACGCGTACGGAGATGATGGTCATCTTCGCGACGACGTGGATCGCGGGAATGATGCCGAGCGTGGGATGGATGGGTTATGTGATCGGCATGTTGCCGGCGCCCCATTTCTTCGCGACACCCGAGAATCGCTGGGCAGAACTCTTCTTCGACTATCTCCCGATGTGGGGGTTTCCAGATCCGCTCCCGCACGTGATGGACAGTTTCTATTACGGTCTTGGCAAGGGCGAAACCGTCCCCTGGTCGGCCTGGGCAATGCCTCTGTGGTGGTGGTTTTCGGCGGCGATTGCCCTTGTGGGGGCAGGCTACTTCGTGTCGTGCATTTTCCATCGCCAGTGGACGGATGCGGAACGACTGATCTACCCGCTGGTCTAATTTCCTGTCGATATGATGGAAGGCTTCGACGAAGGCCGGGCCCTCCCTACGATCCTGAGAAAGCCCGTGTTCTGGTGGGGATTCGGGTGGACGGCAGGCATCATTCTGTGGAACGTGATCAACTTCTGGTATCCGAACGTTCCCCGGATCGACCTGTTCGACAATGTCAATGTGAAGGCGATGGAGTTTGCCCGGCACTTTCCTCCCTTCTATGCCCGGGTGCTCCCGCTGGTGATCGGGTTGGGTTACCTGTGCAGCCTGGACCTCCTGTTCACGTTCTGGTTTTTCAGGATCCTGGCCATTCTGAAGGTGGGTGTGGTCAATCGGACAGGCCTGACAATCGGTCTGGAGGGTCAGCCTTCGAAGGCTGGAGAGATTGTGGCGCTGGAGAGTCACGGCGCCATGACGGTGCTTGTCCTATGGTCCTTGTGGTTGGCAAGACGGCACTTGCTCTTCGTCTGGCGTTGTACCCAATCGGGTGAGCGAGGTGATGGGCCGATTGCGTACCGGCTGGCGGTGATCGGCCTTGGCGTGTGCGGGGCGTACGTCTGTGGATTCCTGATGAGCATGGGGATGTCCCTGTCGCTGGCGCTCGGGCAGATGGTGCTGATGTTCATTGCTTACTTTGCGACCGTCAAACTCATGGTGGCCAGCGGTTTCGGGTATCTGTTCCCGGTCTGGGTCAAGGGCGGGAACTTTCTGAAGATCGTGACGGGAACGGCCGGGATGTCGACGGCGGAGCTGTCGGCCCTACAACTGGTGAACAGCAATGCTGTGTTCGGGGGGAGCCGTCTGCAGACCCTGCAAATGATCCCGCATCATCTGAGAGTGATGGATGATGTGGAGCCGGAGCGTCGCAGGTACACCGGCATCGTCATCTTCGGTGCTTTTACGATTGCGTTCGTAGCCAGCGCCGTCACGATCATCTACTACTGCTACCAAGAGTCGGCCCTGTTCCTCCGTTCGTGGACGCTGTGGGAAGGGCCGCTCGGAATCTTCGGTGGCATCGCATCGGCGATGGGCGAATCGGAGAAGACGATCTTCGATCTACAGAAGATGGGTGTGTGGGTACTGGGGGGTCTTGAAGCGACGTTTCTTGCGGTGCTGAGGTCGCGGTTTTCGTGGTGGCCGCTCCACCCGATTGGTCTTGCGTTTCAGTACACGACCGGGCCGAAGTACTACGCACTGAGCATCATGATGGTCTGGGCGGCCAAGCTCGTCATTCTTCGCACGGGAGGACCGAGGCTCTACGAAAAGGCGAAGCCATTCTTTCTGGGAACGGTGGTGGGTTATTGCGTGGGCATCGGCATCGCGCAGGTGATCGACCTGATCTGGTTCCCGGGGGAAGGGCACGGATTCCATAACTTTTGAGAAGCAGAGAGGGTGGGCCCGCCTTCGCCAAGGCTTCGGCGTGGCAGGCGGGAGCGCGGGAAAGCGGGTGAGCAGGTGTGGCAACCATTTGCGTCTCCGTCAGGGTAGGAGCCGCCTCCGGCGGCGAGAAAAGGATGGTTCTCTTGACTGAGGAAGCGAAACACTACCTCCGTTCCATCACGCCTACGAGGGAGATGGTGGATCACTTTGCGAAGCGTCACGATGCGTCGGTGGAGGTGCCGCAGGAGTTGGGCGGCATCATGTGCAACAATGCGAAGTCGACGTATGACGCCGAACTGGGGTGGGTGTTGTGCGACGGCTACCGCGGGGGGAGTGTGGATGGGTCGAGGGGCTTCTATGCTTACGAACCACAGGATGGGGCCCGGCGGGTCGCGAATTTCCCCGAGCGGGAATGCCGGATCCACACGTACGGGAACAGCTTCACGCACTGCGATCAGGTGAGCGACGGGGAGACCTGGCAGGAGTACCTGGCCGCCCACTTCCAGGAGCCGATTCGCAACTACGGCATCGGCGGCTACAGCGTCTACCAGGCGTACCGTCGAATGAGGGTGACCGAGGCCCGGCATCCGGCAGAATATATCATCCTGAACGTGTGGGACGACGACCACTTTCGAAATCTGGATGCGTGGCGATCGATCCGGATGGGGCGGCAGGGACGATTCACGCTTCCCCACCTCCGGGTGAACCTCGAGGCCGAGACGTGTGAGGAAAGAGAAAACCTGAGTGAGACGGCTGAGGATCTTTATCGGCTGTGCGACGAAGATTGGGTCTGGGACACGTTCGCGGACGACCCGGTTCTGAGAGCGGTGATGGCACGCAAGGGAAGCGGGGACGCCCGGGCTGCCATGGAGGCATTCGGCGCTTCAGACCTGGCCAACTCAGGATCGGACGCCGTGGTCTACCAGGCCCAGACAGAGGCAGCCCTCTATGCGACTCGGTACGTGGTCGAGCAGACGAAGGCTTTCTGTAAGGCGAACGGGAAGAAGCTCCTCGTTCTGTTGTCCTTCAGCAGTCGGAGTGTCAAACAGGCCCTGACCGACGAGCCGCTGTTCGATCAGACGTTTCTGGACTGGCTCGGCACGACCGACCTGAACTGGCTAGATCTACGGGATGCCTTTCGACAGGACTTTGAGCGCCACCAGGTGAGTGTGGACGATTACCTGAAACCGTTCTACATCGGGCATCACACACCTCGTGGGAATTTCTTCTTTGCGTGGGCGATTAAGGATCGGTTGGTGTCCTGGCTGGATCCTAGCCCCTTGCCCTACCGATAAGGAAGCGGGCGTCGTCGTACTGAAGGCGCAGCTGGTCAGTCGAGCACCGGTTCGTCATCCTTTGCGCTCACACTGAAGTCGCACCCCGGACCCGAGGTTGGCGTAGGTCGTCTGATCGACGAAAGCGATATCGACGTCGACGATCGACTGCTGGGCCCTGGAGAAGTTGGCCGCGATCATTCGCGCAAAATTCGTGTGGAGATTTTCGAGTGTTCGTGTCTGCTCCCTCGAAACGCGGGAAGGGTGCTTGAAGTCATAGGTGAGGACCGGCTCCTTCTGATCCTCTCTTCGCTTCTTACGTCTGGCCATTCTGGCCTGCGCCATCTCGAGTGGGTCGGATTCTGCCAGCCAGTCCGGCCGATAGACGATCGCATCGATGTCTTTCTGCCCGACTATGTCAGGCAGGCTGTCGAGTCGCTTCTGTGCTCGATTCGGGTCATTCTGCTTCTGGTTGAGCCAGGAAACGCGGACACGAAGATCCGAATTCTTCCAGCCTGGCAGCAGAACATCCGTGGCTCCCGCCTCGAACAATTCGACGATCTCGGCTTTCGCGGTCGAGCCCGCGAGTACGACGATCCGGGTTCGTCGGTATGGATGTTTGTCGGTCGCCCTGATTGCGCGGATCAATTCGAGACTGTTTCCGTGCACCAGGTCGAGATCCAGGACGAGCACGAGCGGTCCGTACCACTCGACATAGGCCAGGGTCTCGTCGAATCCTGTTAGCCTTCGACAGCCCATATGCGCCTCATTGAGGGCCTGGCGGGCACGTCCTGCTTCAGCTTCGTGATTTCCTGCGGCAACGACCATCTCTCAAACTCCAGTTGTATGTACGATGGAACTCAGCCGGTGCGACGGCCGAGGCCCGGTTCGGTCCAGATGCTGAGTTCGGGTCTCGATTGGATCTGCTCTCGTACGCGCTCTTCATCTTCGTAACTCGCTGAGAGGCTCCCCGATCGCGCAAGTCCTCGACAGTCTGTCGCAGTTCCCTCACTTCGCTGGCAAGCCCTTTGACGATGAGTGCGAGATCCTCGACACTCGTCTCTGACTCACGTCGCGGAAGCTGGGCCTCGATTCGCGACCAGAGATCGCCAGGCGTCTCTTCGGTTTCGACGCTCGAGGCCATTTCCCAGGCGGTCATCTGCGTATCCTAATCCTGACGACAACGTTCGCACTCGGCGAGGTGGTTTTCGACCTCGTGTAGCTGATCGTGAACGAGTTCGTCGTCGATGTAGGCCGTGATGTTCTGTTCGCAGGTAAAGCAGTTCATTGGGTAACCCGTGTTCGGTGTTCAGTTAGTGTTCGGCTGTGCGCGAAGCGTCTGCGACAGCGATCTAATCAGGTACGAGGAGAGGGCGTCACGCACCCTCTTGCGGGCTCGGTGCATTTTCATTTTGACGGCGTCCTCGGTGCATTCGAGGACATCCGCAATCTGCCGGTAACGCAGGCCTTCGACGGTGCCAAGAACGAAAACCACCCTGAGCGACTCGGGAAGGTTGTCGATAGCCGATTGCGTTCGACGGTGGGTTTCCTTCCGCACGAGTTGCTCTTCAGGCGTGGGGCCACGGTCGATGGCGACCACCGGACTTTCGTCATCATCGAAGCTGGTCGACTCCGGCCTGTTTCTGCGTGCGGCCTTGAGGCATCGGTTGACGGCGATTCGATACAGCCAGGTCCCGAAGGACGATTCCGCACGAAAACGCTGGATTCCGTTGAATGCATCGACGAATGATTCCTGCGTGAGATCGGCCGCATCGCCCTGCTGGCAGGCGGCGAACAATGTTAGTTCAACGTGGGTTTCCACAAGCGGTCTCGATGGGTGGCTGTGGGTTCTGTCTCTTAGAGCCGGATGACGCCCCAAGGTAACACGGCAATTTTTATTTTCATAAAATCTTGATTCATATGAAGTTATGCTTCGGTTTCGAAGTCTCGACGCGTTGACGGTGGTGGGGGGGAGGCGTATATTGGCGCCTCGCTGGTGAGATGTGGCTGCGGAAGACCGCTTTCTTCGGTTTCCCGCTCTTGGAGTGGGTGGCTGTGGGGATCATTGAAGGGACGTATGAATCTGGAAGATGACCTGGAAGGCTCGAACGCAGGAATCTCGGGGGTTGCGAACGGACCTGTCTCCTGGGGTGTTCTGGAATACCTGGATCCAGCCGAATGGCCGGAGCCAGCAGAATACCTGGATCAATTGGCCGAGGCAGGCTACACGGGTACAGAACTTGGAGAATACGGCTACCTACCTACGGACCCCGAGGCGCTGCGCGGGGAGTTGTTGGACCGCGACCTGACGATGGTGGCGGCCTTTGCCGGCATCCATCTGTCGAATCCGGAGTACTCCCACGAAGACGAATATCAGGCCGTCCAGATCGCCAGGCTCATGGGGGTAGTCGGGGGGGAAGATCCGATTCTCGTTCTATCGGACAATCCCTGTGCGGATTCCGCCCGAACCGACTTTGCAGGGCAGGTCCTTCCCGAGATGGCGATGCAGGAGGCTCAATGGGAGTATGCGGCGCAACTACTCGACTCGATCGCGTTGATGGTGTTCGAAGAGCTGGGCATGCGTACGGCCTTCCACGCACACTGTGCGTCCTTCGTGGAAACTCCTGAAGAACTGGACATTCTGATGGCGTACACCCATCCACACGTGCTCGGGCTTTGTCTGGATACGGCTCACTATGCCTTTGGCGGGGGAGACCCGCTGAAGCTGGTGGAACGCTACCGGGAACGGGTCTGGCACGTCCATTTCAAGGGGTATGATCCGGGTGTGGGTGCCGAAGCTAGGGAAAGAGGCTGGGACTATCACGAATCGCTCGAACGAGAGGTGTTCTGCGAGTTGGATCGCAGCGCCGTGGACTACGGGGCGATTGTCGCGGCCCTGGAGGAGGTCAGTTACAGTGGATGGATCACGGTCGAGCAGGACGTGCGCCCGGGGAAGGGGCTCCCACGGGAGCGCGCCACTCGGAATCGAGAGTTTCTGAAGGGTCTGGGGATATAGTTCTTCTGGGATGTTGATCGTGAAACTGCGGGTATCCGTTCACGCCATCTGGTGAAACCCCGCTAAGCAGAGAGGTGGGAACGATGGAGACAAGGCGCCTTACGATGGCTCAGGCCATCGTCCAGTATCTGAAGGTTCAGTATGTGTCACGGGATGGCGTGGAGCAGCCTTTCTTCGGGGGCATGTTCGGGATCTTCGGACACGGCAACGTGGCGGGAATCGGACAGGCACTTCACCAGTACGCGGATGAGTTCCGATTTTACCAGACCCGGAACGAGCAGGCGATGGTGCATACGGCGATCGCCTATGCCAAGATGAAGGACCGTCTGGGCACGTTCGCGTGCACCTCTTCCATTGGGCCCGGTGCAACAAACATGGTCACCGGAGCCGCGACCGCGACGATCAACCGCCTCCCGGTGCTGCTGCTGCCCGGGGACATCTTCGCTCGTCGGAATGTGGCGCCCGTTCTGCAGCAGCTCGAATCGTCATCGTCCCAGGATGTTTCGGTCAATGACTGCTTCAGGCCTGTGTCGCGTTACTGGGACCGTCTGAATCGCCCCGATCAGGCCATCACGGCGTTGCCGGAGGCGATGCGCGTGTTGGTCTCGCCTGCGGAAATGGGTGCGGTGACGCTGTGTTGCCCGCAGGACGTTCAGACAGAGGCGTACGACTACCCGGCATCGTTGTTCGAAAAGTGCGTATGGACCGTGCGGAGAGCGCGAGCGGACCGAGACGCGATCGTGGAGGCGGTGGCGGCGATCAAGGCGAGCAAGCGACCGCTGATCGTCGCGGGTGGAGGCGTGATCTACAGTGGCGCGACGGAGGCGCTGGCTGAGCTGGTGACGAAGACGGGGATTCCGGTGGGGGAGAGCCAGGCGGGAAAGGGGTCGATGCGGTTCGACCAGGCTGGCGCGCTGGGTGCGATCGGGGTGACCGGGACACCGGGTGCGAACATCTTGGCAAGAGAAGCAGACATCGTGATCAACATCGGCACGCGGCTGAGCGACTTCACGACAGCGTCCAAAACCGCCTTTCAGAACCCGAATGTCTCGTTCATTTCGATCAACGTCTCGGAGTTCGATGCAGCTAAGCACGGCGCTCTGTCCCTGGTCGGAGACGCGAAGGTCACGATCGAGGAGCTGGCGACGGGCCTGGAGGGGTATCGCGTCGAAGAGGGCTACGCTGCGCGCATCCGGGAGTTCCAGGGCGAGTGGGAGGCGGAGGTGGAACGCATATACACGGCGGGCCACCGTCCGATCTTGAGCCAGGGGGAAGTGATCGGCGCGGTGAACCAAGCGTCTGACGATCGTGACGTGATGGTTGCCGCCGCGGGCAGCCTGCCGGGTGATCTCCACAAGCTCTGGCGCACTCGCGATCCGAAGCAATACCACCTGGAGTACGGCTACTCCTGTATGGGATACGAGATCGCCGGTGGCCTAGGGATCAAGATGGCCGATCCCGATCGCGAAGTTTACGTGATGGTGGGAGATGGGTCGTATCTGATGATGGCGCAGGAGATCATGACGTCGATACAGGAGGACGTGAAGCTTACGATTGTGCTGCTGGACAACTACGGTCACGCCAGCATCGGCGGTCTGTCGGAGGCCACGGGGTCCGACGGTTTCGGCACGAAGTTCAAGATGCGGAACGCCGCGAGCGGCCAACTGGATGGGGACAACGTGCCGACCGACCTGGCCGCGAACGCCGAGAGCCTCGGCGCGATCGTCCTGAGACCGGAGGGCAAAGAAGGTCTGATGAACGCGCTGGCCGAGGCGAAGGGAAACGATCGAACGACCGTAATCGCCGTCGAGGTTGACTGTGAAGTCCGGGTTCCCGGGTACGAGAGCTGGTGGGATGTCCCGATCGCCGAGGTATCGACAGTTCAGGAAGTCCAGCGGCTGCGGGAAGAGTATGTGGGTCATGTTGCGCGTGAGCGCTACCATCTGTAAGCGCTAAGAATGTTGGGACCACGGAACACACGGAAGGAACCGTCACGACATGTGGGTGCTGATTGGGGACTCCGGGTTTGTCGAGATGACCGTCTTGCTTCCCTTCTGATGACGAGGACTGGATGTCGAAGCTTCTTCTTGCCGATGAGACCTATGAGATCAGAGGAGCGATTTATGAAGTGTACAGGGAGATGGGATGTAGGTTCCTCGAGGCGGTCTACCAGGAGTGTTTGGAGAAGGAGTTCGCACATCGGGAGATCCCATTCGAGTCACAGCCAGAGTTGAAACTTCAGTACAAGGGCCAGGCCCTGAATGCCCGGTACCGACCGGATTTTGTCTGCTACGATTCGATTGTGGTTGAGTTGAAAGCATTGCGGGAAACCGGCAAGGAGCACGAAGCCCAAGTACATAACTATCTGAGAGCTACGGGTCTGAGGGTCAGACTCCTGGTGAGTTTCGGGCACCATCCCAAAGCCACGGTCGACCGCATCGTGGTGTAGCCCTTTTCCGTGTATTCCGTGTGTTCCGTGGCCCTTTGGTTTTCGAGGGGAGATCAGCATGGCGATACCGCTGGTTGATGTGCATCAGCATTTATGGGATCTGGATCACTTCGAGCTTCCGTGGTTGTCTTCAGTGCCGGCGTTGAACGATCATTACCGGATGTCGCGCTATCTGGAGGAGGCGAACGGGGTGGAGGTGGCGAAGACAGTGTACATGGAAGTGGATGTGGCGCCGGGACAGATCGGGATGGAAGCGGACTTCGTGCTGGGACTGATCGATGCGGATGACAATCCGATGGCCGGAGCGACGTTGCGGGCGCGTCCGGGAGAAGCGGATTTCGGCGATCACGTTTCACGCTTTGCGAGCGACGATCGCGTGAAAGGGTATCGACAGGTGTTGCAGATTCCCGAACTCGGGCCCGGACACTGTCTGTCGGATGCGTTCATCCGCGACGTACGGAAGCTGGGCGAGCAGGGGAAGCATTTCGATATCTGTATGCGCCCGGCGGAGCTGGGGGACGGCGTGAAGCTTGTAGAAGCGTGCACGGATACACGGTTCGTGGTGGATCACTGTGGGAATGCGCACGTCGAGATCGTGAACGGATCCGTGTCGCCCGACGAGGTCGATCCAGGTGGAATGCCTCACGACGCCGACCAGTGGCGAAGAGATATGGAAGCCCTGGGTGCGCGGGAGAACACGATCTGCAAGATTTCGGGGATCATTGCAAGGCTGCCCGAAGGAAACAACGCGGCAGAGACACTTGCTCCGACAGTGAACCATTGCCTGGAGACGTTCGGGGCGGATCGAGTGGTCTTCGGGAGCGACTGGCCGGTCTGCACCCTGGGCGCTGCATACCCGACGTGGGTGAACGCGCTGGCGAACATCATCGCCGATCGGAGCGAGGACGACCAGCGGAAGTTCTGGTCCGGTAACGCGGAGCGGTTTTACACATTATAGTATCTGGTCTGTCCACGCGGACCTATCCGCCGAAGCACCTGGCGAAGGCGGATGACCACTAAACTCATGACCGAAGTGAGCATATGAGACTATCGACTCTTTTCACCCAGACGTATCGGGAAGCACCGGCCGAGGCCGAGCTCATCAGCCACCAGCTGGCGATGCGCGCGGGACTGATCAGGCCCCTGGCGGCGGGTATTTTCAGCTACCTGCCCCTAGGATTCCGCGTGAAACAGAAGATCGAACAGATCCTGCGTGAGGAAATGCTGGCGATCGATTGTGCGGAAATCGTAATGCCCGTCGTGCACCCTTCCGACATCTGGGAAGCGAGTGGGCGGTGGTCCGACGTAGGCGCGGAGATGCTGCGGTTGAAGGATCGTGCGGGACGGGATATGTGTCTGGCTATGACGCACGAAGAGGTGATGGCGGATCTGGCGAGACACTTCATCCACAGTTACCGGCAGTTGCCGACGAGCGTATTCCAGATTCAGACCAAATTCAGAGACGAGCCTCGCAGCCGGGGAGGGCTGATCCGGGTGCGTGAGTTCACGATGAAGGATGCGTACAGCTTCAGCGCAGATCAGGACGGCCTGGACAAAATCTACGGAGATATGTTCAAGGCCTACTTGATGGTGTTCAACCGCGCCGGTCTGGGAGATGACATTCGGGTGGTGGAAAGCGACACGGGGATGATGGGAGGATCGGGCGCACACGAGTTCATGTTCCTGAACGATGCAGGCGAAGACACCCTGATCGAGTGTGGTGGATGTGGTTATAAGGCGAACCGTCAGGTGGCGACCCATCAGCGGGAAAAAGTCGAAGCCGATGCGCCTGAAGCGATCGAGGAAGTGGCGACGCCGGATACAACGACGATCGAGGATGTCTGTCGATTGCTTGATGTGAGCGCGGACCGTACGGCCAAGGCCATTTTCCACATTGCCCGAATCGAAGATGAAGATCGATTCGTGTTCTCTGTCCTTCGTGGCGATCACGAGCTGAACGAGACGAAGCTGACGAACGCGATCAAGGCAACGGAGATGCGTCCCTCGACGGAAGAAGAAATTCGGGCGATCGGTTCGGAGCCAGGCTACGGATCCGCGGTCGGTGTGAAGGCCGATGTGCTGATCGTCGTCGATACGGCGATTGCGGAGGGAACCAACTTTGTGGCCGGGGCCAACAAGGATGGCTTCCACCTGAAGAACGTCAACTCGGGTCGAGATTTTACACCGGACCTGGCGACGGATCTCGTGGCCGTGGATGCCGGAATGCCCTGCTCGCACTGCGGAACGTCGCTGACAACGACACGTGGAATCGAAGTCGGTAACATCTTCAAGCTGGGGTCGAAATACACGGATGCCGTTGGCGCATCAGTACTCGACGAGAACGGCAAAGCGGTGCCGCTCGTGATGGGTAGTTACGGGATCGGTGTGGATCGTCTGCTTGCGTGCATCATCGAATCGAATCACGACGAGAACGGGATCGTCTGGCCGGTCGCAGTCGCTCCATTCAGTGTCCACATCGTTGTTCTGGCTGGCAAGCAGCCGAAGGGCGAACTCGAGGCTGCGGAAAAACTGAAGTGTGAGCTCGAGGCGTCGGGGGTGGACGTTCTGATCGACGACCGCGAGGAACGCGCCGGGGTGAAGTTCAACGATGCGGATCTCATCGGATGTCCGGTGCGAATCACCGTTGGGTCGCGGGGACTGGAGAACGGGACGGTGGAGGTGAAGCGGAGAGCGGCGGAGGAGAAGGAGGATGTGGCGGTCGACGATGTGGTGAAACACGTGGGGAGTACATTAGGGAATTAGGGGATTACCGTACTCCCGTATTGGTGAAGATGGAGCATTGCCGATCCTTAAGCGGGAATCGAATACGTGGAGTCGGTGGATCCGGAGCGATGGGATTCGCGGTCGCGTCTGTCACCCCGGTTCGCTTTTTGGCCGGGGTCCATTGGACTTCGCGAAGATCAAAATGGATCCCGGCTCAGAACACTGCCGGGATGACAAACTGTGCTCTCGTACCTAACAGGATGAGTGAATCATGAGCATTGAAGACAAACTACAGGAACTGGATCTTTCGCTACCCGACTGGCTGCGCCAGCCGGCGCGTACGTCCCTGGAAAACGGACGGGGAATCTGATTTTCGTGGCGGGACAGTTGCCGTTGCGGGACGGAAACCTTGTCTGCTTGGGCAAGGTCGGGGCGGATGTGACGGTGGAGGAGGCCTACGAAGGAGCCAAACAGTGCGCGCTGAATGGACTGGCGGTCCTGAAAAGCGTTGCGGGCTCGCTGGACGACATTGCTCAGTTCGTGCGTGTGGAAGGGTTTGTGGCGTCGGCCGAGGGATTCACGGATCAAGCGAAGGTGATCAACGGGGCGTCGAAACTGATTGCGGCCGTGTTCGGAGAGGCCGGCAGCCACACACGGTTTGCGGTCGGGGCCAACGAGTTGCCG
The DNA here is from genome assembly GCA_002433075.1 of Latescibacteria bacterium UBA6620. Taxonomy (GTDB): domain Bacteria; phylum Latescibacterota; class UBA2968; order UBA2968; family UBA2968; genus UBA6620. The sequence goes on from DJHM01000044.1 coordinate 48,327, forward strand.
CTTGGTGCGAGTGTGGAGGTGGCGCTGATTGCTGAAGCTAAATGATCGATGAACGAGAGTCGATGATCGATCATCGAAGTATGGAGAAGTCCGTCTCGTGGAAAGTCGAGGCGGCCTTCTCCGTAAAGCGTCTGCAATGTCCTCCCTACCTGTCTTTCGCCACAGGACCGTCCGGGGTGGCGGTGCTGTAAAGACCGCCTGCTCGATCGTAGTTCACACGGACCTCGCCATCGACGATGTCGAGTCGTGGCACATTGCCGCGTCGGTTATCCCGATCCGGACCCCGCATAATAGAAAGTTGCTCGTCGGTCATCCCCTCAATCTCCGGACCCCAACGGTTTTCCGGATGACACATGTCCCCCCCGCTTCGGTTGAAGTTCCGGGCGGAGTACTTGATGAGAATGCCCCGACGGCCGACATCACTCTGCCAGGCGAGGGCGCCGTGTGTCAGGGCGCCATCCATAAAGAACAGCACGTCGCCCGCCTTGAATGTGGGATGGGCGACGAGATCCATATGGTCGTCGCAGGATCTTACGCCTGGCGGTATCGGATACTGTGCCTTGTGGCTCCCGGGCACGCAGGCGAAGCCGCCGTCGTCCTCATCGACGTCCCTCAACTGCCACGCGATCGTGACGGCTTCACAGTAGCTCCTCCCATTCTTAAACACGTAGGAGCGCGACGGGTTGAGGGGTTCGTTCGAGTCGTGGAGCGCGTGTCCGGTCGAGCCTTTGACGGACAGGAACGCCGTCGGTCCTCCACATCGAAATCCGCTCCCACCCATCCAGGTGAGCCGATGGGTGATCGCTGGATGTCCGACCATCCGCCGAAACGGTTCGCAGTAGGGCTTCGGGAGCTCCATTAAAGCCCCCAGGAGCGGACGTCCAGTTCCGGCAAGACTCTTCGAGCCCCTGGAAAGTTCGTCTCCCACAACGATCCGGTCTGAGAACCTGTCGATGGCTTCGTTCGCGAGCTCGATGTCGTCCCGTGACATAATGTTTCGAATGACGAGATAGCCATTCAGGTCCCAGAAGTAGAATTCCTTCAGATCGATGTTACCGGGATCGAGTTTGTAGATGCCTGGATGGTAGAGGTCTCGGTGATCAGCGACACGATTGGACGTCCCATCACCGAGAATGGTGGGTGGCGGCGTCGCGTGGGCATATCCCGGTACGTAGGTAGCCGCCCGACCTTCCTCGCTGAGCTCGCGCTTCCATTCCGGATAAGGATCGGAATCGACCATCTCTCCAGTCCCGGTCGAGTGAATGACGCCTCGGGCAGCGAATCCGTAGTCGAGCAGTCGCATCTTCCCCTGGCCGGTCCACGGCCGGAACCCTCGCAGGACCGTGTCAGACAGGATCAGCAGGTCACCCTTTTCCAGCACCACCTGCTTGACGAGTCCCATATCGTCGATGCCGTTTCGGAGATCCTCTGGGGTCTCGACATTCTCTTTGTGGGTACAGGGTACCACAAAGAGACCCCCGTCATCCGGTCCTACGTCTTCAAGAGCCCAGATGGCCCGCACGAACTGACACTGACGGACCTGATTCTGGTGGAAGTAGGCGCGGGACTGATCTCTGGGTTCATCGCCTCCGGTCAAGGGTTCGCCAAAAGGGGTGTCCGCTGAGTCGGCATTGGTCAGGAGACGGGGAAGATGCTCGAGCCTGAATCCAACCCCGCAGACCTGGTTGAGATACCAGACGAGAAGGGGATGGACGAGAAGATCGCGAAAGGGTTCGCGCCGACCTTCGGGCCAGGCCAGCATGCCGGAGGTTTCTTTCGCATCGTCGAGCACTGTGTTGAGGGCGTCGACCTCGGCCGGTTTCAGAACACCCTTGAGAACAAGATATCCCGCCACGTCGAAGGCGTAGTTTTCCTCGTTGGTCATCCTGTCGTCATCCACGTCCGATCCTCCTGAGTGCTCTAAACACAACGAATTACGCGAATGTAGGCGGCCGATTCGGTCTGTCAACGGCTACGCGAGGACACCCTCGTCGATCATCTGTTCGAGGGTGACGGCGACGCCGTCCCGGTCGTTGGGCGGAGCGGTGCGGTCGGAAATGGCCTTGATGTCATCGTGACCGTTGTCCATCGCAACTCCGACACCTGCGCTCTGAATCATTTCACGGTCGCTGAGGTCGTCGCCGATGGCGATGACCCGATCGAACGGCTCTTTCCAGTGATCCAAGACGATGCCGATCCCGTGCGCCTTGCTCACGTCACGGTGCATAATCATTGCAATGACGCCGTCGGCGATGACGCAGCGAACGTCATCCGGAAGATCGGCCAGGATGGGGCCGGGGTCGTCGATGCGGGACAGGTCGAGGATAATCTTGACGGGCGGCCCGGGAAGGGGCTCAGCCAGGTCCACGACCGCGTGGGCGTCCGGCATGCCGTTGTAGGGGGCCAGTCGCTGGTTGGCGTAGAGGTGATCGTCCATCTCATAGGAGATCGGGGAGCCGGCTGGAGCCCGGTCGTCGAATGTGTCAATAATGTCGCGAGCGATCTCGATCGGGATGGTACGATTGTGAGGATACCGATCTTCGATTCGAACGAGGGCGCCGGAGTAGTAGACTCGGGGCGCTCCGGGCAGGCGATGGCTGAGAAGCTGTTCTGTGGTGCGCGGCGGCCGCGCTGTGGCCACGATCGCCCGGTGCCCGCGTGACAGGACTTCTTCGAGCGCGCGGTCGGTCCGGGACGAGATGGTCTTGTCCGTTCGGAGGAGCGTCCCGTCGAGATCGAGGGCGAGAATCATGGCATCGATAATTTCAGGATCGTGAATTGCCTATTTGAACCCACCAATGCAAAAGTCCCCTCCCAGTTGTGGAAGGGGACCGCTCGGCTAAGAGGTCAGGATCGGTCAACGTCGACGTCGACGTCCGGCCCGAGGGCGGTTGTTGCGGGGACCGCGAGGGCCGCCGGGTCGCGGATCACCGGCATCGCGGTAGGTGATGCGCCCGCGATTGAGGTCGTAGGGTGAAGTCTCAATCGTGACCTTGTCGCCTACGACAATGCGGATGTTAAATCGACGCATTTTCCCCGACGTATAACCCAAAATCTGATGTCCGCCTTCGATCTCTACCATGTACTGTCCGTCGGGGAGGATATCTACCACCGATCCTTCAAGTACGACCTTTTCCTCTTTTGCCATGCAACCTCCGAGCGAGGTGAAACTTATCCCGAGCAGGTTAAGAGTCACACATTGCTCTTTTATTGTCAAGAACTTAACAGTAACCAGTGACCAGATGAGTGGCCTGCCGTGGGAAGAAGAAACGCTTTAGGGATCTGGAAAAGGGTCGATAGTAGGAAGAAGGTGTGGAATCGGCTGAAATGGGGCGCCGATTCTCGCCCATCACCGCCTGACCAATGGGCACCTCCTCGGAGGGTGGTCGAGCGATACAAAGGGGTGGAATATGCAAGTCGCAACGGCGGATGTGCGCTTTTCGGCTTCGCATTTTGCAGAGAAAGTCTATTCCCGGGTGGAATCGCTGATTACCGTGTCCGACCTGGATGGATCGATTCAGTCCAGGCAAGTCGTGTCACGTAACCAAGAGCAGGCCGACCCTTTTCGTGAAGGGACGGACCTGCTCGATCTGTATCAGGCCGGGCGTGATGTCTCGAAACGAACGGATGTTGCGGTCGAGAACTTCGAGGCAAGCGAAAGCGCCGCTAAGGCCCGACCCAGTCTCCTGGAAACGTTTGCCGCTCGTCTGGAGGAAGCAAGCGCCCTGATCGAGCCGGATCCTCTCGAGGCACTTCGAATGACGCCGCAGGACTAGATGCGAATGGATATGATCGCAGCGGTGGTGGAGCGGTTTACGGGCAAGCGGATTCAGCTGATGGATCCGGACGCTTTCCTCGAGGCGCGGGAACAGAGCGAGGCGGATGCCGCAGAGCAGGCGTCGGCTATGACCGACGCCTGCTCTGCACTCGATGGTACGGTGATGAAGACGGAAACCTTCGGCGTCGACTATCAACTCGTCGAATCATGTCGGGAGTCGGAGACGACAACGTTCGAAGTCGAGGGTCAGGTCCAGACGACCGACGGTCAGTCGATATCGGTCGACATTTCGGTGACGATGAGCCGCAACTTCGCGATCGAGCAGAACATCTCTTACTCCGAAGGAGCGGATGTACGGGATCCTTTGGTCATCAATTTTTCGGGTACTGCCGCCGAGCTGACGGAGCGTTCCTTCTCATTCGACATCGATGCGGATGGACAGACGGGTCAAATTTCCACACCGCTGAACGGTGGTTTCCTCGCTCTGGATCACAACGGGGAAGAAGGAGGAAGGTCATCGCAGTCCGACCGGAGAAGGTGAAGCCGGATTCGTTCACGCCACCCCTGCTCAGGTCCCAGGGCAGAAGGGCGGAGAACTGGATCGAAGATCGATACGTGGGGTCGTAGGCGATGGCGGAGATCGTCAGATCGCGCAGCTTGTTGGAGGTGTTGAAGTAGGTGATGTGCTTTCCGACGAGGTTGGCGATATCCTCTTCGGTGAAACGCTTTGCCGTCTTAGCCGTGAGTACGATTTCATCGGGGGTCCGGAGGGGCTGTGGTTCCCGTGTAGAATTTCGAACGTGAACGTGTCGAAGAACGTACTGTCGGCGAAGGCCATTGTGTCGATACGAGTCGTGAAGTCGTCCATTGGCAGCCGCCCCCACGTGGGCCGGAAACGAATGGTGGTCTCGACTTCGGGGAACGAACGTTCGATTTCCGGCCCGACTTCAGGCGAGAGCATCGCACTTCTGAGTTCCCACTTGTTTTCGCCCGTGGCGTCTGTCATATAGATGCGAAAGATCCGATCGCCGTTGGCGTGGAAGTCGTCACGAATCCATTCGTGCTGTAGAAATACGAAGACCAGCAGGGCACAGGCGAGCCCGAGTGTCAGGCTGAGCATACTGATGAGGCTTACACCTTTGTCACGGACCAGGTAGCGCCAGGCGGTGGTGAGATAATTAGTGAGCATTGGGTGTCCAGGGTCAGGATGCTATATAGGGGGTTGTCGTTCGGGGTGCGATTCTAATGCTCAATCTATGCTGGTCTACGTACTTTGTCAGCCTGCTGTGAAGAAACGAACACACGATCGTGGAGATGAAAATGAAAATTCTGATGACCGGATCTGCCGGTAAAGTGGGTTCGACGCTTGTGCAGGGCTTGCGGGATCGTCACGACATCCGAGGATACGATCTGAAACCCACGCCGGAGTTGGATGACTCAATCGTCGGGGATGTTTCGGATTTCGACGCGATCTCGGATGCGACAAAGGGAATGGACGCGGTGATCCATCTGGGCGGGATCCCGGGTGGGGCGGGACTTTGGAAGGACATTCTTCCGAGTAATTTCGTCGGGACCTACAATGTCTTCGAGGCCGCCCGGCTGCATGGTGTTCGACGGGTCGCGTTTGCCAGCCGGGCAGGGCTTCTGGGGCCCTACCCGCGTGACGTGCAGCGGACGGTCGAAATGCTGCCGCGCCCGACTTCCTACTACTCCGTGAGCAAGGCCTATGGAGAAAGCCTGGCGTATATGTACGTCGCCCAACACGATCTGGAGATTGTGTGCGTGCGAATCGGAAACTTCAGCGCGGATCGAGACCAGCCCGAACACCCGCATCACCTGAGCCACGGAGATGCGGTGCGGGTCTTCGAGCAGGCGGTGATCTATCCGGGGGTGACGTTCGAGATCGTGTTCGGGGTGTCGGACAGCAACTGGCCGCTTTACGACCTGGACCACGGACGGAGGGCGATTGGATACGAACCTCAGGATTTCGCGGACGTTCCCGAGGATCAGCGCGATTAGGACATCGCGACGGCTTCAAACACGTTGGCGGATCACGATGAGGAACGTTCAGACTCCCGCGTAAATCAGAAAGAGGCCGAACAGGATTACGAATCCTGAGGACACGCGGATCCACGAAGGTCGTTCCACCCACCAGGCGATGATGCGGTCAAGTCGTTGTGAGCCCGCGAATCCAATGGCGACGGCTATTGCGAGGGTCAGCAGCCCGAGAGTGTGAATGACGACGGGAAACCGACTGTAGGGCGAGACAAGGATGAAGACCGAACCGACAACAAGACGTCCGATGACGGCCAGCCTGTGTCTCGTGGGTCCGTCCTTAAATTCGAGGAGATCGATCATCTTCTGCGGACGAAACAGTCCAGCTATGCCGTAGCGCAATCCTGCAACACCCAGTACAGGCAGAATGATCACCAGGTATTCCGGCACCTGTTTCAGGTCGAAGCGAAGAGACCTTCTTCGACCTCTCGAAGACGACCCAGCATTCCTTCCACGCGGGGGAGATCTTCCTCGGCTACGTCTTCGGCAAAGGGGATGACGGGCCCTCCGGCCAGGCCTGAGACATTCATTGCCGCGTGAAGAGCAGAGGCGCTGTATCGTGCACCGTTCTCACCTCTGAAGTCTTCGAACGGCACCATTTCGTTCCGAATACACTCTGCCTCGGAGACCTCGCCAGCCTTGAAGAACCGTAACAGTTCCAGACTCAGGCGAGGGACGAAGTTGGCCATTCCCGAGCTGAAACCGACCGCGCCGGCCTTCAGATAGTCGACGCACGGATCCTCGGCCATTCCGCACACCATCGCCGCTGCCTCTCCGGCTCGATCGTTGATCTCGGCGAAGAGATCGAGGTCGTTCACGCTGTATTTCAAACCGACGACGCCATCCATTCGGCAAAGGGAAACGACCACGTCGGCGGGCATAATGTCCGCGCGCCGTTGATACAGGACGGTGGGCAGATCGACGGTTTCGACGACGTGACCGAGGCCGTCGAGGACGCCGGCGGGCGAACCCGGGCCGACGATGGGCATGATCATCACCCCGCTGGCATTCAGCGACCGAGCAATCGCACCCATTTCCAACGACCGACCAAAGCCCGGCCCGATTCCGGGTACGACAAACGCCGCATCCCCTGCGGCCTCGATGAACGTGGCGACGACGGCCTCGTACTCTGCGAGCGTGGCGTCGTAGACGAGGCCGGTTCCGCACTCGGGCATAATGACATTCACACCGTGCTCAATGAGATGGCGCACGTTGCCCCGGATTCCATCGTGATCGATGGTGCGATCCGGATTCCTAGGGGTGATGGCCACCACGATTACGTCAGCGCAGTCTGCCTGGGTAATCTGTTTCAAACGATTTCTCCCGCTTCAGGTGAATTTCTTCGAAGGCAGATCCTCGATGGCGAGGTCGGTTCGCCTTTATATCGAACCGGGTCCACATTGTTCCTGGACGCTATCATTCTCCGATTTCGCTCAGGATATTTCTCAGGAACACGAGATCCTTCTGGGCAACTTCCTCGAGGCCAAGGGGTTTCGTGTCGGCGTAGCCGACCTGACGGATGATGGTTTCGTCGAATTGATATTCGGTATGCACGGCGAGCGGGCCGTCGAAGCCGGTTTCGACCAGAATTCTCAGGGCGCGATTCCAGTCGACGCTTCCTTCGCCGAGTGCGGCGAATTGAGGACGGTAGGGAGGGACGCTTTCCGGGGAGGGGGCGTGGTAGCCGTCTTTGACGCCGATGGCGGCAAGGTACGACTGAACCATCGACAATCCCATTGCGATGTCCTCGCCGTCGAGGGCCAGATGGCCGAAATCGACGTAGGCGCCAACGTGGGCGGGATCGAAACCATCGAGCAGGTGCATCAGACCCGCACAGTTCGAACCGACACAACGTCCACTGTGCGTATGGTAGAGCGTCTTGACACCGTGGGATTTGCTGAGTTCGACGAATCCCTGGAGACCTGTCCTGGCATCGGCCAGGACCTGCCAGTAGTCCTGGGGTTCCCTGTGATACCAGTAGCCGATCTTGATGAACTCGACCCCGGCGACCTCACAGGTGGCGTAGAGTCTCCGTGCTTCTGGGGAGGATGGGTCGTTGAGGTCGACGGGCGCCGTGGCGAGCGGACAGACAAGGTCCTGATCCTTGAACATGTCGATCGCTTCGGGCAAGGCTCGATCGACGTTGTCGAGGTTTACAGGGTGACCCGGACGAACGCAGAGATCGACGCCGTCGTAGCCATAGGCCTGGATGGTTTTTCCGAGCTCTGAAGGCTCGAGATCGCTGAAGAACTTTGAGTTGAGAATGATGTTCATTGTTCAGCCTGTAGGTGACTCGGTGATCGCGCCTCGCATCTTCAATATGTACTTGGATCGGTCGAGAGGACAGATCCCTCTGTAGGGGCGGATGACGCCAAGCTCCTCGTCCACGGGGTCGTATCCGTCGAAGCGGATCGACAGACTGGCTCTTCCGGCGGTCATCGAGCTCAGGGTGATGGCATAATCGAGCGACGTGGCCAGCGGAACCCGGCCGTGCAGCACGAAGCCTCCCTTCACGGATTCGGGCGGATCGAAGCTACCGCGCATCCGGGCGATGTCACTCGTCACCTTCCCGACGAATTCGTCTGGTCCGGCGATGCGGAAGGCGAGGATGGGTTCCAGCAGCGTCGTTCCCGTTTCGGTCAGTCCCTTGAGCAGAGCGATGTGGGTGGCGAGCGCGAAGTTGCCCGGACGACTGTGCTGCACGTGGTCGCTGCCGGAAACCAGAGTGATTGCGAGGTCGGTCACTTCCCATCCTTTGACACCCTGTTTCAGCGCGCGAGGCAGACACCGCTCGATTTCGTGCTGGTAGCGGATCTTGACATCGTTGACGCCGACTTCGGAGTCGAACGTGATGCCGCTCCCTCGTTCGCCCGGCCGGATACGGTACTTTACGATGGCCCAGCAGGGCTTGGGCATCGTGTAGCGATCTTCCCCGAAGCCGGTGGAACTCGGGGTCTCCTTATAGATGACGGTCGGTTCGGTGAACGTGGCTTCGATCCCGAAGCGGTGTCCGAGGACGTCTGTGAGGATCTCGCTCTGGACGGTCCCCATAATCCTGACCGTGAGTTCCCGTTCCTCGTCAACCCAGGCGAAATCGAGGTGCGGGTCTTCGCTCGACAGGACGGAAAGGGCTTCGGCCAGTTTCGTATGGTCGGCTTCGTTGTCGGGAATGGCCTGGACGGACAGAAGGGGCTCGCTGAGCGTGTGGGTGGCCGGTACGGGCGTGGGGTCACCGAGGACATCCCCGATCCTGGCCTCGGGCATCCCGCATAGGAAACCGATGTCCCCCGCCTCGAGCTCAGGGACATCCTCAAGCCGATTCACATAGCTCTTCTTGACCTGCGATACTTTCTCATCGCGATCTCCGGTCTCGTTGCGGACGACGGATCTCGCACGAATTCGCCCCTGATACAGCCTGACGCCCACGATCCTACCGTGGCGACTGTCGTGGTCGACGCGGAATACGACAGCGGAGGCGGGCGCGTCCCCATCCGTCCGGGCGTCGGGAAACCAGTCGACCAGGCCGTCGAGCACGGCCTCCGTGCCGATGCCGTTCTTGGCCGCTCCGCAGAGCGCGGGTAGGATCCCGCGATCGTCGACCGCCCGAGTGAGTCCATTCCGGAAATCCTCGTTCTCTAATCCGTTCCCCTCCAGATAACGCTCCAGTAGGACATCGTCCGTTGCGGCGACGACTTCGGTCACGTGTTCAAGTTCACCGGAGTCGACCGGGCGAACGGTTGCATCCCCCTGTCCTTCGTCGACCGGTCGGTTGAGAAGAACTGTTTCGGGAGCGAACTCATTGCGAAGAGTGCCGACTACGGACATTGCGTCGGCGCCGGCGCGGTCGATCTTGTTGATAAAACACAGAACCGGGATACCGCGTGCCTCGAGGGCTCGCCAGAGGGTTTCAGTGTGAGACTGGACACCTTCCACTGCCGACAGGATCAGAATGGCCCCGTCCAGGACTCGAAGGGAACGTTCGACCTCCGCACTGAAGTCGACGTGGCCGGGCGTGTCGATGAGGTTGATCTGCACGTCGCGCCAGGTAAAAGACAGCGATGTGGCCCGGACGGAGATGCCTCTCCGTCGTTCGACGTCCATCGCGTCGGATAGACTGGTTCCCTTGTCGACATTGCCGGTCTGACGAATGCTGCCGGCGAGATACAGCATCTGTTCGGTCAGCGTTGTCTTCCCGGCGTCGACGTGGGCGACGATGCCGATGTTTCGGATTCGACGGTTACTCATTCAGGCAGGATCCTGAAACTCCTGGCGCCACACGGAGGGGAAAGAGGACCACGAAATACACGAAAAACACGAACGGGATCGAGGAAAAAGATGAGCGAGCTCACGATTGTTGTGAGCTCGCTCAGAACCGGGGTGTAGTTGATCAGGCTTCTTGAAGGTCTTCGAAGTAGCTGACGAGGGCGTGCCTGGAATCAGACTTGCCGTGAATGTCGATCCCACTCTGGCCCACTCGAGCGGTGTCGTGCCGTGTTCGGCGTCGGTGGCGAGTGGATCGGCGCCTGCGTCAACGAGCAGATGAGCGACATCGACAGATTTGCAGAGATACAGGCCTTTCTGCCCCATATCTGCCCTGGCCTTCGGATCGGGTCCCCATTCCAAGAGCCGTCTTGTGGTTTCGATCTCGTTCGCGGCGACTGCAGCCAGGAGAAGGGTTCCGACGACGGCGTTCACACCGATCTTGCCGGTGAAGAAGAGCGCTGATTTGTCTGTGTCGAGCAACGCCTCCAGGCGTGTCGTCTCACCAAGGGCAGCAAGTTGGCACGCTTCAGCACCGCTGTCGATCAGATACCGGGCGACAGACCGACCCCGTTCCCCGTGACTGAGTGCGGATCCGAGGGGCGTATTGCCCATCCCGTCCGTGGTGTCGAGGGATGCACCGTGGCGGACGAGCAGGGCGGCGACCTCAGGGCTGAGCGCGCGGTGCAAAGGTGGTCCGCCGCTGAGGCAAGGGGTGATCGCACAAGAAGGATCCTCAGCGAGCAACTGCTCTACATGTCCGGTGTCGTCGAGCAAGACGGCGGCGAAGATGTCGACGGTTGCCCCGAGATCGAGAAGCGCCGACGCGGTCTTCGCGTAGTTCCAATGGGCCGCGAGATGCAGGGCCGTCCACCCGGCATACCCCTGCGTCGCGTCGATGTCCGCACCTTCTGAAACCAGGAGCCTGAGGATTTCTGACTGGCCTCGTTCTGCGGCCAGTTGCAGCGGAGAGGGTTCGCCTCCCCAACGGGGATTCTTGCCGGGCTCGTCGACGATCTCGGGGTCGGTCCTAACAGCGTGCTCGACCGTTTCGATGTTCCCGTCCCAGATGGCCAGACGAAGGTGATCTCCGACCACGCTGCGGTGCAATCTCGGCCAACTGTCGAACCCACGGGACCTGGCGGTCACGAGTTGGGCATCCGTGAGCTTGGCCCGCTCAGCATCGACGCCACGGGGGTGGTGTTCTGAGAAAGAAGCTACCGCTTTGGAGCCTCCGTTGCGGTAGTCCTTGAGCAGCTTGCTTGGCTTGATCTTTGAGACGGGTAAGGCTGTGAGGAAGGGATTGAGAAGACACGGCGAGCTCCTTTCGAGAGTCACCCGTCATCTGCATCTACGGGCAGAAAAGAGTCGCTGGATATGTGAGGTCGTGCAATCGGGTGGGCGTTGGCCCTTTCCGCGGATCGGGAGCGCCCCGGGCGCTCTGCGAAAAGGGTAGAGGATAGGGGGGTGGGTGTCAAGCTTGTGGCAGGCGGTGGGCGGTTGACAGTAGACGGTAAACGCTCCCGGTGGGAGCGGTCTCCGACCGCGAACCAAGGAGCCGCCTCCAGCGGCGAAGGATGATGTGTCAGGTCTGGCTGGGTGAACGCGACCGCACGGCGACTCAGATCTGCGGCAGCCACTTTTCGGGAAGATCGTAACGCATCGGTTCGCCGGTTACCGGGCAGGTGAAGGCGAGGGAGGATGCCGTAAGCTGGAGATTTCGTTCGCTGCCACCACCGTAGAGGCGATCGCCGACAACGGGATGACCGAGTTGGGCTAGGTGACGACGGATCTGGTGTTTGCGACCGGTTACGATCTCGACGTTGAGGCGTGTTCGATCGTCGCGCATCTCGATCGTGCGAACGAGTGTCCGCGCTTCCCGGCCATCGATGGGGGTCTCGACCGTGATGGGATCGGGCGTGGGGTCGAGCGTACCGTGGACGACGGCGTGGTAGTGCTTCTCGATTTTTCGGTTTCGAAACAGCTCGGCGAGCGCCGCAGCGACCTTCTTCTGATGGGCGACGAGCATCAGGCCCGTGGCCGCCATATCGAGACGATGGACGGTAAAGGAAGGACGCTCGGGTTTCAGGTGGCGCTCCGCCCACCGATAGACGGTACAGTGGTCGCCCCATTTCGATCCTTGGGAACGTACTCCAAAAGGCTTATACCACACGCTGTAGGCGCCATCATCCGAGATGAGTTCCGGAGGGTCGATGGTGGCATCGAGCACCCGGTCGCTGTAGTAGAGATGGAGGGTGTCGCCCGTTCGGAGGGGCTTCTTCGCACGACGCAGACGCTGGACGACGTTGCCGCGCGTCAACCAGACGGCGCCGCACTGCATCGCGTGCTTGATGCGGTTCTGAGACAGGGAGGTACGGGTGGAGAGCTGCGCGACAGGGTAGACCCCATCGGTCGAGATGTCGACGTGGTGCTCGAAAGGCTGGTCAGCCGGCGGGTTCATACCAGTCGAGCTGTACGAGCGTGTAGCCCTGCTTGCGGCTGGTGCGCTGCAGGATATTTTCATTCGACGGGTCTGCGTAGCCGTCTCCACGACGGGTCGCTGGATCGTTCATAATAATGTTGTCATCCTCGGTGACGCCGACGCCGAGCACCAAATGGTTGTAGGTGAGATTGGCGTCGCCTGCATAGTCGACGCGGATCATCGTGGGGCGACCGTCGAGAATGCGTTCTTTCGCAAGAGGGAGCAACTCCTCAGAAGTTCTAGTTCTGCGCTCATAGCGGGCGAGGGTCCTGAGCTGGGATCGTAGCCCAGCGCCACATTCCATTTCACACTGTCGCCGACGTAGCCGTCGTGGACATCCAGATGGTCGTCCAGCAGTGCGGGCGTGATGATCCGCCCGTAGAAGTAAAGCGTCATCGCGATACAGGTGATCGCGCAACCTTGACGTGCTATGGACGACGACCTTCCCAGAATCCTGTCCGCCCACCGAGGATCACCCTGACTGAAATGGTGCACCCGCGGGGTGATGAGTCGATTGTCGCCCTGTTTCGGGGGTGGTGTGTCGGACTCCGGTGTGCTGGTGCGGGTGCGACCCTTTCTCAACCAGTCGAGCAGAGCGTCTTTGGTCGCGGGGCCGACGATTCCGTCTTAGGGTTCGGACAGTCCAGCTGCGGCCTGGAAGAGTTTGACGGCGTCTTTGGTTCCGCTTCCGAAGGCGCCGTCCGGGGTGCCTACCTCTTCGAACCCTAGCGTGTTCAGGTCTTCCTGCAGTTCAGTCACGAATCCGTCGGGCACGTTCTGGGACAATCGGATGTAGCGAGCGTCCCCATCGTCGTCGACGCTTCCACGGGTCAAGAGACTTGGGCTGCCAAGATAATCGCGCATTGTGATAAGTCCGTAATGATGATGTGTCTGCGGATCCAGATTTCGAAAGATCGATACAGACAGGCAGATACGCTCAGTTTTCGATCAGTTCGGCAATGCCGAGCCCCATCTCGCCTGCGACAGAGTAAACGAGGTAGCTACGGTCACCTTCCACATAAACATAGGGATCGCGAACCTGGCGGACTGGATCGTGTGACACACCGCCATCTGAGGGCAGATTGGGTTGATTGACGCCCTCGTAATCGGTTTCCGGGCAGAGGATTTCAATAGGTGCCGAACCCTGCCACTCCGTCCAGTCGGAGGAAAGGTCAACAGTCGTTCGTTTGATGCGCTCAGGACAGTCTCCAGTGTTGCTGTAGTAGATATCGAGATTGTGGTCTCGCAGGACGAGCGCAGTGTGTCGCATCCGGAAGATCGGGAAATCGGGGTTCTTCTTGTTTTCCTTCGTGATCTGTTCTTTCGGGGTGTATTCCTCGCTCTCAATTTTGATAGATGGACCGGGTTCGAAGAGTGTTCGGTCGTTCTGGGTTCGCCACAACAGGCGGTCTGCCAAACCTCTGAATCCATACGTGTAGTCCTTAAGCCGGACCATACGTAGATAACTGGGACCGACACAGACCCGATCTGATGTAAAATCAAGTCCGTCGAGAGATTGAGCGTGACACGTTGTCTGACCAATGCTGTCCGGTTTTCGCCCAATGAATTCTTTACCGTGGTAGAACATTCGGACAGCATTGATATCGTGGTCAACGTGTACGTCGGGTGAAGCGATGTGCTTGGTAAAAGGCGTGTCCTCGATGTCGAGAACGCCCGGTCCATAGACCTTGTAAGGCCCGAGGAGATTATCCGCGTAGGCAAGCCGGATGTACTTGCCCTGATGGTGAGCAAAGTAAAGGTAGTAGCGACCCAGGGGATTCTCGACCCACTCGGGAACTCGAATCAGGGAAGGTCCGTTGATGTTGCCGCCAATTCGTTCATTTATACCCGGGTGAACGATGGGGTTGTGAGGACTTCGTTGTGTGGTGATGGCCATTGATCCTCTGATGATGCCGTTTCACTCTTCGATGATGGCAGCTTCAATATATCGGGGCGCCGTGGCGTCGGGTGCGTCGGTCTTCCGGTTGATGTAGTAGACGAGGAAGATACGGCCATCGGGCAACGTGGCTGTGTGTGGATAGCCGAGGTCGGTGACAGCGCCGTCGTCTCGAACACGAAGTTCCTCGTCCGACGCGAGTTTGCCTTCCGATGAAAGAGATCGCGCACGAACGCCGTAAGCATTGTCCATTCGATAGCCGTAAGCCAGGCACAGTGAGCCGGACCCGAACGTTCCCACACAGGCAGGGAACCCTTTGAACAACGGGAGTGGGTCGGACCACGTGGCTCCACCGTCCTCCGAACGGGCGTGGTGAAGAATTGACTTTCGTCCGTTCACGTCCTCCGCTCGGAGATAGGCGAGCAGCACCCCACCGGGTGTTTCGTGGAGATACGTTTCGTCGAACGCCTCCGCGATGACACCACCGTAATTCCAGGAGGCGCCCTTATCCTCGGACGTGAAATAGTAGGACACGGTCGGATCGCCCGTGTAGGCCGAGACCGCGAGGCGACCATCGGCAAGCTCGAGGACGTTCCCACGTACCGCGACGGAGACGGCGAGAGAAGGATGGAGCGGCTCGAGATGGGGTAGGTCGAGATAGATAGGGTTGCTCCAGTTCACTCCTCCATCGGTGGATCGCTGCACGAAGTTTCCTGCGTGGATTCTGGGCCAGGGTATCGAGTGCGATCGGAAGGATTTCCCGGCGATCTTCTCACTGACGAGATGGCTTCGGTGGGTGTGGTAAACGAGTGTGCCGTCACCGAGTCGCGTCACACACGGACATTGGTGACCGGCGAAGATCACGCAAGGTTGCGACCACGCGGCGCCCACGTCCTCTGACGTGGTGACGCAGGTCTCGGTTGCCGGATGCCAGTGACTGTATAGACCCTCACCGACCCACGATTGTACACGCCTGAAAAAGACGGTCAAAATGCCGTTCTCGTCGCAGACCACGGAAGGACCGGGGCCGCAGTAGTAGGACTCGTCTCTGTAGACGGTTTGGTATTGAACGATGCGCATAATGACCTACATTGGTGGCCGCAAAACCGATCTCAAGATCACGTTGCTTGTCGAGCAGCGCAAGAGTCCGGACAATCAACGAACAGGGAATGGGAGTTGAGGATGGCCGAGATGATGAAACGAGTTGCGTTGGCCGCACGGCCGAACGGTGTTCCCAAGCCGAGCGATTTCAAGGTGGAGGAGATGTCGATCCCGAAGCCGGGGAGAGACGAATTCCTCGTCAAGAACCTGTTTCTCTCTGTCGATCCGTATATGCGTGGTCGCATGAATGGCGTGACGACCTATGCCAAAGGAGTCGACTTGGGTGAGACGATGGTGGGAGGCGGCATCGGGCAGGTGACGGAATCGAATCATCCCGACTTCGCGGTGGGAGACATCGTCAACTCGAGCTTTGGCTGGCAGACGCACGCGATTTCCGACGGGACGGGCGCGTGTAAAGTGGATCCGGAACTGGCCCCGATTTCGACGGCTCTGGGAGTGCTGGGGATGCCGGGGTTGACGGCCTATTTCGGTCTTCTGGATGTCTCCCCTCCCGTCGCCGGTGAGACGGTCGTGGTGTCGGCAGCGTCGGGCGCGGTGGGGTCGGTCGTCGGACAGATCGCGAAGATCAAGGGGTGTCGTGTGATCGGGATCTCGGGCACTGACGAAAAGATCGGCTACATCGTAGATGGCCTGGGTTTCGATGGAGGATTCAATTACAAGACGACGGACGACTACGGGGAAGCACTCGAACGCCTGTGTCCGGATGGGATCGATGTCTACTTCGACAACGTGGGAGGGCCGATCACGGACGCGGTCTTTCCGAAGCTGAACCTCAACGCCAGAATCACGATCTGTGGCCAGATCGATCAGTACAACGCGACCGAACCTCCCGTGGGGCCCCGGTTGTTGTGGCACTGTATCGTCAAGCGGCTTCAGATTCGGGGGATGCTCGTTTTCGATTTCGTCGATCAACACGCGGAGGCGTTGAAGCAGCTGGGGCAGTGGGTCCGCTCGGGGGAGATCCGGTATCGGGAAGACGTGGTCGAGGGCATCGACAATATGCCGGAGGCGTTTATCGGGCTTCTGCGAGGGGATCATATCGGTAAACGAATCGTCAAGATCTGAGCGGGTGAGGAGCGACGGGGAGAGCGGGCGCACAGCGTTAGGATGAGACCCGGTGGGAGCCGCCTTCGCCACTCCGGGGCTACGGCGAGCCAGGGCGGTCTCCGGACCGCGAACGAATTGAGACGAGTGGCAACCTGAACTGGGGATGGTGATGGCAGGTGTCGAAGATTGGATCGAAGTAAGTCGTGAGAAGCTCAGGAATGGTGGGCTCGCGGAGGCGGATCTGGATCGGCTGGCTGAACTGATCTCACAGCCGAAGCAGCAGGTTCTGTATCTCTATTCCAAGTCGACGAATATGCGGTCTCCGATTGCGAGCTGGGTTCTCTACGATCCTACACGGTCTCACGAGCCGACCTTGCCGGATGACCAGCCGCCCTACGCGTCCGTCATCGATGCGGTTGCGGACGGATGGCGCGTCGTCCAGTTTCCGGTGACGAAGCTTTACTCCTACCAGGATGTGGACAACGACTACCTGGGCTACGAGTTCATTCTGGAGAAAATGACCTGACAACAATGACCGACATTCGACCGACGATGACGGACGACGATGTGATGGACTTCGTCGCTCTGGGCTACGTCCTGCTGGAAGGTGCGATCGGCGATGACTTCAATCGAGTGTGCGTGGACCTGGAGCGAGGGAACGCGGACCCCTTTGTGGCGTCCGAGCCCTTCACACAGAACGTGCTGTTGCACGAAGAGGTCGCGGGAGTCGTGCGTTCCCTGCTGGGTAAGGACTTCCTCGTCCCGGGCGGGGGGCATCATCACGTGTTCGAGGAGCCGTTCATCGGCCAGACCTGGCACTCCGACGGTCTGTCGGGGTCGGGATACGACGTGGACGAACTCCAGTGCTACTACTATCCAAAGGCTGTGAACCTCGAGGATGGGCCGACGATGATTCTGCCCGGGTCTCACTGCCGGGCGGTCGATCGGGAGGCCATCGCACATTATGGCGACATTCTGGGTCAGGTCAGTCTGACGGTCCCTGCAGGGACGGTTGCGCTGACCCGATATGGGATCTGGCACAAGGCGGGTCCTAAAACGAGCTCGACGAGACGTGGGATGATCAAGTTCAGCTACCATCGTACGGCGCCACCTGAACGGGACTGGGTGACCGCCTCGGATGAGATTCCCGAGTATGCGGACCGGCCGAGACTCCCGTATGTGACCGAGGTCGAGTCGTATCGGGACCGTGTGAGACGGATCCGAACGTGGCGGTGGCTTTGCGGTCAGGAACCGGAAGGCTCGACGCGCCGGATGCGACCCAGAACCCTCGCCGAGGCTGTTGGCAAGGGCCTTTAGGGTAGGACCGGCCTCTGGCCGGGAATCCGTGAGGTTAGATGAAGATTACAGATACCCAGACAGAGCATTTTCACCGCAATGGATTCGTGATGATTCCGAATCCGTTCGGGGAAGAGACGATGCTCGAGGTTGATCGTCGTCAGCGGGAGAACGCGGGCGAATGGGAGGCGACGGACTGGCCAAAAGGGATGAACATCGGAGCGTGTCAGTTCCTGATGGCGGGAGAGACAGTGCTATCGCTGGTTGAGCAGCCACAGGTGGTTGATCTGGCTCGATCTCTCCTCGGGACCGGGGACATTCACGTCGGTGCTTGCGGGATGGGGGACGCATCGAAGACAGTCTCGTCCGACGGGCGGGAACGGCAACAGGTCCAGTGGCACGCCGACGGAGGGCCGGACGTGAAGCAGGTGTCGTTCAGGACCGCGCTCGATCGTCACGACACGTCGAACGGACCGCTACGCGTCCTGCCGGGCTCTCACGTGCGCGAGCGGGAGGATGTAGCTGAAGAGCTGCGCCAGCTGGAGATCGCGACCGGCCAGCACGACGAGACACCGGATCTGATGTTCACGCGTCATCCGGCGGAAGTCGAGGTCGTACTCGATCCTCGCTGGACCCTCGTGTGGACACCGAGTTGCTGGCACGCCACGGGTGTGAAATCGGCGGCCGGTCCGCGACGGGCGATGGCGTGGAATTTCTATCCTGCGGGAGGAAGAAAGAGAGATCTCGAGGCACTCAAGCACATCCACGCAGGGGCCTGGGAGAAATGGTCGGCGGAGCGGAAAACCCTGTGGGGACTGGACAATGATCGATGACAAGTGACAAGAGGTGGGATTGGTTGTCGCCGGGGTTTCGAGGACAGGGTAGGAGCGGCTTCCAGCCGCGACGCATTGAGGAGGCTGCGCGAAAAACGCGTGGCCTTTTCTGTTTAGAGCCTCCTACGGGATACCCCAGCGGACCTTGCCGAGTTCGCGCTCGCGTTCGGCGTGGTAGGGGTCGTGGATTTCGAACTCGCGGTCGAGCCAGAGGACTTCGCGCTGCTCTTCGGTGAGGGCGTCGATAAGGTCTTCGGTCAGGTAGTCGCGGAAGGTCATTCGATGGTTGTCGGTTTCGGAGTGACGAAAAAGCCAGTGGTGCATATAGCGGCCATCTTCGCTCTCGTTGCGATAGGTTGCGTGCAGAAAGCGACTGCTCCTGAAGATCAGCTGCCCGGGTGAGACTTCGAGCGGGATTTCCTCCTGGAGATGCACGTCAGCCGGGCCCTCCGGGGCGAAGTCACCCGGGAACCCCTTTGCCTCTCGAAGTTTCTGGATGCGCTCTATCCAGGACTCGATCGGACCCTCCTGGGTGCCGGGCACGACACTCAGGCATCCGTTGTTCACTGAAGAACCGCCGAAATAGTGCATCATCTTGATGTAGTCCCACTCACTGTCCCGGTGCCACGCGAAGGAGCGGCCGGGAGCGAGTTCGTTGATCCCGCCGTTTCGGAAATAGATGTCCCGGTCGTCCTCGAGTTGTCGCGCGAGCTCGACGATTTCGGGATGAAGCTCGATCTGCAGAAAAGGGAGGGAATGGTCGAGCGCACACCAGTAGGAACCCTGCATTTGTGGTCGCAGCCGATAATGATTCTGCTTGGAATCTATCTCTGCGTCGACAGTGAGAGAGAGTTTTCTGAGGTCGATATCCATCGTGTTCGTTCCTGGACGACGCGGGAGGACTACGGAGTTGTGAAGACCGCGCCTGCCATAGAGCCGTTGGTATCGTCACCGTGGGCCCCAATTAGGACAAGGTCTTCCGTGACCGCAACTGCACGACCGAGGAAGTCGAGTTCGCGACCTTCTGCGGAGATCAGCTTGGAACGCGATGTCCAACTGCTCCCGGCTCTTCGGAAGACATAGGCAGCGCCAGTCTGTCTCGCATCCCCCCTGGCTCCCACAAGAATCCTGCCGGCCGAAGCGTCGACGTCGAATCCGAAGTATTTGTTGGCCCGCGGATCTCCCGCTTCGAGGGTTGCCTGATGTCGCCAGCCCTTGGAGGTTCGACGAAACACGAAGACCGCACCCGAGAATCGACCGAGACTGGGATAGCCGTGTGATCCGATAACCGCGTGTGTTTCGGTCAATGCAACGCTGTGACCGAACAGCTGATGTCGGCCGCCGTCTGGAGCGAGAAGCTTCTGCTCGAATTTCCATTCATCTCCCGAGCGTCGAAAGACGTAGGCGGCGCCCCCCCTGATTTCGTTCTGATCGTCTCCGAATGCCCCTACGAGAAGCCGGTCCCTGAATAGGCTGACGTCGAACCCGAAGTAGTCGGCGGCTTTGCCTTCGGGCGGGAGAAGCCGGCTGTGGAAACCCCAGGTCTCGTTGCGGAGTTCGTAGACGTAGACGGCACCGGCGTCCCGTCCCTTCTCTGAGTCTCCGTGCGCTCCGACGGCAGCCCAGTCCCCTTCTACGTCGACACTACGCGCGTAGGCGTCATCGGTGTTGCTTTGGGAGGAACGATACCACCGCGTCTGGGTCCAGCTGCCGTCCAACCATCTGAAGATGAACAGCCTTCCGCTCTGCCGCTCGGTGTCGATGTCGCCCCGGCTTCCGACAAAGGCGTGGTCTCCGTCGATGGCAACAGAAATGCCGAACTGGTCGCTGCTAATCGAAGGACGTGGGGTGAGCTTGCCTTCCTGTTTCCAGGCTCCACCCTGGCGCGCGAAGACATAAGCGGCTCCGACGTTCTCTCCACGCTCGTCATCCCCGTAGGCCCCGACGATGATTCTGCTCTGACTGGCGTCGACCGCGTAGCCGAAATAGTCGTGGGGCTCGCTCTCCTCGGGGGTGAGACGCCGAGAGGGAGGGAGTTCTGTGACGGTGACATCGCCACATCCGTAGGCAAGAATCGCGCAGACTGCCGAGACGGTTCGCAGAATATGTCTTAGTGTTTTAATGCAGTGATCCTGACCGGTTCGGACCGACGTGAGTCGATCTCGGTTCGTCGCTCTACCTATTCTATGATGATTCAGTCCGACGGGGAATGAGAACGATGACGCACTTCCTGCTCGCAGGTCTGCTCCTGGTGGCGACGCCGTGCCCGTCTGTCGAGGCTGATGAACTCACGGCCGTACGAAACTATGCCGATGCGTTGATTGCCCACGGTAGAGATTGCTCGTGGCGTCAGTCATCGCCCCTGTTCGCGACGACGCTCGACCGACAGACGCTGAAGAGAATCGAAGAGGATGCGGCACCCCCCGTGCTGGGGTTGACCGAACGGGATCGGATGATCGCAGGCGCGAATCCGATGCACGATCAGAATCTGTATCAGGTTTTGTATGCGTTGACGAAAGTGACGGGAGACGAGCGGTATGCGTTGGAGGCCGACGCCTCGTTGGCGTGGTTCCTGAATCACTGATAGAATGAGACGACCGGGTTGCTTGCGTGGGGTGAGCATATGGGGTGGGATTTCGCGCACGAGTGACGAATCTGGAAACTGGGAGGTACGCTCCACGCGCTGTTTCACCCCTGGGCCTTGTGGTCTGCATCATATTCGATCGCGCCGGATGCATCTCTTCGGTTTGCGAAAGGACTTTGGGATCACCAGATCGGGAATCAGGAGACGGGAAACTTCGCCCGTCGCGCCTACTACGATTCGCACGGTCCTAGCGTGAACCGAGACGATCCGAGGCACGCGGGTTTCTACATCGCGACGTGGGGCCACGCGCTCAGGGAGCTGCGGAACGAGAAATACCTGAAGGACCTTTCGCTGGGGACGTGGTCGCTGGCCCGCGAGCAACGCCGAACGCGCTGGCTCGAAAGAGCGATCGGGAAACTGACCTAATATATGACGCTCCGCCGAAGCGCGGAGTCTGGAGCCATCGCGGAGGATTCGGGAAACCCGACGACGGCGGAGGGGTGGCACGGCCGATTGGTTGGACCGGCGGGAACGGTATCGCTGGCGGTCGATCTTTGGGACGCGGCAGATGCTGTACCCGAGTCGCTGGCGATCGAAATGCGCAGCCTGGCCGCCCAGATCGACACGGCATTTCTTCGCCTGCCGCACGATCCGGGAGGCAGAGGATTCCTGACCGGTTTCGATGTCTACACACTGGAACCGTTTGGACCCGAAAACGCCACACGATCGACGGGGTGGTTCGCCGAGGGGGAACGTCGGACACACGCGGAAGCGGCCAACCTGTGCGCTCTACGTTACGCACAGACGAAAGATGCCCGCTATCGGTCCCTGGTTCAGGGAACTGCCCAACGCTACCTGGAGTTGGACCCGATCCTGAACGACCCGGGCGATCCCGGGTGGTGGCGTGCTCTGGAGCGCGTGATTGGGGGTGAAACACCGGTCTATCCCGTTGCGATGGGTCAGGCGATCAAACTGATGCTGAACGCTTACGAGATGACACAAGGGGGCAGATACCTGGACCGAGCCGAGCACTTCGGACGGGTGGCGACAGAGACCTTCCTTGCCGGGAGCGCACTCCCCCGAGCCACGCATCGGAATGGCCACTACGAGGCTGCGACCGGCGGAGATGCGTTGATGATGGCGCTGCTGGAAGTGTGGGTGGTGAGAAACCGGAGGGGTGGGGAGATTGATTTCGTTTGGGTGGATCGATAGCTCCGGAGGCAGGAGGCAAAGTGCAAAATGCAGAGTGCGGCTCATGCGACGGAGGTCAGTCTACTCTTGTGATCCAGCCGAAGGGGTCGGGTTTTCGGCCGTATTGGATGGCGGTGATTTCTCCGTAGAGTCGTTTCGATAGCGGGCCGGTGGTGCCGTCGGAGATGGTGACGTCTTCGTCGTCGTAGCCGATCTGACCGATGGGGGAGACGACGGCGGCGGTGCCGGAGGCGAAGGCCTCGCGCACGACGCCGTTTCTGCACCCTTCGAGTACCTCGTCGATCGAAACGGGTCGTTCGACGACGTCGAGATTCCAGGATCGGGCGAGCTGAAGCACAGAATCTCGCGTTACGCCGGGCAGGATGGTCCCCTCGAGCGGGGGCGTGACGAGCTGGTTGTCGAGCACGAAGAAGATATTACTCGTCCCGACCTCTTCGACATACTTGAGTTCCTTCGCGTCGAGCCACAAGACCTGGCTGTATCCTCGGTCGACGGCGTCCTGCGAGACATACAGGGTGGGAGCATAGTTGCCGGAGGTCTTGGCTTCGCCGGCGCCGCCCTTCGCGGCTCGGATATTTTCGTTGGCGACGTAGATCCGGGTGGGGTTGAAGCCTTCGGGATAGTAGGCGCCGGCAGGGCCTGCGATGACGTAGAAGAGATACCGTCGGGACACGCGTACTCCGAGGGCGGGTTCGGTCGCGATCATCGTGGGCCTGATGTAGAGGGATGTTCCGGGCGCGTCGGGGATCCAGTCCCGATCGACCCTCACGAGTGACTCGATTGCTAAGACGATCTGATCCGGCTCGATTCGGGGCATCATCAACCGGTCGGCCGATAGATTGATCCGATCGGCGTGACGATCGATGCGAAACAGTCCGATGTTTCCATCGGCGAGGTTGTAGGCCTTCAGGCCATCGAAAATCTGCTGATTGTAATGCAGGACCATCGCGGCTGGGTCAAGCTCGAGAGGGCGGTAAGGCTCGATGCGTGGATCGTACCATCCCCTCCCTTCTTTGTACTCCATCAGGAACATATGGTCGGATGCGTGGCGCCCGAATCCGATGTCGTTGGGATCGGGACGCGGCCGGCTCTGATCAGGCGTACATCGGGTCACCTGAACGTTCACGTCATCAGCCTCTTGATAAAGCCCCGTGCGATCCCTCCGTGTCGTTTGACGAGCATCACCGACCCGGGGGCGAACCTTCCAACGCGATCAGGGATATCTCCGAACAGCAGCTGCTGGAAGATCCCGGTCCGCCCGGCTCCGATGGCCATTAAGTCGTGTTCCCTGCCGGCCCGAGCGATTCCATCCGCGATCGATTCAGAACGAATGACGCGGTAGTCCACCTCACCCAGGTCAACGTGACGCAGGGTCCTCGCCATCCATCGTCGGGCATCTTCTTCCTCTCGATCTCCCGCCTTCGGGTCGATGACGAAACACGCGGTGACGTGGGATCCGTTCTCTGCCACGATGGGTTGCAGGAGTTCGGCGGCGAGCTCCGCGTGGGGACCCCCGGCCGTGGGAATCAGAATTCGATCGAGCTTTGATTCCTCTCTCAGACGAACGACCGCGACATCGCTGCGCGTTCGGTTGACAACGCGATCCAGAGCCTCGCCGAAAATCCGTTCTCTCGTCGTCGTGTAGCCTTTCCAACCCATCAGGATGAGGTCTGCCCGCGTGGTTTCGGCTGCGGAAAGGATGCCCTCCTCGATGGAGTGCGAAATCCGGATGTCGGTGACGGGGGTGAGGCCTTTGCTGCTCGCGTAACTCTCGGCCTTCTGGAGGAGGGGCATCCGATAATGGACGTAGTTGCGGCCCTCTTCGATGGGTAGCTGGATCGG
Organism: Latescibacteria bacterium UBA6620; assembly: GCA_002433075.1. Classification (GTDB taxonomy): domain Bacteria; phylum Latescibacterota; class UBA2968; order UBA2968; family UBA2968; genus UBA6620. The sequence continues at coordinate 72,735 of DJHM01000044.1, forward strand.
CACCTGTACAACGGTGGTCGCGACGATGTCTCCACCACGGGCGCGCGCGATCGGGATGGCCAGGTCGAGGAGCAAATGGATGTTGCCCGGGTTCGACAGAGGGACCAGAACGCGATAGGGGGAAGGCCCGGCGCTGGTAATCCGTGGACCGATGACCTGGGGCAGCGCTTCCTTGGACTTCTTCCGGAAGTGAAGGAAGTAAGCCCCCAGCCCGAGCACGATCCACGCCGTGGCAACAAACCAGGATGTGGGGTCGAAGTTGAATTGATAGACCGCGAGCCAGAGGTTCAGCACGGCCCCGAGGAGAGGAACGTAAGGGAAAAGCGGAACGCGGTACTTACGGTCGATGTCGGGGAGCTTCCGCCTTAGAACGACGAGAGACAGATTCACGAGCGTAAAGGTCAGGAGGAACATCAGGCTCGCGGCCGATCCGACGACCTCGATGGGGAAAGCGAGGGCCACCAGGAGCAGGATCACACCCGTGGTGTAGATGGCGATGTGGGGCGTACGCCTCCGCGGATGAATCCGTGCGACGCTTTCGGGCAACCACCGATCACGCCCCATCGAAAAAGCGACACGGCTGGAAGCCAGGACGGTCGCATTCAGGGCGGACATCGTCGAAAGGATGCCACCGAATACGATCGTGGCGACGCCGAAGGCAGGCATAAAGCTGTCGGCGGCACGGACGATGGCCGTCTCGCCGTATTCTCCCAGAAAAGCCCAGGAGGTCGTGCCCTCGGGATGAACGGCTCCCAGAGAAACGAAGACGATGAGCAGGTATACGACGACGGTCACGCCAAGGGAGATGAAGGTCGCTTTGGGGATGTTGCGTTCGGGGTTCTTGATCTCTTCGGCGACGGTGGCAATGAGGTCGTAGCCCTCGAACGCGATGAAGGTCAGCCCCATCGCAACCATCACGCCCCCCATCCCTTTCGCGAAGAAGGGACTGAAATTGTCCATCGTGGCCTGGGGAGTGAGGCCGATCTGCTGAAGCCCGTAGGCGATGAAGATCATCAACACGAGGATCTTGCCGACAGTGATGATGTTCTCGGCTTTGCCGGTGACCTCGGCACCGCGGGCGTTCAGGTAGATGAAGAACGCGCACACGAGGATGGTGACGAGGGCGCTCGAAGATTCCACGCCGAGTGTCGACTGCGCGAGATGGCTGAACTCCGGGAGATACTTGTGGAAAAACTCCCAGAAGTAACTGGCGAACCCAAGGGCGTAGAGACTGCACGCGACCGTGTAGGCGAACCAGAGCATCCATCCGGAGATGAAACCGATCGGGCCGGGCAGCGCGCGCTTGACGAAAGAGTAGCCGCCCCCAGCCTCGGGAATGGCGGACGAGAGTTCGGCGTAGGAGAAGGCGGTGAGAAGGGTAACGGCGCCGTTCAGGGTGAACGCCAGAATGGCGGCCGGCCCTGCTTCGCCCGCCGCGATTCCCGTGAGGACGAAGATCCCGGCGCCGATCATCGCACCGATCCCGATCATCGTCGCATCGAAGAGTCCGAGTCCCCGGGCGAACGTTACGCGCTCCTGAATCTCAGCCATCGGGCGCCTCCTTCCTTCGCGAGGATCCCTGCGATTCAGCGACCTGGAGGAATGCGCCTGCGTGGTTGAGGTTGACCATTTCAACTCCGAGGTCCAGGATCTTTCGCCAGGCGTCTTCTTCGTTTTCCGTGTGGTAGACCATCACCTTGATTCCACGGTTTCGGGCACGCTCGATAAGGGCGTCGGTCGAGTGCTCAAGCCGGACCTCCACGATGCGGGCTTGAAGGTCTCGACTTGCCCGGTCCACGTCGTCCGGGGTCTGGACATTGACCTTGATCGGCAGGTCGGGAGCGATTCGCTGGAGTTCGGCGGACCAGGACGGATCGGCGGACCAGAGGAAACATTCCCGCCGATACCCGGTCCGGTCAATCAGGTCCAGCAGTGCGTCGTGATCGGCATCCTTGATGTCGAAGAAGACTTTGGCCCGGCCTTTAACGTGCGTGAGATACGTCTCTACCCGGGGGACCCGTTCGCCCGAGAACGCCGGGTCGAACCAGCTTCCCGCATCGAGTCGATCGATTTCTACGGAAGTCAATTCGTCGAGCCTGCCTGCACCGTCCGTGGTCCGATCGACGGTGGCGTCGTGCAAGACGTAGAGCTGGCCCTCTTTGCTGGGCCGTACGTCGACCTCCACGTAGTCGACGCCCCAGGCTAGGCAACGGTTGGCGGCGGCGAGGGTGTTCTCGGGGGCGATTTCGTACGCGCCCCGGTGGCAGACGATTTCGATTCGAGGGCCGGGAATGGTTGGGGATCGCGCGGACTGAGGTGCGTTTCGTGAAAGGTGAAAAGATAGAGGTTGGGCACTGCCGTTACAACTCATTCGAGCGATGAATGCGAAATGGAAAACGAGAATGCTTCGGGAGGGTGGAGGAGGATCAGAGCTGTCTGAAGACGTCGATGGCATCGAGTAGGCTGAGCCCGGTGTGATAGCCCGGATCTGCGTCGGCTGTCGCCGGGATGACGTCCACGGGTTGACCGTCCCGATTTCGGGTCTGGCAGGCCATCAGGTGCAGGTCGGGACGCGTGTAGAGGCGGAACGCGTTGTGACAATCCCGAATGATTCGCAGACACACAGCTTCTTCATCGGCGCTGGTTGTCGCAGTCAGTCCGGACGCTGCGGCACGGATGGTTTCAGGCAGGTTCCACCAGGGCATATCGGTACTGAGGTGCTGGCGCGTCACGAGGTCGAACGCCTTCGAGATGCCCTGCGGGCCCTCGATGTAGCCGTTTTCGAAGTTGCGACTCAGGATGGTGAACATCCTGGTTTTCGCAGCCGTCAGTCGTCTCGCGTGCCCTTCGGATCGGTTCGTGTCGGTTTCGGCCTGCCGGATGAACTTGTAGGCGAGGCCGACGAATTCAAGCGCGTGGCCGGGATCGGACAGGATGACGCCGTCGGGTTCGACGTAGGGCCGATCGTCATCGTCAACGGCTTCCCAGAAGTCTCCCTCCTGGAGATGCTCCCAGTGACGGTCGTGGTTTGCGTGCGTCTGTAGCTCGAATTCGACGTGACGCAGTCCGCGGTCGACGGCTTCCGGATGCCCGATGTCGACAAGCAGGGTCCACGCCCCGATCTGGATCATCGTCGGGCCGTGGATGTGGTATCCCGTTCTGGGTTCGGCGCGGTTCTTGGGGTCGAGAGAAACCTGGTCCGAACGAAAGGTTCGATTGGAGATCGCCTCGTCAACCTGAAAGACGTAGTCGATGGCCTCGTTCAAAATCGCTTCGTCGCCGAGCCGGTTGGCGGCGGCAGCCATTCCCTTCGAGGAGAAGAGATCGCTGAAACCGTAGCTCTCTAAGGTTGTGGGTGCGGGACGGCCTGCGGAGTCGAGCAGGAAAGGGGTGCCATCCGGGAACATAAAGAAGCCGAGATGCCCGCCGTTCCTGTTCCGCATTTGACGAAGTCGATCGAGGATTTCCCGAAGTGCGAGATCGATACGGCGGACGAGTGATTCGTGTCCGCCGCCGCGCTCCAGCCAGTTTGCGTGTCCTGCGAGCGCTTCGAGCCCACGTCCCTGAATCCAGCCGTAGATCGCATTCCGTCCCCGGATCGGGTCGTCGTCGGGGAAGTCGGCACCGGAGATCAGGTTGAGCTTGGTGTCGATGAAGGGATCGTCGGATCGCTCGTAGCGATCCAGGATGGCTTCCATCATCGTGACGGCGATCGCTTCGTAGTCGTCGGCAGCTGCCCGGAGGTCGGAAACGGTGGGGTCGAGCGGAAGTTCGACAGAATGGTAGGGCATTCGACGGGGGTCAGTGGTTGAAGTACCGATCCTGCAGTTCGCGAATGCCGACTTCGTCACCGATGAAGGTAAGGCTGTCACCGGTTCGGATCATCGTATCCCCGTCCGGGACGTAAACGTGGTTTCCGCGCCTGATCATTGCGACGAGACAGCCTTCGGGAAGGTCCAGATCACGGAGGGGGTGATTGACGAGGTCTGCGGTCAGCTTATCCCGGCCGACGATGATCGATGTGAACCGGTCGTTGTGGAGGAGGGTCTCCTTCAACTCCTGGTCGTTTGAGGCCTCTTGCCACTCTCCGGCGAAGCTTTCCTCGTCCGAACGTTCGGCAATCTGAGCGAGGATTCGAAGGTGGCGGCTCGGGTCGCTGTCCGGGCTGAACAGGAAGAAGATAGCTGTCAACGTAGCTTCGGTTTCTTCGCCGGTCAGGGGGTGTGTGAATTGCAGATGTAAGCCGACCCGGGAACGCACGAAGACCATTTCGGGGTGCTCGAGATCGTCGATCCGGAGGTGGGGCAATCCGACGCCGTGCGTGACCGGCGTGGATCCGATGTGCGTTCGGTCGAGGAGCTGACGCTCGATATCGCGGGCCTCGACGTGGGTCTGTTCGCCCATCCAATCGGAGACCCGGGTCACGATTTCCCCGAACTCCATTTGTTCCTGGAGGTCGATCACGAGGCTGCGAGCGACGATTTCCTCGAATCGATCCTCTTCCCGTAAGCCCTTTTCCCTGAGAATTCCTCTCAGCTCGTGGTCGAGACCCTCGTAGCGCGCCTGTCCAAGGCGCTCGAAAACGTGGAAGATCGCGCCCGTTCTCTGCACGCGCTTGCGACCGTAGCTGACGAACCACAAAACGCCCAGGACAGCCAGTCCGAACGTGAAGCTGATGGACCAGACTCCCATTTCGCTGATGAGTAACCCTGCGCTGAGGATTCCAAAGATCTGGAGCCAGGGGTAGAGGGGCGAACGGTAACCGGGATCGTAGGAGGCGAGCCTTGATTCACGCATCACGATGACGGCCAGACAGACGAGGGCGAACATCAGAAGCTGGAAAGAGCTGGCCAACTTGGCGATTCCGGTCGGATCGAGCAGCAAGATGATGGCGACGATCGTGCCGACGCTGAAGGCGATGGCGTAGAGGGGTGTGCCGAATCTGCTAATCTTCTGGAAGACGCGTGGTGCGAGGTGATCGCGGCTCATCGCCAGCGGGTAGCGGGACGCACTCAGGGTTCCTGCGTTGGCGACCGAAGTGAACGCAAGAAGAGCGGCCACCGAGAGAAGCAACGCCCCGATGTTGCCGAGGCCCGCGTGCGCGGCGGTGGCCACAGGCGTGAGATCTCCAGCGAGGATGTCCGTAGGAACGAGGCCGACCATCGTGGCGGTTCCGAAGCCGTAGATGACGATGGCCGTGGCCAAAGCCAGGAAGATCCCCAGAGGAAGGTTGCGCTCGGGGTCGGCCACCTCTTCCGAAAGACTAGCGGCCTTTGTGACGCCGACGTAGCTGATGTAGACGAGGCCCGCAGTGGCGAGGAGCGATTGCGCACCCACGTCGTAAATGCCGACAAAGTTGGTGAGATTGAGTTTGGGCAACCCTCCGCCTATGAAGTAGCCGAGGAGGGCAAGCAGCCCGAAGACGAGGAAGATCTGGAAGGAGCCGCTATTCTTAGCGCCTGAGGCGTTCAGCACGCCGAGGAGGATGGCCAGTCCGCAGGCAATGGGTCGGATCTCCAGGTCGGGGAAAAAGAGCTGAAGATAGGCCCCCATCCCGACGAGGGCAAAAGCGATCTTGAGGATCAGCGCGAGCCAGGTGCCGATGCCGCCTACGGTGCCCGCCATCGGGCCGAGGGTTCGATCGAGGAAATAGTAGACGCCGCCCGCACGCGGCATCGCCGTGGCGAGTTCGACGATGCAAAGCATCGCCGGAATCAGAGGGATTGCAGCGACGAGATAGGCCAGGACGATCGCCGGTCCGATTTCAACCGCGGCCAGACCGGGCAGAAGAAAGAAGCCGGAGCTGAGTGTTGCACCGGTGGCAACCGCGTAGACGTCGAACAGACGAAATTGCTTGCTGAGGCGTGGTTTGGGTTCTGACATCTCAGTCAAGATCGATGGTGACGGAACGGCCGACGGGGGTGAAGGCGAGGAAAGTGTTTTCCCCCTCACGGTAGAAGCTGTGGTTTTCGAACGCGGCTCGGCTGTGGGCGTGGAGCAGCGGTTTCCCGTCGACGCTCACTTTTCTGACGACGACACTTTCGAGACGAAGGGTGAACTCGGGGACACGTAGCGGAAGATCCAGGGTGATGGACCCATTCGATGTAGTGACTTCGGCCATTTCGCGGGCGATAGCGTAATTGGTGATCTCACTGCACTTCCTCCATCGGGTTCGCTCACCGTGGGGATCGCGTTCCTTCAGGCGACGGACGACTGTCTGGAAGGCCCTGAATCCACGACGGTCTTCGTTGTGGAGTCCGTAGAATCCCTGCCAATGGCTGATGAGCACGGCCGGATCTCCCGCATCGATGACGGCGGGGAGTCTCCCGCCCTGGAGGTCGGCTGTGATGTATTTGTCGGGGCTGACCTCACCGTAGCCGGTCCACGACCCGGTCCAGTCTCCCGTGCAGGCAATGACCTCGCCCATCGCTGTTTCGCGATCCCGATCGGGGTACCAGACAGGCGTCTCCACCGGGCCGTCTGATGAAACGCGTTTGAAGAGGTAGGGTGTCGGGTTGCCGGTCACCGCACGGACGGCCCGTTCGGCACACTTCGCGTAAAAGTCGAGGGGGTTCCCGAATCCCCCGGGCGAGGTGACACCATCTGGCGGAAGTCCCACGTTGTCGAGAATCCTGCAGGCCGTGGTGATGTATCTGATGATGAGATCTTCCTGGTCGGTTGGCAACTGATTCCAGTCGTATTGTTCCCAGATGCCCGATTCAAGCGGTTTGAACGTATCGAGATCGACCACGTAGGTGTGGGTGATCATCTCAGGGGTGATGTCGTAGTTGGGGACGATCAACTCCCTGCACATCTTCAGCCAGCTTTCCTGCTGGGCCTTGCTGAACAAAGGAAGGCCCTCGTCGATGCGTCCGACGCCACCGGGGCAGGGTACGACGCTGAACTTGCCCTTGACTCCCTCGGACAGACAGAACTCTGCGAACTCCCGGGTAAATGACTCCGGATGGACTATCGGGACATCTTCCCACCTTCGATTTTCGCCGTCGACCAGATTCCGGTCCCTCATAAAGAAGTAGTTGAGGTTCACGAGCAGCGTCGAGTCGTCGAAGATGATGGAGAGAGGGACACGGTCGAGGGCGTGCCGGGCGATTTGAACGCGCATACAGAGTTCCGGTGGTGCGGTTGGAGGAACGGCAAGTTCAGGGTGGGCCAGAAGATATGGAATTCCCGAAACCCTTGCCAGACCCCACACGTCGTTGACGCGGGAGACGGTTGGACGTACGATGAGTCATCGACTGAGAACTCTTGTTCATAGGCTTCCTGTGGCGAGGATTCTAATCATTAATGACGACGAGCTGATGCGTGGATTCCTGCGCGAACTGTTCACCCGCGAAGGATTCACGATTCGGGAGGCGCAGGACGGCGCCGCGGGCATCCAGGCCTTCAAGGATGAAGCCTCTGACGCGGTCATCACCGATCTGTATATGCCGGAAGCCGATGGGATCGAGGTGCTTCGTGAGATTCGAAAAGAGAGTAAAGAGGTAAAGATTGTGGCCATCTCGGGGGGTACTACGGGCGGCGGACGTACCGACATTCTTCAGGTGATGCAGGATCTGGGGGTGGACAGGACGTTGCAGAAGCCGTTCAAACCTGAAGAGATGGTCAGCCTGGTCAAAGAGCTGCTTGCTTAAGGATTTACACCCCAGAACTCAGGAGGGTTCCACCTTGATCGGTGGGGCCTTTTCATTATCCCGCAGTCGAGGGACCGGATGTCCGCTACTGGAACACCCGTGATCAACGGGGCAGAACACGCCTGGGTGATCAACGACCCGAGATTCCTGATCGACCCGTCGCTGTCGAGTTGTCCGGGGCGTCCCCCGGCGTCCGAGTATTCGGGTGAACATCTGATCGCGGAGATGCAGCTCTATGGCATCGATCGGACGGTGATCAGTCACGTCTGCTACTACGGGAGGGATAACGCCTACACGAGCTATTGCGTGAAGACATGGCCGGATCGGTTCGCGGGGATCGGGTTGCTCGTGGGCAAGCGGTTGTTCGAACCGGGCGATCCGGATAACCCTCGACGCCTGGAACGAGTGATGATCACAGACGGGCTGGTGGGTCTTCGTCTGAGTCCGATTTACGACGAGGAGCAGGTCTGGTTCAACGACCGGGCGATGTACCCGTTCTGGGAGAAAGCCGAGGAACTGAGTGCAGTGTTCAACGTCTTCCTGGCGCCGTCCCAGGTGGGCCAGGTGGCGGATATGGCGGAGCGGTTTCCCGGGGTGAAGGTGGTCATCGACCACCTCGCGATGATCGACATTACGGCCGATGACGCGGCGGGATTCGGCCCGCTCCTCGCGATGCGCTCGATTCCGAATGTCTACATTCGGACCTCACTTCATAATCCTTCGAGCGAACAGACCCCCTATCGCGACGTATGGCCGTTCCTGGAGCGGATCTACGATGCGTATGGGCCGGAGCGGCTGCTGTTCGCGAATTTTTTCGAGTACGTGATAATGAAGGAGCTGATTCCGTTCTTCACGGAAGCGGACAAGGCGTGGATTCTGGGGAAGACGGCTGAAGGGATTTACTTCAGTGAAAAATCTAAAGTGGAAAATGCAAATTAGGGTTTCGCAGTTCCATCTGGACAGGGAGGTGTTATGCAGCCCGAGGTTGTGGTGAACTATGTGGCAGTTGTGGTTTGTACGATTGTGCTGATCCCGGTGGGATATCTGTGGTTCGGGCCGATCTTCGGGGCGAGGTGGGCGCGGCATATGGGGTTTGAGGAGATGGAGCCGCCGAGCGGTGGGGAGATGGCGAAGAAGATCGGGCGCCACACGCTCGGGTCGTTTCTGATCGCGTTCGTCCTGGTGCACAGCATCGCCGTGTGGCAGCCCTCGGCGTGGGGTGTGGGCGAGAATCAGACCGCGTGGATCTATGGGCTGAACGGGGCGATCTGGACCTGGATCGGGTTCTTCGTTCCAATGCAGCTGACGAAGGTGGCGTGGGAGGACAAGGGCTGGGGGCTGGTTGCTGGTTGCGATCAACGCCGGCTACGACCTGGTGCGGCTCCTGATTTTCGGGATGATCCTGGCCTACTGGACGTAGAAAAACGGGTCGGCGGGCTTACGGAACTGGCCCGGCCCGAGCCGGGAGAATCATTCAGCCGGTTCTATATGGCGTACTCCCCCAGATACGATTCGATCTCTCTTGCAGCTTCGTGTGGGAGCGGCACCTGCCCGTCGATCTCGCGGTCCGGCAGGTGCCCCAGGATGTCGTAGACGGTGATGATGGATCGGACCTCCACACCGGTCTTCTCGCCCAACGCCTCGACGGAATTTCCTCCGTCGGAGTTTCTTTCCTTCCGGTCGACGGCAATGACGAGCCCTGTCACCTCGCTTTCGGTCGATTCTCTAAGGTTTTCGATCGAGGCGACCTTCGTTGCTCCGTCGGTGACGACGTCGTCGACCAGGACGATGCGGTCTCCCTCGACTGGTACGTGTCCGACCATCCATCCTCCCTCACCGTGGTCCTTTTCCTCTTTCCGATCGAAACTGTAGGCGACGTCCTGCTCGAAGTGATGGTTTAAGGCGATGGCTGCTGAAATGCTGAGCGGAATGCCCTTGTAAGCGGGGCCGAAGATGACGTTTGGCTGCGTTTCGAGCTCTTGAATCGCCGAGGCGTAGTAGTAGCCGAGGCGTTCGATCTGCTCCCCCCTGCTGAACTCTCCGGAATTGAAAAAGTAGGGAGAGGTTCGGCCACTCTTGAGCGTAAACGCACCGAACCGGAGCGCCCCCGAGCGGACGAGAAACTCGATAAACTCACGTTGATAGTCGTGCATTGGATTCTCCATTTGACAATGAGGGAAGCAGGCAGACTCCAGTCTTCGTATTTGCATCTTCGGGGGAGGCTGGGCGATCTTGTGTAGGGAGGTCGAGATGTGGCGATGGCGTGTTGCGCTGGCGTGCTGGATGGGGATGATCTTCGTGCTGTCCAGCTCGCTGTTCGCGCCGCAAATGTCTTACGACAGCACGTTCGACTGGTTCGGCGCGTTCAATTATGCGATCCGGAAATGTGCGCACGTGGTCGAATACGCTGTGCTTTGCTGGCTCTGGTTCCGGTCGATCGATGCGGCGGACAGGACGAGAACCCTGATTCTTTCGACCGTCCTGACCCTAATCTACGCAATGACCGATGAATGGCACCAGACTTTCCTTCCGGAACGTTCGGGCTTGTGGTCGGATATTGGTTACGATGCGGTCGGTGCGGTTGGGATGGCCTTCCTGATTCATCGATCGTGGAGCTGGTCGCCATCGGTCGCCAAGCACTGGCTTGTGGGTGAGGACCTTTCCCCGGGTGGTGGACAGGATGACACAAGGAGACTCGATGTCCCATAAGAATGTTCTGCTTCTGATTGCCGATGACTGGAGCCCACTCGCCGGGTGTTATGGGAGTCCGGTTATCCAGACTCCGCACGTCGATGCGCTCTCGACTCGAGCGACACGGCTTACAAACGCCTTCTGCACGACCCCTTCGTGTGCAGCCAGCCGCGCGAACATCCTGACCGGGCACTATAGCCATACACACGGCCAGTACGGACATTCACACGGGATCCACAATTTCCACACAGGCCTGCATCTCCCGTCGATTCCGAAGACTCTGTCAGACGAAGGTTTCGCGACCGGGATCATCGGCAAGATGCACGTGCAGCCCGAGGCGGTCTACCCCTGGACGCACGATATGCAGGAGGTCGACGGGGGGAGCCGGAACGTGAAGGGAATGGCCGATCGTGCGCGGGCCTTCTTCGACGACGTCGAAGATAGACCCTTCTATCTGCATATGGGTTTCTCCGATCCACACCGAGATTTCGGAAACCAGCACGCGCCTTATCCCGACTACGAGGAAGTGATCTACGATCCGGCCGACATTCCCGTACCCGATTTCCTGCCGGACCATCCGGATGTTCGGCGGGAACTGGCTGAATATTACCAGTCGATATCGCGTCTGGATGCGGGCTACGGAATGGCGATCAAGGCGCTCGAGGACGGGGGACGAGCGGATGACACGATGATCGTGGTGATGTCTGACCACGGTATGCCGTTCCCGGGGGCGAAGGGGTCGTCGTTCGATTCCGGTCACCACTGTCCGCTTCTGATCGCGCGACCGGGTGCGGACGAAGTCGAGAGTGATGCGCTCGTCAACTGGTCGAACATCGCTCCGACGGTCTACGACTGGTGCTCGGTGGAGAGCCCCGAAGGGCTTCCTGAGCGGTCCCTGCTTCCCGTGCTCGATCAGGCGTCACCGGAGGGGTGGGACGAGACCTTTTTTTCTCACACGTTCCACGAGGTCGTGAACTACTACCCGTATCGGGTATTGCGAGGGCGGAAATACAAGTACGTTCGGAACCTCTATCCAGAGCTGACGACGCCCCTCCCGAGCGACCTGTGGACGTCTCCATCGTGGCAGGCGGTTCGCAATGACGGGATCGAGATGATGGGGGATCGTCCTACGAAAGCCTTCCTGCATCAGGACGGTGAAGCGCTGTTCGACGTGGAGACGGATCCGGTCGAAGCGCACAATTTGATCGACGATCCGAACCTCCGGGACGTGACCGAAGAAATGCGACAGAAAGTGAGGTCCTTCCGGGTGGAGACGGAGGATCCCTGGGTGCTGCCGTCGAGGCACGCGGGGGAAGCGATTTGAGGTGATCAATCATCGATGATCGATGATTTGACGGTGACCGAATGACCTATGACCAGGCGAAGCGGGGACGGAGCGATGGCTGAATCGATTGCAGGACGCGTGTCCGATCTGGTCGGGGGGACGCCGATGGTGCGGCTGGAAAACCTGTCCCCGAGCGGCGGAGCCACGATTCTGGCGAAGATGGAGTATCTCAATCCAGGAGGCAGCGTAAAGGACCGGATTGCGTTGAATATGCTGCGGGCGGCCGAGGAAGCGGGTGACCTACGCCCCGGGATGACGATCGTCGAGGCGACGAGCGGGAACACAGGTATCGGGCTGGCGATGCTGTGCGCGAAGCTCGGCTACCGGTTGGTGTTGACGATGCCCGAGACGATGAGTTTCGAACGACGCGCGCTCGTGACGCGCTACGGGGCCGAGGTGGTGATCACGTCCGGATCTGGTGATATGGAGGGGTCACGGGTCCGGGCTCGAGAGATTGTCGAGAAGAACGCGGACTGTGTCGAGCTGAAACAGTTCGACAATCCCGCGAATCCAGACGTCCATCGGCAGACGACCGGGCCGGAGATTCTGGAGGCGACGGAGGGAAAGGTGACGGCCTTTGTGGCAGGTGTGGGGACGGGCGGAACGATCACCGGTGTGGGCGAAGTCCTGAAAGGGGCGTCGTCATCGGTACGGGTCATCGGAGTGGAACCGGCTGGTTCGGCGGTCCTGAATGGGAAAGCTCCTGGCCCTCACGCGATCGAGGGGATCGGCGCGGGTTTCGTCCCTTCCATCCTCAACCGCGACATCCTGGACGACGTGCTGATGATCGAGGATCGGGAGGCGTTCGATATGGCGGAAGCACTCGCACGCGAAGAGGCGCTGCTGGTGGGGATTTCCTCCGGAGCCAACGTGCTCGCGGCCCGACGCGTGGCTGAGAGGCTGTCACAGGACGATGTGGTGGTGACGGTTCTGTGCGATACGGGTACCCGTTACTTCAGTATCGAGGAGTACTTCAAGCAGGATGAGGGTCAAACCCAGAGTTCGTTGCTGTAGCCGATGGATCTGAGCCGCAAGGAATGCTTGTTCGAATCGCGTCTTCGGAAGAAGATGGCGATCTGGCCGCGGGAAAGTGCGTGGCCGGGAATCCTCGTGTGCGCAGGGTTGTCGGGTCTGGGCGCGTACCTGCACGACCTGCCTTTCCCTCCCTTTACCCTGGCAAACGGTCTCCATCCACTGAGCACGGTACTCCTGGCCCTTCTCCTGGGTATGGTCGTCCGAAATCTGATTCCGGCGACGGCGAGGTTGGCGCCGGGCGTGGGTGCGATGGTCAAACGGGGGCTGCCCGTCGGCATTGTTTTGCTGGGGGCTCGCCTGGACTTCTACGACCTTCTGCGCGTTGCGCTTCATATTGTCGTGGGGGCGTCGCTGTTGATCCTCGCTGTCGTTCTGGCTACGTGGCTGATGGCGCGGGTGTTCAAGGTCGATGAGAAGCTGGGGCTGTTGATCGGCGTCGGGACAGCCATCTGCGGGAGTTCGGCGATCGTGGCGGTCGCGCCCGTCCTGGAAGCGCGAGAAGAGGAGATGGCCTACTCCATCGGGGTCATCAATCTGCTGGGTGTCGCCGCGATGCTGCTGTTCCCCGTACTCGGATCGTTGCTTGGACTGGATGCGGCGCTGTATGGTGTCTGGTGCGGACTGGGCATTCACGCGACGCCGCAAGTGATTGCGGCGGGGTTCGCGCACACGGTCGACGGGCAGGTCGCCGGGGAAATGGCGACGATCGTGAAACTGGTCAGGATTTCACTACTGGGCCCGGCCGTATTCGTTCTGGGCGCCTGGTATGTTCATCGTCGTCGAACCACGACCTTCGGCGATCGAGAGGTTCGCTTTTCCGGGCTCGCTCCCTCGTTTGTGTTCCTGTTCCTGGGGCTGGCGTTGCTACGCACCCTTGGCTTCCTGCCGGAAGTGACACTTCACCTGACAGATGCCTTTCCGATGGGTGGTGGCGATCGTGTCGTGGACATTGCGGGTGTATTGAGTGGGACGGGTAAATGGGTGATCACCGGCGCGATGGCTGGTGTCGGGTTGTCGACGGAGTTTCGTGCGATGAAAGCGGGTGGATTGAGACCCCTGCTTCTGGGGATCGCCTCTGCGGTCGGGATCGGGATTCTTGGGTTGGCCATCGCCAGCTTCTGATCCACACCGATCGAGAGATGTGGAGAACCGAGTATGGCGGATGACAGCACCCTCATTCGGTGGTTGCGAGGCGAAATCGACGTAGAAGCCGCGGCGGTCGAACTCGGTGTGGACACGAACCGGGTATCGAGCAGGCGGAGAAGCTATCTCCGTCGAAAATTACCCCGGATCGACGGAGAGGTGCGCGCGGCAGTCGACGGTCCGGTGGAGATCGCCAGGGACGCGTGGGGCGTCGCTCACATCCGGGCGAACGCGATTGCGGACGGGTTCTTCGGGTTGGGCTACGCGATGGCTCAGGACAGGCTGTGGCAACTCGACCATATGCGCAGGCTGGCCTCGGGCCGTCTGGCTGAAGTTCTGGGTCAGGATGCTCTGCCTGAGGATCGGCTCCATCGAACGATCGGACTTCGACGGTCGGCTGAGGTTGCCGTCGATGCTGCCGTCGACGAGGTCCTGATGGTGCTCGAATCGCTGTCGGATGGAATCAACGCGGCGATGGATGCGTCGAGCGGACGGTTGCCGGTGGAGTTCGATGTACTGGGCTACGAGCCCGAGCCCTGGACCCCCGCGGACACGGTGGCGGTCTGGAAGTGGCGCTGGTGGATGCTTACGGGGCGGCTCGGCATCATTGCGGTCGCGGAAGCGGGGAAGCGACACCTCAACCCCGAGCAGTTCGACGCGTTTATGAAGGCCGAAGCGAGCGAAGAGACGATCGTGCCGTCGGCCGAGCCCGCGAATACGGGTGGACACGACACCGGGGAAGGGAGTAACAACTGGGCAGTCGGCTCGTCACGGACATCGACGGGGGGTGCCATTCTGGCGACGGACCCACACAATCCGGTCGATCTATCCCGGCAGTGGTATCAGGCGCAGTTGACGGTACCCGGGATCGACGCGATCGGGGCGTTCTTCCTCGGCACACCTGGGATTTACCTGGGTCACACGCGTGGGGTGGCCTGGGGGGTGACGAACCATACGGCCTCGGCGCGCGACCTCTATATCGAAACGATCTCGCCCGACAATCCGAGGCTCTACCTGGAAGCGGGGGAGTGGCAGAGCCTGACGGTACGAGACGAGGTGCTGAAGGTGAAAGGTCGTCCCGACGAGCCTTTCCAGATTAGGGAGACTCCCCGTGGCCCTCTGGTGGAGGCGTTCGTACCGAAGGTCGAGGAGAAAGACGTGCCGCCGTTGTCGCTCCGGTGGATGGGGGCAGAAGCGACGACAGGTTTCGAGGCGATGCTCGCCCTGGAGCGATCCGAATCGTTGGAGGACGTTGTGTCCGCCCTGAAACAGTGGCCGTTCCCGCTGCTGAATTTCGTGTTCGCTGACGGTCAGGGACGAGTGGGGTATCACGCCGCAGGCAAGGTCCCGGGACGAGAACACGTGTTCAGGGGGTTCCGGGATGCTCAGAGAGAAGATCACGGTTGGCAAGGGGTCATTCCGTTCGAGGGGATGCCCCACCTGGTCGATCCCGATCGAGACTGGGTGGCTTCGGCCAATAACCCTCCCTGGGGGGGATCCGGGTCGTATCTGTCGCTGGGATCCTGGTCGGACGGATACAGGTTTCGCCGAATCCGGACCCGTATCGAGGCGGAGCCTTCGCACACGATCGAATCTGTCGGCGCGATCCACGCGGACATCATTCTGGGGCGGGCGGAGGATCTGGCGCCGGTGGTGGCAGATCTGTCCGAGAAAGCACGGCGGAAAGAGCTTCGTGCATGGGCGGATATTCTGAGAAAGTGGGACGGCGCCTACTCGGTGGAAGAAATCGCGCCGACGCTTTTCACGGCGGTCTGGGAGGCGTGGCTGAGGCGCGTCGCGAAAGGCCGTTTCCCGGGTGCTCTGGTTTCGTTGGTCAAGGATCGTTGCGGCAGCGTGGGGCGACGGCTGCTTCTGGGAGAGGCAGTAGACTGGTTCGATGCGGGTGTGGACGTCGAAGCGGAAGCGCTCCGGGCGATCGACGATGCGCATCAGTGGTTGAAGGACGAAGTGGGATCGCGAAAATCTCAATGGCGCTGGGGTCGGCTGCATACGGTGACGTTCGGGCATCCAGTGGCTTCCACGCCAGCTCTGGAGAAATTGCTGACCGTCGGACCGGTCGAAACGACCGGTGCGACTGGTACGGTTCGGGCGGCGGGCCACAGTGTGGGGCAGCCGTTCGTCGTGACCGGACTGTCGACCTACCGGATGGTGGTCGATCTGTCTGATCCTGCACACGGAAAAGCGACCGCGGCGGGCGGCCAGTCGGGGCACCCTGCGAGTCCGCATTACCGAACGCAGACCGAACTCTGGCTGAAGGACGAATACCATCCGTTGTTGATGGACCGGGAGGATGTTGAGAAGCACCAGGAGGGTCGGCTTGTGCTGAAGCCGGGATCCGGAAGGACGAAGTGATGAACCGCGCAGCCGGCAAGTGAGAGGTGATGGACTTCGTGAAGGACTCCGAAAGAACAGCAGCGCTTCGCCCGGGACGGGCGAGGCGTTTTGTGTTTGGGGTGATCGCGCCGACGGTGGGTCCGATCCTGTTGCTGCTCCTGGAAGAGGGGGTTCTTCGTGCGGCCGTGAAGACGTCCGAGACGGATTTCTTCGTGCCGCTCGAAGCCGGGCCGGGCGGAGTGACCGTTTATACTACGAACGACCGATTTGCACTCCAGTTTTTTCCGGCCGCGCTGGCGCGGATTCCGAGACCCGCTCGAATCGTTTTTCCGAAGCCAGACGGTGTCTACCGGGTCCTAGTCCAGGGTGGATCAGCGGTGATGAGGGAGCCGAAACCGACGTTCTGTTTCGGTCGCGTGTTGCAGGCGATGCTGGAGCAGCAGGGCTCGGGGAAGATCGAAGTGATCAATGCGGCGCTGGGCACGATCAATTCACACGTGGTTTACCAGATCGGAAAAGAGGTGGACCGCATCGAGCCGGACCTGGTTGTGGTCTATCTGGGAAACAACGAGGTGGTGGGCCCGTATGGTGCGGGGACCGTTTTCGGATCGTTCTCCCCTGACCTGTGGACGATCAGGATGGGGATTGCGCTTCGGAAGACGCGCGTCGGCCAGCTCATCGAACATCTGATCGGAAAGGGACAAGCGCAGTTCGTGGCGGAGGGGCTGGGGATGTCGATGTTCCTGGAACAGCGGGTCCATTACGACGACCCGAGGCTTCAGTGGGTCTACGAACACTTCGAGCGGAATCTGGAGGATCTGGCCGACGAGGTCGCAGGTTCCGGTGCCACGCTGGTGGTCAGCACGGTCGGCTCAAACCTGGCCGATCTCCCGCCTTTCGCCTCCGCTCTGAACGTGGATGAGGACGAGCCGGTTCGATGGCAACAGTTCTATGACGGTGGCCGGGTTCGGGAGGACGAAGGACGTCACGACGAAGCCATCGAAGCCCACAGACGGGCGATCGAAATCTATGACGGACACGCGTTGTCGCATTACCACCTTTCAAGGCTGCTGCATCGGAAAGGACGAACAGAAGAGGCTCGATCGCACGCGGTTCGGGCGCGGGATCACGATACGCTGCGCTTCAGGGCGGACACCCGCCTGAACGAGATTATCCGGCAGGTCGGGCAACGGGATGATGTGGTCCTGGTGGACGGGATGGTGGCGCTGGCGGCGGCGGCCAACGGGCTTCCCGGAAATGACCATTTCTTCGAACACGTTCATCTGACTCTCGAGGGGAACTGGGTCATCGCGAGGGCGGTGTTCCAGGCGGTTCGAGCCGCCACTTCGAATACGTGGTCGGGGGTGGTACCGGACATCAAGGCTTGTGCGGATCGATTGGCGTTGACGCCCTGGGATCGATATCGCACAGAAGTCGGGATGGCAGGTCTGATGCGCCGCGCTCCCTTTACGCTTCAGGATGGACATCGTGCCCGGAGACGCGCGACGAATCTTCGGGTCCTGACGACCCGGGCGGTGGCGACGACGGAACGTGCGCTGGCGAAGGCGGCCGAGCACTACGGTCGCATCGTGGCGGCTCACCCCGGCGATCTGGACGTTCGAGAAAACTTCGCACGTCTGCTTCATAAGCAAGGGGACCTGGTGGAGGCTGCGCGGCAGTGGCGATCCCTGACCGAAGCGGTCCCCTCGGTCTCGTGGCAGCTTGGCCTTGCGACTGTGCTGAGCGATCAGGGTGCCCATCACACGGCGGTACATCTGTATCGGGAAAGCCAGCGACGGATCCCGGATCTGACGCTTCTGAACATTCAGATCGGATACGATCTCGTGGCTGTCGGAAGGCTGGAGGAAGCGGTGGAAGAACTCGAAGACGGGCTGGAGCGAAATCCGGGATCGACGATCGCGCGGCTGAATCTCTCCGCCTTGCTGACCGATCTTGATCGTCTGAACGAGGCTCGGAAGGTCCTCACGGAGGGCCTGGTGTACGCACACCATACCCGGGACCTTCAGGCCGAGGCGGATCTGTTGGTGGGGCAAGCGGAGCAAGAAGTGCGGGAAGGTCGGGTCGAGGCTGCTGTGAATCACCTCCGGCGTGCGAAGGCTGCGTCGAGTCGATTCGAGACTACGAGGGCGTGGTGACGAGCGGCGTTCAGACGGCCGCGGCCTATCGTAGCGAAGAGAGATGGGTCTGACTGCCGTGGAAGCGGATGATTTCGCGGCAGCGGATCGATATTGGGCGGAGCCGGCCGCGCGGTTCGCAAAAGTCGTAGAAGACCACCCCTCGATAGATTGTGTAGACAAGATGCGCAGCACGGTCAGGGTTGAAGGTGATGAAAATTGACACCGGTGAGACAAACGGGTATATCAGGAAATCGAGAATCGAAAATCGAGAATTGGAAGACGAAGATCGAGATTGCCGTAGAAACTGAGATAGAGAGGACGGAGAATGAATCTTTCGTTAGCGAATCCGCGGTCACGGTCCGCCCATCTGGCT
This sequence comes from Latescibacteria bacterium UBA6620, assembly GCA_002433075.1. Classification (GTDB taxonomy): domain Bacteria; phylum Latescibacterota; class UBA2968; order UBA2968; family UBA2968; genus UBA6620. The sequence goes on from DJHM01000044.1 coordinate 91,467, forward strand.
TCGTTCGCGGCGCCGGATGGTGTCTCGGCAAGAATCTTGAAGCTGTCCGGAGATGGTGGGGATCTGATCGCGGAGAAAGATCCGAGTCAGGACATTTACCACGTTCTGCTACCTGCCGTTGAAGCGGGGCAGGTTTTGTCCTTCGATGTGGCCGAAGGATCTGCTCCCGAAGCATCTGGGATCTCATCAGAAGAAAAAGAGGGTGAGGTGACGATCGGACTAGGTGGATCGCCGTTGATGACGTTCCGGTACGGGGCAGATTATCCAAAGCCGGTGTTCAACCCGATCCTTACGCCAGGCGGCACGAATATGCTGCGCGAACCGATGGAGGCCTGGACGTCGGGCGAGCATCCGTGGCAGCGCGGGCTGACGCTGATGCAAGGGGCGATCAACGGGATCGACTGCTGGAACGAAAAGACGCCGGAGGAATTCGGTCGCACGGAGCAGGATTCGATCGACGTGAACCACGGTCCGCTTTCATTGACGATCGCGTCCGAAAACTCGTGGTATGTGGACGATCGGAAACTGATGACGGACTCCCGCTCCTATCGCCTGTTCGACACGGATCGTGACGCAGCCATCCTGGACATCACCCTTTCGCTGAAAGCGTCGGAGGGCGACGTGACGATCGGGGATACGAAGGAGGGCGGGTTTCTCTGCATTCGTGTGAATCCGTCGATGAACGCAGCTGATGGTGGGACGATGCGGAATGCCTATGGCGCGACGGACGAGAAAGGATGCTGGTCGCTGCCGTCGCACTGGATGGACTACTACGGCCCGGTCGGGAATGAAACGGCCGGATTCGCTATTTTCGACCATCCAGATAACTTCCGGTATCCCACGACGTGGCACGTCAGGGGCTACGGTCTGTTTGCACCAAACTGCTGGATGTTCAAACCGGACCATCACCTTGCGTCGGGAGACACACTGACGTTTCGGTGGCGGGTGACGATTCATACGGCCGATACGGATGAGGCGGATATCGCAAATCGTTTTCTCGATTACGTCGATGGGCTGAGGGTGGAGGGTGAGTAGGTCCAACGGGTTCGGATCTGGATTGGGCGACCTTTTCATTTTTACTCGCGACCAGAGCCTGACGGAAGCGATGGGTCTATCGTGGCCGGACAGCGCCTCATCGGCATAGAGGGTAAGTCGGAATCCGTGAAGGTTGAGGTGATTTCGAGGGGAACCGGGAAAGAATTCGATCTGAATGACGGATCGGGCTGGTCTGGAGGAGAGACTTTGCCTATATGTCCGGTGAGGATCGAACATAACCACACGGGGAGGGCCTGTCTTGTCCATCAGGATCGCCATCAACGGGTTTGGACGCGTTGGAAGACTCATTGCGCGGGTCGTGAGCGCCGATCCTGGAATCCACCTGGTGGCCATCAACTCTCGGGGTGATACCGAGACGATGGCCAATCTCTTGAAGTATGACTCCGTGCACCGAAGATTCGACGGTCAGGTGCGTGTGCGCGGCAATGATATGGAGATCGACGGGTCGGCGGTGCGCGTGACGCAGGCCGATGACAGCGAGCTTTCCTGGCGCGGCCTTGACCTGGATCTGGTGGTCGAGTCGACAGGGCAATTCAGAACGAGGAAAGACGTCGAGATGCACCTGAAAGGTGGTGCGCCTCGGGTGTTGATTACGGCCCCGCCCAAGGATGACACACCGATGGTCGTCGTCGGTGTGAATGAGGATGTGCTGAGCGGAAACGAGCCAATCGTTTCCGCTTCTTCGTGTACGACGAACTGCGCGGGACCGATGGTCAAGGTGCTACACGAAGCCTACGGTGTGGAGTCCGCCCACGTGTCAACCCTCCACGCCTACACGAACGATCAGGCCCTCGTCGATCGATCGCACGAGGATGCGCGTCGAGGCCGGGCGGCGAGCGCATCGATCATTCCGACATCAACAGGGGCCGCCGCCGGAATCGGCAGGCTCCTTCCAGATCTGGACGGCAAGATCGCCGGGATGGCTTACCGCATTCCGGTGATGGCTGGATCGATGGTAGAAATCGTAGCACGCGTCGGGCGAGCGACAACGGTGGCTGACGTCAACGCGGCCTTTTCGGTCGCGTCGTCTTGGAGTCTGAGGGGATTGCTCGAATACAACGAAGATCCGATTGTGTCTGCCGATGTCGTGGGGAGCGCCTATTCGTGTGTGTTCGACAGCCTGATGACGGAAGCGGTCGGCGATCGGATGGTGAAGATCTGCGGATGGTATGACAACGAATTGGGCTACGTGTCCAGATGCATCGATCTGGTGGAGATGATGTGCGGTGGAGAGACGGCTACGTCTAAATCGAGCGGGAGGATCGCGGAACTGGCAACGGCCTGATTCAGCGTCGGAGATCCTGGAAATAAAAGAGCGAAGCCTTTAGAGGCTTCGCTCTTTCGCATTTCCACATCGCGCTTAGAGATAATCTACCCGAGCATTTCTTTCACAGCCCTCACAACGTCGGTTTCGTTCGGGATCGTGGCATCCTCGAGGGGCTTGGTGAAGGGTACGGGGACATCCATCGCGCCCAGACGAACGATGGGCGCGTCGAGGTAGTCGAAGGCGCCTTCGTAGACGACGCTTGCGAGCTCGGCGCCGACGCCGAAACTCCTGCAACCCTCGTCGATGATGACGGCGTGACCCGTTTTGGATGCGGATTGGACGAGTGTGTCGGTGTCGAGCGGGACCATCGTTCGGGGGTCGACGATCTCGCAACTGATGCCGTCGTCCGCGAGCGTCTCGGCTGCTGCAAAGGCGACCAGGACCATACTGGAGGTGGCGATGAGGGTGACGTCGGATCCCTCACGCTTGACGTCGGCGACTCCGAAGGGAATCGGGTCGACGGTTTCGGGGGCAGTGCCTTTGACGGCGTACATCATCTTGTCCTCGAAGAAGAGGACGGGATTGTCGTCCCGGACGGCGGTGGGAAAGAGCCCCAGCACGTCGGCGGGGGTGGAGGGGACGACGACTTTGAGCCCGGGGATGTGGGAGGCCCACGCGTGCAGGCTCTGGGAGTGCTGCGCGGCGGACGAACGTCCGGCGCCCATCGTCGCCCGAATGGTCAGGGGGACGGTGGCCTGGCCACCGGACATATAACGCAACTTTGCGGCCTGGTTGACGATCTGGTCCATCGCCAGTGCCATAAAGTCACCGAACATAATGTCGACGATGGGTCGCATTCCGGTAAGCGCGGCGCCTACACCCAGGCCGACGTAGCCGGCTTCGGCGATGGGTGTGTCGATGACGCGATCGGGTCCGAATTCCTCGTGCAGACCAAGCAGAATTTTGAACACGCTACCGGCTGCACCCACATCCTCGCCCATCAGGATGACGAGCTCGTCTCGACGCATTTCGGTGGCGATGGCTTCTTTGACCGCCTCGCCGAAAGTGATTTCCCGCTCAGGCGAAGACATGATGGGTAGCCTCCTCCACGTCTGGATAGGGGGCGCCGGCAGCGGACTCGACGGCGTCCGCGACCTCTTCCTGGACCGCCGCGTCAATCCCGTCGAGGTCCTCGGCATCGATTCCTTCATCGACTAGACGCGCACGGAACGTTGTGATGGGGTCCTTGTCCTGCCAGGCCTGCCGTTCCTCCTCGCTCCGGTAGCCATCTCCGGGATCGCCGACGTGGTGCCCTCGATGCCGGTAGGTCATGCACTCGATGAGCGTGGGTCCCTTGCCTTCTCGAGCCCCGGCGACGGCTGCGGCGGCAGTCTCGTGGACGATGACGACGTCGTTTCCGTCAATCGTGCTGCTGGGAATGCCGAAGGGCTTTGCCCGATCCGCGATGGTGTCGCCTGCGGTGACGGAATCGGTCGCGGTGTACTCTCCGTACTGATTATTTTCGCAGACGTAGACAACGGGAAGGTCCCAGATCGACGCGGTGTTCATCACTTCGAAGAAAACGCCCTGGTTGGACGCGCCATCGCCGAAGAAGCAGACGGCGACCTGATCGGTCTTGCGCAACTTTGCGGACAAAGCAGCGCCAGTCGCGATGCCGAACCCACCGCCGACGATCCCGTTGGCGCCAAGGATGCCGAGGGACATATCGGCGATGTGCATCGACCCGCCCTTGCCTCGACAGTAGCCCGTGACACGACCGAGCACTTCGGCCATCATCTGGTCGAGGTTGCCGCCCTTGGCGACGCAGTGGCCGTGGCCCCGGTGCGTGCTGGTGATGTAATCATCGTCCCGCAGAGCAGAGCAGACGCCGACAGCGACAGCCTCCTCGCCGATGTAGAGATGGGCAAGGCCGTGCATCAGCCCGCCGGTGTAGACTTCGAAGATCTGCTCTTCGAACCGCCGGATCCGAAGCATATTCCGATAAATGGTTTTCTTTGTTTCGTCGTTCATTTGTGTGATTCTCCACGGGGGATGAGGATCGCCCTTTCGTTCAGGGTTCGAGGATCTGTTTGAGGCCGATTCTGCCTTCGGCGTGTTCGAAGGCGGTTTCCCAGTCTTCCAGGCTGTGGGTGTGGGTGACGAATTGAGTGAGATCGACCTGTTCTTCGCGCGTCATCGTGAGGGCTCGATCCCATGACGGCCAGTCGGCGGCGATCGTGCCCTGGACGTTGAGCTGCTTGTAGACGATGCGACCCCAATCGATGTCGAAGGAATGATCGATCAGGGCAACCTGAGTGAAGCGCCCGCAATTGGCGGCCGCCTGGAGACACTGGTTGACGGAACCGCGCGTGCCGCCGCAATCGAGCACCACGTCTGCGCCGTAGCCCTCACTCATTTCGGCGAGCGTTTCAACGACGTCCGTGTCTTCGACATTGACAGCCGCGGTCACGCCCATCGATCGCGCCCGTTCGAGGCGATCGCCGTCCGATCCGGTACCCGCGACGACGACCTGTGCCCCGGCCTGCAGGGCGAGCCAGGCGCACATCAGACCGATGGGCCCGGGGCCGCAGACGAGGGCGATGTCGCCCGGGGCGATGTCAGAAAACCGACAAACGGCTTTAACACAGCAGGCGAAGGGTTCGACCATCGCCACGGCCGCGTAGGCAAGATGATCGGGAAGCCCGAAAACAAGCGGGCCGGGTACGACAAGACTCTGAGCGAACCCGCCGTCGATTCCGCTTCCGACGGATCGCCGTTCCGGGCAGAAGAAATAGCTGCCCTGGTGGCAGAAGCGGCAACGTCCGCAGCTACCGTTGCCGGTTGGGTTGACGGTGACCCGGTCGCCGACAGAGATGTGGGTGACCGTTTCGCCCACGTCGATGACCTCTCCGCCGATTTCGTGTCCGAGCGTGACGGGAGGTCGGAACCCGTAACCGCCCTCGCGGATGTGCATATCGGTACCGCAAAGGCCACTTGCGTGGACCTGGATCAGGACTTCGCCCAGGCCAGCGACGGGCTCGGGGATGTCACACAGGGTGAGCTCACCAGGCTCCTGGGTCGTCTTGCGGAGGGCTTTCATCTAAACGAAGGTCTCGGGATCTTCGAGGGCGCTCTTCAGGGTCTGGAGGAATCGCGCGCAGATGAGCCCGTCGACCGCCCGATGATCGGCTGACAACGTGACGGTCATGATTCTTCGAAGCAGGAATCCGGTGGCCGACTCGGCCGATCGGACTTCGTCGCGAAGGGTGCCGACGGCGAGGGCGCCGGTTTCGGGCGGGTTGATGATGGCCGAGAATTCACGAACCCCGAACATACCAAGGTTGGAGATGGTGAAGGTGGCCCTATCGTCTCCGGACAGGCGGCCGTGGCGCGCTTCGTTGACGATGCGGGCTCTTGTTTTCCGGATCTGATCGAGAGAGAGGGTTTCGGCGCATTCGACGACGGGGACGAGCAAGCCGTCGTCCGTTCCGACCGCGAGACCGATATTGACGTTCGGGTGGAAGACAATGTCGTCACCGTCGATGCTTGCGTTCAGGCCTTCGTAGTCCTGGAGGGACCTGGCGACGGCCTGGATGATTAGGTCGGTCAGGGTCAGATCGGGACGCTGCTCTATTTCCCGCTTCCACCAGGCTTCGGCCTCGGTCGCGTCGATGTCGACTGTGAGGTAGAAATGGGGAACGGTCTGCTTGGCTGCGACCATCGCGGCCCCGATGGCTTTTCGTGCCCGGGTGAGGGTCTCGCGACGTGCTCCTCCGGATGACGAAGCGGCGGCGGCTTTCTCTACATCTTCTCTTGTGATGCGTCCCTCGGGACCCGTTCCCGTCACGGTGTTCAGGTCGATCCCCAGTTCGGCAGCCAGTTTGCGGGCCGCGGGAGACTTGCGTATACGACCCCCCGATTGCTTTGGCGCGGCCTTCTCTTTCTCGGGTTCGGCGACGACAGGTTCGGGAGCGGTCGTCTGTTTGGCATCCGTTTCGAGGGTGAAAGACTCGTCGGCGGTCTCGGTCAGGATGGCGATGGTCGATAGCACGGGTACCGTCTGGCCGTCGTCGCAGAGGATCTGTCGGAGGAACCCATCGGAAGGAGCCTCGAAGTCGAACAGGGCCTTGTCAGTTTCGAGCTCGCACAGGATCTCGCCCTTTTCGACACGATCGCCCTGCTGCTTGTGCCATTGGACGACGGTACCCTCGTCCTGCTGCAGCCCGTACTTGGGCATCTTGAGTTCGGTTACCACGTTTTTCCGCCTGTCTGGTGAAGGTTTGCCTCAAAGCGAAGACCCGAGGGGGCGCCGAGGCAGGGTTAAGATAAGAAATTGAGATCGCCTCGCCAGACGTGTTCGGCGATCGGGACGAATCCTCGGGTTGCCCACGGAAACCACGGTCTTTGTTATATTGAGCCGTGTCTGAAAATGCGATCGAACCTATTGAGAGGGTGCTGGCGTGCTTGAAATGTGCCGGGTCTGGATGCTGATCGCGTTGTTCGTAGTAGGGAGTGAAGCGAAAGCGGCGACGATTCGTTTGATCCACGGGAACGATACGTTCGGTCACCTCAGTGACGACGAGGGAAACCCGTCTCTTCGACTGGCGAAGCGGGTGCGTGCGATCAAGACGCTCGCTTCCCGCCAACCGACCGTCGTGCTGAGCGCGGGAAACGAACTGGGACCCGGCACCCTGTCGGCGTGGGACAAAGGGTCGACGATGGCGGGTCTGCTCCGGCAGGTTGGGACCGCGGCCCTGGCGCCCGGCCCCAAAGAGTTCGACTACGGGCTGGATCCCCTGAAGGTTCGTGTCCAGGAAGGAAACTTCAGCCTGCTGGCGGCGAATCTGGAGGGAGCGGGTGCACAGGCCTATCTCACGATGGAAACGGGCGGGGTCCAGGTCGGTGTGATCGGCGCGGTTTCCCCGTCCCTACTCGACCGGGTGGGCTCGGACATCGCAAACAAGTTGACCATCACCGATCCGGTTGAGGTGGTCTCTTCGACCGTCGGGACGCTTGAAGGGTTCGGCGTCGATCTGACCGTCGTGGTTGCACACGCCTCCGAGCAGGAGGCGATGGCGTTGGCCCACGCGCACCCGGACATCGACCTGGTGATCTACGGGGGACAGTCGGAACGAGAAGCGACACTGAACGAGCCGACGCTGATTCAACTGGCGAACGGCGTGCGCCTGGTGACGACGCCAGCGGGCGGATCCTACATCGGTCTGGTGGACCTCACGATGGAGACGGTGGGGGAACGCAGTGTGACCGAGGATGTGGATGTTTCCCTGGTCGAGACGTCGTCTTATCCGGCGGATCCCGAAACACAAGGGATGATCGAAACGCTGGCATCACGCTATGCGAACGAGAGCGGGGAACTGCTGGGTCGCATCGAGGGGACCTCCCGGGACGAACACGCTCGGGCGATCGCGAACCTGATGCGGCTCCATACAGAGATGGAAGTGGGGATCGTTTCACGAGGCTCTTTCGCGAGCGTGTCAGCACCCGCCGGGTTCTACCGGCGTGACCTGGACCGACTGATTCGCTACGACGACGGGCTGACGAAGCTCGAATTGACGGGTTCTCAATTGAGGAAGGTCGTGAGCCTCAGCAGAAGCCGGAAGGGGTCGGATACGGGTCTGATTTTCGCCGGGCTGAACCCGGAGGATATGACGATCAACGGACGTCCGATCCAGAACAAGGAGCGCTACCGACTGGTGACAGTTCGACGTCTGGCTGAGGGAAGAGACGGGTATGATGTTCTTCGTGATGGCGCTTCCGTGCTCAACACGAATATTTCGCTGCGATCCTTGACTGCGGCGGGGCTCCGCGCGTGGGGGACGTTGTCATCGACGACGTTCCGGGAGCTGGATGTGAAGCCGGTCTGGCGATCGGTCCTTTCGGTGGAGGGAAGCTTCAACCGCAATTACATCGACTCGACGACGGTTCAGTATCGGGACGCGGGAGAGAAAGTGTCTTTCCTGCGTGGAGAGACGAGTTTCGCCTGGAAGGAGACGACGCGTTATCTGCTGGCCTACGAGACGTCGGGTTCAGTGACCTCGCTCGACGTGCTCGGTGATTTCGGCCGGGTTGCAGGAGAGACGACGTCGGATCAGCTGGATACCGAAGTCAGCCACCGCTGGCGCGGCCTGAGTTTCGGTGCGGATCCTTTCGTTTCGGCAGGATTCCGGACCGCGTTTACGGAGGGTGCTGGCGGCCGCCCCTACCAGGCTCGTGGAAGCGCCGGGTTCCAGCGCCGGTTCTGGACACGGTGGGTGGGGGAATTTGCAGCGAGAGGGCAGCGCGACTTCAACGAGGACCAGAGCGACTACGGCGCGGAAATCTCGATGAACTATCGGATTCGGTTGAAGACCGGCGGGCGCTTTCACTCGAAGGTGGAGAGTTTCTTCGGACTGTCGGATCGGAAAGTGATCTCGATTGAGAACTACAACACTCTCGGGTTTCCCCTGGCAGGCCAACTCAGCCTGACCGTGCGGCAGAACAATTTCATTTACCGGGTGGACAAGATACGTGGAGTCTCGGTGGACGGCGTGGCCGTACGCAGCGAGCTTACGATCGGGTTGGCATACGGGCTGGATTGGAAGTGGATTTAGCGAGGAGGTTGGAGGGGGTCGAGGCGGTGGGAGACGGGGGGAGTTGAGGAGGTGGACGGTAGGCCCGCCTTCGCGCTGCGCGCTATGGCGAGGCAGGCGGAAAAGGCGGGCTATGAAAGGCGGCTGATTGGTAAAGTTCCTATCAGCCGCCTTTTCCTTGTACAAAATCGAGCCACACCCGCTCCCCCCTCAGCTCTTCTGTCTCCAGATTTCCCAGACGAGGTGTGAGAGCTCGGGGACGATGAGCTTCTCCATCGCGAGGCGGACGGCGCCGCTGGAGCCGGGCATGCAGAAGATCATGGTGTCGCGGTAGACGCCGGCCACAGCGCGTGACAGCATCGCGCCCGACCCGATGTCTTCCCAGCTGAGAAAACGGAAAACTTCGCCGAATCCGTCGAGTCGTTTCTCGAGCAGAGACGTGACGGCTTCGTAGGTGGTGTCGCGGGCGGCAATGCCGGTGCCGCCGTTCGTGAGGATAACGTGGCATTCGCCCTTTTCCGCGATGCCCTTGATCAGTTCGCGGATCTGGTCCGCCTCGTCTTTGACGACGGCGTAGTGTGCGACGCTGTGGCCCGCGTCTTCGACGAGTTCGCGAATGATCTTTCCACTCTTGTCATCGGCTTCCGTCCGGGTGTCGCTGATGGTCAGAATGGCGCACGTGACAGCATCTGTGGCCGCGGCTACGTGGTCTTCATAGGGCATCGGGTTTTCCTCTCGGATAACGGTAACTGTTTGCAGAGGCGTAACTTACAGAATGTCTTCCGAGGTGGGTGAAAAAAGTACTCAAGATTCGGGGGCCGGGGCCGATAAATCGAACAGGAGGCATATATCCCCTACTCAAGGTGAGCGCTTTTGCAGATTCTTCCCCTGACCACACAGCTACCCCCGCTAAGTCCGATCCCGACGGCGGATACGCCCCATCCTCCTCCCCTGTTCGATGGACAAGGCGACCGGGTCGAACTGTCGGGCCAGCAGCCCCTCCCGCTCGGGCAGGCAGAGTCTCTGCCCGTCCAGGGTGAGGCTCCCGAGGTGATCGGGCTCTGTCCTCACTGTGGGCGGGTCCACGCGATGAGTGTGGATTCGGCCGAGGGAGCTGCGACTCTCCAGGGTGGATCGAAACAAGGCACGACGAGCGGTCAAGAAGTGAAAGGTCCTGACGCATCGACCGCGTCGGCGGCCCATCACGCCTCGGCCGGCCACGCGCATTCGGCGGGCGCCGCCTCGGTACCTGAAGGGCCTTTCACGGCGCCTGATGCGGGTGAGGGAGAGGATTCGGCAAATGGTGGCGAGGCGCGACCGATGTTTCGGAAGAGCGAACCCTGACCGGACAGGAGATGACGGACGACCAGCGCAAGGAAGTCGACCGGCTCAAGGAGCGGGATCGCGAGGTTCGCGCACACGAGCAGGCCCACGTTGCGGCCGGCGGCCAGTATGTGCGGGGAGGCATCCAGTTCGAATATCAGACGGGGCCCGACGGTCGGCGATACGCGGTCGGAGGAGAAGTCTCGATCGACTCGTCCCCGATCCCGGGCGATCCCCAGAAGACGATCCAGAAGGCGCAGCAGATTCGTCGCGCAGCGATGGCTCCGGTCGACCCCAGTCCGGGCATCTCAGGTGATGAGGGGGATGTGGAGGAGGGGATCGTCGATATGGCCGAACTGATGGGCGACGTCGTGACGGGGCCGGGTTCGTTCGATCCCCCGTCCTTCGATATCGTGCCGACGGGCGAGGAAAAGGATGAAGACGGGCCCTTCGGGAAGGTGGGCTCTCCCGCTGGATTTGCCGAAGAGCGAGAGCGCAGGACCGTCAGGTGGTGTCGTGACCCTGTCCTACGCTGAAACCTCACCGCCCGCAGGGAACTTCGTAGACGTGTATCGTTAAGCAGTCACTCAGAATAGAAAAGAGGCCGGCTCCCCCGCGGGGCCGGCCTCTCTGTGTTCCAGATCGAGAGGTTAGCTGAGACCCATTTCCTGAAGGTTTCGATAGCTGATGGCCAGGCTCTCGAAAGGATCCCGCTGACACCGATCCTGCTCCACCGCGTACCAACGTGTGCCGGCCTCTCGGGCAGCTTCCAAGATGGAGGGCCAGTTCAAGTTCCCCTCACCCACCTCGGCAAACAGCTGATCGCGGCCCTCCATAGCGAGATCCTTGACGTGGATGACGTCCGCACGGCCATTGACCTTCCTCAACCAGGCGGCTGGATCGCCTCCTCCGTGCTGAATCCAGTAGACGTCGATTTCGAATTGAAACACCTCTGCGTCCGATTCTTCAATCAGGATCTGAAGCGCGGTGCGATCCCCGAACCGCTCGAGTTCGAAGCTGTGGTTGTGATATCCAAAGGTCAGGCCGGCATCGGAGAGCCTGCGGGCGACGCCACTTGCTTCTTTGGCGAAACGCTCGTAGCCAGTCGCTCCGTCTTCCCGGTACCCCTTGGGGAGGCTGCCGATAGCGACGTAGTCGCACTCCCAGATACGGTGCTCGTCGACGACGGCGTCGGTTTCGTCCCGGAGACGGTCGTATCCGACGTGGGTCGCGCAGATCTCGAGTCCTTCTCCGTCGGCGACCGTCTTGAGCTCGGTCGGATCGATCGGTCCCAGGCCCGAACACTGGATGGCGCGATAGCCGATCTGGCTGACACGTTTGAGGCTGGATACGATGTCGGCGGATGTTTTCGTAAAGTCGCGAACCGTGTAGAGCTGTGCCGCGACCGATGCTTCGGGCATAAGATGCCTCCCAGGTGGTGGTTGGCGACAACATACCACCGGCTTCGGAGGCGAACCAGGGGATTGTGCGAATTCTGGACGCCTTTCATCTGGCCTTTTCGAAACCGCCAACCTATTTTAGCGGAAATTCGCTGGGACCATCCAAGATTTAGAGGGGCAGGAGGCACTGATGCGGAACGCAGAGCTGGCGGTTTCAGGACAGAGCCAGCGCAACCGGGAGCTCGTGGAAAATTCGCGCTACACGCGGCAGTCTGTCGAGTCGCAGGTGCTCGAATTTTCCCTCGATCTGCGAGGTGGTGATGGACTGACTGCCGACCAGGCAGCTGTGATGACGGCGCTCGAGAAATCTGCGGCGAGGACCGCACTGTCGTCGCTCGCGTCGCTGGCGGGCATCGGCGAACTCGACCACCTGGGTGGGGGCCTGGAACTGATCCCGGCATTGAATATGACGATGGCCGTGTCTGATCACGACGCGGTGCAGTACACGATCGAACACGCGCACACGAGCATCGGATATTTTTCGATGCTGGCGAGCTGGGGATACCTGGACCGCGATCTGGTCGTCGACGGCTTCCGTCGCGGTCTGGACATAACGGGTCACGTTTCGTGGGTACCGGGTGGCACTCAGCTGAGCGGTGGGCGTCTGGGGGTGATGGTGCCTGTCGCGGTGGGACAGGCGGTGGGGCTGCGCGCCCACCACGGCGACGACGCCCTGGTGTTCTGCCATTGCGGTGACGCGGGCTGGCTTTCGGGTCAGGCGTTGAACGGCTTTATGGGCGCGGAACTGCACGCGGCCCCCATCGTGTTCGTGATGAATCGAAATGGAATCCAGCTATCGGGCCCGACCTCCGAGATCGTCGATCGGGATCCTCGGGGGATCGTCGAGGCGATGGGTGTCGAAATTCTGGAGGTGCCGACCCTGCACGATGTGGCTGCCCTGTTCGACGCGTATCGAGAGGCGGCCAAACGGGCCCGGGCGGGGCGTCCCACGATGATCTACCCCGTCGGTTTGCGATCGACCGACGATGCGCAGGTGACGCTTGCTACGTTCGGCGAACTATACGGGGTTTCGGACGAGCTGTCCGCGTTTGCCGAAGGACACAAGGTCTCGATGGGCACCGAAGTCTGGATTCCGGGCTCGCTGATGAGCTTCCGGGACACCGGTCCGATGTTCGAGTGTCTGTTCTACGTGAACGGGCTCGAGGGCGGTGAAGGTCATCACGACGGCCACATGAAAGACCGCGATCTGGATACGGTCCTGTCGAATCCGATGCTGGTCTCCAATGGAGACGACGAGGCTATCGAGAAGGTGGGCTTCGGGCAGAAGCGCGTGACGAAGGCACGGCCCGCGCCTGGGTCTTCGAACCTGGTGTTGACGGGAGACCAGCTGAAGGCGGTGGACCTGCCAGGGGCGGGCGAGTCGGTCTCGGCCCGGAACGGGACGCAGGTGGCCTACGCGACGATCGCGAGCGCCTTCCTGGACCGGTTCTTCACGGTATCGTGCGATCTCGATCCGTCGACGAAACTGGACAAGGCCAAGGAGGCTGTGGACGCCCAGCACAAATTCGAGATGGGGATCACCGAGCAAGCTTCTTCCCTGATGGCGAACGGGATCGCGATGAGCTCCGCAGACCCCCAGCTTGTCGTGTTTGCGACTTTCGCGGCCTTCTACGAGGGCATCGCGCGGGAGGGATTCGAGCTGTGGCGCTATCAGCGGAACCTGACGGGGAGCAATGAGGGTCTGAATGTGGCGATGCACCTTTCACACGTCGGGGCGTGCACGGGGCGTGACCATTTCTCTGGCTGGAGTCTGGACTGGATCACTCTGGCGATGGGCTACCTTCCGTATCTCCATCGGTTTTACGCGCCGTCGGACGCCCGTTCGGCGTTCGTGGCGGTGTGCGATATGGCCGCCCACTACGGGGGGCACATTATCGGGATTCCGCGAGACAACCTGCCGGTTCTGGGCAAACAGGACGGATCGGGCCCGCTCTGGGATGCGGATTCAGACTGGGAAGCCGTGACGCCGTTTAGGCAGTACGAGGGTGCGAAGAAGGCGATCCTGGCGATGGGTGCGCCAGCTTTCCTGGCGGGAGAAGCTGCTGAGGCGAGTGGGGGTGCGGTGGATGCTTACGTGGTGAACGGTCTGCCGTTCGACGACGGAGGGCTCGACGCACTGGTCGAGCGCTATCCGGATGGGCTAGTGACGATCGAGGACGGGCTGATCGGCCACCCGGGCGTGGGGCTCAGAGGGTTCGCTTCATTCGTGCAGTCGGCTACCACGGGGCGGGTGCCCCTGGCGCACGTGGGAATCGTCGATCCAACGATCGCGCCGTCGGAAGGTCACCTTCCGACGTGGGATCATTTCGGTATTACCAAAGAGGCTTTGATCGAGGCTGTTTCGAGCCTGTAGAACAGGCCCTTCCCGGCTCTTCGAACGCGTCCGGCCTTGTGCCGGGCGCGTTTTTCTGTTTAGAAGATCCGGTAGCTCAATCCCAGGGCGAAACTGAGTCGCCACGGATCCCGTTCATCCTTTCGAATCACGCCGGCCGTGGTAAGGTTGATCTTGTTTTCGATGAAGAAGGTGAATCCGGTCGACAGGATGTTGTCGTGCCGCGCGGGTTCGCTCTCGTTCTTGGTCAGGCTGAATAGATGGACGAGCGTGTAGTTGATCCGGTTTGATATCTCGTAGATGAAGTCCGTCTGCGTGGCCAGGTCGTAGCGCCGGCCGAAGCTCCCCGTAAACGGCGTGTTGACGTCGATGTCGGTGTTGAACTGCGTGCTCCAGCTGATGGGCCGCGAGTATCGAACCCCGAGAGAGAACGCCGGGTCGTCGCGTGGCTCTCCGGAGAACGGCGTGAACGCTTCGAGCTGAACGCCGGCGGAAACGTCCCATCCGTAGAATCGCTCGTTGATTCTTTCGCGCTCGAGCACCTCCTGCATTCTGAGGACGCCGATGGCTCCAATGCTGCCCAGAACCATTCCGGACTTTTGAACCTGGTTCTGCATATCCTCGTACCAGTAGTTCTGGTACCGGCTTCCGTAGAGTTCCCGATACTCACTTTCTTTCTCGATGATGTGACCGAGGTCGATCATCGTCTGCTTCTGCATCCGGTCGGAGATAATGCCTTCCTCGAGCAGGAAGTCCTCGATCCGGACAGCTTTCCGAAGGGCGGTCGCGTTGATGAACCGTCCCCACCCGAACCCGATCGTGAACTTCATTGCGGGTCGATCGAAATCCTCGTTCAGATCGAGGTCGGTGTCTCCGAAGACGAAGAAGTTCCCCTCGTCGCGACGATATTTCTTGACGCGCGAGACCAGGTTCGCTTCAGCGTCCCCCACGAGTTCGTCCTTTACGGGGTCTCGGCGGAAGGAACTCGACCCCCTCAGATCGACCGAATAGGCGAACGGCAGAGACTCGTAGAATTTCTTGTAGACGACGACAAGATCTCCTGTTTCGGAGACGATCGAGTCACCTTCCGACTGGTAGTTGAAACTCAGCGCGTCAATGCGCAGGTTGTCAGCGCGGCTGACCGGTACGCTGTAGTCGCGGACGGACACGTTCTGTCCTGATGCCTCCCCGCTGATGAGACCGACCAGGGCCACCGGAGGCCCCCACTTACGGAGCGCTCCCCAAAGCCGTTCCCGGATCCGGTGTCTCATGGTTTCCCTCCTTCTTGCGGATTGATGTTCCATTGTCGTAGAACCGTGTGTGTGCGTGGCGTTATTCATCGGAATCGTCCGTGGGTGTAACGTCGAGGGTTGTGTCGGCATCCGTCGTATCGGATGGGATCATGATGAATGAGAAATCGTCGTAGTCTGCTTTGGCCTGGCTCTTCGTGTTGTTGGCGTCGGAGATGACGCCGAGGAACCTTACGGGACGAGGTTCACCACCGAACAAGGTCTTATAGTCGTCGTACGCGTTCACCTCTTCCCAGACCCACTCACCCGTTCGTTCGGGCCCGCTCTGGAGTACGATGACCTTGATCTTGGAGTTCCCCGCACTCTCGGTGCGGGTGCCGGCAGGCAGGGTCGAGCTCCACACGTATTTGAGCATTCGGGGTCTCAGACCGCCGTAGAACACGAGCCTTACGGCCGCACCGCTGTCGTTCGTGTTCTTGTTCTCTTCGTTGCCGCCTTCCGGGAGGTCCCACACGCGCCAACGCCACCGGACCTTGTTGTAGATACGGAGGTTGATGTCGGCCTTTCGGCCGGCGTCGATGGCTGCATCCCGAGTCTCGGCCGCGAGATAGAGGTTGCCGCCTTCTTCTTCTCTGACGCGGTAGTAGACCTCATGCCAGCTTGCATTTCGCCAGCCGCTCTGCTTTCCATCCCAGTTCGCGGGGAAGTTGTCGACCTGTTCCGGATAGTCGAACGATTCGAGATAGTGGATGGAATCGGGTGACGGCGTGTGAAAAGAAGGCGGGGTTTGAGCGGGTTCGCCGTAGAGGGTCGGGTAGGGCGGTCCGATGCAAACACACATCAGAGCGACGAACAGGCGGAGCCCGTGTCGAGCGATCAGGGTGTGTCTGTGCTTTTGGTGATAGCGATCGGACATGAAGTCTGAACGAGGATTGGACTACGGAGGCGTTTACCTCTGGTCAGGCTGGAATCGGATGCAGCGCGACACCGCTCGTGTCACTTTCTGGTCGAGTCAGGCCGCGGCGATGGCCGCGCGCGTGCCGGTCAGATCGAAACAGTCGTACTGGTTGTCGTGCATGATCCGGGATGCGACGTCCATGGCCTGCTGCTCCGTGAGCAACCCTTCGGATACTTCGGCTGCCATCGCACGGGTGAACCACCTGCGCATCTGAATGGCATAGGCGGCGGCGCTGGTCGGCCAGCGTGTGTCGCCACCGAACCCGAAGAGCTTGTTGACGGGTACAGCGTGGATGAAGCGACGGACGAAGTCGCACGAACTGTAGGGATCGATCGACCAGGCCCAGCAGAGGTCAATCCATACGTTCGGGTAATGTTTGGCCAGTGCGATCAATTCCCGATCGTAAGGATAGGCGATGTGCATGAGGACGAACCGGCAGTCGAGATAGCGGGCCAGGAGTCCGCACATGTTGCCCGCTGCGATTCGGCTGACCGGCATCCGGTCGTTACCGGCATAGTAGCCGGTGTGGATCTTGAAGGGCAGGTTGTGCTCGATCGCGAGTTCGGTCCCTCGGGCCCAACACCAGTCGCCCAGGCAGAGCTGGCTGGCAACGGAAGAAGTTCCACCCAGGATGTGCGACAGCGCCCGTGCGGCGTCGCTGTCAGATCTCTCTTTCCACTGTAGCGTGCGGTTGTAGGCGTGTTGCGCTTTAACAGCGATGGCCGTGGGTGCGTGCTTCTGGAAGATCGTGGTCATCGCCTCGCGGAGGGAGGCCAAGTCCTGGACGGTGATGCCGGTTTCGGAATGGATGGCTTCGGGATCGATGTCGCCGTTGCAGAATCTGGCCCAGGACAGGTCGTAGAGGAAGAAATCAGGGCCGGATTCGTCGGGCGCGCAGGGCCAGGAGAAGTCGTCGGTCTGGATGTGATCGAGGCGGGCGCGATCACGAAGCAACTCGATGCGTTGTCCAGGTTGCCGTAGCTGGGTCAGGGTCTCTTGTGCGGTGGCGAGGGTCTGAGGCGTCAGTTCGTCGATCCCGTAGATGTCTGTGGCGATCAGACGGACCGCTTCGCCATAGCCGGTGTACTGAGTCGCTTCCCACGCGTCGCGGATGCCGGCAAAGCGCTCTTCGATCGCTGCCGAGTCGCCGTTCATCAACTGATGCATCGCTTCAGGCGTTGCCAGCGCCGTTTTGAGGTCGGCGGGCATGTAGTTGCCGAACAAGTCCTGGAGGATATCCGGTCCTTCATCCACCCAGCCCGGTTCCCGGTTGAGATGCTCGTGGGTGTCACAAAGCGCGAGGGTCTGGATGTGCTGGGAGAGATCGGTCAAGGGGTTACCTCCGAATCGAGGACGAGGGTGTGGACTACCGGCGCGGTGGGTATAAGTTTCGCCTAAAAACGGAAGGGTCGAATCCTTTTTGGATTCGACCCTTTGCATTTTCGATCTGGGTAAGACGCTTAATCGAATGCCTTGACGTTAATATCGATCCATTCTTTCCATTCTTCGGGTGTGTCCTCTTCCGCGAAGATGGCTTCCACCGGGCATTCGGGCTCGCAGGCTCCGCAGTCGATGCACTCTTCAGGATGGATGTAAAGCATCTGTCTACGATCTTCGGCTGCGAGATTGGTCGCATCGGCCTCGTAAATACAGTCGACCGGACAGACCTCCACGCACGCCCTGTCCATCACATCGACGCACGGTTCTGCGATGATATACGCCATTTGCTTTCACCCCTTTCCCCAGGATTCACAATTCAATTGACCGATTTTCAGCAAAAAACCGCAGCAAATCAAGGGGAAACCCCCGATTCATCGGGGAATATAAAGATTCCGATCCTTTTGTCAAGGATCACGAAAAAAAGATTCAACTATCAATATTTTCAAGCAGTTGCGACGGAGAAAAGGTCCCCTCGGCCTCGATGTCGAGTGTAAATCTCTGTCTGGCGTCCTGCTTACGCTGGGTCTTTGCGGATCCGCCAGCGTAAAGCCGTGAGAGAAAGGCGTCGACGTCGGCCTTGATGTTCTCCTCAGTGTCGTCCGTGTTCGGCGTGTTCAACCGATCGTTGAGGACGACCTGGGTCCGCTCCCCGGTAAAATGAACGCCTCCGTCGAGCGCGGGATCGGTATCGAGACGGGCAGCGGCTTTGAGGCCTTCCCGGATGGTGGATTCAAGGTCGTCCGCGAAGGAGCCCTGGAGATCGCGCTTACGGGTGTACTGGAATCCGAACCTTCCGTCCGTGTTGTCGAGGGCGTAGTTCGCTTTGTGTCCAACGAGAATGGTGACGGGGCCGTTCTTGACGTGACTGTAGTCGGCGACGTCGACCAGGATGTCATCGTCAGGTTGGGGGATCCAGGTGTTGAACACACGGAACCACACTTCGGGGTCGAGCTCCTGACCCTTGTCCATGTAGATCTTGAAACTGATGCTCTTCGTTTCCATGCGTATTCCCAGGAGGAGGGTTCGATCAGGCGTTCACTACGTTCATTCGACCGTAGCAGGCGTGAGCGTTCTCGATGAAGAGCTGCGCTTCCTCGATGATCTGATGCGCCGTGTCCCGGTCGTGCGAATTAGGCTTCTCTTCGTAGTGACGGAAGAGATAATTGGCGAATTTTCCCCCGGCGAAGTTGTCCCAAAACAATTGTGTGTCGAAGAACCGCGTACGGAATTCTGCGACGATCTGGTCCGCATCCTCAGGAATGTCGAGATACTGGGTTTTGACGAGCGCTTTGGCTGCGTGGAGCATCGCGTCGAACGCCTTCCGATACGCCTCTTCATACTCTCCGGCGTCCAGGTGGATTTGCGCTTCGAAGGCCTCGCGTTCACTGCCCTGCATTTCGACCTCGATGAGCGGAACGATTTCGCCCGCGCACTCGCCCTTGCCCATATCGCCGGTCGTAAACTCTCGCGTGTCACCCCAATCGGTGTAGTAGGAGGCGTCCTCATCGTGTGCGGGAACGGCGGTCAGGTCGTCGAGCATCTCTTTCACTTTGGCTTTACCGACTCGACCGACGTAGGCTTGGAACGATTCGTCTCCCTGGCGTTGTTCGAGGTAGGCTTCGGTGACCCGCGTTACGACGTCCGGGATCCGCTTGGACGGTACAGCGCCGATGGCCAACCCATAAGCGCCTGCGTTCTCGGTCCACTGACCCCCGAGAATGACCTGGAAGTGGGGAACCTGGTATTCGCCGACCTTGCGGCTGATGCCGTAGAACCCGAGGTCGGAAACGTGGTGCTGACCGCAGGAGTTGAAGCACCCGCTGATCTTGATGCGAAAATGCTTGATGGCGGCGTCGAGTTCATGACTTTGCGCTGCCAGCCGGGTGCGCAGCTCGGCTGCCAAGCCACGAGACGAGGCGATTCCGAGCTTGCAGGTGTCGGTGCCGGGGCACGCGGTCACGTCGACGATCGTCCCGGCGCCGGGGTCGCCCAGGCCCGCTTCTGCCAGCGCGGTATACACCTCGGGCAGGTCGGACTCGCTGACCCACCGCAGAACGATGTTCTGTTCTACCGTCGTGCGGATCGTGTCCTTGACGTGGGCCCGTGCGATGTCGGCGAGCGCCCGGAACTGATCGGACGTAGCATCGCCCAGTGGCAGCGCCACGGTTACGACGCAGTAACCGTCCTGGCGTTGCTTGTAGACGTTCGTGTCCGCCCATTCACCGTAACCTTCGGGGCGCGCCTGGCCGTTGAGCGCCGAGGCGTCGACGAGGGGCTCTTCGTTGGTCACGGTCAGGTCGTCGAGGTAGGCGGTCCAGGCCGGGTCCTCGGGCATGATCTTGCGCTCTTCCTCGATAAGGCGCTTGAACTCTTCGATGCCGAGCTTGGCGACGAGGAACTTCACGCGGGCACGGGCACGGTTGTTCTTTTCACCCAGTCGAGCGAACACGCGTGCGATAGCCTGTGCGGTGGGAAGCAGATCCTCTTCGGCCAGGAATTCGTCGTAGAGCTTGGCCTGATGAGGCACGGCACCGAGCCCACCGCCGACGTAAGTTTCGAACCCTCTCTTACCATCCCTGAGGACGGCTACGCAGCCGAAATCGTGCATGGCGACTAGACCGCACGCTTCGTGATGGCATCCGGAAAATGCGATCTTGAATTTGCGCCCGAAGTCCTGGCAGTCGGGGTGGCCGAGCAGGAACTGGGTGAGGGCGTGCGCGTAAGGTGTGACGTCGAATGACTCGGTCTGACAGACACCGGACAGGGGGCAGGCCGTGACGTTGCGGATGGAGTTGCCGCACGCCTCGCGAGTGGTGATTCCGCTCGCTGCCAGGCGGCGCATGAGGGCTGGCGTGTCTTCGATGTGGACGTAGTGGAGCTGAATATCCTGCCGCGTAGTGATGTGGAGGATGTTGTCGGAATACTCTTCGGCTAGGTCGGCGAGAACCTCGAGCTGATTGGCGGTGACTCCGCCGAAGGGAATTTTGATCCGTTGCATGCCGGGCGCATCCCAGACGGTGTTGACGCCCTTGGTCAGGCCCTCCTGGTAGGCGAGTTCCTGCGTTCGAACACCATCGAAGCGCTGCCCGTTGTCGTAGCGTTGTCCGTAAACGCCACGTCGCAAGCGGGTTTCGCCGAAGATCTCGTTGGTGATCTTGTCCTGCCGCTTGAGCTCCATCTGCGTTTCGTAGATGTCGATCTCTTCACCGAGTTCATTCGTGATTCGATCTCCCAGCTCTTCTTTCCAGGTCTTGCTCATGGGTACCCGCCAGTTGGGGATGTGAACATTACAGACTCCGATAACATCATATAAGTGAGCAATTTAGACGAAAAATGGGTGTTGTCAACAGCCCACCCGAGCCCGGCGGTCTCCGCTGGGCCAGAGATGTCTATCCGCCGATCTGATACATCTCGATTCTGCGGAAAGCATCGGGTGTCGTTGCCTCGGTCCGGGTCTCTGAGTAGCGATCGTCACGTTCGAGCCAGACGTTCTGGATCCGTTGGCTGATTTCCTCGTCGCTTGCGTTTCCTCGAAGCATAGAACGTAAGTCGACGCCGTCGGAGGCGAAGAGGCAGGTGACGAGCTTTCCGTCGGTCGACAGACGCGCTCGAGTGCATTTCCCACAGAAGGGCTGTGTGACGGAGGTGATGACACCGATTTCGCCGCCCCCGTCGACGTAGCGGTAGCGTCTGGCGACTTCGCCCGGGTAATTCGGTTCGACAGGTTCCACGGGCAGCGCATCGTGGACCCGGGATACGATCTCGTCCGCGGGAACGACGTGGTCGAGCTGCCAGCCGTTCCGAGTTCCGACGTCCATATACTCGATGAATCGAAGGATGTGGTCTGTGCCGTGGAACTGCCGAGCCAGGGGGACGATTTCGCCGTCGTTGTCGCCGCGTTTGATGACGGTGTTGATCTTGACGGGCGCGAAGCCCGATTGCTCTGCCGTGTGGATGGCGTCGAGGACGGTGTCCGGCGGCTCATCCCGTCCGGCCATTCGTTTGAAGAGGTCAGGATCGAGGGCGTCGAGGCTGAATGTGACACGCTCGAGACCGGCTGCCTTGAGGGCGTCGGAGAGCGCGGCAAACCGGACACCATTCGTGGTGAGGGTCAGGTCGAGAAGGCCGGGAAGCTTGGAAAGATCGGCGATCAGTCGCTCGATTTCAATACGAAGCAAGGGCTCGCCACCGGTAATGCGGATCTTCTCGACTCCCAGATCGATGAAAATTCGGGCGAGTCGTGTGATCTCCTCGAATGTGAGGATCTCTTCCCGCGGGAGGAATTCATACCGCTCACCGTAGATCTCGGCGGGCATGCAATAGGGGCAGCGAAAATTGCACCGGTCGGTGACAGAGATTCGCAGATCCCTCAGCGGGCGGCCGAGGGTGTCGAGGGGAGGCATAGCGATAGGGTCGACTCAGTACGATTCAGCCATGGTGATGGCCTCATCGAACTGGGTTTTGTCGACGATGGCTCCACGAATCGATGCTTCGTAGAGGTAGGTTCCTTTAAGCGTGGCGCCCCTGAGGTCGACACCTCGGAAGTCCGTGGCGTTGACGAGGGCGTCAGTCAGGTCTGCGTTCTTGAATGAGGTGGCGCGACCCGATTCATTCGGGAAGGAAGCCTGTAGAACACCGAGCCGGGCGTTCGTCAGGTTCGTGTCGGAGAAATCGGCACCACCGACGTTGGCTCCCGACAGGAAGGCCCACACGAGACTGGCTCCCTTCAGGTTGGCTCCGAGGAGATTGGCCGCGACGAGATAGGCCTTGTCGAGATGGGCTCCGCTGAGATCGGCGCCGCCGAGATCGGCTTCGTGAAACCTGGCTTCGTGGAGGGTGCAGCCCGAAAGGTTCGTGCCGGACAGATTGGCGCGGCTGAAGTCGGCGCCGGACAGATTTTCACCGGACAGGTTGATGCCGACGAGGTCGGCCCCGACAAGACTCTGTGTTTCCTGATACTGGCTGAGTGCTTGACCCTTCGTGAGCGATGTGCCCGCCATCCTTCGGCCTCCGGCGGCTTTGCCGCCCTCGTGTGCACCCTACCGGGCTACGGTGAGGCAGGGTGGGGTTCTGTGCGGTGGGACAGTTCGTGCTTGGGAGTGAATATATATGATGGAGGGGCATCGTCAACGGATAAGTCCGTGTTTCACGTAATTCTAACTAACAACAGAACAATCACTTATGCGGGAAAATGGTGTGACCGGACGTTCGGAAATTGGCGATTGCGATGACGCCCTGGCGGACTTTTACTATCTCTGACTCTCGACACTCGACAGAAAGGAAAGAGATGGCCAATCCCTACCTCGAAATCGATCGGCTGATGCTGGGAGACATCCACACGGCGATGGATCAGATGGATAATCTGACTGTGCTCTGTGACGACTTCGGGTCCCGCTTCGGCGGCACCGAGGGAGAGCGTTCAGCGGCGCGGTTCTTCGTCGATCTGTTCAAGGCTTATGGACTGAAGAACGTGCGGCGCGAGCCTTATACGTATGCCTCCTGGACCCGAGGTGCGACGACCCTCGAACTGGTGGAGCCGGTGAAGAAAGAGATTCCGTGTATCGCGCTGCCCTACTGTCCGAGCGCCACGATCGAGGCGGAGATGGTCGACGTGGGAGACGCGGCGCCTGCCGACTTCGAAGCGATGGGGAGGCGGGGACGGGGAAAGCTGGTGATGGTGACGAGTCGCCCGCCTCAGGGTCTGGGAAGGAACGTTCATCGTTCCGAAAAGTACGCGCGAAGCGCGTTGGGTGGAGCTGCGGGCTTCATCTTCATGAATCACTACGACGGCCGGGGGCCAGCGACGGGGAGCATTGCCGACAATCGGGAGGCGCTGATTCCCGGGATTTCGGTTTCGAAAGAGTGGGGAAGTTACCTTCAGCGTTTGCAGAGTCGGCGGGGTCCGATTCGTCTCAAGCTCAAGACCCGAAACCGAACTCGGCCGCGCAAATCCTGGAACGTGATCGGCGAACTGCCAGGTAACCGGTTGGACGGACAGTGGGTGATGACGGGGTGTCACTACGACGGTCACGACATCTCGCAGGGTGCGATGGATCCGATATCGGGGATGGTGGCGATCCTTGAGTCGGCTCGGGTCCTGTCGCGGTATGCGAAGGACAGAATCGGGTGTGGGATCCGCTTCATTGCATTCGGGACGGAGGAAATCGGACTGATCGGAGCGAAGGAGTACGTGAAAGCGCACCAGGACGAACTGGATGAGATCCGGTTGCTCGTGAATATGGACTCCGCGGGGGGAGCCGGGCGGAAAGGACTCATCGTGCATCGACGTCCCGAGGTGGACGCTTTCTTCGAGAATGCAGCGAAGGAGATGGCCTACGACATGCCCTACGGCCAGGGGATGTCGGCGTTCTCGGATCATTTCCCCTTCTTCAATGCAGGGGTTCCGACGTGCGGGATGGGGGATGCGGAAGCGACCTTCACGGGCCGGGGGTTCGGGCACACGGCATTCGATACGATGGACAAGATCAACCTGGCCGATCTACGAGAGGCGGCGTCCGTACTTTCGCGACTCTTGCTGCGCGTGGCGTGTGAAGAGAAGTGGCCGGCAAAGCGATGGTCGTCGCGTCAAGTCGAGCGTGTTTCGAAGGGCGACGCTAATCTGGAGATCGTGAAGGTGGAGGCGGATTTGGAGAGGCTTTACAGGCGGAGGCGGTAGGTCCGGTGGGAGCAGTTTCCGACTGCGAACGAATGCGGTGGCGAGAAGAACTCGTGGGCGGCGGGCGGTAGGCGGTCGGCGAAGGCCGGACCTTCCGGCGGCGGTTGACGGTCCTGGACTCTCCTCCGCTGGACTACTCAACCCGTAAGGCTTCGATGGGGTCGGTGGAGCGGGACTTGAGGACCTGGGAACTGACGGCGAGCAGGCCGAGGCCGAATGCGTGGGCGGCGGTGATGATGAAGGGGACCGGGGACAGCGCTACCCTGAAGTTGAAGTCGTTGAGCCACCCGTCTATTACGAAATAGGCGGCAGGCCAGGCGAGGAGGTTGGCGATGAGCTTGAGATAGGTCCCGGTCAGCAAAGTAAGGATGCTTGTCATCGAAGCTCCCAGCACCTTGCGAATACAGACCTCCTTTGTTCTCTGCTCGGTTGTGAAGGCGGCGAGGCCGATCAGACCCATACACAAAATAAGGACAGCGAGCAGCGCGGCGATGTTGAAGAGTCGGCTCAGCCGGCGCTCGTTGCGATAGGCGTTCTCAATCTGGTCGTCGAGAAACGTAAACCGAAACGGCCGCTCGGGCAGGTAGTGTTGCCAGCGCGACTGGAGAAAGTCGATCGTTTCTGGAATCCCTTCGGAACGAATCCTCAGCAGCAGAGGGGTCATTCGGTTTCCCGCCGAACCGACCTGAAAGTCCCGCACGACTCCGACGATTCGCCCCCGCCGGCAACGATCCTCTTCCCAACGGGATGATCCCATCACCTGAACGGCAGCCTGATTGACCAGAAAGTCGACGTCTGAGGTATCATCAGGCTCGCGGTCCAGGAGGTTACGTCCCGCGGTAAGGTTGACCTCGAGTGTTCGAAGGAAGTCCGAATCCACGCGATGATGTCCCAGTTGTCTGACATTCTCCGGGAGACCCTCCTCGATCACGGATACCAAACGTCTCTCACCATCACTCCAGGGGATGCGTGAGCTGCTGGCGGATGCGAGAAGGATGTTCGGATGTTCGAGAAAAGACTGCTTGATCGCAGGGTAGCGACTCCTGAGTCGCTACTCGGGATTCATTTCGGACGAATGATCGAGGCTAAAAATGGGAAGGATCACGAGGTGGTCGCGTTCGTATCCCAGCGGTCTCGATCGAAGGAAATCCATCTGCCCGTCGACGACGATGGTACCGATCAGAAAGAAGATGGAGATCCCGAACTGGAAGACGACGAGCCCCGCGCGCATCTTCCCACCTTTCAGGTCTGTCCCTGACCCCTTGAGAGCCGTCGCCGGCTGTCCGTCTCGGTTCCGAGTCACTCAGTGGGAAGCTGGTCCACGTATGTTCGCTATACGGTTTGAATGACTATGAGGACAGAGGTCGGTGGCTGTTTATGGGGCTCGAGCGACACCCGGACGAAAAGCGGGTAGAGACGAACATCGCCGTCGAGATCGAGCTGTCGGCAGAAGCGGGGCGGGCCGAGCCTCCCAACGTGCGGGGTAAACTGCTCCGGAATGGGCACGAGATCGGTGAGTGCTTCGTCCACTCTGCCGGAGAAATCAGCTCGGCGCCGAAGGCACAGACTGCCTGCAGCCTCGACCATTTCGTGCTGGATGAGGATGAACGCGGGAAAGGTCTTGGGGCGACACCTTCTGCAGGAGACGTTGAAAGAGGCTTGGCGACTGGGCTACGTGCGGGCGGGGCTTGAAACGAACGCCCGGTATTACGATCGCCATCTCCTGTATTCCAGTGTCGGTTTCCGAGTGATGGACAACTGCTACAAATTCCGCAAGCGTTTCAACGCCTGACCTGCTTAACTCGCGAATGCCCCCGGCCATTTCGATCGACGGCGAACGGCGCGGGTCCATCAGACCTTTTCGACGGTGACGTAGTAGGCGCCGGCGATTCTTTCTCCTTCACGATCGATCCACCACGTCTGCAGCGATGTCGGACCTTCGCTCAAGTCGATGGCGAAGGTCACCTGACGACCGTGCGGCGCGACAGCTATCTCCATCTCTTCCTTCCCAATCCGCATTCACGCTCTGGCAACGTTCAAGGCCTTTCCTTCAGGGAGCGAACCATCGACCCCCTCCATGATCGGCGCGCCTTCCGAGATCCCCAGACCCGATTCTTCCGGCCAACGGCGCAGGCTGATCTCGTAGGTTCCCTCCTCCGCGACAAACAATTTCCACGTACCGCTGTCCATCACGCACCCTCTGATCCCACTCGGGTTGTCGCAGTAGACGCCCACCCAGTCGCAGCTCGACAATCGTGACGGGTTCTCGATGTCCGTTCCGATCACGATAGGCTGATACTTGTCGAGATTGGCACCTACATCCGCCCACCACTTCTGGTAGTGTGCTCGCATTCGTTCGACGACGTGGGGATGGAGATCGGCGATGTTCTTCTCCTGACCGGGATCGCGTTCCATGTCGTAGAGTTCGTCCTCTTCGACGAGTCGCCACCGATTCCAGAGGACGGCACCGTTGCCTTTTTCCGTTCTCATCCTCTCGTGCGTTGCGACGGTGTGTCCGTACTGAACGAACACCATTCGATCTTCGATCGGCTTTTCGCTTCGAAGGCGCTCTGCGATGGATACGCCGTCCGCCTTCAGCTTCTCGGGTTTCTCCAATCCACAGAGATCGGTCAGGGTGGGAAGAAAATCGACACCGTGCGTCGTGTCTGTTATGTCGCGAGGCTCACCGAGGCCGCCATTCGGCCAGCGGATGAAGAAGGGAACGCGGTGACCGCCCTCGTAGAGTTCGGTCTTCTTGCC
Organism: Latescibacteria bacterium UBA6620; assembly: GCA_002433075.1. Classification (GTDB taxonomy): domain Bacteria; phylum Latescibacterota; class UBA2968; order UBA2968; family UBA2968; genus UBA6620. Next base: position 118,600 of record DJHM01000044.1, read on the forward strand.
CCGCATCCCGGCGTTAAACACAGTCTCGCCGGACGCGGTGCCGTTGTCGGTCATGTACATGAAGAGGGTGTCGTCGCGGAGTCCCCGCTCAGCCAGAAACGCGTCGAGCCTGGCGACTTTGTGGTCGACCCGATCGAGATAAGGCTGGCGATACGCATCCGGCACCCAGAGTGGCGTGTGAGGCGCATTCGTGGCGATGCAGGCGAAAAAAGGGCGATCGCCTTGGGCGTCGATCCAGGATGTCGCTTCCCGAAACCAGACGTCGGTGCAATACCCCTCGAAAGGTTCATTGACGCCGTTGTGCCGGAACGTGTCGTCGAAATAATCGTTCCCGAAGTAATCCGCGGCGGAGGTGATGCCCCAGGCCGTTTGGTGTATCGTGTCCTGGAAGCCCGGATCCTGAGGTCGGAAGGGGCAATTGTCCCCGAGATGCCACTTTCCGAAATGGCCGGTACGGTAGCCGTTGGCGGTGAAGACATCGGCCAGCGTGGGCAATGAGGAATCGGGCAGGGAGCGGCCCATACAGACGAAGGTCGCCCCATTGCGCAGGGCGTACTGGCCGGTCATCAACTCGCCACGTGTGGGCGTACACATGGGGGCGACGTGGAAGTCGATGAACCGAGCGCTTTCGTCGTGAAGCGTATCGAGATAGGGGGTCCGGAGGATCGGGTTGCCGTGGCAGGAGAGGTCGCCATAGCCCTGGTCGTCGGTGAGAATGAAGATGACGTTCGGCTTCTTCATGGCTGCCCCAAGGACAATCAGGTCGCCCTGACGTTGTTGTTCTCCCCGTCGTAGCCTTCGACAATGACTGATGAAATCATTTCGGACGCGCTCTTTCTGATTTCGGCGACGGGCTGGTACTCGGGGGAAGATCCGAACTCCTTGAGTCGATCCATCGAGGGAAATTCGATGATGACGAGGCGATTGGGCGTCCAGTCTCCGGCACGGATGGTGATGTCGCCCCCCCGGACGTGATAGCGTCCCCCGTAGCTCTCCACGATGGCTCGGACTTGGTTGACGTATTCACCGTACTTCTCCGGATCCTGCACGCTGATGTCGCTGATGCTATAGACGGACATAGGTTCTCCTGTAGAATAGTCGTTGATCAGCTCGTGAGAAGAACGGGCACTACTCTTGTACCCCGTCAAGGAACACGGTCTGATTGTTCGAGGCCAGCCTTTCGAGGATGAAGGGGATTCTGGAGTCGTGACCGGGTGAGAGTGGGGGGAGTTCGTCGTGGGAGAAAAAACCGACCTCCGATGCTTCGATGGATGGGGTTGGATTCGGATCTCCAACCACTTTCATCTGAGAGTGCAGTCGTAGTTCACGGAGGTGATCTGAATCTGTTTCATTCGGTCTGGGCCGGTCTCAAATATTCAGAAAGGGTTCGCCGTCAAGGAACCTGGAGGCTCGCCACGCAGCTCGAGGAAATTTCACGTGGTTCGGTTCATCCAGGGCGGCTTCAACTCGCCCATTAGCAAGGTGGGGAAAGGGATTCGTGGAGGTTGGGGTCGGGGGAACCGCATCCACGGGCCGATATCCTGACCCGGGATGCGTGGAGGATGCGGGGTCTATATGACGATCGTTTCCTCTCGGTCGGGGCCGACAGAGACGATGGAATAGGGGACACCCGAAAGTTCGGCGATCCGATCGAGATAGCGCTGTGCGTTTTCGGGCAGATCCGAGAAGTCACGCGCCCCGGTGGTGTCGGTCTGCCATCCCGGGAGGGTTTCGTAGACGGGTTCGCATTCGGCAAGGACGTTGAGGTCACCGGGGAAGTGGTCGACGCGCTCGCCGTGACGCAGATAGTTTGTGCAGATCTTGATTTCCTCGAACGTGTCGAGGATGTCGAGACGAGTGACGGCGATGCTTGAGAGACCGTTGATGCGAACGGCCATCCGGACGATGACGAGATCCAGCCATCCGCATCGACGGGGACGGCCGGTGGTTGCGCCGTACTCGTGTCCGATGTCGCGGATACGGTTGCCGGTTTCGTCCAGGAGCTCGGTGGGGAACGGTCCGTTGCCGACCCGGGTAGTGTAGGCTTTGACGACGCCGACGACTTTGTCGACCCGGGTGGGACCGATACCGGCGCCCGTGCAGGCGCCCCCTGCCGTGGTGTTCGACGAGGTGACGTAGGGGTACGATCCGTGGTCGACGTCGAGAAGGGTCCCCTGAGAGCCCTCGAACAGGATGCCCTTTCCGGCTTCGATGGCTTCGTTCAGGTAGACGGAGGTGTCGACGACGAGGGACTTCATTCGCTCACCGTAGGCGACATACTCCTCGATGATGGGGGCTTCGTCGAGCGGCTCCGCCCCGTAGACTTTCGTGAGGATTTCGTTTTTCTCCGCCAGATTGGCCCGGACGCGGGTGGCAAGCACATCGGAGTTCACGGCGTCCATTACCCGGATCCCCGTGGAGCGATTGATCTTGTCGTAGTAGGCTGGACCGATGCCCCGAAGGGTGGTGCCGATCGCGCCGGCGCCGCTCTTTTCCTCGCTGGCCTTCTCGATGGCCTTGTGATAGGGCATCACGATGTGTGTCCGCTCGCTGATGAACAGACGCCCCTCGGTGTTGATTCCCTTCTCGTCCAGTTCGTCGATTTCCTGGAAGAGGGCGGCGGGTTCTAGAACGACGCCGTTTCCGATCACGCAGGTCTTGTCCGGGTGCACGATCCCGGCCGGGATCAGGTGGAAGACGAACTCGAGATCGCCGACCTTGATCGTGTGGCCGGCATTGGCGCCCCCCTGATAGCGGACGACGACAGAGGCGTCAGTCGTGAGATAGTCGACGATTTTCGCCTTTCCCTCATCGCCCCACTGGGCACCCAGAACGATTGTTACCGACATAGCCTTTCCCTTCCGTGCTTCCCTGAGTCTCGAATTGAATTCACGTTCTGAAACGGTCGAAGACGCTAGGAGTAGCTTCCGGCGCCTTTTTCCCGCGCGGTCGCGATCAGAGTTCGACCTGCTTCGCCCACAGTACGAGCGGGTCCGACTCGATCTTTTCGAGCACTTCTGACGTCACCGGTTCATCGATGTTGAAGACCATAATTGCATCGCCGCCTCGACTCTCGCGGCCGAGGGCCATATCGGCGATGTTGATGTTCTGCTTGGCAAGCAGCGTGCCCATCCACCCGACGACGCCGGGCTCGTCTTTGTTGCAGCAGATCAGCAGGTGACCTTCGAGCTTGGCCTTGACTTCATACGCATCAATCCGGATCAGACGAGGATCCCGCTTGCCGAACACGGTCGCGGTCACGGTGGTGGTCTCGGTCGATGTTTCGGCCTGGACGGTGATGAGGTTGACGTAGTCCGGCTGATTCGTGCTGCGTCGTTCCTCGATCTGAACCCCGCGCTTGCGAGCGAAGATGGGCGCGTTCACGTAGGTCACGGGTTCGTTCGACAGTCCGGAGACCGCGCCTTTCAATACTGCGGCCGTCATCGGGGAGGTCGCGTGTTCGAGGATTTCACCCTGATAGTCGATGGTCATTTTCTTCAGCGATCCGTCGCTGAGCTGGGCGATCAACGCGCCGACCCGATCGCCAAGGACCATATACGGCTGAATGGCGTCGAACATCTCGGGGTCGACGGCGGGCAGATTAATGGCGCCCTGGACAGGGTTTCCCTTGAGGGCGTCGAGGACCGATACGGCAATCTGTCTGGCCACTTTCTCCTGAGCTTCGTGCGTCGAGGCGCCGAGGTGGGGCGTGCAGATGACCTCTTCGCGCATCGCGAGCGGGTAGTCGGGCGGCGGCGGTTCGACTTCGAACACATCGAGGGCGGCGCCTGCGACCTTGCCGCTCTCGATTCCGCGCAGGAGTGCGGCATCCTCGACGAGCCCACCCCGGGCACAGTTGAGAATGCGAACCCCGTCTTTGCACCGGGCGATGGCGTCGTCGTCGATGACGTGGCGCGTTTCCTTGATGAGGGGCGCGTGGAGCGTGATGTAGTCGGAAGCAGCGAAGATTTCGTCGTTCGAAGCGAGCTGAATCTGATTCTGCTCGGCCATCTCCGATGAAAACACCGGGTCGAAAGCGATGACACGCATCCCGAAGGCGCGAGCCCGGTGTGCCACCTGTAGTCCGACGCGGCCGACGCCGATGATGCCGAGTACCTTGCCCTCGAGTTCGACCCCGGTGTAGGACCGGCGATCCCACTTGCCGGACCGGATGGAAGCAGTGGCCTGGGGGATATTCCGGGAAAGGGCGAGCATCATCGCCACCGTGTGTTCGGCCGTGGAAATGGTGTTGCCGCCGGGGGCGTTGAGAACAACGATGCCGCGTTCGGTGGCGGCGTCGATATCGATGTTATCCACGCCTGCCCCTGCTCTGCCGATGGCCCGCAGGGAGGTACCGGCGGATATGAGGTCGCGAGTGACTTGCGTCGCGCTTCGGACGATGAGTCCGTCGTACTTTCCGATGACGGAGAGAAGCTCATCCGAGGATAGACCGGGATTCGCGTTGACCTGGATGCCGTCTCCCGTCAGGGCGTCCTGCCAGCCGTCTGAGAGAGCGTCTGCAATGAGAATGTTCATAATTCCTGGCGATGCAAACCGGTACCTGGTAGAGCCGGACGGTGTCTATTTCTTCAATACGTCTCTTGCGCTGGTCACGCCTGCTCCGACTTCGATATCGCCGCCCATATCGGACAGGACCGTTTCGATGGCTTCGATCCCGGCGAGAAGATCCTCGTCAACGACGTAGCCGAGGTTGGACACCCGCAGGATACGTCCCCGGAGGTGTGCGAGGCCTCCGCCGACGACGACACCGTGCTGTTCCCGCAGACGGGTCATCACCTCCAGACCGTCAATCGTCTCCGGAAGACCGATGGAGGTCAGGACGTTCGATGGTCTTTCGGCAAAAAGGTCGAGACCGAGCGCGTTGGTGGCCGCTCTCGCCGCAGATGCCTGACGTGCGTGTCGTTCCCAGATGCTGTCGATGCCTTCCTCGCCGATGGCGTCGAGGGCGGCGCGGGCTCCGACCAGCAGGGTGACGGGCAGCGTGAACGGCCCGCGACCCTCTTCGAGCGATTGGCGATACTCCGACAGATCCAGGTAGTGCTTTGGGAGCGTCGAGCGCTCCGAGGCTTTACCCGCTTTCGGGCCGAACGCAATGATCGCGAAACCGGGCGGGACCATCAGGCCTTTTTGCGAGGCGGTCACCGCCACATCGACACCCCAGTCGTCGGTGGGCAGTGGATGCGCGCACACGCTGGAGACACCGTCGACGATGAGCAGGGCGTCGGTCCCTGAAACGATCTTGCCAATCGCCTCGATGTCGTGCAACACGCCGGTCGATGTCTCTGAATGGGTCGCCAGTACGGCTCTGGCGGATGGATTCGCGACGAGAGCCGCTCTTACGCAATCTGGATCGACCGCCTTTCCCCACTCTGCCTCGACGATGACCACGTCGATGCCGTAAGCCTCGCAGATCTTGTCCCACCGCAGCCCGAAGTTCCCCGCTCGGGCGACGATAACCGAGTCCCCCGGGGAAAGCGTGTTGACGACGGCGGCCTCCATTGCTCCCGTGCCGGATGTTGACAGGAGGTAGACGTCGTGCCCTGTGGGGAATACCCGTTTAACATCCTCGACGATGCCGGTGAGGAGCGCCGGAAAATCGGGCCCACGATGGTAAACGAGCGGACCCGCCATCGCCGTCTGCACCCGATTCGGAATCGGGGTAGGCCCGGGAATGAGGAGGATCATGTGGACATTGAAGATTTCAGATAGAGCACGTTCTGATCTCGCGGCGCTCGTGATTGGTGCGATGGTGTTCTAACTGTCGACAATGAACTCGGGCCGCGATCTGAGCACACGTTCTATTCCCACATCATCAATTCTCAATGTCTAGTGTCCTCTGGCGTCGATGGGCCAGGTTTCGCTCCAGTTTCCATTGTCGTCGATGACAAAGGCTTCATCCCAGAGGTTGACGGTCGTGCATACGTGGGCGGGCACGAGGTAGAGTGCGTCTCCGACCCGTGGTGGTTTGTGACCTTTGGGCCACCGCAGGAGCTGGTGCTCTTCGTTCCGGATGAGGAACTCGGGCTGGTCGTCGAGCCCCAGGATGCGAAAATGAGGGGCGACGGTATCGGGCGCCACGGCTTTGTTTCCGGCGTCGAGGGTGACGAGGTCCTTGTCGGGGCGACTGATGACGCGGGAGACGACGATCGCGGCCCATTCGAACGGGAAGTCGAGGACGTCGCCGTAACCCGTGTCCCAGAGCGTCCAGGTGCCTGGAGAGACGTTGTCGACGCTCCCCTGGCGGGCGGTGACGTCGAAGCCCCGCGATCCGGATGCGACGACCTCGTTGACGGGGATGGCGGCCTGCTCGATGAGGCTGCGCGTCTCTGTGGCGAGGTCGATCGATGTCTGGGCTGCGGCCTGACGAAGTTCGTCGGTGTCACCGGCGACGTGGCCGTCGTAGACGTGGAGCCCCTCGAAGGTCAGGCCCGGCGCATCGTGAATCAGTCTGGCCAGGCGCAGGGCGGGATCGCCGGGTTGTGCGCCCGTGCGGTTGAGGCCGGTGTTGAGGTCGATGAGGATGCCGACGGTCACTTCGGCCGCCTGGCACGCTTCGCTGAGGAGGGCGATGGCGCCGGGATCGTCCGCAATGACCTTGAATGTCACGTCGGGATGCGTGTGACGCAGTTCGATTACACGGTGCACCTGAGGCCCGACGATGTGATAGGCGATGACGATGTCTTTCGCCCCGATGCTGGCCAGCATCCCGGCTTCCCTGGGCGTAGCGCACTTGAACTTGGTGACGCCCGCAGCCATCTCCATTCGGGCGATCTGGGACATCTTGTGCGTTTTGATGTGTGGCCGCAGGCCCTCGTACCCGCCGACGATTTCGCCAACGGTCCGGATGTTGTGCTCGATGAATCGCGGATAGATCACGAGGGCAGGCGACGGCACTTCGTCGATGTTGGCGATCAGATAATCAGCGAGAGACGACATCTTCGATCCAGGCGAGAAGTTCGTGACGACCGGCTCCGGTCGTGGCGGAAAACGGCAGGATCGGGATGTCACCGACCTGCGAGACGATACGATCTGTGTCCGAAAGGCGTTTCCGAAGCTTGTTCTTCGACAGCTTGTCGATTTTCGTGGCCACGAGGAGGAAACGACGGTCGCCGTGGGTGAGAAAGTCGATCATATCGAGGTCCTCAGGCGTGGGGTCGTGGCGCGCATCGATCAGGTGAACGATGCCCCGCAACTTCTGGCTCGTTTCGAGGTAACCGTTGATCAATGCCGCCCATTGGTTGCGTTCGGACTTCGAACGTTTCGCGAACCCGTAGCCGGGCAGGTCGACGAAATGCAGATTCCGGTTGATCAGATAGAAGTTGAGCGTGCGCGTCTTGCCAGGGGTGTTGCTCGTCTGGGCGAGCGACTTCCTCCCCATCAGGCGATTGATGAGGGATGATTTCCCGACGTTCGACCTGCCCGCAAATGCCACTTCGGGAAAGTCCTCGTGGGGAAGCTGCTCGAGCCAACCCACACTCGTCACGAAATCGGATTGACGAACCTCAAGGGCCACGTGGAGCCTCGGCTTCCAGACAAAACAAAACCGGGGTCCGGAAACCCCGGTCGTGACCGCATCGCACGGGCGCCGAAATCAGGCGCGCTTTTTCTGCTCCAGCTTGAGGAAGGCGGACTTCGGGTTGTTGATAAGATCTTCGGTGACGATGATCTCTTTGGGGCCGCCTTCGGTCGGCAGGTAGTACATCAGATCGAGCATCACGGACTCGAGTACGGCTCGCAAGCCGCGCGCCCCTGTGCCTTTGGTGACGGTACTTTCGACGACGGTGTGAAGAGCAGAGTCGTCGAAAGTCAGCTCGACGCCGTCCATCTCAAACAGTTTCTGGAACTGCTTGGTGATGGCGTTCCGGGGCTCAGTCAGGATGCGGAGGAGAGCGTTCTCATCGAGGCTGTCGAGTGCGCAGACGACGGGCAAGCGGCCGATCAGCTCTGGAATCAGCCCATATTTAATGAGATCTTCGGGCTCTGCCTCAGCGAAGATCTGGCCGATCGACTTGTCCTCCTGCTGGGCGCTTTCGGTCGCGAATCCCATCGTCTTGCGCCCGATGCGCGCGCTGATGATGTCCTCGAGACTGTCGAAGGCGCCGCCGCAGATGAACAGGATGTTCTTCGTGTTGACCTGGATAAGCGGTTGCTCGGGATGCTTCCGGCCGCCCTTGGGTGGAATGCTGGCCACCGTGCCTTCGAGCATTTTGAGCAGGGCCTGTTGGACGCCCTCGCCCGAGACGTCACGGGTGATCGACGGGTTCGCCGACTTCCGTGATATCTTGTCGATTTCATCGATATAGAGGATGCCCATCTCGGCGCGCTCGACGTCATAGTCGGCGGCCTGGAGGAGACGTACGAGAATGTTCTCGACGTCTTCGCCGACGTAGCCCGCCTCGGTCAGGATCGTCGCATCCGCGATCGAGAACGGCACCTGGAGGATTCGGGCGAGGGTCTTGGCAAGCTCGGTTTTGCCAACACCGGTCGGGCCGAGAAGCAGGATGTTGCTTTTTTCGAGCTCGACGTCGTCGGAGGCGACCTTCGACTGAATCCGCTTGTAGTGATTGTAGACAGCGACGGAAAGCGATCGTTTGGCCTGCTCCTGGCCGATGACGTACTCGTCGAGCTGCGTCTTGATCTCGGCGGGCTTGGGCAGATCTTTGTGGAGATGGACGGGCTTCTGCTTGACGTCCTCCACCAACACTTCGTTGCAGAGCTTGATGCACTCGTTGCAGATGTGCACACCCGGGCCGGTCACGATCTTTTCGACCTGATCGGCACGCTTGCCGCAGAACGAACAACGGATTTCGGCTTTGGAGGAACGTCGCTTCATGATTCGTCCGTGGTCTGACCGGGTTGATCGTTTCGACCCAAAAGGGTGGGGTCAGGATTCGTGGTCTTCGTCCTCGTCGGCATCGCTCGAATTCGGCGACAGGATGTCGTCGATTAAACCATAGTCTACGGCTTCGTCGGCGGACATGAAGAAATCTCGATCGGAATCCTTGGCGATCCGGTCCAGGGGCTGCCCCGTGCACTCGGCGAGGATTCCATTCAGCCGGTCGCGATACTGCAGGATCTCTTTGGCGTGGCGCTCCACATCGGAGGCCTGGCCACCTGCGCCGCCCATCGGCTGGTGGATCAGAATCCGGCTGTTGGGGAGGGCGTGACGGTGTCCCTTGGTCCCGCCGGCCAGAAGGACGGCCCCCATACTGAAGGCCTGGCCCACGCAGATCGTCTCCACCTCGTTCGAGACGTACTGCATTGTGTCGTAGATGGCGAGACCGGCCGTGATGCTTCCGCCGGGAGAGTTGATGTAGAGCGCGATTCGCCGGTCGGGCGTCTCCGCGGTGCAGAAGAGCATCTGCGCGATGACGAGATTAGCGATCGTGTCGTTGATCGGCGTACCGATAAAGATGATGTTGTCGCGAAGAAGGCGGGAAAAGATGTCATACGTCCGTTCACCCCGTCCCGTCTGTTCCAGAACCATCGGAACTAAAGCCATGTTCTGCTACCTGCACTTTCTAAGGTTTGAAATCCTGAAGACTCTAACACGAAGACACGAAGGCTCGAAGAACTGCACGTTGAAGACGGGTCTTTCTTCGCGACTTCGTGTTCTATTCTCCGATGCTCTCCTCGACGTCCTCGACCTTTGCGTTCTCGATCAAGAAATCGAAGACCTTGTTGTCGAGCAGTTCTGATTTAATGCGTTCGAGCTGTCCGGAGCGAGCGAGGATCTGGCGGATGCGGGACCCCTCGACATTGTGTCGTTCGGACATCTCTTCCAGGTGCTTGTCGAGGTCTTCTTCGGTGACTTCGACACTTTCCTGTTGGGCGATGGCTTCGAGCAGAAGGTATCGCTTGACCCCCCGCTCGGCCCCCGATCGTCCTTCCGACCGGACCGCCTCTTCGTCGATCTCCTGCCCCTGACGCTCCCGCTTGATCGACTCGATCATGTTTTCGATGTAATTGTCGACCATACTGTCGGGTACGTCGAACTCATTCTGTGCGATCAACTCTTCGACGATGTTCTCAACGAGGCGGTTCCGGGTGGCGGAATCGGCCTGTCCTTGGATATCGTCTTGAATCCTTTGCTTCAAGGCGTCGAGGGATTCGAAATCGCCCAGGTCCTTGGCGAATTCGTCATCGAGTTCAGAGAGCTCTCTCTCCCTGATTTCCTTGGCGACCACCCGGAATTTCGTGGTGTGCTCGTGGGATTCGCTGTCCTCGTGATCGTGGGTGTAGTCGACTTCCCGCTCGCCACCCACAGAAAGACCGACGAGCTGATTGTCCAGATCGTGGTTGGCGTTGGGGCCGCCGATCAGGAACACACGATCCTCCTGTTCCCGGCCCGCGACGGGCAACCCATCATCCCCGAGTTCGGCGAAGTCGGCTACGAGCACGTCGCCTAACGCGGCCGGCCGTTCGACTGAAGTCTCGGTGGCATTCTGCTCGCGCAGCATCTGCAGCCGTTCGTCGACCTGTTCGTCCCCAATCTTGTAAACGGGCCGCACGACCTTGAGTTTCTTGTAATTCTCGACTTCGATGTCGGGTTTGACGTCGACAGAAGCCTTGAACCGCAGAGGCTCCCCATCTTCGTAGGACTGATCTTCGATCGTGGCCTGCGAAACGGGGGTGATGCCCTCGGCCTGACTGGCTTCGCGGTAAAACTCCTCCTCGGTTTTAGTCAGTACTTCTTGGAGGATGGCTGGCCCGAAGCGGGTTTTGACCACACTGACGGGAACCTTGCCCTTCCGGAAACCGGGCAAATTTAAAGACTTGCTGTAGGATTTATAGGCCTCGGCAAGTCTTTGCTTGACGTCGTCCGACGGTACTTCGATATCGAGCGTTTTGCGCCACGATCCCGAATCCGTGACTTCAACTTTCATCCGGCCGGATAACCTTCCTGAACCATCACCTCGAAAGAGCCGCTACGACTCTGTAAGGTTGGTGAAATCAACACGATAGGCCGGCTCTTAGGCCGGTAGGTGAACGGGAAATGATACAAAATTGGTTGGGGGATGTCAATTTTCTCCCGACGGGCGACATCCTGTATCACGCGTTAGGATGGCTGGCCGAAAACTTTCTCCCGCCGTCGCTTTTTCTTCCCGGACCTCGGCTCTGGTGCCCCGGAATCCCCTGTTGACCCGGGATCGCCCGGATCCTTATTTGGTTATTCTATAACCCACGGATTTTTAGTGTTTTAGGTATTGGCAGGAGTGAGTGGGATGTCGATCGAATCCAACTTTGGCTGGTTCGACTGGGCCATTGTCGCGGTCTATCTCGCAGGCACGGTGTGGATCGGAGTGCGGGCCAATCGCCTGATTCGGGGGATGGACGACTACGTCGTTGCCGGACGACGGTTGAAGTCTGCCCTGGCCGTGGCCACGATGATCGGGAGCGAATTGGGTCTGGTGACGGTGGTTTATTCGGCCCAGAAGGGGTTCACGGGAGGATTTGCGGCGTTCCATATCGGGTTGATCGCGGGCATCGTCACGTTGCTCGTGGGACTGACGGGTTTCATCGTCGTACCGTTGCGGTCTATGGGGGTGATGACGATTCCGGAGTTCTACGAGCGTCGTTTCAGCCGGGGTGTGAGAATTACGGGCGGGTTGATTCTATCGATTTCGGGGATCCTGAATATGGGGTTGTTCCTGAAGGCGGGGGCCCTGTTCGTGACTGCGTTGACAGGACTACGGGATCCGGTCTGGGTGAGTGTGGTGATGACGGTCCTGCTGGTCTTGGTTCTCATTTATACAGTTCTCGGAGGGATGGTTTCGGTGGTGCTGACGGATTACGTCCAGTTCGTCGTCCTGTCTTTCGGCCTTCTGGCCGCGGCGGGACTTTCCGTCTTCCACCTGGGTTGGGGACGGATCGTGGCCTCCGTGACGAAGGTGCACGGCGCATCGGGGTTCGATCCCTTGATCGAAGGGAGCGGCTTCGGGCCAACCTATGTGGTGTGGATGATCTTCACGGCGGGTCTTGTGTCGTGTGCGGTCTGGCAAACGTCGGTGATGCGGGCTTGTGCGGCGGAGAGCGTGGAGGTGGTGAGACGACTGTATCGCTGGTCGTCGATCGGGTTCCTGGTCCGTTTTGTCGTGCCGCAATTCCTGGGAATCTGTGCCCTGACCTACCTTCTGGATCACGAGGCGGGTCGGTCGATCTTTTTCGACGAAGGCTTGCGACCGACGGCTGACCCGACGACGAGCCTACAGGCGATGCCGATGTTTCTGAGTCAACTGCTGCCGGTCGGTTTAATCGGACTGATCGGAGCAGGTCTCCTGGCGGCGTTCATGTCGACGCACGACAGCTACCTGCTGTGCTGGTCTTCGGTGATCGTTCAGGATGTGATCTCACCGCTGACCGGTGACCGTCTGACCGATCGAACGAGACTTCTGCTCTCTCGTGTCTTGATCGTGACGATCGGCATCTTTCTGCTGGTGTGGGGACTGTGGTACGAGCTGGGGCAGGACCTGTGGGACTATATGGCGGTGAGCGGGGCGATATACTTCACGGGTGCATTCGCCCTGTTGTTGACGGGGCTGTATTGGAAACGCGCCAACACCCTGGGGGCCTACCTGGCGCTGGGGGCAGGATGTTTCGCGGTCCTGGGTCTGGGACCGGTCAAGACCGCCGTCGGGCTGGATGCGTGGACCGGGGCGGAAATCGGACTTGCGACGACGGTTCTTTCCCTCGCGCTGATGGTGGCGTCCGGGTTCATTTTCAGGCGAGAGGAGATCTGAGATGTGGGCGACGTTCTGGGGGCTGTTTCTCGCAGCCAGTCTGTTCGTTTTCGCCGGCGTGGCGATCGTGGTGACCGTCCGAGGGTTCGGGGAGGCCAGGGGGTTGCTCGGCCGAGAGAAGAGTCAGGATTCAGATTCTTCCAGTTCGTAGCCCGAGCACGTCCGAACAGGTAAATAAGGGTATTTGGGGAAGGCTGGATCAGTTTCCGACAACCGGCAGAGGGTGAACTCGGATCGACCTGTGTGGACGGATCGGGCGTGGCGGCAGGTCCGGCAGAGGTGTGTGTGGTCGTCGTCAGACACGTCGATAAAGTAGTCTGCCGCACTCGGAAGGTGATTCTTTTCTTTCAACGTTTTCGGATTGATTTTGAAACAGGGTATTCCTTCACGATTTCTGATCGCTACGTGGAGAAGCTATGAAGATCACGGATGTCATTGCGCATCACCTGACGTACAAGGCGAAACACCCCTACGCAAACTCCTTCATGTATAACCGAAGCCGTTCGGCGACGGTGATCGAGGTTCGCACCGACAACGGGCTGGTTGGATGGGGGGAAGGAAGCGGAGCTCCGGACCAGGGCGCGCTCGAGACCCACGCGATCGGGAAAAGCCCTTTCGACTACGAGGTGATCTACGATGGCCTGGCCCAGGGTGGGCGCAACGCGCGTGCGGCGTGTGGGGTCGAGATCGCGTTGTGGGACCTGATGGGGAAAGCCCTCGACAAGCCGGTCTACGAGCTTCTCGGCGGAGCCAGACGGAACGAGGTGACGGCGTACGCGAGCGGATTGTTCAAACTCGAGGGCGAAGATCACGCGAAGAGCCTTTACGATGAAGCAAGCAGGTATCGAGATCAGGGATTCCTCGCCGTGAAGATGAAGATAGGGTTCGGACGGGAGGTCGATGAGGAGATCGTTGCATCGGTGCGGAAGGCCATTGGGCCGGACATCGCCCTGGCAGTCGATGCGAATTGTCGCTACGACGTGGCGACCGCCATCGACGTGGGACGACGAATCGATGCGTACGATCTTCTCTGGTACGAGGAACCGATCGCGCCTCAGGATGTGGACGGCTACTGCGAGATCAAGCAGGCCTTGCCGATGCGATTGGCAGGTGCAGAGTCGCTTCAGGGGTTGCGGGCCTACCGGGAACTGGTCCAACGACGCGCGCTGCATCTGATCCAGCCGGACATCAGTATTGCGGGTGGATTCACCGAGGGCAGACGGATCTGGTCGCTGGCCACCGCCCATCACGTGCGGACGGTTCCGCATATGTGGGGGGGCATCGTTCGGCTGGCGGCAACGCTCCACTGGCAGGCCACGTTGCCCGACGATCCGGTCGCGCTCAACCCTTTCCCGTGCTATCTGGAATACGATATGACCGAAAACGGCATCCGGACCGATCTGTCACCCACGACGTTCCTGCTCGAGGACGGAATGGTGAAGATTCCGGATGCCCCGGGCCTGGGGGTGGAGGTGGACCCGGAAAAGCTGGCCAAATATGCAAGATGAACGGGTGGGTGCCTTTGCCCGAGTGAATGGAGCCATCGACACATGAAAATCACTGACGTCATCTTTCACGATCTGAACTACCGCGTCAAGCGCCGGTATCGGAACTGCTGCTCGCCGTGGATCGACAGTCGCCCCGCTTCCGTGGTCGAGGTTCGCACGGACAACGGCCTGGTGGGCTGGGGGGAGGGCAGTGGGGCGTTATCGCGAGAAGCGATCGAGACGCACGTGATCGGCAAGAGTCCCTTCGACTACGAAGTCATCTTCGAAGCGTTGGGCCAGGTGAGACTTGCGTGCGGCGTGGAGATCGCGCTGTGGGATCTGATGGGCAAGGCGCTGGACATGCCGGTCTATCAACTGCTCGGGGGAAGCCGTCGGTCGTCGGTCACGGCTTACGCGAGCGGGTTCTTCCCGCTGGAGGGGGGCGATCACGTCGAGGCGGTGATCGAGGAGGCGCATCGATGCGTCGGAGAAGGGTTCCGGGCATTGAAACTCAGGATCGGATTCGGACGAGAGATGGATGAACGTCTGGTTTCGTCGGTTCGGGAAGCAGTTGGCGATGGCGTGGGTGTGGCGGGTGATGTCAATCTGGGATACGACGTGGCAACCGCGATCGAGGTGGGTCTGAAGCTCGTGCCTTACGACCTGCTGTGGTACGAAGAGCCGACGGTGGGAGACGACCTTGACGGTTACTGCGAAATCAAACAGGCCCTTCCACTCTGCGTGACGGGAGCCGAGGGTCTTGTCGGTCTACGTGCGTTTCGGGAGATCGTGCAGCGGCGGGCGGTCGACGTGATTCAGCCGGACATCAGCCGGGCGGGCGGGTTTACGGAGGGTCGCAGGATCGCAGCGTTGGCATCCGCCCATCGCGTGGGGGTGATGCCGCACATGTTCGGGACGGTGATCAGATTGGCGGCCACATTGCAGTGGTTGGCAACGTTGCCTGAGGATCCGGGGGGGATCCACCCCACACCGTGCTACCTGGAGATGGACGTGATGGAGAACGGGCTGAGAACAGACCTGTCTCCGACGCGGTTCGATGTGGAGGAAGGGATTGTTCGGATTCCCGACGGGCCGGGGCTTGGGGTCGAAATCGACCCGGAAGCGCTAAGACGCTACGCGCGCTGAGACTCAGCTGGGTTGCTTGCGGAAGCAGTCGAGCTCGTGGACCTCGGAGAGGGCGCCGCTGATCTGTTCGTCCGCGTCGACGAGCTTGACGGGCTTTCCGATCATCGCGTCGGCGCACACGGCAGTCTGTTCGGCGATGTCCTCCGGGAAATTTCCGGAGATGACGGCGTGGGGGCACGTGTTGCGGACCACGGACAGGATGTCGAGGCCGTTCGCCCCGGGCATCCGAATGTCGAGGGTGATCAGGTCGTACTGATCGTTGACGACCCGGCCCATGGCCTCCTCGCCTGAGGATGCCGTGTCCGGGTCGGTGATGCCACGGGTTTCGAGAACCTGGCAGAAGAAGTCGACCACGGCTGTATCGTCGTCGACGATGAGAATTCTCATGCGCTCCTCCGAGTTGACCGCCCCCGGTCACGCGGTCGAATCCAGGGTGTGCAGGTGGAGAGAAGAGGCAGCCTTACCGCCCGTATATAGGTCTGTCTGGTAGGGTTTACCGACGGGTTGGCCCCACGGTAGATCGAGCCGACCCGTGTTCGTCTGAATACGGGGGAAATCCGATCCGGCTACGATCAGTCCGATCCGGGCGTCTTTCGGGAATTCGTATGCAATGTGGCCCAAGTCAATCCTGATTCCGACCGACTCTCCGGGAACGAGCGGTGTTTTCCGATCGAACCCCTGCGCGTAGCAGCAGCGGAAGGACCCGACGGTCAGGCAGATCACCGTTTCGTCCGGCAGTTCGACGCAGAACTTTCCGACGAGATCCGCATTTTCCGCCGTGCAGGAGACGGTCAGATCCAGAACGATCGGGTCGAGGACAGTGCACGGTCGCGCGAAGGGTTCTGAGCGGAAAAACAGGACGTCTTCGCGTCCGAGAATGGGTCGTTGATCGACCGGGCCACGGGGGTCGAGACCCCAGTAGACCTGTCCTCCAAGGGTAGGAACCGGATTGGAGGGATCGTTCGGAATGGTGACCCGATCTTCCTCGACGGGTCCCCTGACGAGTCGTCCCGGGCTCAGGGTGTAGGTGACGGCGGTCGATGAGGGCGGGGGCCAGTCGTCGTAGGACTCCCACCGGTTCCGGCCCATCGTGAAGACTTTGACAGGACGCTCACGGGTGAAGCCGTCGTCGATGTCCCTGAGATGGAGATTCAGGAAGCGGATTTCTTCCCCGGTCACATCCAGGTCGGCGGTCGATCCGAAGTCCCATTGACCGTAGGTCGTTCGACCCGGCCGCGAACTGTCGATCGTCTGGTGGCCCCACGGGCCGATCAGCAGATGCTGGTTGTCGCGTGCCAGCGAGGATGCGCCGGTGGCTCGGATGTTCGCGAAGGCGTTGAACTGTCCTCGGGTGAGGTGGTCGAACCACCCACCGGCGTGGAAGCCCGGGATGGCGACGGACGGATGCATCGTGTCCTGATCGATCGATTGCCAGTAGTCGTCGTCGACGTCGTGTTCGGCCCAGGTCGAAAGGATGGGTGTCTCGAATCCGACGTGTCGTGCGATCTCTTCGGGCGAACCCAGGGGGTTCAGTTCGGTCCACTCGACGTGGTCGAGGGGAGGCTGCGTCCTCGCACTCGCGTGGGTGAGCGACCACCGGATGGCGTTCCCGAGAGCGAAGCATCCGTCGTAGCGAAGCCAGTCGCGAAACCAGGAGCCTGGAGCGACGGAGGGCGCAATGCAACGCAACGCCTCGTGCCCGGTCGATGCGGCCGGAACCTGAACGATGCCGAGGTAACTGCGCCCCCACATACCGATCCGTCCGTTGCACCAGGATTGGTCCGCAATCCAGTCCAGAGCAGCGTGACCGTCGCGAGCCTCGTCGACAAGAGGTGTAAATTCACCGCCCGAATCGAACTTGCCCCTGCAGTCCTGAACGACGACAGCGAAGCCTTCGTCCAGGAAGCGGCGGGCGCTCGCCTGCTGGCCGGTCCGGTGGTAGGGCGTTCGGATGAGGACGACGGGATGCGTACCGGGACCAGGACGGTAGATGTCAGTTGCGAGTTGGATTCCGTCTTCGGTCTCGACAGTCTGGCAGAGTAGGTGTGGCATCCACATGAAATTGCTCCGCTAAGAGGGGGATGTCAAAAGGGCGTACGTTGGAGGATGTTCAGGATTGGCCTATCTTTCCCGCACAACCTTGCAAAGAAAGAGACCGGATGCCGAGGCTTTCAATTTCGACCTGGACCCTGCACCGTCTTTTAGGTCGGGCATGGTTCGATGAGGGCGAGAAGGGTCTCACGAATCGAAGTGACGCCCCATCGGAACTGGCCTTGACCGACGTGCCTCGTGCGGTCGCCGAACACGGGATCGGTACGCTCGAGCTCTGTCACTTTCATTTCCCCCGGGTCGAGGACGATTACCTTGCCGAAATTCGGGGCGCGGCGAACGACGCGGACGTGGATCTGTTCAGCGTGCTGATCGACACGGGCAATATCACGAGCGAGGACGCAGACGTTCGGGAGTCCGATGTGGCCGTGATCGAACGGTGGATGGAGCGAGCGTCTCACCTGGGGACGAGCCACGTCCGGATCATCGCGGGGGATGATCCGCCGACGGACGACACCGTGGATCGATCGGTGGAGACCCTGAGGAAACTGGCGGCCTACGGAGAGTCGCTCGGGGTACGCGTGCTGACGGAGAACTTCAAGCAGCTTGGGTCCCGGCCGGAGACGGTCAATGCCATCCTCGACGGATGCGAGGGTCGGGTTGGCTTGTGCGCCGACTTCGGAAATTTCCCGCGGGAGAGTCGGCAGGAGGATTTGAAGCAAGTGATGCCTCGGGCAGACTCGATTCACGCGAAGGCGGACTACCCCGACGGCGTGATGGACGCAGAGACGTTCGACGCGTGCGTGAAAATCGCGAACGATGCCGGGTTTGACGGGCCGATTTCGTTGATTTATCAGGATGGCGATGACGTGTGGGAACGGGTGGATGAAATGGCGGGTCGTGTCACACCCTTTCTCGGAAAGTCGGAATGAAAGACGACCTGAAGCACGAGTGTGGACTGGCCGCGCTTTACTGGTTGGACGAACCCTACGAAAAAGGGGGAGCGGCGCTCGAAGAACCGGAGAACGTCGCCGGCCTGATGCCGTCGATGTTGCTCGATCTGCAGAACCGGGGGCAGCTCGCCTCGGGGATGACGAGTTACGAACCGGATCGCCGGCAGATTCTGCATACGTTCAAGGATGTGGGGACCGTGTCCGAAGGTTTTCGCATGTCGCACACGGGGAAGCACGCATCGATTCTGGAGGAATACACGGGCCGGGCGGCGATCGGTCATACGCGATATGCCACGAGCGGGGAGGAAGACGATGTGCGCTACGCGCAACCGTTCGAGCGACAGCACGGGCGGGTGTGGAAATGGTTTTCGCTCGCCTTCAACGGCAACCTGGCCAACTACACGCATCTGCGTGAACGTCTGTTGTCGAAGCGGGGATACCACTTCACGCTGAACACCGATACCGAAATCATCATGCACACGCTCGCCTACCGATTACGGGGCGAGCGAATGCCCAATCTGGCCAAGGTGATGGGGGGCCTGGCCCGGGACTTCGATGGGGCGTTCAACATCGCGTTCCTGGATGCGGCGGGGCGGATGTTCGTGTCGCGCGATCCTACGGGCTATCGACCGTTGTGCTGGGCGGTTCAGGGGCGGTTGTTCGGAGCAGCGAACGAATCGACGGCGCTTCTGAACCTGGGATTCACGGACATTCATCACCTTCAGCCGGGGGAAATGGCCATTGTGGAAGAGGGCCAGCTGAGGATCGAGCAGTATGCCAAACCGGAGAAGCCGGCCTGTTGCTTCTTCGAGTGGGTTTACTTCTCGAACGTGGCGAGCGAAATCGACGGCCAGGGTGTTTACCAGTCACGGGCACGAGCGGGGCGAATCCTGGCCGAGATGGAAGACGAAGAGATCGGGGATGACTGTATCGTCGTGCCCGTGCCCGACACGGCTAAAGCCGCCGCAGACGCCTACGCATTCCATGTGGGCGCACCGTGTATGGAAGGCGTGATCAGAAACCGTTACGTGGGGCGTACCTTCATCCAGCCGGTGAGTACGAGAGAGAAAAGTGCCAAGAGCAAGTACACGACCGTTCGCTCGCTGATGCAGGGACAGCGCGTGTTCCTGGTCGAAGATTCGATCGTCCGATCGCTGACCCTCAAGACGCTGATCCAGCAGATCCGGGTGAACGGAGGGGCGGCGGAGGTTCACGTCCGGGTGGCGTGTCCGCCAATCGTGGGTCCGTGTTTCTACGGCATCAACATGTCGACGGTCGGCGAGCTGTTCGCGCCACCTTTCGCCCCGACGCGATACAAGGGCGACCCAACCCAGCAGATGTTGAAGAAAATGGCGCGTTCGCTGAAGGTCGATACCCTGAAGTATCTGCCGACGAGCGCCCTCGGTGACGCTATCAACGTGCCTCAGGAATCTCTGTGTCGGGGCTGCGTGACCGGTAAATACCCTTCGTCGTGGGGCAACCGAATGTATCGAAGACTCAGCTGAAGAACATCACCGCCCCGATCCTTTCCCCGCCGCGTGACACTCCCGTCACGCGGTTTCTTCATTTTGCCTTTTCCACTCTGCCTCCTCCCTCCTTTGCCTCTCCGTAGCCACGAAGTGGCAAAGGAGGGCCTCTCTACCAGTGATGAACCGAATGTCCCGATCCCGGAAACCAGATCGCATCCACGGTGGCTGAGATGGCGACACCGAGGACGAACCCGCACAGGATGCCGAGGAAGAACGGTTGTCCCCGCCGGTAGAGCTGAATACCGCCGATTCTGAAGATCAAGGTCTTCGTGAGCCAGACGAGGAAGATCGTAAAAATCGTTCCCCGGATGGCGTGCGTTTCGGAGATCGCGAATCCGACCGGATGGAGCGGCCACGCGGGAAACCGGTATCGGGCCAAGGTGAGGATGCCCATCACGATCAGGCCGCCAAAGTAGAATCCGAGGCGACGCCAGTCCGGACCCAGTGCAGTCTCCATCTGGCGGAGGTAATAGTTGAAGATGTTGGGATGGGTCCGAAATTCGAAGGCCCTGAAGTTGTAAGCTCCGTACTCGTAGCCGAGGTGGAGGGTGAATGCGACGGAAGTGACGGCGGCGACCAGACCCGCGAGGGCGAGTGCGGCAGTGGTCGGTCGCTTGCTGCCACGGACAGCGGCCGCGATTCGCGCGATATGCGCGGAGCTGGCCATGGCCAGGCTCTTGGCGTCGGTGAAGTACGCGAATGAGTAGGCGAGGGTGGCCATCGAAGCAGGACGGATGGCGGCCGAACCGAGTGTGAACAATGCGAAAGAGGGGGGCATGACAGTCCCGCGAAGGTAGACGAGACCGGTTTCGGCCATGACCCTGGCGACACCCAGGTAGAGGATGGTCATGCCGATGAGGAACGGCAGGATGACGTGGAGGTCCATGCCGGAGGCGTGCAGCCACCCGACGACGAAACAGCCCCCAAGGAGGGTCCCGTAGATGGCGGTACGATACGAGAACAGTTCCTCTCGATCGTCGATCGCTGGATCTTCCCGTCGGACGAGACGCCAGATTCTGGCGAGATGGTCCCTGCCGACCCATAGACTCCAGCCGAGCATGAAGGTGAGAGCGCCGAACGCCTGCCACGCGTTGGCCGCGTGGGCGGACGACCACAGTCCAGGAGTGCCGATGCTGTACCCCAGCCGGTTGAAGAATCCGACTTCGACGCACACGAGGAAATAGAAGAAGAGGATCGAGAACAGGACTTCGAGGCTCGTCCAGTAAGCAAAGCCCATGATGAAGAAGTGAACGCCGATGTAGAAGTAACGATCGGGGATGTAGCGCGAGATGTGGAGAAACGTGACGCCGCCCCCGGCCCGAGTGATCGGGATTTTCGGGAAATCCGGGAGGAAGTAGCCCACGATGTTCCAACAGATGACGAAGAGAGGGATGGCTAGCCCGATCCAGAAAAGACGATTGCGCACCAGAGGAGGCCAGATGCTGCGGTCGGATTCACGCACGAGTTCGAGTGCGACCTGGGCGGCCGGAAAAGGGAGACGCTCGACATCCGCCCACTGCCGTCGGAGGAGGACAGCGACGCAAAGACACGTCCAGGTTAGGATGCCTGCGAACGCAAACCACCAGATCAGTGGGCCGAGCCACACGCGCCAGGGAATGGGTCGACCGTCGGGCAGGCCCTCGTAGAAGTGACGCATGGCGTCATCCTGGTCGTCGGGGAAGAGCCAGTCTGGTAGGTGGGGATGGAGACGGTCCGCCCAGGCGTTCTCAGGTGTGGCGAAGTAATAGGGTGTCGACATGTGGCCCATGATGAGCCCGGTAAAGTTCATGAGCGGGAAGAGGGCGCCGACGAGGCCCATGGAAAAAACGACGACGAGTTCCAGCGGGGAAAGGGCCCAGGAACGCCGGAATCGTCGGAGAGCGACGTTGATCCCCAGGCTGAGGAGCACGAAGGGAATCATCAACGCCATGGCCATGTAGCTGAAGACCATCTGGTTGATGTGGATGACGTAGAGCCCGTAGATGGGCCAGGTGTTGACCGATACGACGAGGATCAGACCGACGAGGACGCTTCTGAGGGTCACGCGATCCGTGCGATCGAGGTGTTCGACCTGTGGCTGGTTCAAGGACACGAGTTAGGCGAATCTCCGATGTACGATCAAGAATTTCCGTGTGGGGATGTCTGTTGTTCGAAACTCTGAATTCTGTTGGTATGGAAAAGAACGAATCTCCGATGTACGATCAAGAAGCTCCGAATGGGGGATGGTTGTCCTTCTCCCATTCGGAGCTTCTTGATCGGAAGTTCGTTCTTCCAATCGAACTGTAATTGACGAGCAAGTTTCGGGAATCGTCAGTTCTTGATCGGAGATTCGCTTCTATCGATGCGAATCTCCGATTGACGAACAAGAACAGATGTGTTCCCTTCCCTCACTCGGCAATTGGCAATTCTTGATCGGAAATTCGCTCCTTCCAATGCGGATCTCCAACATACGTTGGTATAACCCAGATTGGATCCAGTCGTGCTCGAGCCTGGCGTGCGTGCTCCAGATTTTGTGCTTCCCGACACAAGAGGTATCGCGTCTCAGTTCTATGGTCGTGCGGGTGGGCGACCGGTCCTGCTGATCTTCGGTTCGGGTGAGATGTTTTGCGACGGATGCGATCGGTTCGTCGTGGCCAGGTCTGCCGAAGAATTAGAGGGTGCAGACGAAGGGTTTGCCGATGCGGACGGGACGGTGTTCGAACGCTACGGGGTGGAACGTGAAGGTGCCTTCCTCTTGGATCCGAACCTGCGGATCGTCTGCCGGGTCGATCCAGGAGATTCGGGGCCGGCCGAGGTGCTTCGTTCCGGGATGGCTGAAATGGAAACCTCCGAGCCCATCGAAGTGGGACACGTTGCGCCTGTTCTGATAGTTCCGAGAGTACTGGAGGTCGCGCACTGCGAGTTTTTGATGACGCTGTGGGAGCGGGAAGGCCACGTTGAGACAGGAGTGGAAGTGTCCGACGGCCAGGGCCAGGCGGCGATCCTTGACGATCTTCACAAGCGGCGTGAAGACCATACGGTGACGGACCCCAAGCTGATCCGGCTGCTGACGACGACACTTGGCCGAAGGCTGCTACCCGAACTCGACCGCGCGTTCGGGGTCGGGCCTACACGTTTCGAAGGATTCAAAATTGCGTGCTACGATGCGGCGTCATCCGGGTTCTTCGATGCGCATCGGGACAATCTCAGCCCATCGACAGCCCACAGACAGTTCGCTGTATCGCTGAATCTCAACGAGGACTATGAAGGCGGTCACCTCCTGTTTCCTGAGTACGGTTCGCATCGGTATCGCCCTGGAATGGGTGG
Organism: Latescibacteria bacterium UBA6620; assembly: GCA_002433075.1. Classification (GTDB taxonomy): domain Bacteria; phylum Latescibacterota; class UBA2968; order UBA2968; family UBA2968; genus UBA6620. Next base: position 141,831 of record DJHM01000044.1, read on the forward strand.
CGCTCTGATTTTCTCGTGTTTACACCTCCACGTGGTGGCGCCCGTCACCAGGGGGAGGAGATTTGCGTTGTTGACCTTCCTCTACGATCGGGATCGTTCGACGGATTCGGCCAGCTCTTCCAAATCTTCCGGTTCGAGTCCGCCGGGGACGATCGATCCCTTTCGATCCTCCGTCAGTCGGGGGTAGCCTCCCTCTTCGGAAGCTTGAGCGCGGCCGCCGCAGCCAGAATCCCCACACCTGCCGTACTTGTGAAAAGTCCTCCATAACCGACGGATTCTCCGATCACGCCGGCTCCAACCGGACCCAGAAACATACCAAGCGAATGCACGGACTGGTAGAAACCCATGGCCGTCGCCCTTTCCCGGTCGGGCAGACCAGCGATCACGATCGTCATCAACGCAGGCTATGCCGTCCCGCGCGCGATGCCACTGAGGGTTTGCGTTAGGTAAAGAAGGGAGATGTCACGGATCAGGGGGATTATGGCGAGGAGGATGCCCACGACCAGGTTGCTGACGACGACGCTTCGACGGATCCCGAAACGCGGAATGATCCACGAGCCCGAAACCAGGCCTGCGAAGGAAGAGAAGAAGAAGCCAATTGTGGAGAGCAGACCCAGCTGGGTCTTGGTAGCCCCGATCGACACGGCGTACGTGGGAAGGAACCCGAATCCGGACGCGAAAATCGTGTACATCCCGAGTGCGGAAACGACGGACGCCCAGATCAGAACGGGGCGTCGCACTGCGGTTCGCAGCTGAATCAGATGGGACACCCGCTCCGGTTCCCGCCGGGCCTCCACGAGGAAGAGAGACACGAAGCATCCAGCCAATCCGAAGCCTCCGGCTGTCCAGAAGGGAGCCACCCAGTCGAGGGTATCGCGAGCCATCCACCGAGAAACGTAGCGGCCATGATGGAGAATCCGTTGCAGAAAGTGATGTGTCCCATGGCTCGGGTGGTCTGGCCGGGGGGATAGTAGCTCGCGAAAAGGACGGTGAAAGCGACCCACGCGCAGGCTGAAACCCCGGAGAGCAGGCGAGCGAGGACCATGGCCTCGGGAGAGGGCGCGAGTGCGAGTCCAGCACCTGACACAGCGGAGAGGAACAACGCGACAGTGACGAACGGCTTTCTGCGTCCAATCCGGTCGGAGAGCATACCGAGGCCGAGGCGGAGGCAGAGAAGCGCGCACCCGTACGCAGATACGATCAACCCGATCAGCCGGAACGACCCGCCAAGGTGTTCGGCGTAAGGGGAGAGGATGGGTACGTAGGTGTAGTGGGAAGACCAGAAGAAGGTGGTGCAAATCAGGAAGACGGGTTTCGCGTAGGCGGGAGGGGCGGACCAGGACGGGGGACCTGTCATCGGTGATCCACTGACCCAGGGCTCAGGCTTCGAGCGCGCACCCGATTTGTTCGGCAAAGTTTTCGATCAGGACTTCGAGGCATCCCGGCGCGAGGCTGGAGGGTTCTTCCTGGTAGAGGCCTATGCCGTACCGATCTTCGGGCAGGAGGTAGGCGATGGAGAGGCAGTCTGTCGAGAGGGGTGAGACGAGGAGAATCAGGTCGGGAAACCGTTCTCTGAGCTTGGTCTGCAACTGGTTGTAGGGTTCGCCCCCACACGTGACCCAGATGGCATCGCCCATTCGCCAGACGGTGCACCTGAGCGCAAATTGCTCGGTCTGAGGAAGATTTTCTACTCTGCCCTGCCATCTCCGACAACGTTCGGCCCGCGCACCCAGGTCCCGTGCGCGCTCGGCGTCCCCCGCCTGATCCGCTTGCTTCTGTTCTTCGCTGTAGCGCTCGAGGTCCGACTGCAGCTGTTCGAGGGCCGGCAGGTCCTTCAGTTTGAGGTCGACGTCGAATGCGGCCTCGTGGTAGGTGCCCGCGTGGCGACGCCGATCGTCACTCATCGGATGGTGCCGCCAGATCCCGAGCGTGGCGCCTGACACGACTGGGCCCTCGTAGACGTAGTCTGTGTCGGGCGGACCGAGCGAAGACAGGGCGGACATGGCCGCGTAGCCGAGCTGGCGGCCGTTCCGGTCGGCGGTAGCCAGATCTCCGGTGAATCCGTCCTTAGGGCCAAGCTCGCCGCAGGGGCCTTGGAAATAGACGCACGGGCAGGCGGTGGCGTGTTCGACGACCTCGCGGGTTGCTCCTACGAAGTCAGGGGACAGCACGGTGTTTTCCCACGCTAACGTCGTAGGGTGACACGCGTAGTGCACAAAGGAGAGGTGGTGGGCGCCGTGTTCGTCGGTTACCCGAGCTGCGACGACGATGTCATCAGCCGGGGCCTCGGGGTTGTAACCGGTCACGTAGATGTCACGTGCTTCGTCACGGTAGTCTCGATTCGCAGCCATATTGCAGCGGCCGGTGGCGTAGGAGATCGAAACGGGTGCAAGGTTCTGGAGCGCCTCGTCGAGGGCTTTCTCGAGGGTCTCGGTGAGAGATTCGAGATAGGGCTCGATCAAGTCGCCCCCCGGCATGTCCTTTCGATCGGGATGAAGGAACCCGGAGGCGTGAGAATGTGAGTACGTGACGATCAGCCTGTCGACCTGGACAGACGCACGTTCGGCGAGAGCGATTCGGATCGGATTCTGCTGCTCGTTGGTAAGACCGACAAAGTCGAATTGCATGCGAACCAATCGCTGGTCGGCGTCGCCATTCAAGGGTTCGAAAACCAGAATGTCGGCGAGGATGGGGCGGTGAATGCCCGTGGCTCGGTCGTGCCTGGCAGCCCCCCACATCCGATGGTAAATGCCGACGGGGGGCGTCACGTCTCGGCGGGCGTAGCCGAGTCTTACGTGGCTGGTAGGGGTATTTTCGTGGGTTTTCGACACGGTTTTCTCGACGGAGGCAGGCCATAATACGCCCTCCCGATCGGGGGGCAAGGGCTTTCTGGTTCAGGTTACGTCTCGGAGGTGGCTCATTTCGGTGTGCGCTAAATCACAACTGGCGGAACGAAATGTTATGTTCGCCTGAATCGAAAAGATACTCAATCTTTCGATGTAAACATAAAGAGTTTATAAACATTGATTTATATCAAAACAGATCGATTCTTCAAAGATGGCACACCCCTTGCAAAGGCACACTAGGGTAAGGGAAAGTCGACCGCCCCAGGTCGCCCCCCTTTCTCTTGATCAACGGACTGCGAGGAGGTGTCGGATATGGCGGGAGTGAAGAGTACGGACAGCGCGTTACTGGATCTCTACTTTCAGGACATTTCTGATTCAAGCCCATTGCCGGCGGATGCAGAGACAGAGCCGGCCCGCCGGATTCGTGTAGGGGATGATTCTGCGCGGAACACGCTCTTACGGGCCAACCTTCGTTTCGTGGTTCGAGTGGCGAGCGAGTTTCAGGGATGCGGGATGGATCTGGAAGATTTGATCAGCGTGGGGAACGTGGGGGTGAGCAATTTCATTGTGGAGCAGATGGAAGAAGCGGGTGCCGTGTCTTCCGCCCCGATCTGCGTGAATCAGATCAAATACCATCCGCGGAACCAGCAGCCAGAGATTCTCGGCTGGTGTCGATCTAACGAAGTGGTGGTGACGGCTTATTCTCCTCTTGGCAAGGGAGATTTCCCGAGGGTCGTTGAAGTGATCGCTGCTGAGATCGCCCGCACGCCCGCACAGGTGGCCTTACGCTGTTTGATCGAAGAAGGGATGGCCGTCATTCCCAAGGCAAGTTCTCGCGTCCATCTCCAGGAAAACGCAGATGTGTTCGGATGGGGGCTGCCGGAGGGTGCGGCCGAACGGATTCGTAATATGGACGCGTCCTGATGAAGGACGTCATCGTCATCGGGGGTGGAATACTCGGCGTGTCGGTTGGCTACCATCTGGCGGCCTCAGGGGCTTCCGCGCTCCTGATCGACCGGCGTGACGAGGGGCGGGCAACGGATGCGGGAGCCGGGATCATCACGCCGGGAGGTGACGCGTCGTCCAGGAACCCCTGGTCGAGACTCGTGGGAGAGGCCGAAGCCTACTATCCCGAGTTCGTTCAAGCTCTTCGCGACAACGGTGTGGAGGAAACAGGGTATTCGGTCTGTGGCTCGCTCATCGTCGCTGTGGAAGAGGCGGAGAGGACGGCCTTCTCCGAAGCCAGCGCGGGAGTGCCGGAAGGGGACGGCAAGTCCTCCTCGGACGCTGTTGTGATCGAGGAGGGCCGAGCTCAAGAGCTGTTCCCGGCCCTGGACACGGTCGTAGGAGCGATCTATGAGCCGACGGGTGCGCGCGTGGACGGTCGGCGTCTGGCTTCGGCAATCGAGGCGGCCGGTGTTCGCCGCGGACTGGAGGTGCACCACGGTTCCGTCGAGCGTCTGGAAGTCGCAGCCGATCGTTGCGGGGCCGTCGTGGTGGATGGCGAGCGGGTGGAAACGGACGCTGTGGTTGTCGCGGGCGGCGCGTGGTCGAATGCATTCGGCGAGCAGCTGGGGATAGGGCTTCCGGTCGGGCCGATGCGCGGCCAGATTGCGCATCTGGACCTGGGCCAAACCGACACGTCTGAATGGACGATCGTCAGCGGCTTTCGAGGTCACTATCTTGTGCCGTGGGACGATCACCGGGTGGTTGTTGGTGCGACGAGGGAAACGAACGCGGGCTATCGGGTGGAGACGACGGTCGAAGGCATGCTCGAAGTTCTGACGGAAGCGATCCGGGTTGCGCCCGGTCTCCGTGGTGCGCGGGTGAAAGAATTTCGCGTGGGTCTCAGGCCGGCGACGTCGGATGGATTTCCGATCATCGGTTCGATTCCGAAGGTTCCAAACGTTCACGTGGTGACCGGCCACGGACCGATGGGGCTGCATCTCGGACCATACAGCGGAAAAGTCGTGGCAGATGCGATCCTCGGTCGAGGCGACGACGCTTTTGCGGTCTTCGGGGTCGAGCGATTCATCTGAGACGCCACTGCACTGGTGGCGCAGGAATGTTTCAAACGATAGAGGTTCGGCTGTCACGACGAGGCCACCGTCACAGTAACGAAAGGCGAGGTTGAGGATGGAGTATCGTCAATTGGGTCGCAGCGGGTTGAAGGTATCGGAAGTCTGTCTGGGCACGATGACGTTCGGGAAAGAGACCGATGAAGCCGAGTCGAAGCGCATGGTCGATCTTGCGTTTGATGCGGGCGTCAACTTTTTCGATACGGCGAATTCTTACACAGATTCGGTGTCAGAGGTATTCACGGGGAAGGCGCTGAAAGGGCGGCGGAACGAAGCCGTGGTCGCGACGAAGTTCTACAACCCGATGGGGAAGGGGCCCAACGATTCGGGGATGTCCCGCTACTTTATCATGAATGCGATCGAGGATAGTCTGAAGCGGCTGGACATGGATCACGTGGACATTTACTACATCCATCACGTGGACCAACAGACGCCGCTCGACGAGATGTTACGGGCGCTGGACGATCTCGTCCATCAGGGCAAGGTGCGCTACATCGCCTGCAGCAACTACGAAGCCTGGAGGCTGATGGAAGCGTTGTGGATCAGCGACGCGAACGGTCTCGCTCGCTTTGTGTGCTACCAGCCACAGTACAGCCTCGGATGTCGCGATATCGAACATGATCTGGTTCCGGCGTGTCAGTACAAAGGTGTCGGGATCGTCACGTGGGGACCTCTGGGCGGGGGCTTCTTCTCTGGTAAATACAAGCCCGGCGAGCGGTCTCTGGACGGAACCCGATCGGAGGGTGGGCAGATTGGCAATCACTTCGCTCCCACGGCGGATGATACACTGAAGGCGTTGCTGGATGTCGCGAAGGAGGTGGATAAGAGCCCGGCGCAGACCGCCATTCGATGGATCCTCGAACAGTCTCACATCACGTCGGTTATCCTCGGAGCGAGAACAGTCGCCCACTTTGACGACAATGTTCGGGCGACGTCGTGGAACATGTCCGCGGACGCTCTGGCCAGGTTGAACGAGGTGTCGGCTCCCGCGCCCAAGTACCCGGAGCGCATGGAGAATCCGAGAGACGCGGCGCGCCTGAGCGCGATCGACATGCCCACGCTGGATTGATGGACAGGCAGGAGTGAACGGGCTCCTGGCGGGACGTTGGTTTGCGAAGTGACTTTGCCCGTTCTATATTGACGCGCCCTGACAATCTCAAGGAGGAATCGATGGCTGACATTTCCGTACAGGTTCTCGACGACGGCCCTCTGCTCGTGACGGGTGAGTTCGATCTTCAGGATGGCTCGGGCAGTGGAATGACGAAAGACGAGGGGCGACCGATCGCCCTGTGCCGCTGCGGTGCGTCTGAAAACAAGCCATTCTGCGACGGGTTGCACAAGAATTGTGGATTCTCGTCATCCGTGAAAGCCTGATCGCGGCTTTCCCTCTCTGCCCCCGGGAGCTTGTGCTTCCGGGGGTTTTTTTGGCGCCGGCGTGTCGTGTGTCTGAAACCACCCGCCTGCTCAGAGCACGAGGACCTCGCATGGATCTGAATGTGAAACGCATCTACGATGAGCCCGCAGTGGAAGACGGCACCCGGATTCTGGTGGATGGATTGTGGCCACGGGGCATGAAGAAGGAGGATGCGCCTATGGACCTGTGGTTGAAGGAAGTTGCTCCGAGCGCGACCATTCGGAACGCGTTCCGCGACGGAAGCGATTGGGAATCTTTCGTTGAAGCCTACCACAACGAACTCGATCAGAACAAGGCCGCACTGAACAGGATCTTCGAAGCCGCAGCGAAAGGCCCCGTGACCCTTCTCTACGCGAAAAAAACACCGAACACAACAACGCGGTGGCGCTGCATCGCTACCTGATTTCCCGAGGAAAGGACAGGACATGAATCTGCTCTTTGGTGGTGTGGGTATTCGCTCGACGGGTGGAAACATCGGGCTGCTTATCTTGCGCGTGTTCTCAGGCCTGAGCCTCGCCTTTGCTCACGGCATCGGGAAAGTCCCTCCGTCCGAGCGCTTCATTGGGGATGTCGAGAAACTCGGATTCCCGATGCCGGCCCTTTTCGCGTGGGCGGCCGGCGCTTCCGAGCTCTTGGGTGGGGTGTTCCTGGCGGCGGGATTTATGACGCGGCCGGCGGCATTCTTCGTGGCCATCACCATGTTCGTGGCTGCTTTTCTGCAGCACGCGGCCGACCCGTTTCGGGGAAAAGAGAAGGCGCTCCTGTTCCTTTGCATCGCGATCTTCTACTTCTTCGTGGGCGCGGGACGATTCTCGGTGGATGGATTCATTCGAAAGCAGGACGCCATTCTCGAGGAGTAAGCGGGTGTCTCGGGGTCTATTAGAGAAGCGCGATCGGATCATGTACGCTTCCTGCTCGCGGCATCGGGTTTTGCGGCTCTAGGGCTGTCGATCAGAGCGTTTGGATCCTCGCCCGGATGGCTGAACGATTACGGCGGAGGCGTCATCTACGTCATGTTTTGGACGATGGTTGGGCGATGGTTCTGGACTGAACTGAAGGCCTCGCGGATTGCCGCCGGGGCGTTCCTGGTCACCTGTGGGGTCGAACTGTCGCAACTGCATTCGAGTGAATGGATCGACGCAATTCGCTTGACAAGGGCTGGCGGAATGCTTCTGGGTCGCTCGTTCGATGTCCTGGATTTTCCGCACTATGGGTTGGCCGGTCTGTTAGGATGTGAGATGATTCGATTTCTTGACCGTGGAAGGAACGATCATGGAACATAGACTCCTGGGTACGAGCGGAATCGAAGTGAGTGTCATGGCACTCGGGTGCTGGCCGTTCGCCGGTGGTAGCACGTGGGGGGATCAGGACGACGATGTGTCCATCGCGACGGTTCACGCGGCGCTGGACGCGGGCATCACTTTCTTCGACACGGCGGAAGGCTACGGGGAAGGGCACTCGGAACGGGTGCTGGGGGAGGGGTTGAAAGGACGCCGGGACAAGGCGGTCATTGCGACCAAGGTCAGTGGGGGGAACCTCTCGCCCGCACGGATCTCCGATGCCTGCGAGCAAAGCCTCCGGAACCTCCAGACGGACGTGATCGATCTCTACCAGATTCACTGGCCGAATCACGAGGTGCCGGTCGAAGAGAGCTGGCGCGCGCTGGAAGATCTGAAGACGCAGGGCAAGGTCCGGGCTCTGGGGGTTTGTAACTTCGCCGTTCAGGATATGGGCGACCTGCTGGACAACGGCCACTGCGAGACCGATCAGTTGCCCTACAACCTTTTTTGGCGGCCGATCGAACACGAGATTCAGCCCCTCTGCGTGGAAAACAACGTTGGACTGATCTGCTACAGCTCGCTCGCGCAAGGTCTGTTGACGGGTCGTTATCCTACGGCGGATGACGTGCCGGATGGGTTGGCGCGCTCGCGCCTTTTTTCAACCGATCGTCCATTGGCCAAGCACGGTGAGGCCGGCTGCGAGGAGGAGGTGTTCGAAGCGATCGGTCGGGTGAGAGAGATCGCGGCCGACCTGGGACAGCCGATGGCGGCCGTCGCTTTCTCGTGGGTACGGCAGCAACCGGGTGTGACGTCTCTGCTCGTGGGCTCCCGGAGTCCGGAAGAGCTTGCGCTCAACCTCTCATCACTCGAGGTGCATCTCAACGACGACGTCCTTACCGCACTGAGCGATTCTACGGAAGACGTGAAGACTCGCCTGGGAACGAACGCCGACATGTGGGTTTCCCCTTCGAGGATGCGTTAGCCGGCGTGGGGACAGGAGTCAGGTTGGAACGTGATCGACAAAAACAATTGGTTCGTGATCGATGGCCTGCCGATTCGGACGTTTCTGGTCTTTCTATCCGTGTGTCATCTGGGGTCTGGCTCAGCGTGGGGTGATCCTGGAAGAGTCGTAAGAGAGATTGACATCGTGGGGCTTGCACGGACCAGGCCGGACGTGGTCCAGCGTGAGCTGCTCTTTCAGCCCGGAGATCGGCTGTCTCAATCGGTAGTGGATGAGACGGCTCGGAATCTTCGGGCGCTTCTTTTTCTGGGAGAGGTAGACATCCGTTTGGCAGAATCCGGTGAGGATTCGGTGGATGTCACGGTATCCGTTCGCGATCTCTACGCTCGCGCTGTCGCGCCGTTGCTGTCTGGCGAGCCGGACGAGTTGAGCTATGGTGCGGTAGCGATGGACTACAACCTGTTCGGATCGGGTCGGATCCTGCAGGTCACCGGACGACACGATGCCGTCACGGGTGGTGAAGGCGAGTTGTTCTATCGGGCGCCAAGGTGGATGGGATCCAGGGGCTCTCTAACCGCGATCGGCGGGGTTCGCGAGGAAGGCTACACCGCAACGCTCGGTGTGTCGCGCCCCTTTTATCAGCTGGCCGCCCGATGGTCGGCAGGCGTTCGGGCAGATGCTGGACGGTCACTTACGAGACTCTACGCCGGTGGGGCGGTGGTCGAGCGCTAGGAGACGGATCGATTCGACGCAACGGCCCATCTTGCAGGGTCCTGGGGGGGACGCATCAAGGTAAGACCGGGGATACAGACGACCGTCTCCGATCGCGCGTTCACGCCGGACGCCGGTTTCAGCTATGCGCCAGCCGGGCGGCGCCGAGTGACTACCCTGGCGACGTTGACGGTCTGGCGGCTCAACCCTGGCTCTGGGGTCCGACCGATCGTATGGCGTCGTGGGGATTCGACTCGTGCCGCGTATCTCGATGGGGACCGGGCGATATGTGTTCGCCTCGGTGAGGTTCAGCGGCCGACTCAGCGGGGGAGAGCTGTGGCAACGGGTTGGATCTGCGGAGGCGGTGGCACATTGGCAGATTCGGAGCCGACACGCGTTTGCCTTTAGAGCCAGCGGAGAGATCGTTTCGAAAATGGAGGATCGTACCCAACTGCTACTGGGACCCGAGCAAGGGCTTCGAGGCTATGCTTTCAGACGATTCGACGGGATGAAACGCTACGTCGTGAATGTCGAAGGAAGGACGACACTGATGGACCGCCGCGCGTTTACGGCAGGCGCAGTCAGGTTCGTGGACGTGGGACGTGCGTGGGCGTCGGGAGAGAAAGGCAGACCCGCGTGGGCCGCCGGTCTGGGTGGACGGCTGGGTCTCTCGCGAGTCTATGGTGCGCCCGTGTTGCGAATCGATCTTGGATACGGATTCGAGGACGAAACCTGGCTGCTTTTCGTGGGGTTGGGCCAGTATTCATAGGCGCAACGCGGGGGATTCTACAGTGGGACGCTTGAGAACTTAACAGGTATCGACTTAATGCCTTACCAGCTTCTTGAGCAGGTTGGCGGTCCCGACCATCTTGCCGTCGTGACCAGGTGCGACGACGCCCGTCCAGTAGATGCTGCCTGTCGAATCGATGCACGTTGCGTGACCCCGGATGTCGATCGACCGGGCGAGCCGGTTTCCATCCGGGTCGAAGAAACTGTCCCCCGCAAGCACGCGACCCTCGTCATCGAAGTTGACATCAGGGGGCTTCAAGGCGTGCCACTCTTCGATGAATCGACCGTTTTCGTCGAAGATCTGGACTCGGCCGTTCTCCCGGTCCGCGACAAGCACACGTCCCTCAGGCTCGACGTTGATGCCGTGGGGAAGAGCGAACTCACCAGGCCCGGTTCCCCGCGATCCCCACGACCGCACCCGCTCGCCATCGCGGCCGATCCTGTGAATCCGGAATTGGCCGTAGCCATCGGACACATAGATGTCACCCCCCGGGTTGGCTGCCGCCATGGTGGGGCGATTGAACGGCATGTCGGGTTCGCCGACGCGCCCGCGCTCACCCAGGGTCAACACGAGCTCGCCTTCGGTCGTGAATTGGTGAACGAGGTGGTCCTCGATGTCGGTGATGAAGACCTCGTTCTCGCGGTTGATCTTGATCCCGTGGATGCCTCCGACCTTCAGGAACACGTTGTCTCCCCAAGAAGTGAGAAACTCGCCCTCGGGGTCGAAGACGAGGACGCACGGTTTGGGCTCCCGCGTGGCGATGTAGATATTGTCCCGTGTGTCGACGGCGATGCCGTTGATCACTCCGAAGTCCGATCCGAACGATTCACGTCCCCAATTCTCTTCGATGTCGTATCGTGCAATCCCAATGTCGATCATCGTGGATCCCATCAGTGTCGGAACGGGAGTCGTCCCTCGAATCCAGATCCATCCGTCCTTCGATCGTGTGACGGGAGGACGGAGCGAATTCACTTACGATGAAATTTTCGACAGCTGGTCCACGGGATGGCCTGAGTGCAGATCACAGTCCATCTATGCCTGCACAGTCGAGTTTGTGGACGAACCTTGCGGTTGCAGAATGAAGTTGTCCCTCCGATCATAGGGAGGTGAGACAACCCCAATAACGCGTGGAGTGACTCAAAATGAAACTGGCGATTTCTGGAAGAATGGACGATGAGACCCTGGCCTTTGGTAAACAGCTCGGGGCAACGGACGTGGTGGGAGGATCGTACGAGCTTCCTAAAGATCGAGGATACTTCCATTTTAACGACCTGCTGTGGCAGCGTCAGAAGATCGAAGCTGCGGGGCTTCGGTGGGCCGCCCTCGAAGGGGTGCCGGCCGAGTGGTCCGATAAAATAAAACTCGGTCTGCCGGGAAGGGATGAGCAGATCGAAAACTGGTGCAAGACCCTTCGGAGTATGGGTGAGGTCGGAATCCCGGTTCTGGGCTACTTCTTCTCTCTGAGATCTCGGCCGGGAAACCTGGGACTCAGGACGTCGAAAAGTACACAGAGTCGGGGCGGCGCTCTCGTCACGAGCTTCGATTACGAGCTGATCAAGGGTGCGAGGGGCGATTACTGGGACCCACCGGTCACCCACGCTGAGGAAATCACGGACGATGAAATGTGGGCGAACCATAAGTACTTCCTTGAGGCGGTGATTCCGGTGGCCGAGGAAGCGGGTGTCAAAATGGGTCTTCATCCAGACGACCCGCCCATCTCTCCGATCGCGGGTGTGGCCCGAATTTTCAGGAATCACGAAGCGCTGAAACGGCACATCGAGACCGTACCCAGTGACTACAACGGGCTCGGTTTCTGTCACGGCACGATCTCCACGATGGAAGGAGGCGACGTCAAAGACGCGATTCGATATTTCGGCGAGCGAAAGAAGGTCTTTTACGTCCATTTTCGATGCGTGTCGGGCACCGTGCCCGCGTTCGAGGAAACGTTCATTGATGAAGGGCACACAGACGTGCGCGCATCGATCGACGTGTTCAAGGAGGTCGGATTCGACGGTGCGATGATCGACGACCACGTGCCGACTCTTGCCGTGGATACCGAAGACAGACATGCGGCCCACGCATACGCTCTGGGATACATGAAATCGCTGCTGGATGCTGTCCGGTGATGCAGGAACCGAGGAACGATGATGACCGATCAACAACTGGCTGAATACGAGGAGAAGGGCGCTGTCACGATCGACAGCCCTCTGCTGGATGAGGAACTGGACCGGGCAGAGACGGCGTGGGATCGTTTGAAAGCGAGTGGAGACAGGCCCTATGACGATCCCGACTACGTCGATATCGTTCAACACCCCTACTTTGAAGAGGTAGCGAAGAAGGTTCTCAGAGCGGAGTCGGTCCGGCTGTGGTGGGGACTCTCACCCCACGAGCGTCCACCGTGGAACAAGCCGTTCGATAGCCCGCGCGAACAGTGGGCGAATGGATGTCACGTGGACATTCAGGCGACGTGGGAAGATTTCCAGGCCACGCCCCGAAGAATGCGGGCCGAGCTCTGGTTCTGGGTGAATGAGGTACCGGAAGACCGGGGGGCGATGCGCATCCTGCCGGGCAGTCACAAGCCCATTATGCAGCACTGGAGCAGGATCCTGACACCGGAACACAAGGCGATGCTCCCACGAGTACACGGAATCCGCCCTGTGCCGAGTGAGGGCGCACCGGCCTGTCGGGAGCACTTGCCGGATCTGTCGGATACACCGTGGCTCGATCAGGAGCCTGTTCCCTACACGGCGAAGCGTGGGCAGATCCTGGTCCTGTGCAGCGGAGGACTTCACTCGGCTTGGCAGAACGAGGATACCGTCCCGCGAAAGGGAATGGGAACGTCCTGGTTTGCGGAGGGTGTGCGATGCGGTTTACCGAAAAACCAACGGGACGATGCGCTCGCCTACCACAAGGAACTGAGGAAACGGCTGCGTCCGGAACGGAGGCACATCGTGCCGGACAATGAGGATTGGGTGTTCGAGACGAACTACGATCCGAAGTGGCCGGAGATGTTCCTGCCCTGACATTCCGCTTAGCGCCTATATCCCGATCTCGGGTCTCTTGGGCAGCGCATCGTGGAACGCCTGGATGCTGTCGAAGTTGCCCAGAGAGTGGCGTGAGTGCGCGGGCTCAGGTACGCGATAGAAAATGTGCGTCGTCCCTCGGGACCGTTCGGTCTTCCGAACCGTTCCGCAGTGATAGCTGGCCTGGTTGAACACAAGTGCAGATCCTGCGGGTGCGTGAACGTCCACCCGACCCGTCAACCTGGGGAAATTTCGCCCGAACGCGTCCAGCCACGTTGGCTTTTCGGGATCGACAAACGCACCTCCGTCATCGATTCGTAGCACGTCCTTGCCGTACGAGTTTTCGGCGTCTCTGATCTTTGGCCACTTCCGTTTGGTCTCGGCGCTCTCCGGGATGATGCTGGTGCAGTGGATGCCGGGATCTGTGTCGTCCATGTTGTAGATGACCTGGATTCCGGGTGTGTAGTACTCGTTGTTTTCCGCGCCCTCAACGATCCCTGAATATTCTCGATGCCAGTTTCTCGAAAGGGCGAGCGGGTCGTTGCCGTCGATGTCCTCTGGCGGATCGGCATCGCACGGTTCCCGTCGCAGAAAGCTGAGGTTGCAGAACTGCGCGTCCTCACCCAGTATCCGTTTGACGAGGGGTACGACGGACGGATGGTTGGCAATGTGGTCCAGGGCGTCGGTCCTGTGCATGAACTTAGGTCCACCAGATCCGACAGAGATGAAGCCGGGACGGGGTCCGGGTTCCCACTCCTTCGGATTCGCTGCTTCATCAGCGGCTATGCCGTCGTTCACCCTCGCGACGTCGTCTGACGACAGCGCCTGTTCGATGATGACAAACCCATTCTCCGCGAAGTGCTTCAGCTGGTCTTCCATCGTGAACTCCTATTTACTCTGCGAGTCAGTCCGTCGTCGCGTACTTTTGGAGTGCGGCTTCGTCGATCTCGACGCCCAGTCCGGGTCGGTCTGGGATGGGCATCATACCATCTTCCAACTCGAACGGAATCCGTGACAGTTCGGTCCGGAGCCCGTTTTCCATGACGTCCAATTCAAGATAAAGCGGGAGCTTTTCTTCCGCTTCCTCGTCTACAGGGATCGCGGCCATCCACTGGAGGGTCGCAGCGAGCCGTACGACCGCGCCGAAGTAATGGGGCAGAATGGGAATCCGGTTCGCCCACGCCAGGGACCAGACCCGGCGGCATTCCGTAAATCCACCCGCGATGCTGATGTCGGGCTGGAGGATGTCCAAGGCCTGGCGCTCCACGACTTCCTGGAAGGATCGGACACCCACGCGGCCCTCCGCCCCGGAAATGCGCATGGGCAGGGCTTCTCGGAGCCGGCAATAACCATCGAGATTGTCTCGATGAATGGGCTCCTCATACCATAACGGGTCGAGATCGCCGAGCCTCTTGCCTGCCTCGATCGCGGTATCCACATCATCGTACCCCTGGTTGGCGTCCGCCGCAAGGCCAACATCCTCGCCGGCCCCGTTCCGCATGGCGCCGAGGATCTGTGGGTCGTAGTCCGGCCCGAACCCGATACGGGCCTTCAGCGCGCCGAAGCCTAGGTCGCGACAGCGACGAGCTTCCTCGGCCAGATCCTGGAAATGATCCAGGCCTTCCCGCTGGAAAAAGCCGCTGGCGTAGGCGGGCACACGCTTCCGACGGGGGCCTCCCAACAGTTGGTAGACGGGCTTGTCCAGCGCCTTTCCCATCAGGTCCCACAGGGCAATCTCGATGGCGCACGCGGTGTTTCCCTCGCGTCCATTGTCGCTCAGCGCATCGTAAATCAACTCGTAATTGAAGGGGTTCGCACCAATCACGTGATGATCGATCGCTTCTTCAGATGGCACGCCGCCTTCCCCCCACCCGACGAGTTCGTTGTCGGTGCGGACCTCGACGAGGGTCGCGGGGCGTGCTCGCATCCAGAAGCGCGAATTCCGATATGGTCGTTGGAGGGGAAAGGAAAGCTTGTGCGTGATAACTTCTGTGATCTTCATCAGGAACCAGTTCTCCTTGTAAACTTTGTCTGCGAGGCAGGGAATTAATGGTGTGTGGCTTCGTCGGGCAAGCGTGGGGGCAATGCCACCTGGATCATGATGATGAATCTCTCATCCCCTGAGCTGACCGAACTCTACAGACAATGCATCGATCGGTGCCTTCCGTTCTGGTACGAACACGGCGTAGACCACGAGCGGGGCGGTTTCTTCGGTGACGTGAAGGACGACGGGTCGCTCGGCAGTGACGCCAAGGGCGGATGGTATCAGGGGTTCGGGGTCTGGCTGTTCGCCTACTACTACAACTGGCGTCGTGAGGAGCGCTATCTCCAGGCCGCCAGACATGGTTGGCACTTCATGCGGGATCACGGCCGGGATACAGACGGCAATTGGGTGATGAATCTCTCACGTGACGGCGAGATTCTGGAGGGTGCAACCAGTGTCCTGACCGACGCCTACCTTGCGCACGGCCTTGTCGAGCTCCATAGGGCGGATCCCGGCGAGGGCTGTCTCGAAGCCGCCCGAGAAATGCTACTCAGGGTGAGAGAGCTGATTTTACGACCCGACTTCTGTCTTTCTGCACCCTCCTACACAGAACCCCACAGCTTGAACGGGGCATGGAGCACTCTACTGTATCCAGTCTCGGACCTGCTTCGCGAGTGTCCTGGTGATACTGAAATGAGTGCGATGGCGGATCTGTGTGTGGATGCCATCTTCCAGAAGCACCTGGAACCAGAGATGGGGTTGATCGTCGAGGCGGTTGCGCCGAACGGGGAGCCTTACACAGGGCGGCAGCGCAACCTCGTGAAACCGGGGGCGGCCGCAGAGTCGTGCACGGCCGTCATGATCGAAGCGGACAGAAGAAACGACCCCGATTTGAGGCGGAGGGCAGTGGAGATCCTGAGTGCGCATTTCGAAGCGGCCTGGGATCGGGATTCCGGCGGTGGGGTCTTCTATGAAATCGACCTGGAGGGAAACCCTGTCGAGGATCGGAAGGCCGCGTGGGCCCAGGCAGAGTTCATGCGAGGGTTCATCACGGCGATGGCTACCGAGTCCGATGAGTGGATCGTCGAGGCTTACGAACGGGTCCATAACTGGGCGTTCGAGATCTATGCCGATGGGCCAGACGATCTGTGGAGGCTCGCCGTAACCAGGGATCTAAGGCCCGATCTCGGACGGAAGCTGGATATGGTGCACCATCCGAGGATGCTGCTGTCGATTCTACAGATCCTTGAAGCGAGAATGCCAGGGTAGGGTCACGGCATGCCGTGACCCTACTACGAATGTGATTAGGGCGGAGCAATGAACCACTAAATGAGGCCATAAACAATGCAGACATATACAATCTCGCGCGATGACCGCTATCACGAGGCGTGGCCCAGCATCTGCATGGCTGCAAACGGCAATCTCGTATGCTCGTATGCCGAGGCGGACCGCCACGGCGGGGGTGCGCTGCCAAGCGCCATTGTTCGAATCAGCGAGGATGAAGGCGCCACCTGGTCGGAGGCGATCGCCGTCGAGACGCTGATGGACAGACCCGAAGCGGGCTACATCATGTGTCGTTCGATCATCCGGCTGCTCGATGACTCTCTGCTGCTGGCTGTCGATTGGAACAAGACAGAATCGATTCGAGGCGTTTCGGAGCGATGGTACGCGCACCGTGGATTGCCCTGGAACTGGAACTTCGACCCGATCAGTGGTCCCAATGCGGAAGCCACACTCTACCGGAGCATCGACAACGGACTCACCTGGACCGGTCCCGAGCGAACGGGATGCCTGACGACAAGCCTCAACATCCGGCAGATCAGCGATGGGACCCTTTTTCTGTCGGGGACGCACTTCCGCACCGAGGGGCTGAGCGAAGACCAGGTTTTCTTCCGATCGACAGACAGCGGACGCACGTGGTCCGATCCCATCCCGGCGACCGAACCGATCCCCGCCGTTACCGCGGAAGCCGATCTGGTCGAGATGCCCTCGGGGGAACTCGTCACCTACATACGTAGCGACGACAACCCGCCAGGTGTGGGGATGAAGTCAATATCCTACGATCGGGGGTTGACGTGGGAGGGCCCCTTCGCGGCGGGCTACTGGCCGACGAGCGGTCGAATCAACGCCGGGATCCTGTCGACGGGCGAGGTGATGGTGACGCATCGCGTCGGCGGATTCTATCCACAGGCATGGTTCGGATACTTCATCGAGGAGCCTGAGACGGCGCTTGAAAGGATTCCCAACGACTCTGATGCCCGATCGAACCCACCGGCGAAGGTGTGGGGGATGATCGACAACGATACTAGTCCCCACGCAGACCACGGCTACGGTGACTGGGTGGAACTGCCGAACGGAGACGTGTATGTCGTGAACTATATCGTCGACAATGCGCCCGAGGATCGGCCGCAGATTCGGGGCTATCGCTTGACGCGAGACGAACTGGTTGCTCGACACGACCGCAAGCTGTTGATCGACTTCAACTCGCCTGCTTTCAGACGCGGTAAACTCGCTGGCCAGGCAGGCTGGGTACAACAGCGGCCGGAGTTGTGGGGGACCACCGAATGGCTCGAGGATCCGTCGGCAGACTATCTGGGCAACTATGTCGTCGTGGATCCGAAGGAGGGGGACGCCGGTTTCACGATCACAGGCTCACGGAACCGGGGTGGGAACGAAGAGGTCGTTCGGCGGGACATCGGGCCCTACGACCTTCTGCGCGAGGACGTCGAGGTTACACTGACTCACAAGGGAAGGCAGCGCGTGGCGATCGTCCGCTTGGTCGACGAGCGATCGAACACGATCGTCGAGTTCCGTAGCGACCATGTGCACGATGACATCTGGGCACGAGACCAGCGAAGCTTCTTCTACCGTTCGGGGATCGAAGCCGGCGAGACGTGGTGGGAGACCCGGTTTCTGCTGACCAAAAGTCGTGTCGAAGTCTGGACCGCGGCCGCGGGGGAGGAGGCTGACGGCCCGTGGGCAGTCATTGAGCCGAACGAAAGCTACGAACGCTCGACCACGCTCTGTGCCGCTGTCGTTGCGTTGGGCGACGAGGGCGAATTCTACATCGAAAAGCTGAGCGCTCGGATGATTGAGAGAGCGAGCTAAGTCAGGCCGCCTGGATCGCCTGCAGCGCGGCATGGATGTAGCCGTAGCCATAGGCGAAGCCGACTTCGCGAGGGGCGCGCCCCGAAAGGCCGGGCACGTGGTCGGGCATGATCATGTACTCGTAGCCGACGTCCCTATAAACGCGGAGAGCCTCGATCATGTCGATGTCACCCTCGTCGGGGAAGACTTCGACGAAGTCGTTGAGCCTACCCTTGATATTCCGGAAGTGCACGTTGAAGATCTTCTTTCGCTCCCCGAAGTAGCGGATGACGTCGAAGATGTCCTCGGCCGGGTTTTCGAGGGCCTCACCCATGCAGCCCTGACAGAAGTTCAACCCGTTGTAGGGGCTGTCGTAGAGGTCGATCAGCTTCTTGAACCCCTCGGCCATGCCCAACGGCCGACCGACGCCGCGATACGTCTTGCCGAGACCGATTCCCGGGTCCTGTGGGTGACACGCCAGCTGGACCCTGTACTCCTCCGCCACGGGCACGACGCGCTCCCAGAGTGCGTCGTCGTCTGCTACGCCGCCCTCATAATCGCCCTTTGACTGGTCGAGTTTCTCGTACTGAAACGTGGCGACAGTCGCACCGCCGCGACCTGTGGTCGGTTCCGTCCGCATGTGACCCTGAACGCTGATGTTGTAGTTCATCGATCGGATGCCGCCCTGGCCGGCCATACGGATGCAGTCGCAGATGCCGTCGAGGGCGCGCTCCCGCTCGTCACTCGGTCCGAGCCAGATCGCACCCGCGTAGTTGTCGTTGGCAGGCTTGTCCAGGTTCCCGATGAAGGCGGGCCGTCCGCGTAGCGGCAGCCAGAGCATTTCGAGGCGAACGCCGTACTTGCCGTAGTGTTCGTGGAGCTGTTCGATGACCGCCGGCGACCACTCGGCAAACGGTTTCTCCACGGCGGCCAGACCGTGACCGACTCCGGCCACGCCGAGCTGCGCCAGGACCTGAGGGTCACTGTTCACGTTCGCTTTCGTTCCCAGGTACATGACGATCTCCCTTGATCAGGTTCCTTCCGACGCGACAGTCGAGGGCAAAGCTTCCTTGTCGAGATCGGCCGTGAGAGCTCTGTTCTGGAATTACGGCCTACGCGATCCGTGGGTTCCTTCAGGGATCAGTGATTCCCCGCCCGTTTCCTGGCTAATGATGCCGGAGTGAAGTCGACGGTCGGATAGAGACTGCGCGACACGAAGAAGTCGTCCTCCAGATCTGAAACCGGGCAGCTTGCCGACAAAGTGATGAAAATGACGGAAGGACGAAAGGTATATTCGATGAAAGCTGTACTGTTGTCGGACGCTGATCTGCCGGTATCATGGCCACCTGAGACGTGCGCGTGAAGATGCAGCATTTACGACGGTATTCTGAACATTCAGAGATTGGACGGCTTATGGCACATTCGGTGTGGGAACGTGTGGAAGAGGATGTTTTCGTACTGAGGGACAGCTGCCTGGTTTATGCGGTCGGGGGTCCGGGGGGAACGGTGCTCGTGAATGCGGGAACGGGGCTGGCGGCCGAGCACCTGGGAGCCGTGGCCGACAGTAAGAATGTGACTGTGTTGCTGACACACCACTTTCGCGATCACACGGACGGGGCGATCCGACTGGCCGGAGCAGGGGCGACCGTGCTGGGGCCCTACTGGGAGAAGGACTATCTGATTGATCCGGAGCAACACTTTCGGGAACGACAGATCTGGAATTCCTACGACAATCGTTGGGACCGATTTTCACCCGTTCGCCCACTGCCCGTGACGGATTGGATGATGGACTACGAGACGCGGTCGATCGCCGGGCTTGAGTGGGAGGTTGTGCCCACACCGGGGGCATCGCAGGGCGCTGTGTCCTACGTGGTAACGGTGAATGGACGCCGACTGGCCTTCGTGGGAGAGACGGTCTGTGGAACCGGTCGGACCGGTCGCCTGGCGCCGCTGCAGTATAACTACAACGATTTCACCGGGGCGGTGAACCTGTGGCGATCGGCCGGCCGGATTCTGGATGCGAAACCGGATCGATTGCTTCCGAGTATGGGGGAAACTGCTGAAGATCCTCCTGAAGCCATTACAGACCTGAAGCGGAATCTACGACGGCTGGACGAGATCCAGCCAGGGCTTCGTCACGAGCTTTGGGAGCCGGACGCGGACGATATCGAAGAGGTGCTTCCCCATTTGTTTCGGTCCAAGTATGCGAACGCACAGACGCATTTCGTTGTTTCGGAGTCCGGGAAGGTGCTCTCGATCGACTATGGCTACAACACGTTAGCCTATGCGTCGCCGGGGAAGCAGCACCTTTCGAATCGGCGACCGTTTCTTCACGGTATACGAGGGTTGAAAAGGCGCTTTGGAGTGGACCGAATCGACACGGTGCTCGTGAGCCATTTTCACGACGATCACGTGAATGGGATCCCGATGCTGCAGCGGGTGTTCGGTTCGGAAGTTTGGGCGGGAGAGAATTTTGCGGGTCTGTTGGAGGACCCACCGCGGTATGACCGGCCGTGTCTCTGGCACGAACCCGCCCGCGTAGAGCGTCGTCTACCGCTGGCATCGCCCTTCGAGTGGGAGGGGATCCCGATTACACTGCATCCCATGTCCGGACATACGCGATTCTCGACTTTGATCTGCATGGAGGTGGACGGGGTCCGAGTTGCTCACACGGGAGACCAGATTTTCTTCCGGGAGACGGACGCGGCCTATGGTCCCGAAGCGCGGCCGTTTACGAACCACGTCTACAAGAACGGCCTCGACATCGGGTGTTATCGAGAGACCGTGGGCTATCTGCAATCGTTCAGGCCGGAACTGGTTCTGACGGGCCATACATTGCCCTACCGGCCGGACGATGCATGGTACGGGAAGATCGAAAGCGTCGCCGCGGCGTTCGACGACGTGCACCTCGATCTGATGTCGCTGAGCGAAGACGAGGTGCACTTCGGGGCTGAGTCGCAAGGTGGAAAGCTGAAGCCGTATCAGGCCCACGCCCCCCAGGGGGGTACTGTCCGGTTCGAGGGCTGGATCCTGAATCCGTTTCCAGCGGAGAAGCAGGCGCGTCTTGCTCTCGTCGGTCCGGAAGGGTGGGAGAGCGAGAATGTGGCGGTCGATCTGGGTCCCCGGGAGCAGGTCGACATTCGAATCGAGATTACGCCACCCGAAGGCACGGTGTGCCGGCGGCAGCCGGTCGGGTTGGATCTGACGGTGGGGGATCGGCCATTTGGTCAGGTTGCGGAGGCGCTCGTGACGGTAGGGTGTCCACGGTTTTGAGGCGATGGTTCTGCTGGGTTTGGCGTGACTTCAGGGTCGTTTCCCAAGCTGACCGAAGGAGATCGAATGGCAGAGCGGAGATTCATGCGGAAGACTGAGCGACGTCGACAGGATGCGTGAACGCGTCGTCGTGGAGCACACCCCAGGCATCGAAGTGGCGGGACCAAGCCGGGTTCTCAGCCAACTCTCTGGCGACTTCGGGTGGGATTCCTTCGACCATATCCGATTCCGTTTCCACCGGGATCAGCCCGTCTGCCTGAAGGCGTAGAGGCTGGCGTTCCGGAGGTAGAACTTCAGACGGATTCGCTGCCCCTTCAGAGAATCGAACGTCACATCCTTCCACATCATTCGTTGTCGGACCGAGTCTCCATCGAAAACCGCGGAGTAGACCCGGGCGAATCCGGGCTGCTCGTACCCCTCTTCGTCGAGCACGGCGACGGACACCTGGCCGCCTCGCGCGGAAGCGTTGATCTCCAGGTCGCCGCCGGTGCATTCGAAGGGCACAGTCACGAGGCTGCCGCCTTCCTCACACGCATCGACTGAGACAAACCCGTCGAGGCGCAGCTTGGCCAGGCAGATCGGGCCGCTGCGTCCCGTCGGCCCGTGCTCGATGGCGCTGGGCGAGTAGTAGAACCAGAGCTCGTCTCCCACGACCAGAGGCGTGTTGGCCATATAGATTTCGCCAGCATCGATGCTGTTGGGTGGTCCGTTGGGCATGAAGACGGCCCTGTTCGCTGTCCGATGCCACTGGATGCCGTTCCGGCTGTGGGCGAGCTGGACGTCGATCTTGCCGAAAAAGGTGATTTGTCGCTCTTCAGGAGGCGTGTGGTAGGCATAGAGCAGCCCGATGTAGAGGTCTTCGTACGTGAAAACCGGCATGCCGTAAAACTCCAGACCAGGTGGATCGTCGTCGTCCGGGACGAGAATGTCTTCCGGGTCGGTCCAGCTGTTGAAGTCGTCGCTGACGGCGCGTCCAATTCGCCGGGTCTTGTTGCCCAAGTGGACGGAGGGGCGTGCATAGGCGACGTACTGGCCGTGGCGTTCGTCCCAGCCGAGAAGGGTGTGGGCATCGCTGGACCGTTTCGAGACCGGGTTGCCTTCGTACTTCGTCCAGCAGAGACCGTCTGGGGAGAATCCGACGGAGAATCCGTCGCCCTCATTGCTGGTCCCGTCCTTTTCGCGGCTCTCGAAGAACAGAGCCTTGTAGCGACGCGCCGGGTCCGGATCGCGGGGGTCGTGGATGACATTCCCGCTGCTGGCGTTGAGGAGGACAATGTTGTTGTCCGTGGACCCTTCGTATTCGACGAGGCCGAGGTTGGGACGATCCCAGAAGATGCCATCGCGGGACGTCGCGTAGCAGTACTTGTATAGGAGGTTGTTCGGGTCGAACCCCAGGTGGGCCCACTTGGAGGTGTCTTTCGATCCCATCTGGCGGACACCCATGCCACCGTAGCCGGTGTACCACATACGCAGTAGCCCAGGGTCTTCCGGATCGCGCATAACGTTGCCATAGAGCGTGATCCGGCCCTCCCAAGGATAGAGCGGGAACATCAGCGGATTGCCGGTGTACTTCGCGGGCTGGTGGAGCGTTCGGGAGAGGCCATCCTCACTGTCGACGATTAGATCGTCCAGGAAAAACTGCTTGGTCGTGTCTACGTGAATCGTTTGCGTGTCGGTCATGGATGCCCCTGGGGTCTAGTGGTGAACGCGGCAAAATAGGCTGGCCCATGGTCGAATGCAAGAACGAGGCGGACGATGCGGATGTCGGGTCTTTCTTCGGAGGACTTGCGAATCCGGGAACGCTATATTCTGCAGGTCCAGACACGACCGGTTATTGCTCAGACGACCCACTCGAAAGCGACGCATGAAAAATTCAGCTGATGCGGTGGTCATTGGTGGCGGCATCCTGGGGGTCAGCACGGCCCACTTCCTCTCCAGGCTCGGTTTCGGATCCGTTATCTTGCTCGAAAAGAGAACGCTCGCCGCCGTCAGTACCGGGCACTCTGCGGCCGCGATCCGCACTTTTTACTCGAACCCGCTGACCATTCAGCTGGCCCAGCGGGCGATCCAGATCTTTTCGAATGCAGATCAGGAGATCGGAGGAGAGTGCGGCTTCAATCAGGCAGGCTACATGACGCTGTTGGCTAGGGATGCGCTGGATGCCGGTCGCCAAGTCGTCGAGATGGAGCGGGCTGCCGGGATTCGTGTCGAAGAGCTTTCGCGAGATGAGATCCGCGATCGACTCCCGATGGTCGACCTCGACAACATCGAATGCGGGGTGCTGGAGCCCGACTCGGGTTACGTCGATCCCGTCATGACTACGAGAACACTCGCCAGGAGCGCGGAAGCGTGGGGGCTGACGGTATACGAGGGGATCGGGGCGACGGGTATCCGAACGGAGGGCGCACGGGTTTCCGGAGTAGAGACGGAACAGGGGGCGATTGAGACGCCCGTGGTTGTGAACGCCGCGGGGGGTTGGGGAGGGCGCGTGGGTTCCTGGGTGGGGCTGAAGTACTCACTCCGCTGGAGTCGCGAGGTTGATATCGTTCTGGAGACGCCGTTCGACACCGACGTGTTCCCGTGGCTTTCCGATCCACAGATCCGGTTTTACGCACGTCAGGCAGGGCCTCGACAACTGCTCGTAGGTCTTGGATTCCCGAAAGAGATCGAACCGCTGGACATCGACAATTACAGCGAGGAGCTGGATGAGCCCACGCGTGAGCGGATCGAGGGACTGCTGTTCCAGCGGATTCCGTCGGCGAAGGGGAGTCCGCTCGTTCGCGGCTGGGCGTCCATGTATACGATCACCGACGACTGGCATCCGCTCGTCGGTCCCGAGCCGGACGTCCCGGGCTACTATGCCTGCGTGGCCGGAAACGGACACTGCTTCAAGCTCGGACCTCCCATCGGTGAATCCCTCGCGCACTTGATTGCCGGAAAGGAGCCTCCGTCCGATCTGCATCCGCTGAGGCCGACGCGCTTTGTAGAAGGCGAGTACTTCACATCCGTCTGGGGCGGCGGCAATAGAGCGTGAAGATAGGTGGTGACTACTTGCTACCACAGAGGGACGAAAACCTTCGCCCCCGTGCAGAGCACAGGGGCGAGCGTAGCGCATTTCTTTAGCTGGGCCCGGTATTAGAGATACCGTGAGAC
Source organism: Latescibacteria bacterium UBA6620 (assembly GCA_002433075.1). Classification (GTDB taxonomy): domain Bacteria; phylum Latescibacterota; class UBA2968; order UBA2968; family UBA2968; genus UBA6620. The sequence goes on from DJHM01000044.1 coordinate 166,431, forward strand.
CGGGCCCCGTAAGGCTTTGCCGGTTGCTCGTCCTCGTGCTCTGCACGAGGACGTGAAAGGCGACTTCTATGAACGATCCCATCAAATTCGAAGTCATTCGGAACGCGCTCGTCGAGACGACCGAGGAGATGTCGGTCGCACTTCGGCGCAGTGCCTACTCCACGAACATCAAGACACGTTGCGACTATTCCTGTGCGCTCTTCGACCGGGATCTGAACGTCCTGGCCCAATGTTTCGCACAAGCCAACCACCTCGGGTCCATGGTTCGAATGGTTCCCATGGCGGTTCGCGACTACGGTGCTGAAAATCTCGGTCCGGGTGATACGATCGTGATGAACGACCCGTACCTGGGCGGGGTTCATCTCAACGACATCTTCGTGATCTCTCCTGTCTACTATGACAATGAGATCTGCGGCTACGTCTCCAACCTGGCTCACCACGTCGACGTGGGCGGAGGGGCGCCCGCGAGCGTCGGCGCGTTTCGTGAAGTCTTCCAGGAAGGGATCATCATCCCTCCGGTCAAACTTGCAGTCGATGGCGAGATCAATCACGATGTATTCCGGCTCATTCTCGGTCAGATTCGGTCGAAGCGAGAGACCGCCGGTGACTTCAGAGCTCAGATTGCGGCGAACAACACCGGTTCGCGACGGTTCGTCGATCTGATCGAGCGGTACGGCGTCGATACGGTTCGGGAATATACCGGCCGACTGATCGACTATTCGGATCGGATCACGCGGGAGGAAGTGGCCAAACTTCCTCGTGGGGAATTCACGGCTGACGGCGTCGTCGACAACGATGGTTATACTGACGATCCCGTGAAGTTGTCTGCACGGATCGTCGTCGACGAAGAGGGGATTCTTTTCGATTTCACCAGGTGCGATCCTCAACGATCGGCCCCTGTGAACTCAACCTACTCCATGACGTACGCGGCGGCCGCCTACGCACTTCGTTGCGTGATCGCAGTCGATGTGCCCATCAATGCGGGATTCTACCGATCCGTTCGACTCGTTACGACCGAGGGGACCGTGACTCACTGTTCACCGCCAGCTCCGGTCGTCGGGGGATGGGAGACCCACATGCGATTGGTCGAAGTCATCTTCAGGGCTCTTTCGCAAGCGATACCCGAGCGTGTTCCCGCGGGTACCAAAGGGATGATCTGTCATTCGGGTTTCGGGGGAATCGACCCCGAAACCAGCGAGTATTATTGCTTTCTCGAGACGATGGGTGGAGGATACGGAGGGCGCTTCAGCAGCGACGGGCCGGATGCAGTCCAGACGCACGGGCAGAACACGGAGAATGCACCGATCGAGGAAACGGAGATGAACTATCCGGTTCGCATCGTTCGATACGAGCTTCTCGAGGATAGCGAAGGCGCAGGGAAGTTTCGGGGAGGTCTGGGGCTGCGGCGCGACTACAAGTTTCTGCACGGCGAGACGAGTTTCACGATTCTAAGCGATCGGAACCGATGGGGGCCGCCCGGGCTGTTTGGAGGTATGGATGGCAAGCGAGCGATCTATGTTCTCGAAACTGGCGGAGAAGAGCAGGAGGTGGATTCGAAGGTGACCCTGAGTCTTCAGCCGGGGGAGATTGTAAGCTACCGGACGTGTGGAGGTGGTGGGTTTGGTCCTCCCGAGGAACGGGATCCCGATCTCGTTCTCAAAGACGTGCGGGAAGGGAAGGTCAGTCCGTCTCGGGCGCGGGACGTCTATCGGGTGGCGATCGACGTGGAGAGCGGGTCCGTCGATGTGGCTGAGACCACCAGACTGCGGGTTGACACGTAGTTCCCGTGTTACACTCCGTTCCGTTGGGCGCGTTTTCTACCGGCCAGGCCATACGGTAGTGCTCTTATGAGACTCGGTACATAATGAACACGAACCATAGATTGGGCGTGGACATCGGTGGCACATTTACCGATGCGACATTGATCGATACGGACACGGGCGAGGTTCGAATCGCGAAGGTTTCTTCGACACCCGACGACCCCTCACGCGGTTTCCTGGAGGCGGTCACCCGCATTCTGGACGAAGCGAACGTCGCGCCCCAGAACCTGGGCTACGCCGTACATGCGACGACGGTTGCCACGAACGCAATCATCGAGGACAAGTTGGCCCCGACCGGCTTTCTGGCCACCGAAGGCTTTCGTGACCTTCTTGAGATCCAGCGACAGATCAGGGCTTCGATCTACGACGTTCATTTCAACAAGCCGACCCCCCTTGTTCCTCGGGACACGTGCTTCGGAGTCCCCGAGCGTCTGGACGCCGGTGGGAATGTAATCGAACCCCTGGATGAAGAAGCGGTTCGTCGAATCGCAGCGCAGCTGCAGGAGGCTGGTGTCGAGTCGGTCGCGGTCTGCCTTCTTCACGCCTACACCAATCCTGCGCACGAAAAGCGTGTTGGCGAGATTCTCAGGGAAACGTTTCCTGAAAACGCGGTCTCGCTTTCATCGGAAGTTGCTCCCGAATTCCGAGAATATTTCCGAGCCAGTACCACGGTGATCAACGCGGGAATCCGACCCCTCGTAGGACGTTACCTGGCAAGGATCGAATCCCGGTTGTCCGAGATGGGCGTGAACGCTTCCCTCCTCCTTATGCAGAGCAGTGGGGGTGTCTATACATCGGAGACGGGTAAGGAAAAACCTGTCTACATGGTAGAGTCGGGGCCGGCTGCAGGAGTGATCGCGGCGGGCTATCTCGGCAGCCAACTGGGTAGAGGGGATCTTCTGTCTTTCGACATGGGCGGCACGACGGCAAAGGCGGGTCTGATCCAGAACGGGGCTCCACATATTACGAAAGAGTACGAGGTCGGAGCTGCCGCCACCGCGAGCGATCACGGCGCGAAGGGTGGTGGATATCCGCTCCGGACCCCCGTGATCGATCTCCTGGAGATCGGGGCGGGGGGCGGCTCCATCGCCTGGGTGGACACGGGAGACGTGTTGCGCGTGGGCCCGCAGAGCGCGGGCGCAGATCCGGGACCCGTCTGCTACGCTGCGGGAGGACGGGAACCCACGATCACGGATGCCAACCTGGTTTTGGGCCGAATCGACCCGGAGTATTTCCTCGGCGGCGAGATTTCGCTGGACGTCGATGCAGCCCGATCCGCGATCGAAGAGAGATGCGGTCGCCCGTTGGGGATGGACGTCGTCGACGTGGCGCACGGAATCGTGGAGATCGCAAATGCCGCGATGGCCGGCGCTCTGCGAAGGATATCAATTCAGCGAGGATTCGATCCGAGAGATTTCGCGCTCGTGGCCTTCGGCGGAGCGGGACCGCTACACGCGAACCGATTGGCGGCGGAGCTCGAGATCCCCACGGTCATCGTGCCCAGGAGCCCGGGTACGTTTTCAGCCATGGGTCTACTCGCCACGGACCTGAAGCACGAATTCAGCACCACGTCGATCGAGCGGTTGGACAACCTGGGTACCGAGGTCCTGGCTTCGACATTCGAAACTCTGGGCCAGCAGGGCCGCCGAGCACTCGAACGGGACCGGGTTCCTGCGAATGACATGCGATTCGAGCGAGTTCTCGATCTCCGGTATGTCGGGCAGAGCTACGACCTCGCCATCTCCGTGCACGATGCCGCATTCTCACCCACTGAGCGGACACGGCTTGCCGAGGCGTTTCACCACGAACACGAGAGGGTGTATGGGTTCAACGCGCCAGGTGAACCCATTGAAGTCGTGACCCTGCGACTTTCAGCGACAGGGGAGATCACCAAACCTTCCTTACGGAAAGTGGAGAAGCACAGCGATCCGGACGCGGCGAGAAAGTCGGAGCGCGAGATCTATTTTGCCGAGAAGGGTGATTTCGTCCGGACCCCTGTCCTCGATCGATACAAGCTCGGAGCTGACTGTCGTTTCGAGGGCCCGGCCGTTGTGCAGGAGATGGACTCGACAACCCTCGTGCATCCCGGCTACACGGCCCACGTCGATTCGTTCGGGAACCTTCTAATTGAGAGCTGAACGTCGGGAGCGCTGAAGCTATCGCCTCAGGGGCGGGCTACGGAATCGATGAGGAAACGTGTTGCGTCAAGTCGAGATTCACGAGAAGGCGAATGTCCGGGCGAGTTCACGACGTGGAGTTCGCCACGCAACGTGTCTTCCGCTGAAATCTGATGCTGTTTTTCGAACAGCCTTGTTGCGAACCTCACACAGGCCGCCGTCCCGACGACATCATCTTGACTTCCAACGCTGAGGTAGACGGCGGTGTTCGCGAGTTGATCGACCCAGTGATCGATTTTCAGGGACGATGTCTCGGCTCGCGATCGGATCATTTCTTCGGGAATGCCCCAATCGGTGACGGGTGAGCAACCGGCAACCGCCCGAATACGACGGTCCGCAGCAGCCAGCCGAAGCAGACAGTATCCTGCCCTTGAAACGCCGTAGGAGACGATCCTGCCGTTCCCGATTCCTCGCTCGTGGCAGGCGTTGACCGTCGCGATCCCATCCGCGACGAATTGTTCGAATTTATCCACTCCTGCGGCATAGGCTGCACCCATTCCCAGAATGCCTTCTCCGAATTCGTCGATACGATCCCCGTGACACGGTAGATCGAAGCTGACGACGTAATGTCCCGCGTCGAGGAAGATCGGGGTGGGGTGGTTCTGAGTTTCGTCGTGAATGGCATGCTGTGCAGTGGCGCTGATGTTGATCAGCAGGCCAGACTGGTCCGTGATCTTCTCACCCTCAGGAGAGGCGAGTGTGACCTTGACCTCCTCGTCGTTTGATTCGACGTGGAATTCTTCCAGATTCACGGAACGTCCTCAATCGAAGTTCAGGGGCAGGATCCAGGAGACGATGCGACCGATCTGGTAGGTGTCGAGCGGTTCGAGTTTATAGTCTTCGCAGATCCTGTAGCTGGTCAGCTTTCCCGTTTCGTCGCTTCCAGCATACAAGAACGCGCCCTCCGGATCGATGCCTATGGGGCGAGGGCAGGCTTCGGCCGGGACGTGCCCTTCTGCGGACAGGAGTCCGGTTTCGGGGTCGATGCTGAACATGGCAATGGATTCGTGCCCGCGGTTGGAGACGTATACCATCCCGCCCGAAGGATGGACCCGAACAGATGCCGTGCTGTTCGTTCTCGCGAACCCGGTTGGCAAGGTGGAAAGCGTCTGCAGCTCTTCCAACGTCCCATCCGGACAAAGTCGGTAGACGGCGATGCCCGAGGCCTTCTCAACGTTAAAGTACGCGACGTCCAAATGGGGGTGAAACGCGAAGTGACGGGGACCGTGCTCTGGCCTTGTGGCGAGACGAGGGGCCGCGCCGGGCTCGAGTCGCCCGGTGTCTGTATCGAATCTAAACTGGTGAATCGAATCGGTCTTTGAAACGTGAGGCACGTATGCAAAACGATTGGAGGGGTCGGTTTGGATGGAATGCGCGTAGAGAGCAGTTTCACGATGGTCGGTTAGGGAGTCGCCGATGGAACCATCGGGCTCGATAGGGTAGATGGTGACGAACCCTGGAATGAGACCTGCGGCGAAGAGGAAACGCCCCGTCCGATCTGTCTGAACGTAGCAGGCGGCCGCTACGAGGTCCACCTGGCCAGTCTGCGTTAGATCTGCTGTTTCAGGGTGGATCTTGTAGCTCGTAATCCCGCTGTAGCCGTCATCCCTGACCTGCTGATACAGGTACTGCGAAGTGGGATCGGCGCAGACCTGCCACGGTTCGTGCTTCGTGCGGTTCTCGCCGACCAACTCCAGCTTCCCGGAGTCTCCGTGCATCAGGAAGGTCAGAAATCTCCGCTCGTAATTGACGGGGATATAGACTATGCGTCGCATGGGAGATTGAAAATAGATGATGTGGACACGGGAAGCTCGCTCAGAAATCACTTCTGTTTTTGGTTGCCTGGGAGGGGATCGGTTCGTGTCATTCCGGTGCCAGACACAACAAACACCCGCCAGCAACCGAGCGGAATCTCGTTACACGGAGGAATCATGATCAAGGACTCTATTCAGAATGTCGAACTCTATTCGAGCCTTTCCGAGCCTATTTCTCTCGCACTGAACTATTTGGCATCTGTCGATGGGGACGGCTTCGAGGAAAAGACGGTGGAGATATCAGGCAAAGATGTGTACGCGATGCACCAGATCTACGCCACCGAGCCGGAGGACGGGCGACTCTACGAGAACCACAACGTTTACATCGACGTTCAGTTCGTGTTGGAGGGGACCGAGACGATCCGCGTCACGGATGTTCGCGACCTCAAGCCGACCACGGAATACATGGCGGATTCGGATGCGACCCTCTACGAGTTGGATGAGGGTACAGACGTGAGGCTTGGCGCAGGCGACTTCGTGATTCTCTATCCCCACGATGCCCACGTTCCCAAGCTGATGACAGGATCGCCCGCCGATGTGAAGAAGATCGTTGTGAAGGTGAAGATGTAGGTGCGTCGATCTGCTTGCGGTCAGGATTCACTCCCATAGCCAAGTGACAAGGAGTCGCCGATGTCGTCCGTCGACCGGGATCGTTTTCTCGAAGAAGGTTATCTGATCGTCAAGGAGGCTGTGCCGCGCGATAAGCTCGAGCTGGTCCGCACAGCCTACGAGAAGCTTGTCGATCGACAACGCGAGATCTGGAGCGCCGAACGGGCACCGGATGATCCGCCGGGAGGTCAATGGGAGACCGCACGACAGCCTCGATTGAACCTGACCGGTTCCCCTTTAGTGGATCGACTGGATCGCGAAACGGCGCCTGCCGTGGAGGTCTGGCTGGAGGAGAACATCCGGGGGGTGAGCTCGACGCTGCTTGATGAGCCGACCGCTGCCGTCACGCAGATGATGATGATGTGCAGCCCGGTCAGGGATCACGGACCCGCACAGTGGCACCGAGACCTGCATCCGATCGATACGGCGCCGCTGCAGGGATACATTGACGACATCGTCGAGGCTGGGCCGCGTTACGTTCAGTGGAACATTCCCCTCTACGACGACAGTGTCCTGTGGGTTGTACCTGGGAGTCACCTCCGTTTCAACACGCCGGAAGAAAACGCCGTGATGGGTGCCGATCCTTGTCAGCCCGTCCCTAGCGGTGTTCAAACGCATCTGGAGGCGGGCGACGGCGTCGTCTACATTCTTCCCATCCTGCATTGGGGCAGTAACTATTCCACCTTGCTCAGGCGTACGGTTCACGGAGGGTTCTCGACGCACACGGGCATCGATGACCTGTCATTCATCCAGCATCTGTCACAACAGGCTGCCGACACCTTCGAGGGGTTTGTCGAACAGAGCAATGACATGCGTCAACACACGGAGTCCGCGCTAAGAGCCGTGATTGCCGGGAACGGCCGTGCCTACACGGAGGCGCTGGACGGTCTTCATCGCAAGCGGGGCGAAAAGGGGCGGATTCTCTCGACCGTTTTCCTCTGCAAGACTGCGCTGTCCATCAGACTGTCTAAGGAGCCTCCGTTCCCCGAGATTCCTGAAGATCTGGACCGACGGATTCGAGGCGCACACCCCATCACGCTCAACTGGGGGTCTGAATTTGGAGATCGGTTTACAGCGTCCGAGGCGGAAGCTCTGTGGGAACGGTTTGCGCCCCTGGACACGCTTCTTCGGACAGCAGAGGAGCAGTTCGTTCCGGGATTCCAGTCAGACCCCATGATCTATCATTTCAACGATATGCCATCGAATTATGCGACGTCGGACTTCATTGCGAGTTGGTACTAGGTTGAAGTCCCAGATTATTCGACCCCCTTCCTCAGATTGACAGTCGAAAGGCCACACCCATGCCATCCGTTGACCGTGATCGATTCCTCGAGGAAGGTTATCTGATTATTCGGGACGCCATACCAGCCGATAAGCTGGAGAGCGTTCGCCGGTCTTACGAGACGCTCGTCGAAAGACAGGTCGAGATCTGGAGGAGCGAGGATCCAGCGGGAAACATGTGGGATACGCACAAACAACCGCGGATAAACCTGACAGCACCCTCCCTGGCAACCTACATCGATGATTCGCTGACCCCAGCGGTGGACGTCTGGTTCGAAGAGAACATCCGAGGTGTCAGTACGGCGCTGCTCGAGGAGCCAGATGCAGCCGTGGCCGGGATGATGATGATGTGCAACCCGGTCACCGACCACGGGCCCTCAGGGTGGCATCGAGACCTGCACCCGATCGATACGGCGCCTTTACAGGGCTACATCGACGACATTGTGGAAACGGGTCCCCGATACGTGCAGTGGAACATTCCGTTGTATGATGACAGCGTGCTCTACGTCATTCCGCGCAGCCATCTCCGCTACAGCACGGCAGAAGAAACCGAAATGCTGAAGGAGGATCTCGGCCAACCTCTTCCGGGTGGTGTCCAGACACATCTCGAGGCGGGCGATGGTGTGGTTTATTGTTCTCCCCCGATTCTTCATTGGGGCAGCAATTACTCGCCGCTGCGACGGCGAACGCTTCACGGTGGGTTCTCGACCTACACGCACCACGCAGATCTTTCGTTCAAACCGTACCTGCCTCAGGATCAGGCGGATGCCTTCGAGCGATGGGAGCGTCGGACCGAAACGATGCACCAGCAAACAGAGACCGCGCTACGTGCGGTGATCGATGGGGACGGAGATGGGTATCTGGAAGCGATCAGGAAGCTTCACCCCCGGCGGGGTGAAAAGGGTGAACTTCTCACGACGGTGTTTCTGTGCAAAGCAACGATCGCGATTGGACTGACGAAGGAGCTGTCCTTTTCTGAGGTTCCTGCGGAGTTGGAGGAGCGGATCAGCGGCACGCACGCTGCATCGTTCAATTGGGGGGAAGCATTCGCCGATCGATTCACGGCCGAAGAAGCAAAGGCGTTGTGGCGGCGGTTCGAACCCCTCGATGCGCTGCTTCAGATGGAAGAGGAACATTTCGTCCCGGGTTTTCAGCAGAGGACCCCGATGCGGTATCACTTTAACGATATGCCGGAGGGGTATACAGCGGCAGACTTTATTGAAAGCTGGGAATCGACCGTGTAAGGTGTACTTGCTGAATGAGACAACTTCGCAGGGTCACGGCATGCCGTGACCCTACCCTATGTACATGGCTGAGGTCAGGCATAACCGTCTGGCGACTTGCTCCTCCACGCAGGCAGATACCCCTCCCGCGCTTCGAAGCCATACCGTGGCGCAATGTCGTTGACGTTCCGACTCGGCCAGCCCTGCCCACCAATCAGGTTGACCCCCTCCGGTTTCCCGGACAACCAGGCGTAGATGTGTGCCACGTAACGAGCCAGATTGTGACCGCCGTAGTCGGCTGAGTGGGGGTTGAACCTGGGCTCGAGAACCCAGTCGCGCTGGGGAGGGACGGTAGGCCAGTAACTGTACTTGAGCATGTGCCGGGTACCCTCCGCCGTGGACCGGCTGCGGCGATGGAGAATGCTCTGGTGGTGAATGGCTACCGTCCCTGCAGGCCCATCCGAGAGGACGCCGCTTTGTGGTGGGTTGTCCAGACTGTTGCGAATGTGTGTCGAAGGAGCCATCTCTGACGGGCCAAGCTCGATCGGGGTGTCCTGAGGGAAATAGAAGACTTCGACGAAGTTGAGCTCCGGTCCGAACACGTGATCGGCGTCGTGGTGCCACCGTTGCGCTTCCTGTGGGCACTCACAGCGGTGATCGCTGACGAGTACGGGCAGACCGACATCTCTGCCCAGAAGAGACCGAATCGCACCCGAAACGGGAGCATTGAGGAGTACGTGGTCGACGAACCAATCCTCGAGGAGGATCGTACTCGGGGCGTGGGTCGTCCGGATGCGCTCGAGGTCCTCGTTGGTCATGCCTTCGGGGATCCACGAGGGATTCATCTTAACCTTGCTTTCCAGGTAGTCGCACGTCCGACGGTTAATCTCGTCTGGCACAACCCCCCGTAGCAGGAGGTGACCCTCCCGGCAGAATTCAACGACCTGCGAGTCTGTTAAGGTCGGTTCGCAGTCGAAGGTCCAGTGGTCGCCGTCGTAGTTCATCAAACAATCGTAGGGACACGGCATGCCGTGTCCCTATGGCGTTCAGGCTTCATCCAAAATTTCCTGGGTTGCCTGCAGGGCCTCGCCGTAGCCGTTCATCAAGGCGTTCATGTCGTGGATGCAGTTGAGCCACCGTGTTCCTTTCTCGACTGCGAGGCGCATCGACTCACCAGGATCGACCGCGGTACCCATCGCTTTTCCGGTGTCTCGACACGCGGCACCTACGCGGTCGAATGCCTCCAGGATCTTGGGGTGGTCGCGGCTGTTGGGCTCACGCTCGATGCCATAGCTGTGCGAGAGATCGCCCGGGCCGATGAACAAGAGATCGATCCCCTCGACGGCGGCAATGGTTTCAGCGTTCTCCACGCCCTCCGCATCTTCGATCATCACGCCGAGCAGCGTGTTCTGGTTCGCCCGGTCCAGGTACTCCGATTTGGGTTCCCTGCCAAATTGTGAGTCACGACCCCCACCCATGCCACGCAGGCCCAGCGGCCTGAACTTGGCCGCATGGACGAAGGTTCTTGCTTCCTCGGCGCTCTTGCAGTGCGGCCAGATCAGGCCGTCGGCGCCGAGCTCAAGGGGCCGCAGGATCTGGTTGTAAGGTCCGTGGGCGAGACGAACGACGAGGTCGATGTCGTGGGCTCTCGCGGCCAGAATCAGGTTCGACTGGTCACCGAGATCGATGTGAGAATGCTCCGTGTCGACCCAGACGCACTTGAAGCCGGCCAGCGCGATTGCCTCGACGACAAAGGTTGAGGCGGTGCGGTTGATTTCGGCGACGGGGATCGTCTCACCCGCACGAAGAGCCGCCTTGGTTGGATTTTGACCATCGTTCGTCATGGGGTCTCCGATCGATTGGCGTATTCCCGCCTTTGTTAAAAAGCGAATCGCCTGGCCCGTAGGCAGGCGTCCTGCAAACCGTCTGTTCGTTCAAGCGTCCCATCGGATGGTTGTACCGACGATTGACTTATCGCCTTCGTCCAAACGCCGATAGACATCGGGTAGTTCGTGCCACGCGAATTCGTGAGTGAGCATCGGGGCGATGTTCAGCCGGCGCCGCGCCAGCAGGTCCACCGTCAGCGCAAACGATCGGTTTCGCGACCACCGATCGTGGTCGTCGGGATAGGCGTAGGTCGTGACGATCCGCAGTCGCTTGCCGAGGAACGGATGGCCGACCGGATTGAAGTCCGGCTGCTGCGTGTGACGGGCAATGACGACGACGGTGCCGTCGATGCCGGTCACCTCCATGGCCGTGCGGATTCCGGCCCAGTTGGAGGCCGCCTCGCAGGTGACGTCCGCCCCCGCGCCATCGAACAGGTCGTAGACCCGAGCCACTGCATCCTCCTCAACCGGACTGGCCGCGAGCCGGGTGCCCATTTCCTCAGCGATGTGCAGTCTCGTGCTATCCGTATCCAGGCTGGCTGTCCGCATTCCGAAGGCGTTCGCGTAAGCCAGAGCTGAAAGGCCGATGACGCCCTGCCCGACGACGGCTACGTTGCCACCAACCGGCGGTTGCCCCTGCCGAAGGCCCTGATGGGCCACCTCGAGGATGTTGATCATCACTGCTTCCTCGTCGGGAATCGTCTCGGGAAGCTTCACGGCGAGATTGGACGGCACCGCGGCATATTCCTTGTGGGGTTCCGGGACGAAAACGCGCTCGCCCACCGCGAGGTGGTCGACGTTCTTTCCCACTTCCATGACTTCGGCCACCATAGAGTAGCCGTTCTCACAGGGCAACTCGTAGGGTTTAGTCTCGTGTATGAATTTGCCCGCGTCGTCCACGGCGATGCCGCGGAACACCCTGATCTCCGTGCCGGCGCTGATCGCGGTGACCTTTGCCTTCACGACAACGCCATCTGTTGGACAAGCTGGCGTTGGACTGTCCACGAATTCTGCCTGTTTCGTTCCCGTAATCAGAAGTTTCTTCACAGTTGGATCATCCTAGCGGTCGGTTTGGTTGAGGTGGAACGCATTCGGCGGTCATCTTTCACTCTTTTGGATCGAACTGCGACGTAAGCTCGATGCCAAGTACACGCTCGGCCCGCTCCACGTCGAACCGCCGCCTGGCCGAAGGCGCTCCAACGAGATGAAAGACATCGTGACCGGTGTGTTCGATTTCGAGCGCTCTCAAACAAGCCTCGCCCACGTCATAGCGGTGAATCCAGCTCTTGTCGGCCAGCGCTTGCTTCCATGCCTCATCGCCGTGCTTGCTCCTGCGACGTTCGAGATCCACGATGTCTCCAAGGCGGAGCGTGATGACATTCAGGCCGTGAAGCGTTACGAACCAGCCGCACACTTCCTCCTGCAGTCGCTTCGTGAGATCGTAGATGCTGCCAGCGCCCGCATAAGGTGTGTTGCGATCCACAAACACCCCCGGCGGGTGATCGACGTGCGTCTCGGCCGCGGCGATCTGGATGACCCGACCTACGCCAACCTGACGTGCCGCCTCCAGAACGTTGTAGGTGCCGCGGACATTGACATCCACGGGGACCGGATCGCCCGGCTTGTAGAGACCACGTACGACCGTGCTGGCTACGGCAGCATGGATGATGGCATCCTGTCCCTTGACGGACGATAGAATCTGCTCGAAGCTGGTGACACTGCCGAAGGTCACTTCGCCGTGGAAGTCGAGGTCTTCCCGAGGGACCTCAACCGATTCCAGATCGAATGCCTGCACGGTGTGGTGCCGGCTCACCACCTCCGTCAGTGCCTTCCCCAGCCAGCCCAGCCCACCCGTAATCAGGACGTTCATCCGCGCCTCCTATTCGGTCAGACAAGCAGAGTCGAATTCGTAACACTCCTGGAGCCATTCCACGATCTCCTGGGCAAAAGGCGACTGGAAGCCGGAGTACCTTTCGATCCATTGACGCTTCCGATCATCGCCGATTCCGTCCAGGCCTTGCTTCTCGAAGATCCGAGCGTCCTTGAGGAGGGACTCAGCAAGATCCGCGTGACAGAGCGCCTTTGCCGAATCTGCAGATGCGGTGCGTGGATCGTATCGATCCCGAAGGTCATAGCTCCTGGCAAGCGTCCGGATTGGAATCTGAGACAGCCACGCCTGATTCATCGGGTTCACGGCGTGACCGGTTGTCCATTCCGCCATCTGAAAAGGTCGGTTTTCGTATGCGCTGAGATACAAACGTCGAGACCGCTTCTCACTGTCGTTTACGGGGTAGTTGTCCCAGATGAACGGCTTACGACCCAATCGCTCAGCTGCTTCTTTCAGGTGGTCTTCCGGGTACTCCGTCGAGCAGACCTCAGGCCCGGTCCAGAAAATGTCCACGTCAGGGTCGATGTTCGCCCCCAGTTCTTCCCAATACCCTTCCGGCATGGGACCGAAAACCTTCTCCAGAATAGGGTCGAGCGTGTAATACGTCGGACAGAGGATAAAGCGACGTGCTGTGCTTCGATCCGCGATCCACTTGAAGACCTCGGCTTGCGTCTCTGCCAGACGGGGAACGTCGCCCTTCATGTCGTCGAGAAGAACGCACAGGATGTCCGGATCGAGACGATTGATGGCCTCGACTTTCTGATGTAGAGCCTGCCTGGCGGAGTCGTCGAATGTGCGGTAGATCTCGAACGGGCTGAAACCGATGCCCAGGGCCACGCCGTTTTCCTTATAGGCTGCCGACAACCTCATTAAGCTTTGCATCTGCTCTGGTGGCCATTCGTCGCGCCACTTTCGTCTCAAGTAGGCATCGCTTTTGGGGGCGTAGATGTAGAAGCCGAATCCGTTTTCCTTCAGAAAGTCGACGTAGGCCTCCCGTGCTTCCCAGCTCCACGGTCGTCCGTAGAAACCTTCGATGACGCCTCGGATGAATGGAAGTGTCACGGTCACTCTGAGCAGTCGATGTCGATCGCCAGCGCTCCGTCGTGCCGGGTATCAAGCTGCGGGGTTTTCGCCACCGTTACTCCAGGCCCAGCTCAACCCACTTGGAAGCCAGTCGGCTGATACGTGGATTCTCGCTCTGAAGAAAAGCATCGGTAAAGGCGCGTCCAGGCTGGCTGTATTGGAGGTTCTCGATGTTTCGCAGGACGCCGTCGTAGTTGTCCTTCATCATCTGGACATGCACTTCCGAAGTAGGTTCGGGGACGAAGTTCAAGGCGAGCTGTCGCCGACCGACATGGCCGCCGAAAGAGGCGTGCCAGGTGTTCATGTCGGCGAACAGAACGTCGCCAGGCTTTGATTCCACCAAACAGCTTGGAATCTCGGTGCCGGGTCGGTCCGATTGCGCGATTGGTCGGACGTCATCGTGGTAGGGAAGGCGGTGGGAACCCGGAATCACGCGAAGGCATCCGGCGTCGGCCGTCAGAGGGTCGAGGTAGAGATGAACCTTCATGGGCCGGTAATTGAGGCGCGTACCGTCGGGATGCCACTGGGTGTCGCCGACGTGAAGGTTGCCTTCCGAGCAGAGCCAGAGGAACCCCTCGCCGAGGAGGGCCTCGACCGTGTTGTAGATTCGATCGTCGGCCACCAGATCGGTGAAGCGCGGCTCGAGCTCGGCGATACTATAGAGCGATTGCCGGCTTTCGCCCGGAAAAGGAGCATCGTCTCTTTCCGCATCGAGCCAGTGGTCGAATCGCTCGCTGATCACGGCCATCTCTTCTTCGTTGAACAGCCTGGGAAGAAAGAGGTAACCGAAGGTGTGGAAGAAGGATTTCTGGTCCTGAGTAATCATATCCGGTTCTCTGGGGATTCTGCCTGGTCCATTGTGTCTGAGAGATGCCGTGCTCGTGCGGAAGTATAATTCAGTGAGATACGGCGTGTCGAGTGACTTCAGGAGCGAAGCGGTGTAACCTCTTTCGGCCTCTTCTCGATCTTGGCCTGTTCGGTGCTCATGGAGGTGCTCCCGATAGTCGTGAGCTCTGCTCGCGCCAATGATCGAAGAATTCGTTCCCCCGGTTGTCATCTCGAACCCGACTCGAACCCCGCGGAGTGGGCCTGGTCACGGGTGAGAGATCCTTGCGTGAGATTGAATACCGATATCTCTTCGCGTGGAACCGCACTTCCTTCCCATCGATTTCGTACAGGGATCTCTCCACGGTGGTGATTTCGGTTTCCTGGAATAGAGAATCGTGAATCCGTGTCGAGATGACAGAAGGGCTTGAGTTATCGATCGAAAAAGAAGGCGCTTGCGGTTCCGCAGAGAATCCAGTCGGCATCCGACGCACTGAGGAAGTCAGCGTTACGGATCAGGTCGATCGATGCGACGAAATCTCGCATCGGGTCCTTCATTTCGATCGGGCCGCCGCTATCGCTTTCCCACATGCAGCGATCGGGACCGAAGGCGTCCACGACTCGCTGGATCATCGGGAGCAGATCGTGGAACGGCGCCATGCCGTCGCCGATCCCGTGGACGGGTCCGAGCTTCACCATCACGCGAGGATGACGGGCGAGTCGGCAGAGGGTCTTCAACTGTTCCTCAGGGAAGGCGCTGTCGCGGATATGCACACCGCCCACGTGGTCTAGGATGACGGGGGTGTCGGGGAAGCGCTCACACGTCCGGTCGATCGAGGGCAGATCTGCAGGACCGGTGAGGAAGCTGATGGCGAGGTTTTCGTCCCCGCCCGTCGCGAACATTCGTTCGTAGCTTTCCTGATCCAGCCAGCGATCCGATTGTCCCCACTGAGGCTGCGCACCCCTGCCTCTGACCCTGAATGCGTAGATTCCGTGTTCGGCCAGCGCCTTCATCTGTTCGCCCGGGTCTGCGAGCGATACGTCACTGATAGCGGGAACGATCCCGGTCCCGACGAAGGTGGCGGGATCGGACGCGATCAGGTCGATGATGTAACTGTGGTCCAGGCCGTACCAAGTCATCTGCACCAGGTTGATCCGGACTCGCCCGACTAGTCGGCTGTAAGCGAAGTGATCGTCGGGGGTGAAGGAGGGATGCCAGAGGTCGTTGGTCGTGAAGCCCGGCGCCAGGGGGTAGCGATCGTGATCGGGGCTCCAGACGTGGATGTGAGCGTCGACGATGTCCGGCATCTAGCTAACGGACGAACCAGCGGATGGCGTGGCGCGATTCGCGATCGGCGAACGCGAGTGAATAGGGATCGCATCGACGGTAGACCACGTGCCCGTCGGTTCGCGACACGAGCCAGCCGAAGTCCCATTCGTTGCTTCGGTAGACCATGGGGATGCCGGGAGCGACGCGGGCGACGGGATGGGACCCCCCGATGAAGAGCTTCCGATCGAGGTAATAGTAGCAGGAACCGATCTCGATGAAGACTTCGTGATCGAGGACTTCGGCTTCGTTCAGGTCGGAACAGAGGCCGCGAACAGCGATTTTGACCGCGCATCCGTCGGAAAAGGCGGCTCCCAGGTCGTCGATCGATCCCGATTGGACACAGCCGTCCGCGTCGTGCGACAGCACTTCCTCCCACGAGTTGCACACGTAGTACTCGAACTCCTCGAAGTCGTAAACAAAGTTGGTACTCGGTGCGTTTGTCTCGCCGTCCCACGCGTCGATCTGGTGAAACTTGGGCATGTCGACGTGGTCCTGCGGCGTCGAGGTGCCCACCGTTCCAGTGGTCGGGACACCATCCAGGTGGGGGCGCGCGATGGCCTGGTTTCCGTCCTGGTTGTAGAGGAAGAAGGACATCGAGGGTCTGGGACCGAACCCATCGGGCAGAGCCACGGGTTGGCGCAGATTCATGATACCTGCGACCCATCGATCCTCGATCAGGTAGGTTACGCCGAATTCGGCGACCTCTCGTACCCGTTCCGTGCTGTCGGAGTTGATGTCGATGTGCTCGTTGTGGACGAATTCAGTGCGGATGCGTAGATCGCTGCCGTTCCGGATCGCATTGGCAAGCGCTTGCTCGCTTCCGGAGACGAGCCGGCGATCAGAATCGAGTTTCAGTTCGCAGGTCCAGTTCAGCAAGGTGTTCCTCCCGATCTTTTCCTGGCCAGGAGGCCAGTCTTTGCTGTGAGGGTAGGAGCGGCCTTCGGCCGCGAACATCCTTCTCTAAGTCCCCGGTACCCGCACAGGTCCGACAAAGAACTCCTCCGGCAGGAAGCTCTTCGTCTCCGTGGCGTGCTTGTAATCGATGCCCTCGGTTGTGACGACGCCCATGGCGGTCAGGTACTTGCTCTCGCCGCTCGACCCGCTCTTGTTCCCGCCGCTGTGGCCGCGCAACCATGCGGGGTCGATGACCTGCTCACCTTTCCAAATGCCCTGTGTCGCGTTCAGGTGACCGAAACGAGCAAAGTCGGATGCGCTGATGACGACCCAGCCCGGGCCGCTTCGGACGGGGATTCCGTCGATCTCGAAGGGCGGGTCGAGGTATGTGTACGAGTCGGGAATCGTGGGGTAGAGGTACTTCTGTTCCCTGATGTAGCTCCCCGTCAGCCACTTCCAACGTTCAGCGGGGATGCCGATTCGATCGAAGAGGCGTTCTTGAAGGACGTCCTTTATATCGCGATTCCACACGTGGGTGAGCGCCTGACCGAGCCGCCAGAATCCGGCGCTGCTGTAGTGTCCCTGCGTACCAGGCTCGACGTGGGCGTAGCAGTCGTAGAAGGGGTCACCGGTCCAGTTCGCCCACTCGACAACACCTGGTTGGGCGACCGCCTCCTCGAGGCCCGTGCGTTTTTCCGACCATCGGATACCGACTTCCATGGGGAACCCTCCGTAGTGTAGGGATTCGTGTTTCGGCCCGATGAGGTGTCGCCACGTCAGCTTCTGGTGGTGGCCGTGGGTGAGGTCCTTGTGGGGGTGCGAGAGTTGGCCCTCCCCAGTCCAGGAGGTATGGATCGGCTCGTCAGGATCGATCAGGCCATCCTCGACTGCAAAGCCGAGGACCGCCCACGTGAACGCCTTTCCGACGGAGGCGGTCTGATGACGATAGTGTCGATCGCCCCAGGCGTGGACCAGATAACCGCCTCGGGTGATGACGGCGCCGTAGTTGTCTCCCGAGTGTTCCTCCCCGCCGAAAGACGCACCGTTGACCTGCAAGCTTTCGATGAATGCATCGAACTTCCCGGGATCGAGACCCGCCTCTTCGGGCGTAATCTGGATCCAGTCGTCTTCAGGAAAGGTCACCCAGTCGGGAAGTTGGAACGTCATTCCATGACTCACTTTAACTAACGAATTGAGAGTGGGCAACGGTGGGGTAGCTCACTGATCCTCTGATAGGACAAGATTTGCACCGAAGCGTCTATGCTTATTTGCG
The DNA here is from genome assembly GCA_002433075.1 of Latescibacteria bacterium UBA6620. Taxonomy (GTDB): domain Bacteria; phylum Latescibacterota; class UBA2968; order UBA2968; family UBA2968; genus UBA6620. Next base: position 184,534 of record DJHM01000044.1, read on the forward strand.
GGTGAAGCTTATTGTCACCCCGGTATGCTTCTGGGCCGGGGTCCATTCTCATCTCGCGATATAAAATGGGTCCCGGTTCTCGCCAAACGGGCTGCGCTCAAACAGTGCTCGCCCGGGATGACAAACGGTTTTCCTGCTGCTTGTTATTGACTACGACCCTCACTTCTCCGGGCGATCCCGAATTGAAGTTGGCGACTATCAGGTGTTGGTGCGGCCGCAGGAGATGCGATCGGACCTCATTCGATGTTGAAGAGCCGGGCCGCATTCCCCCCGAGGATCAGATCCTTCTCTTCTTGTGACAGGAAATCGCAATGGAGTCGGATGAAGTCCAGGGCTTGACGATACGTAGACCAGGTGCTCGTTCCAAACGGACTGTCGGAGCCCCAGAGTAGTTTCACAGCGCCGACCCGGTCGCGGAGGTGACGGAGCTGCCTCTGGCCTTCGGAAAAAGGATAATCCGGCCACTTGGCGGGGAAGAGGATCTCGGCGTGCATGAATGGGTGCTCAAGCAGTCGAACGACGTCGTCGGGAATCCCGATTTCGTGAATGATGGCGGCGGGAACGAGTCCGTGGGTGATGACAGATGCAACGTCGGGGTGCTTTTTAACCCACGCTTCCAGCTCTGCTACACGACGCTGAAACATCCCGATGCGATCGACGGTGCGGTCGTCGATGTACCAGAAGATGGGAATGCCTAGGCATTCGACAAGCGACCACAAACCATCGAACCGAGGGTCGTTGATGGAGGCGTCCATCTTGAGAACCGACAGGGGCTCCACGCTGAAGTAGAGTCCCTTGTTGCCGTGTTCGACGATCGAGCTTTCGAGATTCGACAACCTTCCTTCATCGTCCGCTTCAGGTTCCCAGATCTGCCCCAGACCGATGAACCGGTCGGGATGGATCGCCATGGCCTCGCCGAAGAACGCTGATAGATCCCCGTAGACGTGATCGCATTGCAGTACTCCCATGTCCACACCCGCGAGATTCATCTCGGCAACCATGCGCTCGGGTGGCGCTTCGTTGTTGACGAGATTGGGTGGAAACAACTGAAGGACATAGTCGACGCCCTCGACGGTGATTTCGGCTTGCCCGTAGTCTGTGAGCCGGAAGTCGACGTCGGGCATGTCGTCAATGTCATCGGAGTCGAACGCCAGGAAGGGCTCGGAGGTGTGCGACCCGTCCGTTTTCCGCCAGAAGTTGTTCCATTCACGAGCGTGATATTGCCAGAATCTGAGCCGGAGTTCCGGGTCGATGCCTTCGTGCTGCGAGCCGAGGCGAGGGAAGATGTGATAGTGGGCATCGATGATGGGCGACCGTTTTTCGGTCTCGTTGTCGATTACCCAGCCGCCGCCGGTGAATGTCATGGATGCTGTCATCGTCGGAGGGTTAGATCGCGTTCAGATGGGACGCATCGCTCCAGTACTCCACGGATCGGGTCCCATCATCGTGAATGTCGAGACGGGAGAGGGACGTGTTCTCCGCCCGAGCCCTGACGTTCGAATCGGTCGGGATCCCGAGGAAGTTGCGAAAGATCTCTGAGAAGATGCCCCAGTGACCGAATAGAACGAACGTTTCAGCCTCGGAAGCGACCAGGGACTCGACGAGAGATTCGGCCCGGTCTGCGGTTCGATCGTGTAGACGGTCCTGTTCGATCATCTCTTTCGGGAGGTAACTGCAGTCCATGCCATCGTAGAACCCTTCGATTCCCCACTCGGCCTCGACCAGCCTGGCGTCGAATCGGACGACCGAACACCTGATCTGTGAGAGCTGGTAGGTGCGGAACGCGCGCTTGAGCGGGCTGACCAGCACTTCGTCGGGTGCCAGTGATTTCACGCGCTCACGCAGGGCCCGGGCCTGGACCTCGCCGTAGGGCGACAGGTCTGGATTCACGCCACTCTCGGTCTTGTCGATCTGGGAACGGCTCTGGCCGTGTCGGATGAGGATAATGTTCTTCATTTCGGGACATCGCCGGCGAGTGTGACGCGATGCATGACGCGTCTATGACCGTGGTAGTCATTCATCGGATAATGCTGCGTGCATCGATTGTCCCAGATCGTGAGTGTGCCGGGTTCCCACTGAAGTCGACTCCTGAACTCGGGTTGAATCTGGTGTTTGGACAGGTAATCGAGAAGGGGCCGGCTTTCCTCCGCCGTCCACCCTTCGAAGTGAGACGTATGGGCCGTGTTGACGTAGAGCGCCTTGCGACCGGTCGCAGGATGCGTTCGGACGGCAGGATGATTCGCTTCGAGGACCTTGAGGGCGACGCCATCGTCGGCCTGGCGGTGCTTTCTGGTGGCGGCCATGTCAGGGTTGGCGGATGTGTTGACCCCCACGAGACCCTCCAAGGTCGCCTTCAACCCATCCGACAGAGAGTCGTAGGCGGAGTACTGATTGGCGAACAGCGTGTCGCCGCTGGATGGAGGCACCTCGATCGCGTAGAGCAGGCTCGCTTTCGGCGGGGTCTCCAGGTAGGCCGTATCCGAGTGCCAGACGCCGCCGAAATTAACGGTCTCGTTTTCCAACTTGACGACAGGGGTGACGAGTGGGCATTCGGGTAGCCCTTTCGTCTGAGGATAGGGGATCGGATCTCCCAGCTGTTTGGCGAAGGCGAGTAGCTGGCGCGGGGTGAGAGACTGATTTCTGAAGACGAGGACCAGGTGTTCGAGGAAAGCCTGGCCGATCTGTGCAACGATGTTCCGTTCCAGAGGAGAGGACAGATCGACATCCGAGATTTCGGCGCCGAGCGCACCCGCCAGGCGATCGATAGCGATGTGATTCGAAGGGGCACCCATTCCGCTATCGAGGCTGCCCGAGGTCGGGGACTTCCATCAGCTCGCCGTGATTCAGTGCGGACTGATGCGCCACGAGGCCCGGGATGAGGTAACGGGCGGCGGACCACACGTCGTTAGGAGGGGTGCAGCCCGACACGCAGGCCTTGACGAAGTCGTCGACGAGGAACTGATGCGATCCGTTGTGCCCGTTCGGCAGTCCGGCGAAATCGATGGGAAGGCGGGCTACATCGTGAACACTGGATACCCCCTTATGGGTGCCGTCTTCAGATGTCACCTTCGCCATCTGGCCCTGCTCAACCTGGATATCTCTGCACGCCAGGGCTTGTCGAAGGTCCTCGCACGACGCCCGGTCCTTGGTGATCCAGGATTTGCTGTTGACTTGTTCTTCGTAGCCGGCCTCCGTGCCGTAGAGCCGCATGCCCACGGTTCCGGGGTGACCGATTCGACGGAACTCGCTGATTCGGGCGACGCTTCCGTCGGACATTCGACAGAGCATGGTTTCATTGCTGAAGGGATTCTTCCAGATGTTGTCTTCACGAGCGTAGAGGTTGTCTTCGTGACGGTCGACGAAGCCCATGCCCGATACGTGGGTGACGTGGGCCCCGGTGACCGAAACGATCATACTCGTCGAATGGGTGGGATAGAATAGGGGAGGCATCCCGAAGTAGCGCTCCCATTCTTCGCCGTGTCGCCACTTTGCCACGTCGTACATCCCGTGAATGTAATCGTGGTAATACTCGGCTTCACCATAGACGATGTGGCCGAAGTCTCCAGACTGAAAGCGCGATCGACAGTAGATGGCGCAGGGATAGTAGTAGCTGGTCTCGCCAATCATGTAAATCTGGCCCGTCTTTTCGACGGTTTCGACCAGCTTTGTGATCTCCTCGAGGGTGATAGCTGACGGCACGGCCGAGTAGACGTGCTTGCCGGCTTCCAGGGCCTGGACGGCCTGGGGCCCGTGAAGATGGTGCTGTGTGATGATGGCGATGGCGTCAACGTCCATCGCGCAGAGCGCGTCGAGGGAAGGACAGGTGTCGGGGATCACGAACTCCTCGCTTCGAGAAGCGAGCTTCTCCGCGTCAAGATCGCAGAGGACAACATTCTCCACGTCGGGGTGTGCCTTGAAGAGAGGAATGAAGCTCCCCGCAAAGGCCCCAACACCACAAATGCCGATTCGGATTCCCACGTGTCCTCGCAGGTGATCGTTAGCGAACCCGGATTGCCAGGTTCAAGGTAAGCAAGACCCGCACGAGCTCCTTTCACGACGGCTCAAGACGAGCGACGCTGACTTTGTCCCGGTCTCGCCTGGTGCCGTTCGTGTAGACGCAGAGGACCGTTCCGCCGGGTGTGGCTGCGAGGTCGCTGTATCGCGACAGGTTCTCGTCAATCGACGGTCCGATCTCCCAGGAGTGGCCCGAGTCCCCACTGGAGGCGATCGTCATTCGGCGTGTCTCGCCACACCTGATCAGCCCGGCGTGCAGGCGAGGATCGGTAAGGTCTGTATGGGCTCCCGTCTCGTTGAAGGTCAGGCCGCCGTCGACGCTCCGGGCGAAGTGTCGGTGGCCCGTAAAATTCGTATTCATCCGGTGGGTGACGTAGATCTCGCCCTTGTCGTTCGTCTCGACCAGACTCACCTTATCCGAGCCGTCGCGTAGAACCGCTCCCGCTCGCCAGGTGCTACCGCTATCATCGCTGTAGAGGAGACCGCCACGCACACCCGGGACTTGGCCTGTCTCTCCTTCCTTGTAAAGAAAAGCCGGAATGACGAGGCGCCCCCGGTGAGGGCCTGTCGCGAGCTGAATTCCGTGGATACAGTTGTTGGGCCATGCTACCCAGCCTTCAGCGTTGTCTTCTTCGAAAAACGGTCGTTTGGGACGACCAGGTTCGACCGTCGTCCTCACTTCGTGACAGGAGGATGTCGATTTTGTTGCTGCAATCTGCGGTGGAGTGATGCCGCTTCTGGCATACGGCAATCGCCGTTCCCTGCTTTGTGACGATCAGGCCTGGGAGGTGCAGCGAGAAACCCTCGATATCGTTGTGGCGGTTGGTTCCGGGAAGGTCGACCGTTGCTTTGAGGCCAGGGAAAGGGCCCCGATGGCCTTCCACTCGAAGCCGGACGAGGATCTGGTTCGGGTCGGTCGTGCTTCGGTAGGCCGAGACGTCGATGTCATTTTCGAGATCCCACCGGTACGACGGGGCCTGGGTCAGCTTGTCGCCTTGGCCGGGGAGGAAGACGTCGACTATTTCCGACATAAGCCTCATGGCGCGTAGTAGTCTCGCACACACGCCGGGAGTCCCTCAAGGTAATCAGGGCTCCAGCTATTTTCGTAGAGATCGATGAATCGCCGATAGAACTCGATCGCGTCGGGCGAGCAGCCATGGAGATAACCCGGCTTCCGAAACCAGGGCTGATAGGACGGTACATATCCCGTTCTCTGGGCCATTGACTCGGCCGTCGCAGGACGGGGGTCGGAGATGCGGTTGAAAGTGACGGCGATCGTGCGGCGCAGGACCCCGGCTTCGTAGGTACCGCGATGGAGTGCGTTGACGTGGAAGAAGGCGATGTCGCCAGGTTCAAGGGGGAGCTGTATCGCGTTCGGCATGTTCTCGGAGTGAGGATCCTCGGTCCGGATGAGGTGTTCTTTCGGCGTGTCCGGACGGATGTGTGAACCGGGAACGACCTGGGACGCCGAGGTCGATGCGAGCGGGATGTGCATATGGATCTCTCGCGGCGGGTCTCCTTCGCGAGAGATCAGATCGTTCATGTTCTCCCCCGCCCAATTCGCCGTGAACTGGCAGTCGCGATGCCAATTCGAGGGTCGCGTTTCGGATGGATCGATGTAGTAGTTGATCTGGGTGTGGACCGCCGGTTCTCGGAACACAGCGTCAAGGACACCGAGGATCGATGGATGAGCGATCGTGTTGAGGAGGGTGCCCAGCGACTCCGACGTCGGGTGATATTTGGGATGATTCAGGTGGAGCATGATCCAGGCGTCGGGCTTATGGCATCGCCCACCCGGTTCGTTCTCAGGTGTGCTTTGCCGACACCACTGATTCAGGGCCGCATCGCAGATGGCCCGCAGAGCGTTGACGTTGTCTTGATCTAGGAGGCGTCGGAAAACCAGATAGCCATCACGCTTCCATTTCTCAGTATGCGTCACCATTCAGGTCTATCGCACCCAGGGTCTGGACCATGGGACGCGAACTCCGTGGATTTCGGATGTCATCGTCAACGCTCACGAGTCGGTGGACCGGTCGATGCTACTCAGTAGACGGTAGCTGGCATCGACGGTGGGGACAGAAATGTCCAGTCTCCGGGCCTCCTCGATCGTATGTCCGAGTGTCTCCTCGATTTCCAGACGAGCCCCTCGTTCCACATCCTGAAGTGTCGACATTCGGTGTTGCGGAGCGTTCTCCTTCAGTTCAGCCCCGTGCCTCTGAAGTACTGCGATCGCGTCGTCCTCATTTGCACGTGTCACCTGGCCGGACCGGAAAGCGGCCAGGTCTTCGATGGGGATTTCGAGGGCCGTGGCGACCTTCGCTGTCTCCTGCATGATCCTCGCTGTGACACGGGCGGAGTCTTCGTCAGACAGATACTCCCAGGTATTCATCCGGGAGAGGACGGCGACGCACGCATATCCGGACCAGCTGACGAGCTTGGACCACTCTATCGATTGAATCGACTTCGATTCAGTTGCGTTGATTCCGGCCTGATTCAGGGTCGCAACGATCGCACTCGTTCGATCGGATGTGCCGGTGGGCAATTCTCCCACCTGAAGTGTCTGGTTGAGTGTGAAGCGAACGTGACCGTCGTCCAGTAACTCACCACTCAGTACTGCAATGGATCCGAGCACGGACTCTTCACCGAAAACGTGGCCGAGCTGCTGATTCTTCAGGACACCATTCTGCACGGAGAAAACACTCCCAACGTCCAGATGCTTCAGGGGCGCGATGGCGTCCTCGGTGTGGTAGGTCTTCACCGCAACGATGAGGACATCCGTCTCTGCGATCTGGCTGGGGTCCGTGATGACGCGGCAGGGCGTGGAGATGTCTACGAGCCCTGACACCGAGAGTCCCTTCTCTTTCAGGTACTCCGCCCGTGCTCCGCGCGCGAGAAAGGTGACGTCCTGGCCTGCCTGGATCAGGTGAACGCCGAGGATGCTGCCGAGCGCACCAGCGCCGAGGATGGTGTAGGTCATCGAGAATGTGGGTATCGAAGATCGATCATTGGCTGGCTACATCGCGATCGGTCAGGATGTGGGAGACGTGGTAGCAGGCGGTATGATCGGTGCTTCCGCCGAACCCGGCAAGGCGGGCCGGGGACAGATCCGTTTGTGTCAGGGATTGGATGCTCGACGGATCGTAGCCTTCGATGAGGAGGATCCAGTCGGCGATGGCATCAGGTGCTTCACGCTGCCGTTTCTCTTCGGTATCGACCTGGCTGGCGATCCGGTCGCACTCCAGGAGGCTTGCGCCTACAACTCCGGCCCGGGTGGAAAGGCCGGGCAATGTTTCATTGACCAGCCAGTTTTTCAGGTCGGTAGCCCGTTCTGGTTCAGGTGCCAAGTTGATTGTGAGCAGATGCGTGCCGATCCCCGAGCCGAAGGAGGCGGTGACGCTGCACAGCGATCGGTTGACGTTTCGCAGCGTGGGCAGGGATCGTCGCGTCCACGGGGTCGGATTGTTGAGACGATCGAGGTAGGGTTGAGAGGTCAGAACTGAAAGGTCGTCGACTTCATAGATGACGACATAGCGAGGTTCACCGTCCGTCGCGACACCACGTCGGCCGCGTCGAAAACCGGGAACGCTCAGGCGCTCGCTGAGGTGCTCGTGAGAATGCCAGTCGTCGTGGTCGTCAGGGGCAGTGCTGTCGCACCAGACGACCATCGCACCGTTACCGAGGAGGCTCATAGGGACACGATCGGGTCAGTGGGTGGCGTCATCGCCCCAGATCTCTTTCAATCGCTGGTCGCGACCACAACGCCATCTGTAAACTTTGTATCGAACGGGACTCTTCTTGTAGAAATCCTGATGGTAGATCTCGTCACCCCTGATGGGATAGAAGGTCGAGGCGGGCAATATCGGAGTGACGACGCGCCGGTCGGGGAACCTTGCCTCGACGCCCGCCCTCGTTTCTTCTGCAATTTTCCGTTCGTTCTCGTTGGCGACGAAAATGGCGCTCAGGTAACTGAAACCCTTGTCGCAAAACTGACCCTCCGCGTCGAAGGGGTCGATGTTCACCCAGAAGTGAGCGAGCAACTCTTTGTAGGTGACGACGTCGGGATCGTAAGTGATCTCGACGGCTTCATAGTGACCCTGATGGTTGCCGTTGTACGTCGGATTCTCGAGCGTGCCGCCGGTGAATCCAGAAACGGCTTTGGTTACGCCTTTCAGCTTCTCGAAGTCCGACTCAACGCACCAGAAACATCCTCCGGCCAGTACCGTCTTCTCAGCCTGTGCTTCGGTGACCGCGAGCAGGACCAGCCCTGCTAGAAAAAGAAGCCAAGAACGTCCCACCAATCTTTTCCGGGAACAACAGGTTATCGCCCGGTTCTGTTTCACATTCATTCCCTATCTCCGATTGCGTGAGCCGATCTATGAGGCTGCCGAATCCCCTTCGAGGACCCAGGCGAGGTTGAAGCGAGCGAGTATGACCTTATGGTGATCGATATCGGAGCCGACGTTCGCGCTTCTGCCGATCTCGAAAAGGAGGTAGACCATGCCCTGGTTGTCGGCCGTGATGGACGAGTAAGCACTCGGTCCGGGAAACACGAGGCGCTTGATGGTCCAGGTGGTAGCTCCATCGAAGCTGGCCCAGACGGACATGCGGACACGGGTGCTCCCGGGGTTGTCGGGTGTGCTGAACAGGAGGACGTCCTTCCCGTTCGTGGTTACAGGAGGAATCCGGGTGAGTCCCGCGCCGCAACCATAGGCGGGTTTAGACCCGTATTTGTAGTAGAAGGGCTCACCGACTTCACGTAGGGTGTCGCAGACGTGCCAATCGGTCCAACGCTCTCCGCCGTCGTGACTCCACGCGATGCGGCGGCGATGGTCGGTGGCCATGTGACATCGTGAGTTGTAGTAAATACGACCATCCGACAGCTCCGCGAGTCCACCCTCCCCGGTGCCACTCTGGACGGGCTCGCTGGCCTGCCAGGTCCGACCACCATCGTCACTGTAGATGGAAGTGTTGTAGTTGTAGGGCCAGTGCTTCATCGCATTGTCTCCAGCCGGGGGCTGGACGCGGACCGGTACCAACAGGCGCCCTGCACGATCGCCGTGCTGCAGGGTGATGCCCGGGTCGGATGCTAAACCGTTGCCGGGTGAGTTTTCCGGGCCCCCGTGACCGGCCGCATTGGGGAGTATGTTGGTGGGCTCGTGCTGCCACGTCTTTCCGTGGTCAAAGCTGCGCCACAGGGACGCATCCCCCGCGTCGACGAGCAGGATATCCCCGGTGTTTCGGTCGACGACGACGTTACATTCACCAACCTCCATCTCTTGAACCGCACTCCATTGCTTCCCACCATCTTCACTCCGACGCATCAGGCGACCGCCCTGGAGGAATGCGAGGATCGACCCGTCCGCCGCCACCGTGATCTTCGGTCCGCGAATGGTGGGGTTGATATCGAAGAGTTCCTGCATGTCGAAGAATGGTTCAGCCATTTGCTTTGCTCCTGACCGATGCTTCTTTGCTTGGGGAGACGAGGAGTAAGATCCCATCGTCTTTTGACGACGAGCTACGACGGATTCTTCGACCACGCCTGCAGCTGCTCGAGGGTCGTGGTTGCGCCACCACATACGACGACCAGGGCCGATTCGAATTCCTCTAGCTCGTGCGGGTCATCGTAGACGATGGCTAGTGACGCCCCACACGCGGGTTCGACGAGGATACGATGATCGGCGAGGAACTTCCCACACGCTGAAACGGCCGCCCGGTCAGTGACGACCCGGCTTCGGGTCGGGTGTGTCTGGGAAGATGCGAGGGCCTCGTGGCAAACTTTTCTGGCGCCGAGCGTTGTTGCGATGCTGGTAATCGCGTCCAATTCGATGAGGCATCCAGCCTCCACGGAACGTGCGAGGGAGTCAGCGCCTTCCGTTTCGGTTACGATGACCGGGACGTCGGACCATTCGTTTCTTACCAAACCCTTCACGATCCCGCAGTACAGGCCTCCGCCACCGACAGAGACAATCACGACACCCGGTTTGAACCCTGACATTGCGACTTCGTCGATCATGGTCGCGTGTCCGTCCCACACCAGCGGGTCGTCGAACGGGTGCAGGTACGTGTCGGAATCCTGGACCCTCGAGCGCGCCAGCTCGTCCGACTCCTGCCACGATTTTCCGTGGACGATGACCTCGGCGCCTTCCTGCTGAATCAGCGCCTTTGCTCTTTCGCTGGTCGTTTCGGGGACGACGACGACGACCGGGATCGCAAGCTGTCGTCCCGCATAAGCTACGGCGATGCCGGCGTTTCCACCGGATGAGGAGATGAATCGTCCGGCTCCACGTCGCGCATACTCCCCACACGCGTGGCCGATGCCGCGAATTTTGAACGAGCCCGGCGGTTGCAGCGCATCGAGCTTCAGCCAGACGGGTCGCCCGGCGTGAGCTGACAGGGCCCGGGACTCGATCAGTGGCGTTTCGACGTGGAGCGCTCGCTTGTCCGTCACACCGAGCGGTCCTACGAGCCGTCCTTGTGCCGTGGACGGTAGGGGACGACATCCTGCGCTCCGTCCGAGAGGCTCGCCCCGTCGTCTTCGATCACGGGCCGGTTATAAGCGTAGGGGGGCTCGAGAGCGGCGCGCTGCACCTCTGTGAGTTCGCTGACCCAATCGGGCTGGCTCGTCTGGTTCATTCCGTGATGAAAGTTGAGATATCTGGATACGTATCGGTAGAGGAGGGATCGGCGATTATGGTCGGCAGTCCACGGCAGGGCCCCGTGCAGGGTCGCCTCGAGGAAGATGACGAGGTCCCCCGCCTTGGTGGCGACATTGCGAACGGCTTCCTGATCGGTGCTGTGGAGAAGAATGTCCTCGGGACACTTGAAGTTCGCCTTGTGGCTTCCCGGGATGACGGCGACGCCACCATCCCCGGGATTGATGTCCACCAGCTGGAACTGGAAGACCGCCATGCCTGTTCGGATCCGCCCGTTCTGGTGATGGTAGAACATCCCTTCGTCGAAATACCAGCTGGAGGCGCCGTGGAGACCGTGGCCGCAGGATCCCTTCCTGGCCGTAATGATGAACGGCTGCTCGTCCATTCGCCAGCCTTGACCGAAGAGCGTGTTCAAGTACGGGACGAGCTTCGGGTGGGCAATCAGATCACGGTACGGCTGACACCACGGCGGATCCCACGTCAGCATACCCGTGGTCGTTGCAGCGCGGTGCGTGGCGTCCATTCCACCGCCGTAGCCGCTTCCTTCTGCGTAAAACCCCTCCGCTTCCTCGTCGACGTTGGCGTCGAAAGCTTCGTTGAGCGCCTTCACTTCCTCGTCCGTCAGGAAGTCCCTCACGACGAGGAAGCCCTGGAGGTCGAAGAGGAACTTCTCGCGTTCGGTCATTTCGAGCATGGCAATCTCCCGTGCTGATTCTAGTGACCGGGATAGGCTGGAAACTGAAGGGTAAAGGGCGTAATGCGGCAGGGCAATGGGAAAAAGGACTCACCGGTACAATCGAGCGGAAGCTCGAATCGCTACCTGGAATCCTGTCTCCAATCCTCACCATACTGATCGACGAACCTCTGGTAGAACGCTCGAGCCGACTCCGAAAGGCCGTCTAGATAGCCGGGCCGATCGAACCACGGCTGGTCCGAGAAATGGTCGAAGCGGGGATGGGTGTCGGCGGTGTAGGTGAGCATCAGTGTGAGACGAGGCTTGTCGGTGTGGTAGCGGCCTCGATGCAGGCCGAATGGATTGAAGGCGACGGCGTCGCCGGGATCGAGGCCGATCCGGAGTGCGTTGGGCATGTCACCTGAGCGGTTGTTCGCACCTTCATCTGCCCGTCGAATGGAGTATTCATTGTCCGAGTCCCATCGCCGATGGGAACCCGGGACGAACTCCACATCGTCGCTCGGGATGAGTGCGATCTGCATCTGGACGGACGTTGCGGGATGAGCGCGCTCCGCGATCAGCTGCTTCTCATCGGCCTCGTCAGGGCAATGAAACTGGGAGTCGCGGTGCCAGTTGCCGTCGAGGCTGGTCTGCTGGGGGTTAAAAAAGAGGCTGGTACATCGGAAGCAGGCGTGGGTCTGGAGAATATCCGACGCGAAGCCAACTGCTTCGTGGGAGGCCACGGACTCGAGCATGAGAAGCCGTTCCGCATCGTCGTCCTCGAGATAGCCCGGGTGATTGAGGTGTCGCATGACGTGTGCGTCGGGACTGCCGCCCGGCTCCCCGTTTTGGGGATTGCACTCACGCCACTGCGCGAGGATCCGTTCACACGATGCGGCCAGTCGCCGGACGTGGTCGCTCGGCCAGAGACCGCGCAGGATGGCATACCCGTTCTCGTAGTAGGATTCGGCGACTTCGGTCATGAGCGAGGGGTCTCCACCCTGACTTCGTGCAGGAGGGTTATGGGGTCTTTATCCTGCGTGCAGGGATCGTGCGAGAAGAGCGGTCGCTGCGAGCGAGGCAAGGGTCCTGACGTGATTCCAACGCGTCCAGCTCACCAGGTAGTCCTTCCAGTATTCCACTCCCTCAGATTGTTCGGGATCGAGTTCGGCCAGGCGTTCGTTTCGAGGCACGTTGAACACCATCGTAACGAGGATACTCCCCAGGAGGTAGACAACGCTGCCCGAGAACTGATATGGTGAGGCCGACTCCCAATTACGGAGCGCGTGAACGCCGAGGCCAAGACAGATGACACCTGTGCCCAGGAAGGTCCCGAGGAACCACGGCGTCAGGACGGTCACGTTGATTTCCTGCATGACCCGCATACCGGACTCAGGCTGGACACGGTCCAAAGCCTTCATGATGAAAGTCGAAAAGGCGAAGAAGATACCTGCGACGAGGCCAGAGCCGAGTAATGCGGCGAGGGTGAGGATTGGAATGATGTGCTCGATCGATGGCATCATGGCCTGATGGATGTCTTAGTCGCTGCAGCACCGGTGGGCGGTAGGCGGTGGACGGTAGGCTGAGGCCTGCGCCGGCTGGCGAGTGGCTAACGGGTGTCGCAGCGGAGGTCCAGCCAGTCCATTTCTTCGACGGTCAGCTTGACCTCGAGGGCGCGGAGGTTCTCGCGGTACTCCTCTCCCGTAAAGGTTCCGATCAGGGCGTAGATGTCGAGGTCGGGCTGTTGAACCACATAGGCGAGCGCGATCTGCGGGACCGTCAACGCCTTTTCTTTTGCGAGTTCTTCCGCGCGATCCATTCGTTTGAAATTGTCTTCGTGAGCGTAGCACCGCGCGACCGGTTCGGGGAACTCGCTCTTGACCTCTTCCCAGTTTGCGCGGGTGATTCGGCCCGAGAAGAAGCCCTGGGCGAGAGACGACCAGGTGAAGAGCGGCATCTTGTGCTTCGCGTACCAGTCCCGATCGTCGGCTGCCTGAGGCCCGCTGATGGAAATGCAGTCTGCCCACGGCGCATCGGCCTGCTCGGCTAGACTGAAGTTGGGGCTGCTCACCGAGAAGGGGCGCAACCCATGCTTGTCCGCGTATTCGTAGGCTTCCTCGAGTCGTTGTGGACGCCAGTTCGAGCCTCCGAACGTCCCGATCTGGCCGGCGGCGTGGTATTCGTTGAGGATCTCGACGATCGGGCCGACGGGCACTTCCGGGTCGTCTCTATGCAGCACGTAGATATCGAGAAAGTCTGTGCGCAGGCGGGCGAAGGAATCGTGGATGTCTGAGGAAATGTCGAAGGGCGTGACGCGCTTGCGGTCTGCGCTATGATGCGCTCCCTTCGTAAGGATCACGACCTCATCCCGATTGCCTCGTGATTCCATCCATTGACCGAGGATGCGTTCTGAGTGACCGCCTCCGTAACCGTGAGCGGTGTCCCACGTCCGACACCCCGCTTCGTAAATCGCGTCGAGGAGTGCGAATCCTTCATCCTTCTTGTTGCCGTTCAACATAATGGCGCCGTGAACGAGACGGGTGAGGGGCTTTTCGACGCCTTCGATCTTGCCATAGTTCATGTAGAGTCCACTGAAGTGAGGGGTGAGAAAGAGAGGCTACTGCTGTTCCATGGGGTATTTCAGACCCCAGTCGGAGCGGATTCGGTCGAGGGTGTTCATGATGGCGAGGGTTTCATCGAGAGGCATGATGTCGCTCTCGGTCTTGCCCTCCTGGACACACCGGGCTACTTCCTCAGCTTCGCAATTGTAGCCGTTGCCTTCGTAGGGAGCCTCGATGACTTCCTCGTTGTTGCCTTTCACCAGAACGGCTTCTGTCCCGCTCCAGAACTTCGGGAGGCGGATATAACCGTCGGTCCCAATGATCGTCGCGTCGTGAGGTGTACGAGCCCGAATCGCGCACGAAAGTAACGCCAGCCGACCTGCCTCACCATAGCCGAAGACCATCGCGCCCTGTTCATCGACGCCGGTTTCGCCAATCTGTGCGCCGCCGGCGATGTCCGAAGGTTGCGCACCCATGATCATGGAGGCGAACGACACGGTATAGACGCCGATATCGAGAAGGGCGCCGCCGGCGAGGGAAGGACTGAAAAGGCGACCCTCCGGATTCACATTGGCGCGAAAACCGAAGTCTGCAGATACCATCCGTACTTCGCCGATTTCGCCGTCCGCGATTCGCTTTCTGGTCTCGATGATGACGGGAAGAAACCGGGTCCACATGGCTTCCATGAGGAAGACGTTTTTCTCCCGCGCAACCGCGATGAGTTCCCGTGCTTCTCCCTCGTTGACCGTGAAAGGTTTCTCACACAGCACGGCCTTTCCGTTCTCGAGGCAGAGGATGCTGTTGTCCTTGTGCATCGGGTGCGGCGTGGCGACGTAGACGGCGTCCACGAGGGGATCTTCGGCGAGCGCCTGGTAGCTGCTGTGTCGTGCGGGGACATCGAACTCGTTGCCGAACGCATCGGCGTTGTCCTGGGTCCGTGATCCGACCGCGACAAGCTGCGCGTCATCGAGAGCCTTAAGACCCGTGGCGAACTTTCTGGCGATACTACCGCAGCCGAGGATACCCCATCGGAAGCTCACAGTAGAACCTCACAGGAGTGAGAAGTCAGAAGGGAGAGGGCAGGAGGGGCTGTCATCCAGTCTTCAGTGGTGTGCGTGATGGTCTTGCATCTGTGGCGAAAGGGAAGGTGCCTTCGTAACCGCGTGCGGTTGAAACGAACCAGGCGCCCTCGTACATGGGAGTCAGTTGGTAGTGACAGACGACGTTACTTCGCTCGGCGTCGTCGTCTTCCTTTACTCCCTGATGCGGAATGTGGCTGATGAAGACGACGCAGTCCCCAGCCTTGGGATGAATCACGACGTGCTCCTGGGCCTCGCACCAGGCCTCGAACTTCGCCCGGTCGAAGGGATCTTCTTCGAGGTGCCCTGGTTCGAACGTATGCCCCCGCTTGATGAACTTGAGGTGAGCGATGCCCGGTCCGTTGTCCTGGAAATAAAAAGTGGTGTTGACACCCACAGGCGGGACGGCAAGGCGGTATTTCTCTGCTCTTCGCTTCTCCTGCCAGTAACCGTAGAAGTCGAGATGCCACTCCTGGTGGTAGGGCCCGGGATTGATGTGAGCCCGAAAGCTTCGGAGCTGGCACTGCGGACCCATCATGCCTTCCAGAACGGGGCGGATGCTCTCGTGGCCTACAAGAGGTCCGAAGGTCTCTGGTTCACGGTCCAGAAGGCTGTCAAACCACATATTCCCGACTTCATTCAGCCCCTCTTCCCAGCCGTTCTCTCGCGCCTGATTGATATGGACACGGATCTCCTCGGTTTGCTCCGGGTCGAGCGCGCCTGGAATGAGGATAAAACCTTCGCGCTCCAGCTCGTCGAGGATTGATTCGAGGTCTTGAATCATCGGGGTAACCCTAACTGAACGGGAGAGCGGGAGCCGAGGGGAGCGGGAGTGGCCATCGTCTTCGCCTCGATCAGAATGTGTGACTCCCTGTCTATCCGTGCGATTCGCGCCATGGTTGATAGGCCCAGCTTTCGGGGATTCCGTTGTGCCGTTTCAGTCGTTGAGGTTGCGTTTTTCCCAGCCGCCCTCTTTCCCATACATATCGAGGAAGTGGGACTCGTCATAGGGGTACTTCGCCATTTCGGTTTCGTCAAGGTCGATGCCGAGGCCGGGACGATCTGGGATGACGAGGTGACCGTCGACGATTTCGGTTGGGAAATCGGTGATCTTTCTGGCGAACGGGGTAGCGAAATCTTCAAACACTTCCTGAATCATGATGTTGGGTGTGGAGGCGTCCACGTGGAGACACGCTGCGGTGCAGACGGGCCCCTGGGCGTTGTGAGGGGCGACCAGGACGTGGTGTGCCTGAGCGATGGCGCAGATTTTCTTGAGCTCTGTGATTCCACCGCAGGTGATCGGATCGGGCTGGATGATTGATGCCGCTTTCTGCGTGAGAAAATTCAGGAAGGTTTCGATGCCGTCTAGTCCCTCGCCGCCTGCGATGGGGATGGTCAGCTTGCTGGCGATGGAGGCCATCGCATCGACGTGGTGCGATCGGACGGGCTCTTCGATCCAACCCGGGTCGTAGGGTTCGAGCAGCTGTCCGAGTTTGACGCCCGACAGCGGATCGAAGCGGCCGTGGCATTCGATGAAGAGATCGATGTCGGGACCAACAGCCTCCCTGACCGCAGCGACGATGCGTAGCGACAGATCGAGTTCGTCTTTCGGGATCGTTCCGGTCGTTACTCCGAAGGGGTCGAACTTCATTGCCTGGTACCCCTTGCGTACAACGGCAACGGCCCGCTCCGCGAACTCTTCGGGTACCCGATCCACTTGATACCATCCGTTCGCGTAAGCAGGGACTCGATCGCGGACTTGTCCGCCAATGAGCTTCCAAACCGGCTGGCCGACGACTTTCCCGACAATGTCCCAACACGCCATGTCGATGGCTGCCCGAATCTTGGCGGGCGCACCGCATCGAATGAGCTCTTCGTTGATGTCCTCGATGTCGAACGGGTTCTTGCCCAGATAGTATCGCCGATGTTCGATCACACCCGCCTCGAACATTTTCGCCTTTCGATGCGCCGTCGCTTCGCCCACGCCGTAGACACCTTCATCTGTATGAAGCTTGATGAAGACCCAATTCTTCCAGGGATTGCCGACGATGAAGGTTTGGATGTCTGTGATGGTCAAAACGTTGCCTTTCGTTGGCTAAGGAATCCGCCATATGCCACGGAGGTCGGCAGAGGTCTCGCCCCCGTTAGAGCTATGGTAGACAAGTAAACATTGTCATCCCGGCGTGCCTGAGGCCGGGATCCATCTTCCCAACCGGGCGAAGATCAGAATGGGCCTTAGCCAGAAGCCTTGCCGGGGTGACGTAACGTTTCTCGTAGGGTCACGGCATGCCGTGACCCTACCCGCGGCGGTTCAAGGTTTTACACGCGGCGAAGAAATCGTCGTTCGACACACTAAACCCGTACTTCTGCTCCACCTCACGGATGGCGATTTCGGTGGCGAAGAGATTGTCGAGGGTGTCGGGAAACTCGACGCCGGTGGTGGCGTCACGCAGGAGGACGACGTTGTAGCCACGGCCCCGCATGTCCTTCACGCCGTAGTCTCGATTGATGATGCACCAGTTGGTGGCGAATCCGACGTAGAGAAGATGCAGGATACCGGTGGACTTCAAGTGGTCGTGGAGCTGTTGCCCCGTGGCGATGACAGTGTCGTTCTCGTGGACCTCGACGAGATCGGACATTTTACGCTCTTCCGCGATGTCGCGGATGCCGGGATACTGCTGTCGTGGTCCGCGATATACGTGGTAGTCACCCTCACGATTCCGGAATGCACCGGGTGGCCAGTCGGGCTCGTCGCGGGGTGGAGATGGCTCGTGGTGTGCGAGCTGCTCGTACTGGACCGCGACTTCGGGGCACGGTCCGTGGATGACCGGAATCCCGGCTCTTCGGGCGGCGGCGATGGCCGGGAGAACGTGGTCCCTGAGTACTTGACTCGCACGCTCGATCCAGCTCTCGATGAAATGATCGTTCCACAGGTCGACGAGTACGAGCGCCGTCTTATCGATGGGCAACGACATGGGAATCTCGCGGCGCTCGAAGTTCTCTTCGCGAATGGGAACGCCTTCGGGTGTGCAATCCTGGAAATAACGAACGGTAAGGTCGAGATGGCTCGTGTCCACTGCATCCTTTCTCTCAAACATCCAGCTTCCTCGGGCAATGATTGGTCATTGCATTGTGCGAAGATCAGAATGGACCCCGGCCAAGATCCGTACCGGGGTGACACATGTCTTTTGTAGGGCCACGGCGTGCCGTGGCCCTACCCGCCAGACTACCTTTCGCCGAGGTTCCTCTCCGCGCTCTCCCCGGCTCCCGAAGCCCTGGCGAAGGGAGCTGCGTTGAGTGTCTTAGGCAAGAGCGCCTCGAGTTGGGCCATCGGTTCCTCGAGGGAGGTGATTGCGTCGGACCAGAAGTTGGGCTGTTCCAGGTCTACGTCGATGCTGCTGCGGGCTACACCTTCGGAGGTATCCGAGCCCGTGAGACGCAGGAATTCTTCGTATCGGGGGAGGAAGTCCGGGCCCTCCTGCTTGAATCTGGCGAACAGCCCGCGGCTCAGGAGAAAGCCGAACGTGTAAGGGAAGTTGTAGAACGAGACTCCGGTGATGTAGAAGTGGAGCTTTGAAGCCCAGAAGTAAGGATCCTCGCCGCCTTCGACGAGAACGTCTCCGAAAACGCGCTTCTGGGTTTCGACCATCAGATCCTTCAGCCGGGTTACGGTGAGTTCACCTTCTTCGCGCTGCTCGTAGAGTGCGCGCTCGAATTCGAAGCGGGTCGGGATGTCGAGCAGGAAGATCGCGCCGTGCCCCACTTCCGCATCGAGCATGAGCGCCTTCTGCGTGTCGGGGACGGAGGGATCGCTTACGATGCCCTCGGTGAGGATCATTTCACCGAACGTGGAGGCCGATTCCGCGAGGGTCATCGGGTATCCTCTGGCGAACGGACGCAGGTCTCGCATAACGTAGCTGTGGAAGGCGTGTCCGGCTTCGTGCGCGAGAGTTCGCATGTCCCCCATGGCCTCGTTGTAGGTCATGAAAATCCTGGATTCCCGCGTGAGCAGGGATCCTGTGCAGAAGCCGCCCGGTCGCTTGCCCTCTCGAGGACCCCAGTCGATCCAGTTCCGGTCGAACATGCTTTGCGTGAAGTCTCCGAGGTCCGGGTAGGCTGCCGTGAATGCCCGGGTGACGAGTTCGCAGGCGCGATCCCAATCGAAGACCTCGATTTCGCGGAAGGGCATGGGGGCGCCCATGTCATACCACGCGATGCCGGGTTCGCCCATTGCCTTTGCCTTGAGGGCAATGGCCTTCCGTGGCTGCTCCCGATGTGCGGCAATGGCGTCGAACATGGCGTCGAGGGTTTTCTTGGTGATGGCAGAGTCGAACAGGGCGCGTTCGAGGAAATGTGGAATCTCCCGGTATCGGTAAAGGGTGAGCCGGGTGCCCGAAATGGCGTTGAGGGCGGCTGCGGCCACATCCTCCACCGTCGACCAGGCAGTGTTCCCGCCCTCGAATGCGGCGCGGCGGATGTCGCGATCGGATTGCTCCATGAGCGACCGACGTTGAGAGATGGGCAGACGTTCGGTGCGACCGTCGGGATAGGTGATGTCGAACTCGAGCTTCCCCGAGATCGTGTCGTAGAGCCGCCCCCACGCTGAGATGCCGTCGACACCGAGATCCGCGGCCAGCGCTTCCCGGTCGGTCGACATCATGAACCGCGCATCCTGACGATCGCGCTTCAGGACGTAGGAAGCGGAGGCAAGACGCTCACGGGCGCAGAACTCCGCGAAGGCATCATCGTCCGTAGAGCGGATTCCACGCAGCATCTCGGCGTTCACCTTGGCGGTTACAGCGCCCAGTTGGGAGAAAGCGCTCTCCGCCACCTGATAGGCCTCGTTGCTCGCATCCGCGGCAGTGAGGCATCCCAGATAGGATCCGTAGTGCGAATACCGGGTGGCAAATTCCTCCACGTCGAGGTAGAGGGATTCCCAGGCGTCCTGATTCTGGTCGTCGAGGTCGCTGAGGCCGGACGCCCGATCGAGAAGTTCATCGACGTCCCGTTCGAGGGCGTCGCGGAACTCGATCATTTCGGATCCGCCGAACTCAGGGAAATAGGAGGTGAGGTCCCAGTCCATCAGGAAAGTCCGAGCGGGATAAGGGGTGAGCGGGAGAGCAGGTGTGGCGTGGATCCGAGCGAACGTTCAGTCATGCTGTTTCCCTCATCCCTTCTCAAGGAGCTGGCGTAGGTGGGTGACGGCGAGGCGGAGGGCTTCGTTGTCGTCGCACGTCGAGCACTGATTCTGCAGAACGATGGAGATGTTGCCGTTGAAGCCGGATCGTTGGAGGATGTCGACAACACGTGCGTAGTCGATCCAGGCCTCGGTACCGGTTTCGACGCGATAGAATTTCGCTCGCACGGTTGCCGCACGAGGCGCCACTTCTTCGATGTAGCCGTAGATGTCCGTGTTGGGGTCGGATTGACCAAGAGGGGAGGCGCCGACCGAACCCTCCCATTCACCCGTGTCGAGCACGCAGGTGAAATTAGGGCGGTCGACTTCGTCGAGAATGGCGATGACATCGCTTCCGGTGGCTGCCAGGTTGCCGTTGTTGTGGTTCTGAAGTCCGAGCAGAATGCCTCTTTCCAGGGCCTCATCGGCCAGAATCTGGAAGTTCTCGATCATCTGATTCCAGAGGGCGGATCGATCGCCACCCACGCGCATCGAAACGCCAAAGAGTCTCACAATCGGACAACCGAGCGAGGCGGCGACGTCGATGTCGAAGCGTGCCTGATCCATCCGCTGCCGAACGACATCGGCCTCCCCAGCGAAATTCCCGACCGAGCCGACGTAGCCGATGGGCAGGCCCTGCTTCAGGCAGAGCGAGCGGATGTGGTGCAGGTAGCCGACCTCCTTGGAGCGGAACCCTTTGCCGAGATGAAAGTCGATCGTGTCGAGGTTCAGACTCCTGACCAGCGGAATGAACTCCTCCAGGTCCATGAATCCGCCCGTTCGGACCCGATCGAGCAGATTCGAAAAGCACCCCAGCTTGATCACCGGCTACACACCCAACTTGCGCACGAAATCCAGATTTCGAGCATTGTCACCCGCTGGATCGTCATCGCTTACAGGTGTTTCGAGCACGATGTATCCGTCGTAGCCGATCTCCCGAATGGCCGCATCGACGTCATCGAAGTCCACACGGCCGTCCCCGAGCGCCTGGCGGTCGGTGTCTTTGGCGTGGATCATTCCAACTCTGGAAGGCCCGAGCTTGCGAATTTCAGCCGCGGGATCCTGATCGCGCATGGCGGTGTTTCCCGTGTCGTGATAGACCTTCAAATGATCGGACGCAACGGCGTCTACGATACGAACGTACTGATCGGCGCTGAACGTGGCCTCCAGATTCAGGGTCACGCCTTGCTGCGCGGCCGTTTCGCTCAGGTTTATCAATCCGTCGGTCAACTGCTGCCAGGTCGAGTCCGGCCAGTCATCCATGTCCTTCGGGAACATGGGGACAAGGATCTGATCCGTGTCGAGCGGCCGACAGCACTCGATCGTGTGGGTCAGGATCTCCGCTCCTTCCTTGCGCAGATCCTCGTCGGGGAGCGCAGGGTGGAACCGGGAGAAGACCCCGGGTGACAGCGAAGAAATTTCGACACCAGCCTCATCGGCCACCCCCTTCAGCTTCTCCGTCCCACCTTCCTGCCACAGGACGTTGTCTCGATACTCGAGGCCGATGCAGAATTCGACACCGTCGAAGCCGATGTCGGCGGCTGTGCGAAAGGTCTCTTCGAGGGGGACTTTGAGCATGCCATCGCGGATTCCGTATTTCATGACCTTCCCGTTCCGCAGAGGGTGCGTCGATCTGCGAGGACCGACACTTCGACTCCGCTCAGTGTGATGGTGTGGTTGCCAGAGGTGGGTGATTCAGAGAAGATGCTCGAAACGATCCCGGATGCGGGCTTTATCGTCGAAGGTGCCGAAGCCGAGGTTGAACCAACCCTGGTAACCCCGGTTCCTCAGGTCGGTGAAAAGGGCTTCGAAGTCGATGTTCCCTTCACCTGGGACGAGGTGGATCTCGTAATCGCCGTTGTTGTCGTTGACACGGACCTGACCGATGTTGCCGGCGCCGAAGGCCTCCAGGAAGCCGGCCCATCCTTCGGGGACGAGGTTGCCGTGGGCGACGTTGAACGCCCACTTGAAGTTGGGCGCTTCGATTTCGTCGAGAAACCAGCGGGTCTCGGCCACGTTGTGGGGCAGATAATGCATTTCGGACAACTCCGGTTCCCGATTGTGGTTCTCGAAGTAGACCTCCATGCCCGCCCGGGCGGTTCGCTCGATCAAACGTCTGATTCGATCGACCACGACAGGTCGGCGCTTCTCGATGTCGCCAAAGTGATAGCCTCCGTGGGCGACGAACCAGCCGCATCCGAGCCGTTCGGCTAGAGCGACGTTCGCTTCCATGTATTCTTCAACCGCTTCGGCCACGATGGGAACGATTTCGGCGTGGTTGATGGCCGAGGACGGGTGGATTCCAAGGCGAACACCCGTTGTCTCGCACAGGGACCTGATGCGGTCGACACGTGCATCATCGAATGAGGCGATGCTGTTGGGTTCCAGGTCGGCCTGAAAGTCGATGTATTCGAAACCGTTCTCGGCCGCCCATTGAATATTCTCTTCCAGGGGAAGTGATTTATCTGCATCGAAACCGAATCGTAAGGACAATCTCCGCTCCTTGATGGCCGTTTGCTCAGGATCTTGCAGAAGGACGTGATGGATTGCCGGAAAGGCAAGCCCACGCACGGTGAAGGTGCATCTTCGGGAGTTCCTAAGCCCGATTCAGGGCGGCTTTCAACCGGACGGATCTCTCATCGATGTAGGCAGAGTACTCCGGGGTTCCACAGAAATCGTGGAGGGTCGCGCGCTTCCGATAGGGCACGTAGTTCCCGAGGTGCCATGCGCTCGACCGATAGAGTGCAAAGTCGCCCGCGTTCAGGCGCAGCTGAACCGCTCCAGGCATGCTTCTGACGTAGTCCAGACACTGCCGTTCGAGCTCTTCATTCGACCCCGGCGCATCCTCTCTGAAACGGGATCGGTCGTAACTGTCCCGCGCCCTTTCTTCACCGGGCGTGTTGGTCTGTCGATAGTGGCTCCCCGGTACGAACCAGGTCGAGGGATCTTCGTATAACGCGCAATTGATCTGGTTCATGTAGTCAATGTCGAAAACCTGTCGGTCCCAAGCCTCCTGGAATTCCGCTTCGAAAATCTCCTTCGGCACGTGATCGCGATGATCCCGGTGCCAGTTCGTACACCACGGATGCTCGGCGGGCTCGATCAGAATGCCCATCCGGTTCGTATCGGCGTGAAAGTGTCGCGGTGTCAGCACGCGGTGGATCGCATCGTTCAGTTCGGGTAGTTCGGCGTAATCCTTGAAGGGAGCCCGGTCGAGGTCGTAGGCGCCGACCGGCTGGAGACGTTGCGTCTGGGCCCCCCGCTGTTCGCGTGCGATTTCGCGGGCCCGATCGGCAACCTTCCTCAGGTCGGACAGGAGCGAGACCGGAAGAATTTCGCGGAAGACGGTGCACCCCGTCGTGTGGTAGTCGGTGAGGTGTTTTTCGGAGAAAGTGAACACGTTGAACTCCTCGATGTCGGAGAATCTCAGATGGAGAAGTAATCGATGTCGTGGTCGGTCAGGATGCGGTCGACGTATTCCTCCCGGACTCCGCTAGGTGTCCAGAGCTTTTCCATGTCTGCCTTCGCGTCCACTGGATCGAGACCCAACTGGGTAGTTCGGTAGAGAAACATGAAAGCGGAGACCCGGTAGTTGACGACACAGTGAGCGAATGTCTTTCTCTCAACCACGCTGCGCATCAGACCGGTGAAAAGCTCGAAGTCTACGAGCGTGGGTTCTTGCCACACGACGGGGATCTGGAAGTAACTCATGCCCATCGCCGTCACGACCTCCGACTCGTTGGGTATGGCGCCCTTCGAGTCGGGCGTTGCAAGGTTGATGACGACCTCGTAGCCCTCTTCCCTGACCGCCGGGTATTGATCTGCCCGAGGCTGACCTGCAGTCCCGATGAGGTCGGTGAGGGCGACGAGGTTGGTGATGTCAGACATCATGGTCGCAGAAGTTCACTGGTTGGATCAATGCACTATGGGACCAGATCGAACCCGACAGCCTGGAGAATGATCCTCAGACAGAGTGCGGTGAGAAGGATTTTAATGCCGATCCGAAAGATATGTTCGGGGACGTATTCGCGCAGCTGTGTTCCAGCCCAGGATCCCGCGGCTGCGCCGGCGGCCATGCCCAGGACCAGTCGCCAATAGTCGAAAAAGGCGAATCCGAGGATGCCGAACGTCACGACCTTGGCCCCGTGCATGGCCGTCATCTGGACGGCGTGGGTGATGACGGTTCGGTCCCGGCCCAGATCCTCACGTAACAGGAAGGGCATGTTGAGGGGACCGGTCACGCCGACGAAGAGGGACAGGGCGCTCTGCACAGTTCCGAGGATGGTGAAGACGCCGGGAATGCGGGGTGCCGCCTCGAAACGCGGCATCCAGGTCAGCACGAGAATAAAGGCGCCCAGGGCGAGGGTTAGGTGTTCCCACGAAAAGTAGGGTACGACCTGGGAGCCGATGGCCGTCCCGACGATGGTTCCCAGGGCGTAGGCGCGTACGATGCGCCATTCGATGTGACGGATCCCGAGTGCTGTCCGGCTGACGTTGCTGACGATCTGAACGAGTCCGTGGATCGGGACGATGGCGGACACGGGCAGCAAACCGGGCATGACGGTGATGAGAACGACCCCCCCGGCGATGCCCCCGATGGCCGCGGTCAGGGAAGTGAGAAGAGCGGCCAGAATCAGGATGAACTCCGCGTTCAATGCAAAAGGCCAAATGAAAAGTGTAGGATGCGGGTCACGGTAACGGGTGATCCTCCAGGACGGCCATTGCGGCATTCCTGCCGTTGGCGGCGATGACACTGCCCCCGGGATGGGTGCCCGCGCCACAGAGATAGGTGCCGGGCATGGGGGTGTCGGGCGGTGAGACGGCGATCCCACGCGTGAGACGGAAGACACTCGCCGTGGAAGATGTGGCCACCTGTGAGCCCGATCTTCTCTTCGATATCGGGAGGGCCGAGGATTTCATACCGCTCGACAGCATCGGGGACATTGCTGCAGTATCGATGGATCGAAGTGCGAGGTCGGCGACTTCATCGCGGCGGGTATCCCAGTTTCCGTCTGAGAAGTCGTAGGGCACATACTGGGCGAAAACGCTCATGATGTGGCGGTCGTCGGGAACCACGGAACGGTCGAGTGCGGATTGGAAATAGAGTTCGGTCCACAGTCGGTCGGGTAATGCGCCACCCCGCGCGATGTTGCAGTTCGTGCGCCACTTCTCTCTGGTCAGCGGCGTGTTGATCTGGCCACGGTGGTGATCGCGATCCGTCCCCGGCCTAGCCGTAAAGCTGGGCAGCTCTCGAAGCGCCACATTGAGTTTGACGGTACAGCCCTCGATCGGCACCGCATCGACCCGGGCTTTCCATTCGGGGTCCGCCCGGTCGTCGAGCAGCCGAGCTGTCGTGACCGGATCCGCATTGGAGATGACGACGGGGGACGCGATCCGCTCTCCTCCAGCCAGACGGACCCCTTCACCGGGCTCGATCGATCCAACCGGGAGATCGACGGCGACGGTTGCGCCGAGTTCCATGGCGATGTCGCAGAGAATGAAGCTGACGGTTCCCATTCCGCCGCGAACATAGCCCCATTCGCCTGTCATCCCGAACATGCGGCCGCTGGAGTGGTGGAAACGGATCGAGGCCGTGCCGGCGTCGAACGGGCTGGCGTTCGTGCCGATAACCCCCTGACCGAGCAAGGCCTGGTGAAGCCGCTCGTCGTCGAGAAATCGCTCGACGAAGTCGACCATGGACCATTCGAAGAGGAAGCCAAGCGCCTCGTCGTCATTGTCGAGTTGGTCTGCGATTTCGTCACGGGTCGGGTTGAGGGACAGCCAAAGATCGCGATGGTCGGGACGCCGGAGGGCGTTGCGTATTCCGGCTACGAAGCGATTCATTTCCTGCCACCCTCCCACGTCTCCGGGAGAGAGTCGTCCCACTTCCTCCAGACACAGGTCCCGGTCACTCCAGAGCTGCACCGAAGAACCGTCATCGAAGGGGACGAACATGCCGGCCGTGGCCGGGATCCACTGGAAACCGTGACCGGGAAGGTCGAGTTCATCGATGACGAGGGGATGGAGGAGTCCGCAGAGATACGCACAGGGCGAGATTCTGTAGCCGGGCCACGTTTCTTCTAGCGTGCAGGCGCCCCCGACGCGTTCGTTCGCTTCCAGAGCGAGCACACGTTTTCCTGCCCGGGCAAGGTAGGCGGCGCAGGTGAGGCCGTTGTGTCCAGCGCCGACGATGACCACATCCCACGACTGACGAGTGAGGTGGCCGAGGGCGGCTGTGGCAGGCAAGTTTGATTAAGGAATTAGGGAATCGGGAAAACTGGAGACGGAAACGGGACCTGCTATTTGAAGTCGGGGTATCGGGATTGCAGGTTCAGAATCATCTTCCTGATGGCGGCTTTCTCGGCGTCGATTCCCTCCTGATCGCGAAGAATCATCGTGGTGAGCTGCCAAGCCGCCCATTCGATCTCTTCGGGTGGGTTATGGTCGAAGTACTCATCGAGATAGACGTGGGAAACCCGATCGCGGAGAGGGCGCTCCTCTTCGGAGATGGTGTCGAGCCCCTGCTTCAGGCCGTGCTGGATGAGATAGGTGGTTTTTGCAACATCGCTGAACGCGTGGCCCCGGTACGCATTGACCCAGTCGATGGGGCGGAGGCACCTGTGGGGGTCGAGGATCACGTTCTCGGGATGGAAATCGCCGTGACACAAGCAGAACGGCTCGTTGCGATGGACGTGAGAGAGGAGAACGGCTTTCCCGTCTCGACTCATGGGTTCGAAGTGCTCGATTCCGGCCCCGACCCGGCTTTCCCAGGATGGTAGATCGACGCCGGAAGCTCTGTGAATCTCCGGGTGAAGCCGGGCAAGTTGACGGGCGAAGTCCTCCACCGTGTAGTCGGGACGAATGGATGCTTCGTTGACGGCAGCGCCTTCGATGTGTTCGTAAAGCAAACCGATTCTGCCGTCGACGGTCGTGGTCCCGAAAAAGGTGGGTGCCGAGGGACATCGGTCAGATATGATGCGGGAGATCCGCTCTTCCTGCTGGGGGCCCCGGTCCTGGAACTCCGGGTAGAACAGCTTGAGGGCCTTTCCGTCGTCGGTTAGAAACACCTCTGCAGTTCGTCCGAGTCCCAGCAGTTCCACGTCCTGTGACCTCGATGGATTCGTGATGTAGAGTTGCCCGGGTCAATGATACCTCACCTGGGCTCTTCACGCCACGAACGGAGTTTTTTTGCATGGCTCAGGGAAGCTGGAGAAGCCTATGGACACGATCTGAAACGTCACGATGGTGGGCGATGGAATCTACGGAGGCCAAAATCAATACAATCCCCAGGAGTGTCCCTGACCCGGGAACCAGATCCCGTCGACCAGGGCAGAGACGCCGACGCCGACGAAGTATCCGAGAGCCAGCCCGAAGAAGAAGGGGGTCGACCGTTGGTAGAGCCGAATGCCGCCGATTCTGAGGATCAGGAGTTTGGCAAGCCAGGCGACGAATATCGGAAAGGTGTTCCGCCGATTCGTGGGATGCGCCGTCGCAGCGACGAACCCGATCGGGTGGAGCGGCCATCGGGGAAGGGCGTAACGAAGAATGACAGTCGAGCCTGCGGTGATCACACCAAACAGGCTCCACATCATCTGCTTTCGATTGACGCGGAAAGGATCCCTGATATGACCGGCGGCGCTGTCGAACACGCCCTGTATGAAGGGGCCGTAGATGCCGCCGTAGTTGAAGGCTCCGGTTGCGTAGCTCGATGTGACTTGATAAAGGGTGCTGGTGATGACCACCGTGCCGAGGGCGGTGACGACGGCAATCAGGAGCCTTCTTCGATCAGCGGTGTAGGCTTCGAACAGCCGGTTGGCGTTGGCGAGGTCGGCCATGAGGATCGTCTTAATATCTTTGTGCCACGCTTCGGTGAGGGCCAGCCCTGCGATGCCGGCGGGGGTGAAGTGCAAGGAACCGACGAGATTCAGCATGACGGGTTGGGCCCGCATCATGCGGGCGCTGATGACACCGCCTTCGACCGTCAAGCGGGTGATGCCGAGCCAGATGAGGACGACGACGAGCAGGAATCCCGTGGCGATGTAGACGGGCATGCCGGATGCCGTACACCACGCGATGATGAAGAGCGCACTCAGGAAGAGACCAATCGCCGAGGATCGATAGGACAGAATCTCACGATCGTCGTCGACGGTCGGATCGCCGTACCAGGCTTTACGGAAGACTTCGCGGAGATGGCCCCTCGCGATCCACAGGGTCCACGGCACGATCACACACAGCGCCCCGAATCCCTGCAGATTCTCGAACTGGGACGTCGCGGTCGTGTGGGTGGCCCCGATCTCGATTCCCAGCCGATTCAGGATGCCCATTTCCAGGATGAGCAGGACCTGAAAGACCAGGATGCTGGATAACACGTCCAGTCCAATGAAATAGGATACGCCGACGATCATCGGGTAGAGGCTGGTATGCACGCCGGGGAAATCGCGGCCGAAGTCGAGTACGCCGAAGTTCCTCGGGAGTGCGGGAAACAGGGGGACGAAGTAGCCGATGATGCCCCACCCGATCTGGAAAAACGCCAGACCGAACCCGACCCAGAAGATCGGGCGATTCATGAATCCAACCAGGAAAGCGCCTCGGGGTTCGCGTTCTGCCATGGCCAGAGGCAGGGACATGAGCGGAAATGTGAGACGCTCGTGCTCGACCCACTGCTTGCGGAGGATCGATCCTGCACAAAGGGCCAACACACCGATCGCGGCAACCAGACTCAGACGCCAGAACAGGGGGAGCACCCACACTTCCCACGGGATTTCCGCGCCCCGGGGAAGCCCTTCGAAGAACCATTTGACGGCCGAGGGTTCCCTCACGTGCGCCCAGTCCGTCAGATGAGGGTGCAGATCGTCTTCCCAGCGATTCTCCTCGTTTGCGAAGTAGAAGGGAGCCGCGGTGTTGGCGATGACATAGCCCATGAAGTAACTGGGCAGCGCGGATGCGATCAGAGCCATGCCCGCGATCACGAGGATCTCTGCCCGGGTCAGGACCCATTTCGCGTTGACCTTCTGGAGTAGCTTGTTGACGACGACCGCGATGAAAAAGACGGGAACGACCGCACCCCAGGGCAGGTGATCCGCAGCCATTTTGGTCGTATGGCCGATATGTCGGGTGTAATGGCCGCCCCAGCCGAGGAAGGCCGCGCACCCCGCGCCGAGGAGGATGGCGCGGGTGGTGACCGGGTGGTCGGGAGCTGCTACGTGCTCCGGAGTGGTATCGGGTTGGGTGGACATGCCCGTGTGGACGGTTGACAGTCGGCGGTAGGCGGACGGCTATGATTTCGTGATGTCGGAGACGTCGGCGATCCAGATCTGTCTTGTGCCGCCGTGGACGGAGTCGAAGGTGATGGTCTTGCCGTCACGCGACCAGCGAGGGTGGAGGTCGCAGCGGATGTCCTTGGTGTATTGGGGATCGGAATGATAATGCCCGATCACCGATTTTTCTCCGGTTTCCATTTCGTAGAGCATCACTTCAGACAGCCGCTCTTCCCCGATGGGATAGGTGTCACACACAACCCATCGACGATCGGGTGAGAAGGCGTTGTGGCCGTCTGAGGGGAATGCCCCTGCTCCAAAGGGTTCGAAGTCCTTCACTCGATCGTGGAACTCAACAAACTGCATCTCTCCGAGGACGTCTGAAGAAGCCAAGATGCGCTCATCGTCCCGCCAGGCGAAGTGTGAGGTCTTCCTTCCTGCAGGAATCTGGAGCTCGAGATCGGATCCGTCCGTGTTGACGGTCCACATGGATGTCATTCTCTGACCGTCGCCGACGCCGGCGCGACAAAGAAACAGCACGCGCGTTCCGTCGGTGTTGAAGTAGACGTGGTTAAACCAGTATCGACCCTCGAACGGGATCTCCGGGAAGGCGCGTACGACGTCGGCAATCGAGAGGATTAGCTTCGATGTCCCGTCGCGGAAGTCGAGCAAGGTCAAGCCATCGTCTTCTGGATGATCCTCCCAGTTTTCCTCCCACACATTGTCATATCCGACGACGGGTCGGCAGTGGGCCATCCGCGCGAAGTTCAGTCCCAGGCCGATGGGTTCGGTCGGCGAGATGGCTGCGACGGCCCCGTCAATCGTTCGACGTTCACCGGTCTCCGGATTGAGGGTACGTGAGACGACCCGATTCCCTTCCCAATCGTTGTAGGTGAACTCAGTGCCGAATCCGGCATCGATCCAGTGCATCATGCTGCCCTGCTGCAGATTGAAGGCCGACGTTTCTGCCAGTGTCTCGAACTCGCCAGTGTCCCGGTCTACCAGACCGACTTTGGCGACGTCCGTACTCAGGGGGCGGTGGTCGTCGAAATCGGTCTCGAGTGCGAGATGACGCTGATTTGCCGGGTCCCACGCGTCGACGCCGTAGTAGCCGAAGAAGTGATGCAGGGGACCCTGCGTCATAGGCTCGACGTTCATTCCTCTTCCTCTACTGCCTCGGGGAAGGATATGAAGAGCGTATCGCCGACCGTGCATCCCAGATCGGTTGCGGCGTGACCGTAGCTGATTGCAATCTGCAGTTTGTGATCGTCCTCGATCAAGGCGACCCAGTCCCCTCGGGGTACATCCGAATAGTCTTTGCCCAGGAAGGGGTTCACCGTTCGATCCCGAAAACGGGCGGTGAAGGTGACGCCGTGTACAATCCCGTGTTCGGCCAGCGTCGTGTCATTAACGCTTGTGTTGACGTTTGCGTATTCCTCGCTGATACGTAAAACCGTGACGAGCAGTTCAGAGGGTTCGTGGTCGTCGGCGAGGGTGGGTGATGCGAAGGCCAGGAGTAAGAAGATGGTTGCTGTTTTCAATGGATGGCTCCGTGGTGAATATGTGAGACCGGCCGCCCTTCGACTCCTGCCTTCGCTCGCAAGCGAGCTACGGCACGGCAGGCGCGCAGAGGGTGACCGGTAGGTTGGATGGTTGTCTCGTCACGAATGACGATTTGCTACCATCCCTGACGGGTCAGGTCGGCGTGTTCCTTACGGAATCCGTCGCTGCCGTCGTCTTCGATGACTTCGAGGGAGACCCCGGGCTGGAAGCCGGGAAGGTTTCCGGCGTAGAAGGCGGTCTGATAGTTACCTTCGTATGTGAAGGACCAAACGCGGGTTTTGCCCGATTCACCCGGCCACGTGACCCGGAGAATCCGGTCCTGGCTGTTATACTGCTCTTTCGGTGATGGAGAGGATTCATCGACGCGGTAGCGGTCGATTGCAGTTTCGTCTACCTCGATGCCCAGTCCTGGTTCATCGCTCACGTCGATGTAGCTATCCTTCACGTCCAGACGTTGCGTGAGGAGATCGTGCTCCCAGAGTTCGTGGCAGGTGATGGCTGGATGCTGGGCGTGGGAGAGGACGGCGCCGAAGTGTGTGACGAATGCGGTCGTGATGCCCGTCCCGACCTGTTGGATCCAGAATGGCTTGTTGGCGGCGGCGGCGAGGGCGGCTTCCTTGCGAAACTCGGTGATCCCGCGTCCGATGACGAACCCGTCGCAGCAATCGGCCTGGACCAGCTCAAGGCGGAAGTGCTCGACGATGGGCTTCTGCGTGTTTTGCCGGAGCCTCGCCGCGCCGGGGATGTCTTCGGCCAGTCGGAACGGAGTCTCAAAGATGCCGACGTTCGGATGGGCGTCGAGCCTTCGAAGGACGGTCTCGGCATTGGCCTCGTTCAACAGAAACCCGTTAAAGTCGATGTCGAACTTGAAATCATCCGGCACGACGTTGCCGACCTTCTCGATCTGGTCGTGAACGTCACGCCAGGGCCGCGCCTTCATCTTGAAGGACGTATACCCACGCCCCATCGCCTCCTTCGCTTCCTTGATCCAGTCTTCCGGCGGCATGTCGATGTCCCACCAGGAGATCGGGCATCGGCTGCGAAGTTGCTTGCCGAGAAGGGCGTGCGCGGGTGAGCCGACCGACTTGCCCGCGGCGTCGGTGACGGCGACCTGTAAACCCAGCCCGATGTCGTCGTCGAGAAGCACATCGAAGAGCCCCCTTCCGACAACCACATCCGTGTCGTGAACGGCCAGGCCGTCGCCCCAACCGACAATGTCAGCGTCTGTCACGACGCGGTAGACGTAGACGCGCTCGCTGTGCGTCTGCGCGCGCTGCATGTGTCGGGTGACGTGGTCGGCGTAAAAGGGGATGTCGAGTGCGATCCGTTCGGCGTGTGTGATTTTCATGTTGAAACCTGTGACATCGTGTGATCACTTGTCCAGATAGGCGTGTTCTCGACTCCTGCCTTCGCTCGCAAGCGAGCTATGTCAAGCCAGGCCCGGTCGAACTGACGCCCTCAGGATGACGGAAGTTGGGATCATTCACTCTGTGCGATGTTTTCCAATCAGGTCTTCGTCCTACTCGATGCTCAGTCCGGGTGCGTCACTCATATATATGAAGCCATCGGAGCGGAAGTCGACGGGTAACATCAGCTTGTTCTTGAAGGCAGTCGGGTAGTTCTCCGTGATGAGACCATTGTCGACGGCGGCAACACAGGTCGAACCGATGTTGGGATTCCCGTGGGGCGCCATCTTGAGGTGATGGGCGCTGGCGAAGGCCGCGATCTTGAGCCATTCGCTGATGCCGCCACACGTATTCGGATCGAGTTGGATGATGTCGGCAGCCTTCGCGTCGATCAGGTCTCGGGCTCCCCAACGTGTGAATTCGTTCTCGCCGCTGGCGACAGGGATGTCCAGTTTCTCTACGAGCATCGCGCCTCCGCGGAAGTCATCGGCCCGCACAGGCTCCTCGAACCAGTAGGGATCGGAGGACTCCATCATCCTGGCGAAGCGAAGTGCGGTTCGCCCGTCCCAGGCGTTGTTGGCGTCGATCATCAACTCGATGTCGGGTCCGATGGCTTCCCGTACTGATTGAACCCGCTCGGCGTCGTGTCTCAGCGTGACACCGGGCCACCCGATTTTCATTTTAACGGCGCGGAAACCGGCTTCCACGTAGCTCGTCAGTTCGGTGCATAGATCTTCAACGGTCTTCCCCTCTTCATAATACCCGCCCGCGGCATAGGCCTCGACCCGCTCCTGAACCCCGCCGGCTAGCTTCCATACCGGCTGATCGAGCGCCTTCCCCTTGAGATCCCAGAGCGCAATGTCGACGGCGCTCATGCTGTTGATATACTCGCCCTTGGCGACCGGCTTCCGGGCACCTCCCATGTACATCTTGTCCCATAGGTAACCGATCCGCAGGGGATCCTCCCCGACGAGCTGTTTGCTCATGGACCCGAGGATATGGGCCCGCTTGACGCCCCCGGCTCCCGTGGGCGCCATACCGACGAGGCCCTCATCGGTATGGATTTCGAGACGCCCGCCGCCAGAGGTCGTCGTTTTCTTGATGGAGTTCCAGAACGGCTTTTCGAGCGGTCCGAAGCTGACGCCCGTGAGTTTGAGCTCGGTGATTTCCATCGTCTGTCAGCTATCGATCACGCGCTTCACGACGTTAGTCGCTTCCATTTCCCACACTTCGTTGAAGACGAGAGGTTTAGGACGGGCCGGAGGGTATCCAGGTGGCTGGTTGTTCGGGTCGTGGAGTTCGTGGCGGTCGAGGCCCCTGACCTTGTCCAGCCATTCCCGTTCCTCGGGCGCTGCTGCGCATTCACGCCTCAGGATGAACTCGACCCAGTCGAACGCCGTAATCGCGACGTCAGCCACGAAGACGCGTTGGATGTCGTCGCCGGTCCAGGTGGCGAGGTCGGGGAGAAGGATGGGGCCCGTGCAGACCTGGAATTGCGGGTTGTCCTGGTTGATGTTGATGAGGTTGACGGGATACTCAGCCGTGACGGTGAAACCCTTGTCTTTGTAGGTCGAAAAAACACTCATCACGTCGTTGTCGAGCGTGGCCTGGACGATGGCGCCGTCGTCGGTGAGGTCTTCGGTTTCTCCGAACGATCGGATGTCGATCTTGTAGTCCTGGTAGTCCGAGAGAGATTTCGTCGCCACCTCTTCCGATTCAGAGCTGGGTCTGGCAGCGATTCCCAACCCCGACTTCCTGCTGAAGGCCATTCGCCACTCGTTGCTGGGAATCTGGAAGAGGTTGCGCTTTGCGATGGTGTATTCGCTCCGGCAGGGCGATCCAAGAAAGCACTCGGACGAGACACCAGTGGCATCCTCCGTGATCTCGCATCTGGCGACGAGGTTAAAGCGAACCTGGTAGGCTTCGCCCGTCTCGCCGACGAATCCTCCCATCCACCGGTAGTACGGATCGGGCGTCCAGGGCTGGCCGAACCACGTGAAGGTCGAACGGAAGAAGTCGATCATCGTGGCCTCTCAGAGTAGATGCGTGTCAGGGTGGGGACCGTTCGCGAACGGTCCCTTCGAAGATGTGTATTCACGGCGGATGACTAGAAGCCGGCGAAGCCGTACTTGCGCAGGAAGTCGATCCATATCTGGCGGATTGGGCTCTTGTCAGGATTGGCGATCCACTCGGGTGGGCGCTTGACGAGCGGGAAGGCTTCGATCAGACTCGCCTCCTGGGTAGCTCGCTCGCGAATGGTCGCCTCGTCGTCCGGGGCAAAGTAGCCGACGCTGCACATTCTTCGTTCGGGGCGACCGCCCCAGCTGGCGTGCCAGACGCGATTGTCGAACGCGATCACGTCTCCAGGCGAGGATTCAGCTACAAAAGCGGGTATCTCGTCGACATCCAATCCTGCATCATCCTCCACACCTTTGTTGCTCTCCTTGATCCGGATGTTTTCGCGGATGTCGGTGTGCAGCGGGGCTCGATGCGACCCCGGGATGAACCGCAGGGCGCCCGTGTCCGCCTCCAATGGCTGCAGGTAGAAAGCGAACTTGACCCCTCGACGGTCGAGATGACCCGTGTCGGGATGCCATTCCGTCCGGTCCCCGAAGAATGCGTTGCCGTTTGCGTACATCCCGACCACTTCCGATTTCATGAGCTGTTTCGCCTGCCCGTGAAACCGCGAATCCTCGAGGAGCGAACCAAGGAAGGGTGAGTCCGGGCCGAGGTTGGTCCAGTTGAACTGCTTTCGAATCCCCCGCTGCTCAGTCTGGTTCTTCGCAGTGGCCAACCGTACGCCGAATTCCTCATTGGCCGTGGCGACTTCGGCGGTTGTCAGCAGACCCGGCAGGACCAGGAATCCGAAGGTGTCGTAGTGACGAATTTGAGGTTCGGTCAGCATGCGTGTGATTTCCTCGGATAGGATCGAAAATCTCGTCTGGCTGGGAACCGTTCGTTTGGTTTCTCGAAGATCAAAATGGGTCCCGGCCAAGAAGCGTACCGGGATGACACGTACTTTAACGATGTGTAGATAGCTCTTGTCGGCCCTCGCCGTTATTTGGCGGGGAGTTTGACCATCTTCCTGAGCGCGTGGAGTGGGTCGGGGGTGGGGATGTCTGGTTTCAACTGGGGCCACGCGGTTGCGGCGACCTCGCCAATGTAGACGTCGCCGCGTGAGTCGACGGTAATGCCGTGTGGCGAGATAAACTGGCCTGGCTCGTTGCCGGCGCCATTGTAGTCCCCGATGCGGGCCAGGAGGTTGCCCTGGTTGTCGACGATGCTGACGCGGGGACCCAGATTGGGCACGTCGCGGTTGACGGCCATCGTCGGTCCGCACTCGCCGATGTAGCAGACGTCGCACTTGCCGGGCGGCATGTAGAGGCCGCTGGGGCGGTGGAGATTGTTCCACTGTGTTTCGTAGTTGCCATTCCCGTCAAAGACCTGGACTCGATGGCTTTCTCGATCGGCGACGTAGACCCAGCCGTCGGCATCGCAGCAGATGTTGTGGGGGATATTGAATTCGCCCGGCATGGAACCGGGACCGCCCCAGGAAAGGATGAGCTTGCCGTCGGGCGAGAATTTGTGGATGCGGGCGTTCCCGTAGCCGTCGGAGACGTAGAGGTCGCCTTCGGGCGACATGGCGGTGTGTGTGCATCGGTGAAAAGGTTCCTGACTCATGTAGGGCGACGGCTTGCCTGGGATTCCGAGTGTCATCAGGACTTTCCCGTCGAGGGTGCACTTGCGGACGGTGTGGTCGCCGTCGTCGGTCAGGTAAAGGGTGTCATCGGGCGCATAGTGAGCACCGTGCGCACGGGGGAAGGTGCCTTCGCCCCAGGACCGGAGGAAGTTGCCTTCCCGATCGAAAACGAGCATCGGATGGGGTCCGCGGTTGAATACGTAGACGTTGTCGTTACTGTCTACGGCGACAGAGCCGACCTCGCGCCACGCCATTTCCGGCGGGACTTTCGCCCATCCATTGACCAGCTCGTATCGATATTCGCCTTCGCCCTGGATGGCAGACATGGCGGTTCTCCTTCTCGTGTTGGCGACCTGTTCGTCGTGACCGAACCTCGGTTACAGCACGTCGTTTCTGTGGAGCAACCACAGAAACAGGACGCCGCAAATCAGAAACGTGAAGCCACACACCTGAAACGCAGCGCCCAATGTATACGTATCGCACACCCATCCCACAACCGGTCCGAGGACAACGAACATGAGACGGCCCACGAGGCTTCTGACCGAAAGCACTGTTGCTCGGATGTCGGATTCGATACACCGGTTGATGTAGTCGTTCAGGACGGGGCCGTTGATCCCTCGGACCAGGTAGAAAAGGAAGAGAATGGGGGCTGCGTAGAGTGTTTCGTAGCGGCCCAGGAGGAGGTAGGCCGCGGAAGAGAGCAGGATCAAGGACATCAATGCGGCCCGGCGGCCGAGAAGGGCTTCAATGCGATAGGCCAGCAGAGAGAAGAACCCCACGGAGAACTGAAGGACCGCCCAGGCGACGCCGAACCAGGCCAACGGGAGGTCGACCGCGACCAGGTAGGGTTGTACGAACCATACGATGACAAACGTGGATGTTCCGACGAGGGAGGAGTAGAGGATGAGCCATTTGACTTCGGCGTGACCGTGGAGAGCGTAGCGAACGATTCTTCCGATGGCTCGAAGGCTGCCTTCTCCGACATCGGAAGCCTTACGGGCCGGTTCGACGAGCGTCCACGCGATGGGCAAGGACAGGAGGACGACGGCGGCCTGGTAGTAGAGGGGCGTGCGCAGACTGATGAGCGCCAGCCATCCGCCCACGATCCCAGCGATGCCTTCGGAGAAGTTGGCGATCGATGCGAGGCGACCGGCGTGCTTCTGGTATTCGTGCTCCCCCTCGAGCTGGATAAGCGTGTCGTAGAGGAGGGCGGAGTCCGAGCCGGATATGAGGCTGGCGCCGACGGCGATGAAGCTCTGCGCGACGAGAAAGTCGACGAAGGTGTGGGCGAAGGCGTAGGCGATAAAGCCGATCGATGCGAAGAAGGCACCCGCCTGCACGGAGCGTCGCCGGCCTACGCGATCGGCAAAGTAGCCGGACGGGACCTCGAACACGATGACACACACCGAGTAGCAGGCCTGGACGAGGAAGACGTCCTGGATAGAGAGCCCGTTTTCCTGGTAGAACAGCACCAGGATGGGCATAAGCAGGAGAAACCAGCGGCAGGCCTGAATGAGGCTGAGTTTCCAGAGATTCGAGGAGAGCAAGAGACAGTGGAAAAGTTAGAGTGCAAAAGGCAAAGTGAACTGCCTCTGATCATTTGTCTGATTCGATTGGGAGGATGAAGTTGATGGTTTGCTGGACTTCGCGGAAGCCCATGGCTTTGTGGAATTTACGGCTGCGTTCGTTTTCGACTTCGGTGCTGCTGGCGAGCGTTTGGGCTCCGACTCTCCGGGCGAGTTCGCGGACGAGACGGGTGGCTACACCGTGACGGCGGGCGTGGGGTTCGACGTAGATACCTTCGAGATACCAGATGGGTCGTTCGTCCGCTCCCTCCACATAGTCGGTTCGGAGTTCCCCTTCGGTGAATCCGATGGGATCTTCGCCCGCGAAGGCCAGGAGCGTCAGGGCTTCGCCTTTCTCCCTTCTCCCTTCGTAGTGGGTGTAGGCCTGGCGACAGTCCTCCTCGTTGTCCTCCCAGAAGCGGAATCGCATCCGTGCCCAGGTACTGAAGAGATCGGGGGAGAGGTCTTTGAAGTGGATGTTCATTTTCGGGATTACGCGACAGGGCCGAAGTGGGCATGGGCTGTTCGTTGACTGTTTCGATCGCTCGGCCCCTGCTTTCGATCGACTGGTTGACCCAGGGCTTTGCCCTGGGTTATTGACGGCGGCCCCTCCGGGGCCGTTTGAGGCGGCGATGTTTAAGGTCAGGGCTTACGGTGGATGTTTATCATGATTGCGCGACAGGATCGAGTTGTGGGAAGAGAAGCTTGTCCAGGTGGTTGGTACGAGATTACTACGACTCCAGCCCGGGAGTGAAGAGCACCATGTCGTCCTCCAATGACCGGGCGGGCTTGATCCTGAGTTTGTCGAGTTTATCCCGGTAGACTTTGACACCTTCCTCGGGACTGACCTCGCTGTCGGCGACGTCTCGGAGGACCTCGACGAACGCTCGCGGATCCTCGGCGCCTTTGATGCGACGACCGAAGAGGGAGACGCGGGCGCCTCGCTTTTTCGCTTCGTAGATCAGCTTGTAAGCGTCGTAGGTGGTACTGGTGACGCCGCCGAGGATGCCAACGATGACCGATGGGTCGTAGTTGACGAGCGCTTCCATCGACTCGGGGCCGTTGTAGGCGATCTTGAGGAACTCGGGACGTGATGCACGGGGGATGCCGGCCAGCATGCGGGCAATTTGATCGATGACATAGGTAGGAATGTCCTCTTCGGGGATCCCGCAATCTTCGACATTCGGGTTGAAGACTTCGAGGAAATAACGGAATTCTTTCTGTGCGGCTTCCATCCGGAATTCTTTGAACATCTCGAGGGAGAACCAGTCGGCATCGAGATCGTTGTTGAACGTGACGGAATAAAGCCCGAGGTCAATGTCGGGCGTCTGGTCAGGGGACGGGAGGAGGGTTCCATACTGGCTCTCTTCGATCGTCGCGGTGGCATGCGGTCGAGAGAGTTCGTGCATATACCCGGCACCCCGTGCTCTCCAGATATCGGTCGTGTCGTTCGAGCGGATGGCCGGGGTCACCGGACTGTTATCGAAGCATCGCTTTTCCCGAGCGAGGATGTCCATCGTCGAAACAGAGGTGAGCAGGATGTCCAGCTTTGCCTGCTCGACCAGATCGGCCAGCGTCTCGCAGTACATCTGCACGGAATAGCCGGGATCGAACGTTGCGACGCCGCCGGACATGTCGGAATCCGCTGCGTAGGCGATGACGAAGGCATCACTGTCCGCGTTGTTTCGGATGTCGTCGAGTTTCGTGTCGAGCGATTTCTGCATGGAACTCCTCTCGTCAGTTCATACGGTAGACACGGGCAGCTGTGTCGTGGAAGAGCGACCTTGGGACCTCGGGGGTCAGGTGAGCGGTCCATTCGTCAAACATTTCGTAAAGACGATGGAGGCTGATGCCTTGCACCCTCTCCACAGGGTAGTTGCTTGCGAACATACAACGGTCGGGCCCGAAGCGCTCGATGGTTTCGTGGACCCGATCTTTCACGATCTCTTCTTTTCGGGGATCTTCGTGGAATCCCTCGCACCCGAAGTAGAGCATCGACAGCTTGACGTTGACGTGTCCGACTTCTGACAAAGCCTGCATGCCGTCCCGCCAGATTTCTTCGTGCGCGGCGTCTTCCCCGTCGTGGATGTGGCCGAGATGGTCGAGAATGACGGTCGTCCCGGGAATATCCGAGAACGTTCGGGCGGCCTCCTCCAGCTGATGGGGGTTACACTGCAAGTCGAATGAGAGACTCTTCTCGCCAAGCATCGCGACGCTTTCCCGAAAGACATCACTTCTCATGAAGTTCCCGTGCTCGACCTGCGGCCAGGTCAGGTCGGGGTTGGTGGGGTGATGATTCAGGATCATGCGGACTCCCCTGAACCGTCCATCTGCAGTCGCTATGTGCCGCTCGAGCAGCCGATCCGTGTGGGCGGAATCGTGTGCGAGATGCACGTAACCGACGATGCCGAACGGATGCTCGGATTCGGTCGGCCCCATCTGCTCGCACACCCACCTCGTTTCGGACACGGTGTCCAACACATGACCGCCCTCCATCTGACCCACGACCGTTTCGACGTGCACGCTCGAGGCAATTTGCAAGGTGTCCGGTAAGGTGGCCACCTCCTGGCGATAGTCTTCTCCGTGATAGACGGGAAGGTGTTTCTCAACCGCGTCACCCAGGCTGGGATTGGGCCGAGTGTGGATATTCCACAGGTGAAAATGGGGATCGCAAACCGGAAGCATATCGCTCATCCGCGGTCTCCTGTCCAGAAGGCGTAAAGCCGGGCATTCTCGAGATGGAATCTGGCTCGTACGACACCGTCCGGTTGAGTAGGGGCCTTCCACCGCACCTTCCCGCGAAGCTGGTCACCACGAATGTCATCACTGTCTTCCACTCCGAATCCTTCCAGCGCGCGATCTGTGTCCGCGGCGAGTATTTCGACGCGCAATTCCCCATCGACGTCTGCGTTCACGTGGAACTCACCCTCTGTCCATTCAAACGGCTGTGTCGTCAACGTCCCTTTTCGGGAATCCATCGAAATGAAACCGTCCAGACGGAGCTTGGCCAGCGACAGCGCCCCGATGTCGTTGTGGTAGGACGGGTCGACCACATCTCCGTAGAGGTATTGGGGACCCCTGAAACGATAAGCGTTGTAGTAGAACCAGATCTCATCGTCCCGTACGTGCGGACGTCCACAGAGCAGGTTCTGTGCGCATCCGTAATTGACGCCGTCCCATGGGTCGACGCCGATGAAAAGTGCGCGGTCGCCTACGCGATCCCAGTGGTGGAGATCCCGTGACGTGGTGAGCTCGACCTGGTTCAAGGCCGTGAAGTTCCCGTGCGGTGGCGGGACTGCACCCGCGGGATTGAACAGGACCGGAAATCCGACGTAGATGCCTTCGTAGGGCAGGATGGGCATCTGGTAGACTTCGGCGATGAAGTCTGTTCCGTCGACGAGGGGCGGGGACAGATAGTTCGGGTCGTCGACGATCTGTTGGATTCTAGCGGCGCGGTTCTGTCGGTCGACGCGATCCGAGTGGAATATCAGCTCGGGATCCGTCCAGGACACAAAGTCCTCGCTTGTGCAGAGCCAGACGGAGCGTCCCCAGTTGGTCTTGTGTTTGACGGTTGCGACGAAGCGTTGCGTCTGTTCGTCGTAGGTGCAGTGGGATTCGTCCTGGCTGGGGACAGGGGGGACGTCGAGCGCGGTCCATTCGAAGCCGTCCGGGGACACCTTCACGGCCCGGTCACCCTTGCCGAAGAGGCCCTTGTAGCGTCGGGCCGGATCCTCGTCGCGATCATCGCGCAGGATGTGATAGACGGTCTGTCTGCCTTCGGCCGGGTCGAGGGCGATGTTGTTGTTCGTGTTGCCCTGCCATTCGAAGAGTTCCAGAGGAGACGTATCCCAGGTTTCGCCATCGGACGACGTCGCATAGTGGGTGAGAGAGACGCCCTCGTTCGGGTCGCGTGGAATCTTGTAGTACGCCCAGTACCACCATTCCCAGAGTTCCTTCTCGGGGTTCCAGATGGGAGCGCTGCGGCTCTGGACAGCGATCTGGTTGTGAGCTGGATCCGGACGGATGACGGGCCCGCACTTTGTCGGTTGGTGAAGGGTGCGGGTGACACCTTTTGTCGATTGGATAGAGGCGTCATTAAGAAAGAGTTGCTTGCGCTCGTGGGGATGGATCATTCTGGAAAACCTTTATCTGTGGCTCAGGCGCGAAAAAATGAAGGCTGCAAAATGCAAAACGAAAACTGTTCTACGCTACTTCTCGATGTGGAAGACTTCGCGGATCTCTTTCACCACGGGGCTGTTGTCGGGGTTGGAGTCCATGAGGTCGCTCATGTAGGCCCACCACTTCTTGCAGATGTCGAGGTTGGCGATCTCGGCCCATCGCTCCTCGTTTTCGATCACCGCGTAGGCGAACAGAGTGCTGGTTTCGGCGTCGAGATAGATCGAATAGTCGAGAACCCCTTGCGCTTTCAATGTCTCTTCGAGCTCGGGCCAGATCGGTCTGTGGCGACGCTCATACTCTTCGTGCTGATCGGGATTGACGTTCATGACGAAGGCTTTACGGATCATGATGACCTCACAGAAACGGGACCACGGAACACACGGAAGGAAAGATCAAAGTCGAACCCTCACGAAAACACGAAACACACGAAAATGGCCCTGACCGCGGCCTTCGGGCGATATCTATCAGCTCCGATCGCGAAACCGAGGAGCACTCCCGCAGTTATACGTGTTGGCCGGCACGTACGGTGTGGACGGGTTCCCAGCAGCCGCCGGGGCGGGTCTGGCCTTCCACATCGACTAGGGGGGCGGCGTTTTCGTTGAAGCGGAGGATGCTGAGATCCGCGCAAGACCCCGAGGACAATGTTCCAATTTCGCCCGTGAGGCCAAGGATCACGGCTGGACGCCTCGTAACACGATCGAAGGCGTCCGTCTCCTCCATCCCAGCGGCGATGAGTTTTGACATGGTTCGCGGTAAGTCGTGCTGAGGATCGCTTCCGACGTGACGCGCGTACTGATCGGTTGAGATGGTATCCGGCAGGAATCCATCGGCGATGGCGACTTCGGCGGTTTCGAACGCGAAAGAGGCCATACCATGACCGATGTCGAACAGGATGCCACGGTCTCTCGCCTCCCTGACACAGTCTCTGATGCGGCCCGCTTCGACGAGGTTCTCGTCTTTGGCGTTGAAGCAGTAGGTCAGGACATCGCCGGGCCGAAGCGCAGCCAGCTGCTCGGCCAGCGGGACGTCCCTTGCCAGACGACTGCCGAACAGCAGGGGACGATCCGAGCGAGCGCCGGCCTCGATACCTGCCTTGAGGATTTCCCGGGGATCGAACTCCCCGCAAGAGGCCTCGCTCGTGTTGACTGAGATCCCCCAGATCAGGCTGCCCCCTTCAATCGCGCTTTCCGCACAGGCGGTGGGATCGACGTCTCCGGGTTTCTCGTAGCATCGGTCCGGGTTGGTTTCTCCAGGTCTGCTGAGGTTGATGGCCAATCTGACCCGAGATCTGGAGTCTTCGATGACGCGCTCGCGATAGCGTGGCCAGTTGTTGGCGCCCGCGTCGCCCTGTGACATGACCGTGGTCACACCGCGCGGCAGAAAGTGGACATCGGGGTCTACACCGTAGCGAGAACTGTCCTTGTCGGGATGGGCATGGAGATCGACCAGGCCGGGTAGCAGGAGCGCATTGTCGAAATTCAGGGTCTCCCGTGTTGTGCCGTCCACCTTGCCAACAGCCGCGATTTTGTCTCCACGTACCGCGACCGCACCGGGCCCGTCCAGGCCTGTCTCCGGGCAGAAAACACGGCCGCAGCGAACGATCAGGTCGTATTCGGGTTCACTCATCACGACGACTCCTCAGCCTACCGGTTCGACACGGACCCAGCTGCTCGATCCTGGACGCCCGAATGTGTTCACGGATCGGATCTCGATCCGGCGGTCTCCGTCGTTGATGTTCCACG
Source organism: Latescibacteria bacterium UBA6620 (assembly GCA_002433075.1). Classification (GTDB taxonomy): domain Bacteria; phylum Latescibacterota; class UBA2968; order UBA2968; family UBA2968; genus UBA6620. The sequence goes on from DJHM01000044.1 coordinate 228,102, forward strand.
CAAAATTCGATTCGCACGTCGTCCATGGGTCGGCCGACCCTCGGCGTTCGAAGTGAGAAAAATTGGGCATCTCGACGTCGAGCGTGACGTGCAGGCGATTCTGCTCTTCGGTCTGCTTCAGATGGATTCTGGTCCGGTTGACCGAGCCGTAGAGGTCATGACTGCGGCTCGTGTGCTTCGAGAACCAGGGGAAGGGTTCGGTCTTCTCGTCCTCCCAGAAGAGGTATCCGTCGTAGTGGTAGGAACCCTTCCCGTGTTCCGGTTCTCCCGGTCCCATCGTCGTGGTTTCATCGTTCCGAAGGGAGATCATGAACCGCTCGAACAGCTGAAGTCGCTTCGCCACTTCGAACCGATCATCTGTCGCTGTCGGAGGTCGGGGGACGATTTCCACATCGTCGTAGTCCTCGTCAACCCAAGCCTGATGACACTCGAGAGCGCTGAGGGGTGTCCCCTCCCGTTCGAAGTGATATGTGAATTTGGTCTCGTCGTTGGTGTCGCCGCCTACGTCCATGGCCACCCACTTGTCGTGATCGCCGGACCAGACCTCGTTGATACAGTGGGATCGCATGATCTGCGTGCGGGTCACTAGGCCGAGGGCTGCGCTGCATTGGGACATGACGGTGGCGTAATGCGTGCACATGCCCAAACTGAGTTTTCGGGATGTGAGTTCGAGAATGAGAGGCGCATCCCAGGGAGGACAGAAGTTGATCTCGCCCATGTTCCATCCGTCTTCCCACTGTCCGCGCACCCATTGGCGGAGATGGAGAAACCTGTCGAAGTCGGTCGTTGCGTCCCGGACGACATCGTTCAGCTTCCATCGATCGCGAAGCATCTGTCCTCGCTCGTCGTCGGCCGTCATGTGCGCGAAGCGGTAGGGGCTACGAGCCAGGTCCGGGTTGTGCGCTTCGGCCACGGAAAAGGCCGGTTCCTTTCTGACATCGATTTCGGCCGTGAGGCGAACGGCCTTGATCCGAGGAGAGACCGACGGGGCATCGGATTCAAGCAAAGCCCGCCACTGAATGAATCGACCCGGGGCCGGCATTTCCTCCTCAACCGGCGACCAGGCCGTCCAGTCCGAGGGGTCGTAGGACGGTGTCGATCCGCCCCGCACGAAGAGTGTGATGTAACTGCCGGACGGCGTTTCTGCTTCGGCGGTCAGCGACAGCACACCGGGGCTGCCCTCGACCGCGACGTCACTGATGGCCAGGAGGTCGATTGGTTCCGAACAGCAGTCGGCGGCTGACTCGTGCTGGTCGAGCCAAAGCCGCACCATGTACTCTCCATCGGCCCGATTGTTGACGCCGAGGTCTTCGGATCGCCACGTTTGCCCGCCATCCTCGCTGACGGCGCTGCGATCGGGCTGTCTTCCGTTCTCGATCAGGAGCGTCCATTGCGCGTCTCCTACCGCCCTGAAGACGAACTCATTCGTGCCGGGGCGCATCTGTTCCACGGAGATCTCGACCGGAGTCCAGCGGTCCTCCCAGTAGGGTCGATCGGCGCGCCACCGGATTCGGCTGGGATGGCCGTTCACGATGATGTCCAGTTCGCCGTCATCTCGGTCGCAATCGAGATAGGGACAGAGGACCGCCCGGGCCGCGTCCATTTCACGGATGAAGAAGGTCTTTTTTGCCTGGCGCAGGCCGACGATCTGCTCCTGATCCCGGATGTTGCAGTTGCCGATTTCGTCCGCGACGGTCACGCCGCGTCTCAGCACGATCCCGTCGATGCTCGACACCACGCCCTTTCCGACGCAGCTTGCGAACGTCGAGGGACTGTCCCAGATCTGGGTGAATTGGGCCATTGCTGATTCCTGTTCGCCGTTGAGGGTTGCCGGTCCAAGACGCCCCCGTTATACTGCCAGACCTCGCATGATAATCAGACACCCCCGCAAACGCGCGTGGTTTCGAGGCGGGGCCGGGAGGTCAACGACCAGTAACCAATAACCAATGACCAATGACAAAAGGGTAGGAGCAGCCTCCCGGCTGCGATGAAGAGCAGACGAGAGAAAACCAGTGTCTCGGGAAGAGTCGGAAGCCCGGGGTCCGCGATCACGAACAGAGGGTAAGGAGCATTACACATGATGATCATTGACAGTCACCTGCACATTTGGAGTCTGGATACGGATGCGTATCCGTTTGCGGAAGGACGGAATACCGAAGAGGAGGGATCGGCGGAGCTCCTGCTGGAGACGATGGAGGCGAACGGGGTCTCTCACTCCGTGATCGTGCAGCCGATTCACTATGTCTACGACAACCGATACGTGACGGACATGATGAAGAAGTATCCGGGGAAATTCGCGGGGATGGCGATTATGGATCGTCACGCACCCGATGCTCCGGAGCAGCTGGAGAAGCTCGTGAAAGAAGACGGGTTTTCGGGACTGCGAATGCATCTATCTAGGCCGGATGACCCGGCTGAATGGGCGGCGCCGGATCAGGATCGGATCTGGCAGAAGGCGGAGGAACTCGGGGCATCGTTCCTGAGTTTCGGGCCGGCTGAGAAGCAGCCGGCGGTAGAGCCGATCGTGGCGCGTTACCCGAACGTAAAGGTGATTCTGGACCATCTGGGGGGCGCACCAACCCTGGAAGAAGCACCTTACCCGCTGCTTCAGAACGTCCTGAACTTCGCGAAGTATCCCAATGTGTATGTGAAGTTCACGCCGCAGGCCGGACAGTCGAAGGAAGACTTTCCGCTGGCGGACACGCATTCGACCTACGAGCGGCTTTACGATGCGTTCGGGCCGCAACGACTGATGTGGGGGACTGATTTCCCTCACATTTTCAGGAATATCGGCTATCCAAAGGCCGTCGAGATGTTCCGCGATCATATGCCCTTCCTCTCGGAAGAGGATAAGGAGTGGTTGTTCGCGAAGACGGCTCTCAGCGTCTGGTCTTTCTAAGGCGAGGCTTGGAACCACAAATGAACACAGATGAACACGAATGGGGTGGCGGGATGGGGATTCGGGCGGCAACGCTGGATCGTCCGAGACGAGTTGGAAGATCGATGGGAGAACATTTTCGGCGGCGAACTCGGTGAACCGATCACCCCAACTGCAGCTTGCGGTTGACGTGCTGTCTATCGATGAGGCACTCGCCATCGTGGAGGTCGTTCACGAATCGGTGGACATCATTGAGGTGGGAACACCGCTCGTGATCGAGTGCGGTCTGAAGCCGGTGGAGCTGCTCAAGGAGAAGTATCCCGAGAAGCAGGTCCTGGCGGATCTGAAGATCATGGATGCGGGATCCATCGAGGCGTCGAGCGGGTTCGGTCGAGGTGCAGATATCGTGACGGTGCTTGGGTTGGCGGATGAAGCGACCATCCGTGGCGCAGTGGAAGCGGCCGATGGCCGCGGGAGGGTGATGGCGGATCTGATTCAGGTGCCCGATCCGGCGGCCCGAGCGAGGGAATTGGTCGCCATGGGCGTGCACGTGCTCTGCCTGCATACTGCTTACGATCGCCGCGACGAGGGTGTGGACCCGCTGGTCGAGTTGCACGCGGTCCGGCCGGTCGTCGATGTGCCTCTCGGGATTGCCGGGGGTCTGAAGCTCGAGAATGCGGCCGACGTGGTCGCCGGAGGAGCGGACATTGTCGTGGTGGGTGGCGCGATCCAGAATGCGGAAGACCCGGCGGAGATGGCGGCGGAGATCCAAAGGGCGATGCGGGGGGCGACGGTTTGACCACGATCAAGAGGATCGCGAAGGAAGTTCACGACTGCATTGCAAACGTTTCGTCTGAAGAGGTCGATGCTGCCGTTGACTTGATCGAAGGGGCCCCACGTGTCTTTGTCGCCGGGGCGGGACGAAGCGCCCTGGGAATCCGAGGATTCGCGATGCGGTTGATGCACCTGGGTGTGACGTCGCACGTTGTGGGTGAGACGACAACGCCCGGGATCGCAGCCGGGGACGTGCTCGTGATCGGGTCGGGATCAGGAAGCACCGCGAGTCTGGTGGCCGCAGCGGAGAAAGCGCACGCGATCGGTGTGTCTATTCTTCTCGTGACGATCGACCCGACGTCACCGATCGGACAGCTCGCGGACGTCACGATTCGCGTTCCCGCTCCATCGCCCAAGGCGGACGGGGGTGGCAGTTCCTCCTCAATCCAACCGATGGGGTCGCTGTTCGAGCAGAGCCTGTTCCTTCTTCTGGACGCGCTGATTGTCCTGCTGATGAACAAGAAGGACATCGATTCCGAGGAGATGTTCGGCCGACACGCCAACCTCGAATAGAATGAGCGATTCAGCCTCCATTGATTACGGTCCAGTCCGCACCGCGCGTCAGGATGAGCACCACAATGCCTTCACGGATCTCTGTCGCTTCAGAGAGCGATACTTCCTTGCCTTCCGCAGCTGTCCCGAAGGGCACCAGGTTGCGATCGCCCGGATCGTAATCCTGGCCAGTGATAACGGAAACCGATGGGACGAAGTCTACAGCTTCGATGTTCCGCATCGTGACCCGAGGGACCCTCACTTCCTTGTCTTCAAAGATCGCCTGTTCGTTTACACGGGTACGTGGCTTGCACGAAAAGACGAGCCGCTCGATCTCAACGAACATCTGGGCTATGCCGTGTGGACAGACGATGGCGAGGCTTGGGAAGGGCCCACACCGCTCGAGGGGACCTACGGTCACTACGTATGGCGTGCGGCCACTCACGGGAACCTTGCGTTCCTGTGCGGGCGACGGCGACACGGGTTCGAGGCGAACATCGAAAGTGAGCGGAGCCCTGCGACCATCGAGGGCGCGATGCTCGAGAGCGAGGATGGGTTGGTCTGGCGGTTCCGTGCCTTCTTCGACGAGACGTACGGGGATGAGACGGCATTTCTGTTCGAAGACGATGGGTCCGTCCTGGCGATCGCCCGGGACGGAGCGGGTGAGCGGGCCCGAGTGTGCCGATCGTCGCCATCGCTGGATACGTGGACACGGGCGCCGCTCGATCGAAACGTGGGGGGACCGATGATCGAGCGGTGGGGCGATCGTTACCTGGTCGGCGGACGGAAATATGGGGTCGATCGGGTGCCGTCGATGATGCTCTACTGGCTCTTCGACGATCGGCTCGAGGAAATCGTTGAACTTCCGAGTGGGGGGGATTGTTCGTATCCCGGGTTCGTGGCGAAGGACGAGACCCACGGGCTTCTATCGTACTACTCGAGCCATGAGGGGCCGACGTCTATTTATGTGACGGATGTGAGGGTTGTTTAGATCGTCCATGATATTCGTGACAGATCCGAGGGGGTTTTGTGGATTGTGGGGTAGGCTCGCAACGGCTCGGATTTCTGGCTGGTGCCGTAGTTATCCTGGGGCTCTTCGAGCCCCAGGCTTGGAGTCGCGGCCCTTTCAGGGCCGATAGCTGAGGAGCGAAAATGATTATCGATACACATACGCATTTCTACGATCCGACACGGCCGCAGGGCATTCCGTGGCCGCCTGAAGATAACGAGCTGCTTTACCGAACGGTTCTACCGGAACACCATCGCGAGGTGTCCGGGAAAGAGGGGGTGACGGGGACGGTGGTGGTGGAGGCGAGCGCGTGGCTGGAGGACAACGACTGGATTCTTGAACTGGCGGCGGATGATCCGTGGATCGTCGGACTGGTGGGACACGTCGACCCCAACCGAGAGTCATTCGCGAGTGACATCGAACGTCTGTCGGAGAATCCGCTTTTCCGCGGGATTCGACTGGGGGGTGGATGGTTCGAGGACATCGAGGCCGGTAGTCTGATGGCCGATATCGAGGCCCTGGCGAAGCGCGAGCTCGAACTCGACGTGCTGATGAACGTCGAACGATGGGACAACCTGTGTACGGTCGCGGAGCGGTTCCCGGAACTGACCATTGTGATCAACCACATCGCGCTGGTGCCTGTTGACGGGAACACACCCGATGCTCGCTGGACGGAATGCATGCATCGGGCGGCTGGATTCCCGAAAGTCTTCATGAAGGGTTCGGGCGTAGTCGAGACGACCCCTTCTCTGCCCGCTCCAGCCGATCCGGCCTACTACGCGCCGACCCTGGACGTGTTGTGGGATGCGTTTGGGGAAGACCGCATCGTTTTCGGCAGCAACTGGCCGGTTTCAGATCGGTATACGGACTACTCAACGATGATCAACATCGTCCGGACCTACTTCGAGGCGAAGGGACCGGAAGCGGAGGAGAAATACTGGTGGCGGAATGCGGTCAAGGCGTATGGCGTAGAACATAGACCATAGAAGATGGAACATTGGACATCGGGTCAAGCGAGGGCTGCGCCCTCGGAGAGGACGCGGAGTTTGGCGCGGGCGATTTCAATGGGGAGCCAGACGAAGCCGCAGTCGGGGGTTGCCCAGATGCGGTCACGACCGAGGACTTTCGCGGCCTGTTTGAGTCGGGCACCGACCTGGGCAGGGTCTTCGACGACGGTGCAGGCGTTGTCGACACCGCCGAATACGATCTGCTTGTCATCGGGCAGCGGGCTGAAAAATTCTGGTGGCAATCCGCTGCATGCACATTCGAAAGCGAGTTGTTTCGCCCGGCAAGATCCGAGGTCGGGGAGGATCGATACCAGCCTGTCGATGGCAGATCGGTCCCGAACCGTTGACGTCGGACCGGGCTGACGGTAGCCGAAACACAGGTGGATACACGTCGTGGCTTCGATGCCCTCGAAGGCTCGATCGATTGCCATGCGACCCCATTCACGGAAGGCATCCGGTCGGACGATGGCTCCGGGTTCATCCAGCTGAATGACGTCACATCCTTCAGCCTCCAAGTCCAGGATTTCCTCGCGCAAGGCATCGGCCAGTGCCATGGCGAGATCCGGTTCCCGTTCATAGTGCTTGTCCTCGAGAGGCATCATCGCCGTCATCGGGCCGGGCAGGGTCATCTTTACGCGACGATCGGTATTCGCTTTCAAGAAGCGCAAGTCCTCGAGCGCGTGGGGATGTTCCCGGCGGATCTTCCCGATGACGACCGGGGACGCTTTGTTGACCGTGTTCTCGCCGACATCGGCCATGTTAGATTGCTTCGGGTCAATGCCCGCCAGCGTGGATATGAATCGGCTGATGTAGTGCATCCGCCGTTGCTCGCCGTCCGTGATGACGTCGATGCCGGCCGCCTCCTGGTCCTGGATGGAGATGCGAGCGGCGTCATCCATGCCTTCTCGCAACACCTCTCCAGATACGCGCCAGAGTCGGATGTTATCGTCCTGGACCAGCCATTTGGGTTTCGGCATACTGCCGATGACAGTGGTGGTGATCATTGAGGATCGATCGTCGAAAATCGAGAATTGAAAGGCCTGTGGGCCTGGGCTCTTGGCAAGTTAAGCACGAGTGGGGTGAGGGTTCAAAATGATGATTGGGGGAGCATGGAACTCTGGTTTCTAGGCACGGGAGCGGGTGATTTCAGGGCGTGTGAGGATCCGGCGAACGAAGAGGAATACGTCGTTCGGGCGCGGGAACTGGGGGGACGGAATTTGCGGGACGCGTCCCAGGCACTGATTGCGCCGGAGGTCCTGATCGATTTCCACTCGGACAGGCAGCTCGTCCAGCAACAGGTGGACACCCGCCGGATCAAACATCTTCTGATTACTCACTGTCACTGGGACCATTTCCGCCCAGCCCAGATTCTGGCGTTTGCCGATTCGCTTCCCGAGGCCCTGCACGTCTACGGGAATGAGACGGCCGAGGCGGGACTGGAGTTTGCGTCGACGTACGTGTGGGAGGCGGAGGAGAAACGCTTCGCGGTGCGACCGGGGGAGGCGAACATCGTCTTCCACGCGATTCGGCCGGAGCAGACCCTGGTCGTCGGTTCGCTTCAGGTCACGGCTGTGCTCGCGAATCATCACGTCAATCCAGAGACACGCGTGATGGAAGAGCGGGCGCTCAACTACGTCGTCGAAGAGAACGGACGGACACTTTTCTACGGGCTCGACTCGTCCACCGTCCTGCCGGGGACAATGGATTCCCTCGCGTCCCGGCGATTCGATTCGATCGTTCTGGACGCGACCTTCGGCTTTCTCGAGATCGACCGAGCGAAATCGGGCCACCATAATTTCGAGATGATCCAGGAAACCGTCGCCTCTCTCCGCTCAAGGGGGATTCTCACAGAGGAAGCGGTCGTCTACGGATCGCACGTCAGTTTGGAACGCGTTCCGCCCCACGACGATGTCGTGGACGAAGCAGCCCAAATGGGAATCACGCTCGCATATGACGGGCTTCGCGTGACCGTTTAACTACGCTGGGGAGATCGTGACATGTCGGATCTTCGTTCCTTCAAGAACAAACAGCTGCTGTTCGACGACGCACTCGTGGAAGACAAACTCGGGTTTACGCTGACGCTCAATCCGCCCGTTCGAGCAGAGGCGGCGGCTCTTCTTCCGGAGAAGCCGTGGGAGGTTGGGGGAGTTCACCTGGCGAGCGTCATCGAAGGAACGGACGGTGTTCATCGAATGTACTACGGAGCGACGGATCAAACGGGCGTTCGCTCGCTATGCTACGCGACATCGTATGACGGGGTGGTGTGGGAAAAGCCAGAGCTGGGCGTCGTGGAACACGAGGGGAGTCGGGCGAACAACATCGTGCTGAACCACCTGTGGGGGAGTGTGTTCGAAGACCCGGTCGCCGAGCCCGAGGCACGGTACAAGTTGATCGGGGAAGACCGCACTCCATGGGGGGTGACGAGTGTGAACTGTGGGGGCGCGCGGTTCCGTTACTTCAAGGAGGACCTGGAGACCTGGGAGTACTCCGGGGTCATTGGCGCCTACTCGGCGGACGGCGTGCACTTCACGAAGTACGAAGAGCCGATCATGCCGTGGTATACAGATACGCTCAACACGGCGTTCTGGGATGACCGGATCCAGCGCTACGTCGCCTACGTGCGATTGAACGAGCATCTGCGTATCGACGAGACGGGGAGACAGGTGGGATCATTCGACTACCGGACGGTGGCGCGGTCGGAGTCCACGGATTTTTCGAAGTTTCCCGCACCGGAGAAAGTGGAAGAGCCGGACTTCACGCTGGCGGAGGACGAAGACCAGGTGGGCGGGGGACTCTACAACTCGGCCGCGGTCAAATGTCCGGGTGTGGTGGACAGTTACTTCATCTTTCCGTCCGCCTACCATCACACGAGCGATACACTGGATGTGCAACTGGCTACAAGCCGCGACGGGATCCATTTCGATCGTTGGCTCGAACCGTTCGTGCGGCTTGGAGCGGCGGGTTCGTTCGACTCGAAGGGGATGTATATGGGGTCGGGGATCATCTCATCTGGCGACGAGATGTTTCTCTACTACGGCGGAACGAACGCCCGGCACGACATCGACGTCGACGTGAAGCGGATGGCCAATCAGGAGTCGGGGGTCGGTCGACTCCGTTCGCGTCGAGATGGATTCGTTTCCCAGGACGCCGATGTAAACGAGGGGTGGCTTACGACCGTGCCCTTCGTGGTCGAGGGGGATCGGCTGGCGGTGAACATGGATGCGAGTTCGCGCGGATGGCTGAAGGTGGAGATTCTGGATGAAACGGGGCACTCACTTTGGGGCTACGAGAAGGCCGTGGCGGACCGGATGATGTTCAACGACCTGGCACAGGTCGCAACGTGGAACGGGAAGGATCTGTCGGAGCTACGTGGGCGAACCGTGAGGCTGCGGTTCTGGGGACAGTGGGTGAAGGTGTACTCCTATTCAGTGACCAGTACCCAATGACCAATAACCAGTGACCAAAGAAAGACCACCGTTGGTGGAAATCTCGGAGGAAACCGGGCGGCACGTGCTGATTGCCGAGGGGACCGAGGAGGTTTATCAGGGCCATCCGACGACGGTGCTGATGCCGGACGGTCGGACGATGTTCTGTACTTGGTGCATCAACCACGGGGGGCATTGCGGGCCCCTGGCTCGGAGCGACGATGGAGGGCTGAGTTGGGAGAGGGTGAAGACGCCCGACAACTGGCGCAGCGTCTACAACTGTCCGAGCATCTACCTGCTGGAGGATCCGGACGGAGTGAGGCGGCTTCACGTGTTTGCGGCGCGCTCGGATGATGAAGGGGTGATGCAGCACAGTGTGAGCGAGGATGACGGTCTTACGTGGTCGCCGTTCGTGGGGATCGGGATGCCGTGCATTATGGCGTTCACGACCATGACCCGGCTCAAGAATGGCGACTACCTGGGGTTGTATCCTCGGGGGAAGGACGATCGGGATCAATCGCCGCTGAAGATGTGGCAGTCCACTTCGAAGGATGGCGGGCTGACCTGGAGTGAGCCATCACTGTTCGCGGAGGATGAGGCGCGGGGGCGCGACCCGGACGAGCCTGAATTCGTGCGTTCTCCGGATGGCAATCAACTGCTGGTGCTGTTTCGGGAGAATCTGCGGAAGGGGCACTCCCTGATGGTGGTGTCGGATGATGAAGGGGAGTCCTGGTCTGACCTGTGCGAGACGCCGTGGGGACTTACGGGGGACCGTCACAAGGCGTGTTATGCGCCCGACGGAAGACTGGTCGTGGTTTTCCGGGATATGGCGCCGAAGAGTCCGTCTGGGGGGAGCTTCGTGGCGTGGGTAGGGAGGTACGAGGACGTCATCGCGGGGAGGTCGGGACAGTTCCGGATTAAACTTCTGCACCAGCACGTGGAGCCTGGCAACTCACGCCAGGAATGCGACTGTGGATATCCAGGTCTGGAGCTGCTACCGGACGGGACGTTTGTGGCGACGACGTATGTGAATTATAAACCGGGACCGGAGAAGAACTCGGTGGTGAGTGTTCGGTTCCGGCTGGATGAATTCGATTGATGTGTCCTCGTGCAGGATCTTTCGCTGGGGCTACGGGACCCCAGGGAGCACGAGGACGAGCAGTTACCAGTTAGATAAACAGGCCCGGTTCCTTGGTCATCCCTATGACCGGGCCCCGCCTAAGCAACGCGTTCTCTCGCCCCTGTGCTTTGCACGGTGGGGAATAGCCCGCTCAGAATCTCGAGCGCTTGCCTTCCATATCAGACAGGACGTCGATAAGAACGGTCTTGCCGTCGGCGTTCAGCCTCTGAGCCTCTTCGAGCGCCGGACGCATCTCGCCCACCTTCTTGACTCTGAGACCGACGGCGCCCATTCCCTCGGCGATCATCGCGTAGTCCCCCTGCATGTGAGACACGTCGAACTGCTCACGTGCGGTCGGGAAGTTGCCGGGTGGGTAGGTGGACATGCCGCCGTTGTTGAGCAGAACGGTGGTGATCGGAATACCGCACCTGGATGAAGTCTCGATGTCGAGGCCCGACATTCCGAATGCGCCGTCTCCCATGAGGTTGAGACAGAACCGGTCGGGATGGGCCATCTTGGCGCCGATCATCAATGGAATGCCGAAGCCGAGGTGGGTCGTCTTGCCCCAGCCGATATAGCTGTGGGGCGTGGTCGCGGTGTAGAAGGGGACGATGGAATCGCGCGGCGCGCCCGCGTCGTGCGTGACGATGCTGTTGTCCTGATCGAGTGTTTCGTTGATTTCGTGGATGACGCGGTAGGTGTTGAGCGGCTCCTTGTCCGACGTGAGGAGCGGCGTCCACTCCTTCATCCACGTCTCGCGAACGGCAGCGATTTCGGCGGCAACAGCCTTCGCGTCGCCAGTTCCTCCCTCCCCCACCTGCGCCTTCACTTCGTCGATGATGGCCTCGAGCGTCAATTTCGTATCGCCGATCAGGCCGATATCGACGTTCTCTTCCTTGTTGATATCTCCGGACTCGATGCTGTTCTGAATCAACGTTTTCTCACCGCGTATGGGTTGGGCGTAAAACGTGCGGGTCAGACTTGCGCCGAGCGCGAGCAACACGTCGCTGTTCTTGAGCCACTCGAATGCGGGCTGTGTGGTCGAGCCGCTTCCTGCGCCAAGGGCGAGAGGGTGGCGTTCGTCGAGGGCAGACTTCCCGGGCATCGTGCAGAAGACCGGAATGCCGGTCAGCTCGGCGAGTGTTCTCAGTTCGTCGGTTGCATCTGAGAAAAGAACACCACGACCCGCCCAGATAACGGGGTTGCTGGCTGCGAGGAGCGCCTTGACTGCGTCTTTGATATCTCCAGATGACGGTTGGTGGAGGGAGGTCCTGGGCGAGTGATAGTTCAGAGCGTCCTCCGGTACGTCCTGACCGCACACGTCGCCGGTGAGCTCCACGACGACGGGCCCCGGCGGGCCGTTCCTCAGGGCGTGAAAAGCACGACGCATGACATTTCCGACCTGGTCGGGAGCGTAAATCGCCTCCACGCTCTTGACGATCCCTCGATAGTTGACGGAGGCTGAAAAGTTGGGGCGAACTGCGATCTGACTCAGACGCAGGCCGCCAGGCAGCACCAGGATCGGGATGCCATCTGCGTAGGCCTGCGACAGTCCACCCATCGAATTCTCCGCGCCGGCCTGGGATTGAACGGCTACGACTCCGAACTGCTTGCGATTGCTCGTGCGGCTGAAGCCATCGGCGGCCATGACGGCGCCCCGCTCGTGACGAAAGGCGATCGGCCGAATACCGACTTTGGCCGCCTCTTCGATCAACGGGTTGCTTGGGAAACAGGGCATCGACTCGACGCCCTCCTGCTTGAGGATCCGAGCAACGTATTCGAGACCGTTCATTTCGACTTTCAGCTCCTCTGATTAGGTTCGGCTACAAATCGACCACGACGTTTCCGTCATCCACGGTGACCGGATAGGATCTCAGCTTTTGTGTGGGGTCGATCAGGCTCTCGGCGGTGGTTATGTCGTACTCCCACCCATGCCAGGGACATCGAAGGACGCGTCCTTCGAGCCCGGGACGATACTCATCGGGGGCGGACGGCAGATAGGTCCCGCTAACCCGGCCAACGCAGACGGGCCCCTGGTTGTGGACACAGGCGTTGCGGAGAGCGTAGAACTCTCCCTTCACGTTGAAGACGCCGATGCTCCGTCCAGCGAGAGTGACAATCCTTCTGGTTCCCGGAGGGAGGTCCGAGGCTCTGCAGACAAGATGGCGCGCCATTACAGGTTGAAGAGTCTCTGGGCGTTGTCCTGGAAGATGGCACGCCGGTAGTTCGGTGGGAGGTGGTTGAGGACGTGGAGCGCATCGAAGTCCCAATGGGGATAGTCGCTTGCGTAGAGTAGACATTGCTCGCCGTTGATCATGTCGAAAATCTGCAGCAGCCAATCTTCGTTTGGCGGTTCTTCTAGGGGCTGGGTTGTGAAGTAGCAGTGCTCCTTGATGACCTCGCTAGGTGGTCGCTTGACCCAGGGCACCTCCCGACGCAGTCCTTTCCATTCCTTGTCGAGCCGCCACATCACGTGAGGCAACCACACGACACCGGACTCGATGAAGACCCACTTAAGTTCAGGATACTTCTCGAAAACGCCCTCCCCGATCAGGCTGATGAGCTGGGTCATGTAGATCCGCGGCAATCCGCTGTGATACTCGAAGAAGGTGCGGGGTGTGCCGACGGCCGTCGCTGAATGAGCGATTCCGGTTCCGGCGGCGGAAACGTGAATGCCTACGGGGAGATTGTGACGGATCGCGGCTTCGTAGATAGGGTGATAGTACTTCTGACCATAGGGGGATGTCGAAGTGGCGCCGATGATGACCATGACCATGTCGTCGCGTGGACCGAGACGGTCGATCTCGGCTGCGGCCGCTTCTGGATCGTTGGCGTTTACGGTGATCGAGCCGCGCAGCTGATCGTGGGGCGTCAACCACTTGTCGATGGTATAGTCGTTGAATGCGGCGATGACGGCGTTGGCATACTCGGGATTAGGATGGACATTCCACCCGTAGATGTTCCCGGTCAGGATCCCGATGTCGACATGATTCTCGACGATGAGTTGCTGGACGAGGAATTCTGGGTCCGATCCCGGCGTTCCGCCATCGGGAGGCGTAGAGTCGAGTCGGCTGCGACCCGCCTCTACGCCCAGGCCGCCGACTCTGGAATTGGGTGCGACGATCTTGGTCCGCCAGGGCTCATCGAGATAGGGCTGGAGGGCTTCCCAACTCGGGAGCGAGTGATGGATGTCCGTGTCGATGACACGGTAGGCTTTCTCGCTTGCAGTTTGTTCTTCCGGCCTGGAAAGAGTCGACATATGAATCTCAGCCTTCCAGTTTCAGCTTGGCCAGGTAGATGCTGGTCTTCTCTTCGTGCGAGGAGTAGTAGCTCATCCAGAGTAGGTCGTCGTGCCAGACCATTCCGGCGTAAGAGTTGTCTCCTCCGCTTGGCAGGCTGAAGATGGGTTCGAAGGTGGTGGTCGTGATTCTTGCCAGAACCGTTTCGGGTTGCCGCTCGGCGTTACGAACACGGCCGGACGCCCAAAGCTCTCCCGATGGGATCCGGATGAAATTCGGTCCGCCGATCGGATGATCGATGTGGGTGAATGACCAGTCCGTGTAGGGAGGATCGCTCGCCCCGATCCAATCGGGGCGGATGAGTGCGACCATCCGTTCGTCCGGCAGGATACGAAGGGTGGTTTCGCTCGCCGTCCACGTATCGTCGGGCAGAATGAACTCGGTAATCCAGTCCCACTCGAGACCATCTCGGGTCGAGTAAAGAAATCCGCGACGCGGGTGGGAACCCTCGCCCAGTTTGGAGACCGAGTACCCGATGTTGCCGTGCCAGGTGACGCGCCAGAGCCAGTGGTCTTCGGCGAGGACACGTGTGGGTTCGGTCCAGGCGGTCCCGTCCTCGGAGAAAGCGACGCGGGGTGAACGCGACCGGTAGCGACCCTCTTCGTCGTGGCTACTCCCGCCCATCAGCAGCATCAGACGTTCATCGGGCGTGATCGACAGCTTGGGGTCGCGGAGATCGGTGCCATGCTCAACGATCTCGGCCGCGCTCGTCCACGTGTCTCCTGTCTCTGATCTGAGCACTCGGATTGTCCCGGCTGGCGAATCGTGCGCCCGTGCTTCGCGGAATGTACAGAACCAGCTGTTCCCGAACCTTATGAGGTCGGTGAACGCGTTGTGGGGTCCGACGTCCCAGATTCGTTCGTGATGGATAAGTTCGATCAAAAGCTAGACCACTGAATACACGGAACACACGAAAGTTTGGGATCAGGACCGAGGCCCTACACGGGGACATGCCGTGTGGATACGAGCCCAGGGACTTTTGTTAATGGTCATTGGTCAATGTGCGCGAGCGACTAGCCGCGCGAGGGTTCTTCCATGTCCTGGCGCGCTTTGGCTGCGAGGGCGGCGATGTGGTCGTCGTTGGCCATGACCTGTTCCAGGTGGGCCATCCGTCGATCACTGGCCGTGGCGACCATCTTTTCCCCGTAGGCTCGATCGATCCAGAATCGGGCGAGGCCCTCGAGGTTCTTTCGCAGCATCGGGATCCGTTCCTGGCTCACACGCTCGCAGCAGTTGATGGTGAACATGCGTCGGTGCGTACCACCGCCGAAGGCGGCGTGTTTGAGATTGTGCTGAAAGACCACGAGATCTCCGGGCTCGATTTCCAGGGCGACGGCGGGGACCTTGTCGCCTTTCAGGCCCCAATGTTCTTCGGATTCGCGTGCCTCCGCTTCCAGCTTTTCCGAGTACGCGTCGCCCATCCGGTGGGAGCCAGGGATGACCCGCAGGCACCCCGTATCGGCTGTCAGCCGATCGAGGTAGAACGCGATTTTGGTATAGCGAATCTGCTTGGTATAGCCGTCCGAGTGCCAGTTGGTGTCACCCGCGTAGTAATTCCCGTCGGATCCAGTGTAATTCCAGTTTTTTCCAAGGAGCCCGTCGAGTAACCCTTCGATGCGTGGATCGTCGAGGAGGGCGCAGAGCCTCTCATGCTGATCGATGAACGGGACGATGCACGAGCGTCGTTTCTCATCGTGGGGTTTTCCATCGTGCCCTCCACCACGCTCCGTCCAGACTTCCTCGAAAGCGTCCGTGATCTCGTCAATCACGTCAGCCATCAAACCCGGTAGAGCGAGAAAACCGAAGGTGTTGAACCGGTTTAACTGAACGTCAGTGAGTTCCATCGAGGTTTCCAGAGATTTGAGTAAGGCCGGTCTCTCTTCCTCTTCCGGCTCGGTCAGAGGAACGGGTTGGTTTCGTTCGGATCGTAGTCAGGAAGGAAATGATTGTGAGGACGTCCGGCAATCAGTCTTTCGCCGTCAGTGAAACCTTCCGGCCGTCCTTCGAGAAAGCCGATCAAGCGCCGTCTCCACGGCTCGAGTTTCGCTTCGCCGTCCGCTTCTCGTGCGAGGTCGTGGGTTTCGTGGGGGTCGGTCGACAGGTCGAAGAGGTGCTCGACGCCCGTCTGGGTGTACCAGACATACTTATGGGTTTCGTCCGTAAGGTAGTGGTTCCCGTGATCGTATTCGTAGCATCCCGAATGCTCCCCGTGAAGCACGTCCCGCACCGCCGTTTCCTCGCGTCGCAGGATGGGCAGGAGACTGCTGCCAGTACATGTGTCGGGAATGGCGGCTCCTGCAGCATCGAGGATGGTCGGCATGATGTCCTGGATGCCGACGGGGGACGTACAGATCACTTCTTCAGGGTACTCCCAGTCTGTGGGAGCGCGCACGAGGAACGGGACGCGTGCGGACGCTTCGTAGGGCCAGGTTTTTCGGAAGAGGTTGTGGTCGCCGAGCATCTCGCCGTGGTCGGATGTGAAGATGACCAGGCAATCGGAGAGTCCACCGGTGTACTGAAACAATCGTCCGATCTGATCGTCGATGTTGTTGATCATTCCGTAGTAGGCGGCTCGACTGCAGTGCGTGTCGTGCTCACCGAGAGAAATCTCCCAGGCGTGTGGGTTCAACCCTTTTTCCGGTCCGTCGTAGCGCCTCGCCCAGTCTCCGATCGCGGGTTCAGGCAGGTCGCGAGAAATGTATCTATCGTAGTAGAGGCGAGGGGGTGTCAGGGGCGGGTGCGGATCGATAAACGAGATGTTGAGGAAGAAGGGTACGGTCGTGTCCCGGCGACGAAGAAAGTGCATCGCCTGATCGACGCACCAGAAGGTGTGCATCTGTTCTTCGGGTAGATGGTGGGGTCGACCGATCCATCCGTTCGAGTCGACACCGTGCGCCATTCCGGGATGTTCGTCGAACCGGCCGTGTCGTTCCTGAAGCCACTCCACGTAGTCATTCGGTTCTCCCCTGGTCGCGTTGGCGAGACGCATGTGTTCGAACCCGTATCGCTTGTCGTTTGGGTGGAGATGCAGCTTGCCGATCATTTCGGTCTGATAGCCGGCTCGTGTCAGTTCCCCCGCGAGGGTGTGCGCCGGATTCCACGCTCCGGTCTGGAAACCCACGCAACCGTTGGCGGCGGGCGCCGTGCCGCTCATCAGCGATCGTCGTGCCGGGATGCAGCTGGGACACTCGGAATAGCCTCGCCAGAAGTGTGTGCCCGACCTTGCCAGCCAGTCGAGGTTAGGTGTCTGCAGGGCTTCGGGGGCGTGGGGATCGATCCCGATACAGTCCCCCCGCTGCTGATCCGTGGTGATGAGGACAATGTTGGGTCGGTCGGGCATGTCTCGCTCCGCGGTCAGGGGCCTTCGATGTCGATTCTGCGGCCGGTTGCGCATGATTCGTAGGCGGCGTCGATCACGCGGGCGACCTGGAGGGCGTCTCTTCCGGTCGCCGAGCCTTCGCCGTCTCCCTGGGCGGCGCGAATGAAGTCCCGGATAAAGGCTTCACCAGGCACCCCACCGTAGGCGGGCGAGTGACCGACGACGAAATCGGTTTCCTGAACGGGCGTTTCCGCCCACTCGTTCGTTGTCGATTCGAAGTAGAGATGACTCGGCTGGCCTTCTGCATCGAAGTTCATTCTACCGTGGCGGCCGTTCAGGCCGATGTAGGTGTCGTAACTGGGGGGCGTGCCATAGGCTTCGCCCTTTAACGAAAGGGTATAGCCGGTGTGAAGAGATCCGACGGCCCCCGAACGAAGGCGCATGGTGAGGATGGCGATGTCTTCGACGTCGATGTCGGATCCGCTCCGTGTGGCGACCTCGGCGGATACGGAGACAATTTCGTCCCCCGTCAGATAGCGCATCAGGTCGATGTAGTGGCACCCCAGCCACGCCAGCATCCCTCCTCCGGCGATGTCTTTCTGGAAGAGCCACCCACTGGGATTCCGAAACTTGGGCTGCGTGGTGAGCATTCGCATTTCGATCGACATGAGTTCGCCGATCGCGCCCTCCGCGACCAACGAGCGGATTTTCCGGTTCACGGGATTGTATCGATTTTGATAGCAGGTACCCAGCGCAAGTCCGGCGGCCTCGGCCTGTTCGACCAGGTCGGCGACGGCCTTCGTCGATGTCCCCATGGGCTTCTCGGCCATGAGGTGGATCCCTTCCTCCAGGAGTCGGCTGAACAGCGAGGGTTTAATGTCGCTGCGGACACTCGCTATCGCGAAGAAGATGTCCTCCTGAGTTAGCAATTCGTCCACGTTGGAATAGATTCCATCCACCTTAGGTTCACCTTCGAGCGCGGCCAGCGCATCCGGGTGTTCTCCCCAGGCGTGGATACTCTCGACTTCGGGAAGGGCCTGAAGGGTCTTGAGGTGCGCCGCGAAATGCGCTTCACCGGCTCCCAGCACAGCAGCTTTCATCGTCGACTCCTGGATATGGTCCTCGGATCGATTCCTGTCCGGGGGGAGAGTTATGGAAAGAATTAGCGTGTACCAAGGGGTATTTTCAGCGGGCTTTGAGGGTCGGACCGTCGGCGGGTGCGGGCTGTCGACGGGGAGAAATCCGGTCCGAGCAGCTCATCGGAGGTGTCGATTTCAGTTTGATTCGGAGCCGAGTGTGGTTATCTCACGACGAGATATTTTGGGAACGGACTCTCCAACGATGGAGGCGGGTAATGTATCGAGTCGGAGTGATCGGGTGCAGGGGGATCGGGATACGACACGGGAACGGGGTGATGGGCATCGAGAACGCGGAGATCGTGGCAGGGTGCGATCTGGTAGACGAGCAGTTAGCCGACTTCGACGAGCGCTACGGGGCGACGAACACGAACCTCGTCCTCTACAAGGATTTCCAGGAGATGCTCGACAAGGCGGAGCTGGACATTCTTACCGTGGCGACGGGAGATAACGCTCATACCTTCGCCGTGGTCGGGGCTGCAGAAGCGGGGGTGAAGGGCATTTTCTGCGAGAAACCGCTGGCCGTGAGTGTGGAGGCGGCAGACCAGATGGTGGAGGCGTGTGAGAAGCACAATGTGGTCTTGACCGTCGACCATACGCGTCACTGGATGCCGGTGTGGCATCGCAGTCACGAGTTGATCGAGGAAGGCGTGATCGGCGAGGTGAGCACAGTGATCGCGATTCATCCGGGGCCCAGAGCGATGCTGTTCAGGAACGGGACCCACATTCTGGACGCGATCTACTGGTTTGCGGGCAGGTCGAAGCCCGAGTGGGTCGTGGGCGAGGTCGAGGCGGGCTACGAGGACTACGCGGAGTACAAGGGGGACGGCGGTCACGACCCCGACACGGAGCCGAGTACGAATGCCTACATCCACTTCGCGAATGGTGTTCGGGGCAACTACATCGGAGAGAAGCGTTCCCAGGGCGGGGTTCGGCTCCAGGTATTGGGAACGGAGGGGCAGCTCTACATCGGTGACGACGGGACCGCTCAGATCGCGAAGGATGGCGAAATGACCGATATCGATGTCCCTGAGTGGGAGGTGGAAGGGATCGAGGCCGGTGTTCACGAACTGGTCGATATCCTGGATGGAAAAGCCGAGTCGTCGTGCACGATCTACGACGGTCGCGAAGTGGTGAAGATGATGATGGGGATTCTCCAGTCGCAGCAGGAAGGGAATTGTAAGGTCGAGCTTTAGTTTTTCAGGGATCGAACAGTCAGCCAAGGGGGTCGTTGTGGCAGAACCACTCAGGATCCTGTCCGTTGGCGCGCATCCGGCGGATATTTTCGATCAGTCCGGTGGCACGATGGCACATCACGTCGAGCGAGGGGATTATGTGGGCTGCGTGGTGTTGACACACGGGGCTCGCGTTCACGACGCGGTCGTGAGCGAGGAGATGTTTCACAAGGACGAGGTCCCCACCGGAGATGCGATCGAAAAGATCATGGAAGAACGGTCGGACTTGAAAGCGGAGGAGGTTCGGAAGGCGTGCGCCATCATCGGGGTGGATGACATTACGTTCTTCGGGGCGGACGATGCGGTCCTTCTGGTCACACCTGAGGTCGTCAAGCGACTGGCGATGGTGTTTCGTGAGAAGAGACCGGATCTCATCCTGACCCACTTCCCTCGCGAGGCGGACGGAATCACGAACGCGCACGCCGTCGCGGGACAGATCGTGATGCACGCCATTCGGGTGGCGGCCAACGTCGATCCGGAAGACTCGAATCCGCCGGTCCGCGTCGCCCGCGTCTTCTACTTCGGCGCCGGAGCCGCGCGACTGCGATCCAATCTCTGGGATGCGGATGGCGGCTACTACAACGACGTGTTTATCGACATCAGCGACGTGATCAAGAAAAAGCTGGCCACCCTCGACTGCCTTGTAAGCCAGGGCTACGGGGGGGCCTATGCACGAAAGCGACTGGAAACGAATGACGGGGCATTCGGTGTGTCCGGCGGTGTGCCCTATGCGGAAGGGTTCATCAGCGATGGATCGGAAACGTTCTACCACCTGCCGGTGAGCGACTACACCCTGGAGCGGTCACGGTCGTCAGATCACGAGGTGATGAATCGGTATTCGTATCGGTTGAAGGTCGATTGAAGGCGGGGTGAGACGCGGAGTGGGGGAGAGCAGGGGTGGCATTGGCTGTCACTCCTGCTCTCTCGGATGGCTCTCATCTACTCGCAGCCATTCCACGCGAAGTACAAAGCCACTCCTGCTCTCCCGTTCCCCTGCTCGTCTATAATTCCGTTCGGTTCTGGTAGTAGAGCGGCTGGACGATGCCGATTTCGTCGATGGCAGCTTTGAGATCGGGGGGAAGAGGGCCCTTGTCGATCGCCTCGATGTTGGCCTCAATCTCAGGCCACGTCTTGAAACCGGTGACAATGCTGTGGATTCGAGACTCCGAGAGAATCCAGCGAAGTGTTAGTTCGGGCAAGGGGATGCCGGATTCGGACTGGATATCAAGGTAGCCGAAGTAGGCGTCGTAGAATTCGTCGTTCACCCAATCCGGGCGATCGTTGCGCCACTGAGTTTGAGGAACGGCGAGCCAGCCCTTGATGAACATTGCGCCGCCGACGACCCCGATGCCCTTTTCCTCGGTCGTGGGGAGGAGGTAGCGGTCCGCGTTACGGAGGATGGGGTTGTACTGGTGGGCGATCATCATGGAGTCGATGTCGATGGCGGCGACAATCCGTTCGAGGCGTCGGGCGTCTTTCCCGGTGATACCGATGTATCGTGCGGAGCCCTGCTCTTTCGCGCGGCGCAGGAACTCGACGCAGGGCGCGTCGGCGAAGTCGTAGTCTTCTTCGTGGCGGATCAGAGGGCCCCCGTGCGAGATTGCGTCAGCAAGGAGCACAGGGTCGTCCGACCACCACTTACGTTGGTCGTTTTCGTGCAGCTGGATCAGGTCGACGTGGTCCGTTCGCAGCTTCTTCAATCCTTCCTCGTGCTGCCGCATCAGCGAATCTGCATTGCGATGACCGCCTTCATCCCTCACGCCCCCGACCTTCGTGGCAAGAAAGACACGATCCCGATGCCCTGAAAGGGCCTCGCCGAGCGAAATTTCATCCGCACCCCCACCGTAGTCGGCGGCGGTATCGAAGTAGTTGACGCCACGATCGATCGCACGCGCCACAGCGTCATTCACGCCTTTCTGTTCCATCTCCCGAAGCATGAACGCTGTTCCCAAACCAAGTTCGCCCACAGATTTGCCGGTGCTCCCAAGGGTGCGCTGATTCATATCCTCTCCAATCGCGTTCTTTCAGACTGGCAGGCGTCTATCGGCCTGATTCTGCTTACATCTCTCGTTGACGACTTCCGGATTGATTAGGTCACGCAGAGCCGTATCCAGGTCGGTCAGTGTCGCTTGGTGAGACGGATCGGTCGCAAGGTCGTGATTCTCGAGCGGATCGTTAGCGACGTTGAACAGCTGAGGCGTGCTTCCCACGTAGTGACAGAGCTTGTGGTGTCCCTTCTTGAGCATGAAACCAGCGTCCTGCATGCCCATGTGGTGATACTCGGAAAAGACAGTACGGTCCGTCCGATCGGGTTCGGATCGAGCGATGTCCAGAAGGCTTCGGCCAGGCAGCTCGGAGGGGACGTCCTGCTGAGCGATCTCGAGAAGGGTGGGCAGGACGTCGACGAGGCTGACGTTCTGGGCGATGCGGTTCCGCGAAAGGTCCCCTGGGTGGCGGATGAGCATCGGAACGCGGACGGCTTCCTCGTAGAAGCATTGCTTCTGCCAGATGCCGTGATGGCCGGCCATTTCGCCGTGGTCGCTCGTGTAGACCACGACCGTGTCGTCACGAAGTGACGAGTTATCGATCGTGTCGAGGATGCGGCCGATCTGGTTGTCCAGGTAGGTGATGAGCGCGTAGTAGGAAGCGGTGGCGCAGCGGACGACGTCTTCGGGCGGAGGGATGTCGTTTCTCCAGGACCATCGGTGATGCTGGATGATGGGATGCTGTCGCTCGATAGGTTCGTTCCAGGTTTCCGGCAGGTCGAGCGAGTTGGGATCGTAGAGGTCGTAGAAATCGGGCGGCGCGATCAGGGGGAAATGAGGTAGCACGAAACCGCAATACAGAAGAAACGGATCGTCTCGTTTGGAGTGAGCCCTGTCGGTCAGGTAGTCGACGGCGAAGTCTGCTGCGAGGGTGTCGTAGGTGCTGTGGTAGTGACGGCCGGGCCCGCATTCGGATACGTGAGAATTGGACCCGCGTCTGGCTTCGGGTCCACGCTTGGGCGGAGATCCGCTGTCGTTGATCCAACGAGGCACGTCGTCGAGCAAGCGGGACGTGAACGCCATCTTGCGCTCGGGCCCGTTGAAGTGCGTACGACCGCAGAGCACGGTTTCGTAGCTGGAGAGGTGATGTCCCCAGGTTCTGTGCCGAACGGGGTCGGCGATCGTGCCGAGGTCCCACGCGTCGATTTCGTGCGGGTAGCGGCCCGTGAGCATTGACAGGCGTGAAGGGGTACAGATCGGGCTGTTGCAGTAGGCGTTGTCGAAGTGGTAGCTTTGGGCAGCCAGCCGGTCCAGATGAGGCGTCTGGACGACGGGATGTCCTGCGCAACCGATTGCTGATGCGCTGTGTTCATCCGAAAAGAGAAAAACAACGTTCATTGGCCGGCGCTAGGTGGCTTCATTAACTCGATAGTTAGATGCATACCGAGAACCCGCATGAGAGGGGATGCCGTGGATTCGATAAAGCGCATGATGCGGAAGCATGACTGTTGGAAAGGGCGATCTGTAAGAAATACCTCCGGATAACAAAAATCTAAATGCGGTGTGGGTTCTGAGCCGCTCGACAGTGAGATTCGGGAATTCGCTGTCGAACACGTGTCTATCTCTGACGAATACAATCCAGGGAAGCGCGGCATTGCTATCGGACAAAGGTCTTGTGCCAGAAATCTCCCACTTGGCAGAAGGATTGGACCTCTCGTGTCTTAGGGTCCCCCGAACCACACGAGCCCAAGGGGTGTTTGCAGGTTCGATCATCAGGAGTCGGCCACCCGGGATCAAGCACCTCTGAATCTCGTGTAAAAACTGACGCGGCTTTTTGATATGGTGAAATATATTGAGAAGGCAGACACGGACGAATTGCCGAATGGAAGGAGTTCAGCAGATGTCACAAGGTTGATATGTCTGAGGCGTAGGATGTCGCTTGTAATGACTCGTGGAAGAATTTTCTGAATGTATCCGCCGCCTGAACCAAGTTCCACCAGGGGGCCATAGGGTGTACTGACCGCAGTCTCTATAATCTCGTCGTAGAAACTGTCATACACAGCACGAAGTAGCGGTTTTCGAAGGACCAGTTCTCGATGGATCTCAGTCGTTTCGGGCTCATCGGCATCCAAACCCGAAACGCTTTCGTGGATAAGGAGGCGCTTCAGTAATTTCATTGAATTATGAATGGTTGTGGGAAGACCCTCAGATCCAAGGCTTCAGGGTAAGAGAATATGCACATGCAACCGGCTACACAAGAGACCGTTCTGCTTCTTGATGAGACTCTTATCGAAGCCCAAAACGGAATCGAACGCCAGGTCAAACCAGGCGAGAAGATTCCGTTCGTGATGGAGCCGGACGAGGACAAGCCGTGGGAATACGGAGGACCGGGGATGAGTCGCAGGATTCATCTTTACGGAACCGTCCTCTTCGACGATCTCGTCGGAAAGTACCGGATGTGGTACTTTTGCCGAATGGGGCCACATTGGCGGGTACCGGCCGGGAACTTCCAGATTCCCGAGCTGTATATGCCGCGGACGGACGAGAAACCCTATCACTGTAACGGCGCAACGGAAGACCACTACGGACGCACGTTCGTGGACAACGACCGCGGCGATCTGGTCTGCTACGCGGAAAGCGAAGACGGACTCAACTGGTCGAAACCGACGATCGGGGACATGTCGTTCAACGGGAGCAAGGATAACAACATCTTCTGGGACCTCCACGGCGCTTCGGTGTTCATCGATCGGGAGGAACCGGATCATACGAAGCGTTACAAGGCGATCGGGTTCTGTCGGCGGTATCGCAACATCTTCCTGATCACTTCCCCCGATGGCCTGCACTGGGACGACAAGGACTACGTCGATCCGGTCTCGGAGCGGGGAAACGAAGGTTCGTTCAATGTGACGTTCGATGAACGCGAACAGGTGTTCCGTGCATATTCGATCGTGCGGTTCCAGGATCGTGACAAACGACGGGTGATCTGCTACACGGAGAGCCCGTCGCTCGAGGGCCCCTGGAAAGAATCAACGCCGATGCTCGAGCCGACGAGTTGGGATGACGAAATGGCCCATCGCAAGTTCGGGGCTCTCCGGGCGGAGTTTCACAACATGTCCGCGTTTCGTTACCACAACCTTCACCTGGGTCTCTTGGGTGTACTAAACGTGACGGCCGAGCAGATTCCGAATGAGGCCAATCAGATGCCGTGTGATGGTCCGGTCGAATCACAGTTCGTCTATAGCCGTGACGGGATCAACTGGGCGCACGCGTGTCGAGATCGCACGGCTGCGATTCCGTGTGGGGAAGGCGATGCGTGGGATCGGGGCATGGTGATGGGCGTCGCTCGCGAACCGGTGATCGAAGGAGATGACGTGCACTGGTATTACACGGGATGCGAGCACACCCACGGCGAGCTGGATATGGAGAAGCGCACGAAGCGAATCGGTCGAGCGTCGTGGAAGCGGGATCGGTTTGTGGCGTTGGAGGCGGAAGGTGAAGGGGAGATCCTGACGAAGACAATCGAGCTGCCGAAGGTTGCGTCAACGCTCGAGGTCAACGCCGAGGCGTCGGGTGGTCAGTTGCGGGTCGAATTGTGTGATGTGCGCGGCGAAGTTCTGGAGGGGTTTTCCAAGGGGGCTTGCGCGCCGATTACGGGAGACTCGCTTCGAGAGTCCGTCCGGTGGTCGGGGAAGACGATTGCGGACGTGCGGGTTCCGATGAAGCTGAGGTTATGTCTGGATCGGGCGAAGGTGTATAGTTTTACGTTCCGCGAGTGATTGCTCGTTTGTTCCCCTTGTGGAGAAGCTGACGGGCGTATCACAGTCGTGTCATCCCGGCAAGTTTGAGGCCGGGATCCATTTTCCATTGTCACGAAAGATCAAAATGGACCCCGGCCAAGAGCCGTACCGGGGTGACATCGATCTTTCCAAGTTTCTTCCTTCCTATTCCGCGTAGAACTTCTCTAGATCTCGCTGGATCTCGTTCCAGTCTGAGACGCCGGTGCGTTCGGCGAACGCGCCGTAGGCCTCGATTAGTTCCTCCTTGATTCGCACTTCCTTATCTGACAGGTCGTTCAGTTCGACGCGGTCGGCTTCCAAGTCATAGAGCTCCCAGGGGCCGGTGCGATCGCCTTTCCCGACGCGGCCGCTCGTGAAGCCTCGGGGTTCACTGTAATAGGAGACGAGTTTCCATTTTCCTCGTCGGACGGCGCGATTGCCCTCGTGCTCCAGATAGAGGGTTTCCGGATTCTCACTCACCTGTTCCCTGAGGTTGGGCATCAGGGATTGGCCATCGAGACGCTGAACCGGGTAGCCTCGATGGTCGAGAGGATACGAAGCGCCGGCGATCTCAAGACACGTCGGCATCACGTCTTTCACGTGTGCGTAGTAATCGGTCTCAATGTGATTCTGACGGACCCCTTTGGGCCAGTGGAAGATGAAGGGGGTCGCGGATCCCCCTTCGTGGAGCCAGTGCTTGAACAGGCGGAAGGGCGTATTGGAGGCATTCGCCCACGGCAGGAAGCAGGCGGTGTCGGATTCTTTTGGGCCGGCGGGGACGTCGGGAACGGGATCGTGCGACTCGGCACAAGCGCCGTTGTCCGCGAGGAATACGATGACCGTGTTGTCGAGATCACGCTTCTCGCGAATCCTGTCAAGGAGTCTGCCGATACCCTGGTCAACGCGGTCGATCATCGCCGCGTAGACTGCCATCCGATGGTCCCACTCGTCCTCAGAGAATGTCCGACCCTTCATATCCGGTACGCTGTCGATCTCATCCCAGCCCGGACATTCGGGGTCTCGCGGCGACAGAGGTACGTCGTCCGGGAACAGGCCGAGTTCCTTCTGTTTCGCCGCTCTTCGCTCGCGAATCTCGTCCCAGCCAATCTTGTACCTGCCCTTGTATTTCTGAATGTCCTCCGGCCAAGCGTGCAGCGGCCAGTGGGGGGCAGTGTACATCAGGTGGAGATAGTAGGGCTTGTGGGGGTCCGCGCCGTCGACGAACTCGACCGCCTTGTCGGAGAAGGCGTCGGTGGTATAGAACCCGTCGGAGATCTCCGTGACGTGTTCATCCTCATCGATCAGACCGCGTTCCGGGTCCCAGTAGTTGCAGGCGCCTCCCAGGATACCGTAGTAGCGATCGAAACCGCGATCCTTCGGCCAGTTGGGTCGGAACGAGCCGACGTGCCACTTGCCGGACATGAAGGTCTGATAGCCGGAATCCCTGAGCGCTTCCGCCACGGTTACGGTGTTGCTACTGAGATAACCCTGGTAGGGTCCACGCGCGACGACTCTCATATCCGTCATTGCACTGTCGTTCTGTCTCGTCATATGCCCGATCCCGGCGCGGTGCGGGTAGAGACCGGTGAGGAGCGAGGCGCGAGTCGGACAACATCGAGCACAGTTGTAGAACTGGGTGAAACGGACACCGCGCTCGGCGAGGGCGTCGATGTTGGGGGTTTCGATCTCGCCGCCGTAACAGCCGAGGTCGGAATAGCCCATATCGTCGACCATAATAACGATGATGTCGGGTCTCGAGTCGCTCATTGTTCGGATCCTTTGTTAGAATTCTACGAGTCCGAAAGGCGGTGGCGCCAGATTTCGCACTGCGCCATCCAGACATTGCGCAGGATATAACTGTGCTCGGCGTAGATCGAAGCCTTCGCCCATTCCTATCGCCGACCTGTTCCTTCCCGAGGGTAAGGGCCCGCGAATTTCTTCCGATCCGTGAGGGTGTGTTCGTCGAAGGGGAACTCGATCGCCCCGGTCAGGTCGTCGGCGGGGCGGAGAGCGACTTCGAGCATTTTTCCTGCGGCCGCTCCAAGGATACTGCTGAGACCGAGCGAGCTCGGGGCGAGGGCAGTGCCGAGCATCCCGCCAACGGCCCCTGCAGCAAGTCCCCCTCCCTTTCTGACTGCAGCGAGGAGCTTTCGTTCGAATTCTGAAACGTCACGCGGGATCAGCGGCAGATCGTGATCATCGCGTCGGAAGCATCGACGCCATGGATGCAGCTGCAGGACTCGCTGAGCGGAATGAGGACCCGGTCGGTACCACAACCGAGCTCGAGAACGGACGCCTCCGTCGAGGGAAGACGTTCACGGTAAAGGCAATGTCTTCGTTCGGATTGCCCGGACTCAGATCGCAGAAACGAGCGGCCTTTTCTCTTGCGTCGACATCAGTCACGATGCGGCTTCGACTTCCTGGATAAACTGCACGCTCTCTTCGAGAACGAAGTCTTCCGTCAGTCCGATGTGACCGCGGTCAGGATACTGCAGGAACCGATGGTGGACGTCGTGCTCGGTCAACACCTCGTCCATTCGAACAGCCTGGTCGAAGGGAATCGAGCCGTCATTCTCGGAGTGGAACACGAGCATCGGCTTCGTCTCAGCCGAAACGTGTTCGAGCGGTGACCCCAGACGTCGTGCGTCGTCCCACGGTACTCCCGGCGTGATCCAGCCACACGCCCAGTTCAACTTTATCAGATCGTAGGCACCGGACATGCTGATGGCGGCTCGGAAATCGCACGGTTGCTCCTCCCACCCGCCGGTTTTGGGAAAGTGTTCGCCCCCGAGCGTGGCGGCGAGGGACACGAGATGTCCACCGGCTGACATGCCCGTAATTTAAATCCGATCGAGATCGAGATGATACTCGTCGGCGTGTGCGTGGACCCACCGGATGGCGCAGAGCGTGTCCTGGAAGCAGGCCGGCGCCGGTGTACAGGTGACGAGACGGTATTCGATCGAAAGGGCGAAGTATCCCAGATCCGCCCACTGATTCACATCGGGTGCGGCACCTAGGGCTTTCCGGTTGCTGTAGTGCCAGCGTCCTCCGTGGACACTGACGATGACCGGATGAGGGCTGTCTCCGGCTGGGGTAGCGATGTCGGCGAGGAGCCCGGCTCCAAGGACTTCTCCATAGATGATGGTTTGTGGGTCCATTCGTCGATTCTCCAGTCGCAGATCTACAAGTGTATCTCTCTGCCTGTATCAGCTGCTTCGTAGAGTGCGTCGAGAATTCGCTGGACGTCGAGCATCTCGTTCGGCAGGATGGTGGGCGGTCGGTTTTCTAAAATGCTGTTGCAGAAGTCCTCGTAGACGGTTCCGGGTCGATCGCCATCCGTGTTGGGTGTGACGTCGACGATGTCGTCGCCGTCTTCCACCTCGATCTTGAGTGGACGTAAGCTGGCGACGCCCCAGTCTCCGAGGACTTCGGCTCCGCTGGGTCGAACGCGTGGATGCATCATCCAGTTGCTTTCGATGGTCATCGTGGAACCGTCTCCGAAATGGACGAGGCCGATGTTGAAGTCTTCGATGTCGCATTCATCCGCGGATCCGTTCCAGGACACCCGGGGAGTTTTCATTCGGCCGAGCCTCTGGTAGCTGGAGGCGGAGACACGAACGGGCTTCGGGTTGCCGAGGACCCAGAGGGTGACATCGAGGAGGTGGACCGTGGTGTGAAACACGACCCCACCGCCGGCCAACTCGCGACGATACATCGTGGTTGTGGGAGGGATGTGCATCTCGTGGCCGTGCCAGATGCGCGTATGGTAAACGTGTCCCAGTTTGCCGTCGGCGAAGAATGCACGGAGCGCGCGGGCTTCGGGGCTGAAGCGGTTCTGAAGACCCATCGACAGCCGTTTTCCGCAGCGGTCGGCCGCTTCCACCATCTGTTTCGCCTGCTCAACGTTCATCGCGAGGGGTTTGGAGATGAGGACGTTGGCGCCGGCTTCGAGGGAGGCGAGAGTGGCGTCCAGGTTGGCCGCAGGGGGCAGGGCGAGGCTAACGATATCGAGTTCGTGACGGTCGAGCATCTCGCGATAGTCTGCGTGATGCTCGACCTTGAAGTCGTTGGCCGCCTCATTCGCCTTTTCCGGATCGAGATCGGCCACTGCAACGACTTCGGCTGTTGGAGTGGCCGTGTAGCCCTTGATGTGTCCGCGGCCGTGTGCGCCACAACCGACGATGCCGACTCTCAGCTGTCCCATCGACTCGGGTTGATACCGGGTGCTTCGGTCGTCATTCCCTTGGGTTTATGTTCCAATCCCCAAACGCCGCCGGTGGTGTTAAGGCTCTGGACGAAGGGCTTCACGTGATCGGGAAGGGAAGCGACCCATTCCTCATCCCATTCGTCCATCGGCTGCACGGGGCCGGCCCAGGCAGGACGGTAGCCGAACTGGATCAGCTCTCGAGGAGATGGATCGGTATTCGGGTGCGTACCGTGGAAGAGGTTGATCGGAATAAGGACGGCGGATCCAGTTTTTGTACAGAGGGTGATTTCTTCGGGATGGGATTTATAGCGTACGTAGGGGTTGGCCTGTGCGTGGAATGAGAGGTGGCTGCGTGGTATCAGGCGGAAGGGGGCTCGCTCGGGAATCAGGTCGTCAAGGTAGTAGAGGACACGGACCATCTTTGGCGAGCTGCCTTCGTAGTCGAAGATCGACGAACCGAAGGGCTGGCCGTCGGTGTGCATTGATATACCGGGCGATCCCGCTTTGGTGCGTTGGAAGAAACCGCGGGTGAAGACGATGTCCGGCCCCATCAGGTCGGTGAGGAAATCGACCATCGGGGGATGGGCGATCAACTCCGTGACGGCACGGCTCACGAACTGCGGTTGCTGAGCGCCCATCGTGAGATGTTCGCTGTAAGGCTTCGATTTTATCTCGACATCGGCCAGTTCGGCCTTGAGACGGGCGATGTGGTCCGTGTCGAGCATATCGGGCAGGACAACGTATCCCTCGACCTCGAGATGGCGAATCTGCTGGGCGCGCGTGAAGGTGCTGAAGTCCGTTTCATCGACGGTCATAAAGTCGATGACTTCGTCGGGGTGGATTTCGGGAATCTGGGTATTCATAGCTGCCTCTCCGAATGTTGGCTGCGCGAGTTCAGGTTGAGGTGTCTTTCGCGTACTCGTCCAGGTA
The DNA here is from genome assembly GCA_002433075.1 of Latescibacteria bacterium UBA6620. Classification (GTDB taxonomy): domain Bacteria; phylum Latescibacterota; class UBA2968; order UBA2968; family UBA2968; genus UBA6620. The sequence goes on from DJHM01000044.1 coordinate 258,754, forward strand.
GCACTTTTCGGCATCCATTGTGCCTATCAAGAGCATTTCAGCTCCAGGGGTCAATACCTTCCCCGGTGAGGGAATGGCTCTTGTACCCTGATCGGTTTTGATGGCGACGACGCTACAACCTGTCTGTTCCCTGATCGAGCATTCCGAAATCGTTTTGCCTTCCAGCGTTTCGGGCACGTTTACGCTGAATAGTTCCAATCCTTCGGTCACCATCAGGATTCTGTTTCTATGGAGCATGTTCATCGCGACACTTGCTCCCATGGACGCGTAAGAAAGAACGCCATCGGCTCCTGCGCGGTGGAGCGTTGCCACATTCTGCTCGTTGGTCGCCCGACTCAGTATCTGGACGTCGGGGCGAAGCCGACGACAGTAGATGGTCAGGTAGACATTAATATCGTCGTCACGTGGCGTTATGATGACCGTAGATGTTTCCCGAATGCCCGCCTTTTCAAGAACGGCAAGGTTCGCCGCGCTCCCCTGGACGTACTTCTCAGGGTTATGGATTCTGTCGGGCAACGCTTCAACGATTCGGTAATCCACCTCTCTATCATCCAGGGCCCGGGCGGTAGCCCGACCCACTCTTCCTCCACCAAGGATCACGACGGGAGCGGACGGGGCGCTGTAGCGGCGGAAGACCTCGTCGTAGCGCGTCAGGCCTTCCTTCGAACCCGCCAGTAGCAGAACCGTGTTGTCGTGGATTTCAGAATGAGGTTGCGCCAGTTCGAACCGTCCTCGTTCCCAGATGCCAACGACGGATACCCCCGTACTTTCGCGTAATCCGCTGTTCTGAAGCGACTTACCAACAAGAGGAGTTCCGTGCGTGGTCGCTTCGGCGACGTGAAGCTCATCGAAGCGACCGATGGTGTGGGACAGAGTGTCGCCGCCGTGCGTTCGTACAGCGAAGGACTCTCCGATCACCTGCTCCAACCGCAGGACAAAGCTGCTGCCCGCGAGCTCCAGGATATCGACTGATGCCTCGTCGACGGCGGTGGTGAGGATCGGGACCTCATCGGAGAGTCCACGGACCGTGAAGGCCACGTTGGTGTTCGTTTCGTCGTTTGAGGTGCCGACGACGAGGGCTGCCCTCTGAGCGTGGACCCGCGACCAGGTCTCCGGATTGTCCACATCACCCACAACCGCTTTGAGTCCGAGGTCGTGCAGGCGAAGAGCTTCCTCCACCGATGGGGCAAGCAGAGCGTAGAGATACTGATACTGCTCCAACCGTTTGATCAGGACATCCGTTACTTCGTCGTGGTTGGTGATGAGGACGTGGCCGCGGGTGTCCGGTGGCAGCTCTCGGGGTGCACGGGCAGCAGCCTGGGCGGCCATCCAGGGCTCGTAGAAGAACTCGATGAAGGTGAAAGGCATAAGAACAAGCAAGAAGATCATACCGGAGAGCAACACGAGGATGGAAAAGAGGCGACCAAGATCCGTGTGAAAAGTGATGTCGCCGAACCCCAGGGTGGACATAACGGTCAGCGTCCAGTAGAGACCGGTGATCCAGGTATACTCCTGTCCTTCCCTCAGCATCAGTACGTGAAAGCCGACGGAGTAGAGGCCGATCATCAGCGCGAGGACGGAAAAGAATCGGAACAGAACGCGAAGGTTCTGACGCCCACGGTGACTCCGAATCACGGAAGCGATTTCGGCGGAGAAGGACTTGATCATGCGTGTGTGAACCAGGTATGAGGATCTTGGCTACAGTGTGATCACTGCATCAATGTGTCACGCGGAAAAGTCGTGTGTCAAGTCGTCTGAAGAAGATGACTCAGGCTCGATTAAGCATCGATCCATTCTTCGATGAGATCTTTCGTTCTTCGGGCGGCACGATCGATTCTATCGCGCTCGGAGATGAGATGGACACAGAGCACGCCGTCGTAGTCGATGTCCAAGAGGGTGGCTACGATTGAGCTGAAATCGACGTCGCCGCTGCCGGGGACGGTGTGCTCGTGAGCCTTGACCTCGGGAGGGGCGATGATGCGCTCTACGTGATGTGTGTCCGAAATCAGGACGTGGGTGAGAGTTTCGCCCGCGTACCGAATCATCTCTTCGGCAGTCTGGCTGCCCTGGGCAATGACGAAGGCGTGGCTGGTCCCGAAGGTGTAGCCCACTTGTGGGTGTGCGGCCTCGCGGATGAGATCGACGGTGGGATTAGACGTTTCGATGAATCCACCGGGGTGTGGCATCAGGTTGAGGTTCACTCGAGAGCGATCGAGTGTTCCGGACAGCTCAGCGATGGATCGCAGGAAGGGTTCGCGAAACGCATCTGGTCGATCCCGAGACCCCTCGGAGGGTAGACCCCAGAGGTGGGCGGTGACCAGGTGACAACCCAGATCGTCGGCGACGGTCAGGGCGTGGCCGACGTTCTCGACCGTGGTCCGGCGAGAAACCTCATCGAGGTTCGCGATGCAGAGTTCCGGGTCCCATCCACCGATGTCGACTGCCACGAGACTCAGGGTCTGGTCGCGCAGTTGACGGTCCAGTCGGGTAACGTCCCCGGGACTCGCACAATGCGCTTCGAAGTGGCGTGACTCTGTCAGGTCGGCGGCGATCTCGACAAAACGGTAGCCGGCTTCGGAAACACAGGACAGCGCATGTTCGAGCGGGTGGTCGCTGTAGGCGCTGGTGTGGAGGGCGATGTTCATCGCCAAAAACGGGGGGAACCACCGGTAAACACGGATAAACACTGAAGGGCATGTGGACACACGTCTGTGGCCCTGTCGGGAATGAGACACGAAGGGGCGCCTTCACTCATTAGTGTCACTTCCTTCCACGTATTTGCTGATGACTTCGACGTCGTCAATGCGGAGTTCGGACAGGACAGAGGGATCGCCCGATTCGAGAGATATCTTCATCGCGTTGTCGCCGCAGATGAGATGGGATGAGGGTAGCTCTAGATCGACCTGATAGCTCGATTCACCCTCTAACATCTGTGGCGGAGGCTCGTATTCGTTCCAGCGGACGGTCAGGATGTGTGATCCACCGGTCATATCGGTGAGCATCAACCGGAGGGTGAGGAACAGTCGCTTGTCGGCGGAGCGGGCCTCGGCGGGATCATCGGCGATACGCAGGATGGTTTCGACGGACTCGCCTTGTTGAAGATGGGTGGGAATGACGGGCTTGTCGATCGTTGTGCCCCATTCGGATATCAGCAAACGATCCTGCATCTCGGGAGACCACTCCATAAAGGTTGTCACGTCCGTTCGGTGGCCGGAGCCCTTGTTGTCAAAGATGTAGTGCTTGTTCTCGAGTCGGATGGCGTCGAACGATCCGATTTCGCGAAGGGGCTGATAGTCGTAGTCGAGACCCAGTCCGTCGGGCGGGTTCTGACCGGCCAACCAGCGGTATCGATAGGCTGTCATATTGAAGAGGTAGATGCCGCTGACGCCCGCTCGATAGTGGTTGGCGGCGATCGCTCGAAAGGCCTCTGGATGGTGGTGCCCTCGGCCGAGGATGGCGTCGGTCTTGAACGACGCGTAGACGGGGCAGTCGTACTGGGCGGCAAGGTCTACGGCCTCACGCAGCTCCAGGCGGGTCCGGTCTACGATACCGCCGATCCAGATGTCGATGAAGCCCTCTCGGAGCCACTCGTCGACGTCGAGGCCGATTCGCTGCGATGCTTCGAGCGGTAAGAGTGTCCGGACAGACAGTCGAAGATGCTTGACCCGGATGGAGCTCACACGATCGAGAGCGGCTCTCACGGCTCCAATGAACTCGGTCATCAGATGCGCGTGCTTGCGCTCTTCGCCGGGCTTGAAGAGAAGCGGATGGCGGAGAAAGTCGAGTTCGATACCGTCGATGTCGTATTGCTCGATCGCTTCCTCGATCAGGGCAAGTCGGAAGTCGCGGACGGGCTTGTGCGCGTAGTCGAAGGCAATGGTAGCGACGCGTGTGAGCGATTCGTGGTCGCCGATCAGCCATTCGGGATGGTCGAGTTTCATCTTACATATGTGGCCCCGGATGTTGTGGTCGTTGAACACGCCGTTCTCGAACACAGGCTTGCCCACCGGGGGTTTGGACCCAAAGAGAGGGACTCGATTTCGTTCGACGATGCGACCATCGTGGGCGTCGTTCATCCTTACAGAAAGGAAGAAGTCGAGTCCCTTTCGGTGAGCGGCGTCTGCCAACACACGGGGAGGATCATCGCCGTTCTCGATCATTGTCCTGACTCGATCGGCCATCACGTGCCAACTGCGCGCGTGGTACGGGCTCTCGATTTCGTCAAAGCGCTCACCCACGCTCGTCTTGTGGCTGTAGAAGTTGGTAGCGCGCCCCGCGCCCTGGATGTCGGGCATCGGCCAGATGTCTGTACCGAGTGTCCACGAGACGGCGTCGACGTGTGTGTCCTCGAGATAGCCGAGGGTGGCGTCGACAAATCCCTTTGTCGAGAAAGGCACGTCGGACGCTGGCGCGAACGGTCGGAAAAGGGTTCCGCCGTCGTTATTGAAGATCAGTCTGTAGGGTTTGTGAGGCATCAACTTGTGAAAGGACGGCAGACTTGAGACCTCGGAGGAGCCGGGGGCCGGAGAAGGACCGTCAATTTCTGTTTGCTACGAGGTCGAAGTTTGTTGGGGTATAGTTTTATGGCGTGAGCCTTACGGTGAAGAATCTCTCACTGATCTGTGGCATCGTTTTCTCGAGGTATAGGACGAGTTTGTATAGCGAGATGGAGCTGTCATTACTCGCCGCTCCCTGGAGTCCTTCCAACAGCAGCGCAGTATAGAGGCTGTGTTTCTTGTATCCCTCCAAGGCGATGCTCTGATTGGTTGATGCAAGGAAGAAGCTCCGTCCTGACAGCTGGCTGAGTCGCTCGACCGCCGTCCTGGCTCGTGACCGGCGCGGTTTGCGCTTAGAGTGAGAGTATAAGGATGGCTGGGAGTGGACGAGTAAGATAGACAGGGCTTTTCGGGATTATGACTATGTCTCTTCACTTGAGACCTCTCTACCGTTTAGGTCCGATCACTCGGATCTGCAATCATTCGCAACCGGAAACACTCAATTTAGCGGTATGCAACCCATGATGGCGAGTAGAAACCTCATTGCCTATTGGGAGTTGTGTGTTGGGTTGTCCGCCGAGCTTTTTCGGTTAGGAATCGTGGGAAGGTACGGGCTTGTCGTCTCTTCGTTTTTGCGAGACCTGGGTTTCCTCTGACATTTAGCTCACTTCAACGATGTAAACCTGAGGATGTCCCGTTCGATCCGACGTGAACGAAACCCACTTCCCGTCTGGACTGAACGAGGGATGGGGGTGGCTCCACTGCGGGCCATAAGCGCTTTCGGCGGAGACGGCTTCGGTCATCGTGGCCCGGCCTGGCGCTTCGCCGTCCGCGACGAGGGGAGTGGGCTCGGACCATTGATGGCCCTGGTTGGTGGCTTCGGGGTGGCAGAGGGTTTCGACGTCACCGGAGTCAGGGTCGACGAGGCAGAGGCCGATGTCGGGGAGATGGGTGTCGCAGACGATTCTGTCGCCCGACGGGCTGGAGGAGATGTGCCAGGCGCTGAACTCGCGAATGGTGCGGGCTTCGCCGGTGTGAAGACCGATTTCCAGCAGTCCACCATGCCAGTGCGACAGGATCACGCGATCGGTAGGACCGAGGAAGGTTTCGTGGACGTACCACGCATCGCCCTGGTCGGGAAAGAATCAGCGATCCTCGGAGCCGTCGATCCGCAAGGTCCACAGTCGAGGATCCGGCGGGTCGGCGGAATAGATGAGCAGCTCGGGGTCGGTCGGGTGGAACTGGGGATGGTAGAGCGCGCGGGCGCCGTCGAGAATGACCGACGTTTCCGAGCCATCGGTACGGAAAACGAGGAGACCGGCTTTCCCACCCGCCGTGACGAGACAGCATCCAAGTTCGCCACTCCCGTTTACGGTCACTTCACCGAGGCCGCTGCTGGGTTTCGAAGCGACCTCTGTGGTCGACCGATTCGTTAACGATGTTCAGCAGACTTGTCCTCGATCGGTCGTGTAGTAGACCTGATCGCCGATGACGTTTCTGGAGAAGGGGTAGATACCCTCCGCGGCCGACAGGAGTTCGATTTCACCGCTGTCGAGTCGGACGGTGTAGAGGGCGTAGGCTCCGCTCCGGTTCGAGGCAAAGACGAGTCGGTCCGAGTCGGGGCTGAACGAGTTCGCGAGATAGTAGAGCGGGTGGTTGATGCACGGCGCATCGGTCAGTTGGAGGACGCGGGCATCCGTCTTATCATCGCGATGCTCTGATCGTTCGGATGTCGACTTAGGTATCTGTGATGATCGTGAACCAACAGAATCTGACACAAGCGGATGTGTGTAGCTCAGAGTGTGGCGAACAGTTCGCCCAGTGGATTTACTCCAGGGGACTTCTCGACTCCTGCCTTCGCTCGCCCGCGAGCTACGGCAAGGCAGGCCCGCTCGAAGTGACCGTGTATCGTTTCTGTCAAGCCCGGTTCTATCGTTAAATTTGTAGCATTTTTCCAGAATTGGAAATCGGATCGTGGACAGGTGAAAGGAACCGAAATGGGAAGCGTGAACAACGTCGAACGGATTCAAGGCAGGCTGGCGAACGGGGAGATCTCGATAGGAGCAGGGGTGAGCTTTGCCGATCCAGTGGTTAGCGAGTTATTCGGTGATGCGGGCTACGATTTCAGCTGGATCGATATGGAGCATTCACCGCTCGATCCTTCGGTCGTGATGGGCCACGTGATGGCAGCTCGAGGGACAGATATGGCGCCGTTCGTCCGGGTTCCACAGAACGAGTTGAACGCGATCAAGCCGGTGCTCGACATGGGACCCGCGGGAATCATCATTCCGCAGGTGAACTCTGCGGACGGAGCGAAGGCTGCCGTTCAGGCGTGTCGGTATCCGCCCGTCGGGGCGCGGGGATTCGGACCTCAGCGGGGTATGCGGTATGGCGCCATCTCCGGGAGTGACTACCTGAAGCAAATGGCGGAGGAGCCGATCATCGTGATTCAGATGGAGCACATCGATGTCGTAGAGCGGATCGATGCGATGTTGGATGTGGAAGAGATCGGGGTGTTCTGCTTTGGACCGAACGACCTTGCAGGCTCGATCGGGAAGCTGGGGCAGCTGGACGACGAGGAGGTCGTTGCGGCCCTCGATGCGATTTCAAAGAAAGTGGTCGATCGGGGTCGGGTGCTGGGGACGTCGATCGGCTACTCCCCGGAGAACTATCAGCGATGGGTCGATCGTGGAGCGACGTGGATCAATCTGGACGTGGATTGGGATCAGCTGTTCAGGGACAGTAGGAGGGTGCTGGGAGAGGTGAAGAGGTCCTAGAGAACGGCAAAGCTGCCCCGAACTCAATCCAAGTGAAAGGCAAAGTATGACGTCGAGTGACTTTTCATCACTCGCAAGGGAGATCCTTGGTACGAGCGACGAGCAACTCTCCCGGCTGGACCAGGGCAGTCGACGTGGGCTGATCGAGTTGGCCCCGGTGGTTCCTCCTGAAGACCCGTTGGGCGACAACGATCATATGGGATGGCCCGTGGCGACGCAGGTCGAGGACACCCTCGTAGTCGTCCACCGCCGGATTCCAGGGCATAACCTGTTCGGCGCCGGGGACGGGGACGAGAACTCTACGTTTTCTATGATAAAGACGACATCGGATGGTGGTGAGACGTGGTCGGAATCGTTCGACCTGAGAGAGGCGATGCATCAGGAGGACAGGGATCGGGGCGGTGTGTTTCCCCTTTCACATCGTTACAAGTTCGGGCCGGTCAACGGTAGCCCGCAGGGGTACAAACTCCATCTGAATGCGGTCGGGACGTCCCGAGAGAATTCAGTACTCGTGCTCTGTAATTACGGAGCGTTCCGCTCGACGGATCGCGGCCGATCGTGGACACACCTGAACGATCAGTTTCGGGAGAACACGATGGATGGCGACATCGTGTATCTGGGCCCCCGGATCGTGGATCATCCCGAGATGGGTCTTTGCGCGTTCGGGAATACGGTAGGATACGGACGAGAGAAGCGGTTTCCCAATCCGGTCGATGGACCCAGCGATCTCTTTCACCATAATCTTGTCGTTCTCAGTTCGAAGAACGACGGTGTCACGCGGGACAAGACCGTAAACCAACTCCCGTTCTCGGCGGTGCAGCATGAACCGACTGCTGTTGTCCACGAAGGGGATGTTTTCATTCTGGGACGTGATGAGCGGGCGAGAACATCCTACCAGCAAGTGCGGTTGTCAGATGGGAAGCCAGTCGACGTGCGAAGAATGGCCAACCTTCGACACACGCGGGGCCTGGATACGGTCGACATCGACTACAATCCGGTGACCGGTCGTTTCGAGGTCGTGCGATCCTTTCGAGAGAGACTGCTTGTTGACCTGTGGAGCATCGACCCGTCGGAGTGGCGGTATGAGGGTGTCCTGTTCTCCAGGCGCCTGGCCGCCGAGGGAGAGGATTTCTACAAGACGGCGGACGGTTTCCATCCTGCGGGCGCGGTTATGGATGCAGAAAAAGGTGTCCAGCACATCTTCATCTATACCGGTCATCCGAACGGGTCGGCCGGGTCGTTTCGGATAACGCGGACCCTGGAGACAGACAGGCTGGCAGAGTTTCTGGTGGAGTGATTCCAACACTCTGTTTAGAAATCAGAGTGGCAACCTCCTTCTACCACGGTTCCGGCCAGTCGGAGGGCCAGATGCTAGGGCCGGGGTGAGGTTGAGCGGGATGCCAGAGGTCGTAAGGCTGGATGGTGAGGCCACGATGGTTTTCCCGGTCGAGGTCTTTCGGAAGAGGTTCGATGTGGCCGGGGACGCCCTTGACGAGACTGCGCGGCGGCACGTCCCGATTGACGACGGCGCCGGCGGCGATGAAGCTGCGTTCGCCGATGGTGACGCCGGGAAGGATGGTGCATCCTCCGCCGACAGTCACGTCGTCCTCGAGGGTTGCCGACCGGGGAGTCGGCATCGGATCTCGTCGGCAGGGATAGCGGTCGTTGAGGAACGTGACTCCGGGCCCGACAAACACGTTGTCCCCGATCCAGGTGCGGGTCGGGATGTAAACGTGCGACATAATGCGGACACCTTTACCCATTCGGGTCACCCCCTCGATGCAGGAGTGGTTACACAGCGTACAGTAGTCGCCGCCCCGGACCATCCCGCGGATGACGGTGTGGTGGCCCGACTGGAAGTAGTCGCCGAGGTGGACGTCGCCGTAGATGATCGTGCCGGAACGGAGGATCGAGCGGGCGCCGATGGTGGCTCGACCGCAGTCAGGATGGTAACGAAATCCGACCGTCACGCCGGGTTCGACCACAGAACCTTCACCGATGTCGGCGTTCTCGAATTCAGCTGTTGCGCTGTTCATCGATCATCCTCCAGGAAAACAGACGTGCGTAATTCAGAACGAACCTGAGCCTGACCGTCTTGCCATCCAGGTCCTTGAGGCTACTTCTTCCGCTCCAGCTGACATCGGCTGCCAACGCATCCCCCGAAATCGTCGTAGATGCGTCGAGGGTCAAACCCGGATACGGATCTCCCGATTCGTTTTCGATCTGAACCCGGACGCCTACGGGTTCCGGTTGGTCGACGTCGTGAGCCGATACACGAGGGAGGCTGTCCGCGTTCATGCGGAGTCCCGTCCCCTTCCACGTGAACGGCTTCGTGACGATCACGCCCTGGCTCGTTGCATCCCACGAGCAGAACCCATCCTGTCGACCTGTGGCGAGGCCGATGCGGCCGTCGTGGTCGTGTGCGTAGGCATTGTGGGGTACCGTGAAGCCCGAATAGTAGATCCACTGTCTGCCATCGTGTATGACGGGTGCGGACGTGGGATAGATCATCTCGCTGTCGAAGGCCTGACCGGGATAATTGTTTGTAGGCTCGAGGTGAACGAGTAATTTTCGATCCGCCGTACGGTCCCAGTGAAGACCGTCTCGGCTCGAGACGAGCTGGACATCCATCGTCTGCGCATAGGTGTGGTAGACCCACAGCAGACCGAGAACCTGGCCGCCGGACGGATATGCGGAGAGTCCGTAGAACTGCGTATCGGGTGGATCGTAACGATCCGGCGCCAGGACGCGCCGGCTGTCGGACCAGTGGATGAAATCGTCGCTGACCATCCGGGAGACGGTCCGAATCGGTTGCTTCGGGGTCTTGTGATACAACCAGTACTGTTCGGATGACGGGTCACGCATCACGCTGAAGGTGTCCCCTGTCACCCACGTGGGGACGATGGGATTCCCGTCGAAACAATCCCAGTGAATGCCGTCGGGCGAGAAGGCCGCATAGATGCCTTTCGCTTCTGCCTGACCCGGCCATCCCCAGTAGAGCAGTTTGTATCGCTTCTGTGGGTCCGGCTCGTGTTCATCCTCGAGGACACAGTGCGTCCATACTGGACCTTCGAACAGGATGTTGTTCTCCTTCGATCCTTCGAAATCCGTCAGGCCGAGCTCAGGCTTTTCCCAACGGATTCCATCGACTGAAGTGGCGTAGCAAAGCGTATGGCCGACCGGTCTATCCTCGGTGGGCTGGCTGTTGTACCACATTCTGAAGCACGATCTGGCTTGATCGTAGATGACGGTTCCAGGTTGCAGGACGAGATAGCCCTCCCACGGCCGATCCGGCTCGAGAAGGGGATTGGCTTGGTGTTTGGCAGGATGGTGGAGCGAACGCCACACGTTGTCCGTATAGGCCAGAAGGGCATCGTCGCACATCAGTTGTACGACATCAGGCTCTACGGGTGTTGCGATGGAGGTCGTCACGTGGTCTCCGTATCAAGGAGGTTGTCGAGCACGTCGTTTCTCCCTTGCGTGGTCCGGGAGGGAGGGTCAATCTAACCCGTGATGCCATCGAAAACCTCATCCGACGTGGCGCGGCTGTTCGATATGCCCGAGGGTCCGACGCCCTCGTACGCGACTGTGGACTGGGAGCTCGCAGCCGGCGATGGCCGGAATGGGAGCTGGGGTCCAATTCAGGGACAGGAGCGGACACGGTCCCTTGCGAGCTTCAAGGGTGATCTCTACGTCGGGATCGGGGCCGCCCAGGCCGAGGTGTGGCGGCTATCCGGAGATTCGTGGGATCAGGTCGGCGGTGGTGGTCTTCGGGGATCCTGGCGGGATTGGGATGTCAGCATGCCCGGCGGAGTGGGCCTGCGACCAGGCCTGAAATGGGTCAATTGCCTCCTCGTGGATGAAGAGGATCGGTTTCTCTACGCAGGCGTCAAGGTCGGCGCACAGCTCTGGCGATTCGACGGCGAGGGCTGGGAGCAGGTTGGAGGACTCGGCAGGGATGGCGACTGGCTGGCCGAGGATCAGGACAACGTTTATTCGATGGCGTGGCACGATGGTGGGTATGCAGGGCCACTTCACGAACTACGGTCTGCCCGGGGATGCCGACGATCTTGGTCAGACGACGCTCGATGGCTACGATCCAAGCCTGGGAAACGGTGAGATTTACTGCCTGAAGGACGGAAAATGGTCCTGTACGGCTGGACGAGGCCGATCGGGAAGCTGGAATGAGGATCATTGTGTCACGTGGGTCTACGCGCTCTGCTCACTGGGGGACGACCTGTATGCGGCCATCGTTCGACACGGGGTGAGAGGTTTGCGCTGGATCGGTGAGGTGTGGCGACACAATTCCGGGGGATGGGTACAGATCGGGGGTGAAGGTGTCGGAAATAGCTGGAAACTTGACGATACCCACATCGTGACAAGCCTCGTTCCCTATCAGGGGAAACTGATCATCGGCTATAATTGTTAGGATGCGGCGACCTCCCCGGATCGATTCGGGAACGTGTGGGTGTGGGACCCGAAAGATGAAACGTGGTACAACCTTTCACTGCCGGTTTCGTGTCCGGCGGATTCGATTCTTCCTCACCAGAGCAGCTTCAATGCGTCGACGTTCTGGGATGGTCATCTGGTGATTTCAGGGGGTGGAGCGGAGCCCGCAGGAAACGTCGGCATCTGGTGCCTTTCGGATGCCGATGAACGCTGGACCTGCCTGGGGTATCCTTCGGTTTCGCATACGGATGCTATGGCACGGGCTGCCGATGCCTATGGCTATTCAATGACGGTCTTCGAGGAGAACCTTATGGTCGGATGCAAGGGAACGCCCGGCAACGCGCATCTGTGGCGTTGTCGACGTTGATTGCTCCGTCGAAGGATGACCTCGCGACCTTGTGGCGTTGTTTCTGAAGGGAAAGCACTTACCGCAGAGCACGTTGGGGGGAATTCGGGGTATCGATAGGACTGTGGAGTCAGGAGGAGAATGATATGAGCACAGAGTTTCCGCCGCTCGAGGAGGTGAGAGAAAATCTTCGCGTGGAATGGTATCGGTGTCCGATCGATCACACTCGGTTGCGTGAGCTGTCTCGTCGCAGCAACCTGCAGGGGTTTCTCCAGACGGTCGGTCATTTGACCATCTTCTCCGCGACGGGCTTGCTGACGTTTTGGTGTTGGTCGGACCAGAACTGGATAGCGTTCGCGGGGGCGCTTTGGGTGCACGGGATGGTGGGGAGTTTTCTGGTCGGGATCGTGCCCCACGAACTGGGGCACGGAACGGTGTTCCGCACGAAGTGGCTGAACAAGGTGTTTCTGTATTTGATCAGCCTGCTCACGTGGTGGGACTCGTTCGACTATGCGAGCAGCCACACGTATCACCATCGATACACGCAATATTCCGAGGGCGACCGGGAGAATCTGATGCCGCTGAGTGCGGCGTTGCCGTTTCGGGCGGTCATTCAGCTGCTGACGATCAACCTCTTTGGACCTCCTGGACGGCCCTTTGGGAAGGGCGGCCTCCTATCGACCGTGTGGGTGACGCTGAAGTCGTCCCTCGGGGTGGTCGGGTCGACGAAAATCCCGAGCCGGGAGTGGTTGCAGGCGCTCCACGAAGATCAACCGGAGGAAGCCCGTCGCTCGATGTGGTGGTCGCGGCTGCTTCTCGTGTTTCACGGGACCGTGGCTGTAGCGTCGATCTGGTCAGGCTACTGGGTGGTCCCGCTGCTCGTGTCGGTGTTCGGGTTCATCGGCCAGTGGTGGGCTTTCTCGGTAGGCTACACACAACACTGCGGCTTGCGTGAATCGGCGCCGGACTTCCGCAAGAACACACGGTCAATCACGGTCAACCCGGTGACCGAGTTTCTCTACTGGCGGATGAACTGGCACATCGAGCACCATATGTATGCGGGCGTGCCCTGTTACAACCTGAGGAAACTGGCGAAGGAGATCGCCCACGATATGCCCGAACCGCGTACGACGATCGGTGCGTGGAGGGAGATGCGGGAGGCATGGCGACGACAGAAGGAGGACCCGAGCTACGAGTACGATACGCCGGTTCCGGAGCCGAAGAGCGGGTCGAAGCGAGTCGAGGCGGACGAGCTCTCGAGTTCAATCGGAGAACTTGCGCCGGAAGGACTCAGGTGAGGCAGAGACGGGTGAGGGGGAGTCGGGGAGAAGGGGGGACCCGCCTTTGCGACTGACGCAACGGACGGTAGACAGTAGATGGTACAGGCCCCCGGGGCTGCGGATCCAATCAGGGTGGTCGGCGGTGGGCAGCCGGCAGAAAAGGCGAAGGCGGCTGAATGAGGGAATTCCAATCAGCCGCCTTCTTTGCGCGATGAAGTGCCACTCCCGCTCTATCTCTGATACCTCGGTTGCCTCGGCTCCCGGTCCCTGTTCAATCGAAGCTTCCTCGGCTCGAGCGGTAGCTCCACCCTCGCGCCGCCCCGAATGTGGGACTCGATGAAGGCGAAGATAAGTTCGTTGTTTCTACGCGCGAGTCTGACGCCGCACCTCGGGGGCTGACCGGTGTCGATGGAGTGAACGAGGTCTTCGATCAGGCAAAGGGTGGAGGGTCTGTATTCGTAGTCGGGAAACTCTCCTTGAACGAGAATGTCCCGGTCGCGATGGTCTTTGGCGCCCGGTTCACGGATCTGCCACTCGTCGCCATTTCCGAGTCCGGTGACGGCGCCGTTTTCGCAAACCGCTTCGATTTCCATTCCACGGCCAGAGTTGAGCGCGTAGGCGGTCACCCCGTCCTCGAACTGGATCATACCGTGGCCGACCGGATCCTCAGTGAGGCGCTCGCCGTCGATGAGGTCGTCGCCATCCGGGAGATGGCCCTGGACCCAGGCGACGGGGCGATCACTATTCAGGCGCAGGAGAAGGTCGAAGCCGTGACTGGCTCCGTTGAAGAGCGAGCTCGTCGAATGCAGGATGAGGGTTTTCAACCCGCCGAGCCTACCGCTGTCGATGACGTCTTTCATCGTGTCGAAGCCGGGGTCCCAGCGTCGGTTCGTCCCAAGATTAAGATGCACCCCGTTGCGTTCGACGGCATCGACCATCGCGTCGGCTTCTTCCATCGACGCCGCAAACGCTTTCTCGGCGTAGATGGCCTTCGCGCCGTTCTCGGCGGCGTGAATCACGATGTCGGCGCGATGCTCGGGCTGGGTGGCCACGCTGACGATGGCGGGTTTCTCGGACGCGATCATCTCCTTGTAATCTGTGTATTGTTTGTCCTTCGGCACGTCGTAGCGAAGTCCGACCTGTTCCATCACGTCCGTGCGGAGATCCGAACAGGCGATCATTCGTGTGCGGTCACAGGCCTCGTACCCGGCAGCATGCGAGTAGGCGCCTCGTTCCTCGGGTACTTCGTTGTCGATGAAGGCGCCCATTCGGCTGCATCCGATCAGTGCGGCTTTGTAGGTTTCCATCGCTCCGTCCTTATCTACGTGTGGTCCAGGTTAAGTTCGAGTAGTTCCAGCGGATCGCCGATTTCCACGAGATAGAGGTTGCTGTAACCAGTCGTGTCCGACGTGTAGAGCACGTGTCGACCGTCTGGCGTGATGTGGGGATGACAATGTGCTTCGTTGACGTTGAAGGTGCTGCCGTGGGTGGCCAGGATTCTCGCATCCCCATAGGCCTCGCCTGTCCACGAATAGAGCAGGATGTAGGGCCAAGTCTGGCATCGGTTTACGATGTCGGGAAGAGGATACACCGGTGAGCCGTCGCCAACGACGAGCGATCCGTCCAACGTATGAAAGTGACGGCTGTAGGCTGTGAGGTCGCATTCGACGTGGACCTCGTTGTCGTAACGGATGTGGCCGAATCGCGTCCCCGACGTCCCACGTCGGTGGCTCCGAAACCCGATGCGCTCCCCGTCCTCGAGCCAGTGTTCGGCGACGACAGAATGGTCGTCGCTCTGAACACGGATAGGCCAGACTTTGTTCGTGTTTCCATCCAGGCCCCAGATTCGTTGGTCCACCCGTTCCCACGGACCCTCGTGGCAGAACGTAGCCAGTTCCGGTCGGGTGGGGGACGGGTTGAGGTGGGAGAGGTAGTTCCGATCCTCGAAAAGAACCTCTTGTCGACCTGTCTCCACGTTCACCCGAACAATCTGGGTCAGCGGTGGATTTTCGAACAGGTCGCGTGAACCTCCGTCCCTGGCCGCTTGCCGGAAGCCCTCGGATCCCCTCGGCTCGACGTAAAGCGTGAACAGATGGCTTCCGTCGGCCGATGCAGCCGGTCGACCCAGCTCGACCGTTCCCGGTGCCTCGCAGATCGGTCTGTCCTCGAGTGTGGCGAGGTCGATCTCGCGAAGCGTATTGCCAAGCGAGAAGTAAAGGCAATTCCGTATCGGCGATAGACAGCCCCGCGTTCCACCAGGCTGTGAGCTATCGGTCAGCTGGGTAATCAGACCGGTGTCGAGGTCACAACGGTAGTAATCGTCAGCGTTCTCCCGTTGCGATCTGAAGATGAGCGAACATGCGTCGGTCAGCCAACAGGGGTCGCTGAAGTAGAACTGGTAAGAGTGACCGAGGTAATTGGTCAGTTGAAGGACTTCCCGACCGCTGGTCGGGTCGATCATCCGCCGCTGCTCGCCCTTGAAGATGCGCCCGACCGACATCGTTCTACGCGGGCAGGGGTCCTTTATGCCCGGTCTCGATGGCTTCGCAAAGCCGCATCGTCTTGACGGCGTCTTCGAGCGTGCTCCACGGCGTGGTATCGTTCCGTATGCACTCGACGAAGTGACGGGTTTCGTTGAAATCAGGACCGCCGACGGCGTCCAGGTCGAGTCCGTCCTGTGGAAACGGCTCTCCCTCGATATAGATCTCCGCGTTCTGCCCGCGTGTCATGTCGACATAGGCGCTGAAGTCCTCAGCGTGGGCCTCGAAGCGCTGGATGCGATAGCCGACCGCGTAGTGACTCATCATGACGCCGCCACATCCACTCGTGAACTTCAGGACCGCGTTATGACGCATTTCTGACGGATGGGTGGGTGCAGACCAGGCTTCCGCGTAGACCTCGGCGACGTCGCCGGCAAGCCAGCGGAGAAGATCGACGTGGTGGATGGCGTCGAGTGAGATGAAATGACCGACTTCGCGGATCCGTTCGCTGGCCTGTGGCTTGTTGTAGGTCGCGGCGACGTGGACGGGGCCCCCGTGTTCGTTCAGGAGATTTTTGATCGCGAGGACGGTCGGGAAGTAGCGACGGTTGAGAGAGACGATGGCTTTGGCCGACGACTTTCGTTCAGCCTCGAGCATCCGTCGCGTGTCGTCGGAGGTGACACCCGGCGGCTTCTCGACGGAAGTGTGAAGACCGGCCTCGAGACAGTCGACGACGATGTCGGTGAGTGGCCCGGGAAACGTCTCCACGTAGACGACGTCGAGGGCGGTTTTCTCGAGCATCTCGCGATAATCGGTAAACAGGGCCGTGACGCCGTGCTCGTCGCTTGTGTGGGCGAGACGGCTTTCGTCAATGTCGGCGACCGCGACGAGGTCCATTTCGGGCTCGTTCTTGATCATCGCGAAGTGACCCTGGGCATGACCGCCCGCACCGATGATGGCGACTTTGAGATTGGACATAATGTGATTCCCTCTACGTCCCCGTACAGAGCACAGGGACGAGTGTTTGGGTCGCGAGTCGGGGAACCCGGTGTTCGGGGGCTGTGAATACCGGGCCGTGTAATGATTCAATGATGCTTGCCCCCGTGCTCTGCACGGGGGCCCCTCTCACCAGATGCTTTTCATTTGCCAGGCATCCAGCGATTTGAGCAGGGCGTCGCGGCCCTGCGCACGAATGGCGACGCCGGTGCTGTCGTCGCGTTCGGGGTAGATGCGAAGGCCGAGGGCCTGGGTCCCGTTCGCGAAGACTTCGACGACGCTTCGGTCGATGAAGATACGGAGTTCGACGTCTTCACCCTCGGGAAGTCTGAAGGGGGCGATTTCGGGGGGACGGGCGAGGACGTCGGGTCGGGTGGAAGATCGGCCGGCGTCGAGGACGAGGGCGTGATCGTAGTAGGGTTCCTCGAACGTGCCGTGCTGATAGTGACCCTCCTGGAGGAATCGGATGACGGTTGTTTCCTCGGCGTTTAGAGAACGACAGACTTCGATGCTGACCTCGCGCGCGTCCTGTGGGTCGATTCGGACCAGGAGTTCCAGCTCACGGCCGTCGATGCTGTTCAGGACGATTGGTTCGTTGGCAGGGAGCGGTGTCTCACTGATCTGCTGATGATCGCCTCTGAGTTTCGTCAGGGTGTCGACGGGCTCGATGCGGAGCGTGCGATCCTCGGCGAGGGAGAGCCGGCGCGGCAGGGACATGATGTGGTCCCACTCTCCCACCTCCGCCGGGGTTCCCCAGTTGATGTTGTGAATGACGAGGACGCCTCCATCGCCATCTGGTGTCGCCGTCGGGGCGTGAACACCGCCGCGTCGGAGCTGATGGAAATTGAACTTGCCGTGGGTGGTGGGTTTGAATCGATGGCGTTCTCTGTCATAGTCACCGAGGAAGTACTGCGATCCTCTCTGGTGGCTGGAGAAAAGCAAGATGTGGGTGTCTCCGATCGGCCAGAAATAGGGAACGGCACCGTCCTCGCCAGGGGCCGTAAACCGGTCGTCTTCGATGAAGAGACCTTCGTAGGTCCATTTTTCCAGGTCTTTGGAGTGGAAGAGGTACTCGGCCAATTTACTGTCCTCGAAGATCTCGCCATCGATGTATCCTCCGGTCAGCGCGTAGTAGCCATCCGGCTCCTTCCACAGACACGGATCCCCGGGGCGCTCGCGCGAGCCGTGTTTCGCTCCATCCTGCCAGGGAAGGACCGGGCACGCAGGATGCTTTTCCCAATTGAGAAGGAGCGGGTCGGATGAATAGGCGACCATCGTACCCGCTTCCGTGCCTGCGTAGAACGCAATGACGCGATTCTCTTCCACGAGCGCGCTTCCGCTGAAGCATTTCTCTTCGATGCCGGGATAGATGGCGAGTGGGAGATCCTCCCAATACACAAGGTCGTCGCTGACGGCGTGGCCCCAGTGCTGTCTGAAATCTTCCGGGGGATAGGCCTGGTAGAAGAGATGATACCGCCCCTGCCAGATGCAGAACCCGTTCGGGTCGTTCAGCTTGCCCTGCGGGTTGACGTAGTGGTAGGTCGGGCGGCAAGGATCGGTCGAAACGGCCTTTCGCGCGGCGGCGAATCGCTCGAGCATTTCGTCGGACGCGAGCTGCTCGCGCTGCTCGTCGAGCGTCGTGGCGTAGGTTCGTTGAGGAAGTTTTGGAGGATATTTCATTGCAAAATGAAAAATGAAAAGTGAATAGCCCCGCGCTACCACGGCCTAGCGTAGGGCACCGGTTGTTCGAGACCGTCGACGCGGATGTTCTCGCCGTTGACCCATCCGGAGCGCTCGGAGGTGAGGAAGACAGCGACGTTGGCGACTTCCTCCGGCGTCCCGAGGCGCCCTTCGGGGAAACCGTTCTTTTCGTAGGCTGCGAATTCTTTGGGTTCTTCCTGTCGGCGGAGATCCCAGCCGCCGTTGTGGAAAATGATCGATCCGGGGGAGACGACGTTGACCCTGATGTGGTCATGGACCAGCTCGAGAGCGAGCGGTTCGGCCATGAAGATCTGGGCTGCCTTTGAGGCGCCGTACTGGCTCGAGCCCGCAAGTTGGGGAATCCAGCCGGAGATCGATGACAGGAAGACGATGCTTCCACCCCCGCGTTTTTGCATGTGGGGGACGACGAGTCGGGTGAGCCGGACCCCTTGGAAGACGTTGTAGTGAAATGTTTGCTCCCAGTCTTCGTCAGAGGAGTTCATCAGCTCTCGCTCGCCAATGTTGGCGCCGACATTGTTGATGAGGATGTCGATACCGCCAAGCTGATCAGCGGCTTCTTCGACGAGTCGCGACGCGTCGTCGGGGTTCAGGACGTCGGCGGCGATGCCGACGGCCTTCGTACTCGTCTGTTCTTCAACTTCCTGTGCGGCGTCGGCGATGCTCTGCGTATCCCGCGAGCACATCGCGACGGCGCATCCCTCTCTTGCGAGTTCTTTCGCGATCGCCATTCCGATACCACGGTTGGCGCCCGTTACGAGGGCAGTCTTCCCATCCAATCCCAGATCCATGGTTGTCTCTCCATTTTTCGTTACGGGACGCCGGGGACTCGATTACATAATCGATCCCCAGATCCTCGGCGTGATTCGTGTCTGTCTTGAATCCCAGGGCTTTGCCTTGGGCTGTCGGATACCGCCTCCCGGCTCAGAGACCTTGCCGGGACAGGCTCTTCAGGGCGGTAAACCTAAACGTCTCTCACTCAGTGAACTGGAGTGAGAACAGGTCTGCGTCCTTCAGCACGACGCGTAGCCGAACGGGCCTCCCGGACAGTTCGCGAAGATTGGCTCCTTCCCAGGTAATCGGGCCGTCGATCTGGTCGCCGAAGATGTAATTGGTCAATTCGAAGCCGGGGAGGGGTTGGCCCTCGGGATCCTGAAGTTCGACTTGGATGCTGCCGGCGGCGGACGTGGCGTAGTTCATCGTCAGCGCGCGGCCATGGAATATGAAGGGCTTCGTGATTAAGGTGCCCCCATTCAGTGGGGCGTTGACGGACACGAAGCCATCCATGCGAAGGGTATATCGCCGCCATCGAGTGGCCGTTCCCCGCTGGGCCCACGATCCGCCGTCGTGCACGTAGAGGGAGAGCTCATCGGGCGCGCCCTCGATGGCCGACTTTGTGACGAGCAACCCGTATTCAGGAAAGGTAGCAGCGTAGATCCACCGCTCCCAGCGGGGACCGGGCCTGATGAAAGCCTCACCCCACCGTTTGAAATGAAGGCCATCCCGGCTGGACATGAAGAGCGTTTCCGTCACGTTGGCCGTTTCATACGCCGGGTGTTCGGTCGTCGGGAGGCCTTTTTCGATTTCTCGACCTGCGACGAAACGGCCCGGGAAACCGACAAAGATATGCGGTGCGCGATGATAGGCGCGGATCTGATTGAGATAAATCTGCTCACGCGGAGCGCCCGGGTACTCGAGCCATTGCGGTTCGGTCCAGTTCAGGAAATCGGTTGAGGTGCACGTCATCACGTCCCGGGCAGGGCCGTTCGGGTCGATCCCGAGCTGAGGTCCTTCCTCTGTCATCTCGTCGTTGGGTCCACGCATCGCGCGATAATAGGCAACGTATTGACCACGGGTCGCGTCCCAGAAAGCGACATTCTGAGAGTCGAACTTTCCGTGTGTGATGACAGGTTCGTCGCGCATGGGCACCCAGCGGATGCCATCTGGAGACGACCAGGCGTGGAGCACGCCGTTCGCCGTGAGCGCCTTGAAACGCTGGTCCGGGTGACAGTCGGGATTCGTGTCCAGGAACGGCTCGAACGCGCCGTTCTTCTTCACCACGATGTTGTTGGCCTTCGACCCCTCGAACTCGATGATCCCGAGCTCGGGGCGCGTCCAGTTGATGCCGTCATCACTTTCAGCGTAGCACTGATAGAACTGATAGGGTTGCCGGACCCCGGGCCAAGTCGAACCCCGGTAGTACATCAGGTATCTATCGCCGTCTTGGATGAAGGTCGCGCTGCCGGACCAGTCCCCCTCCCACGGTGCGTCGCAGGTGAAGGCGTCGGTCTGCTCGGTGGGATGGTGAAGTCGGAACGTGGCGCCGTCGAGGGACTCGATGAGGAAGTCGTCGACCAGGAGTTCGCGGCGGGAGCCGATGTGGATTGGGGTAGACACAATTGAAAAACCTTCAAAACACGGATGGGTTTCGGTGTCCCCGTGCAGAGCACGGGGACAAGCATTCGCAAAGTCAATAGCCGGGCCCGGTGCTATGGGATGGGGTAGGACCGGGCCCAGTTGTGGCTGATTTCTGCTCGCCCCGTGCTCTGCACGGGGGCATACTCAGGCGTCCAGCGCCTTCAACATGCCCTTCGTGTAGGCCACCGCGTAGGCGATGGATGCCCTCATCTCCTGGTCATCTGTGTAGTGGGGCACGTGGTCCATTTGGAGGCCGCCGTCGAACCCGACTTCCTGGAGCGTCTGGAGGACGGTGAACATGTTGATGTCGCCGTCGTCGAGCGCACACTCTGCGTAGTCGCCAGCGGGGACGCTGCCCTGTACGTTTCTGAAATGGGTGTGAAAGATCTTTCCCTTTCTGCCCCACTCACGGATGTCGTCCAGAATGCCGTCCCCGACCGCCTCGACGCGTGTTCCGATGCAGTAGAGGAGGCCGCTGTGATCGCTCGGTACGGCTTCGAGAATGTCGAACCAGCGCTTCGGCGAAAACTCTGCGTCGTCGATGGGGGGATCCGAGGGGTGGATGATGAGCTTGACGTTGTGATTTTCTGCGACCGGAACCAGCCGTTCGTACATCTGGACCGAGCGATTCCAATGGTCTTCGACGGAGAACGGCTCCAACGGCTGCTCGGCGATGCTCTTCTCCATTCGCTCGCGGTTGAAGCCCCCCATCGTGTAGCCGCCACGGAATACCTTTTGGTACCCGCCGCGGAACGCCGGGTTGAAATGACGGTTTCCCGGCGTCTGAGCCATGTGAACGGGCACCGACATGAACGGGATATCGAGTTGGCCAAGGATTTCGATCGTCTTGACCAGCTGGTCGAGTTGCTCTTCGCCGCCCGGTTCCCCCCGTAGAAACTGCTGAGGCTCTGCCGGCGCCACCCGGTAAATCTCGAGGCCGGCGTCGTTGACGCGTCGCTTGAGGATGCGGAACTCTTCCAGATGGGGATACCCCTGCTCGGCCAGACCGGGAACGCTTTCGGCGTTATGGATGTCGATGCCGTCGCATCCGATCTGGACGAGGAAGCTGAGGAATTCGGGGGAGAGGTTGCCTTGTCGCATGAGTACTTTCATGAGAACAAAAGCCTTTCACTGCGGAGAGCGCGGAGCACGCAGAGTCAATCAGGTTCAGAGTCTTCGGGTGGGCCCGGAGTCGTTGCCCAGACTTGGCCACGAGTGGCTCTACCCCTCCCACCTGAATCGCTTGAGGGTTTCCTCATTCAGTGTCAGACCGAACCCGGGACGGTCGCTGAGTTCGATGTAGCCATTCACGGCGACGGGATGGTCGATGAACAGGTTGTCCGAGATGTTTCTGGACATGTACGGGAAGTATTCAGCCATCGGACAGGTCATGTTGGACATGACGATGTGAAAGTTCGTGACCCATCCGCCGTGAGGGATGATGGGGATGCGGTTGGCTTCGGCCATGTGGACGATTTTCATGACTTCCGTCACACCGGCGCAGCGATCGACGTCGGGTTGCCAGATGTCGGCACATCCCATCTTCAGCCATTTGGCGAACGAGCCTTTGCTGTGCTCGTTCTCACCTCCAGAGATGGGCATCGAAGCGGCTTCGCGAACTTTGACGTAGCCCTCCCAGTCGTCCGGCTGAACGGGCTCTTCGAACCAATTGAGGTTATAGTCTTCAACCATCCCAGCCAACTTAATGGCGTAGTCGGCGTCGAACGAGCGGGTTCCATCGACCATCTGCTCGATGTCGTCGCCGATCGCTTCCCGGAGTGCCTTCACGAGCGAGTGATTCTTTTTCAAGCCCTCGATACCATCCCACGGGCCGAAGCCAAAGCGCTGCTTGACGGCGGTAAAGCCCTGCTCCACGTACATCGCCCCCTCTGCCTTGAGAACGCCGAGGTCGGGATCGCCCTTTTCAGTCGCGTAGGCGTAGAGGTGGCTGGCGTAGACGCGAATCTTGTCCTTCGTCTTGCCGCCGAGCAGGTTGTAAACGGGCTGACCCAGCACCTTGCCTTTCAGATCCCATAGTGCGGTGTCGATAAAGCTGATGGCTTTGCTGGTCACACCGGGGCCCGATTGTCCGATGCAGACGCTGAACATCCTTTCCCACAGCCAGTCCGTCCGCATCGGGTCTTCACCCAGGATGACGGGCTTCAGAACCTTTTCGATGATGGGATAGGCGCCCGGAATGGAATGGGCGCCGTAGGAGAACCCGGAGACGCCTTCGTCGGTGTCGACGTGAACCACGAGGACGTTGGGACCGTCGGGGCGGGGCTTTCCCTTCCCGTCATATCGAAGGTCGGCGAACCGATGGTTCGGGTTGACGGAATGGTTGACGTGCTTCGGCTTCTCGGGAGGAACCTTAAGCGGGGTAATTCGGATGTCGGTGATTTTCAAGAGACGACCTCACGTTGATGCTATCACGCCCTTTGTGTCGACTAACGAGGGACTTCTCGATCCTTCGACGCCGCTCAGGACATGCTCCGCTCGAAGTGACCCGCATGGCTCTATCTCATGCGTGTGAGTAATCAAGCCGGGGTTACATATTTGGTTTGCCAGCCATTCAGCACTTCGAGCGGGTAGACTGGGTCGTCGAGCGAAGGCGATCCCGTTGCTTTCCACGCCCTTATTTCCTCGAGGTGACCCAGTCGGCGCCCCGCACTCCACTGTGACCCGTAGTTCGCCATCGCTCCGGTGTCTCCCCACCAGAAGAAAAATGAGTCGGCACCTACGTCAGCAAGGCCGGCCGCGATGTTGCGATAGTCCTCGGCCTTCAGCTCTGCCGTTTGGAAGCAGGGCGCCAGCTCGCAGGATGACCCTTTCGTGAGATCTGCGTAGGGTTGGAGCGCGTCCGGGTTCTGCCAAGCGAAAGCAGAGTGATTCCACTCGGGGTGGTTGGTATAGGGAACGAGCGTGTCGACGAGGTCGGCGGCGATCCACGCAGCAGGATCGAGGGCCTGCGAGAGGTTTTCCTGCTCTCCGCTCATGACGATTGCGGTGATCGGCAGATTAATCGCATCTCGTAGCTCTCGCATGAACCCGGTTAAGACACCGGCGCGATAGCGCAGCCAGGTGGGGTCATCCTCTTCCAGGTCGAGTGGGTTCTTGCCGTGTTGCTCGCGGAATCCTTCCACGAGAGGGGGTTCATACTCCACGAGTGGATGGCGACGGTTGTAGAGCAGACAGACGCCGTCGATGCCGTAAGCGGTCATTTCCCGATAGGTTTCGATGACGTGTTCGCGAACTTCGGGATAGGTGAAGGAGAGGCGCGCAGATTCGGCGCCGTTCCGGTCCTGCCCTCGCCATTCGGGATGAAGCTTGTAGAGGGAGTCCCCGTGGTCCCAGTAGTCGTGGACCGGAGATTGCCGGAATCCGCCCAGTCGATGGGTAACGTGGAATTCCATGCCCAGATCGTGCGTGGTGTCGGCGGCGACCTGGAATGGATCGAGTCCGCTCTTCCGCCAGCGCCGCCAGCCCTCGGCTTCCGTGCGTGCGTGGCCGATGTAGAAGACATCGCGACCTGGGGCATCGATTGTTCGATTGCGGGTTTTGAAGTAAGACGACAGGTCGCCCATCGCCCCTTCCCAGTAGATTCTCGTGAAGTCGGTGTCCGCGAAGGGAAGGATCTCACGACGCAGCTCTTCGGGTGTGTCCGCGTGGCCGAGCATGACGTCGTTGTGTGCATATAGCGAGAGCGCATCTGTCGATGGGCGTGCGAAGAGGTCTACTTCGTCCTGTTGCAGCGGGACCAGTTTGACGTAGGCGATGTTGGAGATGGCGCATTTGACGGCTTCGGCGCCGTTGCGGGCGGTCTCGATCCAGCTGGGCTGCGCGAGTTCGAGATGCTGGCCGTCGAGTTCGGCGATGCGCCAGAAGCTCTCGGAGAGTTCCTCTTCACCGGTCCACATATGCCAGCCGTCCACGAGGTCGGTCGGTGGGCGACGGGTGGGCAGACGCAGGCTATGGTAGGTGTCCTCGCCAGTGAGTTTTGCGAGGATGCGAGGGGCGCCGTCCATTCCGAGATACCAATCTTTCAACCGCCATACACCGATCGAGATGGCGTGCCAACCACGGGCCTCGAGGGGAAGGCTGATCGGGGGCGCCTCGGTTTCGACGCCTGCGATGAGAGCCTTGCCGGAAAGATGAGGCCCCCGGTAGTCCATCACACGCCACTTGCGATGGGTGTCGTCGTCGGATACGAGGGCGGAGGCAGGCTCGCAGCGATCCATGGAGGTGATGTAGGTTGGATCGGAGGAGAGCCATCGGTCGGCGAAGAGGTCTGTTGTCATAGAAGATTGAGTTTCCTCACGCACCAAAGTAGATGACAGAATCGCTTCATCCTTCTATCCCTTTGTTCTCTTTTGTGACCAAAAGAGAACCAGAAAAGTTCCGCTCAGGCGCTGCGGGGGCTTGTGGCCCACGCCGGCAGTAAGATCCCACCTCGCGACTGCAATGTCGGTGACCCGGAGTGTGGAAGAGGAACTATCGCGTTGCTCGTTGCCGCCTTTACCTGGGCCGCCATCCTGTGGGCGTCGAGGTTCTCGACGGTCGATAGGCGCTGTTCCTGGTTGCTCCACGAGCCAGGAACAACAATTTCTCCAAACCGCACTCCGTGCCGAGGCTCTCTGAGCCCTCTTACACGTTGGGAACGTGGTGTTCGCGTGCTCATTGTCGGTCGTATTTCTCACGTACTCCACCGTAGCTGTGCCAGGACGTGGCGGCTAGCCAGCCGGCGTCGATGGGGAGACTCGCACCTGTGATGGCTTTTGCGTCGTCGCTGGCGAGAAAACAGACGGCGTCGGCGATGTCGTCGGGCGTGACGAGCTTGCCCAGCGCGGTGTTCGATGCGAGCGCGTCGAGATCGCGCTCGCCACTGTCGACCTGAGCCTGCATCGCGCGGGTGAGCGTGTGTCCCGGAGAGACAGCGTTGACGCGGACTCCGGAGCGCCCCCATTCGGCGGCCAGGCATTCGGTGAGCGAGATGACCGCGGCCTTGGCTGGCGTGTAGCTATGGAGAGGGGTGGATCGGAGGCCGGCGACGGAAGCGATGTTGACGATGGCACCGGCTCCACGTCTCGCCATTCGAGTCCCGAAAGCGCGGCAGGTGAGAAATGTTCCGCGCTGGTCAATGTTCATCACCCGGTCGAATTCTTCGACCTCGAGTTCGTGGGGTGGATGAGGCGGTTGGAGCACGCCGGCGCTCGTGACGAGCGTGTTGACGGGCCCGATGTCGTTTTCGATCGATTCAGCGGCCGTTTCGACGGATGCGTCGGATCGGACATCGAGTTCGATAGCGTGGCCGTCCAGGTCCGAGGTTACACGCTGTGCCGCGTCGAGATGGATATCCGTGATGACGATGCGGCCACCCTGCTCCGCGAACTTACGTGCACACGCCTCGCCGATACCGCTGGCGCCTCCGGTGATGACGATAAGACGATCCTTGAATCGCATTGCTTCGCCTTTTCTGCGGCCCTCGATACACCCTCCTCCGCCTACGCCCCGAAGGGCATCCGGGCATACCGTTGGTTCCAATCGAAATAGGGTCGTCGCTGTAGTTGGTTCTGAATGGCGCTCATCCTACCGCGCCCAGCCTCCATACACGGGGTACTGGCTGCAGACGAATTCGAGGTAGGACGACTGGCCTTTGTCGTTTGCCTCGAGGGCACGCTTGAGAGCGGCTTCGATTTCGTCGGGGTTCTCAATCCGTTCGGTGTAGTAGCCGAATTCCGCGATGGCTTTGGGCATGTTCACTTCGTCGGCGCCCATCACGACGTGGGTATATGGATCGTGGCCCTCGCCCCAGAAGCCGGGACCGTAGCCGGCGAAGCCGCCGTTGCTGATGTGGACGACGGTGATCGGCAGCTTCTCGCGAACGGGAACTTCGAGGTTGCCCATGAAGTAGCCGAGTCCGGCTTCTCCGGTGACGGCTATGGCGTAACGATCGGGATGGGCGAGCTTCGACCCGAGGACTGCGCCCATGCTGAACCCGAGGGAAGAGACGTTGCCCCAGCCGAGAAATCCTCTCGGGATCAGCGTGTCGTAGACGGTGCTGAGCTGATCGCGCGTGTTGCCGGACTCGTGGGTGACGAAAGAGTTGTGCGGATCGAGGACCTCCATCAGTCCTGCATAGACCCGATAGGGATTGATGGGGGTGTCGGTCGACGCCATGGCCTCTCGATACGGTTTCAGCTCCTCATCACGGGCAGCCTTGACCTCAGCGGCGGTGTTTCCGGCGGCGCGTCCGTTCCCGTCGAGTTCGTTGGCCAGAGCCTGAAGTGAGAACCGGGCGTCGCCGATGAGGGCCTGGGCGGTGGGAAAGATCTTGTTTACGTCGAGCTCGTTGACGTTCACGTTGATGATCGTCTTGCCGGTGGCATTCGGGATTCGATGACTGAAGCGGCCGGGCGAAAGGCTCGAGCCAACCGCCAGGATCAGATCGGCATTGGTGAGGTAGTCGATGACGGCGTCTCCCCGCACACCTAGGAAAAGCGGGTGGTCCTCGGGAAATGCGCCCTTCGCTTTCAGGGTACTGACGACGGGCGCATTTAGGAGCTCGACGACGGTCTTCAACTCGTCGCAGGCGTCGGCATAGATGACCCCTTCACCGACGTAGACGAGCGGATTTTTCGCGTTCTTCAGCAGCTCGGCGGCGGCGGTTACGTCCGTGGGATCAGGTGCTGACTTCCATCCCTTGACGGGCACGTAGGGGTCGACGGTTTCGTCGTATTCCCCGCCCGACTCGGGCAAAGCAACGATGACGGGACCCGGGCGACCGGTGCGAAGCATCGTGAACGCGCGACGCATGAATTCGGGAACGCGTTCTGGCTTGTCGATGTAACCGTACCACTTGCAGACGGTTTTGAGACTGGTGGTGACGTCGAAGTGGGAGTTTTCGGTTCCGCCGATGTTGAGTCCGTCTGTGAGGCAGAGGACGGGGACGTTGTCCTCATAGGCCTGCGCGAGTCCGGCGTAGGCGACCTGCAACCCGGCTGCGTTCAGGCCCCCTTGAACGGTGCAGGCGCCGATCGGGTCCCCGCCGGTGACGCGCGTATACGCGTCGGCGACGGCGATGGCGAAGCGGTCGTCGCGCATCATGATCATCGGGATGCCTTCACGGCCGAGGGCGTTGTTGATCTTGCAGACGGGGAACGTCGAGACCCACTCGACGCCTTCCTGCTTCAGGATTTTTACGATGCCATCTGTTGCGTTGATCATCCTGCTTCCTTTCGAGTGGGTCAGACCGCACGGAGCGGTGCGTCGTCATCCGTTTCGTGTTGCCAGACGCGGATCCGGGCTGTCATCTCACGGATCCGATCCCGATGGACAGGGTCGTCGAAGAGATTCCGTTCCTCGAACGGGTCGGTATTGAGGTCGAACAGTTCGCACTGGTCGCCGGCACAGAGGTTCAGTTTCCAGCGATCTCCCGTGACGAGCGATCGCCAGAGGTTGTTGTTCATCATATTGATTCGGGGGTTGCCCAGGTTCCGGTCTCCAATGCCATACCATTCCATGAAGGCGTGGTGGTCGGATAGATCCCGGCTCCCGTCGAGTGCGTCGACCAAGCTCTCGCCCTGGCACTCAGGAGCGATCGGCTGGTCCGCGAGGTCGAGGAGGGTGGGAACGAGGTCCGTGTGACCGAACACGCCGCCGATGCGTGTTTGCGATTTGCTCTTCCACGGGACACGCAGGAGAAACGGGACGCGGGAGGATTCTTCGTAGAAGGCGCGCTTTTCCCACATCGAGTGGTCGCCGGCCATCTCGCCGTGGTCGCTCGTGAAGGCGACAATCGTGCGGTCGGCCTGGCCGGTCTCTTCGAGGGCCTTCATCATTTTGCCGACCGCATCGTCGACGATTTTGACGTTTCCGAAGTACTGGGCACGCAGCTTGCGCCATCCAGCCGACTCGCTGAGATCTTCCCCATCGACGACAGCTTGAGGGTAGTGTTCGGCGCGGACCCGGTTGTAGAGGGCGTGCCCTTCAGGGTGTTTCATGAACGTTGGGCCGAGCGGGATCTCGTCTGGGTCGTAGAGTCCGTCGTGGGGGCCGGTATAAGGAGGGTGGGGTTCGAAGGTACTGAACACCAGCAGCCACGGTCGGTCCCTGTTTTTTCGAATGAAGCGATCGCAATGGTTGGCGACGAAAGCGCCCATCTGACATTCGTCGGGTAAGGTGGCTCGCTGCTCTGGCGAGAATTGTGGCTCGCCGTTCGATATGCGGCCTTCGGGTTCGAACCCTTGTTCGACGAGCCACTGGTGATAGTCGCTGAACGGGGGGTCGGGCAGAGTATACCGCGGTCGGCGACCGTCTTCTGTGCTGATCCACTCGTCGAATCCGTGCTGCCGGAACGCGTCGTTCCCAAGGTGCCATTTGCCGAAGTGGGCCTTCCGATATGTATCCGGCAGCATCTCCGCGATCGATCGAATGTGGTCCTCGAGAAGAAGGTTGTTGACGACACATCCGTGTGAGTGCGGGTAGAGGCCTGTCATCAGCGACCCACGTGCGGCCGTGCAGACAGCCTGGGTGACGTAGGTATTCTCGAAGACGTAACTCTGATCGGCGAGAGCATCCAGGTGCGGCGACCGAATCCAGTCGTTGCCGTAACACTTCATCGTGTCGGTGCGCTGCTGGTCGCTGATGAAGAGGAAGATGTTTTTATCGAGCATCGAGTATTGAGAATCGAAAATTGAAGGGCATCTCAGTCCCAGGGGAGGGTTACGCCGAGCCGCTCGCCGACTTCGCGGGCACTTTCCTGTTCCATCTCGCCGTAGGGGATGCCTTCTTCGCGGTGGAGGGCCATTCGTTCGTGTTCGATGTTGCCGGGCAGTAAGGCCCGGTCTGTTCCAGGCATCGGTTCGTAGGTGTCGCGAACGTCTCGTACCATCCGGTCGGACTCGGCGCGGAAAACGTCCTCTGGGATCACACTGTCCACGTGAATGGCCAGGACGGTGCCTCCCGCACCCGAGGCGGGCCACTGTTCCTTCATCTCGTGCGATGAGGGAAGACTGGTTCCAGCGAGGCCCCCGCCGATGATCGAGGCGATCGCAGTGTATCCGATGCTCTTGAAGAAGGCGGCGGGAATCATTTCCAGCAGAGCATCGAACTCGGGGCCGCGCTGGTAGTCGGCGAGGATGCAGGTGGCGGCGTCCAGGACGATGGGGGGTTCGTCACCGCCTGGAATGGCGAAACAGATGGGTGGGTTCCCGAAGTACCCGAGCTGGTGGCTCCGGCCGTCCTGAGGGGCTTTCCCCTGTTGCCGACCCTGGACGCAGAATCCGATACATCCGGCTTCCGAGCACATCCGGGCGTAGTGACCGGCGGAGCCGATGTGGCCGTGATGCCGGGCGAGTCCTATTCCCAGTCCAACTTCCTTCGCCTTCGCGATCGCCTGTTCTGCGGCCATCGTCATCGGGAGATAGCCAAGGGTCCCGTCGGCATCCACAATCGACGCGGTCGCCGTCTCCTGGATGATACGAGCATTCGGCCGCGTATTCAGGCTACCTGCCTCGAACGATTTGCAATAGCCGTTTACGGCGCGCGTTCCGTGGGTTCGAACCCCTCGCAGGTCGCTGTTGACGAGATACCTGCTGATGAGCGCCGCGTGGGTGTTGTCGAGGCCGGCCTCTTCGAAACAGCCAGTTGAGAACGCCAGCAGGCTGTCCTCCGTGACGCGGACGAATTTTTCTGGAGGGGTATTCATTGCAAAACCTTAAAGTGCAAAGTGCAGCAACCGACACTCCGGAAGACCTTTGAGCACAATTCACTTCCCACTGTCAGTACCCCTTCTGTTTATCCACGACGTTGCGCATCTCTTCGCCTTTGACCCAGCGATTGAGATTGTCGACGAAGAGTTCGACGCCGCGCTCCAGCCCCTGGTCGGAGGCGCCGGCGCTGTGAGAGGTGAGAATGACGTTCGGCACGTCCCAGAGCGGGCTGTCCTCGGGAAGAGGTTCCTCGTAGGTGACGTCGAGACCGGCGCCCGCGATGCGTCCGGACTGAAGGGCGTGAATCAACGCTTCCTCGTCGACGACCTTTCCGCGACTGATGTTGACGAAGTAGCTGTCGGGCTTCATCCGACCGATCGCGTCAGCTGAAATGACTCTGTGGCTTTCCTTCGTGATCGGGCAGCAGGAGACGACGACGTCGCTCTGGGCCATCATTTCGCCGATCCATTCGGGTTTCTCAAGTCGCTCCACGAAGTCGGGTTTTTCGATCGGCTCAGGATCCACGGCCAATACCCGCATTCCAAAGGCGTGCGCGCGATACGCCATCGCGGTCCCGATGCTGCCGAGCGCAACGATGCCCATTGTTTTCCCGGCCATCTCGTAGCAGGGGATCCGCTCCCAGTGCTTGCGTTTCATGAAATCGTGCTGATCGAGGACGCGGCGGGTGAGTGCGAACAGGAGGGCGAACGCGTGTTCGGAGATCTGCGTTCCGGCCTGGCCCTTGCAGTTGGTGAGGACGACGTCGCTGTCCTGGAAAGCGGGATACATATGCCGCTCGACACCGATGCCCGGCTGATGCACCCACTTCAGTGCTTTCGCGCGAACGAAGTCGTCTTCCTCGATGACGCCCCACAACGCCTCGGCTTCTTCGAGCACGTCTCCGTAGGGATCGCCATCGGGCTGGATGTGAAGATCGACCCCGTCCGGAATGTCGTGGAGCAGCCCTTCGAGATCAGAGCTGCGGGACGCGATAATGACCTTTGGCATGAAAACCTCAGAGCGAGTTCAGAATGATGAGTGCAGAATGCAGAGTTCAGAAGGCACCTCATCACTCTGCAATTTGCATTCGGTTCCTAGTAGCCCTTCTGTTTGTCTACCACTTTCTCCAGCGGTTCGCCTTTGACGTACCGATGCAGGTTCTCGACGAAGAAACTGAGCGCTCGTGGACGCACGTACTGCGAGGCACCGGCGCTGTGAGAGCTGAGAATGACGTTCGGGATGTCCCATAGCGGGCTTTCGGGGGGACAGGGCTCGATATAGGTGACATCCAGTCCGGCGCCGGCCAACCTGCCCGCTTGCAGGGCCTCGATGAGGGCCTCTTCGTCAACGACTTTCCCTCGGGTGACGTTGATGAAATAACTCGAGGGCTTCATTCGGCCGAACACGTCACCGTCGATCATCTTGTGACTCTCGGGCGTGGAGGGGACGCACGAGAAAAGGACGTCACACTGGGAGGCCATCTCACCCAGCCATTCGGGTTTCTCGAGCCGTTCGACGTAGTCGGGCTTCTCGACGTCCTCGATGTCCACGGCCAGTACCTTGCAACCGAAGGCGTGGGCTCTTTTGGCCATCGCTCGACCCACACCGCCCAATCCTACCATTCCTACCGTGCTTCCTGACAGTTCGAAGCAATCGATCCGCTTCCAGGTCTTTTCTTTCATGAAATCGTGCTGTTCCCGAATCGTCCGCGTGAGCGCCAGGAGCAGCGCGAAAGCCTGCTCGGAAAGCTGCGTGCTGCCCAGGTCCTTGCAGTTGGTCAGGATGACGTCGCTCTCCTTGAGGGCGGGATACATGTGTCCTTCCACGCCGATCGAGGGTTGCTGAATCCACTTGAGCGAGTCGGCGAACGGAAAGTCGGCTTCGCGCACGGCGCCGAAGACGACCTCGACGCCCGGGAGATGGTCTCTCAGCTTGGCGGCCTGCCCGACCATCCTTCCCTCGTTCGTGGGAATGGCCTCTTCCATAGGCAGGAAACGCAGCTCCGCCTCTTTGGGGGCATCATTCAGGATCTCTTCAAGCTCAGGATTGTGGCGTGCAGCAATCAGGACGACTGGCATTGAGTGTCTCCTCTGCCGATGCAATCAAACTGTGGCGACGATGAACAGGCGGCGGAACGGGTACAAGGTCCGACCGTCGGGTCGCCGGGGATAGGCCACTCTCAGACGCTGGCCATAGTCCTCAAGAAAGGCTTCTCGTTCCCGATCCGCCAGACCTTCGAGGATAGGGCGGAGACCGGTCCCCTTGACCCATTCGAGAACAGGATCCTCGCCTTCAAGCACCTGTACATATTCGGTTTCCCAGATGTCGAGATGGGAGGTCCGACCCACCAGCAAGTCGTAATAGACGTCGGCATCCTCGACCCACTTGCGCCCGACCTTTCCGCGAAGCTCTTCCGATCCGAGCGGGCCCTCGTTGGCCAGGGTGTCGCGCATCAGGACGTGGGAAGGCATACCCCAACTGAGGGGCATCTGGACGGCGAGGGCGCCTTCGGGACTCAAGAGGCTTGCAAGACGAGGGAACAGATCTTCGTGGGCTTCGACCCATTGAAGGGTGGCGTTGGAATAGATGAGGTCGGGGGATGCGTCGGGTGTCCAGGTATGGATGTCGGCGTGGTCCCACTCGATCGATCCTTCGCCTGCGCCAGCCTCTTCGAGCATCTCCAGTGAGTTGTCGATACCCGTGAGATCGGCCTTCGGCCATCGATCAGAGATGATGCGTGTGATGTTTCCCGTTCCACAGCCCAGGTCATAAATCACCGAAGGGGCCGCGATAGGTACACGATCAAGGAGCTCAAGGGCCGGCCTGAGCCGGTGATCCGAGAATTTATGATACTGATTCGGGTCCCATTGACGCGTGGAGGGTCGCGTACTCAACCGTGGTGTCCAGGAGAAGAAGGAGTCCGGGGGTGTAGGGTCACGGCCCTCCTATGCTGAAGCTCCGGTGGACAAGCATGCGGCGACCCAACTGGAAGAACATCACGCGTCATACGGAATCTCAAGCGCATAGTGCGCATTTCGCCAGAAGATGCCTTCGATGTCGTCCTTGGAGAGTCCGGCTACTTCGGCGGCCTGTTTCATCGCGAGGAGCTGTTCGTAGATGCAGAGAACAGGACGCGCATCCGTGTGAGCAAAGCTGAAGCCAGCGTCGTCGGGGTAAACCTGATACCAGTAACGACCGAACGTGACGTATTTGCCGTGGAAGTATGCGGAGTCGATACCGTCCGAGCCGTAAAACAGTCGCTTGAGATTCTCCTTCTGGAAGAGGGTGATGAAAGGAGGAAGCGTGGTCACGGCAGAGAGGTCATACCAGATGTTCGGCAGGTCCTTCAACGTGTCGATCGCCACCTGGATCGGGTAATACGTGAAGCTCCGGGCACAGTGCGCGAGGATCCATTTGATGTTGGGATATCGCTTGGTGGTGTATTCCGTGAGGTCAGCGAGGTTCTCGGCATCTCCGCAGCCCTGGGCGCGCGACAGGTGCATCGTGACCCATAATCCTCGATCGTTGGCGAGCTCCATCTGCTCGTGGGGGAGGAACTCGTGAATGCGACAGTTGTTGATGTCGCCGGTGGATGAGAAGATTCGGTAGGGCTTCAGACCGATGAATCCGTGCTCATCGATGTCGGCTTCGATGTCCTTGACGTCACAGGGCGGTGTGACGAGCAGGTTTGAGCGTGACGCTGGATCCTTTTTCATCTCTTCGCCCAAGGCCGCGTTATGCTTTCGGACATCCGTCCCGACCCTTGGCAGGCCGAGGACCAGGAAGTTCATACGGCGACTCGGGAAAATGGCCTCACCCCATTCGAGAAGGTCGGAGATCCTGGCCTCTGTTCGGGGCAGGTACTCGACGTCAGGCAGCATGCAGTCATTCCAAAACAGATGGCAGTGTGCGTCGAAAACACGATCGGGGATAAAGTCGTCGAGCTCTTCTTCGAAAAGGATGCGATCCTCTTCGCGGTAATCTACTGGCATCGTCAGGGTACCTCGGAAACCACACCACGAAGTCGCGAAGACACGAAGGGAGGCCTGTCGGAGCCAGACGTGTGTGTCTTGGTCGAACTTTCGAGGCGTTGGCGATTGGCGGTGTGTCTGGCCATCAACCGTCAGGCCAGGTTGCGGGACGAATAGTTCATCAGAACAGCGCGGCGATCGATGTCGCTCTTCCAGGGATATGCGCCGTGGGTCTGGGCGGCGGCGAGGAAGAGACAGACGTCGCCGGCGTTCATTTCTACGTGTTGGACGAGATGCAACTCTTCTTCGCACTGGATCATCGGTTCGGTGATCGGGTACCGGGCTTTGTGGCTGCCAGGGATACAGATGAAGCCACCGTCTTCGACCGTCACGTCCCGAAGTTGCCAGGCGACGTTGATGGTCTCCGCGTAGGTGCGGCCGTTCTGGAGGACGTAACTGCCGGCGGGTCGAAAGTTCCCACTGCCGCTATGCAAACCGTGACCCGAGGTGCCCTTGACGGAGCAGATGGCACGCGCGTTCCGGAAAACGAACCCGCTTCCCATCATCCAGTTGAGGCGATGGACGACGGCGGGATGAGCGAGCATCCGTCTGAACGGCTGGCAGTGGGGTTCGGGGAGCTCGAACAGGTTGCGAAGGGAAGGCACCCCGGTTCCGGCCAGCACCTGCGATCCTTTTGCGGCGTCCCCACCGACCTCGATTCTGTCTTCACAGAAGTCAATGGCCTCGTTGGCTGTGGCGAGCCAGTTGACGTCCATCACGTTTCTGATGACGAGGTGACCGCAAAGGTCCCAGAAGTAGAACTCGGTCTCGTCGATCCCGCTGGCCGGATCGGGGCAAAGTATGGAGGGATGGTGAACGCCCCGTTCTTCGCCCAGCGTCAGCGACGTGCCGTCAGTGATGAGAACGGGGGACCTGTCCGGCCGTCCGTCGGGAGCAACGACAGCCCGTTCGACGGGAGTGAGCTCATCCGCCCAGTCTGGGACGGGTGCGCGGGTGGTACCGTTACGCTGGGACTGATCGGAGACAAAGGTAAAGGAGAGCAATCGTCGCTGTTCGGCGGTTGTCCAGGGTTGCGCTCCGTGCAGAAGAGATTCGACGCGCAGGAGCAGATCGCCACCCTGGAGTGGAATTTGACGGACGAGGCCGAGGTCGTCTGCACCGTCGAGCAATGAATCGGGCGATTGAACTTCGCTCTTGTGGCTGCCGGGCACGAAAACGAGGCCCCCGTCGCCGGCGTCGATATCCGTCAGGGCCCACGTCGCGACGAGGCCCTGGGAAAAGTGCTCGCCGTTCTGATGGGAGTAGCTGCGATTGGCGATCCGGGGTTCGTTGCCCCCGTGAAGGCGGCCGTCGGACCGCTCGGGGTCGACCAATTCCGGCGGGCCGTCCTGGTGATAGCCGTCGTACGTGAGTTGATCGAGATACCGGGCGAGCACGGGATGAGCGACGAGTCGCACGAGGACGGTCGGCAGGTGATCCGGATCCTCGAGGCCGCCAGCGTCGATCGCCGCATTGGCGGCAGTCAGCTCATTGGCCTTCAACACGTTCGGAACGACGATGAAGCCGCCGACGTCGATGGCGAAGTTTTCTTCGGGTGTGAGTTGTTTTGGTTCCATATCGGCTCCGTGCGGAAAGCGTGGGAACCACAAATGAACACGTGCCTTCGCTGAAGCTACGGCAAGGCAGGAAGATGAACACGAATGGGTCGTGGGGCGGATGACCGAGGCCCTAATCGGGGACCGGCCGTATGGGTACCCAAGGAGAGTATGATACCGCGAAGCGATGTGGTGTCGGAACAGGAAATCGATGTGCCTTCCTCCTGACTGGAGAGCGAAGGAAGCTGGTGCTATCTTCTCATCCAATCTTGTCATCCTGGCGATTTGTTGAGCCGGGATCCATCTTGACCTTCGGGATATCCAAATGACCCCCAGAGAATCGACGAAGCTGACTGAGCAGGAGTGGGAAGAATACCAGGAAGAGGGCTACACGCGGCTGGGTGTGGTCTATCCGGAGGAGGCCATCGATCGACTGTGCGAGCGGATCGATGAGATTATGCTCGGAAAGATCCAATACGACGGAATGTTGATGGAGAAGTGCCCGTCATCCAAGGAAGAGGCGGACGAGACGCTGAACTATCGAAAGATCCAGGACCTCGAACGGGATCCGGTCTACCTCGCCTACATCGAGCATCCGTTGTTTCGCCATATCACGCGGGAGCTGATCGGTGAAGACATCTCCGTTTTTCGGTCGATGTTCTTCAATAAGCCGGCGAACGGGGGTATTCCTCTGGTGTGGCACCAGGACGGGCGCTCGTGGAACGTTGACCCATATCCTGTGATGACGATTTACACCGCTCTCGACCCGGCAACGAAGGCCAACGGTTGTGTTCAGATTATCCCACGCTCGGACGATTGCCCGATTCACACGGTCGAGCAGGAGGAAGACATCGCCCGATTTGCGCCGCCGGAGAATCGCGTGTTTCTGGAGATGGAAAAAGGCGAGGTGGTGATGTTCAAGGCGCGGATTTTGCATTCATCCCTCGTGAATACGACCGACCGACCTCGCCGGGCGTTCAGCATCGGCTTTGTCGACGCTTCTACGACGCATCGGGAGACGGGGAGGACGTATCCGCGCGTATTCGTGTGATGATGCACATTGGGTGTGCGGGGCCACGGGATGCCCGCCAAAGCAGGCGGCCGTGGTCCTTTTCACGTCTTGTTCAACAGTTGAAGCAGGCAGTCGTTCTCGAGAGGCTCGATGGGGGCGAAATCACGATGCGCGATCCACTCGGGGCGACTGAACTTGCGGATGTGGTTGTCGACGTGGCAGAGGCTGAGGTATACGATGACGCGGTCCCAGGGACTGATGTTCGGAGCGGAGGCGTGGACGAGGTTGGAGTGAAACATCAGGACCGATCCAGCTCTCCCTTTGGGTGCAACGATGCTGTGCTGGTCGGCAAGCCGTGCGACAGTATCCTTGTCGAGTGACCACAGGGGATAGGACGTCGTGGCCCTGTCGTGGCCGGCATCGATCACGCCCTGGGTGTGGGTGCGCGGGATGAGGTAGAGAGGGCCGTTGAATTCGGTGACGTCGTCGAGAAAGAGAGCTATGTTCATCGCACGCGGCTCGGGCATTTCGTCGTCACGCGCCCAGGTGCCGTAGTCCTGGTGCCACTGCCAGACGTCACCCTCGAAGGCGGCTTTGGCGTTGATCTTGTACTGATGCATATAGACCGGCCCGTCCAGGAGCAGTGTGACCGGTCCGATCAACTTCGGATGGCGTCCGAGTCGTCCGAACGCATCGTTGAACCTGTGAGCCGCGAATACCGTCCGGACGGCTCCACTCGTTTCCCGCCAGATTTCCTCGCGTTCCTGTTCGAAGATCTCCGAGAGCTGCTGCTGGAGAATGCCCACTTCGTCGATCGAGAAGAGATCGGGCAACAGGACCCAGCCCTCGTCGCTGAACTGCTTCAGCTGAGGTTCGGTCAGTTGGATAGGGTGGCTCCTCGACGTTTCAGAAGATGGCCGGAAGCGTAGAGTGGCAGGTCTTCGACGAGACGGCGGATGCGCCTGTTTTCGTGACGCAGGAAGACGTCGTGGGGCTGGAAGATTCGGGCTGTGTAGCGTTTGAGAGAGACGAGCTGATCCCGGTCATCGGGACGGGCGGCGAACTTCATCGCGATGTAGCGTCGATTGTCGGACCCACCGTAGGCGGCGTGCCAGCAGCAGTGGTTAAAGAGGATGACATCTCCTGGTTCAACCTCGAGCGCCGCCGCAGGAAGATCGGGCCCGTCGACGCCGAACGGGTTTGAGTCTCCGTTGGTTTCCTGATCGCCGAGCTCATCGTGATACGGCATCCGGTGAGATCCGGGAATCACGCGCAAGCATCCAGTATCGCGCGTCAGTCCCTGCAGGTAGATCATCAACTTGATCTGGGGATAGTCGATCCAGTGGCCTTCGCCCTCGCGATAGTATTTCCGATCGGAGTGCCAGTTCACCCGTTGCCGGTTGCTGATGTTGCCCTCCGAGCCGACCCAGATCGGATCCTTACCGACGAGCTGCGTGATGACGGGGTAGATGCGGTCGTCTGTGACGAGTCGGGTCAAATGAGGAGACCGCTCGAAAAAGTAGGTGACGCGGACTTCCTCGTTCGTCAACTGGGTTTCGTCGGCCGACCAGATGGCTTCCGCAGATTCGATGATGTCCGCCATCTCGTGGGCGGGAAACACGGAAGGTAGGAGGAGAAAACCGAAGGTATCGTAGTGGGCTTGTTGTTCAGGTGTGAGCATCGGTAACCTCGAACTGCGAAATGCGGAACCACGAAACACACGAAAACGACCACGGAATACACTTGCCTCCGCAGCAAGCTGCTTCGGCAAGGCAGGCGGAACACACGGAAGAGGGCAGGCCCTGGACCACCTCGGTCATCTCGAGGCGCAATGCGTAGTCATCAGCGTTACTGTTTGGGTGATCCGAAAATGCGCCGAGAGATCCCTCGTCGCGGTTGGAGGAGCCAGGGTATTACTCCCACGACTCCTCTGCACGCCGGAAGGGATCCCTCATCGTGTGGCTACTCTTCGCCTCGATATTCCCAGACCCCTGACCGTCACGATTCGGGATGACAGTGCCTTACTAACGGGTATTGTGACTGATCCTAGCCACACCCGCTCTCCAGCACTCCCGTTCCCCCTGCCCTGTTTTTTCATCGCCTGATATGCGGCGCCTCCATTACGACACGCTGCTCTTCCGACATTTCTTCGATGTAGTCCGGATAAGATACTTCGTGGGCGCCTGAACCGTAGGACTGGAAGCCGGGGCTGAATTTGTAGAGGACGGCACGGCGTTGGTGATCGGCGGTCCAGGGTAGGGTGCCGTGGGTCAGGGTCTCCGTGAAGATGACGGCGTCCCCGGCCTTCGCGTTGACTTCGACGACGTGATTCTGGTGTTGCTCCCAGTTTTTCATCGACATGGGACAGTAGAGATTGGCTTTATGACTGCCGGGGATGACGGCCACGCCTCCGTCACCGGGGCCCTCGTCCGCGAGGAGATACTCGACAACCGTGAGTCCCGTGTAGATTCGACCGGCTTTGAAGAAGTACGCTTCCGAGAAGCTCTTGCGCTCAACACCACCCCCGTGAAGCGTCCCTCCCTCACAACCCTTGTCCATCGCGATCAAACCGGGACCGTGATCGAGCCGGTAGTTTTCTCCAAGGATTTCGTTCAGATACGGTTTGACGCGAGGGTCGATCAGGAGCTCTCGCCAGGGTTCGCACCACGGTTGCTCCCACGCGAGCATTCCTCCCAGACCGAGTCTTCGAGACGTGCCGGCGAGCGCCTTCGAGTCGCCGGCAAGGGAACGATCTATCGGCTCGATTTCGTCCCCGTGATGGTCGATGCCTTCGTTCAACGTGACGACCTCGTCCGCGGTCAGCACGTTTTCGAGCACCAGATAGCCCGTCAGGTCGAAGAGGTATTTCTCGTCGTCGGTCAAGGTTGGCTCCATTCGAGGCGAAATGGGTCGAGAAGCTGGATGGGTACGATTCTTTTCCAGGACGGGTTTGTCAACATCGGAAGAGACCGAACGATGACGGGAAGAAATTTGAGTTTCGGCTCCAATGATTGGAGCCTTCATTGGGACGCCAGTGCCGATGGAGGTATCTCCGAGAATGTCCAAGACAGGCCAGGAGAAGGATCTGACCGATGATCGTATTTCCAACACAAGATGGTGTCATTTTTGTCAAGAACGTGATGGTACCGATGAGCGACGGGACACATCTGGCGATGGATCTGCACGTGCCCGAATGCGCGAACTGGGAAACGACTCCCCGCCCCTTGTTGCTTGAATACATCCCGTACCGCAAGGACGATTCTGCTCCCTACACCCCTTACCAGAATGACTTCGCCACCCACGGCTATATCGGCGCCCGACTCGACTGTCGGGGGACGGGGAGCAGCGAAGGGGTCAATACAGACGAGTACACGGAGCAGGAACAGCTGGACGCGGTCGAAGCGATCGACTGGATCGCCGGGCAACCGTGGTCGACGGGCAAGATCGGAATGGTCGGGGCGTCTTATGGCGGTTTCACGTGCGTGCAAGTGGCCGCCCATCGGCCGGAACATCTGACGACGATCATTCCGATCTACTTCACGGACGATCGTTACACGGACGACTGTCACTATCGAGGCGGCGCGTGGCGTTGCTATTACGACATCGGGGCCTACGGGATCTCGATGGTGGGAATGAACGCGATGCCACCGTATCCCGATTACAGCGGGGAGCGGTGGGCGGACGTCTGGGAGCAGCATCTGGAGAATAACACGCCTTATATCCTGGAATGGCTCGGGCACCAGACGGACGGGCCCTACTGGCGGCCGGGCAGCATTCGAGGACGTTATGAAGACGTAAAGTGTTCTGTCTTTATGATTGGGGGCTGGCGGGACGGCTATCCCAATCCACCCCTCCGATGCTTCGAGCACCTGACGGCACCCAGACGTATGCTGATCGGGCCGTGGAATCACTCTCGACCAAATGTCGCAGTTCCGGGACCTCGTATCGACTACATTGCCGAGGTCGTGCGTTGGTGCGATCACTGGCTCAAGGGCGAAGACAACGGAGTGATGGATCGACCGCCGATCGAGGTCTACGTCCAGAGTTATGATGAGCCGAACGCCGATCGCCTCGAAACATCCGGCTACTGGCGGGTTGAGCAGGAGCTTGTGCCTGAGGGAAGCAGCGAACTCTCTCTTTCTCTGATGGGCGGTGGACGGTTGTCGGTGGACGGGGTAAGTGGAGATGGTATCGACACGTATGACTATCGACCCACCGTTGGGATCGCAGGCGGATTGTGGAGTGGGGGGGTGCCGTTCGGTTTGCCGTCGGATCAGCGAGTGGATGAAATACACTCGGTCAACTACACGAGCGATCCGTTGGACGATCCGATCGAGATCTTTGGGCGACCGAAGCTGAAGCTGTTCGCATCCTCGACTGCGCCGGTGATGTGCTTCGTCGGGAGACTGTGCGACGTGGCGCCCGATGGGTCGAGTGCCCTGGTATGCACGGGCGTGCTCAACGCGACGCGTCGAGATTCGCTGGAACATCCCGAGCCGATGAGGGAAGGAGAGGTCTACGAGCTGGACATCGAGCTGGATGCGACAGCGTGGAGATTCAGACCTGGTCACCGTATCCGGCTTTCCATCTGCAGCGCAGATTTTCCGAACCTGTGGCCTACACCCTACAATGGAACGAATGAGATTCATCGCGGATGCGAGCGCGAGTCGAGGCTGATTTTCCCTGCAGTCCCGGTCCGGCCAGCCGGAGAGAGCGAGTTACCGGACGATGAGATCAGCTTCAGAGATGGGGAGGAAGGTGCGGTCTACGAGGAAGGCCCAGGCGAGCCGGTGTGGCAGATTCTGACGGATGTACTCGGAGATCGCACGGGCCTGGAGACGTTGCAGAAACGTCCCGTGAAGATCGGGACCGATCTCGAGATGACCTACGAGCGAAACCTCGAGCTCTGGGCGAGCAATCGGGATCCCGCAGACGTCGTCGCGCTTGGTAAGCACCTTCGCCACATCGTTCGACGAGACTTCGAAGCACACGTCGATACGTGTTGCACGTTGAAGAGTACTGTCGACGCCTTTCACGTCACCGTGGATCTGGACGTTACGTTCAACGGGCTAAGGCACTGCCAGCGGCGGTGGGTGAAGACGTTCAGGCGAGAACTACTTTAGAGGCTGAACGGGAGAGCGGGGGAAGAGAGAGCGGGAGATGCCGTTGCCCTCCCGCTCTCTTTCTCCCGTTCTCCCTCTCCGTCCTTCTATATATGAAAGATGTAGAGGTCCCGCTCTTTCAACGGGAGATCGATCCATCCGCCGCCGGCGCGATGACTCTCGGCGACGGCGATGGTGGCTTCGGTGATGTGGTGGGCGACATCGACGGGGCCGAGGGTGGGGCGCCCTTCCTCGTAGGCCTTAACGGTGTCCTCGAGGCAGGTGGTGACGTGGCTTCTTGCCTGAACAGGCTCCACCGGCACCCCCTCAAAGCCCGCCCGCTTTCCGTACATCCTGCCAGGCTTCCGAAGTGAGATTCCCTGACCGTTGTTCAGTGATCGGACACTGCCTTCCGAACCGAAGATTTCGTACTCCCAATTGCCCGCGGGTA
Organism: Latescibacteria bacterium UBA6620; assembly: GCA_002433075.1. Taxonomy (GTDB): domain Bacteria; phylum Latescibacterota; class UBA2968; order UBA2968; family UBA2968; genus UBA6620. The sequence continues at coordinate 301,577 of DJHM01000044.1, forward strand.
CGGAAGATCCGTAGATGCCATTCTTGAACATCAGCTGATATGTTGCATCGGGATCGGAGGCGATGTGGTTGTCTTTGATGACCGTGTCGTGGGGGATGAGTTCGCCCCGGATCGAGGCGATGCCTGGATCTCCGAGGAGGAAGGAGAGCGTGTCGATCGAGTGAATGTGACCGTGCATCAAGTTGGATTTGGCGAAGTGGACGATGGAGGTGACGTCACCGATTTCGCCCTGGGCGACGATATCTCGCACCTGGTGGTAGTGTTCGTTGTACCGCCGTAGCACACCGCAGTTGAAGACGGTCGAGTTCTTCTGTACGGCCTCCAGAATGTCGTCGGCTCGTGCGACCGAGCTGGCCATCGCCTTCTCGACATAGAGCATCGGGACGCCGGCGTTGGCCAGACTGACGGTCAGGTCGGCGTGAGAATCTCCACGAAAACTGGAATCGGGGGCTTCCTTGGCCGGTTTGAAGAGGCCGGATGCGGTGGTGCAGACAGCGACCAGGTGGAGATCTTCCTTCTCGACCATCTCCATATAGTCTTCGTAGACAGCCTCGACACCCCAACGTTCCGTGAAGGCCGATCGCTTGTCTTCCTGTAGATCTGACCCCGCAACAACCTCCAACTGATCCATCTCCGCACAGCACGCGGCGATCGAGTAGGGTTTGATGGCGTGTTGCTCGTCGTCGATGGTGCTGCCCATTCGGCCGAGACCGATGATGCCGACACGATAGGTGGTCATGGTTTCCTCTGCTGTGATTTGCGAAATGACGTGGTCACCCTGAGCCCTTCGGCAGGCTCAGGATTAAACTCCGTCGAAGGGCTCAGGGTGACGGATCAGTGCTAAACGAATTGGTCTACAACCGATAAACTTTCGTTGCCGTCCCTCGAAACAGATCGTCTTTCTCCTCCTCGCTGAAATCCACGGCGACTTTCTTGAACGTGTTCCACAGGACGTGATAGGAGACCGATTGCTTCTCGACGGGGAAGTTGCTCTCGAACATACATCGGTCAGGACCGAAGCATTCGATGGCGTGAAGGTAATACGGCCTCTGGGCGTCCGCGAGTTCGTCGGAGGTGGGCGGCAGATCTCGTTCGTCCCAGCCGAAGCCGTTGGTCGTCATCGCGATCCCCCCGATCTTGGCGAACACGTTCGAGCACTCGCTGAGGGTCGCGTAGTTCTCGGACCATTCAGCGAACACTTCTTCGCGACGATTCGCGTAAGGACCGATGCCGAGCGGGCCTCCCAGATGGTTGACGACGATGGTGGTGTCGGGAAACGTGCGTGCGAGATCGGTCAGGTCTGAAAGTTGCGTGTGGTAGAGCCAGGATTCGAAGCTGAGTCCGAGTGGGGCCAGGTGGGCGAATCCCTCGTGAAAGTCGTCTTGCAGATACAGGTGCTGGACCGGGTTGTTGCCGGCGTTCGGGATGAGATCGCTTGCATCCCAGGTGCAGGATTGGCGAATCCCTCGAAAAAGGCCATTCCCGGCCTCGATGTGTGCATTCAGGACGGCTTCAACTTCATTTCCGAACCGGAAGTTGACGTGTCCGATGATCCCGCAAACCTGCGCGCCTTCAACTTCGGCCGATTGAGCGGCCAGATCCGCAACGAATCGCGTCTCTCCGACAGGCGCTTCGATCTCGGGCACACTCTGATCGTACTCGGCGCGGCATTCGAGGAAGACCGTGCGCTCGATCCGGTGGCCGCTGTTCGTGTCTGCCCATAGGTCGTCGAGCAGATAGCGACCCCACCGACCGCTTTTCCAGAAGTGATGGTGCGGGTCAACGATGGGACGGTCTGGATCGACGATGTCTTCCGTGACCTGAGCGAGCCATTCTTGATTGACGGGCATTGATGATCCTTGGTCGTGGGTGACTCGTCTCTGCGCCAGCCAACACAAACAGCCGGCAAGCAGGAGGTAGTCACGAATTCTTCGTTGTAGCGCAAGACAATGTCACCCCGGTACGGTTCTTAGTCGGGGTCCATTCTGTGCGTAGCCTCGCCTGTTGGAAAGTCCAAATAGATCCCGGCCAGCAGGCACGCCGGGATGACAATGTGTAGCCTTCTCTGATTTCTAAAGCCGATAGGCTCGCACCGCACTCCCCCGGAAAAGGTCGTCTTTCTCGCCATCGGTGAAGTCCGCCGCGATCTTCTTGAAGGCATTCCAGAGTACGTGGTAGGAAACCGACTCCTTCTCGACGGGGAAGTTGCTTTCGAACATACAGCGATCGGGGCCCAGAACTTCGATTGCGTGGAGATAATAGGCCCGCTGGTGGTCCGCGATTTCGTCGGAGGTCGGTGGGAGATCTCGATCCTCCCAGCCGGCGCCGTTCACTCCCTGCGCAAGGCCACCGAGCTTTCCGTAGACATTGGAGCACTCACCCAGAGCGGAATGGCTCTCTTTCCACGTCTCGAATATCTCTTCACGTCGGCCGGCATAGGGCCCGATACCGATGACACCGCCGAGGTGGTTAAGGATGATGGTCGTTTCCGGGCAGGCCTTCGCCAGGGCGACAACCTCAGGAATCTGGGGGTGGTAACACCAGGCGTCGAAGCTGAGGCCCATTTCACCTAATTGACGTACGCCCTGCTGAAAACCTTCGGAGACGTAGAGATGCGGTGGCGGTTCGATGCGTGAATTGGGGACGTCAGGACTGGCGTCCCAGCTCGCGTGATGGCGGATTCCGCGGAACAGGCCGTTCCCGGCATCTATGTGTGCTTCGAGGACAGGCTTGACGTCCGCACCGAGGGCGATATTGGCGTGACCGACGATTGCGGCTACACTCGCCCCCTCATCTGCAGCAGACCGTGCGGCCAGGTCGGCGACAAAAGGCGTTTCGCCCACGGGTCGCATCTCTTCCGAACCGTCTTCTCGATAGTCTGCTCCGCACTCGACGAAGACTGTCTGGACGATGTTGTGTCCGGAGCTCGTGTCCGCCCACAGATCTTCCAGCAGGTAACTGTATCCACGACGCGGGTTATCGTGCCAGAAGTGATGGTGCGCATCGACGATCGGACGATCGGGATCGATGATGTCTTCGGTGATCTGGGCGAGCCAGTCTGATCTTGGGGGCACGGGGGAAACCTCGTGGTGAATCGGGCAATACTTCGGTGCGACCGTAATAACGGCCAGTACGAAAGACGTGCGGTATAGAAATCGTGAACGGACGTTCGCGCAAGCTCAACGCGAAAGGCTGTCGTTTACTCTATGAGGTGCTGAGCTGGTAATGGGTTGGATGTTGGATCGTGGTCCGGTGGGAGCAGCTTCCAAGCTGCGAACCCCACTCTCACACAATGCGTCCCCGTGCACAGCACGAGGACGAGAGCGATGAATGATGGCACCCGGGCGTGCGGGAGCACGCCGGCTTATGTTAGGGAGGCGGCGATTTCGCGTTATAGCGTGGTGCCCTCTTGCGTCATCTGGGCGTTGTTTTGTCGAAGCTTGCCACAGAGGGACTGGAGCATATTTCGGTAGAGTTTTCGCTCGAGGTCGATGTCGTCCTTGAGGAGAGCGTCGAGGCGCAGCTTCTGGATTTCGAGCAGGACGGCATCCTTGGTGACCAGGATGGTCGCGGAACGTGGGAGTCCGGTGATCAGACTCATCTCACCCGCGAGATCGACGGCCTCGAGCGTCGCTAGGATCGTCTCTCCATCCTTGATCAATAGCTCTCCACCAAGCAGGACCCACATCGCGTTGCTGTGTTCGCCCGCTTTACATAACCGGTTCCCGGCGTCCATCGATCCGAGCTTCCCGGAATTGAGTACGCGATTGACCTGATCGGCGGAGAGATCCTTCAGGAAAGGAATCTTCTGAGCGATTTTCAATCGGTGAGATACCTGTGCCTGGTCCAGCATTGTGGCCCCCGGTGTTGCGAGATTCGCACGACGGGATGCGATTTGCAACCAAGATAAGGAGGGTGGTGGGGATCGCCAAGAGTTAGGGGCATTGGGAAACTGGCGTACTATGGAATTATGGAATTGGAGGCGAGCCCGTTTGCCATCCCGGTGGTGTTCTGTGCCGGGTTACATATGACCTTCCTTGTCGGCAGCAGTATAAAAAGAGCCCCCGTCTCTCAATGAGAGAAGGGGGCTTTGTGTTGCTTCCGGCTCCCGCTCGCCTCAGCGCTATCTGAGGAACTTCACATAAATGATGTAGCTCGCGAGGCCGACCATCGTGGCGGTGCAGACCCAGAGAAGTGTGTCTGCCTTCCACGTCGGAGCGATACGTTTGTCGAGATGGTAGTAACGGAGGTAGATGGTGGCGAAGGCGATGAGGGGGAACTTCACGGCCTTCAGGATCTGTCCGACTGTGAGCATCCAAACGGGGTTCTGGAAGTAGAAGTAGGCGGCGGCGACAACGGTAGGGGAGAAGATCGCCCAGCCACGGAGGACCTTAAGGCGTGTTCGATAGTCGTTTCGCTCGGTGAGTCCCAGAACGGCCATTCCATCGCCGAACACCCGTGCGTGCCCCCCGAGACCGGAGACCGATGTCGAGAAGAGGACGAAGAAGGCGCCGACGATGAAGAGCCAGAAGGCCCATTCGCCGAGGGTCGTGGTATACATATTCGAAAGGACGGACAGGGTTTCGAGTCCGTTCGGGCGAGATCCGAGGCGATATAGAACACCAGCGCCGAGCATATAGAACGGGACGGTCGCGCAGGTGAGCAGGAGAAGCGTGAGCTTCACGTCGGTCTGCATCACGCCGATCCAGCCTTTCGCTCTTCGAACCCAGTCGTCCGAGTCGTCACGCGGGCCGGAGAACCGGGCGTAGCCTTTCTCGACACACCAGTAGGTGTAGTGCATCTGTTCGGAGGTCCCGACCCCGGTGCCGCCGTACATCGCGAGGGCGGCGGGAATCGCGATGATGGGGAAGCTGAAGGTCAATCCACCCATAATCTCGTCCCAGGTGATCGCGTATTCGGTCATCTGAAGCAGGATGGCGCACAAGACGGTGATGAAGGTGAACGTGACGACGAGGATCGTCATAAACCGTTCGAGGAACGGATAGGTGCCGGAGAGAATGATGGCACAGGCGATCATGGCGATGAGGATCGTGAAGTACTCAGACCCGATCGACGGGAAGGCGAGGGTGAGCGCCTGTCCCGCGCCGCCGTAGATGCCGCCACTTGCCAGGAGGTCGGGAATGATCCAGAGGACCCAGAAGTAGATATACCAGGAGCACTTCTTCCCGTTGAATGCGGGGAGCTTCCCAGGTAATCGGTTGAAAGCGTGGAGGAGCGGCTCGCCGGAGGAAACGGTGAAACGACCGAGCTCGGCCTGGACGATGTTCTTGCTCCAGCAACTGAGCAGCACAAACCAGAGCATCGAGAAGCCGACGATCGAGCCGAGGGTCGTGGTGAGGATGATTTCGCCGGATCCAACGACGGAACCGACCAGGACGAGACCGGGACCGAGGAACTTCACTCGGCGGGCGAAGTCGGTGGGGGGTTCCTGGACGGCGTCGGGGTTGAGGGCGTAGAGATCTTCGGGTTCGTGAGATTCAGTTTGGGGTTCCGACATTGGAGCTCCTAGCTTAATCCTTCGGATACAACGATTCTCTGAAACGTCAGAATTCAGGTGTGAATCTGAAGTGCCAGGACCGACACTTCGACTGCGCTCAGTGTGACGGTGATTTTTTGCGATCTAAGAGAAATTCAATAATGAGCGGCTCCGAATCACTAAGTCTGAGCTCGCGTTGTCACGAGGCGAGCGGAAACAAAAAGGTCGGCAGCGGCGGGGCTGCACGCAATCGGGGTGTCGTGGACGACGGCGAGTCTGGTGAGGGCGATGAAGTCGGCGTCGTGAATTTTTTCAGTCATCGGGTCGGAAAAAAAAATGACGATGTCGATGGTGTGGTCGGCGATGCGGGCGGCGATTTGTTGATCGCCCCCTCTTGCGCCGCTCTGGACTCGCTCGATGTCGAGTTCGGGAAACTGTTCCTTGAGCATTGTGCCGGTGCCCCAGGTGCAAAAGAGCTTGTGTCCGGCGAGCTTGTCGGCGTGACGACCGACCCAGGCGAGGAGCTGCGCTTTGCGGCCGTCGTGCGCGACGAGGGCGATGTGTTGCCTCCCGGGATGGACCATCCTTGCCTGCTCGGCCATTTGGAGAATCGCGCGGACCTGCTCGGTCACCCCGGGTGTGTCCGCAGGGAACTTGTCCGAGAAGGCGGCGGTCCCCACCGTGAATCCTGCAGCGCCGGCTTCGGCCGTGGCGTGAACGCGTTCTTCGCGGTCGATGCTTCCGGCCATTACGACCGGGCCTCGGCTCTTTTCACAGACGGACTTCATCAGGGCGGGGACGTCCCCGTCAAACCGGTATGCGAGGAGATCGAGGCCGTGGACGCCCGGGGTTTCGGTCAACTCGCGGGCGGATTCGGAAATTTCGTCGACCGTGCCTTCCAAAACGCTTGGATGTCCGGAGATGCGGCCGGGGAAGGGGTAGTAGAGGACGGGGGAAGGCGCGAGGATGGGGATGACGCTCTCCGCTCGGGTTCCACCGAGCAGACAGTCGACGTTCAGTTCCACGGCGGCTCGGGCAGAGGCGAGCTCACTTTCTTCGTCGAGGCTGACGACTTCGATGTAGCTCCGGGCGCCCGAAGCGCGGATGTCGTCCGCGAGTCCCTGGAGCTCGTCAAAGGGGAGACCGACATCCTTGAAGCCGATGTGACGACAGCCGCCGTCCAGCACCTCATCCAGACGCTCCCGGGCGTTGGGAATCGTGCTGTCGTTCTCGGTCATCATGAAAATGAAGTCGAAGCCCATCTTTGTTCCTCGTTACTGTCCACGAAAGCCGACCACGAAATACACGAAACACACGAAAAAGGGCGGAAGCAAACAGACAGGGACCACGGAACACATGGAATACACGGAAGGGGATCCCCGTGGTCCGCCACAAAAGTGGCCCCGGGGCCACTTTTGT
>DJHM01000044.1:308802-316424 GCA_002433075.1 Latescibacteria bacterium UBA6620
CCCCGGGGCCACTTTTGTGGCGGAGGCTAACTTCCATCCCACTTGCCGTCTCCTCCCGTCGCTACACCCCGGATAGGGCCTGGATTCCCTGGATGCCGCCAACCATCTGTGTGTATCTGTGGTTCCTGTGCCTTTCAACTCACCAGGCGGCCCTTCGAGTTGTGCTTCACCGCCTTGATCTTCTTGCGCTGGTGCTTCATCCGTTGGGCGTAGCGGATGGGCATCTCTTTCTTACGCCAGCGGAGGAAACGGCGCTCGTGGGTGTCTCGATTAGCGGCGCCGGCTGCGGCGGGAATGTCGATGGTGCCGTGGAGGATCTTGTTCTCCTGGCGGGAGACGGCAACGACTTCGCCACGGCTGATGATGAGAGTGACGCCGACGTTGGCTTCGACGATGGGGACGCCGTTTTCACGCGCCCGAGCCAGAACGGCCTCGTCCTGGGACTTCGAGCACGATCCGAAGGAGGGGATCAGGAGGTAGCGGGCACCGTCGAGGACGGGGATGCGGGCGATGTCTTCGTTCCAGCGGTCATTGCAGATGAGGAAGCCGGCCTTGCCGTAGGGCGTGTTGAAGGCGCGGCTGTTCCGGCCGAGACGGTTGAACCACCAGCTGGCGTGGCTGCCCTCGGCGAGCTGCATCTTGTGATACTTTCCGCAGAGCTTGCCGGTCTGGTTGATGTAGACGGCGCAGTTGTAGACGTTGCGGCCGATCTTTTCCGCACAACCGAACGCGAGTGACATCTTGAGCTCTTTCGCGAGCTTCTTGAATCGACCGATTTCAGGACCCCGGAGCGTGATGGCGACGTCGTTCATCTTGGCCGCAGGGACCTCCCCGGTAATGATGTCGTTGACGACGTAGCCTTCTACCACGCCTTCGGGACCGACTGCGAGTTGGGCGCCTCCCTTTGCGGCCCTGCGGAAGGCGTCTTCGAGCCGGTCGCAGTTGGCCTGAAGGTTGAACTTTTCAGGGCGAAACGAAATTGCGGCGACATCAATTGTGGTGAACATCTTCAGGTCTCCTAAAAGGCTCTCAACGCAGCTGTCTTCGCCAAGGCTTCGGCAAGCCAGGGAGAGCGCAGGGGACGCAGAGAAAGAATAGCCGTTCAGGTTTGCGGCTTCGATTCGTCAGACTGAGCCCTCGACTTCGCTCAGGATAAACTCCGTCGAAGTCTCCGGCATCGGGCAACTGGCTGTGCTGCAACTTTGCTCAGGCCGATCTGTCGAGAACGTCGCACTTCGACTGCGCTCAGTCTTCCCACTTCCACAACCCCTCCGCCGTCCCTCCCAATATCCAACCTCGCTCCTCCTCACTCAAGTCGATTGCCTCCCCGAAGCATTCGACGAGTTGGCTATACGATTCGTTCGGGCTGTACTGAGCCTGAGGGAAGTTGGTTCCGAAAAGGCAACGTTGGGGGCCGAAGGCGTCGACAAGGTCGCGAACCATCCAGTGGACGTCGCGGAACGGGAAGCCTTCGTCACTGGCGAGGGGCAGGAAGGTTAGCTTGGCGTAGACATTGGGGTATCGCGCAAGGTCGACGACGGGGGCGATGGTGTTCTTGTCGGGTGCGAGACTGCCGGAAACGTAGCCGCAGTGGTCGAGGATGAATCGCGTGTTCGGGAATTCTTTCAGTCTGTTCTCGACTGAGCCGTACTCCTCGTGGGTGGCATTGACGTCGATGGTGAGATTGAGGTCGGCGGCTCTGGTCCAGAGCGGAGTGCTGATCGGGTCGTCGAGCGACCTGTGGTAGAAGAGGTGGCGTTGGATCCGGATGCCCGACACACCCTTGTCGACGAGGGCGGACAACGTGTCCGGACCGTCTGGACTGGTCGGGTCGACAAGAACGCCCGCCGCGAGCCAAGATTCGTTTCCACGATGCTCATCGAGGGTGGAACTGTTGTCCCAACCGTAGAAGCCGGCGGTGATGGTGAACGCACGATCGACGCCGGCTGCGTCCATCTCAGAGCGGAGCTTCGCGGCGGAACCGTCGGTCGTCGGGCGATACCCGGAATCGGGATCGGCCAGCGGGTAGCGGTCGGTGTCCTCGAGGAAGACGTGGGTGTGGGCGTCGATGATCAATTCAGTGAACCAGCCTGCCGCGCCGTAGCTTCAGCGAAGGCGGGTGACCAAGGTTGGCATTGGATTCCCGGATGAGTAACCGTATGTCACCGGATACGGTTACTGGTCTGGGTCCATTTCGGAGCAGTTCAAGGAGTTACGAATCCTGATGACCGAGTTCTCCTGCCGTCGCTCGCAAGCGAGCTTTGGCAAGGCAGGCCAACTCCGCTCGAACTGACGGTGTCTTTTCGGCGCTACGATCTTTGCAGTCCCCAGCAGGCTCCTAGTGGGCTCTTCAGCTGTAGAGCGTCTGGGCCTTGAGCCGGTCAGGATCGATCTCCACGCCCAGGCCCGGGCCGTCGGGGACGACAATGTGGCCCGCCTCGTACTTGACCCGCTCGTAACAGATCTGTTCGTCGTAGACGAGAGGTCCTGACGGATAGCACGGGTAGTGGACGTTGGGGGTGGCGGCGACGAGATGGGCGCGGGCGGCGGTTCCGATGGAGGTTTCGACGGTGCTGCCGAGGAGGGCCTGGATGCCGAAGATCTCTGCGAGACCGAAGACTTTCTTGCACGCGGTCAATCCGACGTAGCCGGGGCCGGTGTTGAAGATGTCGACGGCGTGACCCTCGGCGAGACGCATCGCAACCCGGTTGTCGGCGACGTGCTCACTGATGGGGAGGTCGATGGCCTCGCGAACCTTGACGAAGTCCTCGATGGGGGCGTCGTGGCGACCCTTGACGGGAGACTCGACGAGGTTGGGCTTGAACTGCCCAAAGCGGTTGATGACGTCGATGGCGGTGTCGGGGTCGAAGCGGCCGCTGGCGTCGAGGGCGTTGATCTCGACCTTGTCACCCCAGCGCTCTCGGAGCTGAGTGAGGAACCGTTCATCGGCTTCGAGGTTCTGACCAAAGTAATACCGAATCGTGGGGTGGCCCTGGTCCTGGAGCCGTTCGATGCGTCCGAGGTTGGAATCTACGTCGGCGTCGGATTGACAAGGGGCGAGGGGATAGGCGAAAGGAATACGTTCGCGATACTTCCCGCCGAAGAGCTGATACATCGGGATGTCGAGGGCCTTCGCGACGGCGTCGTGGAGGGCGATGTCAATCCCGCAGGTAACCTGATGCTCCCACGTCTCCTTCGAGAGCGCGACCTGGATGGTCGTGAGGTCGAACGGGCTCTTCCCGACGAGAACCGCTTCCAATCGCTGCTTCAGTGTCGCGAGCACGTCGAGTGTGGGGTCGAAATTGATGTCGGACATTTCGCCCAGTCCGGTGACGCCGGCATCGGTCTCGAGAAAGACCTCGACGTGCTCGGAGACGGCTTTATCCGCGTCGGACGGACAGGTCTTGCCCATCTCGCGAGTGGTGAAGATTGGGATGAGGGTAAGTGAGGTGATGGTCATTGCGGGCTCCTTTGAACCACTAAGGCTCCAAGACACCAAGGAAGGCAACACGAAGTCGCGAAGACATAAAGGACGGAAAAGGATCCGTCTCATCTGAAGCTACGGTAGGCAGCTGCTTTTCATTCCCTCGGGATCCAGCTGGTGAAGTACTCGGGTGCCCACTTTCGTGCGAAGTGGAACACTCGCGTGGCCGTGCGTCCGTGAGCGGGATCGACTTCAGCCTCGATCCAGGCTTCAGCGGTTTCGATCGACGGGAACTCGGCGAGCCAGAGACGGTGCCAGTCGTCATTCGGTGCGATCAACGCGAAACACTCGAGTCGTATCAGTCCGCCCTCGAGAGCTACAGAGCGAATTTTGTCGATATAGGCATCGGGTGCGGCATCGGTGAGGTCCGCACCCGGGTCGTTGCGCTCGAAGTTGAGCACGACCACGCTCGATTGGTCCACGAGAAGGGGCGGCACGGTATGTGGGTCGTCCTCGAGTGGCACGACCGGAGGTGGATCTGCAGCGACCCAGTTCGTGCAGTAGGCCGGTTGAATCTGATGGCTCAGATGGTACTCGTAGTAGCCGTGGCTCCCGTAAGAAGGCGCCATCTCCGCGTTGATCCACGCCTGGACGTCCGCGAGATCGGGAAACTCGAGCAGCCAGAACCGCTGAAAGACATCCTGGGGTGCCATCAAGCGGAATCCCTCCAGCCGCATCATACGATGCCGATGGGCGATGCCCAACATCAGATCGACGTGCTCCTGCTCGGAGGCCTTCTGTTGATCGCGAGTCAGAGCGTGCCAGGAGGGGAGTCGGCCGCCTTTGAAGAGGATGGTGATGGACATTGATTTGGGTCTCCGTAGGGCGTGAACTATTGGACTAAGTATGCTCAGAGACTTTTGGAACCACAAATGAACACGGATGAACACGGAAGGCGGGTGGGTCGGGGCAACGCTGGCCCTATCTGGAAGGTAGGCGTTGGCGGAACAGGACTCAGGCGTTGAGAGGGAACCTCCGTAGGTCTGTAAGCGATAGCTCGGTTTGCTTCTGACAGGCGACCTGGCCCGCATCCCCGAGTATGCCTGCCGAAAGGCAGGTCGGTATCGAGGGGGGCGACTCCTCGAGCCGGGGGAAGCCTTACGCTACGTCTTAACCCTCGTCAACCAACTCGCTAAACCCCCCACTCCGATACTCACGACCATTCCTACTGGGGCGATCCACTGGAAGCTGATGGGGTCGTAGTCTCTGGCGGGGTCAAAGGTAGGGACGAAGATGGGTCCCGAAAAGGCGATCAGGGTCGCACTGATGACACCGCAGACGAGACCGAGCGTCGCGCCCCAGGGGGTGGCGAACGGGACGAAGAGCGCGAGTACGAAGAGTGAGAACAGAGGCGTCACGACGAGGTTACTGGTCTTCTGGGTCATCGCGATGATGTTGCCGGGAACGAGGCCGATGAAGCTGCTGCCTAACACGACGAATGCGCCGATGCCGAAGGCGAGTCCCCTGGACAGGCGAAGCCGCGAGGCCTCTGTGATGGGCGACTCGCGCAGGCGGCCAACAAGGTCGGTCATCACGACGGCGGTGATGGAGTTGACGCCTGAGTCGACGCTGGACATCGCGGCGGCGAACATCGCGGCGACGACGAGGCCGGAGATGACGGGGGGAAGCTGGTAGGCGATGTGGTACGGGAAGACGTCGTCGGCACGAACGGCAAGATTCCATCCATCGGGGAGCTGGCTGTGGGTCTGGTAGAAGGCCATCAGGGCGAACCCGACGATGGCGAGGACGGTGACGACGACGATGGACACGACGAGGTTCGCGCCGTAGGCGAACCGGGCGCTCTTCGCATCTCGCGTGGCCATAAACCGCTGGATGGCGGTCTGATCACCGCCGGCGGTAGCGACTCCCCAGCAGCCGGCGGAGAGGATGGTGCCGAAGAGGGTCAGGCGGATGGAAGGGTCGACGCTGAAGATGGGCTGGTGATCCCAGTGGGAGGCCCATTCGGTCGGGAACCACCCGAATCCGCCGAACCGCCAGGTCACGTACGCGATGACGAGGAGGGCCCCACCAAGGAGCAGGACGAACTGGATGAAGTCGGTGGTGACGACGGTTGTGAGGCCGCCCATCGAGGTGTAAATGACGGCGACAAGGCCGGCGATCAGCACGATGGTGGGAATCCAGCTTTCGTCGACACCCATCATCACGGTGAGGGCGCGGGCGGCGAGGAACATCAGGAGGGTCATCCAGACAAGGCGCAAGCCGATGAAGAGACCGGCCCCGAGGAGACGGTTCTGAAGGCCGAGCCGCTCCTCGAGTAGTTCGTATGCGCTCGTCACGCGCTGACGCATATACGCGGGGATCAGGATGTAGCCGACGATGATAAAACTGACGGGTTTTGCGATCGAGGAGGCGAGGATGTAGGGACCCTTGCCGATGGTTTCGCCGGGTAGGGCAAGGTAGGAGATCGTACTGAGCAGCGTGGCGAACAGGGAGACACCGATCAGGCCGGTGTTCATATTCCCGCTTCCGATAAAGTACTCTCGGGCGTTTTTCTGTCGGCGGCCGTGATACCAGCCGACACCGATGGTCATCGCGAGGTAGGCGGCGATGATGATGTAATCTATGGTGACGAGGCCGGGGTTATTCATCGGCGTGAGTCTTTCCCGCTGTTCTTCCGGAAAACCGTTGGAACCACAAATGAACACAAATGAACACAGAAGTGGAGGTGAGTCGGCGCATCGGTGGCCCTATCGGGGATGAGACATGTACCGAGACTGAACTGCGTTTCGTCCATTGGTGTAACAGGGAGACCCAAAGGGGACCATCCCCGCTCTCGTCCTTGTGTTTCGCACGAGGACGCCAATCACAGGACGCATCGTCTACTGATCGATCCGATACAGAGGCTCCAAGCCCTCGGCGACACGATCGCAGTTGTCGGCGGCACATTTGGCGCGTCGGCGGGCGGTGCCGGTTGTGGTGCCGGCGATATGGGGAGTGACGACGACGTTGGGAAGCTGGTAGGCCGGCTCGGTTGTGTCGGGAGGTTCTCTTACGAAGGCGTCGAGACCGGCACCGCCGATTTTTCCGTCGACCAGGGCCTGATACATTGCGGCTTCGTCGATGAGGGCGCCGCGAGCGACGTTGATGAGACAGGCGGTCGGTTTCATCAGACCGATGCGACGGGCATCGATGGTGTGGCGCGTTTCGGCGTTCAGGTGGAGATGGACCGACAGGTAGTCGGCTTCGGCGCAGATGCGGTCCGTGTCGTCGGGTGTGCTGAGGAAATCGGGCTGAATCTCATCGAGGATATCGGGCTCGATGTCGCGGATGTCCGTGGCGTGGATCTGCATCCCGAAAGGCTTCGCCCGGCGAGCGAGATCCTGACCGCTGGCACCGAAACCAAGAATGCCGAGGACGGCGCCGTCCAGCTCACGTCCGATGGGCTGGTAGAGGATCTCGTTCCGGAAATTTTCGGCGCCCTTCCGATAATGATGGGCGAGCATCAGGATGTACATCATCGCGGTTTCGGCGAGAGGGATGGCGCTGAACAGGCCCGGACAGTTTCCGACCGGGATGCCTTTTGACTTGATATAGTCGAGGTCGAAGTGGTCGAAGCCCGTGCCGAGAACCTGCCAGAATTTGACGCCGTTCGCGGCTGCGGCATCCATCATCTCGCGTGTGCCGACGCTTCCGCCGTGATCGATGACGACGTCGATGTTCTCGAACTGGGGGGCGATCGGGCCGTCTTCCAGGATGGTGAGCTGATGCTTCTCGCTGACCGTGCTGACGAGCTCCTCGCCCCATTCGTTGTCGAGGATAGACATCGGCAGGTAGAGAACGTTGAGTCTGGGCATATGTGGTGCATCCCCTTTGACGTGAAGAAAAAGCGATATCAGAGATCCGATTTCCAAAATCAGATGTAAGAAAGTGAGCGTGTTTCGCCTTCTTGCTGAAGTCGGATATCGTTTTTTCCGTCACCGGACCCAACCTTCTTGTCGGGTTCGATGGCATACCAATGACGGGAGGATCGACTAACACCACAACCCATATGAGCGATCGCGAGCTCGTCGAGGCTGCGCTGGCAGATCCGCTCCGGAACTTCGGGCCGATCATCGAGCACTACAAGAATGCCGTGTTCGGCGTGTCCCTTGCCTGTGACCTGCCCCCAGTTATGTAT
>DJHM01000049.1 GCA_002433075.1 Latescibacteria bacterium UBA6620
TTCGAGCGATCATGGGGATATGCTGGGCGACCACGGGCTGATGACCAAGGGCGCCTACTTCTATGATGCCTGCACACGGGTCCCGATGATCGTTCGGGCGCCCGGCCAGAACCCTTCGGTTGTTCGAACTCCTGTTCAGCTCCTGGACGTCGCGACGACCTGTCTTCGGCTGGCGGGCTACGACGACGCCCTGATTTCTTCCTGGTCCCCGGACGGTCGCGACCTGCTCTCGGATGAATGCCTCGATGACCGTGGACGCGCGTCCTGCCTGTATCGCAACAGCGGAAACAGTTCGAGACCAGATGGTTACAGGGGCTATTTCGACCCTGCGATCCACGCTTCGATGTGGGTCGAGATGCCCTACAAGTTGACCGTCTTTCACACGCCGGAGCCTGAGGCCGATCACGTCCGCGGCGAACTCTACGACTTGCAATCCGATCCGGAGGAATGTCACAATCTCTGGATGAGCAAGGCGCACGATGGAGTGCGCGCCGACTTGCTCTCCCGACTGACGGGCTGGCTCACGCGAGAGAGTGTAAGGGGACGCAGGCCGATCGATCAGGCGCCTCGCGAGGGCCACGGTCCCGGCGGAACCGTTTGAGTACTCTTCGAATCTGCTACTACGGGGACGACTTCACAGGATCGACCGACGTGATGGAGTCGTTGACGTTCGCCGGCATCCCCACCGCCCTGTTCCTGGACCCACCGTCGTCGGATCTTCTCGCCGGGTTCGGTGAGCTCGGAGCGATCGGGGTTGCCGGCCGGACACGCTCACTCGCTCCGACGGCGATGGAGAATGAGCTGAAAACGGTCTTTGAGGCTTTCGCACGGTTACGGCCTCCAATCGTTCACTACAAAACGTGCTCGACGTTCGACTCCACACCCGAAGTGGGTAGCATTGGCAGAGCAATCGATGTCGGGGCCCGAATCTTCGACCCACCCTACGTGCCTCTCGTAGTAGGGGCCCCGGCTCTGCGGAGGTTCTGTGCGTTCGGGAATCTGTTCGCGTCGAGTGGGCTCGAAAGTGACATCTATCGGCTCGATCGACACCCGACGATGAGCCGTCATCCAATCACGCCGATGGACGAGGCGGATATCCGCGTACACCTAGGGCGGCAGACTGACCGGCCGATCGGGCTGATGGACACGGTGGAATTACGGGCGCCCGATTTCGCGAGTCGATTCGAAGAGTGGTCCGAGACGCGGGACATTCTGCTGTTCGACACCGTCTCAGAGGAAGAACTCACACGGGTGGGTGAACTGGTGTGGGGTTCCACCGTCGAGGAACGGACCCTGTTCGCTGCGGGGTCATCGGGATTGGAGTACGCGCTTGTTTCACACTGGCGTGCGACGGGGGAGCTGGACGCGGCGTGTGAAACGACTGCCGTCGACCCGGTCGAGAGGATCGTGGTGGTCTCGGGCAGCTGCTCTCCGGTGACGGCTGAACAGATCGAATGGGCAGGCCGGAACGGATTCGCCGTGATCTCTCTCGATACACCTTCCCTCGTGGGGTCGTCGGTGCCAGGTATGAAGGCAACGGTGGAGGAAGCTGTAAAGATTCTCGCGGGAGGAAAATCGGTCGTGCTGCACGCGTGTCAGGGTCCGGACGATCCGAGGATACCGGCGACGCTGGATCGGATCGGTCGATCGGGGTCGGATGATCCCTCAGGGGAATCGGCCGAGCTGATTGGACTCGCTCTGGGGACGCTGATGAGGGAGATTCTTGTGAGGTCGGGAGTGCGGCGAGGGGCCACGACAGGTGGAGACACGTCGTACTACGTCGCGAGGGCGCTGGGCGCACACGCTCTGGAGGCTGTCGCGCCGGTTGATCCGGGGTCCCCGCTCTGCAGGGTGCATACGGAGAGCGAGTTGGACGGAATCGAACTGACTTTCAAGGGAGGACAGGTCGGAACACGCGATTTCTTCGGCCGCGTCCTGGGGAGAGGGATATGACGAAGCTCGCATTGATCGGTGCAGCTGGACATATGGGTACCCGCGCCTGGGACGCGCTGGGCGAAGAGTCCGACTTCCAGGTGATGTGCGTGGAGAGCCCGAAGGGTGAAAGCGTTCTGAAAGATCGGGGCATCGTACCAGTCGCTTCCGAGGAAGCGGTGCCCGTTGCCGATGTGGTGTTGCTGGCCGTCCCTGACATTCTCGCTGGTCGCGTGGCGGCCGATCTTGTTCCCCAGATGAAGTCGGCGGCGATGCTGATGTGCCTCGATCCAGCCGCCCCTTACGCGGGCGAATTGCCTGAACGGGCTGATGTCACCTATTTCGTGACGCATCCGGCCCATCCTCCCGTCTTCAATGACGAGGAGAGTGCCGAAGCTCGACGCGATTTCTTCGGCCGTGGTCTGGCGCGACAGTCGATCGTCAACGCCCTGATCCAGGGACCTGAAGAGGATTACGTTCGTGGGGAGGCGATCGCGGCCAGGATGTTTGGTCCGATTCTGAGGTCGCATCGCGTGACGCTCGAACAGATGGCGATGCTCGAGCCCGCGATGTCGGAAACCGTGGCCGCGACGTGCATCACCGTGATGAGGGAAGCGATGGACGAGGCCGTGAGCCGCGGTGTGCCGTTCGAGGCTGCGCGGGATTTTATGATGGGTCACATCTTCATCGAGCTGGCGATTCTGTTCGACGAGACAGACTGGCAGCTGTCGGATGGAGCCAAGAAAGCGGTCGAAGAAGCGAAGAAGGAAATTTTCCAGGCGGATTGGAAGAAGGTCTTCGAGCCGGAGCATCTCAGGGAAAGTGTGTTGAAAATCGTGGGAAAGGCTTGATCCGTGGACGCTTTTTCTTCTCCGGAGTTCGTCCTGCTCGAGTGGCTTTCGCGCCGACCGGGCCTGTTCGACGATGATGTGCCTTCCCTTGTCGACGATGCGTCCGAACTGGGTTCCTGCATTGAAAAGCTGACACGACTTGGGTACACGGTCGAGGCGCATCCGGTCAACGGAGTCCGACTACGTGACAGGGCCGACGTCGTGGACCGAGAGGTTGTGGAAGATGCCCTTGAAACGGAGAACCTGGGTAGAACACTCGTCTGCCATCTCCTGGCGGGCTCGACGAACGATCTGGCCTGGGACCTGGCTGCTTCGGGGGCGCCGTCCGGTACCACGGTGTCAGCCGAGTACCAGTCTTCCGGTCGGGGGCGGCTCGGAAGATCGTGGTTCTCGCCCTTAGGTTCGGGGCTGTGGGTGTCCCTGCTGATCCGTCCTGACTGGCCCCTCAAAATGGCCGGGCTCCTTACGCTGGGGGTGGGGGTGGCCACGGCGGGTGTGATCGCATCCTACGGTGCGGACAGCGGACTGAAGTGGCCGAATGACGTCCTGATTCGAGGCCGAAAGGTGGCGGGCATCCTGACTGAATCCCGAACTGAAGCTGGACGCATCTCGGTGGCTGTGATCGGTGTCGGGATCAACGTGCATCAGGAGGAGGAGAACTTCCCTCCGGAGCTCCGAGATATCGCTACCTCGCTCGGCATCGAGGGGTGCCGGGTCAGCCGTTCGGAACTGCTGGCCGGGCTTCTGAACCGGGTGGAGAAGGTCCTGGCGCAGGAGCCCGAGGACATCCTCAGGAACTGGGAAGCGCTTGCTCCAGGATGGGGCGACACTGTGCGTGTCGAGGCGGGTGAAGAGACATTCCACGGTCGGATGACAGGGCTGTCGGATTCAGGAGCTCTGATTCTGGAAGTCCCCGAGGGCGGTACCCGCACGATTCACGCGGGCGACGTGCAACAACTCAGAAAGGGTTGAGGTGAACCTGCTCGCGATCGACGTGGGGAACACGCGTGTCAAGGTCGGTGTGTTCGATGCCGACGGACGCGTCTCATTGCACGCGACCGAGACGGATGCTGTGTCCGAGGCAGCCGTCCTGTCAGAGTGGCTTCAAGTCACGGTCTGCGAAATGCCCGATACGATTCTGGTGTCGTCGGTCGTGAGAGGATTCGGCGATCTGCTAAGGCAGGTCCAACCATCCCGCGAAGTTATTCTTGCGACCCCGGAAATGAACGTCGGTGTGGACCCCGATCTGCCCGATCCCGCGAGCGTGGGTATCGATCGGCTCCTGGCGGCTGGAGAGGCCTACACACGGGTTGAATCCGCTTTGACCCTGGTGACGTTGGGTACGGCGATCACCATCGATTCTGTAACGGAAAATGGCCGGTTCGCGGGAGGGGCCATTCTGCCCGGGTTACGGGCGGCGGCAACCTCCCTGCACACGCAGACGAGCCTTCTCCCGGAGGTCGAGCCAGCCCCACCTGAGGTGACGCCCCCGGTGACGACGAGAGACAGCATTCGGGCCGGATTGGTTCTGGGGACGGCGGGGGCGGTAGACAGGATCGTCGGGCAGTGTTGGGCGGGGCCAGGGGGCCGGCGCATTTTGACTGGGGGAGACGCGACGATCGTTTCCCCCTATCTGGATGGTGA
The DNA here is from genome assembly GCA_002433075.1 of Latescibacteria bacterium UBA6620. Classification (GTDB taxonomy): domain Bacteria; phylum Latescibacterota; class UBA2968; order UBA2968; family UBA2968; genus UBA6620. The sequence goes on from DJHM01000049.1 coordinate 4,428, forward strand.
GTACGAAGTGATGGAGGACCTGGTCCTCCACGGTCTTGTGTCCACGTGGAGAAGAGAACGGGGCTAAAGATTGGGGTTCGCAGGGCCTATATTCCATATGGAATCACGACAAACTGACCAATCTGAATCACGCACGGCGAGTGGGTATGGTGCTCGCTCGTCGTGTGTGACTTCAAATGCTTGTATGTCCACAGGGAGGTTCGCGGCGCCGCAAGGAAGCTGAATTCATCCGTCGGGAGGACGACGGCGTCCTGGATCTACTGGGATGAAAGCAAACAGCCGAACATACAAGCAAGGGCCGGTGGTTACCCACCGGCCCTTTTCGTGTACCCTTCAGTCTGCGCTAACCTTCTCTGGCTCTTCGAACTTCCTCGGCGATTTTCTGTTTCTGCTGGTCGATCTCCGTCTGCTCCGAGGCTTCCTTCTGGAGATTGCCATAGACCTTGGTAAGCTTGACGATCCGATGTTCCGTGGCGCGCAATTTTCTCTGCAGTTTCTGCGATCTCGTGGTCCGCCATATTGACTTCGCTGACCAGGTTCTTGTAACGGGCCTTTTCGCGTCCGAGTTCCTCGTTGGCCTCGACGAGTTTCCCGTGTCGATCCGGTGTGGAGACAAATCGACACAATCGGCACGTTCGCCGATTCGGACCTTGACTTCAGAGCCCAGAGTCTCTCTGGCTTCCAAAGCTCGGTGAGAAGGTAATCGTCCGCTCTGACACCGAGCTCGACGCACTCGAAGCCCAAAGATCGGGAGACGGGAAACAGGTCTACCCAATCTGTTCTGACGACGCTCTCCAGGGCACCGATCGTGAAGCGGGCCACTGAATTCTCTAACAGCGAAGTGCGCTCTTGATTTACAAGGTCTTATTTCAACTGAGCTTGCACGATTTGTCAACGGCTCCAGGTGCTCGATCGTCGACCTTGCGAGAGGGTTTTGACAGGTTGCCTTTCGTCACCCTATTTTCCCGTCCACTGGAGGAATCTTGAAGACCGGACTCTGCACGATTGCTTTCAAGGACAGGCCCTTCGAGGCGGTGCTCGACCTCGCGGTCGAGGCAGGAATCGACGGCGTCGAACCCTGGGGCAAGCCCAATCATATCCCGTCGAGCTGCTCAGGAGAACTGCTCGCTGAACGGAACGAGGCGATCCTGTCCCGGGGGCTGGTCGTTTCCCAGTTCGGGTCCTATGCGAACCCTTCGTCGCCGCTGTTCGAGACCGAGATGGAAGAAGCTCTGACGGCGGCTCGGGCGTTCGGGACGAATCAAGTCCGGGTCTGGGCAGGACGATGCGGGTCGGCCGAGGCGGACGATGCGGCGTGGCGTCAGGCGATCGAAGGATTGTGCGTGTTCTCCGAGCGCGCCGAAGATGAAGATCTGACCCTGTCGGTCGAGATGCACGGCGGGCGGCTGACGGATACGGTGGATGGATGTATGAGACTCATCGAAGGTGTGGCCAATGATGCGCTGAGGATGAACTATCAGCCGCTTTCGAACGAGACTGCCGAGGAAGCGATCGGGAACGCCCATCGAATTGCCCCTTACGTGGCCGCCGTCCACGCGCAGAATTTCGTAGAGACGGGTGAAAGCCGCCGCAGTTTGATCCGTGAAGGCATCATCGATTACGCAGCCATACTCCAGATCTTCAGACAATCCGGATTCGACGGATTTGTGGAAGTCGAATTCGTGCGGGAGGAGGACCCGATCGGCTCGTTGAGGGCCGACGCAGCCTACCTGCGCACACTGTGTGAGAGTCCATAGGAGGACTGTATGCCCCGTTCGGTCAGGATTGGCGTCATCGGAGCTGGAAGCGCGACTTTTTCGCTCGGGCTGGTGAAGGATCTTTGTCTGACGGAGAACCTGAAAGGCAGCGAAGTCTCATTTATGGACATCGATGACGATCGTCTCGAGGCCGTGACCAGGATGGCAGAACGCTACACGGACGAGATCGGTTCCGATCTCCGCTTCCATCAGACGACCGACCGATCTGAGTGTCTTCAGGATTGCGATTTCGTGATCAATACGGCCGCGGTTCAGAGTCATCATCATCAGGCGGATATGCGGGAGGTCTATGAGCGACACGGCTACTACTATCGTGCGCCGGCGGGAAACAGCTTTTACAACTTCAACCTGATGCTGGATGTCGCCCGCGACATCGAACGAATTTGTCCGGAGGCCTGGTTGATTCAGTCCGGCAACCCCGTGTTCGATGGTTGCACGCTGATGACGCGGGAGACGGACGTGAAGGTCTGCGGACTTTGCCACGGTCACTACGGTTATCTGCACGTGGCGAAGGTTCTGGGGCTGGAGACGGACCGCGTGAGCTTTCAGGCCCCAGGCGTCAATCACTGCATCTGGATGACGCATTTCTTCTACGATGGGGAGGATGCCTATCCCCGGCTGGAAAAATGGATTGCCGAGGAAGGCGAACACTACTGGCGGTCGCACGTGGCGGACCGTACGCACGACATTCAGATGTCACGCGGAGCAATCCACCAATACAGACTCTACGGGCTGATGCCAATCGGAGATTCGCCCAGGTCCGGGGGGTGGTGGTATCACTCGGACATTGACACGAAAAAGTTCTGGTATGGCGAGCCCTGGGGCGGTCCGGACACCCACCTGGCCAGACCGGTGCACGTCGAGAAGCTGGATTCGCGCCTGGCCCAGATCCGGGATGCAGCAAGCGACCCAGACGTGAAGCTGACAGGCGTGTTCGGGAGCGAGCGGACTCGGGAACAGCAGGTGCCCATTATTGACGCGCTGACGAACGACGTCGAGGGCCAGTTCCAGGTAAATGTTCCGAATCGGGGCGCGATCGAGGGCATCGATGACGATGTCGTGGTAGAGGTACCGGCCGTGATCAACAAGAAGGGGATTCAGCCGTTGAACGTGGAGGCGTTGCCGCGAAAGATTATTCTTGAGCAGCTTCTGCCGACCATCCTCAAGATGGAACACGGCATCGAGGCCTACAAATCAGGCGACAAGAGTATGCTGCTATGGAGCGCGCTGGCGAATCATCAGACGCGATCCTACACGCAGGCCTACGCAGCTCTGGACGACCTGCTTGGGCAACCGGGCAACGAAGCGATGGACGAGTACTTCAGATATCCGTGGGATGAATCGCACGACCGATATCTCCAGGCGGGTGACGACCCTGTCGCGCAGAGTGCGGACTGAGGCTGCGATCCGTCGATGAAGGGGATGGAAGGTGTGCGATGAGGAAGATTCTTTCGGTCGGCCTGGTCACCGCGACCTTGTTCGTGTTCGGAGGGGCAATGGCATTACCTGAGGCAACCTATACGATCCATCGCGCGGGTACACCGATCACGGTCGACGGTAGACTCGATGAACCCGCCTGGGTCGGTGCGCCCTCTGTGGGCGCCTTTGTGTTTCCGTGGTATGAGGCGGGGAAGAAGGAACAAACTGTCGCCAAACTTCTGTGGGATGACGAGCATCTCTACGCGGCCTTCATTTGCGAGGACGCGCACATATCTGCTGAACATACGGAGCGCGACAGCGAAGTATGGAAGGACGATACCGTAGAGGTGTTTACAGCGCCCGATCCGGATCGTCCCCAGATGTATTTCAATCTCGAGATGAATGTCCTGGGGATCTTTCTGGACCAGTTCCACCCGGAAGGGCCCGGCGTGCCTGTCGAAGAAGAATGGAATGCGGATGGAGTCCGAATCTCGACCACGGTCGTCGGAACGCTGAACGACGACAGCGATGAAGACGAGTACTGGATCCTGGAAGCGGCGATTCCGTTCGCGAATTTCCGGGAGGTTGCCAAACACACACCCCCTGAGCCGGGCGATGTGTGGCGGCTCAACCTGAACCGACTTGGGGGAAAGACGAATCAGCAGTTCAGCCAGTGGACGCCCAGCCAGGCAGACCATCCACAGTTTCATTCCCCCGACGATTTCGGTCGCGTCACATTTTCATCCGCCGCCAGTCCCTTCCATCGATAGCCTCAGGATGTCCCCAGCTTTTCGTGCCGCTCTGTTGATTCTGGTCGCCGGAGGGGCGGTCTATGCCAACAGTGTGGGTAACGGGTTTACGTTCGATGACCATGCGATTGTCGAGCAGAACCCGGTCGTCCACACATTTGATGTCGCCGCGATCTGGTCCTCTCCATACTGGCCCGGCGGGTGGAAGTACGGTCTCTACCGGCCGATCACCCTGACATCCTTCGCTCTGAACCGAGCGATCACCGGTCCGGGGCCCGCCGGCTTCCACGCCGTCAACCTGACGTTCCATCTCCTTGTGGCGTGGATGGTGTTCGTTGTGAGTCGGACCTGGGTGGGAGACCGTGGAGCGATGGTGGGTGCCCTCGTGTTTGCCCTCCACCCGATTCAGACCGAAGCCGTGAACGGCATCGTCGGGCGAGCCGAGCTTCTTGCCACAGGATTGTCGCTGCTGTCCTGGTTTCTGTATCGAAAGGCGACTCCTTCGGCGCGGGTCGGGTCTGTCGTAGTTTTCGCGACCGCGTTGATGGCGAAAGAAAGTGCGCTCGTGTTGCCCGCGATTCTGATCGTCGAGGACGCGGCACGGGCTCACGCGATTCGGGCGCTCTTCCATCGTTGGCGGGGGTATGTGCCCTACCTGGTCGTGGGCACCGCCTTTCTGGGATTCAGAGCGACCGTGGTCGGCTCCGTAGGTCTGCCGGAGTCGCCAAGATTGGTCGACAATCCGCTCGGTTTGGTTCCGGATGGATCTCGCGTGCTCTCGGCCGTCGCGCAGCTGCCCCGGTACGTTCTTCTCGTAATCGCCCCCGTCCACCTGTCTCCAGATTACACCTACAACCAGATACCGACAATCTCAGTCCCGCTGAATCTCTGGTTCGTAACGGGTGTTCTACTGTTGTTCGGTTGTGCCTTGTTGCTTCGGTTCAGGTGGAACCGGCCCGAGGGTTTCGCAGTCGCAATATTCTGGATGGCTCTTCTCCCGCTATCGAATCTGTTTTTCGTGGTAGGGACGAATTTCGGCGAGCGACTTCTGTATCTCCCGATGGTCGGTGTCGGTCTCCTGTTCGGTCGGGGATACACGATGCTCGAGAATCGGCTCGGTTTCCGATACGGCCTGGCGGCCGTCGTTGCCATCGGTATTGCGATGGGTGCTCGGACGGTTTATCGAAACTTTGATTGGCGGAGTGACCTGACACTGTTCGCGGCAGCAAGTCGGTCGTCATCGGAAAGTGCGAAGGTCCATCTGAATCTGGGCAACGCCCTGAGCGACGCGGGCCAAGAAGCGGATGCGTTTAAGTCCTATGCGAACGCCCTGGCGATCTATCCGGACTACGCCGACGCGCATTATAATAGAGGTGTTGTTCTCCAAGGGCAGGGACGATTGGCTGAGGCGAGGGAGGCCTACAGTCTCGCGTTGGCAAGCGACCCCGATCACGCGCGATCCCTGATCAATCGGGGTATCGTGGCGGCTCGGGTGGGGGATCGTTCGGGGATCGATGACCTTCAACTGGCGGTTGAGATCGAAGCAGGATGGGTGGACGGATGGCACAATTATGGGGTGGCGCTGAACCGTTTCGGGCGGCAGAACGAGGCCAGGGCCGCGTTCGCCCGAGCGCTGGCGATCGACCCGACGTACGAGGATGCCGCCATCGGGCTGGCCGGTATCTATCGCACTGCCGGTCAGACAGACTCGATGATCGTCACCTACCGGCGACTTGTGGCGAGGGCCCCGGCAGCCTATCAGGCGGCTTTCAATCTCGGAGTTGAACTGGAGCGGATGGGCCGGATTTGTGAGGCCGTAGAGGCGTTTCGCCAGGCAACGCCGGATCCCTCGGATCGGGGTGCGATGGCGCTCTACCAAGTAGCCCAGTTGCTTGATCGGGGTGGCAGGAGGCGGGAAGCAGCCCGAGCGTACGGGGATTTCTTGAAGCGGTGGGGGAAATCCGATCACTACGAGCGATCCGCCCGAAGAGCAATGGACCGGCTGAGTGGGGGTTGAGAGGTATGCGGATGTTCAGTATATTTCGAGTATGTAATCTCCAACGTCAGGTGGCAGTGTGAGTCCGGTGGACCCACCAGCGACGCAACAGACGAGTCTGCCAGGAGTGGTCGACTCGATCGAGCCCGCATATCCGAGGGCGCGGGCCATCACGCGGCGAGCGGAATCAAGCCTCTCCTGCTCAGGTTCTTTCTGCGGGACCGTGGCGGCCAGCCTTACTGTCGCGTGGCTGGCAGTCTCCGGCGGCGCCAAGCTGAGGTACACGACGTCGATGTCGTGCTCTGTGTGTCGACCGTACCCGACGACACGATGGCACCGGAGACGAGTCCGTTAGGCCGGCTCTGTCTGATAATCGAGAAACGGGCAGACGCCGTCTACTCGTGGGGTCCCGATCGGGCTCGTCTCGTGTTCGACGGGGTCCCCTTCGATCTCTACTTTACGAAACCGAAAGTATTCGCCGTCGCGTTGTTGACGGCCACATGCAGCGCCAACCATATCCTCAAGTTGTCGGCTCGAGCAAGGGTGCAAGGGATGCGATTCTCACCTACGCGGCACCTTCTGTTCGGAAGTGACGATACGCCGTTGTATGTTTCGAGCGAAGAGGACTTCTACGGGCGGCTGGGGATGACACCGGTCGCACCCGCCGATCGAGAATGAGTCACGTCGCAAGGATCAATCGTAAAGGCCACGGCACAAGCCGTGGCCTTTCTTGTTGGCGAAAAGTGTCACGTACGGTCAGAACGAGCGGAGCTTCACTCTCTTCCGTGTCTTGAGAGACCGCTCGAGGGCCTGCAACGCCGCGATGGGGGTCAGCATCGTGGTCGGGGTTTCGTCCGTCTTGCCCGTCCGGAACATCCTGCAGAACGAGCGCACGCCCGAGACGTATGGGTTCGCGTCATAGTCGATCTGGGTGTCGACCCGACCTTTGTCACCGATGACCGAGATGTGGAACGCGGGACGACCCTCGCTGATGAGATTCATCGTGGAGATTGCGCCGGAGGCGCTGTAGAAGGTCGCCGTGTGGTTCGTCTTGTGGCGATGGATCTCGGCGTGGGTGATGTCGTGGTTCAGCAGGCGGACGACCATATCGACCTGGTGGATGCCGTAGAAGAAGACTCCACCGTGTTTCGATTTAATATCACAAGGCCCCGTCGACACGACGGAGCGAATGTCCCCCAGTTTCTTCACCTGTCTGCAGAGATCGGCGAACGCTTTCTGCTTGGGCAGCACCGAAAAGGAAGTTACTGGGACGCGCAGTCGCTTCGCCCTTGCAAGGAAGGCCTTTCCCTCGTTCACCCGATAACAGAAGGGCTTGTCGACGAACAGTGGGATCTTCGCTTCGAGCAGGGGAGCAACTGCTGGAAGATGATACTTTGCGTGCCGGTGATCTACGATCGCTGCGTCGACCTCGCCGATCATCTCCGACGGGTCGCGTACGATGTTCGGGATCTCGCCACGTGTGCTCGCATCGATCGCGAAGCGCCGTGATTCACCCCAGACGGTCGTCAGTCTGAAGCCAGACATCTTCTTTTCGATGTTCAGGATACGGGCGATGGCCACGGTGTGGCTGTTTTCTGCACCGACGATACCGATGTTGATCATAGCATCTCCAGGAAATCATCGCGGTTGTTTTGAACGGCCCTCGAGTTTGTCCCTTTCTAGCTCCAGAGGCGATCGTTGACCTGTTCGTGGTCCCACTCGGGAGTGGGCTCAAAATAGCCAGGATGGTCCGGATCTAGATGCGCTCGGATGGCCTCCTCGTTCAAATCGATACCGAGGCCTGGCGTTTCCGGAACGGCGATGTATCCGTCCTGGATGATGGGATTGGGGAGGCCGGTGACGAGGTTGTTCCACTCGGGATAGTCGACGGCGTGGTTTTCGAGAACGAGGAAGTTCTCCGTCGCCGCAGCACAGTGGACGCTGGCCATCTGGGCAACGGGAGTCGCGGCCATATGCAGGGCCATCGCGATCCCGTGCTCCTGAGCAAGGTCGCCTATTTTCTTCGTCTCGAGGATTCCGCCCGAGGTCGCGAGGTCGGGGTGACACACTGTGATCGCTCGTTTTTCGAACAAGTCCTTGAAGCCCTCTTTCAGATAGATGTCTTCCCCCGTGCAGATGGGGGTATCGCAGGCCTGTGAGATCTTGACGTACTGGTCTGTGAACTGCCACGGAACCAGGTCTTCGAGCCAGGCGAGGTTGAACGGATCCAGTCGCTTGCCCAGTCGGATGCAGGACTCGATGCCCATATGGCCGAAGTGATCGGATGCGAGTGGAATCTCGTAACCCACCATATCGCGAACGACACTGACGTACTCGCATAACCAGTCGATGCCTTTGTCCGTGATCTGGATGCCGGTGAAGGGATGCATCACGTGGGAGGTCTCGAGCATTCCGGCGGGGGCGGAAATTGCGCCCTCGACCTCGCCCAGCAAGCGAAGGCCGATGTCCATTTTCAGGAAGGTGAACCCCATTTCCATTCGTCCTTGAAGTCGCCGACCCATCTCTTCGGCATCGGCAGTCGTGTCCGTATCACCGTAGATGCGGACACGATCGCGGAACTTGCCGCCTGCAAGCTGATATGCGGGAACATCGTAGGCCTTCCCGGCGAGGTCCATCAGAGCCATTTCTACGGCGCACACACCTCCGCCCTGTCGTGCGTGGCCTCCGAACTGCTTGATTTTCCGGAACAGACGATCGACATCGCACGGGTTCTGTCCGAGCAGCTGTCGTTTGAGCATCAGGGCGTAGACGACGCTCGCACCGTCGCGGATTTCGCCCAGACCGTAAATGCACTGGTTGGTGTCGAGACGGATGAGATGGGAGGACCGCATCGGCGCGTTGGTGAGACGAGCGATCCTGAGGTCTGTGATCTTGAGGTCAGAGGGTCTGCTGTGGGTGTTGGCTTCGTTCATCGGATCTCCTTCTGTATCCGTCGCCTCGGGAACCGACTGTCAGGCTAGATCAAGCCCTCAGTCTCCAAGTTGTGCGTTTGTCCCCATTCTTCGAAATCGGATTCCATCTTTTCGGACCATTTACGGTCGACTTCACCGGGCGTATAGACCCCTTCCCGAATGCGCAACTGACCGAAGTAGTCTCGGAGGCGAACGTTCTCGGATCGCTCGACGACGGCCTCAGCGAGGTGAGGGGGGATGAAGGTGACGCCGGTCGGTGTGCCCAGGACGACGTCTCCCGGCAGGCAGGTGGCGTGACCGATACGAACGGGAACATTGATCTCGACGAGGGTGACGTCGCGAATAGGGGTCGGATCGAGACCCTTGGTGAAGCCGTTGAAATTCTCGAGCTCCACGACCCGCTGGAAATCCCGCATCCCGCCGTCGACGATCATCCCACCGCCCTGGGTGTTGGACGCGATTGCAGTTGCCAGGTTATCGCCGGCGAATGTGCCCCATACGATTTTCCCGAAGAGCTCCACGACGATAATATCGTTGGGCTGTAGCGTGTCGATGGCCCAGGAGTTCTGGCCCCCGATACGACCTTCTTCTTTTCCCTGTGCCTCGACCACGTCATTCAGGTCGGGTCGAGAGGGAACATAACGGCAGGTGACGGCTCTTCCGACGAGGATCTGGTGGGGATGGATGATCTCCCAGTTGCCCTCGAACGCGAGCGTGTGGTCGTTGCTGTTAAGTACGCCCCACGCTTCTTCGGATGTCACGTGCCGCATTCGCTCGATGATGTCGTCGGGTACTTTTGGGCGACCATTGTCGTAGCGGCCGAATGGATTCTTTGGAGTGAGGTCGATCGTTTTCTGTTTGTCGTCCCAGTTCAAGACATCGCCTCGAGATGTGAGTTTATGCCCTCCCTTGCCCGGAAGGATCGCGGGTTCAGGCGGTCAGGTTAATAAAGATCGGTGCGAAGCGCTATCTATGGCCGCATTGGCGAGCCATCGGGGGCCCTCGTCTGCGTCCACTGGATCACTTCGTCCTGGCACGGATGCTTCGCGGCGAGATCTTCGTCGATGTCGATGCCCAGACCTGGATTGTCGTTCGGGTAGAGATAACCCATCCTTACTTCCGGGAGACCGGGAAAAATCTCATAACAGAGCTCATTGAATCGGCACCATTCCTGGATGCCGAAATTGGGCGCCCACAGGTCGAGGTGCAGGTTCGCCGCGTGTCCAACGGGAGACGTGTCGCCCGGGCCGTGCCAGGCGGTTCGGACGTTGTACATATTCGCGAAAGCGGCAACATTTCGGGCAGGGGTGATCCCGCCCATCTGACTGACGTGCATCCGAATGAAGTCGATCAGCCGATCCTGGACCAGAGGCGTCCACTCGCGTGGATGGTTGAACAGTTCGCCCATCGCGATGGGGGTAGCGCATTGCTCGCGGATGTTACGGAACCACTCGATGTCTTCGGGAGCGAGGGCGTCTTCCAGAAAGAAGAGCTTGAAAGGTTCGACATCTTTGGCGAACTGAACTGCGTCGATCGGTCTGAGGCGTTCGTGAATGTCGTGGAGCAACTCGACTTCGGGACCGACTTCCGACCGAACGTGCTCGATCATCTCGACCATTAATCGACAGTATTCCCTCGGGTGGTAGTAGGCTCCGTCGGGTGCGCCCTCCGGTTTCTGGATCGCGTCGGATTGACCGCCGTAGCCTCCCATCTGGATGCGAATGTGGCGGTATCCCTCTCCCATATAGTGCCGGACGCTGTCGACGACTTCGTGCTTGTCCCTGCCACTCGCGTGCGCGTAGGTGTCCGCGGCTTCACGACACTTCCCTCCCAGCAGCTGGAAGACGGGCATTCCAGCTCGCTTCCCCTTGATGTCCCACAGGGCCTGGTCGACTCCGGAGATCGCGTTGTTCAGGACGGGACCGTTTCGCCAGTAGCTGTTGACCATCGACATCTGCCAGATCTCCTCTATCCGGTCGACGTCACGTCCGATCAGAAAGGGCTTGAGGTGCTGTTCGATGGCGGTGTGTACGGCACGGAACCGCTGGGTGAATGTTGCACATCCGACCCCGTAGAGGCCGTCGTCAGACGTCAGAATCTTGACGATGATGAGTCGTGACCCCGCGGGTTGCGTCAGGATGGTCTTCACATCCTTGATGGTGATGGTTTCGGCCATTCGTACCCTCTTGGTGATGGGATCCGACGGAAGGGCGATTACGCCTTCTAACCCCTCTCGAGTCCAACCTTCTTCACGATGCCTTCCTTTTGCAGAATGTCTCCCGCGATGGCGTAGGTCGTACCGTGCATTGCATACACGACGAGACCGATCCCTTCGGCAAGGTAACCTCCTGGATACAGATTCGGGACGTCAATCGATTCGTAGTTGTGTGGATGGGTCCTCATCTGTCGTACCTGGAAGCGATAGTCGTCGTATTTATCCACGAGCGAAAGTTCCGGGAATCCTTTGAAGATTCCATAGTCTGCGATACCGCCGATTTCCAGCACGACGTGGTCGACGTCGACTGATCTGGACTCACCGGGAGAGCGAAGTTGCACGCGTCCACCTTTACCGATCGCGTCAATCCGCTCGATCTCTGTCTCGTAGTGAAGGTGCCACCGATCGGACGGTGTTCTCATAATTTCCGCAATCCGACGGTAGTAAGGCAGGTGGAAGCTGTCGTTGATGAGCGGTACGTGTCTGGCCTCCGGCTGACGCTGGACGTAGGTCACATCCCTGCCTGCGTCGAATAATTCGGTGGCGGCCCAGTCCGCGGAACGACCTCCACCTACGATCATTACCCGTTGCCCGGGGATATCCTCCGGGCGGTCGTATCGAGACCTGACGAAGGGAAGATCGGCACCCGGCGCGTCGAGCTGCCTGAGAATGCACCGCTGCCCGACGGCATACACGAGGTATTCGCTCGTGTAGCTGAAAGTCTGTTCCGATCCCACCCTCCGCGTGGAGATCAGGAATCCACGATCGTGAGGCTCGATCCGCTCGACATTCTCGTGCGTTCGGATGCGATTGCTCTGCCCGAACCGTTCCGGGATGCTGTGATAGTATTCGACGAGTCGATGTTTGATGATGAGATCGTTGACGTCGAAATCGATACCGTTCTCGTCCGCCCACTGCCGAAGCGGATAGAATCCGAACTCCATCCACTGCCCCGGAGAGAGCGTGAGCAGATTCCTGGGGACGTTGTTCCAGAGACCGCCGACCTCTTCGCGCGTGATGAGAATGTAGTCGAGCGGTTCTCGATCTTGGAACGTGTAGGCGATCTGATCGAGCGACCTGAACTTCTTACCTGGATGATGCAACAGCTGGAAGAGGTCGGCGGGAGCGATCCCGAGGTTGCAGAGTTCGCGAAAGTCGAGGCCGAGCAGCGTTTCGGAGTGGCGCTCGAGAAGGTGATGGAGTTGCGCGTAGCGCTCTTCGAAGAGGGCGCTTCCACGGTAAACGGGCCACTGTCCTCCGAGGATGACAGCCAGGGGCAGGCCGGCAGGACCCCCACCGACGATAGCGACCTTGTGGTGTTCGGGGGTGGTCACGCGATCAGACGGGGGACGTGAGTCCGAACCTGGAGGCCGCTTCTCTGACTTTATCCACTGTCCCGGGTGGGAGAGGCACGCCCTTCTCGCTTCGCTTCTCGAACGTGCGTTGTTCCGGTTCGCCCGGCATCAGGATCTCGTCGAAGCCGTCCGCTCGGGGCAGCTTCTTCAGTTCGTCGATCAGGTCGTCGACATGCGACCGATAGGTGTCGACGTCCATAAAGAAGCTGATGTCGATGGCGGCGACGAGGCTGTTCTGGTTGTGCGTCTTGGCCGCGCCCCTGAGTACGGGAACGAGCAACGGGTTGTCGACCATTAAACTCGTCAGACACTGAAACACGAGCGCGAGGCCCGATCCTTTCGGACCCCCCGCGGGCATCAGGATCTGGGCGACAGAGGGGTCGGTTGTTGCGTTTCCGTCCGCGTCGAGCGCCCACGTATCCGGGATCTGCACTCTCTTGTCGGCGGCAACGCTCAGCTTCCCGCCCGCGGCGATGCTCGTTGCCATATCGAGCGTAATCGGTTTGCGCTTCGCGGCTGGGAACGAAAAGGAGATCGGGCTGTTGTGGACCCCTGCCGCCTTGGCGCCAAAGGGCGCCATATTGGGTGGACTGCATACGACGGCGATGCCGGCCAGCCCTTCGGAGGAGGCCATTTCGGCGTAGTAGCCCATCGCGCCCTGATGGGTGACGTTCCGGATCAACCCCCATCCGATGCCGATGTCCTTCGTCTTCGCGATGACGGTTCGCATTGCCTGGACCGTGGCGACAGGGCCCAGGGCACGATCGGCATCCATATACAGGAGGGCGGGCGACTCCTTGACGACTTTGATGTCAGGCGTCGGGTTCATCCATCCTCGGTCGATCATATCCAGATAAGCGGGCAACCGCTGGACGCCGTGCGAGTCCACGCCTCTCAGATTCGCCCACACCAGCACCTCGGCCTCGATGGCCGCATCTTCGTCGGGCATCCCAGCCTGTTTAAAAACCTCGCTCGTAAACGATTCCAGCGTGGAGGGTTCGACACGCAGCTCTTCGGCCATACTTCCCATCCGTAGAAATGGCCCCTCACGGTCGTTTCGGGGCCGGTCGCTTGACTTCACTTTTTTAATGCGGTATGATGCCGCGCGAGAGGGAAAAATCCCCGTCTGTCGCGCTCGGAACGGCCACAAAGAAGGTGTGGCCCGCCGGGAGCGTCAAGGTTTTTGCGAAAGGATCGGTATGTCGGACAGTGTAACGGTGGACCCGAAAGAGATCCGGGCACAGGATCGTGCCCACATCTGGCACCCGATGGTTCAGCACGAGTCGATCGGACCCGAAGACCTGATGGTGATCACCGAGGGATCGGGGGCGATGCTCAAAGACGCGGACGGCAAGGAGTATCTGGATGCCTATGCGGGGATCTGGAACGTCAATGTCGGGTACGGTCGGCAGGAGATCGTCGATGCGGTCACAGAACAGATGCAGCGACTAGCTTCCTATCCGCAGACGCAGATCGTGGCTCCAGCCGCCCAACTCGCTGCGAGGCTCGCGGAACTGCTTCCCGGGGACCTGAACCGCTTTTTCTTCGTGAACAGCGGATCGGAAGCGAACGAAACGGCCCTCAAGGCGGCTCGACAGTGCGGTCGGCAGCGGCACCCCGGGGAGAATCGACACAAGATCATCGCTCGCTACCAGGGCTACCACGGGTTCACGATGGGAGCGGCATCGGCGACTGGACAGGTCGGCCGCAAGCGAATGTTCGAGCCGTTGGTACCGGGTTTCATTCACGTGGAGCCCCCTCCGACCCACGGTCCAGACGACATCGCCCGCGTGATCGAACGGGAGAGTCCGGACACGGTTGCCGCCGTGATCGCGGAACCGATCATCGGCGGAGGTGGCGTTCTCGTTCCCCCCGACGACTACTTTCCGCGGGTTCGCGAAATCTGCGATCACTACGGTGTCTTGCTGATCCTGGACGAGGTGATTACGGGATTTGGCCGAACGGGGAAGCTCTTCGCGTGCGAGCATTGGGGCGTCGTGCCGGATATGATGACAATCGCCAAGGGATTGTCGAGCGGCTATCTGCCGATCGGTGCCTGTGCGGTGAGCGACGACGTTTTCGAAGCTTTCAAAGGGGAGGTCGAGGACGAGGTCGAGTTCTCTCAAGTGTCTACCTACGGCGGGCATCCGGCGTGCTGTGCGGCGGCGCTCGCTGCCGTTGACATTCTCGTTAGAGAAAAACTCTGGGAGAATTCGGAACAGGTGGGCGCGTACCTGCTCGATCGCCTTCAGTCGATCGAAACGCAGTACATCAAAGAGGTGAGGGGCAAGGGTCTGATGATGGCCATCGAGCTCCAGGACGAGTACGGAGCGATGCTGGATGCCAAACGATCGGGCGCGTTCGGTAAGGCGGTGCGTGAAGCCGGCGTGATCTTTGGAAAGATGAGCCACGCGATGGCAGGGCCGGAGAGTGTCTACCATCTCGCGCCCCCTCTGATTCTGACGGAAGAGCAGGCGGACACGATCGGGAACGCGGTGGTCACAGGATTGAGGGCAATCGGATAGCGCCGGACACGACGATGCGTGAAAATCTGAAAAAGGCATACGAGAGTTCCGTCCGTCTCCGAGAAGAGATGGAGCGCTGGCTCGACCAGAGCCGTCGAATGGATCCCCCAAGCCGGCACGGAGGGGGTGAAGACGAGGCCAACTACTCCCTCGCGTGGTTTCCACACTATCTGGTGACGCGCAGTGAGGCTGTCTCCGACCACTTTCGGTATCTGAGGGATCAGCTTGCGGGATGGGTCGAGCGGGATTGTCACCACGGCTACGAGGGGGTGGCCGAGGCGCATCACGGCACGGAACCGTTCCTTCTTTTCCTTCCACGGTATCTCGGACTGTTCCCAGAAGATGAAAAAGCGGCGGCCTTGCTCGAGGACGCCGCTCATCACATCGGCAACTGGGTAGACGGGGTACCGGACTGGTTCGACTGGGAGAAGAATCGGTTCTGGGGCTACCACATCGGGACGCAGGAGGTCAACCGCGATTTGGGGGAAGTGAAGGAGATCGCCGAACATTTCCGATTTATCCACATCGCACTTGCGGCGCATCGGATGAACGGCAATCAGCGCTACGTGGATTGGGCCGTCCGTTACGGTCGTCGACGCGCGCAAATGATCTGTGATGCGCCAGACGGTCCTTTACCGATCGCGTGGGGGGCCGATGCGGAACCGGTGATGCCCTTGGAAGCCACGGAGAGCCAAAAGCAGGCCGCACAGGCCGGGCATCACGTAGCCGACGATCCGCTGATCGGGGTCGAATGCCTCCTGGCCTCCGGAGCGATTTACGCCCTCGGGGACCTTTTCGCCGAGACACGCGAGGAGATCTTCCGTGATGCGGCGAAGCGCATCGTAGAGCCGCTGATCGATCAGCTTCGCGACCCGTACGGGGATCCTGGGGCGGCGGCGATTTCGTACTATCGCGTGGCTTTCGAGGATTGTGAATACGATTCACGGATCGATCAGCGGGTCGCGTCCTTTCCCGACGCGTCTTCCAGAGAATTGGCGATGGTGTTCCCTGAGCTTCAGAAGAGAACGTGGCTGGGCGTTGGGAAGCGCAAAGACCAGACGTTCTGGGGAGAATGGGACGACGAGACAGGGAATATCGCGGCAACGAAGGAGCCGTCCACTGCCGCTCTGACGCTCGCTTACCAGACCACGGGTGACGCAGCCTATGCGGCGCGCGCGTTGGATCAGGCGGAGAGAAAACTGAAGATGGCCCGTCGTGTCCTCAGGGGGGGGCGGGAGCACGCAGATATGGGGGGCGCTGTTTGCTCGACGGCCGCCGGACACGGGAGAAACTGGGGATGGGGTGCGGTGACGGGTTGTTATGGCCCGCTTCTGCTGGGGACGAGAGAAATCAAGAGCAATGTGGCCCCCTCGTTTCATATCCGTGACGACCAGAAGAAGTATCGCCTTCCGGATACGGTTCTATCCCTCTACAGGGAGGGTGAAGAAACGCGATTCTTCAACGGAGGCGACAAGCCGGTGTCGTTTTCGTGGCACCGGATGGGGGAGTCGCCCAGGAAGGAAGTCCTGAAGCCAGGCGAGGTCATTGAGGCGTAGGGAGGGTCCTGTGAATTATCGAACGTTCGGGAACACCGGGTTGGAGGTTTCGGAGATCGCCATCGGTGCATATCCGATTTCCGGTATGTTGCAACAGGCGGACGGTACACGGACCGGGTGGACGGGCGTGTCGGACACGGAATCCGAGGCGTTGATCCACGGTGCGGAGGGACTGGGTGTTAATCTGATCGACTCGGCAGAGGGGTACGGAAACGGTCATAGCGAGATCGTTACCGGAAAGGCACTCAAGGGCCGACGCGACAAATGGATCGTCGCAACCAAGGTACAGCCCAACAGCGGGATCAATGAGGCCGGGCGCGATGAGGCGGCGGTGCGGAACCGTATTCGACAGGCCTGCGAGGGAAGCCTTGCGCGGCTCGAAATGGAAACGATCGATCTCTACCAGCTGCACGCCATACCCTACGACTGGGCAATGCCTGCGGTGATGGAGACACTTGCTACGCTGAAGGACGAGGGCAAGGTGAGGTGGTATGGCATCTCCACGAACAATCAGGCCGCCATCGAGCAGCTGCTCGCCCTCGGACCGGTGGACGTGCTTCAGATCGGCTACAATCTGATCGAACGCGAGGCAGACGCACTCCTCCACTGGGCGAAGGAGAAGAACATCGGGACGCTGATCCGGGTTCCTCTGGCCAAGGGGATGTTGACGGGCAAGTACTTCGGTAAGAACGCAGCAACTCTGCCGGCTGAGGATCTGCGGTTCGAGCGGTTTCAGCGTCAGGAGACCGTCGAAGGGCTGAAGCGGTTGCCGGAACTGGGCTTCCTGCAGACGAAGGACCGGTCGATGGTACAGACAGCCTTGCGCTTCGTTCTTGATCATCCAGGGGTGTCGTGCGCGATTGCGGGAGCCAAAACACGAGAGCAGATCGACCACAACGCGGCGGCATCCGATGTGACGCCCATTTCTGACGAGGAACTGGAGCGGGCCTTGCCGATCGCGGACACGATTACGACGCCTGGGTGGACCTAGACACCGATCACTGAACATTGATCAATGATCATTAACAGGTGAGGAGATCGATTTCGAACCCGGTCGGGCGGTTCGGTATGGAATCGAGCAGGTCGCCGCGGTACGGGAGGCGTGCGGGCCGGATCTGAACATCTGTGTCGACGTGCATACACGTCTGGACCCGGCGTGGTCGCTCGAATTCTGCAAGTCGGTCGAACCCTACAAGCCGTTCTTAATCGAGGACCCGCTTCGGAGTGAAAGCCCTCAGAGTCTGCGCACGCTCAGAAGGCAGACCTCGGTACCCATCGCTGTTGGAGAACAGTGGGACAGCAAGTGGGCGTTTCGGCAGGCGATCGAGGAAGACCTGATGGACTACTGTCGTGTCGATCTCTGCATCGCCGGAGGGCTGACGGAGGCGAAGAAGATCGCTGGATGGTGTGAGACGCACTACATCCATCTTGCGCCGCACAATCCGCTCGGTCCGGTGTCGACGGCCGCGTGCCTGCATCTGTGCCTTTCGAGTTCCCTCGTGGGGGTACAGGAGCTACCTCGCGTTTCAGCTTCGACACTGACGGATGTATTCCCACGGCAGGTTCCCTACGACAGGGGATATCTCCTTTCTTCGCGATGACGGCTCGTATACGAACTGGTAGCGGATCGGGGACGGACGAGATCGCCTCGATCGGGATTCACACGAGGGTTGGTCGGAGGCGGTCAGCCCTACATCTGAGATCGGCGTGGTGAGAATATGGCAATACGGATCGGAGTGATCGGATGCGCACGAATCCTTAACGCGCACCTGCGAGGGTTCAAAATTCTGCAGGAGGCGGGGTTCGGTGACCTGTTTCAGGTCACCGCGCTTTGTGCCAGGAAGGAAGAGGACGCGCTTCGGTTTCGGAAGCGGGGTGAAGGCCCCGGGGCACGCCCGGATCCAATCGAAACTCCGGGAGATCCACTCAATGCTCCTCATATGTATATAGACGATGATCTGCATCCTGGATCACCCCCAGTTATCTACACCGACTATCGGGCGATGCTTGCGGAGGGTCCGGTCGATGCAGTCGTGGTTTACACTGGCCACGACAGTCACCACACGATCGCCGTCGACGCGATGCGGGCTGGCAAGCACGTGGCGGTCGAGAAGGCGATGGCCATCACGGTGAAGGCGGCCCAACAGATGTGCGAAGTGGCCACGGAGACGGATCGCGTGCTCTCGGTTGACGAGAACGTTTTCTTCAGCCCGGCGACCCGGGGTGCGAAATGGGTCGTCGAACAGGGCACGATTGGGGAGGTGCAGATGATCTTTCGCGGGATCATCGGGTTCCCGTCCCATCGCCCCGATCTGGCTACCGCGCGCACACCCTGGCGTCATTCCCGACTGGGCGCGGGGGGAGGGGTGTCGATCGATCTGGGTGTCCACCTGTTTAACGGGATTCGCCAAATCTGTGGACCGGTGGCGTCAGTCGGGGCGACGTGGCGCGTGCTGGAGGAGACCCGGGTGCTGCTGACGGACGACGACTCCGAAGTTGCCGAGCGCATCCCGAACGAAGTGGATGATGCCTTTTTCTCCAACTTCAGGCTCGAGAACGGGGGGCTTGGGCACGCCGCCGTAGCACGCAGCTCTCACGGACGACGCATCGGTGTGCCGGGCGGCACGAACGTGTGGGGTTCACGCGGTGCGCTTTCTGACGGCCGCTACTACACGGACGGTGAATCGGGTTCCCCACTCGGACGAATGAAGGCCGCGGATCCGGCAGGGTACCAGGCCGCTTTTCCGAACGGTGTGACCGACGCTTACGCGCTGGAACAGCTGGACTGGCTCCAGGCTATCGATGAGGGGCGGAAGCCGGAAATGACCGGCGAGGAAGGCACAATCGATCTTGCACTGGCCTACGCGATCCTGGAGTCGGGGTTGCTCAAGCGGGAAGTGACGCTTGAAGAGGTGCTTAGTGGAGAGGTGGACGCGTATCAGCAACCGATCAATCAGCACTACGGGTTGTAGCCGGTGAACGCTCATCGAGTAGCCAGGCAGCGTTGTTGGAGACGGCGTGGCTAGATTCGCGGTTCTCGGCAACACAGGAGTGGACATCACCCTGCAGGGCGCACTGCCCTCCGCTCCGGCCGGGAGCGACGGGTGGACCGATCGCAACGTACGATTCCTGGACCAGTCACCTGCCGCGGTGGTGGCGGGGAACGGAGGCGCTGCGGCCCACGTGCTCGCACGTCTCGGTGAACAGGTGACCCTAGTGACGGCTCTGGGCACGGACCCTTTCGGACGGATGGCGCGCGACCAGCTGGAAGGCGTCGGGGTGGAGATCCGAACAGAGGAAGACGCCACGACACCCGTGAACATTATCGGGGTGGCAGAAGCGGGTGGCCGCGCTTCGGCGTACTACACGGGTTCCTCGGTTCCCTGGAAGTTTGTTCTCGAGGATCGCTTCGACTGGGTGTTCGCCGCAGGCTATGGGCAGGTCGGTCTGGAAGACCTTGACACACTCGGAGCGATTTTCGGGACGGTTCGGAACGGTGGTGGGAAGGTAGCCTTCGATCCCGGCCCGTGGTTCGCCCGAGCACCCTTTCTGGTTCGTCTGAAGGAGGTCGTGGAAGGGGTCGACTGCGTGCTGGGGACCGAGGAAGAGCTTGGTGGGGTGGTTTCGGAATCTGATGTGGAGACCATCGCGAGTCGGCTGCTCTCAAGCGGTCCTGCCTGCGCGGCCGTCAAGCGCGGCCGCGCAGGCGCCCTTGTCGCAACTGAATCGGGAGTGGTGCATCAGCCGGTCGATCCGGTGGAGGACGCACACTCGGTGGGGGCCGGCGACTGCTTCAACGCGGTGTTTCTGAGCGCTTTCGCCAGGGGGCGATCGCCTTCGGAAGCTGTTCGGTCGGCCGTTGAGTTTTCCAGAAGGGTCGTGGAAGGTGGAGGAGGGGCCGCGGGGGCTTCGATGGACGGGCTTTTTGACAGTGTATAACTGGCCCCCGTATATTGACCTCCACTCGATGTGGTGTTTTTGCTGTAAAGAGGAGGATGTATGGCCAGGAAGATGAATGTGGCATTGCTCGGATATCAGTTTATGGGCAAAGCCCACAGCAACGCATTCAGACAGGTCAACCGGTTCTACCCCGATCTGGGTATCGAACCCGTGATGAAGGTACTCGTGGGACGGAACAAGGATGCCGTGACGTCCGCGGCAGCGGAATTCGGCTGGGAGGATGTCGAGACGAACTGGCGGCGCGCCATCGCTCGAGACGACATTGATATCGTGGACATCTGCACACCGGGGAAGCTACACGCACCGATGGCGATCGCGGCCCTCAAGGCGGGCAAGCATATCATCTGCGAAAAACCCCTGACGAACAATCTGAAGGAAGCCCGTGACGTACTCCGGGCGGCCAGAGGGTCGCGGAAGAAGACGCTGACCGCGTTCAACTACCGCCGGGTCCCCGCAGTCGCGCTCGCGAAGCAGATGATCGCGGAAGAGCGCATCGGGAAAATCTATCACTGGCGGGCGGTCTACCTCCAGGACTGGATTATGGATCCGAATTTCCCGCTGGTGTGGCGACTTAAAAAAAGCGAAGCTGGATCCGGTCCTCACGGGGATCTGAATGCCCACATTACGGATCTCGCTATGCATCTGGTGGGAGATATCGATTCCGTCGTGGGAATGACGGAGGCGTTCATCAAGGAACGGCCGATCCCCGAGGCGATCGACGCGTCCCTCGGTGCCAGTGGTGGGCGTTCAAAGCGGAAGGGAAAAGTGACCGTTGAGGATGCGTGCTTGTTTATGGCGCGATTCAAGAACGGCGCCCTCGGATCTTTCGAGGCCACCCGATTCGCGAAGGGACGGAGGAATCACAACCGGTTCGAGATCAACGGAAGCAAGGGCAGCATCGTGTTCAATCTTGAGAAGATGAACGAGCTGCAATACTTCTCGGATGACGACCCCGCGCACGCTCAGGGCTTCCGTGAGATTATCGTCGGCGAAAACGGAGCGCATCCGTATCTCGACGCCTGGTGGCCGCCGGGTCATATCATTGGCTGGGAGCATACCTTTACGCACGAAATCAAGGACTTCCTGGAAGCGATCGAAAAGAATCGCAAGGTATCTCCCGATTTCCACGAAGGCGCAAAGGTTCAGGCGGTTCTCGAGGCCGTGATGGATTCGGCCAAGACGAAACGCTGGACCAAAGTGGCTAAAGTCTAGAGATCGAAACGTCACCCCTGAGCGGAGGGGACATTCTGGCGATGAGGTTGGACTCTGAATCCGCTCCGTCCGACCTGTCGCGAAGCCTGGAGAAAATCAATGGCAAGACCTTGCACGCTGTTCACCGGACAATGGGCCGATCTGCCGCTGGAAGTGCTCGCGAAAAAGGCGAGCGAATGGGGCTACGACGGACTCGAACTGGGTTGCTGGGGAGATCACTTCGACGTAAACAAAGCGGCTTCGAGCGACCGGTACTGTCGGGATAAACGGGACACCCTCGAGAAGTACGGACTCAAATGCTGGTCGATCAGCAACCACCTGTCCGGACAGGCCGTGTGTGATCTCATCGATGATCGACACCGGGCGATTTTACCTCCGAAAGTGTGGGGCAACGGCAAGCCGGAGCAGGTTCGGCGGCGTGCGGCGAAAGAGATGATGGTGACGGCGGAAGCGGCAAAGGCCTTCGGGGTGAAGGTCGTGAACGGCTTTACAGGATCGTCGATCTGGCATCTGATCTATAGTTTTCCGCCCGTGGACCCTTCCGCGATCGATGCCGGATTCGAAGATTTCGCCGATCGTTGGAATCCCATCCTCGATGTGTTCAAGGCCAATCGGGTTCGGTTCGCCCTCGAGGTACACCCGACGGAGATCGCGTTCGACATTGCCTCGGCCGCGAGAGCGTTGAAAGCACTGAAGAACCGATGGGAGTTCGGGTTCAATTACGATCCGAGTCATCTGGTCTATCAGAATGTGGACTACGTTGGATTCCTCAAGGAATTCGAGAAGCGCATCTATCATGTACATATGAAGGACGCCTATCTCTCCGTGACACCGACCCGGGCAGGGGTTTTCGGAGGTCACACCAACTTTGGAGACCTGGACCGTGCGTGGGACTTCCGTTCGCTTGGACGGGGGAGCGTGGATTTCGGAGAGATCATCCGCACGCTGAACGACATCGGCTACGCCGGTCCCCTTTCCGTAGAATGGGAAGATTCTGGAATGGATCGCGAGCACGGGGCCGAGGAAGCCTGTATGTTCGTGAACAGAGTAGACTTCCCGGCTTCCGGGCGTGCTTTCGACGACTCCTTCGCCGAGTAACTCCACCTAAACGACACATCTGGCAGCGGGTGCGCACATCGCTAGTCGCACCCGCTGTCTTCGTTTTGTGCTAGCGAGGTAATTCAGATGGGAAGTCGCTGGCTCCTACTGGTGCTCGTACTACTTTCCTCTTCGTGCGAAGGGGACCGGACAGCCACACTGGTGTTCGGAAGAGGGGGAGACTCTGTCGGACTCGATCCCGCTCTTGAGTCCGACGGCGAGTCGTTCAAGGTCTGTGACAACATCTATGACTCGCTGGTGCGGTTTCGGAAGGAGAGCACTGACATTGAGCCGGCTCTGGCAACCTCCTGGATGGTTTCTGACGATCGTCTGACCTGGACGTTCCTTCTGAGGGAGGGGGTGAAGTTCCACGACGGAACCCCGTTCGATGCAGAAGCGGTGGTGTTTTCTCTCGGGCGACAGTTCCAGAAGGACCATCCCCATCACGAGGTGGAGGGCGCCTACCAGTACTGGAACAGTATGTCGATGTCCGACATCGTGAAGGACATCCGTAGCGTGTCCCCTCACCGTGTGGATGTTGAACTGCATCGTCCGACGGCTCCGTTTCTCTCCAATCTGGCGATGGGGTTCTGTTCGATCGTCAGTCCGACGGCTGTGCGAAAGTGGGGAGAGGATTACCCTCGCCACCCCGTGGGTACGGGCCCGTTCGCATTCGCGGAGTGGATCAAGGATGACCGAATCGTTTTGACCCGGAACACGGACTACTGGGACGGAGTTCCGGCGGTGGAGCGCGTCATCTTCCGTAGCATTCCTGAAAACTCCGTGCGTCTCATCGCACTGAGTCAGGGAGCCATCAGCGGGATGGATAACCTGGTCCCCGATTTCATCCCGAATATCGAGGCCAACCCGAAACTCAAACTGTTGAAGCAGGCGGGTATGAACGTGGGATACCTCGCGATGAATATGGATCGCCACCCCTTTCACCTGCTGAAGGTGCGACGGGCCGTCAATCACGCCATCAACAAGCAGGCCATCGTCGACAACCTGTATCACGGGCTTGCGAACGTTGCAGTGAACCCGATTCCCCCGACGATGTGGAGCTACCACGAGGGGATCGTGGGCTATGCTTACGACCCGGCCCGGGCCCGTCGCCTGCTGGCGGAAGCGGGATTCCCGGAGGGCTTCAAGACAACGCTCTGGGCGATGCCGGTTCCACGCCCGTATATGCCTCAGCCGTTGAAGCTTGCCCAGGCGATCCAGGCGGATCTGAAGGCGGTCGGGATCGAGGCGGAGATCGTGACCTACGAGTGGGGTACCTATCTGGACAAAGTGCAGCGAGGACAGCACGATATGGGATTGCTCGGATGGACCGGAGACAACGGAGACCCGGACAACTTCCTATACGTGTTGCTCGACCAAAGCGCGACCGCGTTTCCCGCGAATAACATCGCCTTTTATCGGAGCGAAGAGCTTCACGAATTGCTGATTCAGGCTCAGGTAGAGGTGAATGTTGAAACCAGGACGGACCTTTACAGACGCGCGCAGGAGATCATTCACAGGGATGCACCGTGGACCCCCCTCGTGCACGTGGCACAGACCGCCGCCTTTGGGAAGGACGTTGCGGGATTCAGCCTGCATCCGACGGGCAGAAAATGGTTCAAAGACGTTACGCTGAATCGATAAGCCACAGATAAGGGAGAGGATGGGGCAGGCGGTCGATCCGTCGCGCCCCCTTTTTTTATGGCCGGATTCGTTCTGAGGAGACTGACGACCATAGTCCCTACTCTGCTTGGGATTACGGTCGCCGTGTTCCTGATGGTCCACTTGGTGCCGGGAGACCCCGCGCAGGTGATGCTGGGTGAGCGAGCGACGCCCGAGAGCCTCGAGGTGCTTCGGCGAGAACTCGGTCTCGACCAGCCCTGGTACGTGCAGTTGGGACGTTACCTCGGCGGGCTGGCGTCCGGTGACCTCGGTCGGTCGATCAAATCACACACGCCCGTGTCTGCGGAATTGGCCACGCGGTTCCCGGCCACGTTCGAGTTGACGTTGGCGGCGATGGTCCTTGCCTGCGCGATCGGGCTGGTGGCGGGTGTGCTGTCCGCGACCCGGCGCAATTCGATCTGGGACTTCGCCGGACTGGCGGCCTCCCTTGCTGGAGTGTCGATGCCGATCTTCTGGTTGGGTCTGATTCTGATCCTCTTTCTGGCGGTGAATCTGGGATGGTTTCCTGTGGCCGGACGCGTGAGCGCCACGACGTACATCGAGGCCCGGACCGGTCTGTTCCTGATCGACAGCCTGGTGGCGGGGAACTTTCGGGCCTTCGGCGACGTTGTGCACCATCTGTTCTTGCCGGCGCTGACGTTGGGGACCGTCCCGGCTGCTGTGATTTCGCGGATGACCCGGTCGAGCCTGCTCGAGGTGCTTCACGAAGATTATGTGCGGACGGGACGGGCGAAAGGTCTTGTCGAGTGGTTGGTGGTGCTGCGTCACGCACTGAGGAACGCGTTCATTCCCGTGTTGACGGTAATCAGCCTCCAGTTCGGGTATCTGCTGGGCGGCGCGGTGATCACCGAGACGATTTTCGCCTGGCCGGGGATTGGGCGGTGGCTGTTGCTGGCGGTCTATGCCCGAGATTTCCGGGCGATTCAGGGCGGAGTACTGCTCGTGTCGTTGACCTTCGTCACGATCAACCTGATCGCGGATGTGCTCTACGCCTGGATCGACCCGCGAATCAAGTACAGGGAGTCGTCGTGACCTCCGCGGGAACGGGTGGGCTTCAGCATCTCTGGGTCCGGTATCGAACGAATCGATCGGCCGTGGTCGGGGGTGGCTTGCTCGTGTTGTTTCTCGTGGTGGCCGCAGGCGTCCCCTGGATTGCGACCCACGACCCGCTTGCCCAGGACCTGTATGGTCGTCTATCTGCTCCCTCGTGGGATCACCTTTTTGGCACAGACGACTTCGGGAGAGACATCTTCAGCCGCGTGATTCACGGGAGTCGCATCTCGCTGAAGATCGGGCTGGCGGCCGTCGGCGTAGCCCTGTCGGTCGGCACCCTGATCGGACTGATCGCTGGCTATAAGGGGGGGGCAGTCGACCAGGGCTTGATGCGGGTGATGGACGTGATGCTGGCTTTCCCGAGTATCTTGCTTGCCATCGGGATCGTGGCCATCCTGGGTCCGGGTCTGAATCACGCGATGCTGGCCGTGGGGATCGTGGCGATCCCCCAGTACGCACGACTGGTGAGGGCATCGACGCTGACGGTTCGGGAGGCTGATTACGTCCAGGCACTCCGAGCGCTCGGGGCTGGGGATGTCCGAATTCTGGCGACGGCGGTTCTGCCGAACTGTGTGGCCCCTTTGATGGTCCAGGCCACGCTCGGTCTGGCAACGTCGATCCTGGATGCGGCAGGACTCAGTTTCCTCGGGCTGGGTGCGCAACCTCCGACGCCCGAGTGGGGGGCGATGTTGAGCGGAGGGCGGGAGTTGATTCTGAGTGCGCCCTGGGTTCTGACCTATCCCGGGTGTGCCATTTTCGCGACAGTGCTCTCATTCAATCTGCTGGGGGACGGATTGAGAGACGCATTCGACCCCAGAAGGGTGAGCGGCGAATGACCTTTCAGGGCTTGTAAATTGACTTCGATTTTGGGCCGACCTATATTGCGCTTACACAGAAAGGAGGTGGTCCGATGACAGACATGACCAGTGGAGGTGGCTGTAGTTAGGTGCGTGCGCCAGGCTGTGCAGTACGCTGGCAGCGCACCTGGCTAATCTAACTCAGTCACCGGGCGGTAACCGATTCGTCACCTCGACGGGGCCCATCGTGGTTCGGTGAGACGGACGCTACCGTTTTGAAATAGGCGTCGCGTGGGAGGCTCGTCCTCTCACGCGACGTTTCTATTCGTGTTCTCGATGCCCCACGGTACGGGGCTTTTCCCTTGACTTATGCAAGGGCCAACCTCATAATCGAGACGATTGTTCAACGCCCTTCGCCGCACAATTCCCCCCTGATTTTTCTGACTCCTCTTCGGAGATTCCACAATGATCCAGCTCCATTTCGACATCCGCGATCTGTTCCGCGTGATCCGACTCGGTTGGTCCGGAAAGAAGATCTGGACCGGGCTGTGCGGGTTGATCGTCGCTTACGTCGGCTACTTAGCGCTCGTAACGCTAGGGTTCAGTGTTTCTGGAACCTCCGCGAGCGAGGTCTGGCACCAGCACGGGTTGTTCCCCGGAGCTTCGCCCGAGTCTCTACCCCTCGCGGGGTCGATTCTTCACGTCATCGCGATGTTGTTCGCGGCCGCCATCTTATACATCACGTCGTGTATGATGTGCAAGATCACCTACCAGCAACTTCGAGGAGACGACTTCTATTCGTCTGGCGATGCGTGGCTCTTCGTGAAGTCACACTGGGGGGGTGCCCTGTTCGGACCGATCGCCGTCCTCGTGCTTCTGGCGATCTTCGTCGTGACAGGTGTAATCATCGGCTGGGTCGCGGGTCTGATTCCCTACGTCGGGGAGTTCGCGTTTGCGATTGCTTTCATACCCATTTTCTTCGCCGCCCTGGTCGCGGTGTTCATTGTGGCCGCGCTCGCTGCATCGCTTCTGTTTACGCCTGCGATCGTCGGCACAGTCGGAGAAGACACGCTGGAAGTGCTCATTCAGTCTTTCTCCCTTTGCTGGAGCCAGCCGTGGCGGCTGATCGGTTATACCGCCTGGGTGGCCGTATCGGTCCTGATCGGTGCGGTGCTGCTGAGTGGGATGATGACGCTGGCGTTGGGGCTCGTCACGTGGGCGTGCGGTCTTGGAATGGGGGCAAAACTGACAAGCCTGATGCTCATCGCCCAGAGCTACCTTGCGCCGATCGACTTTACCTCCTTGTTCCAGGATGTGGCCGACACCGGGTCTCCATGGGAATCCGGCTCAGGGAGCCGAACGGGATCATTGGTCTGGTCGGGTCGGATTCTGGGGGTGATGCTGATCCTGCTTTCCGGCGTCTTCCTCGCGTACGTTCAAGCCGCCTACGCCAGTGGAGCGAGTCTGATCTATGTAATCCTGCGTCGCAAGAAGGACGACGAGAATCTTCTCGAATGGGAAGATCCGGATATGGAAGATCTGGATTTCTCGAACTTCGACGAGAACAAGGATGACGAGGCAGACACGTCTGGCGCCGGCGATGGCGAACGGTCTGGAGAGCGGGAGGGAAACGGCGAGGGTGACGCATCGTCCGAGAAGACCTGATCGTGCCGGAGGGATCTGAAGGTCGCAGCTTGCTGTCCGACGTGGCAGAAGCGACGCGACTGGCCGAAGGTCCCGAAGGTGTGCGCCGAGTGATAAGGACCGTGCTTCGCCGGGGTCCCGTGCCAATTCGCGATGTGGCACGGGACCTTGGCATTCCGGTGCCGGTGGTTGCAGCGGTGAGGGGGGAACTGGAACAGCGCGGGCTCCTGACTCGAGGTGCAGGGATCGAGTTGACCGAAGCGGGTGTTCGTGCGGCCGAAGGCGATATCGGTTTGAAGTGCCGGCGCGTGTTCGATCGTTCCACAACGGAGGTTCCGCAGGATCTGGCACCCGTCGTGGCGGCGCTCGATGACCTTTCCGAACGTCGGCCGGCGGTCGATCCTTCTCTGGACCAATCGCATGCCACGAGCGAGACGGCCCTTCGTCGAGCCGTCTATCTCTACGAACACGATGCGCTCGAAGGCCGTCGTCTTTTCTTTTTAGGCGATGACGACCTGACGTCGGTGGCCGCCGGTCTGGCAGCTCGCGAACTCGGGCTCGGGCGTCTGGACATCGACGTCGTCGATATCGACGATCGTCTGGTCCAATTTGTCAACCAGACGGCTGCGAAGGAAGGGTTGCCCATCCGTGCGTTCCAGCACGACATGAGGATTCCGCTTCCGGCTGAACTGATGGGGCGGTTCGATGCGTTCTTCACGGACCCCCCGTACACGCTTGATGGCCTGGGTGTTTTCGTGTCCCGGGGTGTGGAGTCCCTGGTGGCGGAAATCGGGAAGCAGGCTTTTGTCTGCTTCGGGCGGCGTTCGCCTGAAGAGACGGCGGGGCTGATCGATCGGCTACTTCGATCGGGCCTGGCTCCAGTCGAGATGTTACCGACGTTCAACGAGTACGTCGGTGCCCAGTTGCTGGCAGGACAGAGCCAGATGATTCGGTGTGTGCGATCCGACCCTGGCCGCGCAACGGTGACCGAACGATACGAAGGGCCAATGTACACGGCGGAGTTCAGGAAGGGGCGGTCCCGTGGGAGAACCGTTTAGTGGCCCCGGGATCGACCCGTCCCGCACGGTCGAACTGCGTACACTCTTCTCGGTACACGGCAAGCGACTGTGGTGTTACTTCGTACCCTTTCTGTGCTGTTACAGCCTGGCTCCTCGCCGCATCGTGAGGGTGACAGAGTGGGGCGGAGCCACGTGGGTGACCGCCCATTCTGACGGTCCTCGGGGTCGTCGGGTCGATCTGGTCGTACCCCCTCTGCCGTTCGTGCAGGAGACGTGGGACGTTGGAAACTCCGCGATCACCGAGATCAACGAGGGTGCTTCGCCACGGATTCTGTGGTCGGATGCAGAGGATGCGGCCATCGGCGGCAAGATGGGGCTGCGTGTCCAGGAGAAGGAAACCGAATACATCTACGACCCGAGAGCAATCGCAGCGTTGGAAGGCCGGCCGTTTCGCGATCTGCGCAAGCGGGTCAGGCGATTCGAGCGAGAGGTTGGAGCTCGGATCCGGCCCCTGGAACCGCCCGATGTCGACGATTGCGATCGACTGCTCAAGCACTGGCGTCGCCTCCAGGGTCGACGTCACCCTTTCCTGCTGGACTGGGGCTATACAAGAGCTTCACTGGATCGATTTAGCCAGTGGAGCGTTGAAGAGATGCGCGGGTGGGTGCTGGACCAGGAAGGCCGCACGCTTGGGTTCGCGATGGCGGGACCGTTGGGACAGGACGAGGCGTGTTTTTTCGTTGCCAAGTCCGATCCGGAGACGCGGTGGGCCTCGGAGTTTCTTCGCTGGCAGGTGTATGAGGAGTTGCGGGGTTATCGCTGTGTGAACGACGCCGGGGATCTGGGGCTGCCGGGACTTTGTCAATACAAGCGCAAGTTTCGACCCGTCGAGCGCCTTAAGAGCTTTGGCCTCGAGTCATCCTGACGTCAAGTCTACTATAGGATTCTGAACCATGTCACGAGTCGCCCTCTGCCTAGCACTAATGATCATCGCCGGTTGTGCGAGTACGCACAGCTACCAGACCTACCTAGTTGTCCACGATCTCTCGACGCTTCAGACGGGTGAAGAAGTGAGAATCGTCCTCAAGGGCGGGGAGACAATGCGAGGAACGGTCAAGGCGGTGGCCCTGCCGGACATCGAAATTTCCACCTTCGATCGGGGTGACCGGAAAATCAACAGGGCATCGATCCACGTCGCAGAGCGAATCGTGCGGACACGTTTCAGCGAGCCGCCCGAAGGATCCTGACTCCACCCTCGGTCCCGTCCAAGCCGCGCCTAGGCCAGTTCGACTTCCTCTCCCCGTTCAGGTCTCACCACGCTGACGTTCGGATTCCTCGTTTTCACAGCCGATTCCATCCAATCTGCCGCATCGCGATCCCCGTGGACCAGCAAAAGGGTCCTGGGGTTCACTCCTTCAATGAGCGCAAGGAGATCCTGTCTGTTGGAATGCGCCGAGAAGTGGAATCGGTCGATCGTGCACGCGACTGGAATCGACCGTCCATCCTCTGTCATCTGAAGGATCTGTCCCTTTTTCGCCGCGCCTACCCGATGACCCGGCATCCGGGGGTCGCAGTATCCCACGAAGAAGATCCCGTGGTGGTCGTAGGGTAACATCTTCTCCGCGAGCTTGTAGGACATCGTGTTCTCGGCCATCATCCCGGACGAGACGAGGACGATGCTGGGCTCTTTGAGATAGCGACCGTGGGTCACATCGCCGGGCGGGATTCTGCGGATGTCGAGGTGCGCGAGCCAGATGTCGTTTTCGTGACGCCGGGACCGTTCACTCGTGCGATCGTAGATGCGCGAGATCTGGGACCCGAAGCCGGCGCTGTAAATTTCGACGTCGCGGGTCTTTCCCGAAGCTCGGAGTCGGCAGAGGAGGGCCAGCATCTCCTGGGCCCGCCCCAAACTGAAAGCAGGGATTAGCACCGTGCCCCCACGCTCGAGTACTTCATTGATGGCCCGTGCGAAGCGGCTGATTTCGGATGCTCGAGTCAGGTGTTCGGCATTCTCGTCGGCGCCGAGGGTGCATTCGCAGATCAGGATGTCAACCTGCTCGGGATAGACGGCTCCCGGGATGATTTCCTGGTCCTGGACGCACGTATCGCTCGTGTAGAAGACCGTCTGGCCGCTGCCCTGCAGCCAGATTCCGGCGGCCCCCAGAATGTGACCCGCATCGTAGAGCCGAGCCTGCAAGTCTGTTCCGTCCTGTAGCGAACTGTAAATCGGGAAAGCACGATTGGTTCGCATCCCCTGAAAGACGTAGGACATCGCATCGACGTCCTCGAGGGTGTAGAGCGGATAATCCTCGATGCCTGCTTCGATCTTCAGCCTTTCCATCACTTTGACCGTGTGCCCGAGCATCACGGGTGCTAGGGCGGCGCCCGCATCGGACATAAAAACACGGGCGTGAGGAAAGTAGGTGAGGGCCACGGGTAACGAACCGAGATGGTCCAGGTGGCAGTGGGATACGAGGATCGCCTCCAGATCGACGTCCCGGATGCGATCGTAGTCCGGCAGGCTCTCGCGTCCCTCGTAGCGAGGATGCACGCCAGCGTCCAGGAGGACAGAGGTGCCTTCGATATCGAGAAAATGGGCGGAGTCGCCTATTTCGTCGGAGGCGCCGAGACCGATGTAGCGGATACTCATTCGGTGGAGGCGAGCACGCGCTCTACCTGTTCGTCCCAGGTGCCGGCGACGGTGGTCCCGTACTCCTCTAGGCCTCCTGTGGCCTGGGGCCCGGTAATGTGCGAATAGCGACGGGATTCTTTTTCGAGGACGTGATCGGGGATGAAGTCTGTTCTGAGGAAATGGAGGGCCAGTCCCGCTCGTTCGTGGTTGCTGAGGTTGGCTTTGGTAGAGTGAGCGGTGCCGTAGTTGAAGAACGCGACGCCTCCGGCAGGTAGCTCGATCGGGACCGCTTGATCTTCAGGTACAGGGCAGTGAATGTGGTGGTCGCTTCGCGGATCTCGATCGTGGTCGTAGGGCGTGATGTCACTCCGGGGAATCACGTGGAGCGTGCCGTTTCCGATGTTTGCGTCGTGGAGAGCCACCCACATCGCGGTGCCCTTTGTAGGGTCGGCAATTTTGAAGTAGGCGTTATCCTGGTGCCAATCCGTGCCGATTCCGGTCTTGGGGGGCTTCAGGAAAATCTGGTCGAGATAGAAGACGAAGGGATCGCCAATTAGCTGGCCGATCGCGGCGATGACCTTTGGATGCTGTGGAAGGGTGCGGTAGAAATCGCTCTTGGGGGTGATCGGGCAGATCTGGAGATTGTGTATCTCCTCGGAATGTGTTTCCCCATCGTCGTCAGTAGCTACATTCCGGATCAGCCCTTCCCGGCAGAATCGGTCCAGTTCCGCTCGCATTGCGTCGATTTCCCGGGCGGAGAAGAAGGCCGGAGTCGACGTGTAGCCCTCTTTTCGGAATTGGTCGATACAATCTTTGAGAAGCGGATGCGTGTCGGTTAGGGTCGTCACGTTCTGAAAATAGGTGCCCCTCTTTGGCGAGTCAAGGTAGCATAACGAGACAGGCCCATCGTTTCCACATCGCTCGATGAAAGGCTGCCGTTTTGAAGTTCATCGCCGACCTCCACCTTCACTCGCGTTTCAGTATGGCCACGAGCAAGGAACTCACGTGCGAGAACCTGCACCGTTGGAGCGCGCTGAAGGGGATCGATGTGGTGGGTACCGGTGATTTCGCCCATACTGAATGGCTGGCGGAGCTGAAGGACAGGCTCCAGCCCACAGGGGAGGGCCTTTATTGCTTGAGATCGACCCTTCGGCCGCCGGTCGAGGCGTCGTTGCCGCGCCTGTGCGTGCGAGACGTGAACTTTATGCTGACGGTCGAGATCAGCCTGATCTAAAAGAAGGACGATCGGACACGCAAAGTACATCACGTCGTGATGATGCCGGACTTCGATGCGGTCGATCGGCTCAACGCCCGCCTGGGGACACTCGGCAACCTGAATTCTGATGGTCGCCCCATCCTCGGACTGGACAGTCGCGATCTGGTCGAGATCTGCGTCGAAGCGTGTGAAGAGGTCCTGTTCCTGCCGGCGCATATCTGGACACCACACTTTTCCGCGCTGGGAGCCCGGTCGAGGTTCGATGCGCTCGAACATTGCTTCGAAGATATGCTTCCGCACATTCACGCGGTCGAAATGGGCCTTTCGTCAGATCCCTCGATGAACTGTCGTCTATCGATGCTCGACGACTATGCGCTGGTTTCGAACTCGGACGCCCACTCACCGTCCAAACTGGGGAGAGAGGCCACGTGCTTCGACACAGAGCTGTCCTACGCGGCAATTCTGGATGCCGTGAAGTCACGGGATCCGAAGCAGCTGATGGGCACGCTCGAATTTTTTCCGGAGGAGGGGAAGTACCACCACGACGGACATCGCAAGTGCGGCGTCCGTCTCGCGCCACGTGACAGCATCGAACCGGGCGGTCTGTGCCCGAAGTGCGAGAAGCCGATGACGATGGGCGTGCTGAACCGGATCGAACAATTTGCGGACAGGCCGGAGGGCCAACGTGAACGGGTCGTCAGATACGAGAGCCTGATTGCGCTGGTCGAGCTGATTTCGGCGACCGTCGGGGTGGGACCGAATTCCAAACGAGTTGCCGGGATCTACGATGAGATGCTCGAATCGCTCGGTCCCGAACTCGAGATTCTGAGGACGGTGCCAGCTGAGGCGATCGGCGGAGCCGGATTCGACGAAGTTGCGGAGACGATTGACGGTGTTCGGGCAGGAGAGGTGCAGATCGTTCCTGGCTACGACGGGGTGTTCGGTTCGATTACGGCTGGAGGTGAGGGTTTGTCGGCTGGGGAGGATGCGCAGACTGTGTCGGGCGAGGCGTTTGAGAAGGAAGGACGGATTTCCGATTGACGATTCCCGATCTCCGAATGGGGGAAGGGGAGGAGCCCTTTTCGGAACTCTTTTTGGACTGCACTACTCCCGCTCGACGTGGCTTGTCGCCTCCCAGATGGCGGCGGCGATGTAGGCGTTGTCCTCCTCTGTCATCTGCGGATGCAACCCGACGCAAAACAGACGTTTCCCGATGTCGGCTGTGACCGGCAGGTTTCCGATCTGTCCGTCGGCGGCCTGATTGAGTAGCGGATGGCCTTCCCAGACGGGCGGGTTGCCGACCATACAGCCGACGAGGTAATCGTCTCGGAGAATCTCGATCATCCGGTCCCGTTTTGCTCCGGCCCAATGTGGCGGGGCGAGCAAAGTGAAGAGATAGTAGGTATGCGTGCAATCCTGCGGTTCGTAGGGCATCTCGTGATGCGGTAACCCCTCCAGAAGGGCAATCCGCTCCTTGGCTCGTTTCGCCCTGAGCGCGAGCATTTCGTCCAGTCGTTGTAACTGGACGGTCCCGACCGCGGCCTGCACCTTCGTGAGTTTGTAGCTCGATCCCCAACCTTCGGATTCTCCACCCCACTGTCTCATCCCGCGTAACTGGGTTGCCAGCTCGGCATCGTCGGTTGTGATCATTCCGCCTTCGCCAAGCGTAGACATCAGCTTCATCGTGTGGAAGCTGAAGACGTTGGCCCAACCCACCTTCCCGATCTTGCCACCCTTGTAACCTCCTCCGCACGCCCGTGCGGCATCGCCGATCACCCGGATGGGGCCGTGGGGAGGGGAGTGCGCTCGAGCGACTTCCACCAGATCGTCCATCGCGGCAGAGAGTCCATTCATATGTACGGGGAGGATGGCCCGTGTCCGGGGCGTAATCCGATTCGCGACGTCGTCGGGGTCCGCACAAAATGTCCGCGGATCGATTTCGCAGAAAATCGGCACGCCGCCCGCACCAATGATCGCGAGAGCGGATGCCTTGAAGTTGATCGCGGGGACGATGACTTCGTCTCCAGGCTGAAGGTCTATGGTGCGCACGGCCATATCGAGGCCTACGCTGGCCGTGCTGACTGAAACGGCGTACTTCGTTCCGCAGTAGTCGGCGAAGGCGCGTTCGAACTCGAGGATCTCGTCGACGATGAACCCGAACCCTACTCGGTAGTCCATCGAGCCACGGATGGCATCGACCGTCGCTTCGATCTCGGCTTCGGTATACCACCCACCCAGCTGCGGTTCGCCCGGAAAGAGCGCGGGAGGACGATGGGAATCTAGAATCTGGCGACGATCTGTTTCTGTCATAGCGGCCTCTGGATGGGCAGTTGCGATGGCATTGTGATACGTCGTAGATTGATCTGGCGCAAGCCGAACCTCCAATGCCCAGCCAAGGCTACCGCTCGTGTCTACTCGGCCCAATGTTCTGTTCATTTCGTACGACGACATGAATCACTATGTCGGCTTCCTAGGTCGGCATCCGGACGCTGTTTCGCCCAACCTGAACCGTCTGGCCGAGCGAAGTGTTGTCTTCGAGCGGGCCTACTGCCAGGCCCCCATCTGCAATCCGTCACGAGCGAGCCTGATGTCGGGCCTGTGGCCGTCGACGACGGGTGTCTACAATAACCGCCAGCCGTTGCGATTCTCTGCGACAGGCGAGCATTGTGTCACCCTCCCGCAGGCTTTCCGCGCGAACGGTTACGAGGCGACGGGCAGCGGTAAGGTCTACCACGGCAAGTTTCCTGATCCGATGTCCTGGGACGACTATGTTCCCGGCCCGTTCCAGCAGACCCACAGAGGACCTTCCTACGAGGGGCCTCTGAACGGAATGGCCGATATGGGGAACGTTGACTGGGGCGCATTGGATATCGGGGATCGGGAGATGTCCGATCATCGCGCAGTCGATACCTGTCTGGCCTACCTTGAGAAGGAGCACGAGCAGCCCTTCTTCTTGACGTGCGGCCAGACGGTTACGCACCTAACGTGGGTGACGCCGCGCCCCCATCACGAGCTTTTCTATCCCGCTTCCACGACGTTGCCCGACGTTCCGGATCACGCCCTCGACAAGGTGTCCGCAGTCGGCCGCAAGTGGGCGAACACAGACGTTCACCGCCGATTGCGTGATGAAGGCAGATGGGCGGATGCGGTCGCCTCCTATCTTGCGTGTATTCATTTTGCTGACACACAGATGGGGCGTCTGCTCGACGGATTGGCAGCCAGCCCTCACGCGGACAATACGGTCATTGTGTTCTGGGCGGATCACGGCTGGCACCTGGGCGAGAAGGAGCACTGGAAGAAGAGCACACTCTGGGAGGAGGCGACGCGGGTGCCCTGTCTGATTTCCGCGCCGGGGATTGAGCCCGGTCGATGCTCCAGACCGGTGGGGTTAATCGATCTCTACCCGACGCTGCTGGAACTGTGTGGCTTGCCGCCTCGATCCGATCTGGAAGGGCAGAGCTTACTCCCCCTTCTTCAGGATCCGAATCGATCGTGGAATCGGCCCGCCCTGACGACGCACGGACGGGGAAATCACGCGGTTCGCTCCGAACGATGGAGATATATTCGATATGCGGATGGATCGGAGGAACTCTACGATCACGACGCGGATGAGCTGGAGTGGACGAATCTTGCGGGAGAACCCTATCTCGAGGCTGTGAAGGACGACCTCGCCACGTGGCTTCCCGACACGAATGCGCCTCACTCAGAGGTTGTCGAATGGCCGGACGGGGATGAAGCCTATCGGCGTCGAATCGAGTCGATGCGGTGAGATCCTCCACCCCTGTGACAGATGTCAGTGGTGAATTACTGAAAGGATGTGTATGAGCACCTCGCTGACACAGTTTCTGATGGAAAAGAAGGTCGTCTGGATTCTTCTGGTCGGTCTTGCGATGTCCTACTGGGTTGGGACGGACGTGAGGCCGACGTTCTCCGTCGACGAAACGCGGCTGGACGTTCAGGTGGACGAGGAGAGGGGACCCTACTTTATCGAGCGGGGGAAGCCCAACTATCTGGACAGCGTCCAGCCTTTCGAGGAAGCGCGTTTGCATCCCAATCGGTTGGACGGCCGCCCCGAAGTCGCGCAGGAGTTCGTATGGCGGGATGAGGGTGGAATCCGATCCTATTTCAGGCTCGACCTGCGGTCCCACTTTGCCCATTGGTCGCTTCTTCCCGCGCTGGTCGCGATCGTTCTTTGTTGGATTACGAAAGAACCCATCACGTCTCTTCTCGGCGGAGTCGTTTCGGGCGCGCTTGTTCTGGGACGCTACGACCTGACGGGTGTGCTAGTCTCATCCTTGTCGACGACGGCTGCCGCGAGCGTGTTGGTTCTATACCTGTGGCTGCTCGGAGGCTTGCTCGGGGTCTGGTCGAAGTCGGGTGGAGCGCAGGCGTTCGCCGAATTTATGGCGCGGCGCTTCGTGCGTGGTCCGAAGTCGGCGAAGCTGGTCGCCTGGGGGCTTGGGATCGTATTCTTCCAAGGAGGAACGGTCAGTACGGTTCTCGTCGGTACCACGGTTAAGCCGCTGGCCGACGACCAGAACGTGAGTCACGAGGAATTGTCCTACATCGTGGATTCGACGGCGTCTCCGATCGCCTCGCAGCTGGCGTTCAATGCGTGGCCTGGCTACATCCAGGCCTTCATTTACGTCGCGGGCGTGAGCTTTCTGGCTACGGAAGCCGATCGAATTCTGTTCTTCTTCAAGAGCGTGCCTTTCTGCTTCTACGCGATTTTCGCTGTGCTCGGTACCTTCCTGTTG
Organism: Latescibacteria bacterium UBA6620; assembly: GCA_002433075.1. Taxonomy (GTDB): domain Bacteria; phylum Latescibacterota; class UBA2968; order UBA2968; family UBA2968; genus UBA6620. The sequence continues at coordinate 42,025 of DJHM01000049.1, forward strand.
AGCATCGAGAAACCGATTTTCCTGGGGAAGCGGATGCTGGCGGCGATCGATCGCTCCCGGTCGACGGGGGGCCTCGACCACCCGGAGGCAAATCCACTATCCGCGGCGGAACTTCAGTCGCCTCACGTTCCCGAAGGCTATCGCCCGAACCTCATCGATTTCGTTCTGCCGCTCGTGTTACTCATCGGGATCGCCATCGGAACGTTCATCGCTTTCGGATCACCTAACGTCCTGTGGGCGTTCGGGATCGCCCTGTTGGTCGCTGCGTTGTTGGCCTTGGGAAAGGGGATGCCCCTGAAGGATCTGATGGACGGGATCACGGATGGGATGAAGGGCGTGGTTGGTGGCTCGGTGATCCTGCTGTTGGCGATCACGATTGGTGGGGTGAGTAAAGAGGCCGGGGGCGGCGCGTATCTGGTGCATCTGCTGAGCGATTCGGTGCCGTTCTGGCTATTGCCCGTGATGCTGCAGGTGCTGACGATCATCATCGCCTTTTCGACCGGCACGAGCTGGGGGACGTACGCTGTCGCCTTCCCGCTGGCGATGCCGTTGGCGTGGGCGGTGGCCGGAGCGAACGGACTGGCTTATCCCGAATTCTATATGACGATCTGTTTTGCGGCGGTGATGGACGGAAGTGTGTTCGGCGATCAGTGTTCGCCGATCTCGGATACGACCGTGTTGAGTTCGATTTCGACGGGGTGCGATCTGATGGACCACGTGAAGACCCAGATTCCACAGGCGAGTTTTGCTGCGGGTCTGGCCGCCATCTGCTGGACACTGACCGCCTTTCTGTCGGCATAGACAGAATCGGCGACACGAAAAAGGCACTGACCGGAGCTGGAGAAATCGTTGGCTACGAGCCACAACTCTGAGGCATCAAAGGAGAAAAGTATGGCTGACAGTCAGATTTATGAAAAGATCGGGGCACGGCGTGTCGTAAACGCGAGCGGGAGTGTGACCGCTTGGGGCGGTTCCAAGCCCTATCCGGAAGTGCTTCAGGCATTGGAGGACGGCAACGTCGGTTTCGTCGAGATGCGAGAGTTGCTGGAGGTGACGGGCGAGCACCTTGCGAAACAGCTGGGCGTGGAGGCCGCGTACATCACGTCAGGTTGTTACGCAGCGTTGGTGCTGAGTGTGGCAGCGTGTATGACAGGCCAGGATCGAGAGCTGGCCAACCAGCTCCCCGATACAACCGGGATGAAAAACGAACTCCTATTGATGAAGAAACACCGATACGGCTACGATCGCGCGTACACGATCGCTGGCGCGAAGATGATTGAGGTCGGAGACGAGAACGGGACGACGAACGAGCAGCTGAACGCGGCTTTTGGGCCGAATACGGCCGCCCTCGCGTATCTGGTCAAGTCGGACCCGGATCCCGAGTGTCCCTCGCTCGAAGAGGCGATCGAAATCTCACACAGCCACGGTGTGCCCGTGATCGCGGATGCGGCCGCTCAGATTTACCCCCTGGATGAATTTTTCGAGAACGCGCGGTCTGCCGATCTGGTCTGCTTCGGGGGGAAGTACTTCCAGGCTCCCCACTCGACGGGCTTTGTGTGTGGCAAGAAGGAACTGGTCGAGGCTGTGGTGGACCACGGATTCATCGGGCCGCGACCGTTCGGCAGGGGGATGAAAGTGGACCGACAGGAGATCCTCGGATTCGTCGCCGCGTTCGACCACTGGATCGGGATGGATCACGACAAACGCATCGCGGATATGGAAGGGATGTACGACATCATCCTGCAGCGGCTGGAGGGCATCCCGACAGTCAAGGAGATGAAGTCCGTACGCAACAACAGCTTTACGGCCGTAGGTTGTCACTTCGTATTGGACACAGACGTTCTCGGTAGGGATGCGGAGGCTGTGGCTGAGGAACTACGCAACGGAACGCCTCGTGTCCACGTCAGCACCAGTGGGAACGACACGATTGTCGTCAACGCGCACAATATGAAGGCGGGGGAAGAACTCGAAGTCGCTGACCGAATGCGACAGGTTCTGAGCGGATAAGGACATTTCGAATTAGGGAGTTGAGGAATTAGGAAATTGTGGAGTTGACTGGCCAAATAGCTCGATCGCGCTGCTGACCGTGAGTGTGGGCTTGTTGTTTTCGGAGGTCAGGAGGACGGTGTGGGAACGGAAATTCGACAGATTCACCAGGAGGGGCCCTATTGCTACACGTACTCGCCCTTTCACACGCCGATTACGACCGTTGAAGTGGGAGAGACGGTCTGCATTCACACGGTTGACGCGTTCGAGAACAAGATGACCCCCGAGGTCGAGCATTTCTCGGATGTGTGTACCTATCCGTTCCTCAATCCACAGACTGGACCGATCGTGGTCAAAGGCGCCGAGCCTGGTGATACGCTCGTAGTGAAGATCGAATCGATCGAGCCGACTCGGGACCACGCTGTAACGGGATTGGTCCCTTATTTCGGGGGGCTGACGTCGACGAAACCGGATCCAACCCTGCAGGACGCACTCGAAGAGCAGTGGCTGTTTCTACCGATCGACGACGATGGTGTTCGATTCGACGACCAGCGAACGATTCCGTACGAGCCCTTTATGGGGACGATGGGGGTGGCACCGAAGATCGAAGCGGTAAACGCCCTGACGCCCGACTACTACGGGGGGAATATGGACTGCGTCGAAACACGACCGGGAAACGAAGTCTGGTTTCCGGTTTTCGTGGAAGGCGCTCATTTCTTTACGGGTGACGCCCACGCAAGTCAGGGTGATGGCGAGCTGACAGGAGTTGCGCTCGAAATTCCCGCCAAGGTGACCGTGACCTTCGGTCTGAAGAAGGGCTATGAGATTCAGTGGCCGCGAATCGTGAGCGAGGACTTCCTGATGGTCGCGGGAAGTGGCCGTCCCCTCGATGCCGCTGCCCGTATCGCGTGGGTGGAGTTGATCAACTGGCTGGCCGCTGACCACGGATTCGATCCCCTCCAGGCCTATCATCTGCTCGGACAGGTCGGCCAGATGCGTCTGGGGAATATGGTCGATCCGAAATACACGATGGTGGCCAAGTTTCCACGGAAGTACCTGAGTTGACTGTCGCGTGAGTACCTCAAGACCAAATCTCCTTTTCATCCTGACCGACCAGCAGCGCGCCGACTCGATGGCGTGCTATGGGAACGACTATGTCGACGTCCCCAACCTCAATCGCCTGGCGGATGAAAGCTTCGTCTTCGAGAACACCTATGTGTCTCAGCCGGTGTGCAGCCCTTCGCGGGCAACGCTGCTGACAGGAACCTACCCGCACACCGCCCGTGTGCCCGCCTGCAACATTCCGCTTCCAGAGGATCTGCCGACGATCGCGGAGATGGTGGATGACGAGTACGACTGCGCGTGGCTGGGGAAGTGGCACCTGGGTGACGAGATCTTCCCACAACGGGGATTCCCCAAATGGGTGGGCACGGAGGACACCTACCGTCGGTTCTACTCGAGCGACGAACGCCTGGGCACCCTGAGCGACTACCACCACTTCCTGGTCGAGCAGGGCCTCGAGCCGGATCGGGAGATGCGGGGTCGGAGGATCTTCTCCCGCCACTTCGAGGCGAGCCTGGAGGAGCGGCTTACGAAGGCGGCGTTCCTTGGCGACCGAACGGCCGATTTCATTCGCGGATCGGGAGACCGACCGTTTGTGGCGTTCGTCAGTTATCTGGAACCGCATCCGCCGCACACCGGTCCATTCAACGCGATGTACGACCCCGATTTGCTACCGGTAGGGCCGACCTTCCGGAAGAAGCCAGAGCCTGAAGCGTCCCTGCTCAACCGGGTGATGGCCGCCTACTATATGGAGTCCGACGAGTACGGTCTCGATCTCAGGACCGAGGCGGGTTGGCGCGAAGTACGCGCACGTTACTGGGGGAACGTCTCTCTCGTCGATCGATCCGTCGGGAAGATTCTCGATGCTCTGGAGGAGAGTGGCCAGGCAGACAATACGATTGTCGTGTTCACGAGCGACCACGGTGAGATGGTTGGCGATCACGGGATTCTGGGGAAGTGCGTGATGTACGAAGAGTCGGTCAAGGTGCCCCTACTGATCCGGATGCCGTCGTCGAAGACTCAAACCCACATACCCGGCAACTTCAGTCACATCGATCTCCTACCCACGTTGCTCGAACTGATGCACCAGCCTGCCGGGGATCACCTTGAGGGGCGTAGCCGGGCGGGCGTGTTGAACGGCACGGAAGACCTGAACGAGACCGATGTTTTCATCGAGTGGAACGGGAACAACGGACATCCGATTCCGGGTGAGGCCGAAGTGAATCCCGCGATGTCGACGCCCTGGCGGTCGATCGTGTCGGCGGATCGGTGGAAACTGAACCTGAGCCCCCGTGACACCTGCGAACTTTACGACCTGAACGACGATCCCCACGAAGTCGTGAATCTGTACGAGGATCCATCTCATCACGGACGGGTGGCCGATCTCACAGAACGAATCCGTCAATGGCAGGCCGACACGGAGGACGCCGTAGAGCTACCCGGGTAGAGGTGGAGTAAATTGTGGCCCCGGGGCCACTTTTCGATCTATGAGACCGTGCTGGTGACACCAACCAGCCCGAAAGAGCGAACGACCGGATCGGCGAGGATCGCGTCGGTCGACCAGATACGTGGCTACGCCATCCTCGGGATGATGCTCGTCAATGCCAAGGGGCTCTTCTTCAAGCCGATGGCGGCGTGGTTCGAAGCTGGTTCGACGGGGGAAAGCGTCTACAGCTTTCTGATCTACCAGCTGAGTCATCACCGGACCACATTCAGCTATGCGGATACGATTGCTCCGCTGTTCCTGTTCGTCGTCGGAATGGGGATGCGGCTATCCTGGCTTCGACGAGTGGAGCAGGTCGGGGGGAACGAGACGAGGAAGGCGTTCGTCAGGCGATTCGGGCTGATGATTCTGATCGCCTTCGGGATCTACGCCGGATGGCTGTGGGACGCGTTGATGGACATCGGACTCGCGGGTCTGTTGGCCGTCCCGTTCATCCATCGGGAGCCACGAACACGCATCTTCATCGCTTTTGCCTACGTGGCTGCCTACCACGGTCTCTTTCACCTGACGTCCTACGGTGAGTGGATGATGCACCGTCACTGGTCGGCCGATGACGAGACGTACGTCCCGTTGCTCGTGCGGTTGGTACCAATCCATAGCGAGCTGTTTAGCGCCCGACTCAACGGAGGGCCGCTCGGGCCGCTGAGCTGGAGTATGATGCTTCTGTTCGGCAGTGTGGCGTATGATTGGTTTTCTGGCGACAAGCGGAGATTCGTGGTTCGATCTCTGATGTGGGGCGTGATGCTCTGTCTGTTGGGGCTCGCGCTTCGTTCCGGATGGCTGGGCCTGAAACCCGAATGGCCCTTTTCCGCCCGCTGGATGACGGCCCCTTTTCCGCTTTGGGCGACCTGCCTCTGCCTCTTTCATCTGCTGGCCTTCCATTTCATCTGCGACAGGCTGAATCTTCGAATTCCTACGTGCACGGTCGTCGGTATGAACCCTCTCGTGATCTACATCATTCATATCCCCGTCCTCGATGTGGCGGACGGATTTCGACCGGAACACTCTCCGCTCCAGTCGGGCTGGTTGGCTTCGTACTGTTTTACGCCGCCTTCGCAGGGCTCGCACGGGAACTTTACAAGCGGAGAGTCCTTATCAAGATCTGATAGGCATTTAATTGTGGCCCCGGGGCCACAATTACACACTTCAGAGGGTCTATGAGCCTAAAAGTCGTGTTTGTTAGATATTTTGTAAAACAAACCTGATATTTATCTGTCCCCTGGATACTCTGTGTAAAGGTAGCTTTACTTTCTTGCAGAAAGGAGCAGGCGATGGATGAACCCGCGATGGAACAAGGTGGCTGGGTCGCGCGCAGCACGAGAAGTACGATTCGTCTTGTCTGTTGGTCGATCGCGTGGGTGGGGAACGATGGTGCTGGTTGACAAGGCCGGACTCTACGGCTGGTTTTCCACTCCGGAGATGTCGATGCTGGCGGTTGTGGTGAATGCAGCCATTGGAGTGGGGCTGATCAGGATATTTGTTCGATATCTGAAGGACCTGGACGAGCTACAACGAAAGATTCAACTCGATTCCCTCGCGCTGGCAATGGGCGTCGGGCTGGTGACCAGCTTCAGCTACTCCCTTCTGGTCACGACTGGCCACGTGGTCCAGGCGGACGTTTCCGATGTCACGCTGATCGTGATTCTGACCTATATGGGGGCCACTATCCTCGGGCAGGTAAGGTACCGATGAAGAACCGCCTGAAGGTTCTCCGGGCGGAGCGCGATTGGACTCAGGCGGATCTGGCTGCTGCGCTGGACGTCTCTCGACAAACGGTCAACGCGATCGAGAAGGAGAAATTCGATCCCAGTTTGCCCCTGGCCTTCAGAGTCGTCCGACTCTTCAATTCCAGAATAGAGGATATCTTCGAGGACGAATCGGGGGGGGGCTGACTCAAGCGAAATCAGCGACGAGCATTTCGCAGCCTTCTTGTGCATACAGCGCCTTTTCCTCTGACGAGGCGGTACGCCACACGAGGAACTGCTTCCGAACCGCATTCAGAAACGAACGATTGGCGTGCAACCAGAGGCCGTAGTCCCCGCTCAGCCGATCTATCCGGACCTCGATGCTGTAGAGGTGATGGCCATCTTCCGAAGGGAGGATGGTCATCTCTACGTTCTGGCTGATGCCGAAATCGTAGGGAGGGAGCCAGACGGTCAGATCGACCGAATAGCTCGGATCCTCGGAGGATGGGTTCTGCTCCCTGAAGTCGACGTGATCGACTTCGAAGGCGGTTGCTGTGCCTTCGAGATACGACTCGAAGACCCGCACGAGATAGGTTGTGAGACTGAGAACGTCCTCCCGTCCGACCGTGAAGGGAAAGGGGAAGGTGAGGTGGTCCCCGTCAGGATCGGGGAGGTCCCACTGCCGGGTGACATCTGGAACGGCGAGGTTCGCGGCCTGTCGAGCAGGGTAGATCGTGGAGGCGAAGGTGGTTGTCATTACAACGAGGGTGACCCATACGACGGCGAGGGACGAGTAGTTGACTTCGAGTCCGCCCAGGCCGAGCTGGGTGGCGGTCAGCAGGACCACCGCAGCCTGTCCTATGAGGTAGCCAAGCACGGCTGCGACCGTTGCGTAGACGGACGCCTCTGCTATAAACAGGGCGCCGACGTGGTTGGGCGCGAGGCCGACCGACGTATAGACCGAAATTTCACTCGTCCGTTCGTAGACGGCGCCTAGCATCGTGTTCAGTACGATCAACGCGGCGAGCAGAATCGGAAGAAACAGGTTTCCCACGCCGGACAGGCCGATCGTACCCATCGAACTGTAAGCGACCACACCCTCGCCCGCGCTCAGGAACGCTGTGATTGAGACGCGTTTCAGGAAGCTTTCCACCTCCAGTCGAAGATCCACGCGCCTCCCGGCTTGGGGCGTGAAGTCCCCGACGGAGATGCTGTAGATTTCGGCTCCGAGTTCGGTGGCCAGGTCCAGTGGGACCAGGAGAGTGTTGGTGACTTCGAAGTGGGAAGCGTGTTCGATTTCGTTCGACGCTTCTCCCCGGGGGTCGTGCATCTGATCTGCTGCGCTTTCCGGTCGCTCGAAGTCCATCCTGATGGGCGTCATCTGCTCGCCGTCCAGGTCCCTGAAAGCGTTCAGGCTGTCCGAGTCGACAATGCCGACCACATCGAGACGTCTCCCCATCAGCTGTATCTGTGCCCGGCCGAGATGATGCCTATCGATTCCGGCGATGGCCGCGAGGTCGCTCGGCAAGATGCAGGACGGTTCGCGGTCGTCCTTGAACCACGACCCAGAAACGAGGAACCGATCGATGCCGCTGATCTTGGGTTCAACGTGGCTCAATCCGAGGAGGCCGTGAACGTAGCTGGATTTCCCTGTCTCGACTCCATCGAGGAGAGCGGGAAAATCGAAGAAGGCCAGCTTTCCGAGGACGCGTGTCGTCAGCCAGGCGCGAGCGGCGATGGTCGCCCGGTCCCCGAATTCGCTGTGCAGGTAGTCGTGGACCGGCTCATCGAGAGGGATCCAGGACCGGTCGCGAATGAGCATCCCCTCATAGCGCGGCTCGTTGTCGATCGGGAGCTTGAAGTAGCTGATCGACGTCTGAACCGATGTCAGTGACAATGCCGTGAAGGTGAGGAGCGTGAGCGTGATGATCGTCAGGGCGGTGCGAAGCGGTCGCTTTCGAAGGTTGGAGACGCCCAGGGTAATCGCTGTCCACGTTACACTCAGCCGTCCGACATCGTCCTCGATCACTCCGGTCTCTTCCTGGCGCAGCCGTAGCGTCTCCTTGCCGAACTTCCCGAGGATGATGATCGCGGCCCCGACACCGAGGGCGAAGAGAATGAAGGCAAGAAAGACGATGTAGGGTGAGTTGGTGAGCTTGAATGCGGGATGGATGAATCGCAGAGCGAGGAAAAACGCAAAGAAGAAGAAGGCAAAGCCAAAGAGCCGGCCCTTGGTCGTTGTGGCCCCGATCAGAAGCCGTTCAAAGAAGAGAGAGCAGGGCAGAAGAAGGATAAAATAGAAAATGACGCCACGAACGGTGTCCGTGGCGGTTCCCATTACTTCTGGGTAGGCTCGCGCCTCCAGGCTCCAGGCCCGGCGGGTCTCGGCAAAGAAACCCGAGTAATCGAGCGCTTGGAGATTCGCACGCGCCGCCAGAAGCGCGTCCCTGGCTTCTGCGTGAAGATGATCGACCCGGTTGTTCGACACTCCGTACTGTTTCAGTCGCTTCAGACGGACCTCGTCCAGGATCCACATATCCCGGGCGGCTTTGTATGCGGGGTGGACGATCAGTCCGGGTCCATATCCGGATCCACGTGATTCGGCCTCGAGCGCCTCGTCGACGTCCCAGATGGCGATCGTTTCGTGCAGCAGACGCTCGGGAGCGTTGAGGAGAAGGAGTTTTTGCCCGTAGAAATCCGAGCTCATCAACACTTTCAGGGCAGGAGCCCTGCGCCGGGTCTCGCTCCATGGCGAGAAGGTCACTGTTACGCTGCTCTCTCCGGATCCGTGCTCTTCCTGGTTCGTGACCGGGAAGTAGGCGTACTCGATCGGAGGGGTGTCTCCCCCCGTAAGCACTTTCGTGTTGCTGAGCTGATTCAGGTACGTGGGGTCGATGGTCTCGATCAGGGTCTGGGACCGCGAGGGAAACAGGACCGTCGTGATCTGATTGGTGGGGTTGTTGTGATTCGCCCACGTTGGGAAATCACTCTCCGCCCCGAAATCGGGGGCGGAGATGATGCGGCCCCGTTCGTCGTGATTGTAAGCCATCAGCCGGAGCCGGGTGTTACCGCTGTAGAATTCGTTGAAGCTGATGTCGAACCGGAATCGGCCGACTCGATCGACTTCTGCCCTGGTTCCGAAGTCTGGTCCCGTGCCGTGGTGCTGTTCATAGGTGGGCCCCCTGGTGGCCATATCTGTGACGAGAACTCGCACGCCCGTTCTGGGGTCTTCGATCCCCTTGGGGAAATAGGTCATCAGGGCGCCGGATACGGGAACGCGTGGCAGGGCAAAGTCGACCTCACGGTCGTAGCGAAGAATCCGGCCGGAGATCGGCCGCCCCTGGTCGGTGATGGCGAGATCCGGTCCTTCGGAGACACGGGGATCGGTCGATGCCTGCAGCACGGCCTCGGCGAGCGCTTCGGCCTGTACGAGCAGGTTGTCGAAGTCGACGCTTTCGGACACGTCGACCGGTGTGTCCACACGCCGGCGAGACGCCCAGGCTGTGGCAAGCCCGATGCTCTTTCGGCCGACGAGGAAGACGACTTCCGAATCGAGGGCCAGATCGCTGGCCATATAGTCTTTCCAATCACGACGGCCGAGGGTTACGGCATCGATCAGGCGGTTCTGGCCCGGATATACGCTGTCGGCATACGACGCGATCAGCTTCGCCATATGACTGACCGTTCCGACGACTTCGAGTCGGGTCGTGTAGCTGTAGTTGTTGAATGTCCCGTGCGGAAACTGCGCGACCCGGCGGGACTCGCTGGAAAGGTCGATGTCGAGGAAATACTCGAAGTCGATCGGACTCTCGGTCGGAGTATAGCCCGCGCTCGATTCGCCACGTGCGTGGCGGTAAGCGAAGTCCCGTGCCCCTCGAAGCGCCTGGAAGTGAGCACCGTTGACGACGAAGATGACTTCATTCAAGGAGGGACGGGCGCCAAGCGCTCGGGCGATCTCCAGCACGGTGGCAAGGCCCGTGGCGTTCTCGGCGCCGGGAGCAACCGAGGGAACCACGGAGATCGCGTCGTAGAACGTCGAGACGACAATCGGGGACCCGCCCGCCGAAGCTGAACGTGGGCGGGCGATGATGTTCCAGGCGACCACTTCTTCCCAGGTCATTCTGGAATCGATGTGAACGGTCGGCGTGGACCGAATCAGTTCCGCGGCGGTCTGTTTGTCGACCCAGTAACGGGGAACGTCGGCCGGGACGTCGAGCATCTTGGCCTCGGCTTCCTTCCGGGTTACGAAGCCGTCGTCGTGGAAGAGCAAGGCCGCCGCTCCGAGGCTGCGCACCCGCAGGTAGGCCTGTGCGCTTCCGAAGTCGAGTAATACGATGCTGTTTTCGATCGGTTGGCCGTCCAGTTCGGCGAGCGTTCCCTGCCCACCGTATACGAGAGGACCTGACACGCCACCGTCGGGGAGTGTTGGAGGCTGGACGTAGTTGGGCCAAAAGGCGTGAATTGGATAGGAAGCGCCGGACGCCTCGACGCGGAGGGTCCCTCCGTGATCGATGGGCACGGCAACGTCGAAGCTGTCGACCTGAACGTCGTAACCGAGCGATTCGAACGTCCTGCGCGTTTCGAGGTAGGCAGCTCGGTGGCCCGGATACCCGGGTACGCGTGAACCCAGGGATGCGTAAGCGCGGACGGCTTGCTCGAGCCGGCTACGCGAGACGGTGGTGGACGGGGGGCGTGGATCGGGGACCTCGGCCTGGACCACGACCGCAGTGGATCGAGCGAAAGTTCCAGGGTCGCCCGCGACGTGGCCGAGAAGGTCACCGACCTGCTCCGGGCCCACGACAAGGAGTGTGAACAGGAGGATCGTACTCGCCAGGAATACGACGGTTCGAACGACGGCGCGCATCAGGCGGCGATTTCGATGCTGTGGCCGTCGATCGGGAACCAGATTCGATCGACGATCAGCCCGATCAGAATCCCGAAGAAGTGGCCGAGGATCAATCCGATGAAAAAGGGCTTTGCCGCCTCGATCCGTTTGCCTCCGCCGAATCGCTGGAGAGCGACTTTCACAACCCACGTCACGAAGATGCTACCCACGATGTAGTTCACCGGATAGGCGGGACCGGCCGCGAACCCGACCGGGTGGAACGGCGAGAGCGGGAAACGATACCGAAGCAGCAGAAGGACGGCCATCACGACGATGCCGATCGTGGTCATCTGGATGGCGGGGCGCAGCGGGCCCGTGGGCTGCCTTGCGTGCGCAACAAGGTACCCCCAGGGCGTGGACTTGAGGGCTGCGGTCTCGAGTCCGCCGTGGGTGTATCTCACATAGAGCGTACAGACGAACGTGGCCAGTACACCTACGACCATCGCCGTGAGGATCGACGTGAGTAGCTTTCGCTGGTCGCTCCGAATCTGCTGGTGCAGTTTCGTCGAGTGGGCGAGGGCGGGCATCACGGTCGTCTTCAGGTCACCGACCCAGATGGCTGACATCGCAACACCGATCAGGTTGGCCTGCGTGAGCCCCTGTGAGCCCAGCGTGAACAGGGTCAGATCCTGAGGGGACTGCGGAGCACGGAGGGTGATGATGCCGGACTCGATGATGATACGAGTCATCCCGATGAAGAGGATGACGACACCGACCATAAACATCGCAACCAGCGACGGGGACATCCCGACGGCGAACTGGAACGCGCAGAGATGGACGAAGCAGAGGACAAATCCGATCAAGGCGGACCTGTAGGACATCATCTCGTCTGAATCGTCGATTCCTGGATCGTCGTGGAGGGCCTTTTTCAGCACGAGGGCCAGATGTCGGCGACCGTTCCAGACGACGAAGACCACAAGGCTGATGAGCGCGCCCTGTGTCAGAGCGCCGGTGGCGAAGTGGGCACCTCCGTGGATCGTGATGGGATTGGCCGTGAAGCCAATGCTGTTGAGGAGGCCGATGAAGAAGATGGACAGGATGTTGAAGAACCACAGGCTGAAGGCGATGTTCTGGTTGGCGAAATAGGTGAAACCGATGACGACAGGTTGCAACCGGAACGGGATCGCCGGGAAAATGGGACCGAAGCCGATCTTGCCCAGGTCGTACTTGATGGGGGTGAATCCGGGGTTGAACCATCCTAGGATGTTCCAGGCGATGATGAAGAACGAGATCCCGAAACCGCCCCAGAACAGGGGCGAGGCCATCATCGCCATCGGCCAGCGATTCTGGCTATCTGGATCAACGATGGCGAGAGGGGCTTCCATTAGTGGATAGCGGATCCGCTCGTGCTCGACCCACTGCTTCCTGAACATCACGATGATGGCGAGGCACATCCCGTAGAAGGCGCCGATGACGGTACCCCACCAGAAGAGGGGCTCGAGCCAGTGCGACCACGGAATGCTCGCGCCGGCGGGGAGACCTTCGTAGTACCACGTCAGGGCGTTCCCAGGCTGAATGATGAGCCAGTTGGGCAGCTGGTCGAGGAAGTACGTGCCCCACTGGTTCTCGGGGGTGGCCGCATAGTAGGGTACGGCGATGAAGGCCATCGCTCGACCGATGAAGTAGGTCGGCATCGTGGCGCCGATCATCCCCATACTGAAGATGACGAGCCACTCCCCGCGGCTGATGTTGAGCCGTCGGGCAAGTGCGACGACGAGTAGGAGGAACGGCGCCACGACCGTGTAGGTCAGGTGCACCTTGTCGGTCGTGCCCGATCCCCAGACATACCGGGAGAGGGTGCCCGAGTTCGTCGCGAAGATGCACAGGAGGGAACCGACCGCCAGACTGAACGGGGTAACCGCCGATCGCTCCAGTTGCGGTTCCTGGTCGTATGCGGTCGCCATCAGTCGTCCATCATCTGCCGCAGCAGCGTTTAAATTTCTTCCCGGACCTGCACGGACAGGGCTCGTTCCTTCCCACGGCCGTGTGTCGGTTCCGTACGGTTTCGCCCTTTACGCTTCCGTCATCGCGGATCGAAGAGACGAACCTTGCCTCGGCGTCATCTATGAAATCCGTGTAAGCCTCCGAGTCCCCGATGTGTCCTGTTGCGCCAAGATACTCGACGTAGTGTCTCAATATTCGAGGGAAACCGCGCTTCGTGTCGGCGGAAAGCGCGCAGGATGCAACTCGAGAAAAGCCTTTGACGATCGATTCGTTCGACAGTTCGTCCGATGCTTCGCAAAAACAGTCCAGAAGGACCTCGGCGTGCGGCTTCAGGTCGTCCTTGAGGAAGAAGAAGTGCTGGGAGGCGCCGTATTCAGAAACGTGCTGTCGGAGATTGTTCACGCGCTTACTCCGGGCTCAGTTCGGTCGGAGGAATCTGAACAATTAACGCAGGCGCACACGGCCAGCCAAAGGCGAAATCAATCTTGCGCTCGCCGAGGGTAACCAAACCCAGTGAGGGAAGATAGAACCAGGTCGATTTGTATGATGATTGGTCGGCTAGAGCAGGTTCAGCGCTTTGAGCTGATTTTCTGCCTGCTCAGACCATCCGCGATTGGCGATGGGGCTGGCCGGGCTGGGGTGCAGGATGGTGCCGATATGGGTATCGGCAGGCAGGGCTGCGCGCGCTCGGTCCTCGGCAAATTTTCCGACGCCGAGGACCCACTCGGGCGAGAGGTAATCGACGATCCGGGCCAACGCCTGGTCGCAGATTCGAAACAGCGGGTCCCGCTCGTCGGGGGGCAGCTTGTCGGGTGTGCGATTCCGTCCTCCCTCCTCCATAAACGCGAGGGGGCAGAAATTCCAGACGAAGAATCGGTCGAAGAAAGCGTCGGGCGACCCGAAGCGATCGCGCGCCCAACCCCAGAGACGCCGGCCACTGACCTCACTCCTGTGGCAGTCGAAACCGTCGATCGGCCGTCTGGGATGTTCAGAGGGAGGGCGCTTCACACCTTCTTCGATGCCCATCCAGTCGCGAACGAGTTCGACCTCTCCGAAGGGGACGCCTGTCTGGACCATCCCCCACGGTCCGGGATTCATTCCCAACAGCAGCACGGATGCTTCCCGTTTGCAGTAGCGATCCAGGTAGGTTCTGTGCGCCCCCCAGGCGTAATCGAGGGGGTTGTAGACGTGTGTGACGGGCTCCGCGAAAGAGAGGGTGTCGACTTCACGTGCCAGTCGTCGTGCGATGGTTGTGGCTTTCATTCGGGCTGCGGCTGAGCACTATCGATCGAGAAGTGTCATAAACCGGCCATACGCCTCATCCCACGGAGCCTGGCTCGATGGCGTGTAGGTGACGAGATCGATAGAGTTACGCACGACTTCGCGTGCTTCATCGAGATTTTCGATTTTCCCCGCGGTCATCGCCTGCAAAAGGATGTTACCCATAGCGGTCGCCTCGACCGGACCGGCGATGACTTCGCAACCTGTGGCATCGGCGGTCAGTTGACATAGAAGGGTGTTCTGGATGCCACCGCCCACGATGTGGATTGTGTCGAAGGTCCTGCCCAGTACGGTCGAGAGCTCTCCGTGGACGTGGCGTGATTTAAGGGCAAGGGATTCGATCGCACACCGTATGACGGCTCCTTCAGACTCGGGCACGGGTTGCCCGCTTCGTTCGCAGAAAGACCGAATTCGAGAGGGCATATCACCGGGTGTAGCGAAGTCGGGGTGATCGGGGTCGATGATGCTGCGTAAGGGCTCCGTTACGCGTGCGAGTTCGGTGAGTTCGGCATAGTCGTGAGAGGCGCCGGTCTGGTCCCAGGCTCGCTTACATTCCTGCACGATCCAGAGGCCGGTAATGTTCTTGAGAAATCTGAACGTTCCGCACACACCGCCTTCGTTCGTGAAATTGTGGGCGAGCGCATCGGTGGAGAGCATAGGTTCGGCGATCTCTGCGCCCATCAGCGCCCACGTTCCACACGAGATGTAGAGCGCGTTGTCGGATGAAGCGAAAGGGACGGCGGCGACGGCTGAGCCGGTGTCGTGACAGGCGGGGGCAATGACCTCGACCCGACCCGCGCCGGTCCCATCTGCAACGGAGGGGGTGAGGGGACCCAGGCGGCTGCCGGGGGAGACGATCTCAGGGAAGATCGACGAAGGGATCGACAGATCGTCGAGTAGCTCGGTAGCCCAACGTCCTTCCCTTGGATTGTAGCACTGCGTGGTCGTAGCGTTTGAGAACTCGCAGACTTTCGAGCCGGTGAGGAAGAAATTCAGGAGGTCGGGGATTGTGAGGAAGGTCCGGGCGATGTCGAGCTGCGGTGACCCGTCGCGGACCATCGAGTAGAGCTGGAAGAGGGTGTTGATTTCGAGGAACTGGACACCGGTCTGGTCGAAGACACGGTCCCGGGGCACGATGTCGAGTACGGCCTCCATCGTGCCTTGGGTGCGGGTATCGCGATGGCTATGTGGGGTCGACAGGAGCTCGTCGTTCGCGTCGAGGAGGCCGAAATCGACGCCCCAGGTGTCCAGGCCGATCGATACGAGATCGCCCTGGATGCTGGCCAGGCGGATTCCGTTCCGGACTTCGGAGTAAAGGCCGTAGAAGTCCCAGTAGAGGCCGCCACCGGCAGGAACCGCACGATTCTCGAAGCGATGGGCCTCTTTCAGGTGGATGGCAGAGCCGTCGAAACGGCCGAGCAGCGCCCTCCCTCCGGAGGCCCCCAGATCTATGGCAAGGTAGTCCTGAGTGGTAGCCAAGAATTCGTAAAAGTGGTTGAAATGGATGAAGTTGTTCGCTAAGTTATGAGCAGCACCAAGAAGGTGTCAAGGTGTTCATCGAGCACGGAAGCGTCTCGATTCCACCTGCAAGGAGGTTGTGATGCCGAACAGGGTCGACGGGCAAGTCGCCCGATCTGAAGTTGCCCGTCTCGAAACCCCGAGAGCCGATCGAGCCGCACAACCGGCCGATGCGCCGCGCGCCGAAGCCGCGAACACCGATCGTGTCGAGATCTCAGCGGCGGCACGCCAGGCGCAGTCGAGTTGGCCCGCGCCCGCGCAGCCCGAACGAGGTGCCGCTGAGGACGCGCCGAGCGCGAGACCTGAGAATGCGAACCTTCAGGCCAATACGGCCGACCAGGCCAGCCAGCTCCGCGAGCAACAGGAGCAGACGCGGGCGGCGAATACGGAGACTGAACCGGGTGAGACCGGCAATCTGGTCGGCGTGACCGGCTGATAGACCACACTCCAACCGACGGCCTGTCGATAATTTCGACAGGCCGTTTTTATTTTGGTCCGCCCTTGTCCTCTAACGATCCCAACTCGACGCCGTCCAACGACCGCACACTCCCTTTGGTTGCCCACTGTGCGGATCCGTTTCTGGAACTGACGACGGTCTGGCTCTACGATCAGGTTCGCAGCCTGAGGCGCTATCGGTCGATGGTCTTGACGCAGGCGGTGCGGAACGCCCACCTGTTCCCGTTCGATGCGATCCACGATCTGTCGAAAGTGAATCCGATCCAACGTGTGTGGCATCGAGTGGGCCGTCGAATCGATGGTCAGCACCGAGGGTATGGATCAGTGATGAGGCAAGAGGGCGCTGTCGTAGCGCACGCCCACTATGGCCACGAAGGATTCCGGTGTCTGTCGGCTGCAGCGGATGCGGGCATACCCTTGGTAACGACGTTCTACGGCTTCGATGCGGGTTCACTACCTCGCGATCCGGTCTGGCGACGACGGCTTGAAATCCTGTTCGATCGTGGCGATCTGTTCCTGGCCGAGGGTCCCGCGATGGCCGGTCGTATCGAGAGGTTAGGATGTTCGGCTGATCGGCTGCGCGTTCAGCCCCTCGGGATCGATCTACGGAACTTTACAGAAGTTTCCCTGAACCAGAGGCAGAATCAGGTCCTGATGTACGCGTCCTTCAGGGAGAAGAAGGGTCACCTGTTCGGCGTCCGAGCGTTTGCCAGAGCGTTCGGGGACGACGGTAAGATGTCGCTCGAACTCGTGGGGGACGGCCCGCTCAGGCCAGATGTTGAGGCCGAGGTTTCCAGGCTGGGGATCGAAGGCCGCACACGCTTCCACGGTGCGTTGCCCCACGTGGAGGCGATCCGAAAACTGGAATCCTGCCGGCTTCTACTCTACCCGAGTGTGACCGCCTCAGACGGAGATACGGAGGGCGGTGCACCGGTGGCCCTTCTGGAGGCGATGGCCTGTGGCACACCGATCGTCAGTACCCGGCACGCGGACATTCCGTTCGTCGCACCCAATGGGGTCTGCAGTCTCCTGTCCGAAGAACTCGATGTCGATGGGCTGGCCGATGCGATGAGGGCAGTCGTAACGGAGGACGGGTTGGCATCCCGGCTGGCGGCGGCCGGTCGTGCCCAGGTGGAACGACAGCACGACCTGGACAAACAGGTTTCCGCGTTGGAATCGATCTACGACGAGGTTAAACGAAAATAAAAAGCGGCCCGCCTCTTTCGAGACGGGCCGCTGCTTTTTCGTGTTCGGAGTCAAGCCGTCACGTCGACATTGTCGCCGCGATGCTCCTCCTGAGGCTGCTTGTCGTCGTCGCCCTTTCCCTTCTTGGGAATCCGACGTTTAGGGCGATCCCAACCGCGCTCTCGTTCTTCCACCCGGGTGTTGAGGGAGGTAACAGGGGTCAGCATAGCGCACCGCCTTGGGGATGTGTTTGTCCTGAGCGCCTATGACGAGCGGGCACTCCCGACCGGACGAACGGGTTCAGGCTATCCGTGCGGAATCTGGTCCTACAGGTACTATCGGCAGAAAGTGAAAATGATTTAGCGTGACTGATGTGGGAAATTAGGAAGGGGTCAGTCGATCAGGCCGCGGATCCTGCTGGCCATATCTTTCAGGGCATCCCGGAGGCGGCCCATTTCCTCCGAACTCTCTTCGACCATCATTTCGAGCATATCGGCGAAAGCTCGATTTTCGCGAATCAGATCGTAGTGTTCGAGAGCTCGCTGGGCCGTGATGAGGAGATCTCGATTGTTCCACGGTTTCGTGATGAACTTGTAGATACGGGCGTCGCTGATGGCGTTAACGGCCACTTCCAGGTCCCCGTGGGCGGTCAGGAGAATACGAATGGTCTCTGGGCAGATGTCGTGCGCGGCGATGAGGAAGTCGACCCCGTCCACATTGGGCATCTGGTAGTCAGCGAGGATCAAGTCTGGCGCTTCTTCACCCGTCATCGCCTTCAGCTTTTCGAGGGCGTCTGCACCATCTACGGATTCCGTGATGTGGTAACCCCTGCTTTCGAACAGGTCCCTTAGAATGAGCCTGACAGCTTCTTCGTCGTCTACGATGAGAATATGATGGGGCATCTCGATTCTAGTTCAGTCAGTCGTCGTGGGGAAGCGAATGCAGGATAAGTCATCGCCCCGGCGCGAACAAGGTGGACGGGCCGAAACGGCACCTGAGCCGATCCGGGTGGAAGGGATCGTTACGGGTGGACTTGGGTTCTACGTGGATGCCGGTCGACGCGTTCACGTACCCGGTGGACTGCCGGGAGATCGTGTCCGCGTAGGGGCAGCACGGAAAACAGAAGCCGGTTTCTTCGCCGACATCCTGGAAACGGTCGATTTCGGGATCGACCGGCGAGAGCCTCCGTGCGCACACGCCGACATCTGTGGTGGGTGCCAGTGGCAGGTGCTCCCGTATGTGGATCAGCTTCGACTCAAACGTGAGATGGTGAAGTCGGCTTTTGAGGACCGTGGGGTCAGAACCTTTGTTCCCGAAGTGCTTCCCTCTCCGGCCGAACTGCGCTATCGCGACCGTGTGGATTACTCTTTCGGCAGGGGGGCTGACGGCTCGGCTGTGGTGGGTCTGCATCGTGCCGATGAGGGTGTGTTCCAGGTGCAGGACTGTCTGTTGCAGTCGGAGGAGGCGAACGAAGCACGACGCGGTCTCGCCCGTGCTCTTGGCGAGACGAGGCTACGCCCCTACGATGACACACGGCGAACGGGAGTGCTTCGCGGGCTGGTGGTACGCGAGGGGGAGGACGCGTGTGGGGCCACGCTCGTCGTGTCGTCCGACAAGCATCTTCCCCTGGCCGCGCTCGGGGAGGCGGCGGTGGCGGTGGGGTTGACGGTCCACGTGAATCGGCGTCGTTCGCGTCACGCGCCGCCAAGGATCGAACACGTGGTGACAGGGACGGGTTGGATCGAGACCGTGCGGTCGGGGTTGTCGCTCCGAATCTCCCCCGGGACGTTCACGCAGGTCAACACGGGCCAGGCCGACCGGCTATCCGAGGTCGCTCTCGATCTGGCGGGCATTCGATCCGGCGAACGTGTGGTCGATCTTTACTGTGGCGTAGGGATTCTGAGTATGCTTAGCGCTTCCGCGGGGGCCACGGTGCTGGGCGTCGAGATCTCAAAAGCGGCAGTGAACGATGCGCGTGTCAACATCGAGAGCAACCGAATCGACGGGTGTCGGATCTGCCAGGACGACGCGGAAGGGGAGGCCTGGCCGGCTCAGATCGAGGACGCGGACGTATTTCTGATCAATCCTCCACGCGCCGGAATCGAGCCTGGCGTGGTTGAACGGGTGTGCGCTTTCGAACCCCAGCGTATCGTTTACGTCTCGTGTAATCCTCTGACGCTTGCCCGGGACGTTCAGCGATTCAGGCGGGCCGGCTACGAAATGACTGACATTCGGCCGGTGGATATGTTTCCGCAGACGGTGCACGTCGAGGTCGTCGTCCGGTTGGAGCGGTCGTGAAAGTCGAGGTCCATGCGGTGTCCAGCGAGGGTGAGGAGACCGTCGTTCGATTCGTCGAGGGGGACGAACTACGGTTGACGCCCGCCTTCAGACGAGACCGCATCGTGGGGATCCGGCAGGTGGACTGGCGGAAGGACAGGGACGTGCTGGCCAGCGTGTCGAGTGAGGGCCCTACGGGGAATCTTGAGGGGTTGAGGGAGCGGGTCGGGGCGACGATCGATTTCGAGCGCAGGATATACCGGGAATACAGGGCGGGGAGAATCGTCGAACGTGAATGGGCGGAGAAGTATCGGGCGTTCTGGCGGGTGAGCATCAAATTGCGGCCGGTCTTGCAGAGTCTGTCTTCGTAGCGCCTGGCGACGCTCAGAATTCTTCATCCTCATCTTCGATGAAGACAATTTCGTCGATCTCGTCCTCATCCACGAATTCGATTTCCTCGTCATCTTCGTACGCCACTTCATCGTCCTCTGCAACTTCGATTACGCCCGACCCGGTTGCAACCGAACTATCCAGGGGTTCCAATTTGGGCTCGGGGCCACGGACCGAGATCACCTGGACATCTCCCTGCTCCCGGAGGTCGATGTCGACCGCGCCGATGCGCTCCCCCGCCTCGTCGAACAGCAGGCGGATCTTGGGGCGGTGAAGAATCGTGTCATCCACATCGACAACGACATCCTGGTAACCTTTTCGATCGTCGCTGACGACGTCGACGGACGTTCCGATGGGATAGGGGGCGACTGTTCTGAGGAAGATCTCGACGACCCGACTGTTGAGATGGGTACCGCCGAGGTCGCGGATGAGCGCGTTGACCCGGTCGGGCGGCCATCCGGAGCGGTATGGTCGATCGGCGGTCATCGCGTCCTAAATATCTGCGACCGCGGCCACGGCGCCGAATTCGTGGATCGTTTTCTTCTCGCTCTTGCCGAGCGTGTTGTTCCCGGTCAAACCCCTCGGGTAGCCCGATCCGTCCTGACGTTCGTGATGCCGGAAGGCCACGTGGGGAATCAGGTAGCCGAGGCCAGGCGCGATCGCTTTGACGAGGTCGAATCCCATCGTCGGATGCGCTTTTATCACTTCATATTCGTTCTCGGTCAGGCGGTCCGGCTTGTTCAGGATGGTCTTTTCTATGAAGATCTTGCCGATAATGTGTCGACGTCTCCCACCATCTGTTCGAGCCCGCCCTTTCGGTTGGCGGACTTGAACGTGTCCATGAAGCGCTTCGACCGAACGGGCTCCTGCGCTTTACCGAGGGAGCTCTGCGTGAAGCCCTCGATCGACTTTTCGACGGCGTTGAACGTCTGGGTGAGGTTGCTGATCGCACGTGACCGGGCGGGAGGCTGGATGACATCGGGGATCGTGATGTCGGATGTGTCTTCGTCCATCACATAGAGCGCCGGCATACCCATCTTCTGAAGGCGGTTGATTTAGGCGCCTTTGATGGGCGTGCCCCGGCCGAGCAGAAGACGATCGTGTTCGTCCCCGATGTCCTGGCCAGCCTGCATGTCTTCCTGCAGGGTGTCGAGGTTGATCAGTCACATGGAAGCAAGATAGTGCGGAAAGCGGGGATGCGGAAGAACGGGGGAGGGAGTCCCCGAGGGATTCAGGAGGCTTCCGAAAGAAGTTCGTCGACGGCGTCGAGGATCTCCTGGCTCTTGAAGGGCTTGGCGAAGGTTTTGTGTGCGCCCAGATCCCGGGCAATCGGGAGGAATTCTTGAGCGTTGCCGGAAATGACGATGATCTTGACGTCGGGGAGAATGTTCTTCAGATCAAGGAGGGCTTCGACGCCGTCCTGGTCGGGAATGAGGATGTCGGTGATGATCAGGTCCGGGGGCGGAATCTCCCGATACAGCCGGGCCCCCTCCCTTCCGTCGGGGGCCTTCCGAAGTGCAAGACGAATCGTTTCGTCGTCTTCCATTGATGAGGATTCTACCCAACTGGCCTCCTGATCGACAGCCCGATGCTCACCGTTTGGACAGGTCTCGGACAGGGGCCCCCGACCCCGCACAGACGAAAATCGAGTATCGCGTGGCACCTTCCGAGTGTCAAGCGAAAAGGCCCCAGACGGACGCTCCCGGGCTTGCTTTCACGCATCCCGATAATTTGCATAAGACTTTTATAAACAAACAATTAGTTTCATTGTAAGTGTTTGGTTATCAGGCACGTTTCGCTTGCCCTTCCGGGCTCGGCTGGATATCATTGCATCCAACTCTATTTATGCGATTCCGCTCATTCTTCAACGACCGGCGGGTCACTCTTAATCGTGGTGTTCGGGAATCGACTATGAAGTTTTTCAACGTTGTCTGGCGGAACCTGGGGGTCTGTGGGCTGGGGGTCTTGCTGTCCGTGGGCTGGGCGCGGGGAGATGACTGGCCTGGATGGCGCGGCCCAAACAGGACGGGCGTTTCTCTCGAACAAAATCTTCCGGAGACCTGGTCCCTGGAGGGTCAGAACCTCCTGTGGAAAGCGGAGTTCACGGGGCGATCAACGCCGATCGTGATGCAGGGGCGTGTGTTCGTCGTCGGGCGTACCGGGGAGGGGATCACCGAGCAGGGGCGCGTGGCCTGCTTCGACGCCGCCTCGGGTGACCTTCTGTGGGATCACACGTATAACGTGTTCCACACGACGATCCCGTTCAACCGGGTTGGATGGGCGAATCCTGCAGGCGACCCGGAGACGGGCTATGTCTACACGCACGGAGTCGGAGGGCTGTTTTTCTGCTTCGATCGGGATGGGCGCATCCTCTGGTCGAAATCGCTGACCGAAGAATACGGTCGGATCTCAGGCTATGGAGGACGAACCCATACCCCGCTCATCGTGAATGACCTCGTCGTCCTCAGCTATCTGAGCACCGGTTGGGGACGCGAGCAGGGCATTCCGCGACACCGGTATTTCGCGTTCGACAAGAGAACGGGCGACCTGATTTGGGTTTCGACCCCTGGCGGGCCTCCGAAGGATACGACCTACGCGACGCCGGTGCTGACCAGCGTAGATGGACAGCGGGCGCTCATCGTAGGCGATGCGGACGGATCGATTTACGCACTGAACGTGAGGACAGGCGACAAGCTGTGGGGCTTCAAGCTCAGTCAGCGGGGCATCAACTCCTCGCCCGTGACGGACGGTCGTTACGTCTACGCTTCTCACTGCGAGGAGAACGTCGACAACACGTCACTGGGTCGCGTGGTGGCTATCGATCTGTCGGGTGCGGAGGTATGGCGATTCGATAATCATATGGTGGGCTACACGTCCCCCGTTTTGCATGAGGGGCGGCTCTACGTGATCGACAACTCGGCAAACGTTCACTGCCTTGACGCGTCATCCGGAGTTCGGCTCTGGGAGCACAACGTCGGGACGGTGGGCAAGGGATCGGCGGCTTACGGCGACGGCAAGCTCTACGTGCCGGAAGTGAACGGGGGATTCACAATCGTCGATGTGTCTGGCGATCGTCCCGCTACGCTCGATCGGAAACGTATCGAACGTGTGCCGGGCCATTACGCCGAGATCTACGGGTCTCCGGCGATCGCGAACGGTCGGGTCTACTTTACGACGGAAGAAGGCCTCTACTGTCTGGGAGCGGAATCCTCGACCTCGATGTCACAGCCTACGGTCTCTCCTCCTCAGGATGACTTTGATGCGTCGCTTTCTCCCGTCGCGATCCAGATCAGGCCGGCGGAGATCCACGCTTCGCCAGGCGAGCGGGTTTCCTTTTCGGCATCGTATGTGAACGAGAAGGGCCAGTCGATGTGGGGAGCCAGAGGGACGTGGAGTCTGGCCGGGCTGTCCGGAACTTCGGAGGGCGACGGGAAGGTCACGTTGTCACTCGACGTCAACGGGCAGACGGGTTACGCCGTCTTCGATGACGGCGAGCTGACAGCGAGGGCCCGGGTGCGCGTCAGCCCGAAGCTGCCCTACTACGAAGACTTCGAGGCACTCGAGCCGGGGACGCAGCCCGACTTCCTGGTCGGAGGCTTCCGAAAATTCAGGGCGGTAGACACCGACGACGGTCGCGTGCTGATGAAACCGCCTTCACCGATCAAGCTGCACCGGTCCAGCGTTTTCTTCGGGGCGCCGACATTGTCCGGCTATACCATCCAGGCGGATGTGAAGGGAACTCGCGACCGGCGGGTTCGTTCCGACGTGGGGCTGATCAGCCACCGCTACATAATGCACCTGATCGGGAACCACCAGCGACTTCAGATCGTTTCCTGGCTGTCCGATCTCAGGATGGCCAAGACGATCGACTTCCCCTGGGACGAGGACACGTGGTACACCATGAAATTGAAAGTCGACCAGGAAGCCGGACGAGCGATTGTTCGCGGCAAGGTCTGGAAGACGGGCACGGTCGAGCCTGAAGAGTGGTCCATCGAAGCCGAGGACCCGCTCCCGCTTACGGAGGGCAGCCCGGGTATCTACGGATATTCGCCCACGAATGTCTACTACGACAACTTGAAGGTCTGGTAGGGGAACTATGTCAATCAGGCAGATGTGGAGACGGTGGCTTGTCGCCGGAGTGGTGCTGGCCTTTTTCGAATACCCCAGTCAGGCGCAGGAGTCGATGTGGGGCTTCACGCCTGGCCGCAATCTCGCGACGACGGCAACGGGGATTCCCGCGAAGTGGGACCCCGAATCTCCCAAGTGGGTGGCGGAGCTCGGAGCGCAGACTTACGCCGGGCCGATCGTCCATGGTGGCAAGGTGTTCGTTGGGACGAACAACCAGTCGATGAAGAACCCCAAGCTGGGGGGTGACCGGGGCGTGATTATGGCCTTCAACGAGGACGACGGGGCCTTCCTCTGGCAGATGACGCACACCAAACTGCCGGCCGGACGGGTGAACGACTGGCCCCAACAGGGGATCTGCTCGACGCCCTACATCGACGGAGACCGGATATACTACGTGTCCAACCAATGCCAGGTGGTCTGCATCGATACCGAGGGCTTTCGGGACGGTGAGAACGACGGGCCGTTCATAGACGAAACGGAGACGTCGGAGATCGACGGGGATGTGATCTGGTCCTACGACATGATCGAGGAGCTGACCGTTTTTCCGCACAACCTCGCGACGAGTTCGCCTATCGGGGTCGGCGATCTTCTTTTTGTGGTGACGAGCAACGGTGTCGACGAGGGCCACGTGGCAATTCCGGCTCCATTTGCCCCCAGTTTCATCGCGGTGAACAAGAAGACGGGGGAGCTGGCGTGGGAGAACGGTCTCCCGGGCGAGGACATCCTGCACGGTCAGTGGGGGAGTCCGGCCTACGGCGAAGTGGAAGGGAAGGGGCAGGTTTATATGCCCGGGGGCGATGGCTGGCTCTACGCGCTGGAGGCCAAGACGGGAAAACTGATCTGGAAATTCGATTGTAACCCGAAGGATTCGGTTTGGGAACTCGGGCGCAGGGGTACCCGGAACGCGCTGATCGGTACCCCCGTGTTTTATGACAACAGGGTGTTCATCGCGGTCGGTCAGGATCCGGAGCACGGAGAAGGGGTGGGCCACCTGTGGGCGATCGACGCGACGGGCACGGGCGATGTGACGTCGACCCACGCCGTCTGGCATCTGGGTGACGAACATTACAATCGAACGATTTCCACCGTCGCGATCAAAGATGGGATGCTCTACGCGGCGGACCTGAGCGGGTTCGTTTACGGTGTGGATCTGGAGACGGGAGAGCGTCTGTGGCGATACGACACGTTGGCCGCCATCTGGGGATCGCCCTTCGCGGGTGACGGAAAGGTGCTGATCGGGGACGAGGATGGAGACGTTGCGGTGCTGAAAGAAGGTCGCGAACTCGAGCTCTTATTCGAGACGAACATGGGTAGCGCAGTCTACACGACGCCGGTCTTCGCGAACGGGGTCCTCTACCTGGCGACAAGGAACAAGCTGTTCGCCATCGAGGGTGGGGAATGAGCGATCTCGAGGCCAGGGTGAAGGTTGCCCGGGACACGCTCAACGCTCACGTTCGAGAAATGGTCGCGTGGCACTTCGACCCCGCGACGGGGTGCCCTTTCTGGCTCGACTATGCCGACCGGCTGGATTTCGATCCGCGGGACAAGATCGAACGTTTCGACGATCTCCAGCTGCTGGGCCATTTCGAGGACGAGTGGCTCAGGGGGGGTCCGGTTCGTAGATGGGTGCCCAAAGGACTGGCCGATCAGCCCGTGTCGGTGTTCGAAACGGGAGGGTCGACGGGGGTTCCCAAGTACCGGATCAACATCGAAGACTACAAGATCGACTACAAGATGTTCAGCGATCACCTTCCGGATGAGGGATTCCCGAGGGGGGGCGATTGGCTGATGCTCGGGCCTACCGGTCCCCGACGACTGCGGCTCGCCGTCGAGTATCTGGCCCAAGTGCGGGGGGGCATCTGCTTTCTCGTCGATCTGGACCCGCGCTGGGTGAACAAGCTGATCAAGGCCGGGAAGATGCAGGAGCTGGAGGCCTACAAGAACCACGCGATCGATCAGGCGCTGACCATCCTTCGAGCCAATGACAACGTGAAGTGCATTTTCACGACGCCCAAGCTGCTCGAAGCGCTGTGCGAGAAGGTTTCGCTCCAGAAGATGGGAATCAAGGGCATCTTCTGCGGTGGAACGGAGATGGATGCGCAGTTCAACCGATTCGCGCGCGAGGAGCTGATCGAGGGCATCGAGTTCGTGCCGACGTATGGCAACACGCTGATGGGGCTGGCCCATTCGAAGCCTTTCGACCCGAAAGACAACTACGCGATCACCTACTACCCACCCAATCCGCGGGCCGTGATCGAGCTGGTCGACCCGGACGATCCCTCACAGGTCGTCGACTACGGTCAAACCGGGCGAATTGCCTTGACGACGCTAACGCGAGAGTTTTTCATCCCGCGATTCCTCGAAAGGGACGAAGCCGAACGCGCGCGACCGATCGAGGCGTACCCGTGGGACGGAGTGGAAAATCTCCGGCTGTTCAGCGCGCTCCAGGAATCCGTCGTCGTGGGCGTCTACTAAGAGGAGCAGGATGATGGCAGCTCCCATACACCTTCCCGTACTTCGCGCAGGGACCCCCTACGAAAGCCTGAACAAGACAGCGGTCTCCCATATCCAGACGGGCGAACCGCTGGTCGACGTCAGTCAGGCGAACCGAGGGCTGGCGGGTCGCGACCTGAGCCGGATGGAGTCGCACCGCCAGGTGCTCGCGGAGGTCCCGGTTGCGGACTTGATCGCAATGTCGAAATCGGCGGCCGAGTCTTTCGTGAACGACACGCTGCCTGTTGGGGAAGGTGAACAGTCGCTGGACGATTACGTGGCCTCCCTGTCGGGTACGACGGGGATGCCCCAAGCCCTCGTCCGCCGGAACGTGGACAAGATTTACAAGGCACTCTCGGAGGTGGATTTGATCCTGGACGGGCTGACTCGAGGCCTTGACCTGACGGTGTTGGACGAGGGCTGGACCGTGCAGGGCGGTCGTCCGTTGAGCTACATCTGCCAGACGAACGCACTGGGGCAGATCCTTCCGAGTAATTCGCCAGGCGTCCATTCGCTGTGGGTTCCTTCGGTTCCATTGAAAGTGCCGCTGGTCCTGAAACCGGGACGGGAAGAGCCGTGGACGCCCTACCGAATCGCGCAGGCGTTCTTCAAGGCCGGTTGCCCCAAAGAGGCGTTCAGCTTTTATCCGACCGACTACGGTGGCGCGGCCGAGATCCTGCTTCGCTGCGATCGGTCGATGTTGTTCGGTGGAGGGGCGACAGTTGCGCCCTGGCGTGACGACCCCCGTGTCCAGATTCACGGTCCGGGCCAGAGCAAGGTTTTGATCGGGCCTGATACCATCGATCGTTGGGAAGACTACGTCGACGTGATCGCGGACTCGATCGCCATCAATGGAGGACGCTCCTGTATCAACGCGTCCAGCGTCTGGGTTTCGGAAAAAGGAGATGAGGTCGCGGCCGCTCTGGCGGAGCGTTTGGCGGCATTGGTGCCACGCAAGCTGGACGATCCTGAAGCGGGCCTGGCAGCGTTCGGCAATCCGGCGTTCGCGGAGGCGATCTCGGGAACGGTTGACGCACACCTTCGGCAGGAAGGGGCCAGAGAAGTGTCGGCCGACTATCGGGGGGAGCGTCTTCAGAAGCTGGATGGATTGACCTTCCTCGTGCCGTCCATCGTTCGGTCCGAGCCCGACCATCCCCTGGCCGATACGGAATTTCTGTTTCCCTTTGCGAGCGTGGTCGAGGTACCCTCTTCCGATCTTCTCGATGCGATCGGCCCCTCTCTGGCGGTGTCGGCCATCACCGAAGATGAAGCCCTGATTGACGGGTTGCTGCGGAGTCCGAAAGTCGAGCGTCTCAACATCGGCCCGCTGGGTACCCACGTCGTGTCCTGGGACCAGCCGCACGAGGGAAACCTGTTCGACCACCTCTACGTGCAGCGAGCCCTTCAGCGCGCATCCTGACGCTGGGCGACAGAGCCTTGCTCCCCTTCCATTACGATACTTCCATTTCCATTCGCTTCGGGCCTGGCGTGTCTCGAGATATCGGGGACGTGATCGATGCGATGGCGTGTCGTCGAATCCTGGTGGTAACCGACCCGAACGTCCGCCGTATCGAACCTGTGGCCAGGGTCTTCGAGACGCTGGCCGTAGATCGGGAGACGGAGTTCTTCGACGCCGTGCATCCCAATCCCACGGCTCGGCTGATCGAGCAGGGTGCGGAAGTCGCACGTGTGTTCGACCCCGACGTGATCGTCGGCGTGGGTGGAGGAAGTGCCCTGGACTGTGCCAAGGGGATCAACTTCCTCCTGACGAACGGAGGCCGCATCGAGGACTACCAGGGGTTTGGGAAAGCAAGTGCACCAATGTTGCTGGCTGTCGGGATCCCGACCACTGCGGGAACGGGAAGCGAGGCCCAGTCCTACGCGCTGATCTCGAAGTCGGATACGCACGAAAAGATGGCGTGCGGCGACAGAAAGGCCCGGTTCGAGCTCGTGCTGCTGGATCCTGAACTGATTGCCACGACGCCGTCGGAGGTTCGGGCCTCGACCGGACTGGACGCCATCGCTCACGCGCTCGAGAGCTACGTAACCCGGACAAGGAATCGCATCTCCCGGATGCTCTCGCGCGAGGCTTGGCATCTTCTGAATGGCGCGTTCGAGCGCTACCACGCCGACCCGTCAGATGTCGGGGCTGCCGGCGAGATGCTCGTGGGGGCTCACCTTGCGGGGGCGGCGATTGAAGCATCGATGCTGGGGGCCGCGCACGCCTGTGCGAATCCGCTGACGGCGCGCTTCGACATTGCCCACGGGGCTGCCGTGGCGCTGATGTTGCCCCACGTAATGGCGCACAATGCCAGGAACGATCCCTCGCTTTACGAAGGGCTCCGCGTTCCGGCGGATGCGATCGAGGAGAGAGTGGTCGCTCTCAGGTCACTGGCAGGATTGCCGGAACGACTGGAGGCGTGCGGCGTCGGCCAGAAGGACCTGTCGGTCCTCGCGAACGAGGCACACGCCCAGTGGACGGGCGCCCATAATCCTTTCGTCCTGAGCGTCGAAGAATACGAGACTCTCTATGCGGTTGCCCTTTAAGACGCTCGCGGGGGTCCTCATCTACGCGCTGTCGTGGGGGCAGCACGCAAGCGCCGACTGGCCCAGCTTTCGGGGAAACTCGAGTGGGACGGGGGTGGCCACATCGCCGCTTCCAGATTCGGTCGATGTGGTATGGACCTATGAGCTGGAGGAACCGATCGAATCGACGGCGGCGGTCGTCGGAGGTCGGGTGTATTTCGGGGGGCTGGACGGGGTTCTCTATGCACTCGACGCGGACTCGGGAAGCCCGATCTGGACCTACAGCGCCGAAGGCGAAGTGAAGTCCTCGCCCTCCCTGGTCGACGGTGTAATCTATGCGGGGGACGAGTCGGGTGCTTTCCACGCCGTGGATGCCAGGACGGGCGAGAGCCGGTGGGTGACTCATCTGGAGGGGGGCATTACCTCCTCGGCACGGGTGTTGGGCGATCGCGTGATTTTTGGATCGTACGACAATCATCTATACGGTCTCGATCTTGAGACGGGCAAAGTGGCGTGGAAGGTCGAGACCGAAGGGTACGTGCACGCCACGCCGATCGTTTACGCCGAACGCTGCTACGTGGCGGGGTGCGATGGCTTCTTGCGGGGCATCGTATCAGCCGACGGTCGCGTCGATCAATCGATCGATGTGGGCGACTACGTGGGATCGAGCCCCGCCCTGCGAGACGAGGTCGCCTTCTTCGGTACGTTCGGAAACCGTGTGATGGCGGTCGATCTGGCCAGAGGCGAAATCGTATGGAAGTACGAGCACCCGGAGCGCCACTTCCCGTTCTACGGGTCCCCTGCAGTGACCGCTGAGCTCGTTTACATCGGGGGGCGCGATCGGATGGTTCACGCGCTCGATCCGGGAACGGGGGAGGCACGCTGGATCTACAACACCGGCGCCAGAATCGACGCGTCCCCCGTCGTGGTCGGGGACCGCCTCATCGTGGCCACGCAGCGTGGAGAGATCCTCTTTCTGGATCGTCTGAAGGGTGACGTTCTGTGGACGTTCGAAGGGGGCGGGTCCTTCACGGCCTCGCCCGCCGTTTCGGGTGGCCGACTCTACATTGGCAGCGACGACGGTGTGTTCTACTGTTTCGGAAAGACGGAGGACCTGGATGAGTAGGATCAAGAATCTGATCGCCGAGCCTGCCACGACCGCGCTCGATTGGAAGAAGACCGATGTGGGGAGCGTGTTCGTGTCGAACTATCCGCCCTACTCTTTCTGGCAGGACGACACATCGGAGCGGGTGATGGGGACCCTTGAAGAATCGGGAGATCCGGAGACTCCGTTGGGACTCTACCTCCACATCCCGTTTTGTCGAAAGCGGTGCAAGTTCTGCTACTTCCGCGTTTACACCGACAAGAACGCACGTGACATCGACCGATATCTCGAAGCGTTGGCGCAGGAGATCGGGAGGTACGCGCCCTACGAGCGTTTTCGCGGACGCCCCCTGGACTTCGTCTACTTCGGGGGAGGCACGCCTTCCTACATCAGTGTAAAGCACCTGAAGAACCTGGTGGCGCGCGCAAAAGCCGCCTTTCCCTGGGACCAGGCACGCGAGGTGGCGTTTGAGTGTGAACCGGGCACGCTCAGTCAATCGAAACTCGAGGCCATTCGGGAAATCGGGGTGACGCGTCTGAGTCTGGGTGTGGAGAACCTGAACGACGCAATCCTCCAGGAGAACGGCCGTGCCCATCTGTCGAAGGAGATCCACGAGGTCGTCCCCTGGGTCAAGGCGCTCGACTTTCCCGAGTTCAATGTCGATCTGATCTCGGGGATGGTGGGCGAAACGTGGGAGACGTGGTTCGAGACAGTCGAACGTACGGTCGAGATGGATGCAGATACGGTTACGATCTACCAGATGGAACTCCCCTTCAACACGACCTACTC
This sequence comes from Latescibacteria bacterium UBA6620, assembly GCA_002433075.1. Taxonomy (GTDB): domain Bacteria; phylum Latescibacterota; class UBA2968; order UBA2968; family UBA2968; genus UBA6620. The sequence continues at coordinate 73,239 of DJHM01000049.1, forward strand.
GAAGGCCCTTCTGGAGGAGAACGGATCTGATGTGCCCAACGTGGCGGATTGGGAAACCAAACGGGCGTGGCAGGACTATGCCATCGAACGATTCCTGGAAGCGGACTACGAGGTTTCGAGCTACAACACCCTGACCAAACGGGATCTGCCCACTTCATTCGTGTATCGGGAGGCCTTGTGGCGAGGCGCCGATATGATCGGTACGGGTGTGGCTTCGATTTCGCACATCGGGGGCGTTCACTATCAGAACAAGACGGGCTGGGAGGACTACCTGGGTGACCTGGAAGAAGGTCGGCTTCCCTTCGGACGGGGATTCATCCCGACGCGGGGTGAACTTATGATTCGTGAGATGATCCTCCAGCTCAAACTGGGCAACATCCGACCTTCCTACTTCAGCGATAAATTCGGCGTGGACGTTCTGAAGAATTACCGGACGACATATTCGAGCCTGGAGGACGACGGGATGCTGTCGATTGAAGAGGACCGAATCCAGCTCAGCCGCCGGGGTATGCTTCGGGTAGACCAATTGCTGCCGCGGTTCTACGATGTCAACTACCGGAACTCGCGATACACGTGAGATCTATGCCGACCTCCGATGAAAGCATCAACCTGGAATACGCCGAGCGAAGCATTCTCACCGCTTCACAGTTCGAACGTATCGGAGGAATGGTCGACGCGCTCCTCGATTCCAACCCTTTCTACCGCAAGAAGCTGTCCGACTCCGGGATAGGCTCATCGAAAGACGTTACGACCGAGTCGTGGACGCAACTCCCCTACACGACGAAGTCCGAGCTTTCCGACGACCAGATCGCCCATCCTCCGTTCGGCACGAATCTGACGTATTCCATCGAGCAGTATCATCGGGTCCACCAGACATCCGGTACGACCGGACAGGCTCTCCGCTGGCTCGACGACGAAACGGGATGGGCGTGGTTTACGGGCGGTTGGGTGTCCGTGTATCGAGGAGCGGGGCTGACGGAGGCCGATCGGGTCTTCTTCGCGTTTGGCTTCGGCCCCTTTATCGGGTTCTGGAGCGCGTTCGATGCCTGTCGTGAGATCGGCGCAATGGCGATCCCCGGTGGTACGATGGATTCGGCACAGAGGCTGCGAGCCATCCTGGACAACGAAGCCACGGTTCTGTGCTGCACTCCGACCTACGCGCTTCGTCTGGCGGAGGTCGCCGAAAGTGAGGGCATCGATCTGGCGGCGTCGAGTGTGCGGGTCACGATCCACGGTGGGGAGCCGGGGGCAGGGTTGCCGGCCACGCGCGCCAGGATCGAATCGGCCTGGGGGGCGACGTGCTACGATCACGCAGGCGCGACCGAGGTCGGGCCTTGGAGCTTCGAATGCGATCGACGTGAAGGACTCCATCTCAACGAAGGGGCATTCCTATTCGAAGTCGTCGATCCGGACACCGATGCTCCCGCAGAAGAGGGCGAGCTCGTGATCACGAACCTGGGACGCGTCGGGTCACCGGTAATCCGATATCGGACGGGCGACCGTGTATGCTTACACCCGGGGACTTGCGCGTGCGGAAGGACGTTTCGGCGACTGGATGGAGGTGTAATCGGAAGATTGGACGACGTGTTGATCGTCCGGGGCGTCAATGTCTACCCAAGCGCAATCGAGAACGCGATCCGGGCGTGCGACGGGGTGGGTGAATTCGCGGTCGATGTCTTTCGTCGGGGCACGATGGACGACATCGAAATCCGCGTGGAAGCGGAGGCGTCGAATGCAGGATCTGTTTGTGAGGAAGTGGGGCGAAGGCTGCGGGATGCCCTTGCGCTACGGGCGGATGTTCGTGCCGTGTCCCCCGGATCCCTGCCTCGGTACGAATTGAAGGCCAGGCGAGTGAACGACCATCGGGGGAGCGTCTGAGCGATGGGAAGAAGAGACGTCATTGTCGTGGGAGGGGGCCCGGCTGGAACGACGACAGCCGCCCTTGTTGCGGAGCAAGGCCACGACGTGATGCTGTTCGAGCGAAACGCCGAGCCGACGTTCAAGATCGGCGAGTCGCTCATGCCAGGGACCTACTGGACGTTCAAGCGACTGGGCCTGCTCGACAAGCTGGCCAGGACGGCTTATCCGCGTAAGTACAGCGTGCAGTTCTACGGCGCATCGGGAAAGGCTTCAGCGCCCTTCTACTTTAACCAGAGCGACCCGCACGAAAGTTCAGTGACGTGGCAGGTTCTACGCAGCGACTTCGATCATATGATGCAGGGACACGCGGCCGAGAAGGGCGTCGACGTGGTGCTCGGCGCCAGCGTGCTTGAAGTTCTGTTCGAAGGTGAGAGGGCGACAGGGGTGCGGGTTCGAATGCCGAACGGAACCGTCGAGGAGGTGGGGGCGCGCGTGGTCGTGGATGCCAGCGGTCAGAGTGCGCTGCTTTCGAGAAAGTTGAAGCTGTCGAGGGCCGAGCCCAGTTTGAGGAAGGCGTCGGTTTTTACACACTTCGAGGGCGGTGTGCGTGACGAGGGGATCGATGAGGGCGCGACGCTGATTCTCAACACACGGAATCGGGAGAGCTGGTTCTGGTACATCCCCCTGCCCAACGACTGGGTCAGCGTGGGGGTCGTGGGTGATCTCGACTACCTCTTCGCAGATCGGTCCCTCGACGCACAGGAGATTTTCGATCGCGAACTCGCGTTGTGCGACCCGATGGTCGAGCGCCTGGCCAGCGCAACGCAGGTGTTCCCGATGAAGACGACCCGCGATTTCTCGTATCGTGCCGATCGCATTTCGGGAGATGGATGGGTACTCGTGGGCGATGCGTACGGATTCCTGGATCCGGTTTACTCCTCGGGCGTGTTTCTGGCGCTCAAATCGGGCGAAATGGCGGCAGATGCCATTCTGGACGGCCTGTCCGCCGGCGATCTCTCCGGACCGCGGTTGGGCCGCTTCCGCGACGAATACCTGAAGGGGATGGAATCGATTCGGAAGCTGGTCTATGCGTTCTACTCGAGTGACTTTAACTTCGGCGCGTTTCTCAAGAAATACCCCGAATGCCAGCAGCAGATCGTGGACATTCTGAGCGGCAAGGTTTACCGTGTCGACGTAACCCCGTTGTTCGAACCCATGTCCGAAATGTGCGCTCTGCCCGAGGCGTCGTGGACCTGAGGCCGCGTGACAAACGCTGTCGCTGTGCGGTGTCCCGGCGGGTTCGGACTGGCTGTGGCACCGCTTTTCTCTGCGGATCTCCGGGCAGGACTGTGGCTGAGGACGAATGTTCGGCCACAAGTCTGCGATAGAGGAGAAGGTAGCGTGAGAGCCTTCGGTGGCGTCGGATTGGTTCTGCTCGCCATTCTGCACCAGGACGTCTGGTTCTGGTCCAGCCAGACTCGATGGTTCGGGTTGCCCATCGGTTTGACCTACCACGTAGGGCTCTGCCTGCTGGCCTCCGTCGTGTTCTACGTGGTGGGGCGATCGCTGTGGGACGGGGAGGACTGATGGTCGTATCGGTCATCGCCGCGCTCAGCCATCGCTTCTTTCGGGGAACCGGCGAAGACTACTTCGTCGCCAACCGTACCATCGGACCGTTTCTCCTGTTGATGTCCCTGTTTGGGACGAACATGACGGCGTTCTCGATTCTTGGCGCTTCGGGCGAGGCCTACCGATACGGGATCGGGGTGTTCGGCCTGATGGGCTCCTCCTCAGCGATCGTAATCCCGGCCATCTTCCTACTGGTGGGGACACGACTCTGGCGCCTGGGCAAGCGGTTCGGTTACGTCACGCAGGCCCAGTACTTTCGGGATCGTTTCGGGTCCGATGTGGTGGGCCTCCTGTTGTTCCTTCTGAACGTGGTTCTCGTCGTCCCGTATTTGCTGATCGGCGTGATGGGAGGCGGCATTACGTTCAACCAGATGACCGATGGTGCAATTCCCTTCTGGGTAGGCTCGTTCGTCGTCTGTGCGGTTGTGCTGGCCTACGTGTGCTATGGAGGCCTGCGAGGCACGGCGTGGGCGAACGCGTTTCAAACGCTCGTTTTTATGACCCTTGGGCGGTGACCGTGGGTCTGATCGTCAGTCGACACGGAGGGATCGATGCGGCGCTGATGTCGGTCGAATCTGTGCATCCGGGTCTGCTCGTTCGCGAAGGTGCGATGTCGCCCACGAAGTTCGTTTCCTACATGTTGATCCCCCTCTTCGCCGGGATGTTTCCCCATCTTTTCATGCACTGGCTGACCGCTCGAGAAGCCAAGTCTTTCCGATGGCCGGTCGTGCTCTACCCGATCTGTATCGCCGTTGTCTGGCTTCCGAGTGTTCTGTTGGGCGTCATGGGTCGTGTCGACTTCGCCGGTCTGGAAGGACCGGCGGCCAACGCGGTGCTTGTGAAGGTGATCGACCTTCACGCACCCGGCATCCTTGCGGGACTCCTGGGGGCGGGTGTGTTCGGGGCGGTGATGTCTTCGCTCGACTCCCAGGTTCTGGTGGTGGGGACGATGTTCACGCAGGACGGCGTTCGGCATTATGGCATCCGCAACATGTCGGAGCCACAGCAAGTCCTGTTCGGCAGGATCTTCGTCACGGCGATTCTGGCGATCGTTTTCGCGCTTTCTCTGGTCGTGGACCGGAGCATCTTCAGACTGGGCATCTGGTCCTTCTCGGGATTCTCGGCCCTGTTTCCCGTCTTGGTGGCCTCTGTCTTCTGGCGCCGGACGACAAGCCGGGGGGTGATCGCTGCGTTCGCTACCGTGGCCGTGACGTGGGTCTATTTTCTGCAGCGCAGTTGGTCGGACCCGGGATATTCGCTGTGGGGTACGGGGTTGATGCCCGTCGTGGCGATGACGATCGCAAGCAGTGTGGTCCTGGTCATAGGATCCCTCGTTTCGCGTCCACCGGAGGACGATCGTGTCAGGCGCTTTTTCGAAGCCGAAGGATCGGCCTGATGCGGATCGCCTACGTTGCCGCGGGCGCAGCCGGCATGTACTGTGGGACGTGCATCCGCGACAATGCGCTCGCTTCCGCGCTGATGGCGATCGGGGAAGATGTGGTTCTGGTCCCCACCTACACGCCCATTCGCACGGACGAAGAGGACGTAAGTCACGAACGCGTCTTCTTCGGTGGGATCAACGTATACCTCCGGGAACGATGGCGACTCTTTCGCCACCTCCCTCCGGCGCTGAGTCGAATGCTCGACCATCGGGGCCTGCTGGGCACGCTCGGGCGGTTTTCGGGGTCTACGCGGGCGGACGAACTCGGCCGGTTGACGGTGTCGATGCTCCAGGGCGATGAGGGCCCGCATCGTGCGGAAATGGACAAGCTGATCGGATTTCTGACTGAATTCCGACCGGACGTGATCCAGCTGACGAATTCCATGTTCGGCGCCTACGCGCGCGGCCTGAGAGAGTCGGTCGGGGCGCCGGTCGCGGTCGCATTTTCGGGAGAGGACATCTTCCTGGATGGATTGCTGGAACCCTACAAGTCGGAAGCCTACAGCCTGCTGAGGGCGCGAGCAGGGGAGGCCGATGCCTACATTGCGCCCAGCCACTACTATGCGGGTCATATGGCCGAGCGGCTGGGTTTACCGGAGGCCGACGTAGATGTCGTGCCGCTGGGGATCGGTGTTGGGGATTTTGTCGAGAGGGACCGTCCTCCCAGTGAGGCGTTCCGAGTAGGATACCTCGCCCGGATCTGTCCTGAAAAGGGATTGCATAACCTCGTCGGTGCGCTCACCTTGTTGCGTCGACAGAATGAAAGGTCCATCGAACTGCGCGTCGCGGGTTGGCTTAGCAAGAGAGATGAGGACTACCTGGCCGACGTTCGCCGGGAGATTCAGCGCAACGGGATCGAGGACGCCGTCTCATTCGACTTCGATATCGACCGAACTGCGAAGATCGACTTTCTTCACGATCTGGACGTGCTGAGCGTACCGACACCGTATCACGAACCGAAAGGTTTATTCGTACTGGAGGCTCTTGCTGCAGGTGTGCCGGTCGTTCAACCCGACCACGGTTCCTTTCCGGAGCTGATCGAAAACACCGGCGGCGGACTTTTGTCGCCATCCGATTCGCCCGAGGATGTAGCCGACACGATCCAGTCCCTCATCGACGACGACGCGCTTCGATCGAGAATGGGATGCCAGGGCCGTACGTCGGTCTTGGAGCGTTACACTTCACAGCAAATGGCCGAACGCACTCTGGCTGTCTACAGTCGGATGATTGCTTGCTGACTCCGTCGAACCGAGAAACGGGAGGCACACAATGGCTGGCGAGCAGGTAACGGGACCTGGATTCATGTGGTTGGCTTTCGCGATGATCTCTGTCGCTTCCTGGGGATGCTATGGTGTTCTGTTGCACACGGGGCAGCTTTCAATGGGCGACCCCGAAAACGGTCGCTACAAGGCTTTCCTTTTCGTGGGGGTGTCCTACCTGCTTGTCGCGGTCATCGGTTCCCTGATCATTCTGAAGCTGAACGGATCCGATTTCAATTTTTCGGCTAAGGGGATGACCTGGTCGACGATCGCGGGTGTGGCGGGCGCGACAGGCGCTTTCGGTATCTTACTCGCCTTCGGGGCGAAGGGGACGCCCCCGGTCGTGATGTCGATCGTCTTTGCCGGGGCGCCGATCGTGAATGCGTGCGTGGCCATGGCAGTGCATCCTCCAAAGGGGGGATTCGCTGCGTTGAACTGGGAGTTTCTGTTGGGAATCGTATTCGCCGCCGCTGGGGGGGCGCTGGTCACACTTTACCGACCGGGAACGTAGGAAGAGCGCACGCCGCGATCGCTGCGAAAGCGCCGTGCGACAAGAAGAGGCAGAATGGGGACCGTATATCTCACCAAACGTCGCGTCGAGTTTTCGGACACGGATACGGCGGGCATCGTTCATTTCACACGTTTCTTCGTCTACATGGAATCGGCCGAGCACGAGTTCCTTCGTTCCCTCGGCACATCGGTCATCGCGGAGCACGATGGCGTAAGGATCGGTTGGCCCAGGGTATCCGCTTCGTGTGACTACACCCAACCGGCCTACTTCGAGGATGTGCTCGATATCCGGCTTGAGGTTCTACGGAAGGGCAATCGCTCCCTGACGTATGGCTATACCTTCACGCGCGACGACACACCGATTGCCGAAGGACGGATTGTCGTCGCGTGCTGCCGGTTGCACGAGGGTGGTAAGATGGAGGCTGTGCCGTTGCCTTCTCTGATTGCTGACGGAATCGAAGACACGGAGTAAGCCGATCCTTTCTGGTCCGATTCGGATGCCATTGATAGCCTATCGGCTGGTATCGAAATGCGTCACTGCTTCCTCACCTGCAAACTCGATCCTGAAAGACCCGTCTAGGTCACGATTGGCGATGCCTTCGGACGAAACCACGCCACCAGAGTCGCCGAGGCCACGATGAAGGACGATGCGGACGAATTCGGTGGTTCATAGCGGTCGGGTGTACGGATAGTCACGAACATGTCTTCACTCACGGTAGCTTCCCTCTCGAAATCCTACGGCGACCTCAACATTTTCAGTGACATATCCTTCTGCTTGAATCCGGGGGAGGCTTTGTGTGTCACCGGTCCTTCCGGCTGTGGGAAGAGCAGTCTGCTCCATATCCTAGGCACGTTGGACCTGCCTTCGTCCGGCGACGTTCGAATCGGCGACATTGATCCTTTCACGTTGTCTGAGCCGGAGTTGGCGCGATTCAGAAATCGGTCGATCGGGTTCGTCTTCCAGGGCGCCCACCTGCTCCCGCAATATTCACTGATCGAGAACGTACTCCTTCCGGTACGTGCGTTCGATAGCGTGACGCCGGATCATCGCGAACGGGCTGCCGGCCTGATCGAGCGTGTCGGTCTGGCTGACCGGATCGACCACCGACCATCCGCCCTCTCGGGCGGTGAAAGACAACGGGCGGCTATCGCCAGAGCGCTCATCTATTCGCCGGGGTTGTTGCTATGCGACGAACCCACGGGAAGTCTCGACTCGAGCACGGCAGGGTCGGTTTCCGATCTGTTGTTCGAACTTCACGCGACGGGGGAGGGCGTCCTCGTCGCAGTTACGCACAGCGCAGCTCTGGCACGTCGATTCGAGCGTGTGCTCGAGCTCGAGAAAGCCGGCGAGTGATCCGGAGTCTGATCCATTACTGGCGACAGCACTTGGCGATGATGCTGGGAACGGTTGTCGCCACTTCTGTTCTGACGGGAGCATTGCTGGTCGGTGATTCTTTCCGCGGCAGCCTCCGTCGTCTGACGGTAGAACGTCTGGGCGAGGTGACGCACGCGGTCGTGTCGGAACGATACTTCAGGATGTCTCTGGCGGACGACCTGGCGTCAGAGATCGATGCGCAGGTTGTTCCTGTCATCGAACTGATGGGCACGATCGAGAACGTGACGTCAGGCGCACGGGCCCGGTCTGTTTCCATCTATGCGATCGACGATCGGTTCGGGGCTCTGTTCGGGGATTCCATCGAGGGCGTGGATGGAGAGACACGACGCCCGCGTACGATAAGGCTGAATGAATTTGCGGCACGAGCGATCGGGGTCGGCGAAGGAGATCCGATCCGGCTCGCAGTGGGGCGTCCCAGCGACCTTCATAGGGAAACGCTTTTCGGCAGGGAGGATGCGGGGGCTTCGGTCGAAGTCGTTCGTCTTAGCGTCGGTCGCGCCCTCCCGGTTGGTGGTGGAGATCGGTTCAGTCTGGAGGCTCGTCAGTCCCTGCCCGCGATCGGATACGTCTCTCTGCGAGGCTTCCAGCGACTGCTTTCAGTGGACGATCGAGTCAACCGATTGTTGGTCTCGGCTGGAGCGGCATCCCCGGATGACTTTACGGATGCACTCGCCAGGGTGATGACACTCGCGGACTACGGGATCCGCCTTACGACCGGGCCGGGTGGGTTGGCGATGGAGAGTCGGGCTCTGCTGATCGGTGATGCGGCTGTGGAGGCTGCTCGCCACGTGGGCAAGAAGCAGGGCCTGGATGTGCTGGGTATCCTCACCTACCTGGCGAACGATATCACGGTCGGAGACCGGTCGATTCCCTATTCGACGGTGTCGGCGATCGGGCTTTTGAGCCAGGGGGGCGGCCGGGATTTCGAGGCCCTCGGAATTCCCGCACCCGAAGGCGATGAGGTGTTCTTCAATCCGTGGGCAACTCGTCAGTTGCAGAGTGCACGGCACGATTCGACCACGCTTTCCTACTACCACGTGGGCCCGAAGGACGATCTCAATATTCGGACGGCTGTACTGCGGGTCGCCGGACGTGCCGCCACGTCAGACTTTACTACAGATCCAGGATTGACACCCGAGTTTCCCGGGTTGAACGATGCAGACGACATGGTATCGTGGGAGACACCGTTCCCGGTCGATCTGACGAGAATTCGGCCGGAGGACGAGGCCTACTGGGATACCTATGCGGCGACACCGAAGGCTTTCGTCTCACTGGAGAAAGGCCTGGAGTTGTGGCGAAGTCGCTACGGAGCACTTTCCGGGATCCGGTTTTTGGGTGCGGAAGAGCGGGACCGGGAAACGATCGAAAGGGAGCTGGTTGCGGGGTTGACACCCGGATTGGCGGGGATGGGAGTTACGACACCGTTGGCGGATGGGCTGGCCGCCTCATCCGGAGCGACGGATTTCAGTGGCCTGTTCATCGGCTTCAGCCTGTTCCTGATCGTCGCGTCTGTGGTGTTGGTCTCGCTGCTCCTGACCCTTTCTCTGGAGACACGTCGTCGGGAAGCGGGCGTACTTCTGGCGACGGGGTTCTCGGCTCGAGTCCTCGTGAGACGATGGGCGGGGGAGTCAGGCGTCGTGTTTTTTCTCGGCTGTGTGCTCGGGTTACCGGGAGCCGTGTTCTACTGTAGTGCGATGATGGAAAGTCTGTCGACGGCCTGGGTGGCCGCGGTTGGTACGCGACTTCTGTCGTCCCACGTCACAGCTTCGAGCCTTGCTGGTGGGTTCCTGATTTCCGTACTGATGCTGGCGATGACGCTCGTCAAAGGAATCTGCGGGTTTGCGCGGCGCCCGGCTCGAGAACTGCTTGCCAACGGAAGCTCGGAAGAGGCAGAGACGGGAAGTGGGAGATGGAGACGGGTCGCCGTGGCTGGCGGAAGCGTAGCGGCTTTCTGTTTCCTGGCCAGCCTGGGCGCGAGCGATTCGACTCGGGCCCCTTTGTTCTTCGGTGTGGGAGCGGGCACCCTGGTTCTTTGTCTGGCCCTGTTCGGGGGGTGGCTGCGAGATACGCATTCGGTTGGAAGCTCTACGGCAATCGGATTGGGCATCGTGAACGCCGCCCGCAATCGGAGTCGAAGCCTGTTGTGCACGATCCTCGTTGCGAGTGCGAGCTTCGTGGTCGTCGCGGTAGGCGCGAACAGGAACGACGCTCTGTCCCTCGACCACCCGGGTCTGGGTGGGTTTGAGCTCGTTGCGGAATCGGACGTGGCGATTCGCACGGATCTCAACCTCTCCGAGACCCGGATGGACCTTGGTTTCAACACGACCGAGAACGAGGCGCTCGCAGGGATGGAGACCTATGCGTTCCGGGTGAAACCGGGCGAGGACGTAAGTTGCCTGAACCTTTATAAACCGCGTCTTCCCCGGATTCTGGGCGCTGGTCAGAACATGGTGAGGCGAGGAGGGTTCGCGTTTCACGCGGTCGAAGGAGATGTTCCACCGAACCCCTGGGTTCTGCTCGAGCGGACGAGGTCCGATGGTGCGATCCCGGCCTTTGCCGACTATGCCTCGGCGACGTGGATCCTCCAAATCGGTTTGGGGGACGAAATCGTCGTCCTGAACGATCGGAACGAGCCGACCCGATTGCGCATCGTCGGCCTTCTGAAGGATAGCATGCTGCAGGGCGAATTGCTGATTGGTGAAGACGCTTTCGTCGGCGCGTTCCCCTCAATCGAGGGCTACCGGTTCTTTCTGGTCGACACGACGGATTCGTCTACCGGGCTTCTTCTGGAGCGAAAGCTGGTGCGGTTCGGCTACGATGCGAGGCCAACCGTCCAGAGACTGGCGGCGTACAAGGCGGTTGAAAACACCTATATGACGACGTTCCAGGTCCTGGGCGGACTGGGACTGGGACTGGGCACGATCGGTTTGGCCATCGTGATGTTGAAGAACGCGATCGATCGGCGCGCTGAATTGGCGCTCATGCGGGCAGTTGGATTTCGGAGAACCCGCCTGAGCCGAATCGTGTTGGCCGAGGGTGTTTTCCTGCTTGTGGTGGGGCTGGGGATGGGAAGTCTTGCGGGTTGCGTTGCCGTGGCGCCTCATCTGATCGAGACGGCCGCCCATGTACCGATCGCTTCGCTTGCATCGACCCTCGCAGCGGTGTTCATCGTGGGATCTCTTTCGTGTTGGCTGGCCACCCGGGCGGCGCTTCGGGCGGATCTTGTTCCCGTCCTGAAAGCCGACGCCTGAGGCGAGGGTTCGAAGGCCAACTTGAAGCAGATGGCCTCCCGATGATTCCTGACGGGGAGGTAGGGGGCCGCCAGAGCGGGGTTGTTCCACGTCTTGTCGCTCAGGGCGGGATGGCGGGCGACTTCCCGGTGCCTGGACGCATCCGCCTCGACGAGAACCAGTTCGCCGGATTCGGCCTGGACGAGTATTCGGTCACCGACGAGCAGGATCTGGCCGTGGCCGTATCGTCCGCCCTTCCATTGCCTCTTGCCCGTGGCCGGGTCGAGGCAGGCGAGGATGCCGTCGTCGAGGCCGTAGATGAGACCCTCGTGGACGACGGCATTCGAGAACTTGAGCTTCATTCGGGGTGTTTCCCAGAGGACGGACCGCTCCCAGCGCCTGCCTGCGTGGGTAACCCTGAAGAGCGTACTGCCGATCCCGTAGCCGGTTGATAGAAACACCCTATCTCCAGGGAGGACAATAGGCTGGGCTACACATTCGGGTCCGTTTGGCCATGGCTCGGACCACAGGAGGGAGCCGTTTCCAACGTCGTGAGCGGCCAACTGCCCGTCATTGAAGATGAGAATCTGTTTACGCCCGGAAATTCGTGAGACGGCAGGGGAGCTGTAACCAGCGTCGCTGTCGCCGCCTCGCCACCTGACCTCGCCAGTTTCGGCCTCGAAGGCGACCAGGGCGTTGTTCTGCCCGCCGACGCTGACGATGGCGGCTCCATCGTATAGGAGGGGGGAGCAACTGATTCCGTGGTCGGGAACGTCGCTTTCGGCCAGCGTCCGGTGACCCCAGATCTTTCGGCCGGTTTCCAGATCCAGGCAGTTCAGGTGCCCCTGTGCCCCGTAGGTACAGACCCTGCTCTCGTCTACGGTCGGCGTCGCCCGCGGACCGATACCGGCCAGGATTGTCTGGAACCGAGTTGAGTCCGTGTGCACCCAGCGCTCTTTGCCCGTCAGGAGGTCGTAGCTGACCACGCACTCAAGGAGGGCCCGCTGCTCCTGGGTGAGGGCGTGTCGCCCGGTGACTGCGAATGCGGACCAGCCGAGCCCGACCGGTCGACGCCAGATTTCGCGGGGAGGGTGGGTGTTCCAGTCGGCGAGGAATAAGATCCGGAAGCGTTGCGTTCCGATCGGGGCCTAGGAACTGACCGTAGTCGGCCCCAGGACTCCGTTCGGCTTTGCCGGGCGTCGTGCCGGTCCCAGTTTCTTCAGTCGACCATCGCCAGACGAAGTGAGGCACGAAATCCCCGCCCAGACCTTCCATCCGAAACGCGGCGATGAGCGCGATTCCCACGAGGATGACCGGAACGGCAACCCTCAGCCGCTGGAGTCGGGGTGCCCCGGAGAATCCGAAATACCAGACTGCCTGGGGACCCAGCGTCAGAATCAGGATGCCCATCGTTTTCATCACCGAAAGCTGACGATCCAGCGGGGCAGGTATCCACAGCCACACCAGGGCGAGTCCGGCGATCGCGAGAATCACGAAGGAAGGCCACGTTTCATGGGTTCTCCGGAAATATCGAGTCTCTTTGCCGAGAAACGGGCTCAGCAAGGATTTGGGTTGTCTTCAGGTCCGTTCGAGACGAATAATCAGGGATCCTGAACCGAACGGAGGCTCATCGAAGCATGAACAGAGTAGACTACATCCTGGAGCGTGTTCACGGCAAAGTCCTTCACGTCGGCGCATCTACGGGCCCCTTGCACGAAGTCGTGAAATCTCGATCGGAGAGACTCTACGGTCTGGACCTTGAGCCCCGGGAAGGAGATCCTGACGTCTTTCAAGGGGATGTCCAGGATGCGTCGCATCCGGTTTTTGAGGAGCACTTCGATGTGATTCTGCTCGGTGAGGTGATCGAGCACCTTCTGGAGCCTGCGCAGGCGCTCAGGAATTGCGCAGGCAGCTGCGATCGCATCATCGTGACGACGCCGAACCCCCGAGCCAGAACGATGCGGTGGCGGGAAGGGCTCGACCATATGTGCTACTGGACCCCTCTAGCCATCCGGAATTTTCTGGCGGGTGTCGGGATGGAGGCGGAGGCCGTAACGCTCCTGCCCTACGAACGGACGGGAAAGCGCCTGGTCTGGCTCAGGAACCTGATCAGTCGCGATCAAAGCTTGTGTGTCACCGCCCATCCCGAAGGACCGTGAGGACGGCGGCTCGCGAGGAACTGAAATTAAGAAAGAAAGGCCAGCGTCTCGTCAGGCGCTGGCCTTGTTCGTTCTGCGCAGTGGACTAAGGCCTGGGAGACCATCGAGGGAACCGGGCACTTCCTGCTATGGCGATCTCCCGAACCTCGGTGCCGTCCATGTTCATCGTCCAGATTCTAAACACGAAGGTATTGGCGAACTGGGTTTCGTCTCTGGATTCGAAGGCGATCGATGTGCCGCCGGGCGACCAGGATGGCTGACGGATGGTCCGGGTTCGGGTGGCGAACCCGGTTACGCGGGTGACGTTCGCTCCGTCGTCGTCCATCACGAACACTTCGTAGGCCCTGCTCGACTCCGGTCCGAGGGTCCCCTGGTGCTTGGTGGACTCGAACAGAATCCGGGACCCGTCCGGGGACCACGCGGGAGCGCCGTTCCACTCGCCTTCGCCACCGGTGACGGTGACACGATCGGTTCCGTCGATCTTGATGATGTCGATGGACCGTCCCAGATCGCTCCTGCCTTCAAAAGCAATACGCTGGCCCTCGGGCGCCCAGGACGGATTTCGCTCGCTCCCCGGACTGTCGGTTACGTTGATCTCATTGGTTCCATCGGCATTGACGATGAAGATGTCGAAGCTGCCGTCGGCCATTCGGCGCTCAAACACGATCCGGGATCTGTCGGGAGACCAGGAAGGCGCCAACTCGTTGTCGGGCCCCTCCACGATCGCGTTTACCTGACCGGTTGCAAGATCGACGGTGTAGATGTCCCAGGATCCCCGGTTTGATGCGAAGGCGATTCGCGTGCCGTCCGCCGACCAGGCCGGCGCAACGTTGTTGAAAGAGCCTCCGATCGGGGAGACGAGGTCTGTCCCATCAGGGAAAACCACCAGGACCTGCAGCGTCGCTTCGGTGGTTGAACCCACGAACGCGAGCCGCCCGGCTGAATCGGTCGGCCCGCTTGGAGTTCCCGGCCCTGTGGGCGAATCGGGGATTGGCTTGCAGGCCGCCAGCGCCAACGACAGGAGAAGGGTGACGTAACGCGTCATAGGAAAAAGGTAGCCGATTTCGTGTCGGGAAGCAGGTGTCCTGCACCCGGGATTGATACGAGACCCGTCAGGGTGATTCATGTGGAAGTAAAACAGGAACTTACCGCTTCGATCCTGGGGCCTCGAACAACAGGTACATGTCGGTGGCGGCAGGTACCTGGCGCAGGTCCGCCTCGTCGAGAGGCTATCGAGCCTCTACGAGCCAGTCTTCGCTGGCGAGCGGGGTGTTCTCCGTCGCTCTGGCCCTGAGGATTACGATTTCGTCATCCGTGATCGGCGTGAAATCCTGCCCGATTCGGACGGCCATTTCCCAAAGGCCGGGATCGCCCGGTGGAATCGCCGCAGTGATGGGTTGACTGAGCGTAAAACGGAGCGCGAGGCTCGCCAATTCCGGGTCGGACACGGGCTCGTACCAACAGCGCTCGAAGGGTCTGTCGACCCCTTTGGGAATCCGGCTCTTGGCTAGGGCCTTCAGGGCCAGGCGGCCGGCTCCATTGGCTTCGGCGGCCTGAACCACACGGGGTCCGAAATCGGCCTCCAAGTAATTGACCCAGTTCAGGGGGAAAAGGACAGAGTCGAAATCCAACTGTTCGAGGAGAGCGACCGCGACGGGTTCGGAGTGCGCAGAGAACCCGATGTAGCGCACCTCCCCTTTATCGCGAGCTTCGTAGAACGTTTCGAGTGCGCCGTTAGGACCGGTTGCCTGGTCGAAGTCGTCCCAGGATTTCATGGCGTGAAGCTGATAGAGGTCGAAGTGGTCCGTCCTCAGACGCTGGAGCGATCGATCGAGTTCCTCGCGGGCGCCTGCGCGATCTCGCTTTCCGGTCTTGCACGCGAGGAATACATCGTTCCGGTAGGATTCCAGGGCGGGCCCCAGGCACTCCTCCGCGTTTCCGTAGCCTGGAGCGACGTCGAAGTAGTTAATGCCGTTGTCGATCGCCATAGAGACGAGACGGCTGGCTTCGGGTTCCGTGGTGTCCTTGATGACGATACCGCCGAATGCGACGATACTCAGCTGGTCGGGCTTATTGCCAAAAGCTCTCTTTTCCATCGGTCCTCCACGCTGTGTGATCGGCTTTGGTTCAGTATAACGCTTTCACTCAATGCGAGCCACACCACCAAGGAGAAGTCTTTGAAAATTACCGACCTCAAGATTCTGCCGATCGATTGACCTGCCCCCCGGGATTGTT